>NZ_QCZJ01000082.1 GCF_003075435.1 Terrimonas sp. | reverse complement strand
AAGCAGCCACACACAAACATGCACATGCGTTATATACATTGCTGCCTCATGTACGCATTGCACGTACACACCTGCCATCCGGGGAAGATGTAAACAGTGTATTGCAAAACCATGATGATGCAATGGTATTAGTTGACCTGGTAGAACAACGGGAAAGTTTTTCTTTTTCAATTGAAAAAGAAAAACTTTCTGCTGCAACCATTACCACACCTGCATTATCCGCCTTCGCTGAAGCTACGGCGGACAGGCAACCACTTGCTAAGCTGAACACACAAAACGCCGAACTATTAGTTTACGATAACTGCCAACTAAGAATAGAAGTATGGGGCGGTATAAAGATCACCGGTCTTGACCGGATGAAGGTTACATTGAAAGTGCAGCACAAACAAAAGCAATTATTGCCAATAAGAGATACCCTTGATTTATACAGCCGTAACCAAACCGAACAGTTAATACAAACTATAAGTGAGAGCTTTGATGCTAATATAAAGCAAACAGAAACCACGATCAGCGAGTTGACCAACGAGCTGGAGAACTACCGTATTAAAAGAATAGAGGCATTACAACCCAAGCAGGAAACAAAGAACGAACTAACCCCCGCGCAACGACAAACCGCCATAGCCGAGCTAAAGAAGCCCAA
>NZ_QCZJ01000081.1 GCF_003075435.1 Terrimonas sp. | reverse complement strand
TCACAGCTTTGCGTTCGGCAGGGCATTTGAAAAACGTCCAGCCCGGTACTGCTGCTGATGTAAGATACAAAAGTTGAAAATATATTTTGTAGTTCATTAGTGTTCGGTCAGCCGGATATGTAGCTGACAGTAGCACTAAGATGAGGATTTATTCGTCGCCCCCTGCTGACGCAAAACTGAATGTTGTAGGCAGCTTTGGTCATTCGTTTTTTAATGTCATGTTCCCCGAAATAGGAAAAGCCTTGGTTATTTTTTCAAGTTCATTTATAAGTCGTGCAAGTTCTGTTTGGTCGAAAGATAATATGAATGAAAGTGTCCCACCCATACCGGGTTGGTCTTGTGCAATACATTTCACCTCAAAGTGCCCTAAGCCGTCACCTGAAATAATGAGTTTAAGCTGTCCTTCTAAAGGTTCAAAATTTGCTGTCGCATTAAAATCTTTGTCAAGCTTTTTGAAATCTCTCTTTAATAACTCAAAGTCTGTTGTCATAAAGTCTGCAACATACTGTCCACTAAATGCACCCCCTTTAACTGTTACTTTGGTCTTAATCCAATTCCTGTCCCAATCAAGGGCAGAGTCGTACTTGATAGTTTGATATGGTTCAACTCTAATTATATCACCACCGTCAAATATTTCAAAATATGTTTCAGAAGACTGTTTCATAAAAGTTGCCTACAAC
>NZ_QCZJ01000080.1 GCF_003075435.1 Terrimonas sp. | reverse complement strand
ACGTAAGCTGCAATACTAATTGACATCCACCAATGAATTTGAAATATACATTTCTGCGACTTTTAGGTTACAAGACTTACGACGAAATGTATAAAGAGTTACAGGACGGCAGACGTAAACAAATTTCTCATCGGGACGTACAAAAATCAGCAGCTTTAGAACGGGCACTGTATCCAAAAGGCATCCGATATCCCCAAGCAGGTGACATCTATTTATGCATCAAAGACGCACCAATCAGTTATATGACACATTGGATGAAACCATTTACTGGTGGCGACAAGACCGTTTTTCCCAAAGACGAGCAAATAAAAATTTCCGATGTAAAGCAATCAAAACCAACATCCGTTTATTGCCAAGCACTAAACGCTGACAAAATGGAAGAACTTTTAGTACCACAGAGTGACAGAGAACAATATGACTACAATGGCTATAGTTTGGTCGTTGACACAGTAACACTAAATAATAACTTCAAACTCATTGGTAACGACAATAACTAACATAATCGGTTTGACAGAAAGTACATGCAGCTTACATTGCATTGGCAATATGGCGGGGCGACGAATATATACTCAGCTTTTTGTTCGCTAATCAGCTTTATATCCAGCAGACGAATAATGCCGAGCAACAGAATAAACAATGAGCTTTTGTATCTTTAGTCAGCAGCGGCACCGGCAGACGGAACACAGAATACCGCCACATCGCCAATGCTTTAACGTTGT
>NZ_QCZJ01000079.1 GCF_003075435.1 Terrimonas sp. | reverse complement strand
TTAATCGGTAATTTTATTGAGTGTAAAGGCTAGAATAAACATCACCAGTTTTATCAAAAATCCTTTAAAAGTCACTGCATGAATTTTTCTTAGGAATAATCCTTTTATCTGACTGAAAGTTGTTTCAATTCCTTTGCGCATGTGTTCTTTTATAAATCTTGTCCATGGTTCATCTGGTCTTTTTGAGTTGCGCTTTCGGCAGATCATTAATTCAACCAGGTCAGTACTCCTGATATCATCTTCTACTGAATAATCTGTATAAGCAGCATCTCCATAAATCCTGCTCTCAGCAGCTACGGCAAGCGGTAACTTTTTTAATGCCTGCACATCGCTTTCGCAGCCCGGTACAAACCCAAATTCTACCGGAATGCCACTAGCAGTAATCAGTACCTGTACTTTTACTCCGTAAAAATATCGGCGCATACTACTCTGTTTTCCATGCCACTGTTTGCCTTTCAATAGTTTACTGCGGCTGATTCGTATATTATCACATACTGCTACCGGAAAGGAATCTATTACATACTCCGAAGCTCCTGCCATGCTTTTAAACTGGTGTCCCAATTGCCAGAACATTGAAAAAATCAGTTCACCCACACCATGTAGCCTCCGGTTAAATCGGCTTTTGTCTAACATGGCGGGCACCAAGCCTGTCATCTTCATAAAATTGCGACCATTATCCAGGTGACCTCCAAAATAAAGAGCTGATACGAGGGCTGTCGTGATTACCTCACTATCACACATCTTACGACGACTATCTTCATAATGACCAATCCCTTTTAAAATATCATCTACAATACAATAAATACCTATAATTTTATCAGCTGTGAGCATTGATAATTGAGTTTTGTGTGTGGTAACTCAAAATTATCTTTTATTGATGCTC
>NZ_QCZJ01000078.1 GCF_003075435.1 Terrimonas sp. | reverse complement strand
TAGACCTCTTGTATTAATTGAAAAAGGCATATAATTCATAATTGTAAATGCCAGCGATTAAATTTACTCTTAATCCAAAACGTTTTCTTCTGTTACGGTATCGTTCGCCCAGTATTTTGAATACTTTTAGTTTACGAATGATATGTTCAACCTGTACTCTACTGCTGGAAACTTCATGATTGTGTTGTTTCTGCTGTTTTGTTAATGGCTTTTTCCTGCTATGCTTATAGGGTAGCGTACTGTTAGGATGATATTTTTTGATTCCCTGATAACCGGAATCTGCTTCAATTCTGGTGGATGCATGTATATGCACTCCGCTTTCTTTAAACACCCTGAAGTCATGCTTACGACCTTTATCTATTTCTACACAAATGATTTTTCCATCCTTGCCTACTATTAACTGGGTTTTGTGGGTATGCTTTTTCTTTTTGCCTGAATAATATCTTCGCTGTTTTTTTTAGGTCGCTCTACAGGACTTTCTCCCACATCTATTACTACTACTGACCATTTAACATTCGATTTGGTCAAAGCTTTTTTGCCTGGCAGTTTAAATGCATTGCTTTGTATCAGAATGTTTTCCAGGTCTGTCACAATACGATGACACTGAGATTCACTAATGCCATAATCCATGGCTATATGTAAAAACGTACGGTATTCCCGATGGTACATCAACATCATTAATAGCTGATCCTCTATACCCAGTGTTGGCTGTTTACCTCGTTTGGGGTGCTTACGTCTTTGTTCTTTTACTGTCCTGATGATAAAACACATTTTCTCAAATGTATTTTTTTTCACTCCTGTCAACCGTTGAAATTGACTGCCGGAAAGGTTTTGTGGTATCTTTTTCCATAACATGCAATATGCTCATCAACTCTTATACCTTTTCTATTTTTAATTATTAACATATGTGCATATCGTTTAATACAAGAGGCCTA
>NZ_QCZJ01000077.1 GCF_003075435.1 Terrimonas sp. | reverse complement strand
CTTTATATCCAGCAGACGAATAATGCCGAGCAACAGAATAAACAATGAGCTTTTGTATCTTTAGTCAGCAGCGGCACCGGCAGACGGAACACAGAATACCGCCACATCGCCAATGCTTTAACGTTGTGTGCTATTACGCAGGACGTCCCCAAACGGAAAACTCTGATTGGGGATGGCTCGAGTGGCTTAAGGCAGCGACCTGAAAAATCGCAGACGGTAAAACGTCCGTGGGTTCGAATCCCTCTCCCTCCGCTTTGTAACAAAAGTTAGGGGGCAGACACAGGTAAACTTTTATTGTCTATCTGTGTATGCCCCCTTTCGGAATAATTTAGTTGACAAATGAAAATTGAATTTCTTGACGATATTAGTGACGGCGGACGATTTCCTCACGCCGACCCAAATCAACTCGTCAGACTTTATGACTTTGATTGTTCGCAAGCGAATAGACTACGACAAATAATTCAAGAGGAAATTATTAAAAGTAACAAAGAGATTGACTTAGCTACACTTGATTTTATTCAACCTGTCAATTGTGGTTTGATACTTAAAATATCGGATACAGACAAAGGCATTGTTACGTCAGACAATAAAAATTTCGTTTGTAGTCTGACAATTGAAAAATATAGAGAAATGATTTTCTTAATGGAACCATTTTGCGACAAAGAGTCAAACGGTTGCCAATGGCTTTATGGCATTGACACACCAATTGACTTTTTATTTTCACCAGGTGGTTCGTGGTGACGAATAACAGCACACAACAGGCGGTTTGGCAATATGGTGGGGCGACGAATATATGTTCAACTTTTTATTCACTATTCAGCTTCAGTTCTAGCCGACGAATAAAGCCGAGCAGTAGAATAAACAATGAACTTTTAGTTATAAATTTAGCTGCCGTTACGGGCTGACGATTTTCAAATACCGCCACATCGCCAAGGTGTGCTGTGAATGGCTAAGTCTAAACAGTTAGTCAATGCTGTATAAAAGATGATGGAAGCCCCATCGGTGTCGGCTTTCAAGAGCAGGCATCAAACCGCTTCCCGATG
>NZ_QCZJ01000076.1 GCF_003075435.1 Terrimonas sp. | reverse complement strand
ACACTGAACCTGTCTGCCGCTGCTGATCTGCTGTCGCTGCCTACCTGGAAGAATACCTGCGAGGTTTCTGTTACACTGATATGGGTATTTGTTTTCAGGTAATTATCTACCAGTGTTACTGATTCTGCCCCGGCAAGCTCAATCGGGCTGAACTCAAACATATAGGTTGATACGGATGTATTGGTGAGGTTCAGCCTCAACGTATCTGCTGACTGTATCCAGTTTCTCCTGTCTACCATCAATGCCTGACCTTTTCTTATGATAGCAAGATTCTCCATCACATTATCCGCTTTCAAAGCATCCATATTATCTATCTCATCAGAGAAGCTTGTGCTGTAAGAGGCAAATACTTCATCCAGTACCCCCCTTTGCGAACCATCGGCTATCTGCAGATTTACCCTCAGACCTATCGCATTCTTAGCCGGTGCAAATAACAGCTCATTGCCCATAGCTGACTGCTGAACGCTGACACCTGACTCCCTGAACACATTCTGCGCTGCCGTAGCTGATTTGTCTGATTCTTTGATTACAAGACTGCCTGCAGTTCCGGTTGACTGTACCAAAAATGCCTGCCCACTCTGTATATACTGGCTCTCGGGGCTAACCGAAGCCGGAGTGATATCATAACCTGTTCCATTATAGCTGATGTTTACATAAGCGCCTACACCATTGGCGCCTCCCATCTTGGGATCCCATACATAGAAGCTGTTGGTTACATTAGTCCTGGTAATGCTGCCAAAGTTAATGGGCGATGCAAACGGATTGGCTACTGCGGTAAAGCCTGATGCTGCTACCGGTATGGTTTGGTTGCCGGTTAACAGTGGTCCGGTGGCACGCAGCGTGGTATTATTGGCTGGTACATTACTGCCCCGCATGGTTATGCTTCTGTCGCCTCTTACAAACAGCATATAAGCTGTGTTAGCCACCTTAGCGGTATGCGTGCTGGTTACTACCTGTAATGCTCCGGTTGAGGTAAAGCTCTTCAGCGATGAAGTACTTTGCCCGAGTATATTCTGATCAAAGCCATTGGCTACTGAACCTACGGTTACATAAGTGCCGTAGCCCGGAGCAGGGTTAGGATTGGGGGATGCTGTGGTTAC
>NZ_QCZJ01000075.1 GCF_003075435.1 Terrimonas sp. | reverse complement strand
TGTCATGTCCTGAAAAAAGTAGACACTATTACTACTATTACCCTTTTTCTTTTTTTTGTTACTTTTTTTCTTTTTACAATCCACATTTTAATTGTGGATTATTATAAACTTATTTGATTTACAGCTATTTTAGGCAACCATATGCACCTGGCGGGGTGTTAATAAGTTGAGCGACCAGTGGGGACGAAGGTTATTGTAGCTATCTATAGCTTCTTTTACCGCCTTTAATGCCGATGCTTTGTCGGCAAAGGTTTCATCCAGTAAATACTCCTGCTTCAATATTCCATTCACTCTTTCTGCCATTGCATTCTCATAACAATGGTTCTCCTCCGTCATGCTGATCTCCATTTTATGTTTTTTCAATTGCTTCACATACTCCTTACAGCAGTATTGTATCCCCCTGTCTGAATGATGAATAACGCCTTTGGTTTTACCTCTGCATTGCTTTAAAGTCATCTTTAAAACTTTCACTGCTCCATCTATTGACAGACTATCTGATAAATACCAGCCGGTGATCATCCGGGAGTATACATCGGTTTGCAAAAACAGGTATACAAAGCCATTGCGTGTCCGCAAATAGGTTATATCACTGGCATATGCCTGGTTGGCTCCTGTCAATAACTTATCCTTCAGCTTGTTTTTATACTTATGGAAATAATGCCAGGAGTCTGTTGTCTTTACATACTTCCTGCGACGCTTTACCAGCAGCTTGTTCCTGCCTAAAATATCAAAGAACTTATCCCGACCTGTCGCCCCTTCCAACTGTTTCAGATCGGATTCTAACAACCCGTATAGCTTTTTACCGCCCATGCGCGGGTGTATACGCCTTACTTCTTGCACCAGCTTTATTACCTGGTCTTCTTTCAGCTTTTCTTTTACCTGCCTGTTTAAAGACTTATAATACCCTGAACGGCTTACCCCAAAGCTCTTGCACAACCTCTCTACTGCGTATCCTTTTTGGTCGTGGCTGCTTTGGATGGTTGTTGACCTAAATTTTTTTTTATATCTGTCTGGTAATGATCGCTCGCCAGCGTTATCAGCGTTTCCAGCATATCATTCTTCATCGTAGCATCTGCCAGCGCCAGTTTCACCCGCTTTAACTCCGACTCCAACTCTTTTACACGGTCTTTTTCCCCTTTCATCTCTATTCTTACTATTTTACTTATTAA
>NZ_QCZJ01000074.1 GCF_003075435.1 Terrimonas sp. | reverse complement strand
CCACCATAGTCGTTAAGCTAAGAAGAAAAGTGGAGCTAACTAATTGATAATGAATAACTCCTCGTGGGGAGTTGTTTTTTTATTTTCTCCTCATTGTAGTATTATTTAAGGGCATGAAGTAAGGGGAATTTGTATAATACATGCCCGTTGCAAAAGTAAGCATTTACTACCTAAGAGGAGAAACCAATTAACCATTCGCAGAGAAATTTTATTAGAAGAACATGCTGCAGATATTTTTGCCAACATCAAGGGCTTCCTTTGCTCTGCACAGGCAGAGAAAATAGGCAGGCAAACAGGATTTATTAAAAGAAGCAGTGGCAAAATAACAGCACAGGGTTTTTTAACTACACTAATGGTAGCCGATAGCCCTCAAGGTCAAATAAGCTTGCCGGATCTGACGGCAGAGCTCAGGCAGGCTCATGGTATAGAAATAAGTAAGGAAGCCCTGCACCAGCGCTTCAGTGTTCAGGCGGTTAATTTTCTTGAAAAAGTAATACAGCAGGCGCTGGAGCAACATCTCGGCAGAGAGAAAGAGGGATTAAAAACACATTTTTCACGTATCAAGGTAAAAGACTCTACTAAGTTTAAACTACCTACCGATTACAACGGAGCCTACAGAGGGTACGGTAATTTCAGCAAAACCAATGGCATGATAAGCCTGCAATACGAATATGATCTGGTAAGCGGTAACTGGCTGTCCATAAAACTAACCGATGGTTTACGCAATGACTTCTCGGATGCAGAACAAACCGTATCGGCAATAACTACAGGCGATCTGCACATTCGCGATCTGGGATATATTTCTCCCACCTATCTGAAGGCCATCATACAATCCGGGGCTTTCTTTCTCAATAGATTACCTTCCCAGGCAGGCGTATACAACCTGGATGGAAAGCCATTGAGTTGGAATAAAGTGTTCAGGCAGGCAAACCGGCAGCAGCATCTGCAACAGGATGTGTTGGTATATGTCAAGGAACGGATTGCATGCAGAATGATTATTGAAAAAGTACCGAATCATGAGTTTAAGCGGCGATGGCTCCATGCACAAGCCCAGGCTAAAAGCAAGCGGGTTGGTATATCAAAAGAACATAAAAAAAAGCTGCATTATAATATTTACGTAACTAATGTTGGATCTGATATACTACCTCCATCTGAGGTTAGAAAAACCTATTACCTGCGCTGGCAAATAGAACTGGTATTTAAA
>NZ_QCZJ01000073.1 GCF_003075435.1 Terrimonas sp. | reverse complement strand
GCGCAAGCGTCTCGTGGCTGTTGCACAACCTTGATTTAAAAAATGCAAGTCTATTTTTGGATACCTATACAACTTTTAAAAAAATACCACCTGATTTTAGCAATAAAAACCTTAGCTAAAATTAGAACGGAATTGACGACGCCTTGAATGATTTCTGAACCAGATAACAGTTTTTTCGCTGCAAACCTCAGCAGTTTTTTAACATTATATGCAATAGCTGCCATTATCATGCATTTACCAGCAAGTATGATTCCTTTTGTATTTACTCTTCGCATACCTAAATAATTAACCAGCGTTCCTAACACCGGTTCTATTGTGCTACTTCTTAGCTTTTTCATCTTAGTAGCTTGTGGCATTTGCAACCGTTTATGCATTTTATCAAACAACTCTTTAGCTGTAGTAACGGCTATTGTTTTGAACTTGCCTTTGCCAATACATTTTTCTTTTAATGGACATGCGGCACAATCTTTAGGATTGCTGATATATTGTTTCATTAAATTACCATTGCCGTGACTTTCTTTATGTCTCGTAAACGGAAGCTCTTTGCCAGCCATACATGTGTAACAGTCCTTTTGTTTATCGTACTCGAAACCTTCTCTTAATGGTTTGTAGTGTCCAAAATTGGGTATATAGCCAATAATATTATGTTCTTCTAATGTTCGTAGTGCTTCACTACTGCTATAATTGCCATCTGCGAGTACTTCTTCTACTGTAAGCCCATGTTCTGACAAATTATTAATTGTGTGATTAAGCTGAGATGGCATACACTGGCTGTCTTTTTTATCTGCAAAATCGCTTTGAATGTGCGTTATAACATGGTCTTCAGTATCAACGCTTACCTGTGCCAGGTAATTTAACCTTCTTGTTTTACCGGGCTTTACGGATACTCTTGCATCCTCATCTGTGGTACTGCTTACCAAGTTGTTTCTCATATTTTTTCTCCAGGCGTTGCCGTTTCCATATGGCTTTTTGTCTTCAGCATCTTTTACAATAGCCTTATCTTCTGGCTTGTTGTCATCATTTTCTGTTTTCACCTCGAGTTCTTCTGCGTATGTATCTGCATCGTTGAGAATTGCCTTTTTTTGCAGGCTTTCCATTGAAGCATTGGCTTGCACAAAAACGCTATCTATTGCCTGCCTTTTTCCTGAAACCATTCCTTTATCAATGCAAAGGCTTAATACCTTTTTGAACAGTTCTCTAAAAACGTCCTCTCCATATAATTGTCGGGTGCGACTTAATGTACTGTGCCAAGGCAATTGTTCGTCAATATCATATCCGATAAACAAGAGCATGTCTAACCTCATTTGGGCTGTGCTTATTATACGACGATCACTACATAAATTTTCCAAATATCCTATCAGTATCAGCTTAAAGAAAACAACGGGATCAATACTCCGTTGTCCTTCATGTCCATAATATTTTTTTGTCGCCTTATAAATCCACTGCATGGGGAGTACCTCTTTTAACCTGCGATAAAAATTATCCTCCGGCACATGGTTGCTTAGCTGAAAGCTGGTAAATAATTTCTCTTGATAGTGTTTTTTGCCTTGCATAGCACATTACTCAACAAACTCAATGCCCTGTTTGTCTATATCCACAATATGTGCGTTAGTTGTGCAACAGCCACGTCTCGCTTGTGCCGTTTATACAATCAAGCCCTTTTGCCATAAAAATCTCTTGCGCTGCTGTAGTAAATAATTTCTAAAAGTAATTGAAACTT
>NZ_QCZJ01000072.1 GCF_003075435.1 Terrimonas sp. | reverse complement strand
CTTCTGTTGTAAGAGCTATTTTGGCAGGGTCTATAGTGTAATAGTTCTTTTCAATGTATGCTGCATTGGGACTGCCATCCGTATTGATATCCCCTTCCAGCGTTGCTGCAGGATAGATATCCTGCTTGTGCTCATCGGTAAGCACCATTCTTATGTTACCCAGGTGGTCTTTAATAAAATAATCATACACAAAGCCGGTGGGGGTATTGGGTGTGGAGGCATTGTTGTATTGCGGTCTTATCCTGCCTTCTTCATGGGCTATGAACTGCAGCCTGTCGGTATAGCCCAGCGCTGTGTTAAGCGTGCTGTTGTTAGTATATGCTTTGCTTTCATACACCGCTCCCCCAAGGTAAGTGGTGGTGGTGGTGGTGGTGATATTGGTATAGGTGCTGTTATTGTAAAATACCGTGGCGGCGGTTTCTATGGTTTGCTTGGTAAGCTTTTCCCCCCCATAGCTGTATACATAGCCGATAGTGCCTTTGGCAGTGGTAATGGTTTTGGGCAGCTCAATGGTATTATAGTAAGCTATTGAGCTTATCCCCTTGTTAAAATCCGTGGTAAGGCTGCCATTGCCATTGTTGTTATTATAATCTCCACCTGTACCGGTCCCGTCTTTAAAATCACCCAGGCTGCCGTTATCACTGCTTGTGATACCATCGGTTACTTTATAGGGAGCATTATCAAAGGAGTAATAGCTATAGGTAAGCTGGTCTATTACAGGAGAGCTGTTAAGCTTTAATCCCTTGCGGTTAAGGGTTTGGATATTACCGTTATAGTCATAGCTTATGCCGTATTCTGAAAAATCCACCACGCCATTGCTAAAAACGGCCGATGCCCCGGAACCTGATGTGTATTGCCCGAAGTTTGCTGCATTAAGCCGGTTGGCATTATCATAGGTAAAATCATATTTTCTCCTGTGTTGATCACCCTCGCTCTTCCAAAGCATGCTGCCTATATTACCATTGTATTGTTTACTGTTATTTGTTCCTATAGATGGATCCTTGTCATAACCCAGTTCCAGTGCAAAATACCGGTCGCTGTTGGTGGTGGCATTGGTATAATCTTTATTGATGGACAGCAGCCAGCCACGTACATTATATACATACTCCTGGCTAGACAGGATGGAACTGGTATAGGCGCCTGTAGCATCCCGCTTGTTGCCCATGGTTTTTCTCTTTAGCTGACCAAGGGCATCGTATATGTTGGTGTTGATCTTAGTCCAGGTGCCGGGCAATTCATTGCTTTCTACCAGTGTATTTTGTATCTTTTTCTGCGTCTGTACAGCTCTGCCAAGATCATCGTATATAATATCCGTAAGGGTAACCGTAGACTGCCCGGTAGTTCCGCTTACGGCCGGCATCTGGTGTTTATGCACAATACGCAATGGCTGCCCCACCCAGTTATACTGGGTGGTAATAAGATCATTGCCACCACGAAAATTTTTGGTTTTTACCTGTATCACCCTTCCCTTATCATCATAAATATTTACCGTATAAATATAATTCTGGCTGCCCAGTATAAGCTCTCTGGTCCAGGTAACCATTCCTTTTGTCTGAAAAGATTGCACAGGCTCCTGGGCATAGTAAGGAGCAGTATTATAGGTGGTATAAATGTAATCGTCGGTTTTATAGGTAGCATCAAAATCTTTGGTAAGCCCGCCGGGTGATGGAATATTATCATAGTCGTCATAATGCCATTCAGCGATCTGGGACCAATGGACATTCAGTGGCGGCTGAGCGTCAAGGGGAAAAGGATAGGCTGT
>NZ_QCZJ01000071.1 GCF_003075435.1 Terrimonas sp. | reverse complement strand
TACCGCCACATCGCCAAGGTGTGCTGTGAATGGCTAAGTCTAAACAGTTAGTCAATGCTGTATAAAAGATGATGGAAGCCCCATCGGTGTCGGCTTTCAAGAGCAGGCATCAAACCGCTTCCCGATGCCTGGATGGCAACAAACAGGTGTTAAACGGTAGGAAGAAAAGGCTATCAATAAATAGTCAGGTACGAATTAAGGAGACAAACGAAAGTGAACCTGTGAAGAAGTTGTGTGAGTGTGGCTACATTTTGTCAAAAGCTTGTATTCTTGGCTACAAGTGAAAAGCTGTAACGGGAGCTTGAATATTGGTTACAGGGCAAACGCAACTGAGCAGGTGTGAACTTAATTCAGGCTTTTATACGGAACTCAGGAAGTCCTTACAAAATGTAAAGAAAACAGCACAAGCGGGCAATACCCGCAAGGCTTACAGTATCGAAGTTTGTAAGGATGACGGATGCTGTAGTAGTAGCGATGAAGTGTTTGTAATGGACATGGAGCGAAGGACGGCAGACATACAGTTTTTGAATAAGTAAACAACTTAGTAAAATTAAGGATGACTGAATTATTCGAAACCAAATCAAAACCTGTTCCGATAACCAAAGACATGGTAAGGGAAGCGTACCGCAAGGTCAGGAGCAACAAAGGGAGTGCAGGAGTAGATGAAGTTTCATTGCAAACATTCGATGAAAATGTATCCAAAAACCTGTACAGGCTTTGGAACAGAATGGCAAGCGGCAGTTATTTCCCAATGCCCGTCAAAGAAGTTATCATTCCCAAAAGCACGGGAGGAGAACGCAAACTGGGCATTCCAGGCATCAGCGACAGAATAGCCCAGGAAGTAGTAAAAACCTACCTCGAACCCCGTTTGGAAGCAGTATTTCTGCCACAATCGTATGGCTATCGCCCCCATAGGAACGCACATCAGGCTTTAGAGCAAGTACGGGAAAACGTACGGCACTATGCCTGGGTAATAGACATGGACATTAAGAGCTTCTTTGACGAAGTCAATCATGAGTTACTGATGAAAGCCATAGACAAACATGTGCCGGAAAAGTGGGTGAAAATGTACATACGCAGATGGTTGGAAGCACCTGTACAAACCAAAGACGGACTTGTTTTCAAAAAAGGGCAAGGCACACCACAAGGCGGTGTTATCAGTCCTTTATTAGCCAATTTATTCTTACATTATGTGCTGGACAAATGGTTAGCGAAGACATTTCCGACAGTAAGATTTGTACGCTACGCAGACGATGTAGTGGTTCATTGCATCAGCGAAAAGCAAAGTCATTACGTTTTAGAGGGTATTAGACTAAGGTTGCAGGAGTGCAAACTGCGATTAAGCGAAGAGAAGACAAAAATTACCTATTGCCAGGACTATCGGCGGCAGGGGCGAAAAGATTATCCAAAGAAATTTGACTTTCTTGGACACACTTTCAAGCCTATGTCGAAGAAAAGCAATAGAAATAATGGTGTTTTTCTCGGCTATGATTGCCAGATGAGCATGAAGTCCCGGACACGTATTATCTCGGAGTGGAAACAAATGAATTTTCAACGGGAAAGTACATGGACTATGCAGGACTTAGCCACCTTAGTGAACGCTAAGACAAGAGGAATCATAAATTATTTTGGCAAGGTGAAAACCTTTTCGCCAGGAAAATTATTCCGACATTTGGACTACCGGATAGCGAAGTGGGTAAAGAACAAGTTTAAGAGATTACACAGTTACCAAAAGGCTTATGACTGGCTACGAAACATTAAGTCGGGTTATCCAAACATATTTGTCCACTGGTCATTGAGTAAAATCTAAGATTGTATGTCAAGAGCCGTATGAATCGAGAGGTTCACGTACGGTTCTGTGAGAGGCTTAGGCTGAAATGCCTTTGCCTACTTGACCCGTA
>NZ_QCZJ01000070.1 GCF_003075435.1 Terrimonas sp. | reverse complement strand
CAAAAGACTGGAGCCAGACGGAACTGGCTACCCATAGCGGCGTATCAAGGGAGATGATCGGTAAGTATGAACGCGGCGAAGCCGTGCCTTCTATTGACGCGGCAAAGAAAATCGCGGATGCTTTTGAAGTATCTATGGATTACCTGGTTGGTGAAGGCATTAACGCCAGCTTTGATAAGAAAAACATTAAGCGCCTGCAGGATATTGAAAAGCTCGATAGTGATGTAAAGGATAAACTCTACTTCGTTATTGACAACATCATACAAAATACTAAAGCTAAAAAAGCACTCGCTTCGTAAAAACAAAACCCGGGCTTATTATTTTAATATTGGTGGAAGGTAGCAGGTCAACAATCGCACAACGCCAGTGCTACAGATATGCGCCAGCAAATACTTAATTGCAATCATTTGATAACATTTTTTTCGTAACTCTCCTTACAGAACCACCAGGATAAATAACTTCATAAGTGTAATTTTTGGAAGGAAGCGGCATGTAAACATTTTTATACTGCCGTTTATTTGTGTTGTAAATATTAAGTACAGTAAAATGATTTTCAAGCCAGCTTTTTTTTACCTCAATTTCATAGTTATATTTTTTCTGCCCACTTTTACAATTCTCAAAATAATTAAAAGTTAAAAGCATGTATTTAATATCAGCAGATAAAAGCTTTTTATAGCCTGAGTCAGAGATTGACAAATTTCCCGGATAATAGCTTACTTCAATGCTTTCCTTTATATCATCGTGATTGATTAAAGTTATTTCAATATTCGATAAAGACCCCACAGCAATTTGATTATCGATCGACATAATTAGATTAATACTTTTCTGCCCAAAACAGGACAAAGTAAATATTGTCAACGTCACCAAATAAGTTATTAATATTTTCATTAGTTTCTAAGTATTCGTTCAACAGCTCTTTTAGTTAAAATAATTGAAGGAGTTGTAGAAGCTCCCTTATAAACAGCTATTCCTGTGGAAGGTCGATTGACAGTCACTCCTCCAGTGGAGTTTTGAGTTGCCGTGGCTTGGCCTAAAGGGCCAACTATGATATTTGTTTGATATTGTTTGAAAGTACCCAGGTCTGTATTTGAAGGTTGTGTTGCATCATGACTATAAATCTGTCCGTTTTGAACAATTGTACCAGTTACATGAGAATGTATGGTAACTTCAACATCTGCTGGTGTTTTTCCTAAAGGTGGTGCCAGATTTTCATTTGCTTGTAGTTCATTATTAGAATTAACGAAAGCAGGCGCTCCTGGAGCATTTTTCCAGACTTTTCCATCCTTTAGTACACCATCCTTCATCACGAGAGATGATTCACCGTGTAATCCGCCATTCCTATCTGTAGCAGTTTTTCCTTCTGTTCGTTTTAACACGTCCAGTGATTCTGTTAGTGCAACATCGCCAGGAAGCTGTTCAGCCGAGGCAACACTACTTACTTGAGTTGTTCCACCAGACTTATTTGCTTTTTCAATTTGTTCTACGTCACTTTTATTAGTTACAACATATTTTTTCTTATCGTCTATCCCATCTGTTCCAATTTTGTTTCCTTTCTCATCATAAAAATCTCCAGGTAACATTCCGTCCGGATCTATAAATCTTATCGGATTATTATAAGCATAATTATACGGGCTCCAACGTCTACTAACGTCCGCCAATGGATCAATAGCATGCCATCTTCCTATCTGCGCATCATACATCCTTGCACCATAATCCAACCATTCTAACCCACTGCCATCGGAGAACTCTTGTCTTTGTTCCTCTTTACCGTTGTATTTATAGCGATTTGTTGGTGCATTGTTTAAAGCCTTGGATGATATCCCTGCCATGGTTAATCCGAACGGATAATAATTACCATCCCCATTTTGATGCTTTTACAAAAACTTCCCCAACGCCCAGGCATCAACTCAAAGAACTACGTTACAGCCCTAAAAATAACGGTTTTTTCTTTTCAATTGAAAA
>NZ_QCZJ01000069.1 GCF_003075435.1 Terrimonas sp. | reverse complement strand
GCAAAACATGCATTGGCAATATCTTCCGGTAAAATAATTTCATTAAGCAATGTGCGGCCTGCATAGTATTTAGGCAGCTCTTCTACTTTAATACCATACGCTTTTGCACGACCTTCAGCCCAGCCGCCGCTCCATATATTACTGCCGGAAATCACAGCATCTGGATTTACTACATTCACCCTTATGTGATCTTTTCCAAGCTCGGCCGCATTCAGTCTTGACAAATGCAACTGCGCAGCTTTTGCAGAACCATAACCGGCATTATTCGGCCCGCTTACCAATGCGTTTTTACTTACTATATTCAATACATCACCACCCAGGTTTTGTTTGCGCATTATTTCAACGCTCTGCTGTGTAACCAGGTATTGGCCTTTTACCAACACATCATATAATAAATCCCAATCTTTCTCCGTATGCTCTTCTATGGGTTTTGATATGGAAAGTCCGGCATTGTTCACTACAATATCCAAACCGCCAAAAGCCAGGGCAGCTGTGCGGATGGTTTGTGCGATTGTGGATGCAACAGTTACATCCAGCACATCACCGGTATATACATCTTTACCATATTTTTTATTGAACTCAGTTTTTGCTTCTTCCAGTCTCTCCGGGTTATTGTCAGAGAGTATAACACAGGCGCCTTCATCAGCAAATCTTTGCGCAATAGCTTTTCCTATGCCTCCGGCGCTGCCGGTAATGAGTGCGATACGTCCGCTCAATGGTTTTGGCCTGGGCATACGTTGCAGCTTCGCTTCTTCCAGCAACCAGTATTCAATATTGAATGCTTCCTGGCGGGGTAAAGACGTATATTCGGAGACCGCTTCAGCGCCTTTCATTACATTGATGGCATTGATATAAAACTCAGCGGCTACCCTCGCAGTTTGTTTATCTTTTGAAAAAGTGAACATCCCTACGCCGGGATATAATATCACCACAGGATTTGCATCACGCATAGCAGGGCTATTAGGATGCTTGCAGGTTTCATAATATTCCGCATACATTTTACGATATGCGTCAAACAAAGGTTCTATTTTGGCTTTGATGGCTTTTACATCACTCAGCTCTTCGCCAGGTGCAAGATTAAGTACCAGCGGGCTGATCTTTGTTCTTAAAAAGTGATCCGGGCAGCTTGTGCCTAATGGAGCAAGCCGGTCAAGGTCGTTTGAATTAATAAACTCCAGCACGCGGTCATCATCTGTAAAATGACCTATCATGTTTGTTTTGGAAGAGCAGAAGCCTCTGAGTACCGGTGCTAAAGCAGCAGCTTTATCCAGGCGCTCATTTTTAGGTAATGACTGGATCTTTGCCCCACCAAAGGCTGTTTTGCCTTTCATGTTTTTTTCAAGGTAATCGGCACAGGTTTCTATTACTTCGAGGGTATTGATATAGCTTTCGTAAGCAGTATCACCCCAGGTAAATAAACCATGAGAACCGAGCATGATACCACGGATACCTGGATTTTCGTCAAGACATTTTTTCAGCTCAAGCCCCAGTTCAAAGCCGGGTTTTCTCCATTCTACCCAACCAAGCTTTCCGTTGAATAATTCTTTGGTAATGCGTTTGCCGTCTTTAGCCGCAGCAATTGCAATGGCGGCATCGGGGTGCAGGTGATCAATATGCTTAAACGGAAGAAAACCATGCAACGGCGTATCTATTGAAGGCGCTTTTGAAGCAAGATCAAAAATGCAATGGTTAAACAGTTCTACCATTTCATCTTCATACTGCAAGCCTCTGTATACGTTTTTAAGACTTCTTAAACGATCCACATACAATGCAGCCAAACCATTTTTTTTCAATGTTCCCAAATCGCCTCCTGAGCCTTTTACCCACATCACTTCTGTTTCCGTGCCGGTTAAAGGATCTTTACTGATTACTTTACATGAAGTATTACCCCCACCATAATTGGTAAGCCTGAGGTCTGCTCCAAGTAAATTGGAACGGTATATCAATAATGCCACTTCATCGCCTGCCAGTTCAGCCGCTTTGGATTCTTCCCACAGGTAACTTACGTGCTTAAATGTTTTT
>NZ_QCZJ01000068.1 GCF_003075435.1 Terrimonas sp. | reverse complement strand
TTCAATTGAAAAGAAAAAACCGTTATTTTTAGGGCTGTAACGTAGTTCTTTGAGTTGATGCCTGGGCGTTGGGGAAGTTTTTGTAAAAGCATCAAAATGGGGATGGTAATTATTATCCGTTCGGACTGACAATGGCGGGGATAAGCTCCAAAGCACTGAAGCCCGGAACACCTGAAAATCGGAAGAAATTTAACGGCATCGAGCATACCACCGAGTTTGATTTAAATACTTACGATGCCTTCTATCGAAATGCAGACCCACAAATAGGAAGATGGTGGCAGATAGACCCGAAGCCAAACGAGATGCAAAGTCTTTACTCTATGATGGGGAACAATCCAATTTCAAATGCCGACCCTCTTGGCGATACGTTACGAGTATCATTTAGAGGAGGATTTTTAGGACTTGGTAGGAAACGAGAAGTAACTTATAATAACGGTACACTTACAAATAAAGATGGTTCAGCTTATACTGGAAAAGTTAAAGGCTTTTTAGGCAAAGCAGTAAATGCACTTAATACAATCAATGGTACAACTGACGGTGGTAAAGTTGTATCGTCTCTTCAATCATCCACTAATACTTTCACTGTAAAAAGCGCAAATCTTAATCCTAATAAACCTGGCTCAAGTGAGTTTATAGAGACAGGTAAGGATATTAATAAATCATATGCGGTTGCAATGACTGCAGCAGGACAGGGTAAACCTGTATTAGGTGGGGTCGGCGGCGATATATATTGGAATCCGTCAGGAACTTCATTACCAGTCGTTGGTGGCACTGGAGTTAGTCCCATTACTGATTTAGCTCATGAAATGTTCCATGCTTACGAAGCAAATGTCGGCATGTTGAATAATGATGACCCTCAAGGAACTGGGTTGTCCAGAATGGAGTATCGAGCATCTTATTTTGAAAATCAAATTAGAAATGCAATAGGACAACCATATCGAAGAGAATACTGGTTTAGGGATGCTTCAGGTAATCAAGGGATAGCTCCTCTCTTAGATGCAAGTGGGCGACCTATATATGTCCCACCTACTACCATTCCACCCTCATTACTTCCACTCGGAATTAATTTAATCTATTAGCTATGAAAAAGAATATCATCTACAGTATTTTAATACAAGTTTTTGTTTTGACAGCCTGCAGCACAAAAGTTGCATCTTTTAAAGTGAATGCGGATGGCAAAACTGTAAAATATAAAATGTCTGTCCCGAAAGGATATAAATACATCCCCATAGATTACCAACATGCGAGAGGGAAAATTTTTCTTTATCCTGATAGCTCAAGTTTGTTTTTTACAAACGATACAAAGTCAGGAATGATTTATCCAGAGAAGTTTAAGAAGTATGGCAGTGATGTAGGAATGAAATTTTTGACAAATGATACTTTAGTATTGAAAGGAAGCGATGATAAAGAGCGATATTGGGAAGAACGAAAATTAAAAAATATTGTGTATGGTTATATGAAAGTTCCACCAGACAAGAAAGAAATATTTGATAAGTTATTAAACAGCATTACAACTAAATGACAACAAAGCCCCTCACGGGGTTTTTGTTTTACGAAGCGAAAACTTTTTTTGCTTTATGCGATTGCAGAAAAGCATCCAGCATTTTTTCATCGCAGAGTTTTGTAATCATTAGTTCTTAAAGAGCGAATGTTCTCCGCGGAGTCTCTCCCCTAATAGCGCAAGCATATAAACCAGCGAAATAAAGCATGTTAGAAAATACTCAGGTAGCAGTCGCAAGCGTCCCGCTTGTGACGTTAATACCTGATGCCCTTAAATTAAATTTAGAAGCTGATTAATAATTTTTATATTTAATCATGAGTCGCAAATATAAGTTTGGCGATAATGATAAGCTTTATTTTATCAGTTTTGCGGTAGTATATTGGATTGATTTATTTATCCGGAATGAGTATAAGGAGATAATGCTGGAAAGCTGGCGGTTTTGTCAGCGTGAAAAGGATTTAGAAATATATGGATGGTGCATAATGACAAGCCATGTACACATGATTGTAGGTAGTAAAGGCAGAGCATTGGATAAAATAGTAGGTGAGATGAAGAGCTATACATCAAGAAGTTTAAGGAAAGCTATAACGCAACATCCCGGCGAAAGCCGTAGAGCATGGATGATGTGGATGATGAAACGAGCGGGAATGAAGAATGGGAATAATAATGACTGGCAATTATGGCAGCAGCATAATAAGCCATTGGAAATATTAAATAGCGAAATGTTTATCAAAAACTTGAATACATTCACCAGATGGCGCAAGCATATGAACTAATGCAATAAAGCATGTTAAAAATGCTCGGGTAGCAGGCGCAAGCGTCTCGCTTGTGCCGATAAATTGAAGTTTCAATTACTTTTAGAAATTATTTACTACAGCAGCGCAAGAGATTTTTATGGCAAAAGGGCTTGATTGTATAAACGGCACAAGCGAGACGTGGCTGTTGCACAACTAACGCACATATTGTGGA
>NZ_QCZJ01000067.1 GCF_003075435.1 Terrimonas sp. | reverse complement strand
GAAATTTGTTTACGTCTGCCGTCCTGTAACTCTTTATACATTTCGTCGTAAGTCTTGTAACCTAAAAGTCGCAGAAATGTATATTTCAAATTCATTGGTGGATGTCAATTAGTATTGCAGCTTACGTGCCGCGTATTGGCGATGGGCGGGATTTTTAGCACTGAACTTCAATCGAAGAACGGAAGTTGAATTTTGCACTTCCGTTGATACGAAGCCGTTCAGCCCGCCTATTGCCAATACGATGTTATAGGGCGTTTTATTTTTTAAATTCTTCAATTAGTGTTTCAATTTCGTTTAAAATGTCAGTCTTTATAATGTTTTTTTTGCTGTCTTGTGAAAATAATTTATCACAGACGTTTACAAGTTTGTCTAACAATGAATTGTCGTTTGGCGACCAAGTTTCGCCTGTCTTAATTTGTCCGCTTGTATCAGTTGTTGCAAAATAATAACTTACTCCGTCAAGTCCCATTGTCTCTTTTTCGGGTATTTTGGTTTGTTCGGCAAGAATTTGAAACAACTCTCCAATTTTTGAATAAAGAATATTGTCAATTTCGGTTTTGTTACTAATTAGTTTTACGGTATTACGCTTTTTAGCATACCAAAAATTTTCTGAAAAACTATTTGATATAATGTAATGCTTACCGTCTATTGTTTCAACTGAAAAAGCATATTCTTTCGAAAATGAAGGCATTGAAGTGTAACGTGCATATGGCGTCTGCGAGAATCCTTTGTAGAGTTTTGGAAACACATTGTCATAATATTCTTTTAAAACACCTTCGTATTGTTTGAAGTCCTTTGCTGGTTCTAAATGTTCTTTTTGTCCGTAACATAATAATGTTGTCAAAGCAAAGGTTAATATTAAAATTGTCTGTTTCATTGTCTTCTGTATGTTCGTTTGCGGTCTGTCCTAAAATGCCCTATAACGGACATGGCTTGCCGAAGTACGGGAATTAGTATTCCGTCCGCCTGGTACCGATGATGATTGAAAAACTGATGGCGAAGTTAACAACTAAAGGCCAAATAGAATTCGGTCAAGCCCGATATTAGCTGATAGTAGTAAAACTGATGATTGTTATTCCGTCCGCCAGCCTTGCGGCAAACCTTTTGTTGGCGGCTGCCTAGTCTATGGCTTGTTCTTTTAAAAACTGTCCAAACGTAACCGTATAAACAGTAAATGTGTCACCATGAAAACTATATAAATTTTCCTTTACTTTTTTTGGTCGCATATTTTCAAATCCCTGGTCAGTGAAAGGAAAAATCTGAATAGAGAAATGTTCATCCATTTTGTTTTTTATGAAATTGGGGTCAACTATCTTGACTTTTAGATTTCTATTGTGTCGAAGCCCAGTTTTTAAGCATTGGTTTATATGCTCGTCATTAAAAGAGTATCCTATAATAAAGAGTTCATCTGCTAAACAACAATCCCTGTCAAATGCCGCTTGCATTTGCCTAATTGGTGGAATCATGCCTCTTTGTGCTTTTTGAAAGCCGGTCACAATGTTTGTAACTAAGATATTTTTTCCTTTTTCGATTTGAAGAGTTGCTGGTGAATCATTCATTTGCAAATGAGGAAAATCTGAATCAAATATTTCTACATGTGGAAGTTGATAATTGTCTAAGTCCCGAACCTGCCAGAATGCTGAACCGTGTAAGTTGTAGTAAATATTTGATTCAACATCATTTAAAATTTTTGGAATATTGGCTCTTGAAACCTTTCCTATATATGTCTCTTGTCGTTCATGAAAACCTTCAAATATGTCGATACCATTTTTTTCAAGTAAAACTTTAAAAATTCTTTCATAGTTTAAGGTATACATCCGTAAAATTGAACTTTGAAATTTCGATTGCATCCACTTTGTAAAATCTTTGCTTACTTCGCTCTCAAAATCAATTACGCTATGACTTTCTGAATGATATGAGTAATGAGATACTTCTGCACTAATGTCCGATAAAAGCCCTTGAATTAAATACTGGAAATAAAGTTCTGTTGGGGTTTGGTCATAGTGAGCAAATCTTGCGAAATCGTATTTTTTACCTTTAGGAATTTGTAATTCAAACCTTGAAGAATATTCATTTTTGAGTACAGAAAAATTAAACAGCTCTGTTTCAAACTTGGGCTCAAAAAAGCAGCTGTATAAAGAATGTGGTATTTCTTTTTGATATTTTGAATAGTATAAGGCTAGTTCTTCAATTACATTGATTATTGTTTCAAAATTGACATCAGAACTATTAAAGCCATTACTCAAAAGTTTGTCATAGATAAATTTTGTAATTCTTGTTGTATTATCTGTGATTCGAAAACCTGAGTCCAACAATATTTTTGTCAGGTCTGAGGTTGATGGAGATTTCCAATCTATTGTCGCACCAGCACCAAATAAAAAAGCTGAACGAGTTTTCATGAAGTCTGTTTAGGTTGCCGCCAACGGTCACAGCTTTGCGTTCGGCAGGGCATTTGAAAAACGTCCAGCCCGGTACTGCTGCTGATGTAAGATACAAAAGTTGAAAATATATTTTGTAGTTCATTAGTGTTCGGTCAGCCGGATATGT
>NZ_QCZJ01000066.1 GCF_003075435.1 Terrimonas sp. | reverse complement strand
TGTATATTCCTGCACATGCTGACCCACTATTCCTGCACATGCTGACCCATCATTCCTGATCATGTTGACCCACTCTGATTAGGGATGGTCATGTATTGTCAAAGTACATTCTTGCATGTTGACCCACCTGTAGAAAAGGGTTATTCCTGCATGTTGACCCACCTATAAACTTGTTGGGCAGACTGCCATTCCTGCATGTTGACCCACCCCGCATTGCTACCAAAGTAAGGCTTTTTGATTGTCATTTGCGCCTTTAAAAAATAAAGGAGCATGGCACAACAACCAATAGCAATGGAACAGATAAAACAAATCCTTCAGCTTCACAGTGATGGTATTTCCATCCATGAGATCACGCGCCGTATGAACGTCAGCCGCAATACCGTGCGTAAATACCTTTCCCATTTTAATGACGCAAAAGATACCCTTTCAGACCTGGAACTGGCTGACAGAGCCTATGATAATGACCTGCCGGAACTGGAAGCTGAACGCCTGCGCCAGCTTACCGCTCATTTTAATGCAGCCGGCGCTGAACTATCCAAAACCGGTGTTACCCGGCAGTTGCTCTGGCAGGAGTACCTGGCACATCACCCCGATGGCTATAGCTACAGCCGCTATTGTTATCACCTTAGCCGCTACTTTAAAAACCGCGATCTGTCCATGCATCTGGAATACCAGGTTGCCGACATGATCATGATAGACTTTGCCGGTAAAAAACAGTGCTATGTAGATCAGGATACTGGAGAGCAGATAACCTGCGAGGTATTTGTAGCTGTTATGCCCTATAGCGGTCTTATATTTTGCCTGGCAGTACCCTCACAGCAAACAGCAGATTTTGTCCATTGCATCAATAGTATGCTGAAGTTTTATGGTGGCGTATCTGTCACCATTGTTTGCGATAATCTTAAAACAGCAGTTATCCGTGCCGATCGCTATGAGCCCCGGTTTACTGACATCTGTGAGCAGCTCTCTGAACACTATCACACTACTTTTACTGCTACCCGCCCTTACAGCCCCCGCGATAAGGCAATGGTAGAACGGGCGGTGAACATTGTATATACGCATATATATGCACCATTACGGCATCAGGTTTTTACCGGTATAGAAGCCCTTAACACCGCTATACAGCAACAGTTAATATTACTCAATGATAAGCCTTATAAAAATACCCCCTACAGCCGCCGGTGGTTTTTTGAACAGCAGGAGCGATCTTCACTTAAACCCCTTCCCCCGGAACCTTTTACTACTAAAAAAGTGGTATGGCTCACTATACAGCGTAATTATCATGTACAACTTAGCGAGACCCATCATTATTACAGCGTTCCTTACCAATACGTAGGCAAAAAGGTAAAAGTGATGTATGACCGGGAGGTAGTAGAAGTATACCTGGATGGTAATCGCATTGCTGTTCACAGCCGCCGGGGACACAATAAAGCCTATACTACACTTGCAGAGCATATGCCACCGCACCACCAGAAGATGCAGCAGATAAAAGGCTTTAACCGCGATGACCTCCTGGCACAGGCTGCACGCTTAGGCGCTCATGTAGTGCAGGCTGCTACCCTTATGCTGGAAAACAGCATTTACATGGAGCAAAACTATAAAGCCTGCTTCGGGATGCTGATGCTGCATAAAAAGTATACCGCCCAAAGGCTGGATGCCGCCTGTGCAAGAGCCCTGCAGGGCACAAGGATCAACTATACCATGATCAAAAATATACTGGAGCGGGGACTGGATAAACAAACACAACTACCACTTACAAACCCCTCTATACCCCCTCATGATAATATCCGGGGAAAAGAAAGCTATCAATAATCATTAAACAAAAAACAAACCCATCATGAACACAACACAAACATTAGAACAAATGCAGGGACTACGTTTAAGCGGAATGTATCATGCTTACAAATCGCAACTGGAGCTGCCCCTGAACCAGCAACTCGAAGGACATGAGCTGATCGCCCATCTCCTGCAATCTGAACAACTCACCCGTTACAATGAAAAAACAGCTTATTATCTTAAGCTGGCTAAGCTACGGCTGCCTGCTACGATGGAGCAAGTAGAAAGTGGCGCTTCGCGCAATCTCTCCAAACAACAACTGGCTACCCTGGCAGAAGGGCTTTATCTCGGTAATGGAGAAAACATACTTATCACAGGAGCCACCGGGTGTGGCAAAAGCTTTCTGGCATGTGCACTCGGGCATCAGGCTTGCCTGCAGGGATATAAAACCACCTACCTCAATATGAACCGCCTTATTGAAAAAGTAACGCTGTCTAAATTAGATGGCTCTTACATCAAGCTGCTTAACCATCTGGAAAAACAAACCCTTATTATACTGGACGACTTCGGTTTGCAGCCCTTATCGCAGGAAATAAGGCTTACCCTTTTACAACTACTCGAAGACCGCTATGGAAAAAAGAGCCTTATTATAACATCTCAACTGCCGGTAGCTAAATGGTATGAATATATCAATGACCCAACACTCGCAGATGCCATTATGGACAGGTTGACAGCTAATGCCAGCCGTATTGAACTAAAAGGTGAATCCAGAAGAAGAAAAAAATCTCTCAACTCTTAATACTCATCCGTATTTTTATCACCTCATTTAGCTCTTACTCATAGTATCGCAACCGGAGTGGGTCAACATGCAAGAACAATGGGTCAACATCTCAGGAATTTACA
>NZ_QCZJ01000065.1 GCF_003075435.1 Terrimonas sp. | reverse complement strand
AATACTGGGCGAACGATACCGTAACAGAAGAAAACGTTTTGGATTAAGAGTAAATTTAATCGCTGGCATTTACAATTATGAATTATATGCCTTTTTCAATTAATACAAGAGGTCTATTATCGTAAAGCATCGCTATTGAAAACTTTGGGGTTATTCACGCCATGCTTGCGGATGTTATCTTTTAAATCCACCCATAACCTTATGGAGTAATCTGCCAGTTCATACATTTCTTCGGCCGTTAGTTGATGTGGATTTGAAACTGTCGATACTGGTTTTTCTTTTTCTTCATTGGAAATATGGGAGAAAATATTGGGGGCATATCCTTCAGCCACTTCCAAAGATTTCCCAATTCCAATGCTGTTCCCAAATAATTTGATTTGTTTTCCTGTACTTAAAGTCAGGGTTCTTCTTTTAAACTCTGCCATGATTAATATTTTTTAAAGTGAATAATTGAACTCTGCATGTGTTTTAATTGCAGGCAATGGATATTCACTCGGGCTGGTGGAGGCCGAGGAGGGAATATTTGTTGGGAGAAAAGGAGATGCTGGTGAAAGAAAAGAAGAGCTAGAGAGAATAATCTTATCCCGAAACCTTTGGCGAATCCCTGATCTGACAATATCTTTTTCATCCTGCTTCACATTTGTCTTGCTCACAAAAAAGTCCTGCTCCTCCGAAAAGGCAGCAGGACTTTGGTTATCAGGCTCCAATTGCAGCCAGACGCCGTAAATCATCCATAAAATGGTTCGAAAACCGTTCGAGAGGGACTACTTTACCGGAAAGGAGTAAATTTTTTATCTTCTTTCCGGTTTTTTATTTTGCTGGAACCGCTTCTATACCATGTATCAGCCGAACGACTTCATTGAGTGCGGGGGTGTTTATCAATTCCACTATACCCGTTACAATATCCTCTCCCGGCTTACACGAGTTTATGCCTCAAAGCGAACAGAATTAACGCTGTTTTATTTTTCAATTCAAATTTTTCCAGTAGTGCTTCCTTGTAATCTTCAACAGTGTATGGACTTATGTGCATTTTTGCCGCAATATTGTTATAGGTCATGCCGCTGCACAGGTGTTTTAAGAAGACAATCTCTTTTTCTTTTAAGGAAATGATTTTGTGGTGAAGTGTTCTTTCAGAATCGAGATACAGTATTTCTCTTACCTGTTTTGAAAAATATTGCTCGTTGCGTGAAACGGTGTATATAGCGCACAGGAGGTCTTCGTGTGATTGTGTTTTTAGCACGCAACCTTTTACTCCCAAGCCTGCCATTCTAAATATCAGGCCGTCACTGTATCCTGTAAGTGCAATAACAGCAGGGTCTTTATATTTCTTTTTCAGCCGGATCATCGTTTCGAAGCCATCCATTTCCGGCATACTGATATCAAGAAGTATGACATCAGTTAATCCCGCTTTTTCGAGCTGATCCAGGAGCTCTTTACCATTTGCAGCCTCGATACATATTTTGATTTTTTTGTCGGAAGAGATAAAGTTCACCAGGGCCGACCTCATTAGCGTATGGTCGTCTGCAATAGCAACGGTGATGATTTTGTCCGGTGGTGCAGTCATAAGCTGTGATTTAGGGTTAGATCAAAAATACCCGGAAAAGGGGGGTAAAAAAAATAAAAATGATAATATAGTTTTGTAAAACCATGCACCTGTTGCATTTTAGGTTAATTCTCCGATCTGATATTTAATAAGAAGCCTGCTGATCACCCTACAGAAGTTAAGGTGGTTTATGTCTTATACAATACCTGTTCCTAAACTCAGGCTTATGAACCGTTGTGCTGTGTTATTA
This sequence comes from Terrimonas sp., assembly GCF_003075435.1. GTDB lineage: Bacteria > Bacteroidota > Bacteroidia > Chitinophagales > Chitinophagaceae > Agriterribacter. The sequence goes on along the minus strand of NZ_QCZJ01000065.1, from coordinate 983 downwards.
CTATTGCTTGTGGGATTATGTATGTGCCGGGGCGTTGTTGCCCAGGACAGCGCCAGCCATGCCATTATTGAAGTTCCGGGAAAATACATCAGCAGCATTGATGATAAAATCAATTCCCTCGACAGGCAGCTCAGCAGGCAAACAGATAAGTATTTAAACAGCCTTTCCAAACAGGAGCAAAAGCTGAAAAAACAGCTTGCTAAAATAGATTCCTCCAAAGCCGCAGAAATATTCGGGGATGTAAAGAAGAATTACGAGAACCTCTCTGACAAATTAAACAATGCCACCGGTAAATTTGATAAGCTCACTTCCGGGGAATTTATGGCAGGTCTTGATTCGTTACAAGGATCGCTTGCCTTCTTAAAAGACGCAGCAAATATTGTTTCCAAAACCAAAGATATCCGCCAGAAGCTTGGCAACTCGCTTAACCAGGCAAACCAGCTGCAACACAAGCTGAAAGAAGCAGGCGATATACAAAGCTACCTGCAAAGCAGGCAGCAGCAGATCAGAGAGCTCCTGTCTCAATATACTGGTCTGCCCAAAAGTGTAAGCAAATATTTTGGCAGGTATCAGCAGGATGTTTTTTATTACTCGCAGCAAATTAAATCTTACCGGGAAGTTTTGAACGACCCGGATAAGCTGGTAAGAAAGATCGTTTCCACGCTGCAAACAATACCCGCATTTTCAAAATTTTTCAGCCGCTACAGTATGTTAGCTTCACTTTTCCCGACCCCGGAGAGCTATGGTACGCCACAATCACTGGCTGGCTTACAAACCAGGACAGATATACAGCAGTTGATGCAACAGCAGTTATCATTACCAACTACAGGCAATACCAATGCAAATCCCGCGGCTTACCTGCAACAGCAGATGCAGCAGGCGCAGGGTGAGCTAAGCAAGCTGAAAGACAAGCTGAACCAGTTGGGCATAAATGGTGGCGGCAGCAGTGATATGGTGATGCCAGACTTTAAACCGAACAATCA
>NZ_QCZJ01000064.1 GCF_003075435.1 Terrimonas sp. | reverse complement strand
ATACACTGTTTACATCTTCCCCGGATGGCAGGTGTGTACGTGCAATGCGTACATGAGGCAGCAATGTATATAACGCATGTGCATGTTTGTGTGTGGCTGCTTCGCCGGCTTCGTCTGCATCAAGCATCAGGATGATTTCTTCAAGCTGTGGCAGGCTGGTGATGGCTTGTATATGTTCTTCTGTTAGCCCGTTCGTGCCATACAATGATAAAACACTGTAGTTACTTTTGATTGCTTCCTGCTGTAATAAACTTGCTGCATCAATGATGCTTTCAACAAGTATCAGCTTTTTTGCCTGCCTGCCGGCAGGCAGGTTTGCTTGCGGATAACCGGGATATAAACCGCTTCTGTTCGCTAAATAAAAATGCCTGGCCGAACCGTTAGGGGCGGCTCGCTGATCTGTGTCGCTCGTGATACTACGACCATACAACGATATTATTTTCCCTTCCTGGTTCTTTAACGGGAAGATAATACAGTCCTTTGCCCATACGCTGTAACCGCCTGCCGGCTTTGGTTTTAGCAAGCCGTATTGCTCACAGCTTTTTATAAAATGTGGCTCATTTAATTTATGATGCCAGTCGCCGGAGTTATAGCCTGCTTCATGTTGCTTGTAGTTAATGGCTCTGCCTTCTAAATAATCAACCGCTTTCTTTGATAACGGTAAGGCTTTGGTAAAGTATTTAAACAGCTTCATTAGCACAGCTTCCTTTGCTATTGTATCAGCTTCGATAAAAAGCCTGGCTGCCGGCAAGGCAGGTTTCGCTTCGATAGTTTTCCCTTCTGCCTTACTCCCTACACCTTCCACCATTTCCGCTGCTTTTACCAACGCCTCATGTTTGCTGCATTTTTCTTTCAGCTCTATAAACTGTATCGCATCTCCTGTGCCGGCATTGCAGTTGCTGCTGAAGCAGCAAAAGGTATTTGTTGCCGGGTAAATTTGCAGGCTTGGGGTTTTATCCGGGTGGAAAGGGCATAGCAGCCGGTTGTTTTTATCGGGCTTTAAGCCGTAGTGCTGCAATACCTGCCGGATGGTGAGCTGCTCTTTGATCTGCCTTAGCTCCATTACTGTGCGGTTTTGATGATGAGTGTATTTTGCTCTACCGTGATCTCCACTGCATCGCCTACCTTAAAGCCTGCCTGCTCCAGCCACAGCCCGCTCACGTTCAGCCAGGGAACTGCTTTGTAAGTATTACAGAGCCAGCCGCCATGCCCTGAAGGGCGGTTTTTACCGTGCAGCTTTACTTTTCGGATGCGTTCTTTTGCCATGTGGATAAATTTTATAAATTTTTTCTCCCGGAACTATCAGACACAAATGTAATAGATAATTCCATAACACAATGGAACTATGCTGTTTTTTTATGCACTTTAATTACATAATTTTAGACTTTATTGTAATTATCAGTCAAATACGGTCTTATATGGCATCAAAAACAGGTAAAATCATTGCTGATTTGCGCAAAGCAAAAGACTGGAGCCAGACGGAACTGGCTACCCATAGCGGCGTATCAAGGGAGATGATCGGTAAGTATGAACGCGGCGAAGCCGTGCCTTCTATTGACGCGGCAAAGAAAATCGCGGATGCTTTTGAGGTATCTATGGATTACCTGGTTGGTGAAGGCATTAACGCCAGCTTTGATAAGAAAAACATTAAGCGCCTGCAGGATATTGAAAAGCTCGATAGTGATGTAAAGGATAAACTCTACTTCGTTATTGATAACATCATACAAAACACGAAAGCTAAAAAAGCGCTCGCTTCGTAAACTACAAAAGCCCGGCGCCGGGCTTTTGTAGTTTGGTAGTAGTTTTCTAATTCATGGCACAAGCGATACGCTTACGACTGTTGGGAGAAATCATCACATCACTAACTCTAAACAATACAATAGCAAGCAAAGCTATCCCAATGGAAATACTAATGGATAATTCGGTGATATTAATGAGTTAATTTTAGGAAATTCTTCTCCCAGCTTTACAAGCTCTTTTTTTGAAATCGGACAATACTTCCAGAGAAAGTGATCATTATAAGTTCTGTCAATATCAAACCAGTAAAATATCTTTTCATGCCTCAATGCTTTATTAACTTCTATTAAACTATCTATCATCCGCATATTAATTCCATTCTCAATTTGATAAATTGAATCGTCATCTTTATTTAGCCAGTCATTGTATTTTTGAGCATATTCTTTTCTCCATTTTACTATATCTATATATTGAAGAATATGGGGATACAATGCAGATTTAATTGGAAGTGAAGTTTCGTCTTTCATTTTAAATAGGACTTCTGCTTGATTGGGAAGCCACATCACTTTGATAAGTTCCTTATTTTTTAAATCTTCCATCTTTCAATAGTTTTAGTGCTTTCTTTGCTCCTTCTTGACCTTGCTTTGCCGCCTTCTCAATTTGGCCTAATGTTTTGTCTCGATATTGATCAGGAAATTCTGAATTAATTGATCCTTTTCTGTCTTTTGAAATAATATCTTGGGCCGTACGATCCTTCTCTGTAGAAAAAACTATTGAAGGTGGATTATGAGGCATGGAACCTGGATAAGCTTGAAGCCCACTATTTATAGCTTCTCCAAAATAATAAATAAATGAGAGTAAACCTCCGCCAATTGCAACAGGAACAATTAATGGGTCATCAATTACCCCAACGCCAGTCACGTCATCTGCAGCAAGCATACCAATTATAGCTGCTGTTCCCATTAAGGTTCGGCTAGCTTTGCTATCTCGTGCCGTTAAATTATCACTATTATTTTGAGGTTGTTCTGTTTTTTTAGGAGGAGATTTAATCACGACTTCTTCTAAAACGATAGCATTTTCAGGCGTTGTAGAAAGTTTTGTAGAATCCGCTGTCAATCCCAATGGATCATTTAAAAGTATTGGATTGTTATTTGCAAATACATATGGGCTTATATTATAGGTTTCATCAGCTAACTCATCAATTTGATGGAACCTCCCTATTTGCGGATCATACATTCTATGCACTGCATCATACCAGTCAAGCCCGCTACCATCAGAAAATTCTTTTGACTGTAATTCATTACCACCATTGTACTTGTATTTATTTTCAGGCTCTCCGAACGCCAGTGCCTTGGAGCTTATCCCGGCCATTGTTAATCCAAACGGATAATAATTACCATCCCCATTTTGATGCTTTTACAAAAACGTCCCCAACGCCCAGGCATCAACTCAAAGAACTACGTTACAGCCCTAAAAATAACGGTTTTTCTTTTTCAATTGAAAAGAAA
>NZ_QCZJ01000063.1 GCF_003075435.1 Terrimonas sp. | reverse complement strand
AGTTGACCAACGAGCTGGAGAACTACCGTATTAAAAGAATAGAGGCATTACAACCCAAGCAGGAAACAAAGAACGAACTAACCCCCGCGCAACGACAAACCGCCATAGCCGAGCTAAAGAAGCCCAACCTTTTACAACGCACCGGCCAGTTATTACAGCAATGCGGCATTGTAGGAGAATCCACCAACAGCCTGATCGCTTACCTGGTGTATTGTACAAGAAAACAAAATATCCCCCTGCATATTATGTTCCTGGGCGCAAGCGGCAGCGGTAAAACCTATTTACAGGAGCGCATCAGTGAGCTGATACCGGAGGAAGATAAAATAGAGATCACCCAAATCACTGAAAACGCTTTGTATTATTTTAAGCAGGAGGAGCTGAAGCATAAATTAATTTTGATAGAGGACTTAGACGGTGCATTAGCTGTATTTTATCCGTTAAGAGAACTGCAGACCAAACGGCGTATATCCAAAACCGTTACCCTCAAAGACAGCAAGGGCAATTTAAAGACGATCACCTTAACGGTGGAAGGGCCGGTGAGCGTAAGCGGCTGCACCACCAAAGAGAAGATATACGAGGATAATGCCAACCGTTGTATACTGCTCTACACCGACCAGACAAAAAACCAGGACAAACGCATCAACGAATACCAAACCAGGCTCTCCGCCGGCGAAGTAAACCGGGAAAGAGAGCAGCAGTACCGGGAGCTGTTTAAAAACATACAACGTGTATTACGTCCCATTGGCATCATTAATCCTTATGCAAAATACATTGTGCTCCCGGAGCAGGTTTTTAAGCCGAGAAGAACTATGACGCTGCTGCTGGGCTTTATAGAAGCGATCAGCTTTTACCATCAGTACCAGAGAGAAGTAAAGAAAGATAATGCCGGGCAGCTCTATATAGAAACTTCCATTGAAGATATCGAAGCTGCATTTAATTTGCTCAAAGATGTATTGTTCAGCAAAAGCGATGAGCTAACCAAAGCGACAAGAGAGTTTTTAGAATCCCTCAAACAACTGTCCAAAGAAACCGGCAGCGATACGTTCAATGCGAAAATGATAAGAGAGCAGCTACGGATGAACCCCGGCAATATGAAACGATACCTTTCCGAGCTTGCACGCTACGGCTATATAAAGGCTACAGGCAACCGTTACCGCAAAGGCAGCTATGAGTATAGTATTGTAAAGATGGACGAATACGAGGCTTTAAAATCCGAGATAGAGCAACATCTGCAGGAGATACTTGAAAGAATCCGGGAGTTTATAAAGTCCTCCCCTGCGGGGAGGATTTAGGAGGGGCAGTAGTTCAGTGGTTCAGTAGTGGTTCACTAAGGGAAATGAACCACTCAAATGCAGTACCAGACTGTATTTTGCTTCAGTGGTTCAGTAGTTCTCTAAAAAAGACTATTAGTATTTTTTCTCCAAACCATTTTTTATGTCAAACAAATCCATTGCACTGCAAAGTGCAGAGTATAAGCTATTGCTTACCGGCTTTACAGAGTGGTTGCAGCTTTTAAATTACTCACCGTTAAGCATACCGGTATATGCCACAGCGCTGAAAGATTTTTTACAGTACCAGGAGCAAAACAATAAGCCATCCATAGAGCAGCTCCATGCACCGGATGCCCAGGCGTTTATACTACAGTTGCAGGATAAAACCGGTCAGCGTACAGGCAGACCGTTAAGCCATAAGCACATCAATAAATACATACAGGCACTTTTGCTTTTTAGCAAATACATCAGGCAAACGGGCAGGTCAGTTATTGGTCTTAGTTTACAGCGATTAGAAGAAGCGACCACCAAACCGGTATGGCTTACAACAACTGAAATACAAAAGCTCTACGATGTAACAGCGCAAACAATACTGGGCATACGTGATAAAGCGATGCTTGCCGTGTATTACGGTTGCGGGTTGCGACTGAATGAAGGTGCATGCCTTGAGTTGCAAGACATAGACAGTACAAAAAAAGTGCTGCATGTAAGAAAAGGCAAAGGCTATAAAGAACGGTTTGTACCGGTAGCGGAAAAGAACTTTGAAGCCATAAAGCTGTACTTAGATCATGCAAGACCGCAGTTGTTACAACAGGTGCGAACAACCGCGTTTTTTATTGATGCTAACAGAGGCAGACCGATGCAAAAGCAGAGCTTGTATGTAAGAGTAAAACAGTTGGCGAAGAAAGCGAAGATCAAAAAGAAAGTCGGCACGCATACATTACGCCACAGCATAGCCACTCATCTTTTACAAAGCGGCATGAAGCTGGAACGGATACAACAGTTTTTAGGGCATGGCGACTTAGACAGCACACAGATATACACTCACCTTTTAAATGATGCTACATGAGTTTTACGGAATACTTACAACAAAAGCAATACAGCGGGTCAACTGTAAGCCGCTACACCGAAGGGATAGAAAACTTTTTAACCTGGTTGCACCAGGAAGATATAAAGGAAGAACTATTTACTTACAATGACGTGTTAGACTTTATGCGGCATTGCCAAACAAAAGGCATTACCAAACGATCAGTGCATAATATACTTTGCATAGTGCGGCATTACTGTAATTACCTGATCAGCGAAAGCAAACGAACGGATAACCCGGCAGCAGGTGTTTTTATCAAAGGACTGGTAAGAAAGCTGCCAACAAATCTTTTAAGCATAGAAGAGCTGGAAGAGCTGTATAAACAATACAGCATACAGTTAAGTGTAAACGCATCAAAGAAAATAATGTTAGGGCTGATGATCTACCAGGGTGTAACGGTTGGAGAAATTATGCGCCTGCAGCACCATCACTTTAAGCTGAAAGACGGAAAAGTTTTTATTAACGGAACCAAGCGAACCAATGAAAGAGTTTTGCATTTACATGCTATACAAATCCCGATGCTGCAGGAATACCTGAAGTTCAAAAGCCCCTCCTTTGGAGGGGTTGGGGAGGCTGGTATCAATAACCGCCTGCAGTATATGTTTAAACAGTTGAAGCAACTCAATGCAAATGTGATCAATGCCAAACAGATCCGCAGCAGTGTAATAACGGAATGGTTGCGGAAAAATCATCTTCGGCAGGTGCAGTATATGGCCGGGCATAAGTATGTAAGCTCAACCATAAGATACCAGGCAAACAACCTTGATGATCTGCAAAGCGAACTTGAGCGACATCACCCAATGAGCTAAGGCAGATACACAGCACGGCTTGCAGCAAGCTAACACACAAAGCCAACGCTATTGCTGCTCTGCATTGTTGCCGCCTGCCCACGCATTTTTTTGTCGCTTGCCCATGCTTCATGCAGCACATTGCCACTGCACACAAAGCCACCACACAAAGGCCATCATTGCAGTGCCAAAGAGCTGCACGGCTATCGCTTCACAAGCCACAAAAAAGCCAATGCACAGGCGGAAGCTACTTAAACATAATGTGTTCCTATAGTATCCCGCCTGCCCGGCTTATGCGGGGCATGCAGGCACACCGGCGGGAATCCTATAGGCACATTATGTTAAGTATCCAACAACGCCGCCCGCTATAGCTATACACAAAACCCTACACACAATAGCGGAAGCCGTGCCGGCCAACGCTGCAAAGAAGCGGTGTGCAAGCACGAATCTGTTTTTATGCCATCTCCTTCCAGTCGGTCAATGGCAAAGCCTACCGGCAGTATGGTAAAGGAATGAAAGCATA
>NZ_QCZJ01000062.1 GCF_003075435.1 Terrimonas sp. | reverse complement strand
TCTGCATGGTTTTTGAAAAGTTTGATTCAAAACCTTTGTAGCATTTGATTACCAAAACATGAATATATACTGATTTTTATCAGAATATCATCGAAACTGAGTTAAACAGCAAGCCCTATGTAGTTCATCTGATATTGGATGGATACTGTTCAGCATTGTTAAAAGAGGTTCTCTATAGAGTATTTATAATACCTGTAATGTTTTAGAATAAAAAGCATGCATCCGCATGGCTTACATTACCTGTCTCTAACCACAAATACCTCCAGTTCCCTTTCGGTTTTTACCAGTTTCAACCCATACTGTTGCAATTGCTTTTGTATGGCATCAAAGGTTTTAAAGCCATTGGTAAACATGATATCTATGTTGTTGTTGATCCCCGTTTCATTTACCACGGGAAATTTTACGGCATCACAATTATTTAATCTGGCTACAACATAATGAACCGGTGCATTTTTGAGATAAGGATTGTTTTCACTGAACAGCCTTATTTCCGTTTCACCGCCTTTACTTATTAGTAGTTTTGTTTTACCTGTAGGGCGAAGTGCATAGCAGGGTAAGTTTCGCCATTCCATACGTCCTTGATACCCTGAACTATGATCAATTTCTTCCAGCATGCTGCAATATAAGTTTGCTGCATGCCTGGCAGGAAGAATTAGTTCAACAGAGTTCATATTGCTTTTTTGCCATACATTTCTTGCGCTTTCTTCTGCAGGCGCTGGCAGCAGTGTGGAGTCAATGTTTTTAGTATCCACAATAAACCTGTTTTCAGTAAAACCCGGGTGCAGTTCCCTGAGAATAGAAATATACATTTCCCGAAGGCTCATATTGGTCATCGCTCTTCCCCTAAGCGTATCACCTGCATAGTGCAGCCGGTTTCCCGATCCAAGCCCTTCAAACCAGCCTTTAATAAATATCCGGTAGGAGCGTAGTTGTGTTTGAGGAAGATCCGGATTAGTGAATAGCGGTCGGTTTTTATCCTGGTCCATTTTCATTATAATAGGCTTGGTAATTCCTTTTAATAAACTGCGGATATGCTCCTGTGTTACTTCGTCCGCGCTTGTAAATGCCAGTACTTTACCCTCATCGTTAAGCCATACATAATGCGGAACAATATTATGCGTAAACATTTTGTCAAGTATCGTATCCTGTTCAATGGAGGCAAGGGATAGCGGTTTACCATATCTCGCGTTCCATTTGCCGAAAAACTGTTTGATCTTTGTGGAATCATCCATTGTGTTTTTTGCATTCACGAGGAGGAATTGCACATCGCCTGCAAACTCCGCCTGCAGTTTTTCAATTTTAGGAAACACTTTAATACAGGAACTGCACCAGGTTGCCCAGAAATCAAGGATGGTGATCTTGTAGCGTTTATCCGGCAGCTTTCCTTCATGGTTCACAGCGCCAGTTGAATAATGAAATATCGTTTCCGGTAATATATCGCCAATTTTAAGAGAAGTAATCTGTCCATTTAATGAGAATACGGGCCCGCACAGCAACACTGCCATAATGAATTTGTAAAGCATCTGAAATAGTTTGATGAATAAATTAGCGGCAACCCTGCGGAAGGTTGCCTGTATCAGTCATCTTGCGGATTTTTCCTGAAGAAATACAAAACTGGAATTATCGGGTTGGATGAAAAAACAAGAAAATGGATAAATTATTTAAAAGGGCACTTCAAAACAGCAAATTTTATGAACTGCTTTGTACTTATTCTTTTACCGACGAATACGCTCATCTGGCCGAAATGATCTCCTGATAGTTTTTACACTACAGGAGAACACTTATTTTTGCTACGGTTTTTCATAGGATATTGGATTTAAAACGGGGAGCATTTCTATGCACCCTTTTTTATTTATATACACCAGGTGGGTTTACTTTTCAGTTTCCTCATTACGATCGTAGTTTCCCGATAAGTGTCAATGCTACACTACAGCACAATTACAAGTTGTTCTATTTTTCAATGTTGGTATGGTTTGTTTCTTTGTGCAACAAATCCAATAATCCCTAACCGAAAACCGGCTTTAAACCCTAAGCCCTAACCATGAGATCACTTAATCCATATCCTGGAAAAGCAATTGTCCTGAAACCGTTCAACAAAGGCATTGCAGCAGCGCCACAGCAATGTGGCGTTGTTTTTTATGATAGGTCGTGAAACTTCAACACATCATCTTATTACTTGCTATTAGTACCTGCACGGAACTGGATGCAAGCGGCCGGTAGTATATAAAACAGCATCGGAAAAAAATATCACTCAGCAAACTGCCGCATGGTTAAAAATGTATCGGATGAAATTACGGTTAATAAAGTGCTCAGGCTGGGACTTGGGCCCTGCAGTACCTGTAAACCGTCACAAAGCTATGGCAAAACAAAAAGTACGCACAAAGTGCAGGGACCTGATAAAGGTGCTCAACGTAAAGGAAAAAACAAAATTCTCATTTATCGCCAACACTTTCAGGGCGATGTTCGACAGAGCGCCATCGCTGCCAGATTACACTTATGAAGCAGCCGGGTTTTTGTGTATTGTTTCTAAGTGGTTGTACTTGCAACGTGTGATATATATGCAAAAGTTATCCACATTCACAATAATTTCATTGATAATGTCCGAAAATATTTTGTTTTTATTTCTTTTTTGTCAACATTCGTTAACGATTTGTAAAATACCGGCAGACCTGACCCAAAACAATGAGAATATTTTTATCTGTTGTACTTATTGCCTATAGTATTGTATTGTACGCGCAGGATAGCAGTAGCCATGCCGTTATTGAAGTTCCGGGAAAATATATCAGCAGCGTTGATGATAAAATCAATTCCCTCGACAGGCAGCTCAGCAGGCAAACAGATAAGTATTTAAACAGTCTTTCCAAACAGGAGCAAAAGCTGAAAAAACAGCTTGCTAAAATAGATTCCTCCAAAGCCGCAGAAATATTCGGGGATATAAAAAAGAACTACGAGAACCTCTCTGACAAATTAAATAATGCCACCGGTAAATTTGATAAGCTCACTTCCGGGGAATTTATGGCAGGTCTTGATTCGTTACAAGGATCGCTTGCCTTCTTAAAAGATGCCGCAAATATTGTTTCCAAAACCAAAGATATCCGGCAAAAGCTTGGCAACTCGCTTAACCAGGCAAACCAGCTGCAACACAAGCTGAAAGAAGCAGGCGATATACAAAGCTACCTGCAAAGCAGGCAGCAGCAGATCAGAGAGCTCCTGTCTCAATATACTGATCTGCCCAAAAGTGTAAGCAAATATTTTGGCAGGTATCAACAGGATGTTTTTTATTACTCGCAGCAAATTAAATCTTACCGGGAAGTTTTGAACGACCCGGATAAGCTGGTAAGAAAGATCCTTTCCACGCTGCAAACAATACCCACATTTTCAAAATTTTTCAGCCGCTACAGTATGCTGGCTTCCCTGTTTCCGCAACCGGAGAGCTACGGCACACCATCCGCCCTTTCAGGCTTGCAAACCCGGGCGGATGTGCAGCAGTTGATGCAGCAGCAAATTGCCATGCCTGCCGCTAACGGAGCTAATGCAAACCCTGCCGGGTACCTGCAGCAGCAGATGCAGCAGGCGCAGGGTGAGCTAAGCAAGCTGAAAGACAAGCTGAACCAGTTGGGCATAAATGGTGGCGGCAGCAGTGATATGGTGATGCCAGACTTTAAACCGAACAATCA
>NZ_QCZJ01000061.1 GCF_003075435.1 Terrimonas sp. | reverse complement strand
AGTTGACCAACGAGCTGGAGAACTACCGTATTAAAAGAATAGAGGCATTACAACCCAAGCAGGAAACAAAGAACGAACTAACCCCCGCGCAACGACAAACCGCCATAGCCGAGCTAAAGAAGCCCAATCTTTTACAACGCACCAGCCAGTTATTGCAGCAATGCGGCATTGTCGGAGAATCCACCAACAGCCTGATCGCTTACCTGGTGTATTGCACAAGAAAGCAAAACATTCCCCTGCATATTATGTTCCTGGGCGCAAGCGGCAGCGGTAAAACGTATTTGCAGGAGCGCATCAGCGAGCTGATCCCGGAGGAAGATAAAATAGAGATCACCCAAATCACTGAAAATGCTTTGTATTATTTTAAGCAGGAGGAACTGAAGCATAAATTAATTTTGATAGAAGATTTAGACGGTGCATTAGCTGTATTTTACCCGCTCCGGGAGCTGCAGACCAAAAGAAGGATCAGCAAAACCGTTACGCTAAAAGACAGCAAAGGCAATTTAAAAACGATCACCTTAACGGTGGAAGGCCCTGTAAGCGTGAGCGGCTGCACCACCAAAGAGAAGATATACGAGGACAATGCCAACCGTTGCATACTGCTCTACACCGATCAGACCAGAGACCAGGACAAACGCATCAATGAATACCAAACCAGGCTCTCCGCAGGTGAAGTGAACCGGGAAAGAGAGCAGCAGTACAGGGAGCTGTTTAAAAATATACAGCGTGTTTTACGCCCCATTGCCATCATTAATCCTTATGCAAAATATATTGTGCTGCCGGAGCAGGTATTTAAGCCGAGAAGAACCATGACATTATTGTTAGGCTTTATAGAAGCTATTACATTTTACCACCAGTACCAGAGGGAAGTAAAGAAAGATAATGCCGGTCAGCTCTATATAGAAACTTCCATTGAAGATATCGAAGCAGCATTTACGCTTTTAAAAGATGTGCTGTTCAGCAAGAGCGATGAACTAACCAAGGCGACAAGAGAATTTTTAGAATCCCTCAAACAACTGTCCAAACAGACCGGCAGTGATACGTTCAATGCGAAAATGATAAGAGAGCAGCTACGGATGAACCCTGGCAATATGAAACGATACCTTTCCGAGCTTGCACGCTACGGCTATATAAAGGCTACAGGCAACCGTTACCGCAAAGGCAGCTATGAGTATAGCATTGTAAAGATGGACGAATACGAGGCTTTAAAATCGCAGATAGAGCAACATTTACAAAGCATACTTGCCGGTATCAGGGAGCTTGTAAAGAGTGGTTCAGTGGTTCAGTAGTGGTTCACTAAGTAAAATGAACCACTCAAATGCAGTACCAGACTGTATTTTGCTTCAGTGGTTCAGTAGTTCTCTAAAAAAGACTATTAGTAATTTTTTCTCCAAACCATTTTTTATGTCAAACAAATCCATTGCGCTGCAAAGCAGTGAGTATACATTACTGCTTACCGGCTTTACAGAGTGGCTGCAGCTTTTAAATTACTCACCGCTAAGCATACCGGTATTAAGCAGGAGCGTCTATGAATTTTTGCAGTACCAGCAGGCGACAGGAAAAGAAAAGTTAGAACAGTTAATGCCGGCAGATGCCGACAGCTTTATAGCGCAGTTGCAGGCAAAAGAAAAATACAGCGCCGGTCATATCAACAAAGAAATACAAGCTTTAAAACTTTTTAGCAGGTACATCCGGGAGACCGGCAGAAGCCCTGTAGCGTTTAACCTGGAAAGGCTAAAAGATGCCAGGGGTAAACCAACCTGGTTAAGCAAAGTGGAAATACAAAAGCTCTACGATGTAACAGCGCAAACTATTTTAGGTATAAGAGATAAAGCGATGCTTGCAGTGTATTACGGTTGCGGGTTGCGGTTGAATGAAGGTGCAAGCCTTGAGTTGCAAGACATAGACAGTACAAAAAAAGTGCTGCATGTAAGAAAAGGCAAAGGTTATAAAGAACGGTTTGTGCCGGTAGCGGAGAAAAATTTTGAAGCTATAAAGCTGTACTTAGATTATGCAAGACCACAGTTGTTACAACAGGTGCAAACAACTGCTTTGTTTATTGATGCCAACAGAGGCAGACCGATGCAAAAGCAGAGCCTGTATGTAAGAGTAAAACAGTTGGCAAAGAAAGCGAAGATCAAAAAGAAAGTCGGCACGCATACCTTACGCCACAGCATAGCCACCCATCTTTTACAAAGCGGCATGAAGCTGGAACGGATACAGCAGTTCTTAGGGCATGGCGACCTGGACAGCACACAGATATACACTCACCTTTTAAATGATGCTACATGGGTTTTACAGAATACTTACAACAAAAGCAATACAGCAAAGCAACGGTAAGCCTGTATGCGGAAGGCATACAACATTTTTTAGACTGGCTGAAAGAAGAAGATATCAGCGCTGATTTATTTACATACACCGAACTGTTAGACTTTATGCGTTATTGTTACAGCAAAGGCATCAGTAAAAGAAGCGTTCACAACAGGCTTTGCATAGTGCGGCATTACTGTAACTACCTGATCAGCGAAGGCAAACGAACAGATAACCCGGCAGCAGGTGTTTTTATCAAAGGACTGGTAAGAAAGCTGCCCACCAATCTTTTAAGCATAGAAGAGCTGGAAGAGCTGTATAAGCAATACAGCATACAGTTAAGTGTAGACACGTCAAAGAAAATCATGTTAGGGCTGATGATATACCAGGGTGTAACGGTTGGAGAAATTATGCGGCTGCAGCGCCATCATTTTAAACTGAAAGACGGAAAAATATTTATTCCCGGAACAAAACGCAGCAATGAAAGATCATTAGACCTGAAAGCGGTACAGATACCGGAGCTGCAAAGCTATCTGAATGCAAATAAGTTCAAAGAGGGTGCATTGTTCTTTGAGCAAATCAAAACGCCTGTGAGCGAAACCAATATCAATAACCGGCTGCAGTATATGTTTAAACAGCTCAAGCAACTCAATGCAAATGTGATCAATGCCAAACAGATCCGCAGCAGTGTTATAACAGAATGGCTAAGAAAAAATCATCTTCGGCAGGTGCAGTATATGGCCGGGCATAAGTATGTAAGCTCAACCATAAGATACCAGGCAAATAACCTTGATGATCTGCAAAACGAGCTTGAGCGACATCACCCGATGTCGTAGCGAAACGGAGATCCCGCCAGTGAAACGTAGCGGGAAGCTATAAGGCAGACACACAGCACGGCTTGCAGCAAGCTAACACACAAAGCCAACGCTATTGCTGCCCTGCGTTGTTGCCGCCTGCCCACGCATTTTTTTGTCGCTTGGCTGACGCACATCTGCACATTGCGTATGCGCACAAGGCTGGCACACTGAAAGCGCACATACGCAAAGAGCAGATCGCCTGCGCTTCACAAGTCACAAAAAAGCCGGCGCACAGGCGGAAGCTACTTAAACATAATGTGTTCCTATAGTATTTTTTGCTATGCTCATGCAAGCATGCCCGACTAAAAAAATCCTATAGGCACATTATGTTAAGTATCCAACAACCCGTCCCGCTATAGCTATACACAAAACCCTACACACAACAGCGGAAGCCGTGCCGGCCAACGCTGCAAAGAAGCGGTGTGCAAGCACGAATCTGTTTTTATGCCATCTCCTTCCAGTCGGTCAATGGCAAAGCCTACCGGCAGTATGGTAAAGGAATGAAAGCATA
>NZ_QCZJ01000060.1 GCF_003075435.1 Terrimonas sp. | reverse complement strand
TAAAAGGATTATTCCTAAGAAAAATACACGCAGTGACTTTTAAAGGATTTTTGATAAAACTGGTGATGTTTATTCTAGCCTTTACACTCAATAAAATTACCGATTAACTAGCAACTTGAATTAATTAGTAATACAGAGAGGATAGTTTAGGGATGCCCATAGCACAAATACATTTGCTGCTGTGGGCTTTTTTATTGTGAGCATTTTCAGTTTCTGACAAACAGGCTAATATATGATGAATGATAGTACAAGTTCCAAACGAATTTCTTGTTATTTTTAATTATGAAAAGCACCACAAGAAACACCCCACCACCTATCGGCCGTTTTATTGACCCGCTCACCGATTTCGGTTTTAAGCGAATTTTCGGGTCCGAGCCTAATAAAGATTTACTAATAGCTTTCCTGAACGAATTATTCAGGGGGCGAAAATTAATAAAAGACCTGGTGTATAATCCTCAAGAGAACAATGCTCCAGCCCAACATTATCGCAAAACGATTTTTGATCTTACCTGCACAGGGGCAGATGGCGAAACTTTTATTATAGAAATGCAAAGGGCAGAGCAGAAGTTTTTTATAGACAGGGCTATTTTTTATACCTGCAGCAAGTTGTATGAGCAGGGGCAGAAAGGGAACAGGTATTGGGATTTCGAGCTAAAGGAAGTGTATTTTATAGCTGTTATGGATTTTAATTTTGAAAATACCTCATCTGAAAAATACCTGCATCGTGTAAGACTGGCAGAAGAAGAAACCAGCGTAACCTTTTATAACAAACTTGGGTTTATATTTCTGGAGTTGTTAAATTTCAACCTGGAAGAAAAAGAAATAAAAACTGGCCTTGAGCGTTGGATGTACGTGCTGCGCAACATGGCGCGAATGGAAAAAATTCCTGTAATTTTACATAAGAAGATATTTCAGAAATTGTTTCAAATAGCTGAGGTAGCCAATTTAAAAAAAGAGGAGTATATGCTGTACGAAAAAGCACTTTTAGATAAATGGACTGAGTATGCTGTAAAAAAGACGGCAGCAGAAAAGATTAAAGCAGCGGAAAATAAGGTCAGGGTAGCGGAAGATAAGGCCAGAACGGCAGAAAGTAAGATCAGAACAGCGGAAAATAAACTCAGGATAGCAGAACAAAAAGCTAAAAAGGCGATAAAAGAGGGTGTGGAAAAAGGCGCAGCACAAAAGACCCGGGAAATGGTGAAAAGGCTTGTCAGTAAATTGGAACTAACAGACACACAGATTGCAGATACAGCCGGAGTATCTGTAGAATATGTCAAAAAAATCCGTTCCTCCTTAAAAAAGAAAAATAATAGCATCCGAAAATCTAAATAAAGACACCAGCTTCACCCATCCTTGTGCTATCCCACTTTTCCTGTTTAGCGAAAATCTGAAATATCAATACGGTCATCTTACCCCGGCGCAAAAAAATTCCTTTCCGCGTTAATCATATTCCCTATTTCGATATTTTTTAAGACCGTATTGAAATAATTTCGCGCCATATTTCAGAACTGTTGCCTGCGCATATTTTCATAGTGATTACAGGCGCTATCTATATATCAGTAAAAATTATAAATATGAAAAAAATCCTGGCTTTTGCTTTTATGCTTGCCACGTTCTCTTTAAAAGCGCAAAAAAATGTTTTCCTTGAGCAGTCTTTCTGGAAGGAAAACCCTGATGTTGCAGCAGTTAAATCAGCTATTGAAAAAGGAAATGATCCATTGGCGTTCAATCCTGCGTCGTTTGATGCTGCGACATTTGCTATTAATAATGGCGCTCCAAATGAAACCGTTAAATACCTGGTTGAACTTCCCGGGGCAGGTGTAAGCCGCCTAACGCACGACAGCCGTATTTACCTGCACTGGGCTGCTTACAAAGGGAATGTAGCGCTGGTTGAATATTTGCTAGCTAAAGGATCGGATGTAAATCGCGAAGACAGCCATGGTTATGTTCCTGTAGCTTTTGCTGCAAATGCCGGTCAGACTGATCCAACGTTATATGAGGCTTTTTTTAAAGCAGGCGTAGATCCTAAAAAGAAATACAAAGATGGTGTGAACCTGCTTCTAATGGGTATTGCAAATGATAAAAACCTTAAGCTCACTGAATATTTTATTTCAAAAGGCTTGTCGTTAAAAGATGTGGACGATAACGGAAGTACTGCCTTTGATTATGCAGCAAGATCAGGTAATATTGAACTGATGAAAACATTGTTGCAAAAAGGCGTTAAACCAACCAATAATGCTTTATTAATGGCGGCACAGGGCACACGCAGTGGTGCCAACGGTATAGCATTATATAAATACCTGGTAGAAGAAGTCAAACTGAAACCAACCGCTGTTAACACTAACGGACAGACAGTATTGCATGCATTGGTGCGCAGGCCTAACCAGGCTGAAATCATTCAATACTTTTTAGGAAAAGCTGTGGATGTAAACAAAGCTGATAATGACGGTAACACAGCATTTATGAATGCGGTTTCCGGGAGAGATGCTGCTTTAATTGAATTGCTTTTATCCAAAGTAAAGAATATAAATGCAGTAAATACAAAAGGAGAATCTGCATTAACAGCGGCTGTAAAAAGCAGCTCAGCAGAAACGGTAACACTATTGCTGGACAAAGGTGCCGATATTAATGTAAAAGATAAAGATGGTAATAACCTTGCTTATTACCTGGTACAATCATACAGACCCCAGGCTGGCGGCAGAGGACCAGGTGGTGAAGGAAGTGCTCCCGGTGGTGGTCAACGTCCTGGTGGAGAGGGCGCTCCTGGTGGTGAGAACAGGCAGGCAGATGGTGCACGCCCCGGTGATGAGCAAAAAGACGATTTTACAGAGAAATTAAAAATATTCCAGACAAAAGGCTTAAACCTTTCTGCTCCTCAGCAGGATGGCAATACATTGTATCATCTTGCAGTTGCAAAAGGAGATATGGGATTACTGAAAAAAATCGCAGAACTTAAAGCAGATATCAACGCGAAAAATAAAGAAGGTGTAACAGCCCTTCATAAGGCAGCAATGATATCCAAAAACGATGCGATATTAAAATATCTTTTGTCGCTTGGCGCTAAAAAAGATATAACCACAGAGTTTGAAGAAACGGCATACGATCTTGCAAAAGAAAATGATTATCTCACAAAAAATAATGTATCAGTTGATTTCTTAAAGTAGTAACTATGAAGATTTTTTTAAGGTACAGTTTGGCAGCAGTATTAATATCAGCTTTTTCCTTTAACGCTTCTGCGCAAAACAAAAAGTTTAAATGTTTGGTGCAGATGTCGGGTTATATGGGAGAAGGTGCATATATAGTAGTATCACTTATTGATCCCAAAGGCGCATATGAAAAAACATTGTATGTAATGGGTGATGATAAGCAATGGTATAACACTTTGAAAGAGTGGCATAAATTTCAAACTAAAAAACCGGCCAATATCAGTGCTATTACAGGTGCTTCTGTTGCAGGCGGCGACCGCAGTGTAACAGTACTGGAAATTGATGCATCAAAAATAGACAAAGGATATAAGCTTCGTTTTGAGAGCGCTGTGGAAGATAAAGAATACTATGAAAAAGATGTAGAGATCCCGCTTACAACAGAAAAACTTTCCGGTAAAACGGATGGCGCCGGTTATATCCGTTATGTGAGGATCAGTCCTAATTAACCCAAGTTGCTAGTTAAATGAGGAGAAAAGGAGCATCAATAAAAGATAATTTTGAGTTACCACACACAAAACTCAATTATCAATGCTCACAGCTGATAAAATTATAGGTATTTATTGTAT
>NZ_QCZJ01000059.1 GCF_003075435.1 Terrimonas sp. | reverse complement strand
TCAGCTACATATCCGGCTGACCGAACACTAATGAACTACAAAATATATTTTCAACTTTTGTATCTTACATCAGCAGCAGTACCGGGCTGGACGTTTTTCAAATGCCCTGCCGAACGCAAAGCTGTGAACGTTGTGCGTCACCAAAACTGACAACTTTTCAACCTAAAACAGAATAATGGCAATACCAGACTTCCAAAGTGTAATGTTACCAATGTTGACATTTCTTGGAGACAACCAAGAACACTCAATGAAAGAAACTTTAGCTGCTTTAGGCGCACATTTTAACCTGACGGATACAGAAATGAATGAAATGTTGCCAAGCCGCAACCAGACAATCTTTTATAATAGGGTTACTTGGGCTAAAGCACATTTGAAAATGGCTTCACTTGTGGAAAATACTAAGCGCGGGCATTTTAAAATCTCTCCATTGGGGATTGAAACGCTAAATAAAAAACCACAATTCATAAATCTCAAGTTTCTAAAAACGTTTCCAGGCTACTTAGAAAACGCAGGAAGAACAAAAGATAATGGAAAGCCAAATATTACAGAAGATATAGAAACAAACGAAACGCCAGAAGAAATAATAGAATGGAACTATTTAAAGATAAGAAATAATCTTGCTTTAGAACTTTTATCCAAAGTGAAGACTTGTAGTCCAGCATTTTTTGAAAATTTAGTTGTTGAACTTTTGGTAAAAATGGGATATGGTGGAACAATTAAAGAAGCAGGACAAGCAACAAAACTTACTAACGATGGTGGTATTGACGGAATTATCAAAGAAGATAAATTAGGATTAGACTTCATTTACATTCAGGCTAAGCGGTGGGACACACAGCCTGTTGGCAGACCCGACATTCAATCCTTTGTGGGCGCGTTGGACGGACAGAGAGCAAATAAGGGCGTTTTTATTACGACTTCACGGTTTGCTGACTCTGCAACAAATTATGTAAAGACAATCACAAAAAAGGTAATTCTAATTGACGGAGAACAATTGGCAAATTATATGATTGACTATGAACTTGGGGTATCAAGTTTTACGGCTTACAACCTTAAAAAAATTGACAATGATTATTTTGACATTGAATAAACTTGGCGAACGCACAACATTCAGTTTTGCGTCAGCAGGGGGTGATGAATAAATCCTCATCGGCAGTGGTACTATCAGCTACATATCCGGCTGACCAAACATGGATGAGCAATAGAATATGTTTTCATACTTTTGTAACTTACATTGGCTGCAGTTCCGGGCTGGACGTTTTCCAAATGCCCTGCCGAACGCAAAGCTGCCGGACGTTGTAGGCAAGGCTAACAGGCAGCAGTATGAGAATTATACATCGGTATTTGCAGTTCGACAGTCATCTAAAAACAATCAAACCTGTTAAGACAATTCTTGACAAATACTCGCATTCCTACAATTACAAAGAAGACTTAGAATGTGTAATTCCAACTTTCAAATACACAATAGAATTCTATCTCTATGAAGACAACCCCGACTTTGACGTTATTAAAAGAGAAATAGGCAAGTTTCTTGAACCGCAGGTTATCGGGACAGAATATGAGAAAGCGGACATAAAAAATGCAGAGTGGTATATCGTAAATACTGGCGAATATCAATATCCACAACCAGAGGATGATTTCGCATATCTAAAAGCAACTTTTAATCTAGACGATTATTGTCATTTGTGCGGAATTGGAAAACTTCAAAATGCTGCTTATCGACTAAAAACAACACCTAAACAACCTAACAATCAATTTTGGGGGTTACATTGGGATTTTGACGCAATATTTGTAAGACAGGAAGCCAAGAACATTTTAGACAGAGAGGGAATAAAAGGCATTAAATTTTCAAATCCTGTTATTCACAGGACAAATGTTCCTATTGAGGGGTTTTATCAGTTGCATATTGACACAATTCTGAGTAATGGATTTGATTGCTATAATACTAAAACC
Source organism: Terrimonas sp. (assembly GCF_003075435.1). GTDB lineage: Bacteria > Bacteroidota > Bacteroidia > Chitinophagales > Chitinophagaceae > Agriterribacter. Next base: position 2,042 of record NZ_QCZJ01000059.1, on the reverse strand, counting down.
ATAACCTGTAAAATCAACAATGAGGAAAATCTGAATACCGATAAAACCTCACAATGTTGCGGACGAATAAAATTTCATCACCCAATGATTGGCGGTTATTTATTTGACAAAAGTATTTTTGACACAAAGTTTGACATAGTAAACTGTTGCGAATATTTTGGAAGTGGCGGCAGTGCTAATAGACTTCAAATTGTATCAAAGAAGTTTAAGGACATCGTTGACAAAAATAAATTGAAGGGATTGTCTTTCATTCCTGTAATGCACAACAGACTTGAACGATGAAGCCCAGCCTACAACATTGGGTTTTATGCAAGTTGGGCAGGACATTGAAACATCAGCTAATTTGCAAATCTCGGCTTCAGTTCCAGCAGACGAATAAATATCAGCTTTTGTACTTAACTTCATCAACATATTTTTAATCAGCAACGGTTATCGGCAGACGGAATACTAATTCCCAACCTGCATAAAGCCCTGCTCGTTAGCGGCAACCCTAAAGCGACAGCGTAATGAACAGACAAACGACTACTAAAATAACCAAGTGGGACGAGTTCCGCCATCTTTTTAAACAACTAGAAATTCCTGCGAAAACAACGCTCTTGCAAGAAGGTCAAATTTCAAAGACTATGTTTTTCATTGACAAAGGTTGTTTAAGAACTTGGGTGAATAACGACGGTAAAGAAATAACTACTCAATTTTTCTTTGAAGGTGATAGTGTTTCTTCTATCGAAAGTTTCAGAACAAATCAGCCAAGTTTATACAGCATTGAAAGTTTAGAGCCTTCCATTTTGCAAACCATTTCACAAAAAGACTTTCAAAATATTATCGAAAATTCACCTGAATTAAAAAAGAAAATGGAAGTCCATTTATTCAGAAGACTTTTTCAATCTCAACAACTTTTGTATTCTTTTCTTAAAAATAATCCCAAACAACGCTACGAAGAATTAATCGAGCAACATCCTCATATTATTCAGCGTGTTCCACAACATTACATTGCTTCTTATTTGGGAATTACATCCGTTTCTTTAAGCCGAATACGAAACAGACGATAATTAAATTTCTTTACAATTGTTATCGTTTATCAGCTATTGGAAGGTTCAATTTTGCACTGAACTTTAAAGCTGAAAAAATGAGAACCGTAATAGTATTTAATCATCCTTATGAAGGAAGTTATTGTAATGCAATCTTGAAAGCAGTAACCAAAGGGCTTCAAAAAGCAAATCACGAAGTTGACCTTATGCATCTTGACAAAGATGGATTTAATCCTGTAATGTCAGAAGCAGATTTAAAAGCCTTTATAGACCACAAGCCAATTGACCCACAAGTAATAGATTACCATGAGCGGCTTAAAAAAGCAGATCACATAATTTTTATTTTTCCAATTTGGTGGGATTTAATGCCGGCTACGACCAAAGGTTTTGTTGACAGAGTTTTAAGTCCAGGTGTGGTGTATAACCATCATCCAAGAGGATTTGGATTAGTTCCACTATTGAAAAATTTGAAAAGTGTAACTATTATTACCACAATGAACAAACCAAAAATCATGTATTCGCTGCTTATTGGAAATTTAATCCGAAAAGCAATGTTAAGGAGTGTTTTTAAAACTATGGGTTACAAAAATCTTAATTGGATAAATTTTGCTTATGTAAAATCTGTAAGTCAGAAAAAAAGAGTGAAATGGTTGACAGACATCGAAAGTAAATTTGCAAAGTGGACTTGACAAAAAGGGCAGCCGCTAACATGGTATTGCCAAAAGCGGGGCTGAAAGTCCAATCCTCAACTTTTATACTTCTATTCCGCAAAACCATTTTTATTTGCTTTGAAAAATGTAAATTAGCAAACAAAAAATGGTTTTGCTAACTGCGGTGCTGAACTCAACAATTTGTTCCTTGATTTCCCCGCCTTCGGCAATACCCAAAACGTTGTAGGCAACTTTTATGAAACAGTCTTCTGAAACATATTTTGAAATATTTGACGGTGGTGATATAATTAGAGTTGAACCATATCAAACTATCAAGTACGACTCTGCCCTTGATTGGGACAGG
>NZ_QCZJ01000058.1 GCF_003075435.1 Terrimonas sp. | reverse complement strand
GTGATATTAAACGCTGCGGGTAATATCCAGCCGTATTGTGCTTTCAGTGCAACACCTTTTGCCGTGATCTTTTCTATCGCTTTACCACTGCGTAGCAAATCGAGCCAACGATGATTTTCAAACGCCAGCTCATGTCGTGTTTCATCTGCTATATTATCTTTGGTAGCGGCTGCCAGTGCCGGCAAGCCCGCCCTGGCTCTTACCTGGTTCAGGTAAGGTAAGGCTTCTCCGGCCTTTCCCTGGGCCTCTAAACTTTCTGCCAGTAACAATAACGCGCCTGAATACCGGAAAATCGGAAAATTATCCGGGGTATTAAAAGAAACTGAGTATGGAGGATGAAAATATTTTTTGATCATATACCGGTAAATGGTTCCGGGAGCAGGGTTATAGCCTACAGCACTTTTTAACGCGGTAATCGTAAAATCTTCTACCCCGCTTATAGTGCCTTCTACTACTGCTACAGAAGCATCTAATCTCTTATCACCGCTTTCGTAAGATGCTACCATTTCTTCTGTAGGTACATTCCAGCCACTCCAGATGCTCATTCGCCCTCCGTCAAAACCCATCAAAAAAGTAGTGTTTGTAGCTTTGGGCATAAACACCCATGCAAACTCACTTTGTTGCCCGCTCACTAAATCCGACATGTACTGAACATCAAATATTGATTCTTTATTGTTTTTGTTGGCAGGATCAAATACATCCTTATAATCTGCCAGCAAACCATAGTTCATACCAGTAATATCTTTCAACTCCTGCTCGGCTTTTGGGTAATCTGGACCTGGCTGGGTCATATACACATAAGCTGACAACATTTTTGCTGCTCCTTTGCTTATGCGACCGGACTGGGGAAAACTACTCACCACAGGAAGCAACGCGATCGCTGCCGTAATATCTGCTTTGATCTGTGTGTATATCTCATCTACCGTATTCCTTGCTTTGAATGAGCTTTCCGCATCCTGTATCTGTTCAAGATGCAGCGGAACACCGCCATAATGGGTTACCAGGTCAAAATAATAAAATGCCCGCAGGAACAGGGATTCTCCTGTTAGCGTATCTTTTGCTCCCTGGGACAAAAAACTGTTATCCTTAAGCTGATTAAGAATAGTATTTACCTGGGAAATTCCTGAGTAATCGCTGGTCCACCTGCTGCCCGGAGAGTTAGACACTGCACTGGATTGCGCATTATCTAAAAACTGAGGATAGGCTTCTCTGTTGGGCTCCAAGCCCCTGTTTGCCTGGTAAATGGTAAAAAAGGTATTGTCCGACCTCATCTCATCTTCATAAATGGCTACCTTAACTACGGCACGTAATGGTACATAGGCTGCATTTAAGGCCTGCATGAACTGATTCTTATCTGTAAAAAAAGAGGCGGAGCTAAGCGAGGTTGGCGGTGTAAGGTTCAAAAAATCCTTGTTGCATGCAAAAAGCATAACCGCTGATATCAGTAATAATAGTTTATTCTTCATATAATGAAATATTTTAAGTGCAGGTTTAAAAACTAACATTTAAACCTAATGTATATACCCTGGCAATGGGGAATGCTGTGAAATCCCGACCCAGTCTTAAGCCATCCAACCCGTACAATCCAATTTCCGGATTCATACCAGGATATTTTGTGAACATGAACGGATTTTGGGTGGTAAAATAAACTCTTATGTTTTTGATGGTTTTGGTGTCAGAGATCGGAACCTGGTATCCTAATGTAATATTTTTTACAGCCAGGTATGTGCCACTGAATACCTGTCGTGTAGTGAAATTCCTGAAATCAGCCGTTGTGCCTGCTCTTGTTCTGGGATAAATACCATCGCCGGGATCTTCTTCTGACCTCCACCTGTTTACTACTCCTTTTCTTACATTAAATACCCCGTCAAGATTTTCTGTTGACTGATATGCATCATCGGCGACATCATTCCCTACAGACCCGGCAATTACAATACTTAAATCGAAGTTTTTATATTCGAGATTATTGGTCATACCAAACAGCCAGTCGGGGTTAGGGTTACCGATCCAGGTCCTGTCATTTGCATCTATCTTTCCATCGGGTTTTCCATCTGCGCCGCCTAAGTCTGCAAATCTTGCTGTTCCTACCATTGAGGTGGCATCATGCGGCTGCGTTTCCCATTCCTGCTGCGTCATATACACACCGGTATTGATGTAACCATAGAACATCCCTATAGGCATTCCTACTGCCGTTCTGTTATCATCCCAATATTCCGAGTAGCCGCCAATAGGGGCATCGTTGGTTCCTAATTTCTTTACCTTGTTGCGGGGAATGGCTATATTAAAGTTGGTGCTCCAGGTAAGCGCACCGGTTAAATTCCTGGTATCCACAGAAAATTCATGACCCCAGAAGTCAAACCGGCCTATATTGGAGGTAATGGTAGAAAAACCTGACTGCACGGGGATATCAATACCGTATAACAAGCCGTCTGTTTTCTTATAATAATAATCGTATGCAAATGATACCCTGTTATTTAATAATGATATGTCCAGCCCTATATCATAACCTGTTGTGGTTTCCCAGGTAAGGCTTGCATTACCAATACTGTTTAAAGCACTGCCTGAAGCCAATACATTATTAAATACATAATTGTTTTGGCCTACACCGGCGAGGTAAGTATAATAACCGATATTATTATTACCCACCTTGCCCCAGCTGCCTCTTAATTTTAAGAAGTTGATGGCGGGTACAGACTTCATAAAGTTTTCATCAGACACTATCCAACCTGCAGAAATTGAAGGGAAAGTACCATACCTGTTATTGGAACCAAACTTTGAAGAACCGTCTCTTCTCAGCGCTAATGATAAAATGTATTTGCCATCGTAATTATAGTTTGCCCTACCGATATAAGATAATACAGAGTAGTCCCATGCTTCTACGGTGCCGACTCTTGTAGCGGCTACATTCAGCCATTCAATATAGTCCCCGGGAAATTGGGAACCGGTAACATAACTGCGTTCGTACGATACTTTTTGAGCCGTATATCCTACAAATGCTTCAATATTATGTTTCTGTGCTAACTGTTTCGTGTAGGTTAATGTGTTTTCCGTCATCCATGATATTGTATTCCTTGCATCGTAACTGGCTGATGCAGATGCAGCAGGCTGAGGGCCGCCAAGTATGGTGGATGGCCTGAAGGTCCTGTTGTTCAAACCAATCATATTAACATTGATGCTGCTTTTAAATTCCAGCCCGTCAAATATTTTATATGCACCATAAGCATTCCCTATCAGTGTAAGGGTTTTACTGGGGTTAACGGTTTGCATTAATACATTGTAATAGTTGGGGGTAGAGAACATGCCCGGAGGTGCAAAACCTATAGGATAGGTGCCGTCATCATTTTTGTATTTTAATGCAGGGTCGCTAAGATAAGCTACCTGTATAATGTTACGACCATTACCAAGATTTGGTGTGATATTATCTATTTGGTAGGTAACGCCTGCATTCAACCCAAAGGTTAATTTATCAGTAGCATAAAAAGTGTTGTTGCTTGATGCTGTAAATCTTTCGGATTTTTGATTGATCATTACACCATCCTGCTTATTATAGCTGACACCCACTACCGAGCGTACATATTTGCTCCCGGAGGAAAGTGATAAACTATAATTCTGCATCAATGCTTTTCTCAATAATACATCAAACCAGTCTGTTCCTTCAGCGGGATCAATTTGTTCAGGATTTTGATATTGTGCAGGAACGCCTCCGGTATAACCTTCATACTTTGCAGCATCTTCATAATACTCCTTCTTGAATTGTGCAAATTCCCGCGCATCCATCAGGTCAGGTCTGCCTCGTTTTGAAACGGTTTGCAATCCAAGATAACTGGTAAACTGTATACTGCGCTGTCCCGCTTTTGCCTGCTTGGTGGTGATAAGTAATACCCCGTTAGCAGCTCTTGAACCATATAGCGAAGACGCCGCAGCATCTTTTAACACACTTACAGATTCTATCATATCCGGATCGATAGTATTCAACCCGCTTTCAATAGGAAACCCATCCACTACTATCAACGGGCTGTTCCCTGCATTGATTGAAGCAGCACCACGTATACGTATTGCCATATTCGCCCCGGGCTGACCCGTATTCTGATTGATCTGAACTCCCGCTAACCGACCCTGGAGTTTCTGACCGACATTCGTAACCGGTATATCTTTTAATTCTTTACCGTTTATATTGGCTATTGCTCCCGTGATCTCACGCTTTTTCTGCGTACCGTAGCTTACCACTACTACTTCACTCAAATT
>NZ_QCZJ01000057.1 GCF_003075435.1 Terrimonas sp. | reverse complement strand
CGGTTACCACGGACGTAGCGGTGACGGCTGCCTATAAATTGGATGATAAAACGCGCCTGGGCATAGGAATCTCTGCGAGGGCCGGATGGGGTAAAAGCTGGAAGGAGATACGGCTATCTGCGGAAGGCATTGGGTTTAGAACGAGCGCGGAATGGAAAGCGCCTGATCTGTTCAAGACCGGTAGCCGTTTTATGGCCAGCCTGTGGTTCACTGCGGGAGCGGAGTTGAACTATAACCGGACGATTGAAAGCCTTGCCGTATTTAAGAACTACAGCAACTGGAGCAAAAGCGCTCTTGCCGGGCTAACAAAGAAGTACAGCATGAACTCGCCACTGAAGAAGGGAAAGCAGGTACAGGGGACAGCGAGCTTTTTATATGACTTTATAAATCGTAAAAACATACCCCATACACCTGCTTTGGTGTGGAGAGTGGGGTGGGGATTTTAATGTGAATTAGAGATAAAAAATCATATATAAAAGACTTAATAAGGATCAAAAGAGGATTTTGAAATAAGTCCAACAAATAATGAACGCATAAATTCTGGTTCTGTTTGAAAAGGAGATGATCAAAAACTATTTGGTAGTTGGTTTAACTTAATAAATAACTTATGAATAAAAGAAAATTTTGGGCTATTTCGGCAATTTGCCTACTGCTTTTTAGCATTGTAAAATCGCAATCATTATCATCTGATTTAACTGGCAAAGTAACAGTCACTCCACCTTCTGCGGCAGCATTTACTCAATATGGAAAATGCCCGGTCAGCTTGTTTACAGGTATACCTGATATTAAAGTGCCGCTATATAATATAAAAGTCGATAATGTTGAAGTCCCGGTATATTTATCTTACTATGCACGAGGAATTCAGCCTAACAATCATGCGGGTTGGGTTGGAACAGGTTGGAATTTGTTTGCAGGATCTGCTATTACAAGAAAGGTGAACAGTGCACCGGATGAATCTGTATGTTCCGGATCAGGAATACTGAACACACTTAGTGGACAATCCAAAAACTATCACGATGGAGATCAGTTAGGTTGGTATTGGAAATACAGCAAGTTAAACAGAACAGATTGGGCAACTGAAGCCGCTTTGAATTCATATGTACCATTATTTCCTTTTCAGGGATCTGTAGCTCCTATTGTAGAAGATTCTGCCCCTGATGAATTTAACTTCAATATTAATGGTATTAGCGGTGCCTTCTTTTTAGGAGAAGACGGGCTTTGGAAAATACGATCAAATGCTGGAGAAAATATAAAAATAAAAGAGGCGACAGTTGGAAGTTACCAGTTTAATGAACCCAATTGCTCCACAAATAATGTCTCATCAACTTTTACAAAATTTATATTACTTACATCTGATGGAACACAATATATATTTGGCAATACTACATCATCAATTGAGTTCAACAAAACAGGCCCGAGGTATGATCGTGATATCAATAATTTGGCAATATCCTGGCAATTAACAAAAATCGTTTTGCCTTCCGGAAAAATCATACAATTCTTTTATTCCAGGCGTGGGGTACAATACACCTATAATCCGAGCTCCCATGTAGGAGTTAATACTGTAACGGTTTCAACTACCCCAGCAAGCAGCTTTCCGTTTTTAGATTTATCTGGCACAGATGGATATGCATATACTGCAGAGCAGTATATGACGGATTTTAATGTCAATATTGTAGACCCAGTATTTTTAGATTATATTGAATTTCCTCAGGGAAAACTTGTATTTAATTCTATTGCTTCTGGTGAAACTGATTTGCTGGAATCTCCCTATTCCAGCACATTAACGGTCAATAACTCAAGTACTTCAGCGCAAACGAATCCTGGGAGCATAGCAGTGTACGGCATTGTTAATAGCTATTATAATCAGATAGTTCCTTCCGGTACAGGACTTGTTAACGGCAGGTTTCCCTCAAATTGGATAAAACTGCAGAGCATAGAATTGTATGATGCAGATCAAAACAAGCTAAAAACGGTCTCTTTCACTTATACGAGTGATGCAAACACCCGTTTGTTTTTGAATAGTGTTAAAACTACCGGATATTATGGTAATAGCAATGGCGTTGAAATGCCTCCATATGTTTTTACATATAATACTACTCAATTACCTCCATATTGTTCCAGGCAGATCGATCATTGGGGTTATTATAATGGAACACCCTCTGTAAACCCCATTCCCGCATATAATAATACCACAGGATTTCAAACAAGTTATATGAATTTCAGGAAGCCTAACGCCTTCTACATACAAGCTGGTATATTAACCCGGATTGATTATCCAACAGGAGGATTTACTTCATTCACCTACGAAGCCAATACTTTTAAAAAACATGCGGGAAGTATTCCTCTTTCTTCTACATCTGTAACGTTATCTGCAGAAGAGGCGGGTGCCGGATTAAGGATAAAACAGATATTGTCACAGCCTGATGCTAACAGCCCTCAGGCCGCTTACCAGTATTATTATGTTAATGATCTTACAAGTAATGTATCAAGCGGAGTATTAGGCATGCCAATACCCTCAATGCTAAATTATTTCAGTTTAACTCCTTCTTTGAAATTATATTCTACAGCCGGGTATTCATCTGTAGATTATGTTACTTTTAGTAATTCTTCTTTTTCCAGCACATCAATAGTGCCTAATCACAATGATGATGGAAATATTGTGACATATAGCAAAGTTTATGAGAAACAATTATTGGACGCAAATAATGGAGTAAAAATTACTACTTTTTCTAATCATGATAATGGGTATGCGAATAATTTCCCTGATTCCTATTATTGGATTGATGTAAATAATCAAATAAAATTAGGGGAATATTCAGACAGAAGCTTTGAAAGAGGGCTGGTGCTTTCGGAGGAATATTATGATAATGCTGTAATTCCAAATTTGGTTAAGAAAATTGTCAACACCTATAATGATGACCCGGCGAGATTGAACAATTATGTCAAATCAGTTATGACCGGGCAAACAACTATCGGGGCTTCATCAACTCAACTCATTACACTGCCTCGAATATCAGCAGTGCGCAATTACATCTATTATCCTTTTTTAAAACAATCTGTAGAAACGGATTATCCTTCCGATCATAGTTCAAATATTATTACAAAAACCACAAGCTATACATATGATGCGAATAATAGGAACCTTATCAAAAAAGTAGAACTTAATAGTAAAGGAGAGCAAAACATTACGTATAGCCGGTATGCTCCTGACTTTAATGTTGGCACTGGCACAACTACTGATAATTTTGTTTTGGGAGTAAAATACCTTCAAACAAATGGCATTAGCAGTTCGCCGGTAGAAATTTATTCGCAAAAAGCAAATACCGATGGCACAAACCTGCGTACTATTGATGCAACGCTTCTGTATTATAGTAGCTTTTTCCCCATACCGTTAAAAGTAGATGCTTCAGAAAAGATTAGCCCTTTAGCAAGTTTTACCCCTGCAGCTATTAACTCAGCAATATTAACTAAAGACCCAACCTATAAGGCAAAGCATTTTGTTGATAATTTGGATTTAGCCGGTAATATTCTCCAGATGCATAAAGCAAATGACATAAACATTTCTTACGAATGGGGATATAAAAATGAATATCCTATTGTAGAAATCAAGAATGCTGAAAATTCGCTTCATGACGAAACTACAACCACTAATGCTACTCAAACAGAAAACGTTAGCTATTCTCCCCCCAACCCCAGTTATTCATTACAAACACGCAATTTTACCATTGATTATTCAGGAACAGTTACATTCAATCTTTATTTTGGCAGCCCTCCCGGAACAGGGGGCATAGGTATGGTCTCATATTATCTTACCGGGCCTCAAAATAAGGTTGGTACTTTATGCGCAACAGGTAATTGTGGATCGTATGTTAGTACTATAAGCTTTTCAAATATGCCTGCGGGTAATTATACTCTGGAACTGCAACTGGAAAATTTTACATCTCAAAATGGAATATTGTATTTTTATTATTCTTATCCAAAAATCCTGACAACAGTTACTTCTGTAGGTATCAAAGAATTTTTCTTTGAAAGCTTTGAGGAGAATACATCTTCAAGTGCCGTTGCCGGAACATCTCATTCAGGTAAAAAATACTGGAATACAAGTTATACCACCAATTTTACAAAACCCAATAGCCGCAATTATGTTATTCAATGGTGGAACCTTTCTGGTGGAAAATGGATATTTAATGAACAGCCCTTCACTACTAACGTAACTTTAACTGGTCCTATAGACGATGTGAGAATTTTTCCCAATGATGCATTGATGACGAGTTACACTTATGAGCCGTTGATAGGAATGACATCTCAAACCGATGCTGTAGGTAAAAGCATTACCTATGAATACGACAGTTTTGGCAGGTTAAAGACCATCCGCGACCAGGATAATAATGTTCTCAAGACCATGGACTATCAATACCAACAACCCAACAATCAATAAACCCTCAATAACTGCTATATGCCACGCACCATACATACACCGGTAAAACTATTGAGCTGTTTATTGATCTGTGTTCTATACAT
>NZ_QCZJ01000056.1 GCF_003075435.1 Terrimonas sp. | reverse complement strand
GTAAGAGCTATTTTGGCAGGGTCTATAGTGTAATAGTTCTTTTCAATGTATGCTGCATTGGGACTGCCATCCGTATTGATATCCCCTTCCAGCGTTGCTGCAGGATAGATATCCTGCTTATACTCATCGGTAAGCACCATTCTTATGTTACCCAGGTGGTCTTTAATAAAGTAATCATACACAAAGCCCGTAGGGGTATTGGGTGTGGAGGCATTGTTGTATAATGGTAGGCGAAGAAAGGATGGTATCACTAACTCTGGAACACGATACTATGGCACTAAGCATATTTTACTATCAGAAGCCCTAAAATGAAAAGAGACGGATATACCATCCATCTCTTTTATAACCTGTCCTTACAGGCTTTTATTGATCTTCAATTATTTAACTGTTCAAAATTATCCCATCACTAACTCTGGAACATTACCAGCCTCTCAAACTCCCTGTTGTTGGTACGCCACCCACATTAGCCATGCTGCATACCAACAACGGCGCTTAACATTACCCGGAATACCGGCAAGGGCAAAAGCTTTATTTCATGAGTTCATATGCTTGCGCTATATGGTGACGTTGCTGGGAAGAAAATTATAGGTCCTAATATACAAATTAAACAGCTTGTTCGCCACGTCCCCTTCAGCTTTATGCTAATCATCAACTTTTATATATGTGGGAGACGTGGCGGCGAAGAATTGGGAGACGTTGCTGGGAAGAAGTCTGAAGGCTAAGCCTACCAAACCAGCGCCAGCTTACTATGTGCTACACTCCTGCGCTAGAATGAACCACTATCTCCTTTTCTTACTCCCCAAAAACACAATTGAATCACTTTTAGCATTTATCAGTGTTAATCTGTTGTCATCAATAAAATGTTTTACCTTATTTTCACTTGCACGGCCGCCTCTTATTGCAATTTCAAAAATTGTTTTCAATATCTTATTGTTTTTTAAATCGGGATTAAAAGTATATTCTTGCCGGGTAACAGCTAATCTAATATAGGTAGCATTAATTAGAGAAGAAGGATTATCACCAGCAGCATAATAATCCTCCTCTGCTAAATTTATATCGTAAAACCCTCTCATCGGATATTTAAAGTAATAAGCTGAAGTACTATCCCTTTCCGTACTGAAAATAAAATAATACCCTGTTTTATAGGAAACGTTCCGATCTCTCTTCGACTTTCTAAGTGACAGATAAATAAAAATTGAATCAGTACTAAAATTTTGCACTCTCCCTTCAAAAACAATTTTTTCTAATTTCCAGATTGCATTGGTTAAATGTAATTCCTCATTATTAATCTTCGAAGTTTTACACGCGAAAAGAAAATGAATAAAAAAAATAAAAATTATATACCTCATATACTAAGTATTAGTTACCATATCTGTTAAAGCCTCTTTGATTCTTCGGTGTAATTGTATCCATATTTTCAATGGTTGTTTTGGAAAATCCACTTCGATTTAAAAAACGGTATAATGCGCCGGGATTCATTGATCTGAAAAAGCTGTTAATATTACCTCCCCCGGAAATTATTCCGCTTTTTCTTAATGCAGAGTATACTGAAGACGCACATCGCATCCCCCCCGCCGTGGTTCGTGTCCCACGAAACACAAAACCATCAAAACTCTTCTCTCAAATCTTTTAAAAAGTCATACTCTTTTATATCGAGTTCATAAAACCGCACCGATGAGTAGGTATAGCTTAAATAATCATTTGTCAGTTGCCAATGCTTTGCTGTAGGATTGCGATGCAGGTAGTCCAATTTCTGGTAAGCAACCTCCCGGGAATATAAATGAATGGCTAAGGGATCGCGTTGCCAGAATTCATGCAGCTTATTACTGGCACCAACGGTATACAAACTAAGCATAGCCGGATCTTCACGCAGCAAAAGCTTCCTGAATTCATGAGCCGTATATTTGAGAAAAGAGCCCTGGGCTGTTTCTTTCCCATTCATGGCATTTATACGCCATATTACATGGATGTGATTTGGCATGATCACAAAAGCGAATACATCAATCTTGCCGGCATTACTTAAATATCTGAATGAGCTAATGATAATATCTTTGTATTGGTCGCTCATTAATAATTTCATCCAGTTATTTATGGTAGCCGTCCAAAAATATATTTCACCAATGCGGATATACGACTTTCGGTGTTTTTCCTGATAATTCATAACTCACTCAATATACAAAATTCCGCCGCCTTTTCATTGGGGTTGCAGAGAGTGGCTCGTGGGACACGAACCACGGCGAAGAGAATGGCAATATAGTAGATGCTTCCGGAAAGGAATATAACACTACGGCTACGGTTCATACCCACCCTGATGGTGGCGGCCCCAGTACCTATACAGCGAATGGGTATGGTGATCTTGGATTTGCTGCTTATTCAACTCCTAACAAACCTGCATTTGTTATTCAAATGCAAGGTGGCAAAAATGATCCTATTAGTTTTATTATAGCGGCACCTAATCCGACACGAAAGGCTGCTAATTTTAATTTTCAAACTTTTCCAGTTACACGACAAATACCTTCTCTAAATGCTCAAAGCATTCAAAATTTATCTAATTCTGTAAATCTCAAACAGTTTGTAAAACAGAATAAGGATAACATAATACAACTATTAAGAAAATGAAAAGGCAATTTATTTTTTTCGTCTTAGTTATTCTTTTTAACTCTTGTAAACAAACATCAGAAGTCCCTGTTTGCAATGTCATAGAACCCCGTGCTAATATAAAGTCGTTGTTAGATTCTTTTGTAATGGTTAATGGACAAAACAATGCCGAGTATGGAATATATATTGACAAAACTTCTCCGCACGATTATGATTTAATTTTATACACAGGGAATGAACCTCTTACAAAAGAAGAAGATCGGTTAAATAATCAGTACCCCCGTCAATAAGGTGCGGACTTCCAATATTGAGTTTAAAGTGTATTCAGGTGTAGAGCATTATTTTCAGAATACATGCGACGACAAGGTGAGAAAGGAATCTGTTCCTCAAAAGGTATTAGAAAAGAATGATTACGTAGTTTTGGTTGTTAAGGATAGTGCCGGCATACTTACTACTTATAAAACCTTTGGTGCATATCCTTTTATTGCTTTACCTAAGAAAATCCCAGATAGTTTAAAATTTAATTTACCAGATAGTATATTCTGATATAAAAGCCCGGGTGTAGCCGGGCTTTTGCTTATTCAATATTTGTTATCTCAAATTCAAATCCGCTTAGCTTTTCTTCTTCTATCATTTTTCTGAAAGCTGGCGAGCAAAAGTAAATCGGCTCTGGTCGTAGCAAGCCACGTTTAACGCCTATCTTTTGTTTACTTGCAAAGAAATCATATTCCCCGATTGATTGGCTGTTTAAAACGTAAGGTTCTGACAGAAGATTTAAGCCGATTGTATCGCCTTTCGGACACTTGTAAACTTCTTTTTCAAACTTAACGGGATAGCCCCCTGATACAGTAAATTCAATACCGTTACTACCTTCTGAAAAATCCCAAGGGTCAACTCCTGCAACTGTGCGATGAGACAACTCAACTTCTGTATATGCGGTAAGTTGGTAATATTTTTCAACATTGATAGGGCTAAGCTGTAAGCCTTTTAAGTTCCTTTGCCTTGCCGCATTTACAAACTTTTCTGACACAACCACTTCGCCACCTATGGTTCTGGCAATATCCTTTTTCGGTATCGTTCCTTTTTTAAGGATTAAAGGACTTGCCTGTTTCCTGTTCGCTCCGCATATTTCACAAGCTGCCGTTTCATCATACAACGTTCCGCATTCTTCGCCTGTCGGCTCAAACACCGCTTTTATTTTTAGATGCAATAATGTAGCCGTATCTAATTCCTTCTTGCTGTATCTACGTTTGATTTGCCAACCAAAGAAAAATCCCCTGTCATACTTCTTCTTTATTTCTTCCGCAATAATTGGCACTTGGCTATATCGTGGGTCTTCCTTTGATATTTCAACCACTTTTACAGATGTTCCTAAGTTCTTGCCTTCATCTGCTTTAAAAAGCAAATGAGCATAATCGTAGTTTATTCTAAGTTCTAATACCTCTTTCATAAGTTAGATTTATTGTCCTGGTAATGGATATTTGGAATAAACCTCTTTCATTATTTCTTGAAGTCTTTGAGGGCTTGGCTTAGGAAGACCATAACCGTGTATCCGTCTAAACTCATTTGTAATTTGTTGATGGTACGCTGCATCCAACTTAATAAGGGGTCCATTTGCTGGTCCTCCTAAATATTTCGGGGTAACGTGATGCAGTTGGGTTTTCCCTGCCAATTTCGGATATGCTTGCTGTGCAGCATTTAATAAATCATCGGAATATTTAAGTCCCGTCTTAGCAGCATTTCTTATTCCTCCTGCGATAATTCCACCTGCCAATATCTTTAAACCAGCTTTGGTTGGGATTGCATCGGTTAGGTCTATGCTATTTACAGCTCCCGATGCTCTAAACCAGGTATTAATTATGATTCCCCCAGGCACCCGTACTACCCTTGCATCTACTTCCTGCAAACTTGCCTCATAAATATAAACAGAAGCATATTCCTGAGTGACGGCTCTTGCCTGAGGAATTGGAACATCAAGATCAATAGTGGTAATATGATCAATAAAATCTCCACCTTTTGTACCTGTTTGTTCAACAGAAACAATTTCACCATTTTTCTTTCTTACAGTGTATTCATTATCATAACCATCACTATTAGTTATACTTGCCAGAGCCTTTTGCCAATCCCTTTTCATCCGCTCCATCAACTCAGCTTCTCTCTCTAACGACTCGGATGTTCTTTCTCTTGCTTCCATTCCATCGGGGTCTATAAACCGTATCGGATTATCAAAACCATAATTATATGGCGACCATACCTGCATTTTATTCGCCAGTGGATCCACCGCATGCCACCTTCCAATCTGTGCATCATACATCCTTGCACCATAATCTAACCACTCCAGTCCAGAACCATCGCTGAACTCCTTACGCTGTTCTTCCTTGCCATTGTATTTGTACTTGTTTTCACTAATGCCGTTTAAAGCTTTGGAGCTTATCCCCGCCATAGTAAGTCCGAACGGATAATAATTACCATCCCCATTTTGATGCTTTTACAAAAACGTCCCCAACGCCCAGGCATCAACTCAAAGAACTACGTTACAGCCCTAAAAATAACGGTTTTTCTTTTTCAATTG
>NZ_QCZJ01000055.1 GCF_003075435.1 Terrimonas sp. | reverse complement strand
AACATATTTGTCCACTGGTCATTGAGTAAAATCTAAGATTGTATGTCAAGAGCCGTATGAATCGAGAGGTTCACGTACGGTTCTGTGAGAGGCTTAGGCTGAAATGCCTTTGCCTACTTGACCCGTACCGTTATAGGCAACTCTAAACCGACACCACCAAACTATGGGAGCATGGGGAACAGCAATATCATCTAACGACACTTACGCAGACATATACGATGAATTCTTTGACCTTTATAATGACGGACAATCAGTAGAAGACATTTCCAAAAAGTTAATTACCGACAATCAAGAAACTATCAATGAACCTGAAGACAGTAATAATTTCTGGTTTGCATTAGCAAAAGCACAATGGGAATGCAAGCAACTTGACACTGAAATTTTAGAAAGAGTAAAGCAAATAATTGAAACAGGTTTAGACCTGGAAGTTTGGCGAAGGCTTGATGCTGATGAAAAAGACATTAAAAAAAGAAAGGTTGTTCTTGACAAATTTTTGGCTGACTTACAAACTGAAAGACCTAAAGCAAAATCGAGAAAAAAGAAAGTAATCAAACAGCCGCCGTTTGAGAAAGGTGACTGCTTGACATTTAAACTTGCAAATGGAAATTATGGGGGTGCAGTAGTTTTAGAAGCTATAAAAGATACTGAGTATGGACACACCCTTCTTGCAACAACAAGAATAAATCAACCAACAAAACCGACAAAAAAAGATTTCGAAAATGCCGAGGTTTTAATTGCCAACTATGCTAATTGGGACAACAACTTCAATATTAAATGGTACTTGCCCATTCGACATAAGCTCATAGCCCATTTAATTGAAAAAGTTGACACAATAGAAGTTCAAATTAATTACGACATTAATAAATCAATGAACGGATTTGTCGCTGACTTTGACGTTTGGGTTATTCAAGTTGCCGACCAACAATTTGAATCCGAAAAAACAAAACCCAAACCAACAACTAAACAGACAATTAAAGCATTGACGAAAAAAAGTAAATGGAAACTTTGGTAATCAGGTTTGACAAAAGAGCTGCCTATAACATTGGGTTTTATGCAAGTTGGGCATGACCAGCAAACATCAACAAATTGCAAATCCAAGCTGTGGTTCGGGCTGGACAAACAACTTTCAACTTTAGTTCTTAAATTTAACTTTATATTTTCAATCAGCAGCGGTTGTGGGCGGACGGAATACTAATTCCCAACCTGCATAAAGCCCTGCTCGTAAGCGGTAATGCAATACCAGCACCATCAACATTATGGAAACATTAGACTGGGGACAAGTAACACCTGAGGCTGCCAATACAGACAGAAACGAATTCGTTTATATTTATAACCATGACGTTTCCTCACCACAGAATATTAATAGGACTATACGTTTTATTATTGGTCGGCTCAACTATTACGATACGCAACTTCCAAAAGACTGTAAACACCTAATAAAAATTGATGTTCGTGGGCAACAAATTAATGATACAGCTTGTGCACAAATAAAAAATGAAATAAGGACTAAGTATTCCAAGCCTAACAATATTACCATTGATATAATAAAATAAACTATCGTGGCATTTAATATTATTGCAGAGACAAATAAAAAACTTGATTTCAAAAAATTATATCAAGAAATCTACTCGAACAATTTAAGCTTTGATTTTATACCAATGCCGGGGCTCGGAGTGGATGGAGGTGACGCAATCGGTATTTGTATTCCCTTAAACAAAGTAAATGAGTTGACATGGACTCAGTTAAAGCCCATTCTTAAAAAACTAAAATCAAAATTTAGCTGCGACGTTTATGACTTATACGGTGGACAGAAACTCGGGCTTTTTAACATAGATACATTTAGGGCTAATTTGCTTGGAAAGTAACATGCACTACCGCTTACACGTGCATTTGTGTTATGTCGGCGGACAGATAACACCGCCTCAGCTTCACCTATCTATCATCTGCAGTTCCAGCAGGACGTTATAAATTGGGCTATAGAATTAACAATGAGCTTTGTATCTTTATTCAGCATTTGTTCCCAGCGGGACGTTTTCCAAATTCCGCCACAAACACAAATGCTCAACCGTTATCCGGCATTTAATGACACAGTCTAACAAGACATACAAAATAGAAAGAACATGCACGGTGTGCCACCATGTTGAAAAACTCTTTGTGACAAAACGGGAGGCTGCTTTTGAGCTGTTTGACATCGACAAAACGCTTGGACAAAAATGTAGTAACTGTTCTTCAACGACTTTTACAACTGCTTACGAGAGACCTAACCTTGACCTTGACTTGTTGAAAGAGTGGGCAATAAACTCGGACTTGTACTTGATGCCACAGGACGAAGAACTTTTGTTAGCTGACGAGCAGTATTTAGACATGATTTTACAAGTTCTCGACAACATTACAATTCCTGACCACAAAAGAGACTTGTTGATGGATGCACTTTGTGTTATTGTTTATGACAACACAAACGAGGACAATTCTCAACGAGATGACCAATTGAAAAAGAGGGTAATTGGTGAACTTAACAAAAGACAAGACAAATTAAGATTAGCTGACGATTGGATTATGGACTACATTAAAGATGTTGTCTATCCGCAACTTGACTTTGACAGACAAAACGCCGTATAACATTGGGTTTTATGCAAGTTGGGCATGACATTGTAACATCAACTAATTACAAATCCAGGCTGTGGTTCGGGCTGGACAAACAACTTTGAGCCTTAGTGCTTAACTTCAACTTCAGTTTTTTAATCGGCAGCGGTTGTCGGCTGACGGAATTCTATTCCCAACCTGCATAAAGCCCTGCTCGTTGCCTGCAAGCTTATTTTGACACACTCTAATAATTTATGCCTGACAAAAACGAAATTGAACGACGGAAACAAATTGCAAGAGATTTAAGGCTCAAAACACGACAAGACTTTGAGAATAGTTTACCGACAAGCCGTGAAAACTTTGAAGCGTTGTTTGATTTTTTAGACGAGAAACTTACTGACAATCCTTGCGACGACACACTTAAATTCTCTGTTGCTTTCTTACAATCTCTAAATCTTGAAAACCTTGAAGAAATCACAAAATGGCTGGGTGAAAATGGTGGATATTGTGATTGTGAAGTGTTAGCTAACGTGGAAGAAAAATTTGACGACAATGCAATTCTGTAAACTATTTTGATAATGTTAGACCAGGACTTTTGCGAAACACTTGAATACAAAATTTGTGAAGCACTTGAGAGTATAAGAGATGAAAAAGTGAAAGGATTTTGGTGTGACGGTATTTTGCTATCAGAACCTGACAATTACTATTCGCAAAAGTTCATCAATGATAATAGACAAACGAAATTGAAAGCCTATGTAGGCAAAGATGGACAAGGCGTTTACAGTTTGACATTAAAGTTTGGGAACAAAGCATTAAGTAGGTACACAAGAAATTTGGACATAGCAGAATGTATCCCACAAACTGACTTTGATAAGTGGTTTAGTATTGACATTATTAAACAGGAAATTGAAATACAACTTTACTGACCAAGCAAGCCAGCAGGCAACATTGGGTTTTGCGCAAGTTGGGCAGACGGAATAACAATGAGCATTTACAATTCTGTTCAGCTTTTGTTCGGGCTTGACGAATAAATCCAAGCATTAGTTCTTAATTTCAACTTTATATTTTTAATCAGCAGCGGTTCCGGGCAGACGGAATTCTATTTCCCAACCTGCACAAAGCCCTGTTCGTTGGCTGTAATGCGTTTTGACATCGTAATTGTTTAAATAAACTATATGAACACGACCTCTTATAAATCTCAAATCAAAAAAATTATTCTTTTATTTATCGGTTTTGTATTGACAACCTTTATTCTTGGAGGATTTATTCTCAATGGCCTATTAAGAATGCAACCTCAAATTGCAAACGTTATAGTAATTGCTGCTATTTTGTTTATCACTTGGAAAGCATATAAAAATGAAGGAAAAAATCTTTCAGAGTTAGGACTAAATTTAAAGTTTAAAAATATTGGTTTTGCTTTTTTTGGATTTGTTATTGGGGGACTATTCATTATTCCTCTTGTGTATATAATTGCGTTTATAAAAGGTTATCCTGTTATTTTTAATCAAACTTTTGAAGGTTCCTATGTTTTGAAAGGATTATGGTTATTGTTTCCAACAGTTATGCTTGAAGAATTAGCTTTCAGAGGAATTTGTTTTAAGAAAACGGTAGAAATCACAAATGTTGCAAAAGCAAATTTAATTTTTGCAAGTTTATTTATCCTTTCGCATTGGATAAACGGTTCTGCGTTTGGTGACCCCGTTGCAATGACAATTTTACTAATTACGGGTTTAGGGCATGTGCTTTATGCAACAGCTTTCCTCAAATCCAAAACATTATATTTTCCTATTGGAATTCATCTTGGTGGCAATTGGGTTAATTATTTTGTTTTTTCAAACTTGAACCCTAACGACCCAGTAAACGGACAATTAAAACCATCTTTAATAAATGTTGTTAGCAATGACAAAGTGCAATTATTCAACGGACAATTGTTACTAACAACTGCTGTAACCGCCTTAGCGTTTATGCTTTTTATTTTAGCCATTCGTAAATGGACACACAATAATCAACTGACTGTATAATGAAGCACTACAGCCAACAAATGTATTGCCAAAAGGTGGGCTTGACGAAAGCCGTGTTTCAACTTTTGGTTTTTCAATTTGGCTGTAGTTTGGGCACGACGTTATAAATTTGGCTTATGAATAAATTATCAACAAAAGATCATTAATCAACTTCGGTTGCCGGGCTTGACGGAATTCTATTTCCCACCCTTCGGCAATACCGAACCGTTAGCGGCAAGGCAATTGGACACTTCACATAACTTAAAAACACTAATTTTAAAAGCAATTAAAACAAAATCAATTTATATATGCCTGACGAAACTGTAGAACAACTGCCAGAAGAGCCAATTCAAGACCAAGACGAACAAGATGAAGAAGTCGCTCCCGTTAAGTACGACATTTCTACTTATGGTGCGGACTATACTGTTGACGGACTTGTTAAACGACTTCAAAAAGGCGATATTTTTATTCCAGATTTTCAAAGGGACTATGTTTGGAATCAATCTGAAGCGTCAAGACTAATTGAATCTCTTTTGTTAGGATTACCAATCCCAGGAGTTTTTCTTGCAAAGGAATCTGAAACTAACAAACTTTTAATAATTGATGGTCAACAAAGACTTAAATCATTGCAGTTTTTCTACGAAGGATTCTTTAATCCCAAAGACCATCAAAAAACCAAAAGGATATTTAAACTGACAAAAGTCCAAAAGCATTTTGAGGGATTGACTTATGAAAAATTAGAAGAAAATGACAGAATAAAATTAGACGATTCAATTGTTCACGCCACAATAGTTAAACAAGAAGCACCTGACAATGAGAATACAAGTATTTATCATGTTTTCGAACGACTAAATAATGGTGGCAAAAAACTCACTCCCCAAGAAATAAGGACTGCAATCTACTATGGTGAATTAAACGATTTAATTGAGGAATTAAATAATTATAAAGATTGGCGGGATATGTTTGGTCCTGAAAATGCTCGACTCAAGGACAAAGAATTGATTTTAAGATTTTTTGCAGCTTTTTATAGAGCAGATAAATATTCTAAGCCGATGGTTGAATTTCTAAACAAATTCAATAAAAGGTTTAGAAATCCGGATCAACCATTTATTGATTCGAGCAGACAATTTTTTAAAGACAGTATTACGTTTCTTAAAAATAGTGTAGGTAAAAGTGCCTTTAGACCAGAAGGCGTTTTGAATGTTTCAGTCTTTGAAGCTGTTACTGTCGGAGTTGCAAAAATTATAGAAGAGAAAGGGACAACACCCAATCTAGAAAACTTCAAAAGTGCTCATCAGCAATTATTAAATGACCCCGCATTTATTAAATCAGTCAATAGTGGAACTTCTGATGACGCAGTTTTCAAAGAACGACATCTATTAGTTGACAAATACTTTTCTCAATTATGATTCACAACGAGGAACTGAGAAGGCAATCTGAAAAAATTCTAAATCTCATTTCGACCGCAGAATCAACGTTTGAAGAAGATGATGAAATGCGCTCTCATATTGCCAAATACGTTTGCATTTTATGCTCTGGATTTTTAGAAAATGCCATGCACCATATTTACACAGATTATGTTAAAAATGAGACTGCAAGTCCTGCTGTAATTTCATTTGCAACAATCACTCTTAACAAAATACAAAACCCAAATTCTGACAAGTTCAGGGACATTGCTAAAAGCTTTAAGCCAGAATGGGAACCAGTATTAAATACATTTTTACAAGCTGAAGAAAGAAGTACAGCACTAAATTATATAATTCGTGACAGACATAAAATTGCTCATGGAAAAGATTCGGATATTACCTTGACAAGGATAAGGGAATATCACAATAAGACCGTAGAAGTTATTAAATACTTAGAAGCTCAATGTGACTTAATTCCTGCAGCTACTTAATGGTGACGATGCCCATGCCGCTAACAAAAGTATTTGCAAAAGCAGGGCTGGACAATGTAACATCAGCTATGTGCAAGCATCAGCAGCGGTTCGGGCTCGACGTTCAATTTTCAGCTTTAGTTCTTAACTTTAACAACATATTTTCAAATGGCATTTGTACCGGGCTGGACAATCAATGAATTCCCTGCCTTCGCAAATACTCGAACGTAAGCTGCAATACTAATTGACATCCACCAATGAATTTGAAATATACATTTCTGCGACTTTTAGGTTACAAGACTTACGACGAAATGTATAAAGAGTTACAGGACGGCAGACGTAAACAAATTTC
>NZ_QCZJ01000054.1 GCF_003075435.1 Terrimonas sp. | reverse complement strand
TGAAATTGACTGCCGGAAAGGTTTTGTGGTATCTTTTTCCATAACATGCAATATGCTCATCAACTCTTATACCTTTTCTATTTTTAATTATTAACATATGTGCATATCGTTTAATACAAGAGGCCTACTGATTACGGACGATTTTAATGAAAAAACGGCATGGGAAATTTCGCTGTCCCGCAAAAATGAATATCAAAACGGCGCATATTGGGGTACACCAACAGGATGGGTGTGTTATGCTATCGCATTAGTAAATCAAAAAAATGCGCAGCAATTAGCCAAAGCATATATAGATGATCTTAGAGAAAATGATTTCAGGAAAGGAGGTGAAGCCGCTGCGCCGTATGAATGTTTCTATCCACCCTCCCACCAGCAAAACCCGTTGTATATGACAACTGTAGCCTGTCCTTATATAGTTTTTAAAGCAGCACGATTCAGGAGCAGCGCCCCCTAATTTAGCCTGCCCACAAACCTGTATACTTATCTCCCTCACCCCCGGCCCCTCTCCGCACGGCGGCAGGGAGGGGAGCCCCAATTCAAATCAGGTTGATAAAATAGCAAGAGCAGGAGGCTGAAAATCTAAAAGTGTGATGAATATTTAAACGCCTGCCTGGTTATAATTCGTAGCTGACGTGGTAGTTAATATAGTTTGGTGTTATGCTAGCGTACCGTCCCTCACCTTTGCAAGTCGGCTGGCAGGAAGGAGTGAATACTTAACACGATTCATATTTCCCGGACAATAGTGGTTATATGCAAGTATATACAGTATAGCTGCTGCAGGCAGGTTTTATTAAGTTGTAAATGACATTCATCACTTTCCCTCATCAGTGAATTTTACCCACACATATTCATCCCATATTTTATTATTTTTTTCTACAGCTTTCCGGTGAATACATTCCATATGAAAACCGTTCTTTTCAAGCACTTTCATAGATGCGGTATTATACTCAAATATTTTAGCGTATATGCGAACCAGGCAGGAAAAATGTTCAGCCACATAATCCATCATAAGTGCTACCGCTTTTGTTGCTATTCCTTTACCCCAAAATGGCTCTCCTATCCAATACCCAATTTCAGCACTGATACGGGCAACGTCTTCCTGCATTTCCAGTCCTATGCAACCGGCCAGCTTTCCATCTGCTTCTATAGCTAATACAAAGGGCATTTCAGGGGCGATACAATATCGTATAAATTCATCTGCGTTTTGTAATGTATATGGGTGGGGAAGCCTGTCGCGTACGTTATTCCATATTTTGATATTATTGGCAAGTGTTGCCAAAATCTCCCGGTCATTTTTTTTCCATGCACGCAAACTAACCAGCATAATTACACCGTTCGTTTAATATAACTGTTATAATCCGGAATGGTAGCTTCATACTCCTCATGCATCAAAGGAGAAGTCATTAAGAAATCCGAAGTTGCCCTGTCGTTAGCTACAGGTATATTCCAAACAATAGCAAGCCGCAATAAAGCTTTTACATCAGGGTCATGCGGTTGCGCCTCCATAGGATCCCAAAAGAAAATAAGTACATCTATTTCTCCCTGTGCAATCATCGCGCCGATTTGCTGATCTCCTCCCAACGGGCCACTCAACATTTGCTTTACCGGCCTGTCAAGATTTTCTTCAAGCAATTTTCCTGTAGTGCCCGTAGCTATAAGCTCATGCTTTGCCAGAATGGTCTTGTTAAAAATAGCCCATTCAATTAAATCCTTTTTCTTATGATCGTGCGCTACTAATGCTATCCTTTTCCTTTTCTTTAAAATACGGGAGTTTATCATGCCTGTGTATATTTTACGGCGACAAAGCTAATTAAAAGCTGTCAGCCGTCAGCTATGGGCGGTGGGCTATCAGCTATCAGCCTTCAGCTATCGGTCTATATCAGTTAGCGTTGCCTTCCTATACCGTATAAAAAGAATAAGGTATAGAGGATGGGGTTACATTTACACCCATGCCCTACACCTTACACCCTACATTTTCATGCCCTACGCCTCCATCACGCCTGGTCTTCTTTAATCTTCTCCCTTATCTTAGCTTCTATTTCATTTGCCAGTTCAGGATTGTCAAGCAGTAATTGCTTAACCGAATCTCTTCCCTGCCCGAGTTTGTCGCTGTTATAGCTATACCAGCTACCGCTTTTTTGGATGATGTTCATTTCAACACCCATATCTATAATCTCACCTACTTTAGAAATACCTTCACCAAATACTATATCAAATTCAGCAGCTCTGAAAGGAGGCGCTACCTTATTTTTTACCACTTTTACTTTTACACGGTTTCCTATTGCCTCATCACCATCTTTTATCTGCGCCATACGGCGGATATCCAGCCTTACGGAAGCATAGAATTTAAGGGCATTACCACCGGTAGTTGTTTCGGGGTTGCCGAACATTACACCAATTTTTTCGCGCAACTGGTTAATGAAAATACAAACGGTATTTGTTTTACTGATAGTGGCCGTTAATTTGCGTAATGCCTGGGACATCAGTCTTGCCTGCAATCCCATTTTGCTGTCACCCATTTCTCCTTCCAACTCGCCCTTAGGCACAAGCGCTGCAACAGAATCAATCACTACTACATCAAGCGCGCCTGAAAGGATCAGGCGGTCTGCTATTTCCAAACCCTGCTCGCCATAATCCGGTTGAGAGATCAATAAATTGTCTACATCAACACCAAGTTTTTGCGCATAGTTGCTATCAAATGCATGCTCTGCATCTATGATAGCGCATACGCCGCCTTTTTTCTGCGCCTCTGCAATAATATGTATGGCAATGGTTGTTTTACCGGTTGATTCAGGACCATATATTTCTACTATCCTTCCTTTGGGAACACCACCAACACCCAGCGCTGTATCAAGTCCGATAGAACCTGTAGATACAACTTCCAGTTGCTGTTCTCCCTTTTCATTCATCATCATTACACTTCCTTTACCGAAGTCTTTTTCGATTTTGTCAATGGTTAGCTTAAGCGCTTTCAGCTTTTCAGTATTTGCAGACATAAAGTATGAGGTTTTAGATTGGTAAAATTAATTGTTGAATGTAAAGATATGGATAAACTTATTAACACTAACAATTTTAGTAAAAAAAGCTAAAAAAAATGGATTTTGAATGTTTGTGGTTTTGCAAACTATAAACAACAAACAAAAACAGGCTGCCTTTTTGAGACAGCCTGTGTATATAATATTAAGACTACTGATCTTATGATTTGCGGGAATTTTGCCTGCGTTTGCTCCAGTTATTACCAGGTTTAAATCCATTGCCTTCCTGGCTACCCACACGGTCCATAGCACAACGGAAACCTACCGTACTGCTACCCTGAGTTTCATCAAGGAAACGGCGTGTACCAGGGCTTAACCAGTATGCACGGTCGTTCCAGCTTCCACCTTTAATTACTCTTGAGTGGTCGCTGATCAAAGTGGTTACACCGTAACCATATGTAACCTGTGAAGCAGAATCACCATCAACAAAGTTGATTACATTACCGCGCTGATAATTACGACGGTTTTTGCTCTCTTCGTCAGTCACATCTACTTTTACTACCCTGCCCAGGCTGTCTCTTTCGTATTCGTTGCTTTCATTCTTTTTGAACTTTTCAAACTTATTACCACGATAAGGGTTAAAGTCATCATTATCAATGTTAGAAAGAGGACGGTATACGTCAGATACCCACTCGTTAACGTTTCCGGACATATTATATAAACCGAAACCATTGGGATAAAAAGCGTCTACAGGACCGGGGATTGAAGCATTATCATTCAAACCACCGGCAACACCCATCATATCACCACTACCACGTTTGAAGTTTGCAAGGAATTTACCCTGCCAGCTTCCGTGGCGGCTGTCTCTGAGCCCATTTACATTCTGACTCCATGCGTAAACCTGCTTTTCTTTTACAACCTCTTCACCAGTACCATTAGATTTTTTCTTTGGCTTGGGGTTTTGTAATATATAACCATATGCTGCATATTCCCACTCAGCTTCTGTCGGGAGCCTGTAGTTCGGCAACATATAACCATCTTCAAAGTTTACTTTTGTTCTTGGTCTGCCATTAGCATCCATCAAAGGATTCTTTTTAGGCTTACCAGGCTGGGGCTGATAAAGATCTTTGAGGTAAGCCTGGGTATTAAAGTTTTCCTGGCCTTGTCCCTGCAAAGTTTTTAACTGGTTTTTATTGATATATCCTTTTTCAACAAGTATTCTTTCGTTTACCCTGTCACTGCGCCACAAACAAAAATCATTTGCCTGCTTCCAGCTAACACCCACTACAGGATAGTTGTTATAAGAAGGATGACGGAAATAATACTCTACCAACGGCTCATTATACGCCAGCTCTTCTCTCCAAACCAGGGTATCCGGTTTAGCAGCTTCAAGCACCTGCGCATACTGGGGATCATCAAACACTGCTTCGAGCCAGTGGAGATATTCACGGTAGTGAACGTTGGCAACTTCTGTTTTATCAATGTAGAAAGAAGATACAGTAACACGGCGCGGAATATTGTTCCATTCGCCCATCACATCTTCCTGTGTGGCACCCATAGTAAATGTACCACCCTGAACAAATACGAGACCGGGTCCGGTTCCTTGTTCTTTTTCCTTTGACACGTTGAAACCACCCATGTTTTTGTCATTGTAGTTCCAACCGGTCACTTCGGATTTTTCATGTTTTTTCTTACCAAACAGCCCATTTTTACATGAACTGAACAGCAGCACAACCGCCGCCGGTAAGAGCACAAGATTCTTAGCTTTCAGTAGTCTTTGCATTTTTGCTGGATTTAAACTAAAAAAGATAACGGGTATTATAATCTGATTATTGCATTTCAGACTGATATACTATCAATATAAACGGTCTTTAACGCTAAACAATGCGCAATTTAAACACTTTATAAAAATAAGTACAGATGTATAATAAGTTTTTATGTTTATTAAATGCTAAACTTTGCTTTTTTCAATCAAAGTGGTGAAAACCATGCAATAAACAATAATATTAGGGCTAAACCCGTTTCTTTGCTGTGGTATTTCAAAAATGGTACTATAATTGATTGAAGGGCAGAGATTTTTTGTATTTTAACAGTTACAAAAAAGATACCGGAATACCAAAACGACTTTACTTTGCAGCTTGAATTTTATCACATTAAAAGCTATCCGAATATTGAATAGAATGCTACTCATTATTCATTTTCAATAAATACTATTTCTAATGACACACTCATTGAAGAGATTTTGTCTTGCGGGTTTGCTGCTTGTGGGAATATCATCGCATGGTTTCGCCCAGGATGCTGACAAGATTAATATAGTAACTACAGCGGTTCCCTTTTTAAGGATTTCGCCTGATGCACGTGCCGGTGGTATGGGAGACATGGGCGTATCTACCTCCGCTGATATTAATTCCCAGTTTTATAATGTAGCCAAATACCCTTTTGCTAAAACCAATAGTGGTGTTGGTTTAACGTATACTCCCTGGCTTAAAGACCTCGGATTATCTGATGTTTTTCTCGCATCATTAGCAGGATATTATAAGCTTGATGAGCAACAGGCGATTTCGGCTTCTCTTCGTTATTTCAGCCTTGGCAATATACAGTTTACCGATGCGCTCGGTAATGATCTGAACCAGGGCAGACCAAGGGAATTTGGATTAGACCTTGGTTATTCACGCAAACTTTCAGACAAATTATCATTAGGTGTAGCATTAAGATATATCTATTCCAACCTTGCGGGTAATGCTCCGGGCGCCAATGCCTATAAAGCAGGAAATACCGTTGCAGGTGATGTTGGTATTTATTATAATGGCGCTAATGAAGAAGGACAGGGATGGAATATAGGCGCTGCTTTCAGCAACCTGGGTGGAAAAATCGGGTATACTTCTGATGCTACCCAGAAGAATTTCATACCTGCTAACCTTGGTGTAGGCGTTGGGCATACATGGGTTACCAACGAAGTGCATAAGATCAGTCTGAATGCAGAATTGAATAAATTACTGGTACCCGCACCTCCGGGTCAGGATGCCAGCCAGGAAGACTTTGATAAATATAACAGTGATGGTGTTGTATCCGGCTGGATGAAATCTTTCAGCAATAATGCTATGTCTTATGCCGCAGGCGCTGAATATGTATATAATGATCAGTTTGCATTGCGTGCAGGATATTATGCTGATACAAGAAGCATGGGCAAAAGAAGCTATTTTACCATGGGCGTTGGCATCAACTATAATATTTTTGGATTGAACTTTTCTTATCTCCTGCCTTCAGGTAATGGCGTTAACAGGAACCCGCTTTCCAATACGCTTCGCTTCAGCCTGTTGTTTAATCTCGGCGCTGATGCAGAAGAAACAGGAAGTACGAATAAAATAGCATTTTAGCGAATAGGTAATAGTGAATAGGCAATCATGAATCACTATTCACTATTGACCATTCACCTCTTTTCACATCCCCGGCAGCTATTCTCTGCCGGGTTTTTGTTTTTATTTATCTTAGCCCAAAACCAACAATTACATGTCATACAGAATTGGATCCGGTGTAGATTTTCATCAATTGGTTGAAGGAAGAAAATTATGGATAGGCGGTGTGGAAATCCCGCATTACAAAGGCTCTCTGGGACACAGCGATGCGGACGTATTACTTCATGCCATCTGCGATGCCATGCTGGGGGCTTTATGTTTGGGAGATATCGGCCTGCATTTTCCCAATACTTCCGCAGCATTTAAAGATATCGATAGTAAAATACTGCTCGAAAAAACTTTTGAACTGATAAGAAAAGAAGGGTATGATATAGTGAATATCGATTCTACGCTTTGTCTTGAAGCGCCTAAAATAAAACCCTATGTTGAGCAGATGCGTAATGTAATTGCAAACATTTTACATTTAACGCCCCAGGATGTTTCTGTGAAAGCAACCACTACCGAAAAAATGGGGTTTGCCGGCCGTGAAGAAGGATTGATGGCATATGCGAGTGTGTTGTTGAAGAAGGGAGAATAGGGATTAGCAGTCAGCAATCAGCTTTCGGCCCTTGGAGTACAATCATCCCTTTTCTTAAGCAAGGAGAGCGTTAACGGGTGTCTTGTCCTAGCATAAGTAGACAGATTTAAGAACAAAAAAATCTGTAATACCATGACAAGAGATGTCCAAACGGTGATCCGGTATAGTATTAGCTTTAAGCAAAAAGTAGTCAGAGAGTTAGA
>NZ_QCZJ01000053.1 GCF_003075435.1 Terrimonas sp. | reverse complement strand
AACGGATAATAATTACCATCCCCATTTTGATGCTTTTACAAAAACGTCCCCAACGCCCAGGCATCAACTCAAAGAACTACGTTACAGCCCTAAAAATAACGGTTTTTCTTTTTCAATTGAAAAGAAAAAATCCGGGGTTATTGCCCGGATTTTACCTGTTCAAAGTTCAGCAGCGCTTCCATCAGGCTGTTGCCGCTTGCTATAACCCGGACGCCGTAATCTTCTAAAAAATTGGCTTCGTCTACCTCTCTCACTTTAATGATAGAATAATCTGTTGCGGTTGATGGCTCATTGATCGGGTAAGTGATGTAATACTTCATGGCTGTAAATTTTAATTGGTGATAAAAAATAAAATGCAGCAAAAAATGCTTAGCGACCAGCCATTAGCGGCATGAGCAAAAGCCAAAAGCAGAGCCAAAAAAAAGGCCATACCACTGCTGATACAAATACATTCAAAAGCTGGTGTAGCATATCAGGATGAGGGCATAGGTGCAGCTTTTTTTTGGTGTCTTTTGGCAGCCTTGTGCCACGCCCCTGTGGGTCGGGCGGGCGCTGGCATGCCGCAATATCTTTGCTATGCCATTTTTATGCGTTCATTCCTTTACCATACTGCCGGTAGGCTTTGCCATTGACCGACCGTAGGAAGATGGCATAAAACAGATTCGTCCCGACCTGTGGTTGGGACACCGCTTGGGGAAGCGTGGGTGTGCACGGCTTCCGCTATTGTGTGCAGGGTTTGTGTATAGCTATAGCGGCTGCGTTGTTGGATACTTAACATAATGTGCCTATAGGATTCCCGCCGGTGCGTTGGCATGTGTACATGAGCCGGGCAGGCGGGATACTATAGGAACACATTATGTTTAAGTAGCTTCCGCCTGTGCGCCAGCTTTTTTGTGGCTTGTGAAGCGAGGGCCGTGCAGCTCTTTGACACTGCAATGATGGCTCCCGCGCGATAGCTTTGTGGCAGTGGCAATGTGCTGCATGAAGCGCAAGGCAAGCGACAAAAAATGCGTGGGAAGGTGGCAACAACGCAGAGCAGCAATAGCGTTGGCTTTGTGCGTTCGCTTGCTGCAAGCCGTGCTGTGTGTCAGCCTTAGCCCATTGGGTGATGTCGCTCAAGCTCGCTTTGCAGATCATCGAGGTTGTTTGCCTGGTATCTTGTGGTTGAGCTTACATACTTATGCCCGGCCATATACTGTACCTGCCGAAGATGATTTTTTCTTAACCATTCCGTTATTACACTGCCGCGGATCTGTTTGGCATTGATCACATTTGCATTGAGCTGCTTCAACTGTTTAAACATATACTGCAGGCGGTTATTGATATTGGTTTCGCTGACAGGCGTTTTGATTTGCTCAAAGAACAATGCACCCTCTTTGAACTTATTTGCATTCAGATAGCTTTGCAGCTCCGGTATCTGTACCGCTTTCAGATCTAATGATCTTTCATTGCTGCGTTTGGTTCCGGGAATAAATATTTTTCCGTCTTTCAGTTTAAAATGATGGCGCTGCAGCCGCATAATTTCACCAACCGTTACACCCTGGTAGATCATCAGCCCTAACATAATTTTCTTTGACCCGTCTACACTTAACTGTATGCTGTATTGCTTATACAGCTCTTCCAGCTCTTCTATGCTTAAAAGATTTGTTGGCAGCTTTCTTACCAGCACTTTGATAAAAACACCTGCTGCCGGGTTATCTGTTCGTTTGCCTTCGCTGATCAGGTAATTACAGTAATGCCGCACCATGCAAAGTATATTGTGAACACTTCTTTTACTGATACCTTTACTGTGGTAATGCCGCATAAAGTCTAACACGTCATTGTAAGTAAATAATTCTTCCTTTATATCTTC
This sequence comes from Terrimonas sp., assembly GCF_003075435.1. GTDB lineage: Bacteria > Bacteroidota > Bacteroidia > Chitinophagales > Chitinophagaceae > Agriterribacter. The sequence goes on along the minus strand of NZ_QCZJ01000053.1, from coordinate 5,984 downwards.
CCGGTGCAACCAGGTTAAAAAGTTTTCTATGCCTTCCGTATAGCGGCTTACTGTTGACCCGCTGTATTGTTTGCTTTGCAGGTATGCTGTAAAATTCATATTGTTTCATTTGCAAGATGAGTGTATATCTGTGTGCTGTCTAAGTCGCCATGTCCTAAGAACTGCTGTATCCGTTCCAGCTTCATGCCGCTTTGTAAAAGATGGGTGGCTATGCTGTGGCGTAATGTATGCGTGCCGACTTTCTTTTTGATCTTCGCTTTTTTTACCAACTGCTTTACTCTTACATACAGGCTCTGCTTTTGCATCGGTCTGCCTCTGTTAGCATCAATAAATAACGCGGTTGTTCGCACCTGTTGTAACAACTGCGGTCTTGCATGATCTAAGTATAGCTTTATGGCTTCAAAGTTCTTTTCCGCTACCGGTACAAACCGTTCTTTATAGCCCTTGCCTTTTCTTACATGCAATACTTTTTTTGTACTGTCTATGTCTTGCAGCTCAAGGCTTGCACCTTCATTCAAACGCAACCCGCAACCGTAATACACGGCAAGCATGGCTTTATCCCGTATGCCTAAAATCGTTGGGGCTGTTACATCGTAGAGCTTTTGTATTTCAGTTGTTGTAAGCCATACCGGTTTAGTGGTCGCTTCTTCTAATCGCTGTAAACTAAAACCAATAACTGATCTGCCCGTTTGCCTGATGTATTTGCTAAAAAGCAAAAGCGCCTGTATGTATTTATTGATATGCTTATGGCTTAATGGTCTGCCTGTACGCTTACCGGTTTTATCCTGCAACTGTAGTATAAATGCCCCGGCATCCGGCGCGTGAAGCTGCTCCAGGGATAGCTTACTATTTTGCTCCTGGTACTGTAAAAAATCTTTCAGCGCTGTAGCATGTACCGGTATGCTTAGCGGTGAGTAATTTAAAAGCTGCAACCACTCTGTAAAGGATTGAAGCAATAACTTATACTCACTGCTTTGCAGCGCAATGGATTTGTTTTTCATGACAATAAAATTTTGCTAATAGTCTTTTTCTGTGTCGTAGTTGTCGCAGTAGACAAAAACCGCTACTGTACCGGATTTTACTGCGACAGTAGTATTAGTGTCGCAGTACTGTCGCTGTCGCAGTACCGCTTTGCAGGTTTCGCAACTGTTCAATGATACTTTGAAGATGGGTATCTATTTCGCTTTTAAGGCGGCTGTATTCGGCTGCATCGGCAATACCATACTCAAAGCCCTTGCGGTGCTTAAAGCCGCTTATTTGCCTTATAAAGCCGTATTGCTTCAACTCCCGGATATAGCGTTGTATCGTTCTGGGCTCTATCCTAAAAATTTTCCTGATCTGCTGCGGTGTAAAGCTATCCAGGCTGTTATCGGTAAGATATTGCTTCAACTGCTCAAAAAAGTTCCTCGTTGCTTTCGCCAGCTCATCGCTCTTGGAGAACAATACATCTTTGAGCAAATTAAATGCAGCTTCGATATCTTCAATGGAAGTTTCTATATACAACTGCCCGGCATTATCTTTCTTTACTTCTCTCTGGTATTGATGGTAAAATGTAACGGCTTCAATAAAACCTAACAGCAGCGTCATGGTTCTTCTCGGCTTAAATACCTGCTCCGGAAGCACAATGTATTTTGCATAGGGATTAATGATATGGATGGGGCGGAGTACCCGCTGTATGTTTTTAAACAACTCCTTGTACTGCTGTTCTCTTTCTTTGTTTACTTCACCTGCAGATAGTTTGGTTTGATATTCGTTGATGCGTTTGTCCTGGTCTCTGGTCTGGTCGGTGTAGAGCAGTATGCAACGGTTGGCGTTGTCCTCGTATATCTTTTCTTTGGTGGTACATCCGCTTACGCTTACAGGGCCTTCCACCGTTAGCGTAATGGTTTTTAAATTGCCCTTGCTGTCTTTTAGCGTAACGGTTTTGCTGATCTTTCTTTTGGTCTGCAGCTCCCGGAGCGGATAGAACACAGCAAGTGCACCGTCTAAGTCTTCGATCAAAATCAGCTTGTGCTTCAGCTCTTCCTGCTTAAAATAATACAGGGCATTCTCGGTGATCTGCGTGATCTCTATTTTATCTTCCTGGGGTATCAGCTCGCTGATGCGCTCCTGCAGGTAGGTTTTGCCGCTACCGCTGGCGCCCAGGAACATAATGTGCAAGGGAATGTTTTGTTTTCTTGTGCAATACACCAGGTATGCGATCAGGCTGTTGGTAGATTCTCCTACAATACCGCATTGCTGTAAGAGTTGGCTGGTGCGTTGTAAAAGATTAGGCTTCTTTAGCTCTGCTATGGCGGTTTGTCTTTGCGCCGGTGTGAGTTCATGCTGTGGTTTTTCTTTGGGTTGTAATGCCTCTATTCTTTTAATACGGTAGTTTTCCAGCTCATTGGTCAGCTCGCTGATGGTGGTTTCTGTTTGCTTTATATTAGCATCAAAGCTCTCGCTGATCGTTTGTATTAACTGTTCGGTCTGGTTGCGGCTGTATAAATCAAGCGTATCTCTTATTGGCAAAAGCTGCTTTTGCTTGTGCTGTACTTTCAAGGTTACTTTCATCCGGTCAAGGCCGGTGATCTTTATGCCGCCCCATACTTCTATACGTAACTGGCAGTTGCCTGTGCCGCCACAGGCGGTATCGTAAACTAAAAGCTCCGGGTTTTGCGTATTGAGCCTGCTTTGCTGTAATGCAGGTCGAGTGATGGTTTCAGGTAATTCAGGTTTTTTATTTTCATCATGCCTTTGGCTTGACAGGTTTGAAAATAAAAAATCGGTTCTGTTATCAATGAGGTGTTGCAACACCATTGCATCATCATGGTTTTGCAATACACTGTTTACATCTTCCCCGGATGGCAGGTGTGTACGTGCAATGCGTACATGAGGCAGCAATGTATATAACGCATGTGCATGTTTGTGTGTGGCTGCTTCGCCGGCTTCGTCTGCATCAAGCATTAAAATAATTTCTTCAAGCTGTGGCAGGCTGGTGATGGCTTGTATATGTTCTTCCGTTAACCCGTTCGTTCCGTATAATGATAAAACGCTGTACTGCCCTGTGATTGTTTGTTGTTGCAGCAGGCTTGCTGCATCAATAATACTTTCAACAAGTATCAGTTTCTTTGTAGTTAATGCAGGGTAACCAGGATATAAACCGGAACGATTGCTTAAATAAAAATGGCGTGAAGCGTGGGCTTCACCCTCTCCACCCGTGGAGAGGGACGGGGTGAGGATACTACGACCGTACAACGATATTATTTTTCCCTCCTGGTTCTTCAACGGGAAGATAATGCAGTCCTTTGCCCATGCACTGTAACCACCGGCCGGCTTGGGTTTTAGCAAGCCGTATTGCTCACAGCTTGCAATAAAATTCTTTTCGTTCAGCTTATGATGCCAGTCGCCACTGTTATAACCTGCTTCATGCGCTTTATAGTTGATGGCTCTGCCTTCTAAATAATCAACAGCTTTCTTTGATAACGGTAAGGCTTTTGCAAAGTATTTAAACAGCTTCATTAGCACAGCTTCCTTTGCTATTGTATCAGCTTCGATAAAAAGCCTGGCTGCCGGCAAGACAGGTTTCGCTTCGATAATTTTCCCTTCTGCCCCGTCCGCCCCGGTCATCCGGGCGGGCTTACTCCCTACACCTTCCACCATTTCCGCTGCTTTTACCAACGCCTCATGTTTGCTGCATTTTTCATACAGCTCTATAAACTGTACCTGATCTCCTGTGCCGGCATTGCAGTTGCTGCTGAAGCAACACCATGTATTTGTTGCCGGGTAGATTTGCAATGATGGGGTTTTGTCCGGGTGGAAGGGGCATAGCAGCCGGTTGTTCTTATCAGGCTTTAAGCCGTAATGCTGCAATACCTGCCGGATGGTGAGCTGCTCCTTGATCTGCCTTAGCTCCATTACTGTGCGGTTTTGATGATGAGTGTATTTTGCTCTACCGTGATCTCCACCGCATCGCCTACCTTAAAGCCTGCCTGCTCCAGCCACAGCCCGCTTACGTTCAGCCAGGGAACTGCTTTGTAAGTATTACAGAGCCAGCCGCCATGCCCTGAAGGGCGGTTTTTACCATGCAGCTTTACTCTCCTGATGCGTTCTTTTGCCATAAAAAATAATTGTGATTATTTAGAACATAACGAAGATAAAATATTGTTCTTAAAAGGAACATATTTATTTTCTAAATTCTCACCTTATTGTCAATAATGTTCTGTTTTGGTACTTTTACAGCCATAAAACCTATATCATGAGCATTGGGGACAGCTTGAAAAAACTCCGGGAAAGCAAAGGATATACCCAGCAGCAAATGGCTGATCTGATCCATGTGCATCGCACCGGCTATTCTAAAATGGAAAACAACCAGCAGGAAGTGCCGGTGGATTGCCTGGTGCTGATCGCAAAGCATTTTGGCACAACTATAGACGAAGTGATTTATTTCGGGGAGAAAAACAGTATGCCCAAAGAAATTTCCGTGGAAGATAAAGCCACCCTCGAACAACTGCAGCTTATCAATGAACTGGACAAGGAAGAAAAAACCATCCTGTTAAAGCTCATAGAAACTTTTGTATCCAAAAAACGGTTTAAAGATTATTTGCAGAAAAATATTGCTGCATTGTAAAAAGCAAAAGCCTGGCAATGCCGGGCTTCTTTGTTATTCTGCTAATTCTTTTTCTAACTCTATCTTTCGTCTGAAGTATGTTCGCATTGCTTCTTCGTCTCGCTCCAATAGTTGATTAAAAAAATCTTCCTTGTTGCAAAGTTCATCAAAACCAATCAAGTTCTGATAATCTACGTAGTCGTCTCCAATATTAATTTTGACAAACCAATTAGCAGGTAATTCATTGGTTACTGTTTCAAAGATTTGGTAAGGAAACCAACTTGGCCGACTGTTTTCATCAATCAAAAAATACAAATTATTCGACTGTTTAAAAGTCAACACTCCCATTACTAAATACTCTTTACTTAACTCAAGACCGTAATCAAAATTATCAGGAATGCCGCTTGGAAGATTTGAGGGGTCGTTATATTTACAGATTACTTTCATAACTATTGCCCTCCTATAAATTTAAAATCGTCAATCGCCTTGATTACTCCATTTTCCCATAAAGCATTGTAATGGATTTCTACACCGTGGGCAGTTTTATTTGACATTTTACTCCAACCATTCCACCGACCCGAAGCATCTTTCATTGTTTGGATTAATACCTTTCCCGATGAAGGGTTTGACATTATTTCCTTCATTGCTAACTGCTCGGTAAGGTTTGCCGCTGCTGTTCTACCTGTAGAGCCCAAGCCCAAAGGCTTTAATAAGTTAGCCCCCCCCTTAGCAGCAACTTCTGCAGTCGTTCCTTCAACAGCAGCAGCCCTTGAGCCCCAAAGTGCTGCAACTCCTTTAAAAAACAAAGAGAACAATTTTGCACTCGCTAAAGTAATTATGGCATTATCAACAGCTCCCATCCCAACTGCTTCAGGGTGCATAGTGCTATACCCTTGCTCCTTATATTTTGCTTCTGTTACTCCTTTTTCTTCTATGGTTGGAGCATTGTTATCAACTTTTACAATATCATACGGATCATCTGTTTTGGTAACTGTAACTTCCTTTGTTTTCGTATTTACAACGATTCTATCTTGCGGACTACTATTTTTTAAAGCACCAAAGAAAGCCGAAATTTCATCAGCATTGTTTGTGGAGGCATTTCCATTCGCATCAAAAGACCACATCCCCTCAGGATCAATAAATCGCAGAGGATTATCAAAGGCGTAATTATATGGGCTCCATCTTCTGCCTGATTCAGCCAAGGGGTCGAGGATATGCCACCTTCCTATCTGTGCATCATACATCCTTGCTCCGTAATCTAACCACTCCAACCCACTACCATCGCTGAACTCCTGTCTTTGTTCCTCTTTACCGTTGTACTTGTAGCGGTTTGTTGGTGCATTGTTGAGCGCCTTCGATGATATCCCCGCCATTGTTAATCCAAACGGATAATAAT
>NZ_QCZJ01000052.1 GCF_003075435.1 Terrimonas sp. | reverse complement strand
TGTAAATCAAATAAGTTTATAATAATCCACAATTAAAATGTGGATTGTAAAAAGAAAAAAAGTAACAAAAAAAAGAAAAAGGGTAATAGTAGTAATAGTGTCTACTTTTTTCAGGACATGACACAGGTATCAGCTATTCACGTTGTGCGAAAAAGGCAAGGAAGGTGTAATCAAAGCACAAATTAACCCCTGGAGGCAAATGATTATGAGTGTCTTGCAACTTCACCGGCAGATAACTCGTTTATTAAAGAACCTTTATTGTTTTAAATTAAAAAAACGGTCATAACTTGCACCGCTTTTGAAGTAGTATGGACCTTTCAAAATTTGACCCCAATTCGTCAGGCAACCCCAATTATAATATATTCGGGTTACCTGTTACAGAAGAAGAAGCACGCCTCGTTATTCTCCCGGTTCCCTGGGAAGTAACGGTAAGTTATCTTGCGGGCACAGCAAGGGCCCCTGAGCGTATACAAAAAGCCAGCCTGCATGTAGAAATTTTTGATGCCGATGTAAGAGATGGCTGGAAAAAAGGATTTTTTTTGCGTGAGCCGGATAAGAAAATATTATTGAAAAGTGATTACCTGCGCAAAGAATCTGAATTATACATCAACTACATCTCGCAGGGAGGATGTATAGATGAAAACCGCTTTATGTGCAAAACGCTTAAAGAAGTTAATGAAGGCGGCGCTTTTTTAAATCAATGGGTATACGATCAAACAAAAGATTTGCTTGCCAAAGGCAAACTGGTAGGTGTGCTGGGTGGCGACCACAGTGTGCCGCTTGGCTTTTATAAAGCTATCGCGGAAAAGTATAGTGATTTTGGCATTTTGCAGATTGATGCACATTGTGATTTGAGAGAAGCATATATGAATTTAAAATACTCTCATGCTTCTATTATGTATAACGCACTTACGGAAATTCCCCAGATGACCAAATTGGTACAGGTAGGTGTTCGGGATTATTGTGAGAGCGAATGGAATTATATCAATAACAGTAACGGCAGGATAATCGCTTACTTAGATAAAAAAATTAAAGAATCAATATTCGAAGGGCAGACCTGGCAGCAGATAACCAGTGATATTATCAGCAACCTGCCACAACATGTTTTTATCAGCTTTGATATTGACGGGCTGAACAGAACTTTATGTCCGCATACGGGCATGCCGGTGCCGGGTGGTTTTGAGCTGGAACAATTATCTTACCTCTTCCGTAAAATACTCGAAAGCGGCAGAACACTTATCGGCTTTGACCTATGCGAAACCGGCGTGAGCAGCAATGAATGGGATGAGAATGTTGGCGCAAGAGTATTATTTAAATTATGTAATTTAATGGTAGCAAAAAACTAATGGTGGCTCCGGAAAAACAAACAGATCTTTTTCAATACATCCTCATCATTAAAAAAGAGAAACCTCTTAATATTGATTTGATCAGCATATTACTGTGCTTTATTTCTTTCGCTTTTTTTATTTATCACAGTTTTTTGCAAAATAATTTCGTAAGTGTGGTTTTCCTGGGGGCTTTGCTTATTCCCGTAACAGTTACCCGCTCTGTATGGCTTAAAAAGAAATCAGGCAAATCATCCATCACTTTTAAACATCCTTTACTAATAACCGGTATCATATGGTTATTTATACCAGGATTGCGGTGGTTTTTTATCCTGTTTGTTTTATTTGTTTTATTTGATCATCAGGCCCGTCATCCGCTTGAGATAGGTGTATCAGATGAGCAGATCGTGATCAATACTTTCTTCAGGAAAAGATACAGGTGGAGTGATTTTTCAAATGTTATCCTGAAAGACCACCTGCTGACGCTTGATTTTAAAAACAACAAAGTACTGCAGAGAGAAATCGAGCCATATCTCAGCAATGTGAACGAAAAGGAGTTTAATGCGTTTTGCGCGGAGCAGATTCAAAAAGGCTGATAGCTATCAGCCGTCAGCTCTCGGTTTTACATCGTTAATAAAATAATTAGTTTGCATGTCATCAAATTCTTTTGAAGAAGGAAAAGTTTTACTGATCAATAAACCATTACACTGGACATCATTTGACGTGGTGCGGAAAATCCGCAACCGCATCAAAATTAAAAAGGTTGGGCATGCCGGCACGCTTGACCCGCTTGCAACAGGGTTATTGATTGTTTGTACGGGTAAGTTTACCAAAAAGATAAACGAATATATGGCGCAGGAAAAAGAATATACCGGTACTATTACACTTGGCGCCACTACCCCAACCTACGACCTGGAAAGTGAGCCTGAAAATTTTAAACCGCTGGATAATATTACACCTGAAAAAATATTTGCCGCCACAGCATCATTTACCGGTGAAATACAACAGGTGCCGCCTGCGCATTCCGCTATAAAAAAAGATGGCAAGCCGGTTTATCTGCTGGCGCGTAAAGGCAAAGATGTTCAGTTGGAGCCACGCACAATCCATATAAAAGAGTTTGCTATTACTAATATTGAAATGCCCCTGGTATATTTTAAAGTTACCTGCTCAACAGGAACATATATACGCAGTCTGGCGAATGACTTTGGCGCAGCATTAGGCTGCGGCGGACACCTGAGCAGCTTATGCAGAACCAGGATTGGAAATTATGCTGTTGAAGCATCGCAGACAATGGAGGAGTTTTTAGAAGAATGTGAGGAGGAAGATAGAAGGGAATAGGCAGAAAACAAACACCCATAGCCGAAAGCTGACGGCTGATGCTGATAGCTAACAGCTCTCAAAACGGATACCCTATACCAAACTGAAATGTTGGTGTTCGCATATTACTTTTTATAAACCATCCGTCATCAGTTGGTTGTATATGTGCATCAGAAGCATACAAAGGATCTTTAAGCCTCCAGCCCAGGTCAAATCTCAGCAGGAAATACCGGAAGTCCAGTCGCAGACCTGCCCCTCCTGCAACAGCAATATCAGCATAAAGCCTGTTTGCCTTAAACACACCATACTTAAATTCAGGATCGGCAGATTTCCTGACCCATACATTACCTATATCGGTAAATAAAGCGCCTTTCAGCCAATATCCGTATACAGGAAAAATATCAAACCTGTATTCAATATTCGCTTCAAGCTGGATATCTGCATAACGATCATCAAATCTCTTTTCCACAAGCGTTGTATCATTGTAACTCCTTACCCTCAGTGTATCATAAAATATACTTGAACCGGGGCCTAATTTCCGGAGCCGCCATCCGCGCATACTATTAGGTCCTCCGGCAAAAAACTGCCTGAAAAATGGTAAACTGATATCATTATCATTCCTGCTCTCCGTTTTAAACCCTACCCCGTAACCTGCAAAAAAGCGAAAAGCCCATGATGTTTTTGGACCAGTGAGATAATGCCTGTAATCAGTGCTCAGCTTTATAAAACGGTACAGATCCTGCAATGCTTTACCCGAAGCTGTTAAATTTTTAAAGAGTTCTCCTAATATTAATCCTGACTCTTCGCCATAAACCCTTATAATACCAAAACTCCTGGGATTAGCCGGGTTAAGTCTCCGGGTATACGTTGCATTTATACCTATAATCAGTCCATCATTATAGGAGTATCTCAATAAAGGATAATCATCAAGCAGTTGCTGAAAGCCTTCTCCTTTGTCATAAATACGGGTGTACTCTATATTGGGAAACCTCACCTGCCACCCTGCATCAGCATTTCTTTGAAACTCATACCCTATATAAGCATTAACAGTATTGATCTTATAATATTTATACCTGTCAATATAAGACCCGTCGAGGGTTATAAAGCTTTTTGCATTGACCAGTTTTTTCTCATCCCGGATTTTAAACGGTGTAAGCAGGTATGGAAAAATAAGTTTATTGCTCAGGCTTATTTCAGACGATAATATTTTACTGAAATCCGTAAATTCAACTCCTGTTCTCAGCGTGTTTTGTAATTGAAGCGCCTGCTTTGCAACATTCCTGTTTTTTAACTGAAAATTTATTGCCAGTCCTTTATTGCCTGCATTGTACAATTGATTTTGAGCAGACAAAATGCTTGAACCTTCAAAATCAATGCTGAAAGCGTACTTTTTTGCCGGCACCATTCTTATGTAAAAATCTGCGAGCGCCTCGCCAAGCGAGTCTCGGGGACGACTGACAATATTTACATTCTGCCAGGCTTCAATGCGGTTAAAATTCAGCAGTGTTCTGTTATAGTTAGAAACCCGGTATAAGTCTCCCGGCTTAAGTGCAACACGTTTTACAAGAAATGAAGGTTTAAACAGATCATACCTGCTGTAAATCCTGTAATCGCCCTGTTTTACCATTTTAATACCTGCTCTCCCACCCTGCAACAACTCTACGGGCTCATCAGGAAATATACTTACGTTCCCAACTTTATACAAGGTGGTGATGGTAGAATCCTTAACAGGCACCTGCAATATATTAACACTGATCTTAGGATCCTGTATTCTTTTTTGTGCTTCAACCTGCAAACGGATAAACTCAAAAGGATCAGCGGTAGGATCAATCAGTGAAATATCAACCGTATCCAGTTCAGCTTTGATCATTTCACGGTTTATACGGAAATAGCCATTATCCCTGAAAATGTCAACAAGCCGGTTTAATTCATCATCTACCAACTGCCGGTTGAAGTCGTTAGATTTTTTAAGCAGAGCCCCTTTACTGTTATTCATTGCAAGCTCCTGCAAAGTGGTATCCCGGAAAGAATAGATTATGGTATCTATATGAAAAAGCCTGTTGGTATTCACATTGTACACAACTTTCATTCTAAGTTGGTCAGGCTTATCTGCAACTGTATCAATCCTGCTCCAGTCTGCTGTTACCTCACTGCGGAAATAGCCTATATTATGAAGCAGGTTGGTCATATTCAGCACAGATTGTTTTACATAGTTGCTGTCGAAAACAGGGGGTCTATTTAAAACAGAACGTATAAACCAGCTGCTTTTAAACTGGGGTTTCACGCTGTCTTCTATCTGTGTTTCAAGCCTTGCTTTGAGTTCTTTCTTATCAGGTGGTATATCCTTTCCGGTAAACGCTATTTCGTTGGCAAAAACAAAAGGTTTGTTGGATTTATATTTCCTGACTATCGTGCATGAGGAGAAAAGCAGAAGAATAAAAAAGAGATGTAAAAAAAAAGAAGGACGTATTTTCGTTGGTGAAACAGACATAAATTGTAATAAGGTGCTCAGCAAATCCAGGGTCAAATATATTCAAACTTTATTCCATAAAAAATTCAGAGATGAGGAGAAGCGGTTTATAATAGAAGGCCCTAAAATTATTAACGAATTTTTGCTTGCATCTCCCCTCATGGTCCATGAAATTTTTGCAAAGGAAGAATGGATACAATCAAACGGGAATGCGCTTCACAATATTCATAATGATAAACTTACGGCTGTAACCGATGATGATTTAAAAAAAATATCCGGGCTGCCCTCTCCTAACCAGGTACTGGCGATTATTGAAAAGCAGGAATACATTTTTCCTGAAGTTTCCGGAAATGAAAATATTTTAATGCTCGATGAGATACAGGACCCCGGTAATATGGGCACTATTATCCGTATTGCTGACTGGTTTGGCATCAATAAGATAGTGTGCAGCAAAACCTGTGCAGATATATACAACCCAAAGGTTATCCAATCAACAATGGGCAGTATTTTACGGGTAAAGGTGTTATATACCGATCTTTTAAGCTGGTGCAAAAATCACGCTTTTTTACCGGTATATGCTGCTACATTACATGGCACATCAATTTATGAAATAGCCAATATTACCCCTGGTATTATTTTGATGGGCAACGAATCAAAGGGCATCAGGCCCGAGCTCCTTTCATTGAGCACAACTAAAATTACCATCCCCCGAATTGGCGAGGCTGAATCACTGAATGCCGCTGTTGCTGCAGGAATAATACTCTCTCATTTCACCCAAAAAACCGTGCCGCGCTGATTTTCCCACGCTCTTTTTTAAGTTAAGATTTAAGTATTAATGATTAAAAAGCGAAATATTTAAACTGCTGCGCTGTTTTACCTTTGTAAAAAATTATTTTATGGCTGTACAATGGAAAGGGGTGTTTCCCGCATTAACTACCAAGTTTACTTCAAATGATGCATTGGATCTTCCATTATTTGAAAAAAACCTCGAAGCACAGATTGAAGCAGGTGTGAGTGGTATTATTTTAGGTGGCACGCTGGGCGAAGCCAGTGTACTTACCGTAGATGAAAAAGAAACGCTGGTAAAATTTGCTATTGATAAAATCAAGGGCCGCATACCCGTTATATTAAATATTGCCGAAGGAGCAACACGCGAAGCTGTTAACCAGGCCGCCTTTGCCCGTAAGTGGGGCGCGGATGGATTGATGTTGCTGCCCCCCATGCGTTATAAAAGCGATCACAGGGAAACTGTAACTTATTTTACCACTGTTGCCAACTCAACTGATCTTCCCCTGATGTTGTACAACAACCCGCATGATTATAAAATTGAGATCACACTTGATATGTTTGATGAACTTGTACCGGTGAAAAATATTGAAGCGGTAAAAGAATCAACAAGAGATGTTACCAATGTAACACGCATGCTAAACCGTTTTGGAGATCGCTTTAAAATTTTGTGTGGTGTTGACACAATTACTTTTGAAGAACTGGCAGCAGGTGCAGATGGGCTTGTAGCAGGTTTGGTTTGTGCTTTTCCTGCGGAAACCGTAGCAATATACAACCTGGTAAAAGCTGAAAGATATGCTGAAGCGCTGGCTTTATACCGTTGGTTTATGCCATTGCTTGAGCTGGATATTCATCCCAAACTGGTGCAGTATATTAAACTTGCAGAATCAAAAGTTGGATTGGGCAGTGAATATGTAAGAGCTCCAAGGCTTCAGCTTGCAGGCAAAGAAAGGGAGCAGGTACTTGCCACTATCGATAAAGCATTAGCCAGCAGGCCGGTATTGCCGGAAGATGCGTTGGTAACGGTGTAAAGTAAAAGGTATAGGGCGTAATGCATATACCCGTTATAATTATCCTGAAAAAAAATCAGCCGCAAATATGCATGAGTATCTTACTGCATGCACAGGCTCTGTTATTTACGATATAAGTATCTTGCAGATCCTAAAAATAATTATTTAGTAATGAGTGATATTAATGTTGTAATGCAAAATGCAGCGGATGCGTTTAAAGCGTACTCCGTTTTAGCACCTGCTGTAAAAGTTGATTTTTTAAACGAGATTGCCGCGCAAATAGAAAGCGCAAGAGAAGTGCTGGTTAAAACAGCAAATGAAGAAACCAATTTGCCTTTACCCAGGTTAAATGGTGAGCTTACGCGAACCACCAATCAGTTAAAACTCTTTGCCAACCTTATTAAAGAAGGAAGTTGGGTAGAGGCAGCGATAGACACTGCAGACAAACAACGGACTCCTCCAAAACCGGATACAAGAAAAATGTTATTACCCGTAGGACCGGTTGTTGTTTTTGGTGCAAGCAACTTTCCTTTTGCCTTTTCAACCGCCGGTGGAGATACAGCGAGCGCTTTAGCTTCAGGTTCAACTGTAGTAATTAAAGGGCACTCTGCTCATGCCAAAACTTCATCGCTTGTGTTTGATGCTATTAAAAAGGCAATAGAAAAATGTGGTATGCATCCATATACGGTTCAGCATGTACTTGGTTCCGGCAGTACCGTCGGCAAAGCTTTGGTGCAACACCCTGAAACAACCGGTGTTGGTTTTACCGGTTCACTCAGCGGCGGTACTACATTATGGAAGCTTGCCAACGACCGCGAAAGGCCAATACCTGTATTTGCTGAAATGAGCAGTATTAACCCGGTTGTTTTTTTGCCGGATACTTTAGAAAAAAATACCGAATCATTAGCTAAAACTTACGCGGCTTCAATAACGCTTGGCATGGGGCAATTTTGCACCAATCCCGGGTTATTGCTTGCTGTAAAAAGTAAAGTCCTGGATGATTTCCTTGCTTTATTAGGCAATGAAATTGAAGCCATTACACCTCAGAAAATGCTGCACAAAGGCATCCAGGAATCATTTACAAAAGGTTTGAACGAAGCCCTTGCACAGAAAGGCATCCGGAAAATAGGTCAAGCTGCACAAGAGCCTGGCGATGGTGAGGCATACCCTACTGTTGCGGGTGTATCAGCAGATATTTTCTTACAAAATCCTCATTTGAGAGAAGAAGTGTTTGGACCATATTCTTTAGCTGTAATATGCAACGATAAAAAGCAATTAACAGAAGTGCTTACTTTATTGAAAGGGCAGTTAACTACTACGATAATGGCAACTGATGCCGATATTGAAGCGCATGATGATATTATTAAATTGCAGCAAACACTTGCCGGCAGAATTATTTTGAATGATGTGCCAACAGGTGTTGAAGTTTGCGCAAGTATGGTGCATGGCGGGCCATTTCCTTCTACCACCGATGCAAGATATACCTCTGTAGGTACAACGGCTATTAAACGTTGGGTACGCCCAGTTTGCTTTCAGGGTTTTAAAGATAGTATGCTTCCTGATGCGTTAAAAAACAGTAACCCGTTAAATATCTGGCGAATTGTTAATAATGAATATAGCAATACAGGTTTATAGTTTGTGGTTTATGGTTTGTGGTGCCAATAAACTATAAGCACGGAATTTCAAACATACCGGGAATGAAAAAAACTTTTTTTTGTATTGATGCGCATACCTGCGGTAATCCTGTTCGGCTTGTAGCTGGTGGCGGCCCGGTATTGCAGGGTAATAATATGAGTGAAAAAAGGCAGCATTTTTTAAAAGAGTACGACTGGATAAGAAAGGGACTGATGTTTGAACCGCGTGGGCATGATATGATGAGTGGAAGTATATTATATGCACCGCATGATACAGCTAACGATGTTGCCGTATTATTTATTGAAACAAGCGGCTGCCTGCCAATGTGTGGACATGGCACTATCGGCACCATTACCATCGCGTTGGAAGAAGGATTAATAACTCCCAGAACACCAGGCACTATAAGAATGGAAGCGCCTGCAGGACTGGTTAATATTGCTTACACGCAGGAAGGCAAAAAAATAAGAACAGTTAAGCTCATTAATGTACCGGCTTACCTTGCCGCAGAAGGATTAACAGCTGAATGTCCTGAACTTGGCGAGCTAGTAATAGATGTATCATATGGTGGAAATTTTTATGCCATTGTAGATGTACAAAAAAACTTTAAAGGACTGGAACATTATGCTGCTGATAAACTTATTGCCTGGGCCAGGGCATTACGCAAACGCATCAATGAGAAATATAGTTTTGTTCACCCTGATGATCCAACAATCAATGGATGTTCACACGTTTTATGGACCGGCGCCGTACTGGATAAGACGTCTACCGCCCGAAACGCGGTATTTTATGGAGACAAAGCAATAGACAGAAGTCCGTGCGGCACCGGCACATCTGCGCGAATGGCACAATGGTATGCTAAAGGCAAACTAAAAAAGGGGGATGAATTTATACACGAGAGTATCATAGGCTCAAAATTTATTGGCAGGATTGAGGAAGAGCTCACCCTGCATGGCAAACCGTCCATCCGCCCAAGCATTGAAGGCTGGGCAAGGATATATGGATATAACACTATCACTATCGATCCTGATGACGACCCATATGCGTATGGCTTCCAGGTGATATAAATTTGAAATTTGAAATCAGCCAAGAAGCTGTTTAAAATTATTTTTTTTAATAAACCCTGATATATTTCCTGCCAAGAATTCCGGTGTTCGCATCGGCGAAACAGGATTTGCTACACAAAGAGCCACAAAGCATACACAAAGTTACACAGAGCGTTTTATTATTCTTTGTGGCTCTTTGTGCAGCCTTCGTGTACCTCTGTGAAATAACCAGGTTGTCACACCGGAATTATTCGTAATAATGAGTGTGATTCTTGGTTAAAAGTGTACGCAATCATTATATCAAAAAATCTCCGCAATCGTTTTTAAACAGCTTCTAAGAGAATAATGTCTTGTCCTAGCATAAGTAGACAGATTTAAGAACAAAAAAATCTGTAATACCATGACAAGAGATGTCCAAACGGTGATCCGGTATAGTATTAGCTTTAAGCAAAAAGTAGTCAGAGAGTTAGA
>NZ_QCZJ01000051.1 GCF_003075435.1 Terrimonas sp. | reverse complement strand
TCAGATAAAAGGATTATTCCTAAGAAAAATACACGCAGTGACTTTTAAAGGATTTTTGATAAAACTGGTGATGTTTATTCTAGCCTTTACACTCAATAAAATTACCGATTAACTAGCAACTTGAATTAATTAATTTTTTTTAATGACGATTTCTATATGGAGATACAGTCACCTGGCTTTGGCTGTATCTTCCTGTATTTTTATAGCACTCGCTTCTATAACGGGTATTATACTTTCGTTTGAAGCGGTAGACAACAAAATTCCTTCCTATGAAGTGCAGGGATTTAATACTATTACGCTCGCAGAATCTCTTCCCGCACTTAACAAAACGTTTTCAGAAATTACAGAAATAAATGTTGACGAAAAGCATTTTGTAACACTGAAGGGGTTTAATGATGACGGGGATGAGATAAATGCATATATAGATCCGCGAACCGGTAATATACTGGGTGCGCCAGAAAAGCAATCTGATTTTTTTAAATGGATTACAGCGCTTCATCGTTCTTTGTTCCTGCATGAAGCAGGACGTTTTTTTATCGGCTTAACTTCTTTCCTTTTATTATTGATTGCCTTGTCGGGAATAATATTGGTTGTTCAGCGGCAGCATGGACTTCGCCGCTTTTTCAGTCGGGTGGTTAAGGAATATTTTGCGCAGTATTATCATGTAGTATTAGGCAGATTTTTACTGGTCCCTGTCTTGATCATAGCAATTACAGGCGTTTGGCTATCATTGGTACGGTTTAATGTTTTTTCTGAAAAGCAAATTGTACATACAGTAGAAATACCTGATGAATCCGATGTACCGGAACAGGAAGACATATCAGGCTTCGCCATCTTCAAAAACACAAAGCTTGCAGATACACGCAGCATTATGTTTCCCTTTGCAGGCGATCCTGAAGAATATTACCTGCTCAAACTAAAAGACCGTGAAATAGCCGTAAACCAATTTAACGGCACAATACTTAGTGAAGCGCCATACTCTTTTACCGCTTTCCTTACTAACCTTAGCTTAAATCTACATACCGGGAGGAGCAGTATAATATGGGCGATAGTGCTTGCCATTGCATCTGTTAATATTTTATTTTTTATATACTCCGGGTTTACCATAACGCTTAAGCGGAGGCGCGGACGCATTCGTAATAAATATAAAGCTGCTGAAGCCAAATATATTATTCTTGCAGGCTCAGAAAATGGTAGTACACTCCAGTTTGCAGGCGCCATACACAAACAATTGCTGACAAATAATCAAATTTCTTTTTTGGGTGAGCCTAACCAGTATACTGTTTTTCCTGAAGCGGAACACCTGCTGATATTTACCTCAACTTATGGTTTGGGTGATCCGCCGGATAACTCCAAACGATTGCTGCAGCTTATTGAAAAGCATAAACAGCTTCAACGGATAAAAATTTCGGTAATTGGCTTTGGTTCGCATGCCTATCCTGATTTTTGCGGATTTGCAAAGCAGGTAGATGCAGCGCTGTCGCTGCAACAGTGGGCAATAGAAACAGTGCCCCTGCATACAATAAATGATAAATCGCCGGAAGAATTTATCGCTTGGATCAGAAACTGGACTGATAAAACAGGAATAAGGTTAGATACAACGCCTGCCTTTTACAGCCAGTCGCAAACAGGTTTGCAAAAAATGATTGTGTTGGATAAGACTGCCATTTCTGAAGCTGATTCCACATTTATTATTACGCTTCATACCGGGTTGAGAGGGAGTTTCACATCAGGAGACCTGCTTGCCATTTATCCTGCAAATGATGCAAGGGTACGTTTTTACTCTATTGCAAAAATTAAAAATAATATACAGTTGGTGGTGAAACTGCAGCCCGGTGGCTTAGGTTCTGAATTTTTATACAGCCTGAAGCCCGGTTCGGCTATACGTGGCCGTATTATACGCAATGCTGCCTTTCATTTTCCTAAAAAAGTGCCGGCGGTAGTAATGATAGCCAACGGAACAGGTATAGCGCCTTTTCTCGGAATGGCGGAGCAGAATAAAAAGACAATCGAAAGCCATCTGTATTGCGGGTTCAGGAAGGAAACGCCGGTAATACAACAGTATACCCAAATGACCAGTACGTTTATCCGGCAAAAAAGACTCCATCATTTTTATATTGCTTTTTCCCGTGAAGGAAATAATTGTTATGTAATGGATCTGATAAAAAAAGATGCTGATTTTTTTGCTGATCTTCTCCGCAGAGGTGGCGTAATAATGTTATGCGGTTCTCTTGCCATGCAAAAAGATGTGGAAGCCACACTGAATGTTATCACTATCTCTAAAAATGGAAAAGATATTGCCTGGTATAAGATGAACGGGCAGGTGGTTGCGGACTGCTATTGAGACATGGAGCCAGGGAACAGGTTAAATCAACTTTAAAATAATTGAACCAAGCAGCCGACCGGTATATAGCGTATTTTTTTGTGCAGTTACTTTATCTACAACAGGCAGTGTCCGTTTTTATATCAAACTTCTTTATCCTTAGTCATTAATCATGAACCATCAAGGCAGCCTAAATTAAAATCTGCTTTTCTACTTTCAGGTATTTCGGTTTTAAAAAAATAAAAATTATGCCCCATTATTGTATCAAGAATATTGTTGAAGATTTAATTTGGAATTTTAATTATAAAATTTCCTTTACTGTCAAAAAAGGAGCCGTTTTCATCCAAAATAATTTCTTCGTCCAACGAATAAGTCTGTAGCTTTTCTACAAACTCCTGTGTGAACTTCTTGTATAGCTCATTTGGCTGGGTTATGCCTTTGTCTTGCATTTCTTTCCTTGTAGTGTAAATGTCAAGATAATGTCTTACATCAAGATTCTTCATTTGTCAATTTAGTCCTTCTTCGCTAACTCTCTATTGAAATGTAAGGGTCTTGTAAAACTACTGCCGACGAACAGGGTTTGCTGCTGTGTTGGAATTTATATTCGTCAGCCCGGAACTGAAGCTGAATAGACAAAACAAAAAGCCGAGCATATATTCATAGCACCGCCATATAGCCAAGCCGCCTGTTGTAGGCAGTTTTTATTGCGGAATTTCTTCCACTAAAATTTCATTTCCTGCTTTGTCATAATAAGTACAGGTCATTTTGTCCATACAGATTTCCCATTTTTCAATGCCATAATCCGAACACATTTTAATAAAAGTCAGAAAGTCCGTTTTGCCTTGTTGATGAGCAATTAACTCGGCTTTAAATTCTTCATTCTTTGCAGTGTCAGCAACTATCAACGGGTCATACTTTGCAGGCACTTTTGCAGTATAATCGTTTCCACGGTGATAGTCAATATGTCCGTCTGTAACATAAGCTTCGTAATGAGTAACACCTAACGACTTTATTTCTTTGATGTAAGCAGGAAAGTCTGCACCTGATTTTACTTTGCTGTGAGCCACTTTGACTTGTTCTACTGTAAACATTTTTTCTTGATTTTTAATTGTTAAACGATTTATTGAATTACACGCAACCATAATGCTTAGACCTGCGACAATGATTGTTGATTTTAAGATTTTTTTCTCATTGTCTTTTTGCTTTCTGATTACGATGCAAAATTGCAATACTTAAAATCCCTGTAATTGTAAAAAATCGTTTTTCTACAAGAAGCGTTTAAATTTTTCAGGTGTTTCGCCCGTGAATTGTTTGAAATCTTTGATGAAGTGAGCTTGGTCAAAGAAGTTGTTTTCGTAACAAATTTCTGTAAGCGACTTTGTTTCGCTCATATTGTCAAGAACCGAATTGAAACGAACAATGGAAGCAAATTTTTTGGCAGTCGTTCCTACCACTTTTCTAAATCGTTTTTCAAATGGGCTTTGGCTGATGAATAATTTTTCGTTGAGTTCTTTCACTCGGATTATTCCTTTACTTTGATAAATAAGTTTAACCGCTTCAATAATTAGTTTATCGGTTTTAATGTCTTTAAGTTGAGATAGTAAAAACTGTTCAACGACTTTTATTCGTTGGCTGTCGGTCGTTGCAACTATTAATTTATCTTCAACTTCTTCCACTTTGTTTTTGTCAAAAATGTCGCCAAGCGAAAGGCTTAAATTAAAAAGTTCGTTGGCTGGATGCGAAGCAAAATGCGTAAAACCAATTTCGGTAAAGTAAATTAAAATCGTTCCGATGTCAGGCGAATTTTTAAAGACTTTGTAGCCGTCAGAAATACCTGTGATTCCTGCTGATTTCAGTTTGTCTTCTGTATTGTTCTTTATCGTTGCAAGTTGCCCTCTGTATTGGAAACCGATAACCAAACCCGAAGACGGAAATACTTTATATTCACTTTCCAATTCATTCTCCGACACTACAAAATATTTGATGTAGGGTTTTAGTTTTTCTGTCGGAAAATGTTTGTCAAATTTCATTGGTATGTCTGTTGGCGTGAATTTCGGTAAAATTGCCTACAACGGTACGGTTTGGCAATGTGGCGGAATTCCGTGATTCGTCTGCCTGTAACCGATGCTAAATATATAACTAAAAGTTCATTGTTTATTCTACAGCTCTATTTATGACGTCCCGGCCGGAACTACAGATAATAGCCAAAAAAGCCGAGGACATATTCGTCGCGTCGCCATATTGCCAAACTGAATGTTGTGTGCTGTTATCTTGTCCCCACCAATTTTTTTGTCAAGCCAACAAGAATGTTTATAAGAAAAGCAAGTTGGCCAACTAAAAATAAAACTACGAGTGGCAAAAATATTTTTACCTCCCGCTCGGTGTCTGACTGAAATGTTTCAAATGATACAAAATCCCTTTTTATTGGCGGAATGAGTTTGTCATGCCAAAAGTTAGCCGCGAGTAATGCAATCAAAATGAAAATTGTCACCAAAACATGAACCCATGTCAAAAAGCGTTTCCAAAGAATTTTGCTGGTTAACATATAGATTGCCCAAACTAAGAGGAAGGCAATCCCTAAAGCCCAAATAAAAAATATCGTTGAAATGACGAAGTAGGTGTCATGCAAATGAAGGTCTATGCTTTCTCCCCAAGTTATGAATGAGAACACAAACAATAAGATTGCTATCAGCAAAAACAAATGGAAGGGGCAGTTTGAAATTTTAGTTTTAAAGCCTGTCAACATAAGCAATTTATCTGTTTGACTATCTGCCTGTCACACTTACACAAATTTGAATTTAGGAATTGATGGCACACAACGGTTTGGGTATTGCCGAAGGCGGGATCTTGGCAGTCCAAAAGTTGATATAAGATATAAAGTTTCCAAGTTATTCGTCAGTCGAATAGAATTCTGTCAGCCCCACTTTTGGCAATACCTTGTTGTGTGCCGTTTATTTTTGTTTATTAATGACCATTCAAAATCTCCTAAATATACATTGTTATGTTTTTCTTCTCAAAATTTTCACAATGCGATTATATACAATTTCCGATATCGTCCATGTATTTTCGCCACTTGTATTTACAAACTGAATTACCACTGCATCAATATCCTTGTGATAACGGGCAATACTCTGATATCCGGGTAATAGACCGGTATGTTCATACATATAAATGGAAGAAAATAAAGTCTGCTCTTCTTTATTTAATAAAGAGCCGTCATTTAATGCTCTCAAGAAAATACCCACATCCTGTGCTGTTGATACCATTGAACTGCCCGGCGACACAAAATCAAGCATCTTTACATCCTTATCATAATGAGAATCGTATCCACTAACTATATCAGCCGTGTCCACCTCACTCATCAGACTAAATGTGTGAGTTAATGAGAGGTGTTCCAAAATTTCGTTTTTAATATATTGTTGGTGGCTATAGCCTAATATTTTATCAAGTATTTTGCCAATTAACAGATAATTTGTATTGGAATATTTGTAGCGGCTGTCAGGCTTAAATTTCGAGTGTTCATCTAATACCAGTTGTAGTACTTTGTCCACATCAGTTGGTGGTTTGTCCCAGGGAAACTCAGGGTCATCAATCCAATCAGGAATGCCACTACGGTGTTGTAATAACATTCTCAAAGAAATCCTGTTTGCATTTTCAATTCTATTTGCAAGTTCAGGTAAGAGTTTAGCAAGGGTGTCATTAAGCGATAAACTTTGACTATTGATTAACTTGGTAGTAGCAGCAGCTATATATAACTTACTGATGCTGGCAATCTTGAATAATGCTTGTGGGTCGGCGGACACTTTATTTTCCTTATTTTTCCAGCCAGCAGTGTAAAATGCTGGTGGCTTACCTGATTGATCTACATACACAATAATGCCATCTAATTTATAGTTTATTGCATTATTTGCTTGCTCCTGAATGGTATCTGGTAACGGTGTCAGCCATGCCCTTACTATAATCCAAGGGATAAATATCAAGGAACAGATTATTGCAATAATTGGCATGATTATCTTTAGCAGTCGTTTTCTTTGTTTCATTTTTTAAGTCAATCAGTGTCAGTATGAATTATGTTTCAATGGCACACAACGTTCGGCAGCTTTGCGTTCGGCAGGGCATTTGAAAAACGTCCAGCCCGGAACTGCTGCCGATGTAAGATACAAAAGTTGAAAATATATTTTATTGCTCATTAGCGTTCGGTCAGCCGGATATGTAGCTGATAGTAGTACTATGATGAGGACTTATTCGTCGCCCCCTGCTGACGCAAAACTGTTAGGCGCATTACATGTTTGAATCCCAATCATTGTGGTCCTCCAAAAGCCGATTCTTATAAATATCTTGCCAGTCAATATAGAATTTCGTTATCGGAAACTTGCGTGAATTTTCTTTTCTCCAAGTCAAGTGTACAATTGCATATTTTGAACGTCCATTAAGCACCTCAAACACAACATCGTCTCGGTCAGTACGATTGGCAATTGCTCGAACTTTTTTCCAATTAAGTGGATGAAAAAAACTAACTTCTTTTTTCAGTTCTGTTTCATAGAAAGAAGGATTTTCAATTGACTGCCATGGTTTAAGCAGTTTTTTGTCTGCATATGCTGCTACTTCGTCGCTAACCATTCGCATAAATATTTTTGAATGGTCAATTGATAAAATCAAAATGCTATGAGACTTTGAGGGAACGTCGTCATATTTCAATAAAGCGATGATGCCATTTGACGGCTCTTTTATTACGTCGTTGCTTTTTAATCCGCTAGCAAGCTTTTCAAATTTTAAAGTTGTGTCAGACTGATAAGGTGTCCAATCGGCGTCCAAATACCACATGTCTGACATGATATTTGTTACCATACCAATAGTTTCACCATTCCATATAATTAAACCTGAGTCTATCATTTGGTTGCGCCTAACGTTCGAGGCTTGCCGCAGGACTGGTATTTTATAACTGTCAGCCCGGCAACTGAAGCCGATTTGAAAAACTGAAGTTGAAGTTAACAACTAAAAGCCAAATAGAATTCGGTCAAGCCTGATATTAGCTGATAGTAGTACAACTGCCGATTGTTTTTCCGACCGCCAGCCTTGTGGCAAACCTTTTGTTAGCGGCATGGCTCGTCAATGCTCAAATTATTTTTTATAATGTTTGTCAAACTCTTTAAATATTTCTGAACTGTACCAGTCTTTTTTGGGACTCTTTGTATTGTTCGGGTCAAGAAGCCTTGTCTTACAATATTTTTTATTTTTCATCAATGGCTTTCTAATTGCATGGTAAGAATTGTTTTCAATAAAATTCGTGTAGCGTTTTCTTAAAGCAGCCGTAAGTTTGGCATAATCATACGGATAGTTTTTTAATGCATCTTCCTCCTGGACATTAATTTTTATTGCGTCTGGGTCGGTTGAATAGTTTACAAGCAAACTTTCCGTTGATGTTGATTTTACAAACTTCGTTTCTAGTTTTAGAGAAATGTTGAAATCCTTGCTTTCATCTGACGGCGATTGTTTTTCCTTTTCAGATATATACTTCAATAAGTTTTCAATTTGCTCTTTATTACTATTTATAGAAAAACTTTTTATTGCTTCAAACTCATGAAAAAAAGTCATTGGCATTAAAAAGAAATTATAAATCGATAAATCATAATTGAACCATTCTGTAATGAGTGTCAAATAATTTTTTAATGAAGCCGTACCAATTTCAAACACTTTTTTACTTAAGTAGAGGTCTGCATGTTGAAAATGAATAGCTGTGTCTCGAATTTCCATTAATAAAAAGATGTTCTCTTTTACAGCTTGGTCTAAATTAATTGGAGGCACTTCACAAAGAGAAAGACATTTCGGGAGTCCAATTGTCTTTGGATTTTTACTTCTGTTTAATTCAGGTGTAAGAGTATTGAGTTTGTTTCCTTTCTTGCCAATTTTATTTACCAAAATATATATTGACTTTAAGTCACCTTTATTTTCACTAATAATCTTTGCTTTAAGTAACAGCTCCCACGAATTAATCATTAAAATAGAGAAAGTCTCTTCCCGATATTTAAAGTCGGGCTTGTTGTAGATTTCAATCTCTGAGAGGGCTGCACTTATAGATTTGTCAACGAAAGATTTATGTTTAGGATGTTTCATTTAGTAGGGTGTCTTTTGAGCTTGCCGCTAACGGGAAACGGCTTGGCGATAGTGCGGGCAAAGGTGAACGAAAAGTTCAGTTTTGCACGGACGGTAGCCAATGCTGTTTCCGTTTGCTAACTTACGAAAAAAAGCAATAAGGAACAGCAATTGGCGGAATAGAAATCCAAAAGTTGAGCCTATGATGTTCAGCCCGCATTTCGCCAAACCGATGTTAGCCGTTCGTTGTTTTTTTACATTAGTCCGGCGTTTGCTCCGGATATAGTTGCGATAAAATAATTTGCGGCATAGACACCAAGTAAAAGTAACAACTTGTCTTTTGGTTCTTTATCATTCGTAATATCATAGATAATGTCATACTTGCAATAAAAATCTCTCCAATTAAATTTAGGTTCAAATTGAAGTACATTTTGTTGGTTTTTATCTTCAAGTATCATTTTGCTTTGAAAAAGTCCGCTTAATTTCAGGGCATATTCTCTTTCGTCCTGAAATGTGATGATGATTTTCCCATTCCAACTCATTGAAAGGCTGGCTATTTTATTTCCATCTTTTGTTACCGAAACGCTTGTTCCGAAAAAACCTACTGGTGCTAGTTTGTAAGTTTCGGTATTGGACATTTTAATTTCTGCTTTCAGGTAAAATGGTGTTTCATAAATCAATTCTCCCAATAACTGGTCGTTGTCTGAAAGTAGAAAAGTTTTTTTGTCTTTTGAATGTGCATTCATTGTTATGATATTTTTGAGTTAATTAAAATCGCTTTCTTCTAATTTAAAAAATTCTTCAACTGGTGTTCCAAAGACATAAGCCATTTTTAATGCCAAGAGAGTAGAGGGAACAAATTTTCCTGTTTCAATGGAGTTCATTGCCTGCCTTGAAATGCCAATTTTTTCAGCTAACTCGGCTTGTGTCCAATTCTTTTTCGCTCTTTCAACTTTTATGGTATTTTTCATCTGTATTTACGTTTTGAAATGAATAGACCAATTAAATAGAACAAGAAAAACAAAGGGAAAACGTACAAATAACTGAAATTGTCCAAGCCAAGATTTTCTACCAAACCTACCAACCCCAAAACCATAACCAAAAGCAAAGACAATGCAAAAGCAATGGACACTGCTTCTAATTGTATTCTGATTTGAACTTCATCAAGCAATTTTATACTTTGTATAAACTTTACTGTATAAGTTCCGAACAAGAGAACATTAACAGAAATAATCAACAGAGAGATTGGTACAGATATAGAATATTTGGATAAATAATACACACTAACGGTGAAGCAAATCGCAAATACTAATGCCCAAAGCACACTAAATAAGCTCATTTTTTCTTTCATTGTAAGTCAATTAAAATTTCCACAAAGATAATAATAGTTTTCAAAATGTCAATTATATACGACATTTTTTTGCGAAAATTTTAGAAGAGAATGTATAAGGGTGTCAGATGTGAGAAAAAGGAATTTTCTGTGTCTTGTTTTGGGAGTTCGAGAGCGTTGCAGTACAATGACGGCTAACGAACAGGGCTTTGTGCAGGTGGGGAATTAGCATTCCTTCTGTCCAGAACCGAAGTTGAATTTATAGATTAAAGTTCATTGTTTGTTCTCTTGCTGATTATTGTTCGTCACGCTGGAACTACAGCCGATGATTGCAAAAAGCTGATGGCATATTCGTCGTGCCCCACTTGCACAAAGCCGCTTGTTGGGCGTAGTTTAGTTTTAGTGTCGTCGGCTTCCAACAATCGCTTTATTAAGATCTAATTCCTTTGCCAAGCTGTTTGTGTTGTTTATTATTTTTTCTTTTAAGTCGTCAATCTCATCCGTCTCTTGTCTGCTCAAATCAAGAAAATTTGACTTTCTTTTATTTCTGTTTGCATTGCAGATTTGCAAAATGTGTGAAATGAGAAATTCAATTTCGTGCAGTTTGCGTCTCACGTTGTCATTATACTCTACAAGTGCCTTTGCTCTTATGCTTTCTCCCTTGACTTTTCCTGTAGTAATGAGCTCTTTTACTTGATACAATCTATCAGCCATTTGATCAAAGCTTCCTTCGCAAAGGGTGTAATCCCTTATCGCACTTCTGTTAATTGTGTCAAACACAACGTCGAAGCAGTGTTTGTCATCCAATGGACTTAAACTGTTCCAAGGTACTTGTCGTTTTAAGATGTCATACAAATCATCAAGCTGATTACTATTAGCGAACTTTGCCAAGTTGGTTAGATATTCAATGCCGTGAACAGAAACATTTGGTATTTTTAATTTTGTCGCTTTTACAAAACCAATGACGATAAGTTGCTTGTATGATAGCGAATGCTTATTATAAGTTGCTATTGTTTTATCAACTTTTCTTTTGTCTGCGTTAGTTGTCACTTGAACGGCGATGCCTTTCTTTGCAGAAACTAAATCAACCGCCGGATAGTTATGTTGGATTGCGTTGACGTTTACAAACTTTTCATCTGGCTTTTCAAAAACGTTTAAATAGTTAGTGATAAGTCTTTCAACGTCAAAAGTTAGGTCTGTAAACGAATTGTCAACGTATATCTGTACATACGTCTTCAGGAAAGCTAACAAGTCATGAATTTCGTTTCTCTTTTGCAGGTCTGTCATTAGTAATGGTTATGAAGAATTACGCCCAACGATAGCGGCTTGGCGATGTGGTGGCATTTGAAAATCGTCTGCCCGTAACTGCTGCTTATTAAAGTTATAAATAATTGATGATAAGAACTACAGCCCGGCGTTATTCGTCGGCTGGAAATGAAGCCGAATAATGAACAAAAAGTTGAGCATATATTCGTCGCCCCGCCATATTGCCAAACCGCCCTGTTGTAGGCAGGCATTCAGTCAACTCGTTTAAGATAGTATCGTCTTTTATACCAATGCTTGCCAAAAATTAAGTATTGTCTGCGTTTTGAATAGCCAAACTGCTTTTTGATTACTCGTCCAGAAGTGTCGCAAACAAATAACTTCTCGTGTCCTATTAAATATTTTTCAGGACTACCTAAGTGTTTGTTTGTTGATAGTCCAGAACTTAATAAAACTGCTTCTTTGCCATACTTTTCATATTCGGAAGTGTCAGGCTTAAAAGGTTCATGGTAAAGAATGACATATTTATTGTCAATCTTGTAGTGCCCATTGGATGTGTCAAACATCATGTCGCCTCTCATTCGATAGCCAAACGTAGAGTCAGGATTTAAATTAATTCTTGTGCCGAAAAAACCATGAACAGCGAAGTTTGAGCTATATGTCCCTGTAATATTTTTTGTCGACCTACAAGAAATTAAGTGAAATGCAATAAGTACAAAAATGAAAAATATGGGCTTTGTCACTTGAGTTTTTTGTCTTGATGCAGAAGTAAGCAAGTTTACACACTGTCACATTTGAAATTAAACGCTGTTTAAACTGCTTGCCTACAACGGTCACAGCTTTGCGTTCGGCAGGGCATTTGAAAAACGTCCAGCCCGGTACTGCTGCTGATGTAAGATACAAAAGTTGAAAATATATTTTGTAGTTCATTAGTGTTCGGTCAGCCGGATATGTAGCTGA
>NZ_QCZJ01000050.1 GCF_003075435.1 Terrimonas sp. | reverse complement strand
TGGCGTTTGAAAATCATCGTTGGCTCGATTTGCTACGCAGTGGTAAAGCGATAGAAAAGATCACGGCAAAAGGTGTTGCACTGAAAGCACAATACGGCTGGATATTACCCGCAGCGTTTAATATCACACAGGATAAGTTTATCTATCCTATTCCTGCAAGGGAAATACAAATTAACTCCAACCTGCAACAAAACCCGGGATATTGAGTGGTAGAGATAACTTCACTCAATATTCAATCAAAAATAATTAGCCTGTTCTATCAGGACAGGCTAATTATTTCTATAAAAAAAGGAATTTATGAATACATTTTTGACAAATGAACAAATTGAAAGTTATCAAAAGGATGGTTATTTGATTGTTGAAGATTTTCTCAGCGCCGAAGAACTTGATTTGTGGCGAGAGGCTGTAACAGAAGCTATACAGGAACGTAATGGTCGAAAAATGCCAGGCAAAGATGTTAAAATAGGAGACGATGATGGGATTAATAAAGAGAGTGATTATTATGGAAAAGTATTTGATCAGATGTTGAACCTTTGGCAGACTAACGAAAGGGTAAAAAAAATGATGTTAGATGAAAGGATAGGTAAGATGGTAGCATTGCTTGCCGGTTGGCAGGGTACACGTATATGGCATGATCAGGCATTGATAAAAAGGCCATGGGCAAATCCTACATCCTGGCACCTGGATACTCCTTTTTGGTCGTTTAGCGATCGGCAGGCGTTGTCAATTTGGGTAGCCCTCGATGATGCTACACTTGAAAATGGATGTCTTTATTTTATTCCCGGCTCGCATCACACAACACGTTTTGAAAACCCGGGTATCGGAAAAAATATGGATGCGATTTTTGATTTCTATCCTGAGTACAGGAAATCAAAATCTGTAGCGGCGCCTATGAAGGCTGGAAGCTGTTCTTTTCATAACGGATTAACAATACATGGGGCGGGAGCTAATATGACCAATGGATTCAGGCGCGCATTTACCTGTGCTTATATGCCCGATGGGGCAGTCTTTAATGGTATTCAAAATATTCTTACTGACGAGCAGGTGAATCATATGAATATCGGAGATGTTTTAAATAATGATAAGCAAAATCCCCTGATATATAAATCTTAAAATTGAAATTAAAAATTCTTTGCCCTAAATGGGGTTTTGAAGAAATGGATATTGAGCCCTTCCTGGTTAAAATAAAGGAAGCCGGTTATGATGGTATTGATACATGGGTGCCTGATCATCCTAAAGAAAGACAAAGGTGGACAAGGTTGCTGGAAGAATATGAGTTAATTATGGTGAGTCAGCAATACCAGGCTTCCGGAACGAATATTGAATCGTTTTGTAAATCATTTGAATATTTTTTATACTCCGCTACAGAAACTAATCCCATCCTGATTAATTCTCATACCGGCAGAGACTTTTTTACATTAGATGAGCAATTGATGTTGCTGGATACCGCATCAGCATTTAGCGCAAAAAATAATATTGAAGTAGTACATGAAACGCATAGAGGGAGTATAGGATATAGCCCGGCAAATGCGCAGGTATTATTCGATCTTAGAGAGACAATGAAAATAACTGCAGATTTTTCTCACTGGGTTTGTGTAACGGAAAGCTACCTGGATGGCTATAAGGCGGTGCTTAATGAAGCAGTAGAACGCGCAGCGCATATACATGCACGTGTAGGATTTCCACAAGGCCCTCAGATACCTGACCCCCGAAATAATATATGGGTTGATGCAGTTCAGACATTTCTGCAATGGTGGATCCGGATTGTTAATAATGCGAAAGAAAGAAAAGAAAAGCAAATTACCATTACACCTGAATTTGGGCCACCACCATATATGTGGACAAGTATTGAAGATAATAAACCCATAGTATCGCAATGGGAAATTAATCTTTTTATGAAGGAAATATTGCGGAAGAATATTGATGAAAATATATTGCTTGCTTAATTGAAAATAGTATTAATTGAAAAAGATGGTGTTTTATATAATCGGTTTTTAAAGTGAGTTAAAATTTTTATTATATTATTTATGCGGTCGCCTTATAGTACAATAGGTCTTATCCTGATAATATGTGCAATGTTATTGACAGCAGCCAATGCTCAGGTTATTGAACCCTATAAAAAAATACATGGTGGAAAGTTTCAAAAAACAAAGCATAAAAATTCGCCTGATCCTTATGTAAATTACAGATGGATAAGCACAAATGCCGATGATAGCCTGCAGGTATATGAGCTTTTTCCAGGTAGTGTGCAGGCATCGCCTGCAACATCTTTTCAAATCAAAGGTTCATCTGTTATCGTTCAGGGAGAAGGAGAGATTTTTTTTGATTTCGGTGTTGTAAGTGCTGGCTGGGTAGAGTTTGAATCGGAAGATATGAATGGAGAAGTGCTGGCAAGTATCAGCGAATACCAAGAACCTGCAATATTGAATGCCGGGGCTCAGCATCCTGTAAAAACACTAAAACCTGTTAAATATGGAAATGCCTATAGGCTGGAGCTTAACAATCTTTTGTACGAAGGGGTACGTTTCGCGTGGTTGCATGTAAATAGTTTTAACTCAAAATGGCATTTGAAGAATTTTAAACTTGTCTGCCAGATAAAACCGAGCAATTACAACGGCAGTTTTTATAGTAATGATACCATGTTAAATCGAATATGGTATACAGGAGCCTATACTGTTAAGCTAAACCTGCTGCAGGATTATTTTGGAGCAATTCTTATGGAAAGAAGTGACAGGCATTCCTGGACTGGTGACGCATATCCATCACAGGAAGCATCGCTGTCAGCGTTTGGAAACTTTGACTTTGTGCGCAAGAATATTTTATTTACTTCTGTTCAGGATAATGGAATTGCTGCGTATGCTATCTATTGGGTACTTGGCTTACTTGACTATTATCAGTATACAGGTGATAGTGCTTTCTTAAAAACACTAATGAATAATGCTCACAAAAAACTGCAGGTGGCTTATGATCATTTTGATAATCTTCCGAAACTTGTATTTATGGGTTGGGATGAGAGATTGGGTGCCGGCTTTGAGCAGCCTGATATATCTGAGCCGCAGCAGGCTTACCGTTGGCTTTGTATAAATGCATGGCGAAAATTTTCGGCAGCACTGCGTTCAATTAATGAAGACAGCTTAGCCAATAAATTTGCAGAATATGCTGATACCAGGCAAATGCAATTATTGAATGACGACATGGCTTTAAAAAAAATGGGTATACACGCACTTGCCGAAGCTATGAATGCCGGATTATATCAATCTGCAGATTTGTTAACCCTGTTTAATGAGCGGTGCAAAGATCGTAATGAGCGATTATCTTACTCATCGTTTAATCAATATTTTATTATTCAGGCATTAGCTTTAACAGGGAAATATGTTGATGCATTATCAACTATTAATGATCATTGGGGCGGGCAAATAAAGTATGGGGGCACTACTTTTTTTGAGGTTTTCCGACCCTCCTGGAATGATGCGTTATTGCCCAATAGCGCCCCTGTAAATAATCAATGCGGCTATACAAGCCTCGCGCATCCCTGGGGTGCCGGCGTGGTGCGCTGGATCTCAGAAGAAATCCTTGGGGTAAAAAATCTTTCATTAGGTTTCAGAAAGTTTCGTGCAGCGCCTAATATTACAGGTGGTTTAACTGAAGTGGCGGGAGATGTGCCAACGCCGTATGGCAATATTAAAGTAGCTATAAATGTACTTAAAGGCAATTTTGTAATAGATGTGCCACAAGGCACCGTGGCCGGTGAAGTTGGTATCCCTAAAATCGGGAAACAAATTCAGCAAATAATTTTAAATGGTAAAAAGATATTGCCAGCCGGGGAAGATAACCAGTTCGTATACCTGAAGAATCTTGAGCCGGGTAAATACAATATCAAATTTAAATACAGTGAAAAAGCATATCATTTTAAAACTGACAGCACTGATTTGAAGTATAAAATTTCGACATTTAAGATAGCTCCTGCCATTTCAAATGCTTCAGTTATTCCTGATGAAACGGATGGCTGCCTGCAACCTGCAGACGATAAGTCATTAACTAAATTCAGAAAGCCCGGCTATGTAGATTCTGTTGTAGTAAGAAGAGCCGGACAACGGCGATGGAATACAAAAAATGCACCTGAAGGATCATTACCAACGCAATATGCTTTTATTACAAAAGACCCTATACCAACATTGCAAACATTTCCTCTTGATGTTTATAGTGAAAAAGGAGTTTCTTATGATATCATATTGCATTTTATAGATCCGGATTCAAAGGGAAGAAGATGTGCATTTGAAGTTTTTGATCTCGAAAACTTTGAATTACTTGCCCCTGCTCAAATTGTTGACAATATACAAACAGGTAAATTAGTACGTTTCAGGGTTGATCGTCCTGTGCGGATACGGATTAACCAGGTACGGGGGCCTAATGCTGCTTTAGCTGGTATTTATTTTCATCAATAGTTATCTCTGCTGTTTTATGGGCTGATTGTGCCGGGTGTGCTAATTATAACCAGGTAATGTCAGGCTTTTTTTCAT
The DNA here is from genome assembly GCF_003075435.1 of Terrimonas sp. GTDB lineage: Bacteria > Bacteroidota > Bacteroidia > Chitinophagales > Chitinophagaceae > Agriterribacter. Next base: position 7,830 of record NZ_QCZJ01000050.1, on the reverse strand, counting down.
TAAGATGGCTAACAATACGATAACCTTAAGGTTGATAGCCTCTATTCCTGTAATTTTGCCGCCAAAACTAACATATACTATGGCAAATGGGGTGGCTATTACCAAAGAAGATATTATATTGATAACAGGCGCTGCCGGCTTTATAGGCAGTTGTTTAACCAGCTATCTGAATAAGCAGGGCTATGCAAATCTTATACTGGTTGATGAGTTTGAAAGGGTTGATAAAGCGAATAACCTTGAAGGCAAAAGGTTTATTCATAAAGTAGAAAGAGATGAACTGCTTGAATGGCTGGAAGAACATAAGCCGGAAGTGAAATTTGTGTTTCACATGGGTGCCCGCACGGATACTGCTGAGTTTAACTACGAAGTGCTCGAAAGGCTGAATGTTGAGTACTCCCAGGATTTATGGAACTATTGCGTGGTTTACGATATACCCTTTGTGTATGCGTCATCAGCGGCTACCTATGGTGATGGGGCGCTTGGTTACAGCGATGGCATTACTCCTCAAAGACTGCAGCCGCTTAATCCTTATGGCGTATCAAAAAATGAATTTGACAAATGGGTGCTGAATCAGATCAGCAAACCGCCGTTTTGGGCTGGTTTAAAGTTTTTCAATGTGTATGGGCCTAATGAATATCATAAAGGCCGTATGGCGAGTGTGATATTCCATTCGTTTAACCAGATCAAAGAAAATGGTTTCGTAAAATTGTTTAAATCTCACCGTCCTGATTTTGAAGACGGGCAGCAGCTCCGTGATTTTATCTATGTAAAAGATGTGCTTAAAGTATGTGTATGGCTAATGAAAAATCAGCCACGGTCAACCATATATAATTTGGGTACGGGTAAAGCAAGAAGCTTTTATGATCTGGCAAAAGCAACATTTGCAGGGCTGGGGAAGGAACCTGATATCAGGTTTATAGATATGCCGGAAGATATCAGGGATAAATACCAGTATTTTACTGAAGCGGATATGTTTAAACTGAGAACAGCGGGATATAAAGATGAATTTTTTACACTTGAAAATGGCGTGGAAGATTATGTACGCCACTATTTAACGTCTGAGAAATATTATTAACAATGAATAAGAAAATCGCGATAATAGGAGGAGGTAATCTTGGAACCGCTGTTGCGGAAGGATTAATACAAAGTGGTTTTATTACTCCGGGGCATATTCTCATTACAAAAAGAAATATCAGTACACTTACACATCTTGAAGAAAAAGGTGTACTGGTGAGCAATGACAATACGGAAGCGGTGAAATTTGCGGACCTTGTAATTCTGGCGGTTAAACCTTTCCAGGTAGACGAAGTATTGGGCAGTCTGCGATTATTGTTTGATGAAAACAGGCATGTGCTGGTTTCTGTAATAACTGGTATTACCACAGAGCACATTCATAGTATACTCAATAAAAAAATTTCTACGGTCAGGGCAATGCCTAATACTGCTATTGCCATACAACAAAGCATGACCTGCATCAGCGCGAGAGACATTACCAGCGACCAATTGGAATATGTAAAAGATATTTTCAACCAGTTGGGGAGAGTGGTAGTGATTGAAGAGAAACTAATGGATGCCTCTACTGTGCTTGCTGCCTGTGGTACTGCATACGCTATGCGCTATATACGTGCCAATATACAGGGGGGTATTCAAATAGGATTTGATGCAAAAACAGCAAGCCTTATTGCCGCGCAAACTGTTCTCGGCGCCGCACAATTATTGCTGCAAAAGAATACCCATCCTGAGCATGAAATTGATAAAGTAACTACACCTAAAGGATGCACTATAGCAGGTTTAAATGAAATGGAGCACCAGGGTTTCAGTTCATCTTTAATTAAAGGTATTGTAGCGAGCTATGATAAGATCGCGAGTGACCAGTAATTAATTTGAAAATGTGATGATTTGAAAATTTGAAAATGAGACGAAGCAGGGCACATTTTGTTTGAATTTTTATATAGATGATGTGGTAGATATATGGATTGGAATTATTCTAAGTACCGCTCCTCTCCATTGCATGGAGAGGGGTTGGGGTGAGGTTACCTGCTTATTAAATTCACCGGCATTATAAATTCCCAGCGGTTGGCATTTTTTAATCCTGCAATATCAGTGTCCAGTAACCTGCTGTACCGTATACCAAAAGATACCGGCTGCTGGTTCCACCATTTTGTATCAAAATAAATTTCCGCGCCTGTGCTGCGTAAAGTAAAAATCTCTTTGGTACGCAAGCTTTGTATTTGCGCATTGTCAAAAAAAGCATTAGCCCTTACACGTAAAAAGTAAACGATCTGCCCAAAGCCCCAGTCGGGATACCATAATGGGAAATGATAATTAGCGCCCAGCTTCCACATACGGGGTGCGTCAATAGCTTCATATCCTCTTGCAAAAGGAAACAGGTTAGAGAAGCGATACCTGTTAACGGTATCGCGCTGCTGAAAAGCGCCTGTTAATACAATACTGTGATTAACTCCGATTCCCGGAAAATATAAAGAACCTGATGCGAGCAGTTGATGTGCTTTGTTGTTATCAATCATATTCCTGTACCTCAGCAAAAAAGTTTGTGCATACCTGGGATTAATATTCTGAGTGGCTTTTTGCACCTGGCTTGTCCAGCTTACAGACGATTGCATGAATTGAAATAAAGGAGAAACAAGGCTGTCTTTATATTTACCTGTGACATTTAACTGGTTAATATTATACGAAGATGAAAGCGAAAGGAATTTATACCACCTGCCGCTGGTAAAATTCAATGGTACAGTTAAACCTATGTTTGCATTCAATTCATCCCAGTGGATGGTGCGGGTGCTGTCGCTGGTTTTTCGGTCGAAAGCATAATATGCACCCCCTGTAATCCAGGGAAATAAAGCACCATAAGTTCCTGAAAGCCCTGCCTGGTGACTTTGCTCGTTTTCATTATACGTGTAGGAAACCTGGGATTGAAAAGTATTCAGTACATTTTCTCCATACAAGGTAAAGCTCCATTCCGGTTGTTCGTAATATGGCCGCCAGCTATGAAAATTAAAAGGATGGCTTAGTTTGCTATACCGGCTAACTGTATAGTTATCTTGAGGTAAGCTGCCGGGGCCGTATTTACTGGTTTGTGATAATCCATTAGGCACAAACATATCAACAGCATTCACGGAAAATGTACTTATAACAGGTTGCCAGTCAGCAGAAGACAGTTGTTTTTCTTTTAATTGATAGCCGGTAGGGGTAAAGCTGCTCCAGGCTAATTTGCCATTTTCGTTTATGCATGGCTGGTAGGCGCCAAGACTTTCATTCGTTAACCTGTAAATATTTTTTGCAGGGATGTTTATTGCGAAAATATTATCATGTCCGGCGCTGGTGGCGGAATAAAATAAAGTATCACCCTTTATAAAAAGATACCCATTCACATTATAGCTCCAGGGTATAAGCGGGTTGATAGCTTTGGTGTTTATATCAATGAATACGATGCTCATCATGCCAGATTTATTCCTTGCAGAAGCTATGATATTATTGTCTTTATAAAATTTAGGAAAGCTGAACATTTCAATATCTCCGGAAGGAGAAATTTTTTCCAGCACCTGCCCGTTTCCTGCGTCAATAATATGAATGCTGTTATGCTGATCAGGTAAAAATTCAACAGCAGCAACCCTCTTCCCGTCATCAGAAATACCTGGTGTATAGTATTTGCTTTTATGCGTTAGCTGTTTAACGGTGTTAGTATTGATGTCAAGTATTTTTATAATGCTGTAATCTCTTTGATCCCATCTTACGGAAGGCTGCATTGCAGTGTAAACAATTTTATTAGCTGCATAGGCGTAATAGTCATCATCGCCGATATCTTTTACCCGGATTTTCTTTTCACCGTTTTTAGAAAGCATATACCACGCTGGTCTTTCGCGGTATGTTTTTTTTAGCGCGATAATAGTGTCACTCCCCTTAAAATAAGGCGCTATATAATTACTCACATAGTGGTTGTTTCCCTGTGTTATAAAGGCAGCATCCGAAAAAGCGGCATCTTGTTTTTTGTAAAACAGAAAAGCATCGTTTACAAAATTTTTGTATGATAGCTTACTATATTTTTTTACTGCTTTTTGAAAAGGATAGAATAATCCCCTGAATCTTGCGGCGTCATCCGTTACATTTGTCCAGAAATGATCGCCGTATGCCTCTCTTCCATAAGCGGTGAGCAAATAACCCAGTGCATAATGATCAGGAATAAAATGACGCAGCGACCCATTGCGCAGCTTCATAAAACTATACTCTTTACCAGATTGCCATAGTGATCGGTAAGCATTAAAAAAATAAGGTAATCTCCCCCTTCCCTGTTCACTGACGGCAGTTTCCTGGAAAACGGCATCGCCTTCGAAAAACCAGTTGGGTATGGCGGCATTATTAGCAACAGCCTGGCCTTCTTCACCCAATATAATATATGCCAGCTTTGATAAGCCTTTGCGATAATTCATATACTGCTGCACATGCCTGTATTCGTGCAGGGTAAGGTTATCAATCCAGGGCAGGCTGCCGAGCGAAAAATTATCAGGCGACGGCGTTAAATAAAATTCACTGCGCCAGGGCGCAAGTCCTACATACCCGTTAGAGGTTGTGGCTTGATTTTGTAAAACAATAGTGATCTTTCGAAGACTGTTGCCTGCCGTTGCTGAAGTTGTTTTATGGAGATAATGCGCAATAGCCGCGGTACGTTGCGCGGCCGTATCAAGCCCTGCGGGGAAAATAATTTTTGCTTCACCGGTTTTTATCTGCTTCCATTTTAACGAAGGCGGATTTCCGCCAAATTGCTGGGAAAAGGCAGAAACAGTTATTATTAGAACAGTGATTAAAAAAAGATATCTTTTCATAATACATATTGCGTCATAAATATACGCTCAAAAAACGGGTGAAGGTTTCAGGGATTTCGCTTTTAAGTTCCCGGCTTACCGGTTGCAATATTCAGTGGTTATTTCACAGAGGTACACGAAGGGTACACAAAGAGCCACAAAGAATAATAAAACGCTCTGTGTAACTTTGTGTATGCTTTGTGGCTCTTTGTGTAGCAAATCCTGTTTCGCCGATGCGAACACCGGGAACCTGATTTTCAGTTCATCCGTAATCATGTCATTATAAGCGAAATCTCTGGGAATACACCCCAAAAAATCATATTATTGAAGGATTGTTATTATTTTTAATCATTTCCAAACCACTGTTCCGATTGATATGATCAATGCCATAATAGTAGATGATGAGCGCCATTGTGTGGACCGCCTTTCAGGTTTATTGAATGATCATTGCAGATCGTCTGTTCGTATATTAGACAGCTATAATACCATTGAAACGGCAATTGAAGGAAGCTTAAAGCTGCAGCCTGACCTTGTTTTTCTTGACATGCAGATACACGATAAAACCGGGTTCGACTTACTGAAAGGCATAGACGAAATTAATTTCGACGTAATTTTTACAACCGCTTACGAAAAATATGCAGTGCAGGCTTTTAAGTTTAGCGCTGTAGATTATTTGCTAAAGCCCATTGATGCGGACGAATTGAAAAACGCGGTAGAACGGATGCAGAAGCGGTTGTCCAAGATTGAAACCGCTCAAAAAATAGACAACCTGCTGGATAATATGAAAGCTATGAATGCCGCCTCAAAAAGGATAGGTATTCATACCGTAAGTGGTATCAGTTATATAGCGGTAGGCGATATCATACGTTGTGAAAGTGATATCAATTATACCACGATTTATCTGACAGGAAATAAAAAAATGGTAGTAGCAAAAACACTTAAAGAATTTGAAGATCTGCTGGCAGAATATAACTTTTTCCGTGTACATAATTCCCATCTTGTCAACCTTTCATTGGTAAAAAATTATTATAAGGGCAAAGGCGGCTATATTACAATGGAAGATGGTAGTAATATTGATGTTTCAACCCGACGAAAAGATGATCTGCTTAAAAAGCTATCCGGTATATAGGAATGTCTTCTATAAAGGTGAAAATTGTGGGTTTTAAGCCATGACAGCACATGATGGGTTTATGATATTCATACAATACTTTTGGTCATCAGATTGCATATTTCCATTTGAAAAAATTTAAGGATGCAGGTTATATTAGGCATTATTTATCACTTTATAGGCGGTTTTGCTTCAGGTAGTTTTTACATCCCTTATAAGAAAGTTAAAGGTTGGGCCTGGGAAAGTTACTGGATAATAGGCGGTTTATTTTCATGGCTTATTGTTCCTCCGCTTGCGGCATATTTAACTATCCCTAACTTTTCTGAGATTATAAAGCATACAGATGGCGCTACCTTAGGCGTTACTTATTTATTTGGATTGCTTTGGGGTATAGGCGGACTTACCTACGGGTTAGGTGTTCGTTATCTCGGGGTATCTCTCGGTAACAGTATTATCCTCGGGCTTACAATGGTACTTGGCGCTTTAATCCCTTCCATGTATTACCAGTTCTTTCCAAAAACAGGTAAAGATACTTTTGGTATGCTGGTTACTACCAGTTGGGGGCTTACAGTACTGGCAGGGTTGGCTGTTTGTATACTCGGCATTATCTTATGTGGCAGGGCAGGTAGTTTGAAAGAAAAAGAATTACAAACAGTGGCAGCTGATCCACACGGCGGTGCAGAAGTGAAAACAGAATATAAATTCGGGCTTGGGTTACTGGTTGCTGTTATTTCCGGCGTACTCAGCGCCTGCTTTAATTTTGGTATAGAATCTGGTAAATCAATGGCGGAAACAGCTAATGAGTTATGGAAAAATGCAAACCCGGGGCAGGGAGAGTTTCTCTATCAGAATAATGTAACCTATGTAGTGATTTTATGGGGCGGCTTAACTACCAATTTTATATGGTGTATGCTCCTGAATGCACGCAATAAAACCTTTGGCGATTATACCAATAGTAAAACACCGCTGTTACGCAATTATATATTTTCAGCTTTGGCAGGTACCACCTGGTTTCTTCAGTTCTTTTTTTATGGAATGGGTGAAAGTAAGATGGGAAATGGACCAAGCTCGTGGATATTGCATATGGCCTTTATCATTCTCGTAGCTAATATGTGGGGTGTTATTTTAAAAGAATGGAAAGGTGTAAGTTCAAAAACAAAATTCACTATTACTGCAGGCATTATTACAATTATTATTGCTGTACTGCTGGTAGGATACGGTAATTCTTTAAAACCTTAATTTTTAAAACTAAATATTAGTTTATGTCTTCTGGTACAAAAACATTTAAGCACGTAAGTTACCTGTGGGAAGAATCCAAAGCGGCTGAACTGGCAGGCGATGAAGTGGCATTATTGATATACCGTTCCAATTTACTTGGAGCGGATTTGAGACTTACCAACTATGGCGGTGGAAACACCTCATGTAAAGTAATCAGTAAAGATCCTTTAACCGGCACGGAAACAGAAGTGATGTGGGTAAAAGGCTCAGGAGGCGATTTGGGAACATTGAAAAAAAATGGTTTGGCTGCATTGTATGTGGATCGTTTAAGAAGTCTTAAAAACGTATACAGAGGCTTGCAGTATGAAGATGAAATGGTAGAACTGTTTAACCATTGCATTTTTGATCTTGCTTCAAAAGCACCTTCAATAGATACGCCGTTGCATGGTTTTCTTCCGTTTAAGCATATTGATCACCTGCACCCCGATGCAGCCATTGCAATTGCTGCGGCTAAAGACGGCAAACGCATTACCAAAGAATTATTCAACGGAAAGCTTGGCTGGGTAGAATGGAGAAAACCCGGCTTTGAACTGGGGCTTGAGCTGAAAAAATGTCTTGACGAAAATCCAGGTATCCGTGGTATCATGCTCGGTTCTCATGGTTTATTTACCTGGGGTGATACTGCTT
>NZ_QCZJ01000049.1 GCF_003075435.1 Terrimonas sp. | reverse complement strand
ACAGCCTATCCTTTTCCCCTTGACGCTCAGCCGCCACTGAATGTCCATTGGTCCCAGATCGCTGAATGGCATTATGACGACTATGATAATATTCCATCACCCGGCGGGCTTACCAAAGACTTTGATGCTACCTATAAAACCGACGATTACATTTACACCACCTATAATACTGCTCCTTACTATCCCCAGGAGCCTGTGCAATCTTTTCAGACAAAAGGAATGGTTACCTGGACCAGAGAGCTTATACTGGGCAGCCAGAATTATATTTATACCGTAAATATTTATGATGATAAGGGAAGGGTGATACAGGTAAAAACCAAAAATTTCCGCACGGGCAGTGATCTTGTTACCACCCAATATAACTGGGTGGGGCAGCCATTGCGTATTGTATATAAACACCAGATGCCGGCCGTAAGCGGAACTACCGGGCAGTCTACGGTTACCCTTACGGATATCAGGTATGATGATCTTGGCAGAGCTGTACAGACGCAGAAAAAGATACAAAATACACTGGTGGAAAGCAATGAATTGCCCGACACCTGGACTAAGATCAACACCAACATATACGATGCCCTTGGTCAGCTAAAGAGAAAAACCATGGGCAACAAGCGGGATGCTACAGGCGCCTATACCAGTTCCATCCTGTCTAACCAGGAGTATGTATATAATGTACGTGGCTGGCTGCTGTCCATCAATAAAGATTATACCAGTGCATCAACCAACAGCGACCGTTATTTTGCCCTTGAGCTGGGCTATGATAAAGACCCTTCCATAGGCAGCAACGATAATAAACAATACAATGGTAATATAGGCAGCATGCTGTGGAAGAGCGAGGGAGACCAGCACAGGAGAAAATATGATTTTACCTATGATAATGCCAACCGGCTTAATGCAGCAAACTTCGGGCAATACACATCAGGTTCCGGGGCATCGGCCGTTTTTAGCAATGGCGTGGTGGATTTTTCAGAATACGGCATAAGCTATGACTATAACGGCAATGTCAAAACTCTTAACCGCAAGGGATTAAAACTTAACAGCTCGCCTGTAATAGACCAGCTTACCTATAGTTATTACTCCTTTGAGAATGCACCATATAAAGTTACCGATGGCATAACCGGCAGCGACAACGGGAAGCTGGGAGATTTTAAAGACGGCACCATTAGCAGCGGAGACTATAATTACAATAATGGCAACGGCAGCCTTACCACGGATTTTAATAAGGGAATAAACTCCATAGCTTACTATAATACCATTGAGCTGCCCAGAACCATTACCACAGATAAAGGCACTGTTGGCTATGTATACAGCACCGGCGGAGAAAAGCTTACCAAACAAACCATAGAAACCGCCGCCACGGTAGCTTACGGGGGTAACACCTATACCAACATCAGTATCACCACCACCACCACTTACCTTGGGGGAGCGGTGTATGAAAGCAAGGCATATACCAACAACAGCACGCTTAACACAGCGCTGGGCTATACCGACAGGCTGCAGTTCATAGCCCATGAAGAAGGCAGGATAAGACCGCAATACAATAATGCCTCCACTCCCAATACCCCTACGGGTTTTGTGTATGATTATTTTATTAAAGACCACCTGGGTAACATAAGAATGGTGCTTACCGATGAGTTCAAGCAGGATATCTATCCTGCAGCAACGCTGGAAGGGGATATCAATACGGATGGCAGTCCCAATGCCTTATTTAAAGAAAAGGATTATTACACCATACCCAATACAGGCAATATTGTAAGCAAACCTTCCGCAGTACCTGATTATAAAAACAAGAATGGATTAACCGGGTCAGCCACCGACCCACCGGTAAACCCCAACCCCAACAGCGTGGTGCTGGCAAGCAGCGCTAAAATGTATAAGCTGGATGGTGTAACAAATAAAATGGCTTTGGGCATTACTTTAAAAGTAATGGCAGGCGACAGGATAGATATTTATGGCAAAAGCTTCTGGGGAACAGCCAACAGTGGCGGCAGCGGCGCCAATGTGCTTACCCCGGTACTGGACATATTGACCGGTATGCTCAGCGGCCCAACAGGCGGCATAGCGGCAGGAGCGCATGGTGGCGTAACAGGAACAGACCTGAATAGTTTAACCAACACAACATCCGGGGTAACAGGATTACAGACACTACAAACCACCGCAGTAGGCAGTACTACCATACCGAGAGCCTTTATCAACTACCTGTTTTTTGATGAGCAATTTGCGGCAACAAAACAAGGCTGCAGCAGGGTAAAAGGCACGGTAAACCAGTTGATGGATCATTATACGGAAGATGCCACGAACATGCAAAATATCACAGCGCCAAAGAACGGATATGTGTATATTTATGTGAGCAACGAAAGTCCCGTTGATGTGTTCTTTGATAATTTGCAGGTGATCCATACCAGGGGAGCGATACTGGAAGAGACGCATTATTATCCGTTCGGGTTGACAATGAGCGGAATATCCAGCAAAGCATTAGCGTTCGGAAACCCGGAGAATAAGTTTAAGTACAACGGTAAGGAAGAACAAAGAAAGGAGTTTAGTGATGGTTCAGGGCTTGAATGGTTGGATTATGGAGCAAGGATGTATGATGCGCAGATAGGGAGGTGGCATGCAGTGGATCCCTCTGCTGATATTTATCCATCATTATCTCCATATAATTATACTGCTAATAATCCCATTAAATTTATTGACCCGGACGGCAGGGAATTTAAGGATAGCACAATTAATGGAAAAACAGAGCGGATAGATACTAAAACGCTTTCTGAGGTAGTAATCGGAAGTTCAAAAAAGAATGTCCAAAACTATTCAACAGTATCAGCTCTTGTTGATGGATTTCGGGCATCCGGAAGAGGAATAGATGATGTTAATTTTGATGCTTATAATGACAGGACGCAAAACTTAATCCGGCTGGCGTTTGATCCGGTTGCTATAAGAATAAGAGAGGATCGAGATGAATATTGGCGTCAGCAAGGAGAGTTGGCAGAGCTTATAGCTTGGTCTTTGGCAGGGGACGGGGCAATAATGGCTTTACGTTGGGGATATTTATCAATTAGAGGGTATGTTGCTGTAAGGAGTATACAACTTGCAAATAGAACAGCAGAATTAACAGCTGCAACAAGGCTTTCTCAATTTACGAAATCGAGCACCTCCCTTGGACAGCAAATGCATAGAGCATACAAAGTTGGTATGGATGGGATAAAAGAGTTTAGGTTACCAAGTGGAAAACGAATAGACTTCCTTGATATCACCAATAAAACAGTTTATGAATTAAAGCCCTTTAATCCAAGGGCTATGCAACAAGGCGAGAAACAACTCCAAACTTATATACAGGAATTACAGAGTATGCCTGAATTTAAAGGTATTCAATGGCAAAAAGTTTTAGATACCTATTAATATGGATAGCAAAGAGTTTAAAAATATTTTTGGTAAGGCGGCTAAAAGTAACGGTTTTGAAAAGACGGTTGGCGGTTGGTATAAAGAAACAGCTGAATGTATTGCTATTCTTGAATTACAGAAATCAAGTTTTGCAAACAGTTATTATTTAAATATTAAAGTTTTTATTCAAGGCGCTTTTGAAAGAAGATATACTCCGAATAAAGATTTAATAAAAAGCGCAATGGGCCATATCACTAAACAGATAAGGGATAAAGATGTTTTAAACCTAGATGACTCAATAAGCGAGGAAAAGCGAGAAGAAACATTAGAAAAGTTGTTTAGCGAATTTATAGTTCCATTCACCGATAAGGTATTATCAAGGTCAGGAATACTAGAACTATCAGAGAAGGGAGAAATATTCTTACTTCCAGCGGTCAAAGTAGTATTAGAGGAAGGTTAAGGATAATTTTCACAAGCAAGCGCAAGCATCCTGTATTGAGCCTATGGTTATTACGAGAATAATACTAAAAATTAAAGTTTGACAGCCCGGCAACATTGCCGGGCTTTTATGTTTTATGATGCCAATTGCTTCTGCAAATCACTTTTAAAGATAAAGGCATCAAGGAACTCTTTAACGAGTTTCTTTTTTTCTGCCGGGAGTTGTTCGATTTTTCTGAATTGAGAAAGCAGTTCTTCATCGTTAATAGCATCGGCGCTTTTATCCTGCAGCGTACCGTTCAGTAAATAATCAACCGTAACATCCAAAGCTTTAGCGATACGGTTTAAAATATCTGCAGCCGGTATAGCTTCACCACGTTCATATTTACCTACGTTAGAGAAATGCACTTTGGCAACCTTGCCCAGGTCCTGTTGTGATATCCCTTTCTTTTTTCTTGCCTCTAAAATCCTGTCAGAAAGTTGCTGCTTCATACTGAAAATATATTGAATGAGGGTGTAAAAGTATTAAATAAGCCATGTAAAATATGGGTTATGAGTAGCGAATGTGAATAAAAGTAGTGAAATAGGTATTTTTAAATAAAGTGAATTGACTATGTTTGCAGTGAAATCGCTATATAAAAAACTTTTGCACATGGCAGTACAAATAGATACCAGCAACCCCAACGCCATCACTTATGTAACGGAGGAATTAGGTTTTACAATCCTGGGCGGCATCCGCATGGACGGACTGGACAGGTTGCGGGTAACGATACGTATAGAGGTTATCAACCGCAAGTTCGAGCATTACCAGAACAACCCGGAGATAGCGGCACTGCCTGTAAACCATAATTTAGATCTATACAATGATGTGCAGGTAGAAAAGCTGATACGCAAAGCAGCAGAACGGTTGGAGGTTGGCACATTGCAGATCACCAAAGCCATTGCAGATATTACAAGGCAGTTGGAGCTGTACAGGTTGCAGCAGATAGAAGAGCAGCAGGCAGCAAGAGAAGTAAAGAAAAAAATATTATTGCCCGGTGAAAGAGAAGCAGCCATAAATTTTTTGATGCAACCCAGCCTGATGCAACGAACAAACGAGCTGATCGGCAAAGCAGGCGTGATAGGTGAAGCAGCCAACAGGCTGTTGATGTACATCATCTTCACCAGTCGTAAAAGAGAAAACCCCTTGCATATTATCAGCTTTGGAAGCAGTGGAGCAGGCAAAAGCCATTTACAGGAAAAAGTAGCGGAGCTGATACCGGAGGAAGATAAAGTGCCCAGCACCAGCTTTACGAGCAATGCGCTGTACTACATGGGCGAATACGATCTGCAGCACAAGATCATTTTAATAGAAGACATGGACGGGGCAGAAACCGTACTCTACGCCCTGCGTGAGCTGATCAGCAAAAAGCATATTATAAAACTTGTACCGCAGAAAGACAGCAAAGGCGTAACCAAAACCATGATGTTTAAAGTAAACGGCCCTGTAACCGTTGCCGGCTGCACCACACAGCAAAGTATCTATGAAGATAATGCAAACCGTTCCTTCCTGATTTATATTGATGAAAGCAAACGGCAGGATGAAAACATTATGCAGTACCAGCGAAAGAAAAGTGCAGGAACGGTAAATATTGCGGAGGAAAATCAAATCAAAGAACTGTTACAAAATACACAGCGTTTACTACAGCCGATACAAATCAGAAACCCTTATGCAGAACTGTTACAGATACCAACAGAAGTTTTTAAGCCGAGACGAACCAATGCACATTATTTACAGTTCATAGAAGCGGTAACTTTTTATCACCAGTACCAGAGAGAGAAATACACAGACCCGGCTACCGGTGAAACTTACATCCATACAACGCCGGAAGATATTGCAGAAGCCAACAAGCTGATGAAAGAAGTTTTATTAAGAAAGGCAGATGAGCTAAGCGGAGCATGTAGAAATTACTTTGAGCAGCTAAAGCAACTATTGCAGGAGCAGCAGCAAAGTACCTTCACCAATAAGGATATCCGAAAAGCACTCAGGCTGCCGGGCACAACGGTAAGGCGTTATCACAATGAGTTATTACAAAACGGCTATATCAGATTACAGCAGAGCGAAAAGAAACAGGGTTACTTATATGAGATAGTGAGCTATGAAGAATATACACAACTGCAAAACAAAATCAGCAGCGTATTAGACGACATACTGCAACAGCTAAGAGCCACTGCGCCATTATTGAGCCAGAAAACAAATGGCTCAATGAAACACAAGCCTGTACAGCGTTCAGAGGCAGCAAGCCAATAGAACAGTAAAACGCATAAGCACAATATTTTTTTAACACATAAACGGTTATCAAATGAAACGATTACCCGTAACGGCAGCGCCGTACCAGTACATAGAGAAAAGCTTTAAGGAGTGGTTAGATATATTGGGTTACTCATGGCAGGCGGTATACTATATGCCGATACAGATACGGGGCTTATTAAACTGGCTTGAGCGCCGTAATAAGACCGAATTAAGCCATATCACGAGTGAAGCTATAACAGACTACTATTACAATGAACTGCGGCAAAGAAAGAATTATTTACACGATGCAGGCACGTTGAGCAATAAGCACCTGAATAAAAATTTACAGGCATTACGAAAGTTCGTTGAGTACCTAAGGCAAACAGGCAAACTGCAAATACCCATGCTGAACATTAAACAGGAAGAAATCATAGACAACAAACCAATGGTATTAACAGAGGCAGAAATACAGCACCTCTACAAAGCAACAGAAATCATACCCGATAAAATGAAACATGCCAAACCAAGAGAGTTTTACGAGATGCTGAACCATAGAGATAGGGCCATGCTGAGTATCTTTTATGGTTGTGGCCTGCGCAGGAATGAAGGCTATCACTTAGATGTAACAGATATCCATATAGAAAGTTCAGTAGTGCATGTACGAAAGGGCAAAGGTTATAAAGAACGTTTTGTACCGGTGAGCAAAAAAGGAATAGAGCATATTACAGCTTACCTCTACGATGCAAGGCCATTAATGATCAGGGATAACCGGGAAGAAGCATTTTTTTTAAGTCACAACGGCAAACGGTTAGGCGGTCAAATGCTCATGCTGAATGTACAGGCGCTGGCAGGAAGAACAAGCGATACAGCATTGCAGCAAAAAGAAATCGGCTTGCACACATTACGACACTCCATTGCAACACATCTTTTAGCCCACGGCATGAGCCTTGAAAAGATCAAAGAATTTTTAGGGCATAGCTCTTTAGAAAGCACACAGATCTATACACACCTCATAACTGAAAAAGATAATGAACAAGTTTAAAGAATGGTTGCAAATAAAAGGTTACAGCAGCAAAACAGTAGACACCATCATTAAGGCAGTGGAATATTTTTTATCGTGGGCAGAGAAAGAAAACCTGCCTACCGGACAGGCAGGCATTACAGACATCAGCGAAACAAGCCACAATGATATTATTGCCTATATACAGCATTACAATATCAAATGCACAGCAAAGAAAACGATTGCTCATTATATACTGCACCTGAAAAAATACTTTGACTGGCTGATGAGTGAAGGCGAAGCAAGCGATAACCCATGCAGCAATATTAAGATCAAAGGCATTAAACGAAGAGTATTGTATGAGCTGTTAAGCATGGAAGAACTGGAAAATCTTTATGACAACTACACAACAGAAATCACCATAGCAAAAACCGACACTATGAAATGCCCGCCACCGGTGCAGTTGCAGCAGCTTGCCCGCAGAAGAAACAAAATAATATTAGGCCTGATCGTTTACCAGGGCTTGCGTACAGAGGAACTTATTAAGCTGCAAATCATTGATGTAAAACTAAGGGAAGGAAAAGTTTTTATAGCCGGAACAAAACGAAGCAACGACAGAACATTGAAGTTAGAAAGCCCCCAGGTTTTTGAATTATTAGACTACATCAATGATACAAGAAAACAAATACTGCAACACAAACGTAACACTTCCCCTGCGGGGGAGATGGAAGGGGCTTTGTTTTTAAACTTAGGCGACAGCGACAATAAAAATAATCTGTTCGCTGTGTTGCTAAGCCACTTAAAGAAGATGAACAGTAAAGTAAAAACGTTAGAGCAGTTAAGGGCAAGTGTAATTACGCACTGGATAAAGCTGTATAATCTTCGTAAAGTCCAGATCATGGCAGGGCATCGCTACATCAGCTCAACAGAAGCCTATAAAGCCAATAATTTAGACGATCTCAAAGAAGACATAACAAAGTATCATCCCTTCTGAGCGGAGCCGGAAAATAACCTCTCCTTTGCTTAACTTTAAAGCCTATCAAAATGAACATACGCTTGAAAAAACAAGAGCAGGTAAAAGTAATGAACACTAGTGATCTGTATACGATCATGCAACGCATATTGCTTCGTGAAAACAAGATAGACCGCAACCGGGAACACTTTTGGACAGTGAGCCTTGATACCGCCTGTAAAATACTCAATATAGAACTCATCAGCCTGGGCAGTGTAAACAAAGTATTGGTAGAACCGATGGAGGTGTTCAGCGTCCCTTTGCAAAAAAGAGCCGTAAGCGTGGTATTGGTGCATAATCATCCGAGCGGCGAGCTTGTGCCATCGGTGGCAGATAAAGACATTACCGACCGGTTGATACAATGCGGGCAGATACTGAATGTGTCCATATCAGATCACCTCATCATCACTGAAAAAACCTATTACAGCTCTATGGAAAGCGGCTTACTGCAAAAGCTGAGGCAAAGTAAAAAATATGTACCGGAGTATAAGCTCAAAGAATTACTGACCAAAGAAATGGAAGCATCTATACGAAAAGATGAAAATGAACAAAAAGCCAAAGCAATGGCAAAAGTCATGAAGCAAAACGGCGAAGCTGTTGAAAAGATCATGCAATACACCGGACTAAGTAAAACAGTTATCCAACGCATCAAAATATAGCCATCGCACAACGCCCATGCTTCCTGCCAGCGATATAGCAAAGCCCGGCATCAGTAGTCACCGGTGATCAGAAGTACAAAGCCCAACAGCAGTACAATAGGTGTTCGGTCTCACGGCCAAGGCAAAAAACCACGCCAAAAAGCCTTCGGCGTTTTTGTCATGGTTTTGCTATGCTTCGTTCGCCTTCACTCCGCCGCCTATGCATCCCTCACATGCCAGCTAACGCTCAAAGCCCGACGACTGCACAGGCATGTGGGGTATGCGGCGGCTCCACCACTGGCAGCCACCTGCCATCGCAAGCGGCACTGGCACAGAACCCATGCTATTTTTTTGCTGGCACAAGACCCACGCTTATTGACATGCCACGCAAAAAAGCCACGTTGTGGTCGTGCCTTCGCTGTTCGTTCCTCACAGCTTCCGGCACTCCCCCCGCTTGCTCATTGGCTGCTTCGGTGGCGATGCCTGCGGCGCTGGCGACAGTGCATATATCAGCAGTTGATTATAGCCACTATCAATATTAACCCGGATGAGCAGATCCTGAACTTTAAACAGTCATTATTAAATGCAGGAGAGTTAGTACATGCCTGCCGCCGCCGATGAGCAGCAGAACATATCCGGGCTATAGTAACGGCGTTGGCTTGCACAAAAAAGATATACGATAAGTTCAGCTTTTGTAACGCTGATGAGCAACCGTACAACCGTCAGCAGTAAATCATTAATCAACTGCATAACGCTTATCATATATCTTTTTTGCGCTGTTGCTTATCCTTCACCTTTAGCAAAAATTATCATCATTGAAAGGGATAAAACATTATTTTTACTATAGTTCTTTGAGACGGGGTTAAAGGTAAAAGCGGATTTTTTTTGGGTAGTTGTACAGGCAAAACTGTAAGTGCGGTAAAAAGTGCGAACTTATTACACCGCCTTCGGACTTACTATGGCGGGGATATCATCAAAAGCTTTAAACGGAATAGCAGAAAACAAGTATAAATACAACGGCAAAGAGGAACAAAGGCAGGAGTTCTCAGATGGCTCCGGGCTTGAATGGCTGGATTACGGAGCAAGGATGTATGATAACCAGATAGGAAGGTGGCATGCGATAGATCCGTTGGCGGATCAAATGAGAAGATGGTCGCCATATAATTATGCGTTCAATAACCCTATCCGATTTATAGACCCTGATGGAATGGCCCCGTATGGAGATTTTATCAATGAAGACGGAAGAAAGATTGGGAGCGATGGTAAGGATGATGGCAAAGTATATGTTATCAAGACTACCCAGAAAAAATTTGATAGTGGTGCTCCTTCTGCCGGTATATCAAAAGATGATGCGAAAGCGACAGAAAAGTTCATTAAGGAAAATGATGGTAATACGGCAGCCTTTGAGGGTAATGATATTGCGTATAAAAACAGTGTTGAAATAGCAGGTGCTTCGAGCACTCGGCAGAGTATGGTTGATATAGTCAATCAAGATAATGGTAAAGGCGGAACAAGTGATGCAAATAATAGAGAGTACGGAGGGGTTATAAAGTTAGATGGTACAGTGGTAGAATCTCCTGCCGGCCCCGTTGCCAACCCTATAACAGATTCCAAAGCTCATATTGATATATCTAGTTTTGACTTCCAATCAACATTCCATTCTCACCCTAGCGGCACAGCTTCAACAGGATCTACAGGTTCTAATACAATAGGAGGTACTACAACTACAGGTTCTTTTCAAAGAGCGCCTTCAAATACAGGTGGAGATATTGAAAATAGTGGCAGTAAAGTACGATATGTTTTTTCTAGAGGCAATGGCGTTGTGTATATGTATAACAACACTGGTGTTATTGCAACTATACCGCAGAAATATTTTGTCACTCCAAATACGCCTAAAAAATAATGAGACATATAATATTTATAGCTTTAGTTTTCCTTAGCTGTGCTTCTTTTGGGCAGAACAGAGTAGATGATTATAGAAAAATGATTGATTCTGCAATCATCATGCAGACAATTTCTATGGAAAATTTTGAAGATAAAGGAGGCATTTATTTAATTGATCAAAATGATCAGCCCTACATTTTTTTATCGAATAAAGATCAATCTAAGTTTAAACCCATTTCTGTATATGCGAAAAACAATAGGAAGCTCTTAAAAAATGGAGTTAATGCTTGGAAAGTTATACCTGCACTGGCCAATAATAAATTGGTAATCCATATAGTAGATTTTACCATCACGTATAAAAAACGTAATTATAATTTTGCTAATGGCGGAGGGGCAAAAGTCGTATTTGAGTATTCTTGTAAGAATGATAGGTGGGAACTAACGGAGTCCAAATGGTCTGGTATATAATATTAAACTAGTCGTAAACTACAAAAGCCCGGCAGTGCCGGGCTTTTGTAGTTTACGAAGCGAGTGCTTTTTTAGCTTTCGTGTTTTGTATGATGTTATCAATAACGAAGTAGAGTTTATCCTTTACATCACTATCGAGCTTTTCAATATCCTGCAGGCGTTTAATGTTTTTCTTATCAAAGCTGGCGTTGATGCCTTCGCCAACCAGGTAATCCATTGATACCTCAAAAGCATCCGCGATTTTCTTTGCCGCGTCAATAGACGGCACGGCTTCGCCGCGTTCATACTTACCGATCATCTCCCTTGATACGCCGCTATGGGTAGCCAGTTCCGTCTGGCTCCAGTCTTTTGCTTTGCGCAAATCAGCAATGATTTTACCTGTTTTTGATGCCATATAAGACCGTATTTGACTGATAATTACAATAAAACCTAAAATTATGTAATTAAAGTGCATAAAAAAATAGCATAGTTCCATTGTGTTTTGGAATTATCTA
This sequence comes from Terrimonas sp., assembly GCF_003075435.1. GTDB lineage: Bacteria > Bacteroidota > Bacteroidia > Chitinophagales > Chitinophagaceae > Agriterribacter. Next base: position 1,290 of record NZ_QCZJ01000049.1, on the reverse strand, counting down.
TTACATTTGTGTCTGATAGTTCCGGGAGAAAAATTTTATAAAATTTATCCACATGGCAAAAGAACGCATCAGGAGAGTAAAGCTGCACGGTAAAAACCGCCCTGCAGGGCATGGCGGCTGGCTCTGTAATACTTACAAAGCAGTACCCTGTTTGAACGTAAGCGGGCTGTGGCTTGAGCAGGCAGGCTTTAAGGTGGGTGATGCAGTGGAGATAACGGTGGAGCAAAATACACTCATCATCAAAACCGCACAGTAATGGAGCTAAGGCAGATCAAAGAGCAGCTTACCATTTACCAGGTATTGCAGCACTACGGGTTAAAGCCTGATAAGAATAACCGGCTGCTATGCCCCTTCCACCCGGATAAAACGCCATCACTGCAAATCTATCCTGCTACAAATACCTGGTGTTGTTTTTCTTCCAACTGCAATGCCGGAACAGGAGATGCGATACAGTTTATAGAGCTGAAAGAAAAATGCAGCAAACATGAAGCATTAACCAAAGCAGCATCACTCATCAACGGCAATGAACCGGCAAAGCTCTTTATAGCGGCAGGTTCAAAAGTCCCTCCTTTGGAGGGATTTAGGGAGGCTAAGGAAGCAGTCCTAACCAAGCTGTTTAAATACTTTACCAAAGCCTTACCGTTATCAAAAAAATCGGTTGATTATTTAGAAGGCAGAGCCATTAACTATAAAGCGCATGAAGCGGGTTACAACTCCGGCGACTGGCATCATAAATTAAATGAACCACATTTTATAAAAAGCTGTGAGCAATACGGCTTATTAAAACCAAAGCCGGCCGGCGGTTACAGCACATGGGCAAAGGACTGCATTATCTTCCCGTTAAAGAACCAGGAGGGAAAAATTATATCGCTATATGGTCGCAGTATCCTCACCCCGTCCCTCTCCACGGGTGGAGAGGGTGAAGCCCACGCTTCACGCCATTTTTATTTAAGTAATCGTTCGGGGTTGTACCCTGGTTATCCTGCATTAACTACAAAGAAGCTGATACTTGTTGAAAGCATTATTGATGCAGCAAGCCTGCTGCAACAACAGGCAATCACAGAGCAGTACAGTGTTTTATCATTATATGGAACGAATGGTTTAACTGATGAACACATCAAAGCAATAACAGCGCTACCGCAGCTTGAAGAAATCATCCTGACGCTTGATGCAGACGAAGCCGGCGAAGCAGCCACACACAAACATGCACATGCGTTATATACATTGCTGCCTCATGTACGCATTGCACGTACACACCTGCCATCCGGGGAAGATGTAAACAGTGTATTG
>NZ_QCZJ01000048.1 GCF_003075435.1 Terrimonas sp. | reverse complement strand
TAAAAGGATTATTCCTAAGAAAAATTCATGCAGTGACTTTTAAAGGATTTTTGATAAAACTGGTGATGTTTATTCTAGCCTTTACACTCAATAAAATTACCGATTAAATAGCAACTTGAATTAATTAGTATTTTTATTGTACCTCATGCAGCTAAGCAATTCGGGCGGGTATCGTTACCAATATTTTCAGGAGATCACATAAAGCCATTGAATATTATTACCTGTTTATTAAACAGGCATTATGTAAATGCAACCTTAAAAGCCAGTTTAAATGATGTTGCAAAACAAATAAATATGCAATATCCTAATACAGTAATCAATTATTTAGATGCTAATTTCCCTTTTATGGATGGCTTTCCTTTGTTTCCGCATCTGAGTCATAATGATGGCAAGAAACTGGATATATCATTTCACTATCTGGATGCCGGAACAAAGCAATCTACAAATGATTGTCCTTCATTTTTGGGCTACGGTATCTGTGAAGAACCGACAGGGAGAGAAGAAAATACTTCCGGGATTTGTGCAGGCAGCGGTTATTGGCAATATAGTTTTATCAGAAGTATAACACCTCAAGGCAACAAGCATAATTTTATTTTTGATGGAGAAAAAACAAAATTTACCGTTAATGCATTTTGCGAAAATGCCAAAATAAGTAAGGTGTTTATTGAGCCGCATTTAAAAAAGCGTTTAAAGCTGATGGATAATAAAGTACGCTTTCATGGATGCCAGGCTGTGAGACATGATGATCATATACATGTAGAGGTAAATTAGTTGTATAATAATCTGTAGAAATAATCTGCCGCTACTGGATATTGATTTAAAATTGTAAATCCATTTTTTATTTTTGATATTAGCATATGACAACAATACAACCTAACTGGCGACCGGATTATCTCGGGAATGACCTGGTAAAGCTTGTTCCGCTGCATAAAGACGATTTTGAAAAGCTGTACGCAGTTGCATCAGATCCGTTAATATGGGAGCAACATCCTACATGGGACAGGTACAAACGGGAAGTATTCCAGCTTTTTTTTGATGGTGCGGTTGCAGGTGATACCGCTTTTCTGATCGTTGATAAATCAAATGAAAAAATAATCGGCTGCACAAGGTATTATGATTATAAGCCCGGTAATTCCAGCATTGCTATCGGTTATACCTTTCTTGCAAAAGCATACTGGGGCGGAAAGTATAATCAATCCTGCAAGAAATTATTGCTTGATTATGCCTTCCAGTTTGTGGATAAAGTATACTTCCATGTTGGGTCGACCAACACCCGTTCACAATTAGCAATACTAAAAACAGGCGCGGAAAAAATTAACGAAGTGGCTCTTGATCACTATGATAAAAAGGTGTTGCATTTTGAGTATGTGATAAAGAAGGAGAACTGGAAGTAAAACAATTTCCATCTTCAGGGTTTTTATTATTGATTAGTGATATGCCTGTTCCGTTTATATACAGGACAGCAGTGTTTATAATGTAATCACTGCTGCAATCTCTTCCAAAACCTGGATATATGACCATGAATATAGTTCATGGTCGTGGTACAAATGAAATAATTTTTGTAGACCGGGTACTACCTGCCTGTGGTTCATAAGGTACGAGGCAGGCGGAGGGAAAGATGTGAGATCATGTATCCCACATACCAAAACGGAGTAAGCTGCATTTAAATATTACAGCTTGCTCCGTAAACTAAAAAATATCAATTAATGAGAGGTGATTAAAACTCTGTTGCAAGTATTACTTCACCCCATCCCCCGGGGTCAAGAATTACACCTGAAGCTGTTCCTGCAGGTGCAGATGCCGCATAAACCTGCATGGTATAGATTCCGGGTCTGAGCTTTGTATATACACTCTTCATAACTATAGAATCATACAGGTGTCCGGCTTTTAATGAGCCCTGTATTTTATAGTTTGGTTTTTTCCCGTTTATCCTCAGTTCAAAACGTATTCCGTTTGAACTGGATAACGAGGTTGCAGATACTGTGCCTGCCAGTTCGAGTTCCAGTGGTGTGCCTGCTCTTAATTTTTTTACTTTAAAAGCCGGTCCAATGGGTTTCATAACTGTTGTAAGGTTATAGCTTTTATCATTAAGGCTGCCGCTTTGTGTGTAATTAATCATAATGCATATTTTAGGAGTTAATAATGAAATATGTTGTGTATATACTTCATTATTTTATCCGTAATATGCTTAATTTGTTACCTGTGAGAAGGAGGAAGTGCGTTTAAACCGGCTAACCTGCACTTGTTAATTACCTCTTTTTTTATATACCCTTACCCAATCTACCACAAACGCATCAGGAAATTTTGTTTTGGCGAGGTCTTTTATTTCATTGGGAAGTTCCATACTAAGGATAATATATTCATCAATTTGAGAAATTCCTTTGTTGACCTCGTAAAATTTATATCCATCCACATAGAAAATATATTTATCCGGCGTCCATTCAAGTGCGAAAGTGTGAAAACCACTTCCAACACCTTTTAGGTAGCTCTGCATGCCGCGGGTAGTTTGCTGCTTTGGTCCATATGGACCCCAATGTACATTGTGTGAAACAATATCGTCTCCCAGTTTTCTGAAACATTCCATAATATCTATTTCGGCACCATATATGGCCGGGTCAGCGCCACCAGATAATTTGGGAGATTGTAACCAGAATGCACCCCATACACCCGGTGATTGCTGTAACTGCGCCCTGCACTCAAAATAGCCATAGGTGGTCATGAATTTGTTTTCTGTGCCTACGGCGCTGATGAGCATGCTGTCATTACGTTTTAACGCGTGCAGGTACAGGTAGCCATTGCCGATGGTAACAGCTTCTCTGGATACATGACCCAATGCCCGCGGACCGATACCTCTTACTTCCCATTTGGTAGTATCAAGTGCATTGCCATTAAATTCATCTTCCCAGTATAATGTGTAACCCTGTTTTTCAGGAGTATAAACAGTGTCGGAAACAGGCCCCTGCGGCGGTCGCTGCGCAGTTGCAAGAAAACTTATGCAGGTTGCATATGCAAGCAATATAAAATATTTCATGATTTTGATTATAATAACCGGAGAGAAAAGAATAGGGTAGATGATACTATGAGAAGATGTTCTTTGATATAAAAAATCCGGGGCAAATGCCCCGGATCGGTGGATATATGTTAGCATTGTCCAATTGATGATCCTTAGTCCCTATTGTTTTATAATTTTCAATTGCTGCACCTGGCCGCGGTAGGTATAGCGGATGATATAAATGCCATTGGTGATATTGTTTAAGCTGATGGTAGTAGTGTTGTTTACCGTTGTGGTACGGTATACTGTTTTTCCATCAATGCTTATCAGCTCCAGGGTGCCATCGCCCTGCAATCCTCTCACGGTAACAAACTGCCTTGCCGGGTTTGGATATGCCTGTAGTGATAAACCTGCTGATACTTTTACAAGCTTGATAGCGGAGTAGGTATAGCTTCCGTCTATATCCACCATTTTCAGGCGATAGTAATGATCACCCTCACTTATACCTGCATGTGTGAACCGGTAATTATGCACACCCGGTGTATTCGCCGCAGCTACATTGCCTATTGAGATAAATAGCATGCCGTCAATACTATGCTCAATGCTGAAGCTGCTGGTATTCACTTCATCAGTGGTTTGCCATTCAACCAGCGCATCGTTATTGCGCACTTTTACTTCAAGCTCCAGCAGGCGGAGCGGTAGTGCCAGGTCAGTATTGGTGATGATGAACGGAGAGAAGCTTGTATATCCGCTTTGTGTTTTACTGTACCTGCCGGCAGTATCTGTAAGCGCGGCGCTTATTGTTCCCATTTCCCATGTGGTAGTATAGTGTGCTGTTTTCGATTGTGCCCTGTCGAAAGATGGTTGTTCATCCTGTCCATTCCAAAGGAAGGTAAGCGTTGCATTGCTGCCGCCCGGTGTTTGTTCTTCAATAAACCATGTACGGTTTACATTACCTGTTCTCAGCGTATCTCCACTGTTGCCCAATTGCAATACATATGGCGCTACTCTCACAGAGAAATTGTCCATTGTGCCGGTATTGTTAATCTTCACAAAATTACCGTGACTGGTATCCGTTGCAACAGGGAAAACATTCTCTGCATTATTATTTACCAATTTCAGTTTACCAGTGCCATTGGTCACAATAAAGTGAGCGGTATCAATATTCAATATGCTTCCGTTAATGGTGAGATCAAAATCACCGAGTAACAGCTTGCCGCCGATCCATCCCGGCACATCATCCGGTATGCCCTGCTTCATATCAAGATTACCATTTACCGTGATGTTTTTTGGTATAGGGAGTACGGTTGAGAAAGACAGGGTATCGGTATTGTTTGTTGAATTATATTCAACCGGCGTGCAGTTCACAATTTCCGCCACTACTTTTCCTTTCAGTACATCAAAATACATCTTCTTGCTTACAATAGTGTTTGCACCGGCAGTAAGGAAGAATGGCACACTGTCTACAGCACGCAAGCTTCCATTGTTATTATAGACATAGAAGCGAACCCATGCAGAACCATCTACTGTTCCGTTGTTGATGATGGAGTATGATATGGTTACGCTGTCGCCCATTGAAAATCCGTTGGGATTAAATTTGATGGAATTAGCAAAACGTTTTGCCATATCCGGTGCTTCACCCACTATCAATGCGCGGGTTGCTGTATTGTTACCCTCATTCTCTTCATTTAAAGTATTAGCAGGGTCAACCACTATCTTCATGATCTTTGTTCCCTGTGTTAATGAGGAGTAAGTGAGGGTAGCCTGCACCGTTGTATCCTTCCCAGGTTCTATGGCATTGAAAGGCACATCATCGCCCAATTGCACATCATCTACAAAAAACCGCATTACATTGGCTGTACTTACTTTGCCGCCTGCATTGCGCACTGTGCCTACAATGGTAATGTTTTGCGCAGGCAACGGGTTAAGACTGCTCGGAGAGATGTACTGGGATAATACTTCCAGGTCAGGTTTGCTATCGGTTACACGTATGTGATAGTAGCCAATATTGTTACCTTCTTCTGATTCACAAACTGTATTTGAAGAGTCTGCAACCACACGTACTGTAAAGTCTCCTGTAGTGCTGAACATATGAGAGAACGTGCCATGCGCCGCATACTGTTCACCAGCCTTTACATTGCTGATGATCTCTGAACCTATTTCAATACCGTTCAGTAAGTAATGTACCTGCACATTAGATGCATCTCTTATGCCCATATTTCTTATAGCAGGGAAGAAGTTACCGGTATTGTTAACTCTTACAATAGCAGGGTTAGCTGCAGAACCTGTTTCGTATGTCAACTGCAAGGGTATAATATCTGCGCTGAGCGGAATGTTTTTCTTATTATTACTCTTGTTGGTTTCCTGGGTAATATCATTATCACTGTCTGCAAATACTTCCAGTACATCCCCGCAGGTATTGATATTGCTGGTGACAGTATATGCATCAGATACAACCGTAACAGAACCGTTTTCCGCAATACCGGCTACCGTTTTTTTAGCGCCCACCTGCACACCGTTCACACTGAATTTCACATTAAAGCTTCCGGCTGCTTTACCCGTATTTTTAATGATGGCAGTAAACTGTGTATTCGTGCCATTGTTCATCAGTGTTGGGTTTGCGGTAGCATTTGTTACGCTCACATCCGGCGCAAGAACCGTAATAGTGAATATAAATTCATTATTGGTTTCATCTGTTTCTGTTACCTCGGTGTCAGCGTCAATAATCACTTTTATGGTATGTACACCTGGTGTTAATGACGGGTCAGAGAACGTAATGGTTTGAGATGTGCCGCCTGCAAGTGAAGATATGGTTTGTGTTTTAATAAGCGTTCCTCCGTCAAATATCTTTACTACATGGCTGCCGGCAGTAACACATTGCAGGTTAACTGCATCAAACCTGAACGAGATGAAACTGGTTTGTGCAAAATTCTGTATGGTGAGATCAGGCAGGGCAGGCTGCGGCGTAACCGTACCATTAGTACCAACCGTATACACAATATAATGTGGACGAATGGTAGCCGTATTGGGTATTTGTTCGTACTCTACATAAGTATACACCAGTTCAGCGCTTATGCTTACAGGGTCGGTACTTTCCGGTATCTGCCAGGGCAAAATTACAGGTACTTCCTGACCAGGCGCCAGTGCACCGGCGCTGAATGCCTGTGTATCGAATAATTCGCCGTTTATAAATACTTTCAGTTCAGCGCCACCCAATACTTCATCAAAGCCACTCCACATATTGTTGAGGTTTCTTTCTCTGATCTTTATTTTCAAATCAATATTACCTGTGCCACCGGCAATATTGCTGCACTTTCCTGTTCCTGTGCTCATACCCATGCCGCCCATTGATGGTTGCGGTACGGGTGGCTTGCATGCATCAGGAGCCGGACAAGGCATTGGCAAACTATATGAAACAGGACTGCTGGTGAAAGTAAAGTCAGTAACGGTTACCGCATAGGCGAAGTTGCCGCTGCCACAGGTTACGCCTGTTACCAGTGTGCTGTAATTGCCATTAGCATCGGTTGTTGTTTTGAATGTTTGCGAACCTGTGTTGATGGTAACTTCCGCACCGGCAACAAACACAGTATTGGTTCCTGTACCCTCATATTTTGCGTTGCCGGTAATCAATACCTGCAATTGCGGGCACTCCTGTCTTATGCCGGTTGTTGTAGCAACAATACTACCAGGCAGGTTTGGTGACCCAACTACTACCGGTCTGATAGCATAGTTGTTCAGTATATTACTTTCGCCCAGGGTCTGGCTGCTGTCTATCCACACTTTTATCGGGTAAAAGCCTTCGTCAGCAAAATTCAAGGTGTAGTTGATGGTATTGTTGCCATTTGCAGGTACAGATGGCAGTACCGCGCTGCCTATTAGTATGGTGTCTCTGTAAAATTTAAGCGGCACATTGGTTGCAGGCACAGCGGTGCTGTTGCTCACACGGGCTGTCATCGTAAATGTTTCGCCCGGTTGTGGATTGGCTTTGCTGAAGCTGATATCATTCGCGAAAATCCTCAGATCAAGTATGTCACTGGTAACTACAGGCCCTGATTTATATGCAATACCTGCTGTTGCTATATTACCGTCTTCATCTGTTGCATCAAATTTATAGCCGGCATTGCTGGTATTATTGTTATGCGTGAAAGTATAGCTGTATACTACGCCGTTTATATAGTCTGTGCTTGTTCCTTCTTTTACCATGGTAAACACACCCTCATTCAGATCATTGAATGTTTGGTTGCCGTTGAGGTCAATAGACACTTTAGGATAGCCTGCCATCGGCACTTTATTGTTGGCAGATGTATACAGGACTTTATAGGTGAATGTGCCTGTTGGTCCTGCTGCAGGGCTTACACCGCTGGTGCCATTATATGCGCCTCCTGAAATATACTGGAGTACGGGCGGTGCTCCCGGCGTGTATCCATTACCGTTAACCGTAACCGTAGCGGAATCTACACCCGGCGTTGATGATAAAATTTTGATCTGCGCGCTGTATTGCCCAACTGCTGTTGGTGTAAATATTACAGGCAGGCTCAGCGAGCCATTATTGGCTGCGATTACAGTGCCCGGTGTAAAGGTGGGCACAAATGCGCCGTTGCCTGAAACAACATTGCTCAATGTAACCGGCACATTGCTCTTGTTGAAAATAGTAAATGTATAACTGGCGCTGTTGTTCAGTACAACGTTGCCATAGTTATATCCATTGAGCGGGGATATGATCCACGAATAGGTTTGAGCAATGCCATTACCAGTAAGTATGCTTGCATATTTTCCGGAACTGGTGGTTAGTTCAACCGAATCGAAATAAGCCGCCACACTGGTTGGGCTAAATCTTACTTTGATGGTATCAGCTTTGCCAGCGTTAATGGTGATTGGTAAAACAGCGTCCGTGCTGAAATCAGTGCCTATATCAATGGCATTAACGGTTTGAACAGAGGTGCTGTTGTTTTTTATGATCACGTCTCTTTCAACCGTAATGCCTGTGGGTACGCTGCCAAAAGATAAAGTGTCAGGCGATACATCCATCAGGTCTGTAAAGAAGGTAGCATAATTGGTAATGCTCCATTTTCCTTCCTGGCTTTTGGTTCTTATAAACAGGTTGTGGCTGCCATTGCTTAAACCTGAAGTGTTAATGGTAGTGGCAACATTCGCCAGGTTTGTGCCAGGTGTAATGCTGATGGCATGACCTGCGCCGGCGCCCGGATCAGTATCAATAAAATATTCCGCGGCAATAATGTTTTGCGCGGCAGGTAACGGTGTGGGGTAACCGTAATCATTGTTCACAATAAAATCCTTCACATTGGTCATTCCCCAACGGCCTTCCTGGTTTTTAGCCCTGATATATAAGCGGTGCGTGCCGAGACTAAGCCCGGAAGTATTTGTTGCTACGTTAACTGCAGACAGATCAGCGCCTGGTGTAATGCTTATGGGGGTACCGGCGCCCAATCCAGGGTCGGTATCAAAAAAATATTCGGCGGCAATAATATTCAATGCTGCCGGTAACTGTACCGGGTAATCGAAGTTATTGTCAACAAGAAAATCTTTTACATTAGTAATACTCCAGCGGCCGTCATTATTTTTGGCACGGATATATACCCGGTGTGTGCCGGTAGAAAGCCCGTTGGTATTAACAGAAGCGGTAACATTGGCCAGGTCAGTTCCGGGTGTAACAGTAATAGCTGTACCACTGCCTTCGCCCGGATCAGTATCAATAAAATATTCTACAGCCACAACGTTTTGTGGTGTTGTAGGCGTTGTTGGATATGCAAAGTCAAAATCTACACTGAAATCTTTTATGCTGGTAAGGCTCCACCTGCCTTCATTATTTCTCGCTCTTATGTATAAACGGTGTGTACCATTGGATAAGCCTGCTGTATTAACGGAAACTGCTACGGCAGACAAATCAATACCGGGTGTAATGGAAATGGCTGTGCCTCTGCCTTCGCCCGGGTCTGAATCTATAAAGTATTCGCCCGCAGTTATATTTTGAGCAGCCGGTGGTGTGGAGCTATAAGGAATATCCGAGTCATACAAAAAGTCTTTAATATTGGTAATGCTCCACCTGCCTTCATTATTGCGGGTTCTGATGTACAACCTGTGCACACCATTGGTTAGCCCGTTTACATTAATAGACGCGGCAGCATTGCTTATGTCCGTTGCAGCAGTTATGCTAATACTGGTACCACTACCTTCTCCGGGATCAGTATCTATAAAATATTCTGCGCGTGTTATATTTTGAGCAGTGACAGGTGCAGCAGGGTATGCAGGGTCTTGCGCATACGTTAAGGCAATAAAAGCCTGCACCAACAAAAAAAGTAATTTTTTTTTCATTGTAGAAAGTTGAATAGGGCTTTCAGCTATCAGCTGTCGGCTATCAGGGACAGTCTGCTAACGATTAACAGGATGTCTCCTGAAGGCTCAAAGCTGATAGCCATGGCTAATTATTATTCCTTACACTAAATGTTATATTCATTGTTGCGCTGCCCGATGGGATGGATGTGGGCACTGTTAAAGTGTATATACTTGGGATATTGGGCATACCTGAAAGTTTGTAAGGATCAGTGGCGCCAAAAGCGCCACAATCGGGATTTGCAACAGCACCGACGGTTAAGCCTGCCGCTGAAGCGGGTGAACCTGATTTCAACATTACACGTGAGTCGATACTGCCTGTGCCGCCTGCATAAACGGTATTCATATCAATGCTCACTTTGTTGTCTGTTGCTGTTCCGGGAAGCGTTTGGTTGATGGCGAAGATGTTATTTTTTAAGGTGGAGTTGGTAAATGTTCCGGCCGATCCGGTTCCAAATATATTATTGGCTACATAAGCATTCAATATATTGCTGGCGGCACTGGCTCCATAAATACTATTGTTCCGGATAACATTATCTGAGCCGGTAAGTTGGGTCAGTTCAAATCTTCCCCAATACCCGTAAAAAATATTATTCTCACAGGTAAGGTTGCTGAGTGTAGCGCCGTTAGTATTGGCTCTTAAAGCACCGCCATTAAAAAAATTTTTTCTTACAATCAGCTGATCATTCGTACCAGATTCAATATTGAAATCGCCGCCGGTAATAAGGTTACGTTCAAAAATAACATTCCAGGCAGATGCGGCGCCGCTAAGACTTATACCATTATTAAAAGTAAGCCCGGCAAAATAACTGCCGTTGGCGCCATTTCCCAATCGGAAAAAGCTAAGTATAGATTTTGTTTTTGCATATTGTAGCCCGGGGTTAGGAGGATAGTTTACATCTGTAGTATCATGAAAATATCCCATGCCCAGCACAACCAGTCTTTTAGTCATGGTAATACTGTTAGTAGCATAGATGTTAACGCTGGGTTCTATATACAGCGTATCTCCTGCCATTACAGAAGCATTTTGTACAGCATCGTAAAAGGTGGTAAAATCTGAAATAATACCTGCATTGTTGTTTATTCTCCAGCTTTTTGCTGTGGTAACAAGGGTGGCAAGGGTAAACGTGAAAAATAAAGCTAAATATTTCATACCAATTGTAGTTTAGGGTTTAAAAGTATCCGGCTTTGATTATTCGTCCTATCCCCGAAAAACAGGATATTTAAAATAATGTAACTAATAAACCAATAAGATTGCAGGGCTGGATGGCCGAGCTGCGAACATTACAGGTTTTTCGCAGGACGGTATTTGGAGCGTGCATCCTAAAAATCATGGAAAAAAGGGAGTACTGTATTATCTTACCTTAATTTATTTTGTAGTATGAAGAAATATGGCTGTTTCTTTTTTGTATTGCTGTATATGCATTCAGGGCTGGCGCAGGTACTGATGAATAAGGACAGCCTCCTCAGGCTTTTACCTGCTGCTAAACAGGATTCCAACCTTGTTCAGCTGTATATTAATATAGGACAGCAGTATGAAATGAATGATCATGAAACTGCAAAAGTGTATTACCGTAAAGCTGGCGACCTGAGTGAAAAATTGGGCTATGATGCAGGCATCATAAAATTCATCAGCAACTATACTTACTTACTGAATGTTCAGAAAAAAACAGATTCTTCTTTAATGCTCAATAAAAAAGCGCTCAGGCTTGCTTTGCAATTAAAAGACCCGGTAATTATTGGCAAAACCTATAGCAACACAGGTTCTTCCTTTTTACATATGGACATGTACGATAGTGCAATTGCTTATTTAGAAAAAGGCAGGCAGGCAATGGAGGAGGCAGGAAATGAAGCCATGCTGGCACGCCTGTCTGATATTATGCAGAATGCTTATCATGAGCTGGGCCAATATGATAAAGCCATCCGTATGAGTGAAGACGCGCTTGCTTATTTCAGGAATACAAATGACTCTGTAACGCTTGGGATTATTCTTTCCAATCTTGGTAATAATTATGTTTCCAATGGAGATATGGAAAAAGGATTGGCTGTTTACCTTGAAGGACTTGGTATAGCCCGGAAAATAGATTATGCCGAATTGAAACAGACATTGCTGCTGAATATAGGCAATATATACATGCAGCAACAGGTGGTTGACAGCATGAAGCCATATTTTGATGCGTCATTAAAAATAGCTGAGGAGATGGGAATACCAGTGGGTGAATCCATATCTCTTCGCGGCCTGGCAGTACATGCCATGTATAAAAGAAATTTTCCTGGAGCAAAAGCTTATATTGAAAAAGCGTTGGCGCTTGACGTGCAATATAACTCCCGTGCTGAGCGCATATCCAACCTCGAAACCCTGAGCAGCATCCAGTATGCCATGCATGATATAGAGCAGGCAGAAAGAAGCTTGCAGCAGGCATCAAAATTACGGGATAGCGTAAATGGGGATGAGTTAAAACGCCAGGTGCTGGTAATAGAAAAAAAGTTTGAAACACAGAAAAAAGAAAACCAGATCAAATTACAGCAGGCTGTAATCCGTCAGAAAAATATACTCAATAATATTCTTGCAGGCAGTGCAATTGGTTTAATTATCATAGCCGGCTTAGGCTACCGGAATTATACCCAAAAGCAAAAGCTGCAACAGCAACGCATAACCGAACTTGAAACAGAAAAGAAACTTGCCGCCACCGAAGCGGTTTTAAAAGGAGAAGAACAGGAGCGAACCCGCCTGGCAAAAGACCTGCATGACGGATTAGGAGGTATGTTGTCGGGCATTAAATACTCATTTCAAACTATGAAAGGTAACCTCATTATGACGCCTGAAAATCAACAGGCTTTTGAACGCAGCATTGATATGCTGGACAGCTCTATTAAAGAAATGCGCCGTGTGGCACATAATATGATGCCGGAGGCTTTGTTGAAATTCGGGCTGGATACGGCTTTAAAAGATTTTTGTCATGATATTAATCAAAGTGGTGTTTTAAGAATAACTTACCAGTCGAACGGGTTTGAAAATGCTGTTATTGATCAAACAACCGCTATAACTATTTACCGTATAGTGCAGGAACTGGTAAACAATACCATCAAACACGCAGGCGCTTCATCTGCTATTGTGCAGGTGGATAAATCTGAAAATGGTATAACGCTTACGGTGGAAGATGATGGTAAAGGTTTTGACAAAAATATATTGGAATATAAAGGCGGTATTGGCTGGAGCAATATCCAAAGCCGCATAGATTACCTGAAAGGCAGGCTGGATGTAAAATCTCAACCCGGCAAGGGTACTTCTGTATTGGTGGAGTTCAATGTTAAAGTGTAATCTTATTATACATATATCGTACAAAATAAAATGACTATACGCCGCACCATCATATTGATTACGTTGTTTTTTTTGTGCGGATATTCCCTCGCCCAGCAAACAAGAGCTGACAGCCTTCGCAATAACATTAATAAAACGCCCACTGACAGTCTGCGTGTAGAGGCTTTGTTCAGTTACATGGAAGCTACTTTAAATAATAATACCTCCGACTTTGAGCCTTATGTAAAGGAAATGGCACGGCTCAGCAAAAAAATAAACTATAAGTGGGGTTTAGCTGCTGCTTATAATTTGAGTTTGGCTTATTACAAAAACAAAAGCGCGTTTGAAACCGCTTTGCAGTATGGCGATTCTTTAGAAGCTTTGGTAAAGAAGGATACTGCGCAAAGACTGGTTTTGCAATTGGCGCATATGTATTCCAACCGGGCAAACCTTTTCTGGATGATGAATGATAATGAAAAGGCAATGGACGGATATGTGAAGGCGGAAAAGATATTTGATAAAACTAATCATTGGGGTATTGTAAACGCATACAATGGTATAGCCAATTGTTTTATGAATCTTGGCAATCATCCAAAATCGCTTGAATATTCAAAGAAAGCTGTTGAGGCGGCACAGCGGTTTAATGATAACCGGTTGCTGGCAAATATGATGATGAATCAGTCTGCCATTTTTATGAACCTTGACAATTATAAAGCGGCAGATTCTGTATTGAACCTGGTATGGCCGGTAGTTGAAGAGCTTAAGAACAATAAAAGCTTTCATGTATATTATCTTAACCGGGGCGATGTGGAAGCTTATTATACCAAAGACACGCTGAAGGCATTGAGTTACTACCAGAAAGCATATGATTATGCCAAATTAAACAAAGATGAGTGGCTCCAGGCAAAGGCTTTGTTTTCATTGGCAGGTTTTCAGCAGGATTTGAAACACAAATATTTTAAATCTACTATTGATGAGTTGTATCGTTTATCAGTGGAAAATGAATACGACGATTACAAGGCAGAAGCGTATGGATTATATGCTGAATGGTATAATATAAAAGGTGATTGTAAAAGAGCGTTTGAGTATCAAAAATTATATAAGGAAATAACGGATAGCCTGGCTACAGCGGAAACCAGGGAAGATATATCAATGATGGAAGTGCGTTTTCGTGTGGAAAAAAAGGAGCAGGAAATAAACCGGTTGAAAGCAGAACAGGAAGTGCAGCGATTATCCATCCGCCAAAAAAATATGCTCAATTATTTATTGTCGGGCAGCCTGGTTGCGCTGCTAATGATTTCAATATTGATTTACAGGAATTACGGGCAAAAACAAAAGCTGCAACAGCAACGTATAAGCGAACTGGAAACAGAAAAGCAACTGGCTGCTACTGAAGCTGTGTTAAAGGGTGAAGAGCAGGAGAGAAGCCGACTTGCAAAAGATTTGCATGATGGATTAGGCGGCATGTTATCGGGCATTAAATATGCTTTTCAAACCATGAAGGGAAATCTTGTAATGACACCCGACAATCAGCAGGCATTTGAACGCAGTATGGATATGCTGGACAGCTCCATCCAGGAGATGCGCCGTGTGGCGCACAATATGATGCCTGAGGTGTTGGTAAAATTTGGACTGGATACGGCGCTGAAGGATTTTTGCAACGATATTAATCAGAGCGGCGTATTAAAAATAACTTACCAATCCAGCGGACTGGAAGCGGCGGACATTGATCAAACGACTGCGATAACCATTTACCGCATAGTACAGGAACTGGTAAACAATACCATCAAACATGCGGGTGCATCCTCCGCTATTGTACAGGCGGAGCAGCGCGAGGGCAATATAACGCTTACCATAGAGGATGACGGAAAAGGTTTTGATACCGTAATTTTACAGCATTCAAAGGGAATTGGCTGGAGCAATATTCAGAGCAGGGTAGAATTTCTGAAAGGAAAGCTCGATGTAAAATCATCTGAAAACGGAACATCCGTTTTAATTGAACTGAAAGTATGACAACGAAAATATTTATTGTAGATGATCACTACATGATAGTAGAGGGTATACGCTCGCTGTTGCAAAATGAAACCGGCCTGGAGTGGTTGGGGCATGCCATGAACGCCGCATCCTGTATGGCATTTCTGCAGCAAAAGCAATTGCCTGATGTGATATTAATGGATATTAATCTGCCTGATAAAAGTGGTATTGAGCTTTGTAAGGAGGTGAAAGAAAAATATCCCGCCGTATTTATTATAGGGCTAAGTACTTTCAACCAGCAAAGCTTTATTCAGAAAATGATGGAGAATGGTGCAAGCGGCTATATTTTGAAAAACGCTACGCTGGAGGAGCTGGTGGAAGCAATTGAAACCGTGGTAAAAGGAAAAACCTTTTTGAGCAATGAAACTGCGGCTACGCTGCGTAAGCCGGATAATATTGCTGTTCCTGTTATTACATCGCGTGAAAAAGAAGTGCTGAAGCTGGTAGCTGGGGGCATGACGAATAACGAGATAGCGCAGCAATTATTTATAAGCCCTACTACGGTGGAAACACACCGCAAAAGTTTGCTGAACAAATTTGCTGCAAAAAATACCGCTTCGCTTATACGGATGGCTGCACAGATGCAGTTGGTATAATATAAGCCTGGTAAAATTATCCCTTCGTTTGTATTCGGTAAGTTGCCCTTAATGATGCTAAGAAATAGCAGGTAAAAAGATCGTATTGTACTAATAACAATACAAAATTCATAATATTAATGCATTGGATATCAATACTTGCAAATTGAATGTAATAACATAAATTTATGTGTTATAGGTAACCCGATTGACAGTGCATAGAAAAATAAAAATTATTGCTTTCGGACTCTTGACATTGGTTATTACGACACAATGCAAGACAAAATCTTCTCAAGACAATGACAAGACACATACTTCTATTCAGTCTTCTCAAAAAAAATTGACAACAATTATGTTTGATACAATTTCTGAACATTTTGTTACGGGAAATGAATTATTGACGCATGACCTTATTAGACTGAAAATTATTGACACATCTTTTACAACACCACTAAGTGAAACCTGTTACTGCGACACAACAATTCAATTAAATGACAACGTATCTTATTCTGTAATTAGCGTAAATGATGAAGCCGGACTTTGTACTTATTTTTTCGTTGCAAGTTTGAATAAGAAAAACGAAAAAATAATCGAATCAAAATATTTACATTCAGACTGCGACATTGATTACGCATTGGATACTTATGAACTTCATGAACATGCAATAATCTCTAAGGACAAAATTGAAGTAACCAACACAACAATATTTCAAAAAAAGAATAGAACGTCCCCAGACGAAGAACAAAATATTGACCATAAGCAGACACAAAAAAACGTGTTCACCATTTCACAGGTTGGACAAATAAATGATGCAAAATAATTGATGTGACGAAGGGTACGCCTATAACAGGTGCATTTGCAATAGCATGGCTGACGGAATAAACTTCGGCTGTAAATCCAAGCTTCAGTTCCAGCCGACGAATAATGCCAGGCAATAGAATAAACAATGAACATTTAGCTATAAATTTAGCATCGGTTACGGGCAGACGAATCACTGAATACTGCCACATCGCCAGGCCGAAACCATTAGCGGTCATTGTACATAGACCTCCTTTTGTTTAAGAAAGTAAAATGACAAAATTAGCAATACATATAATCCTTTTAATGGTTCTGACAACACTGTTAGCTTTGGGAATTGCTTATCCCTTTCTTTCAGGGGATTACGACCGATTGGCTATGCCTATTTCAACTATGATACAGGTTTTTGGTCTTGTAGGACTTGCATTAGTCCCTGTTGGAGTTCTGTGGCTTGTTATACCAAAGCATAGATTTGCTTTTGCGATAACGGCTTTGATCATTAGCACTTTTGTTATCCTTGTAATTTGTCTTTTTGCTACGTTGAGTGTTGGAAAATCTTTAGGAATGCTTATGCTGTTGCTATGGACGTTTATTGTGGTGCTTTTAATACCGCAAATAAAATCATTAAAAAATCAACCGCAAAACAAAGCTAATTGGCTACCAGTTTACTTAATTTATCTTCCCATTTTTACGCTTCTTTTTCAATTGACGTTTGCAAAACACTTAACACAATTAAGTAGAAACCGTGCCATTGAGAATGCAAACCGTTTTATAAGACATATTGAAGAATATTATACGCAAACAGGACAATTTCCACTGACATTGCAAGCCCAGAACAAGGACTATTACCCCGATGTAGTGGGAGTTGAAAAGTATCTGTATGCGCCACACAGAAAGGGTTATAATCTTTCATTTGAGCAACCCAGATTTTTGCTTGACAGATTTGGAACAAGGGAATGGGTTGTTTACAATCCTTTAGATGAAAACAGCGTGTATAGTCATACAGCCTGGCTTCTTCCTACTGAACAGGCAGAACCAAGTCAGGGCTGGTATGCTTCGGGTGAAACAGGACATAAACACTGGAAATATTTTTTATTTGATTAGACGAAAAACAACGAACCGCTAGGCGGCTTGGCTATATGGCTATAAAAAAGTCATACAGTTTTTAAACATTCAGTTTAATAGAAAATGATTAGCATATTTACAGACAAAAAGGTGCAACCAACTAATGCCCATTTGAGAATTGCTTTGGCAGAGACCTATGAATACTGGAAAGAAATCATAATACTGACAGACAAATTATTTCCGGAAAATATAAAAGAATGGTTTATGTCGGGAGCAAAATATGGTTGGGCTTTTAGAATAAAAGATAAAAAACGGGCATTAATTTATTTGCTTCCGAGAGACAGCTTTTTCAAAGTTTCATTTGTGTTCGGACAAAAAGCATCGGATGAGCTTTTTCAAAGTAACGTTTCTGAAATTATAAAAACCGGATTAAAATCGGCAAAAGTTTATGAAGAAGGACGTAGTATAACACTTGAAATAAAGGATGGACAATTGATAACCGATATTCAAAAACTAATTGAAATCAAAATCAAATATTGAAAAGCGGGCAGCAGATAGCAGTGGTGTGCCAATAGTGGTGCTGGATATTTGGAGTAATCAGTAACGGTAATTCTGCTGTACTGCGGTTCGGAACTGGAAGGACACTCCGGCCTTTTGTGCCTGAACTGAACGCTGCGCGGCATGAGCGTTTTAATTACAACCTTTGACCCTCCGCCTGCCGCAGAGTCCTCCCAGCTCACATTGCCCGAGGAAAGACTCCGCGGAGAACTCTTGCTCCGCAGGGGCGAAATAACAATCTAAAGCAATTTCAATTGCAGCACCCAAGGAGATTACCCAAAATACTGCTGCCGGTTACGTTATACCGAACGAGCAACACGGGGACAGTGCTTTAATCGTTCTGACGCGAGCGAGAGATCTGCCGGACTTGGGTGCTGATGCTCAATTTTTGTACTGCTGCCTGGTAGATTGCTTCACCCGCCGCCACATGCTGTAAATTCCTGAGATGTTGACCCATTGTTCTTGCATGTTGACCCACTCCGGTTGCGATACTATGAGTAAGAGCTAAATGAGGTGATAAAAATACGGATGAGTATTAAGAGTTGAGAGATTTTTTTC
>NZ_QCZJ01000047.1 GCF_003075435.1 Terrimonas sp. | reverse complement strand
TTCTAACTCTCTGACTACTTTTTGCTTAAAGCTAATACTATACCGGATCACCGTTTGGACATCTCTTGTCATGGTATTACAGATTTTTTTGTTCTTAAATCTGTCTACTTATGCTAGGACAAGACATTTATAGCTGATGGCTAACAGCTGATACCTGATAGCTTACGGCTGTCAGCCTGAGTTCACCCCTTTACCAGATACAATACCCACACCAGCGACATCAGCAACAGCATGGCAACAAACTGGTGCAGCACGCCAAACCATACAATAGCAGTTGCATTGGGTGAATATATAACCGTAAGTATGCCAAGCAAAACCTGCAGCAACACCAATATCACAGGCAAGGCTTTTGTGCGGTTAAGCCATACTGAGGCAGTGTGGCGGTTTGCCAGTATAAACCATACCAATACTAAAATGGTGAAGATATATGCAATACCCCTGTGTATAAACTGCACCATAAAAGGGTTGTTGAAATAATTGGCTTTACCCTTTGTCATGTGCAAGGCATCAGGAAACCATTCGCCGTTGAGTGTAGGCCAGGTTGGTGCAACCGTGCCTGCTCTTAACCCTGCCATAAAGCCGCCGTATGTTAACTGAATAAACAATAGGATAATCAATCCTGTCATCATTCTTTTTAAAGTAATATTATGACTGATGTGTTGCGGGGGCACCAATAATGTTAATGCGAACCATAAAGTGTATACCAATAATATCAGCGCGGCTACAAAATGGGTGGCAAGCTCCACATGGCCTACAAAATACATTTCAGGCACTAACCCGCTTTTTACCATTATCCAGCCTATTGCTCCCTGTATACCACCCAGGAAAAAAAGAATAATAAAAGGAATGATCATCTCATTCCTGAACATTTTCTTCCTTATAAAATAAATAAACCCGATGACGAATACAATGCCGATCAGCCTTCCCCAAAAGCGATGAAACCACTCCCAGAAGAAGATGAACTTAAAATCAGATAGTGTAAAATCAGCATGTATATATTTAAACTGGTCGGTATTTTTATATTTTTCAAATTCAGCCAGCCAGGCTGCATTGCCAATAGGAGGCAACATGCCTGTAATGGGTTTCCATTCTGTAATGGAAAGCCCGGATTCGGTGAGGCGTGTAATGCCGCCCAGTAAAACCTGTATCATGATCATGCCTACGCCCGTTAATAACCAGATGCCCACCGCCTTATCGGATTTGTGTGTAAGAGAATTGTTCATAACTGCAAAAGTATTGTAGAAAGTTTATTCTTAACATTGCAGCGATATATGTTGAAAGCCTTTTACCAGGATATTTTGATAGAAGCGGGTTGTGATGAAGCAGGACGCGGTTGTTTTGCAGGCCCGGTATTTGCCGCGGCAGTAGTATTGCCACGAGATTTTTGCAATGAGATACTGAATGATTCAAAACAACTATCTGCGGAGCAAAGAAATGAGATGCGGCAATGTATAGAAGCGGAAGCTATTGCATATAGTGTGGCAAAAGTTGAAGTAGAAGAAATTGATACCATCAATATATTAAATGCATCGTTCAGGGCAATGCATCTTGCCATTGCGCAGCTATCTGTTATTCCTGAATTATTGCTGATAGACGGCAACCGGTTTAACCGGTATAACACAGTGCCTCACCATTGTATCATAAAAGGCGATGGTATATATGCTTCTATTGCCGCGGCAAGTGTGCTGGCAAAAACTTACCGCGATGAATATATGACGCAACTCCACGAACAGTTTCCTTATTATGGCTGGAGCAATAATAAAGGATATGGCACCGCTGCACACCGCAAAGCGATACTTGAATATGGCTTGTGCGAACATCACCGGAAAAGTTTTCAGTGTATACCGGCGCAGCTGGATCTGTTTTAGCCACAAGTCACACTAATTATCCCGGATAATTCCGATGTAACAAGCTGGTTATTGCACAAAGGGACACAGAGGAAGCACAAAGTTGCACAAAAGAATAATAAAACCCTCAGTGTAACTTTGTGTATGCTTCGTGGCTCTCTGTGTAGCAAAACCTGTTCCATTGTGGCGTCTTACAATTGAAAGGGTAATGTTAGTGCTATTCCTATAATCCCCCCGATAACTGATGCTACCGCATCTATAAAATCATAGGTACCTTTGCCTGTTATTTTGGAGAATAACTCAAAGCCATAGCTAACAGCAATTACTATAATAGCTGATATAGCCACCGATAGCCAGAAATTATCTGTAAATATTTTCCATGAAAAAAACTGCAATATCAACCCCATCAGGATGCCCACTTCAAAATGCCTCCATTTATCCGGCTTTATTTTTTTGAACATACTCCCTGTTTTGCCGGAATAAATATCGGTCATTAAAATTTAACCGGCAGGAGCAGAAGCTTTTTGCATCATAATGTTGATGATATCGACAGACGAGTATTTGAATTTTATATCAACCGGTTTCGCGGCATTATACCAGTCTTCAAAAACAATATGAAAATTTTCCGGAAGCTCTTTTAATGTTTTTACGCCTAATTGCCCCAGGGCGGCGGCATTGCATTTTTGTTCGTATTGCCCTTTAATCGGCATCACCATCATTTTTTTGTTGAGGTGAAGAGCCTCTGCAGGTGTTTCAAATCCGGCGCCGCAAATAATGGCATCGCAATGTATCATGCTTTCGTTGAAAGCATTTTTACCAACCGGGATAAATGTAAGATGACCTTCTTTGGTTACCTGTTTTACTTCTTTTGAAAAAACCTGGAAGTTATAGTCTGTAAGTTGTTTGAAGAACCTACGGATCTCACAATCACAATAAGAAGGCAGATATACCGTAATATAATTTTGGTTAGATGGCGTTGCATTCCAGATTTCAGATTTGATTACCGGTGGCAGGATGAAATCATCATATTCCCTGAAATGCAAACCTATATACGAAGATGCTTTTGCATAGTTCTTAAGTATCCATTCCCCTACAGCACTGGGTTTTATTGGTCTTGGAGTGTTGGACGACATAAAGCTAGCCTGGTGGCCAAAGTTTACAGAAGGTACTTTTTTTTGCCTGCAGGCAATGGAAGTAATGCATTCAAAATCGTTTATTACAAGGTCATATTTTTCAACCGGCAATTCAGCTACTTCTTTTCTTAACCTTAATGGTGATATTTTTTGAAACATGGAAAAATAATCGAGACTTCCCTTGCAGGTATAAAACAGGCTTAATCCTTTACTGCGGTATTTAATGGGCGCATCTAAAGCAAGACTGCTATTTGCACCGCTTAAAAACAAATCTACTTTACCATGTTGCTGCAAATGCGGCAATAATTCCATTGCGCGGCTGATATGTCCGTTACCCGTTGCCTGTATGGCGTAAAATATTTTCATAAAATTAAAAGGCTATCTTTTTTTTCTCTTTCCCCGGAAAAAGAGCGTGCTGTGTATCTCTAATAGAATGTAATCACTTTCACATTTCCACACTTCCACATTTCCACACTCCCACATTTCCACACTTCCATATTCTCACATTATCCCCTGCATTCTCAAATTCTCCCCTTTTCAAATTATCTTACCCCGCCAGCGAGCTGATATGATAACTGATCTCATCTGTAATAACATTCGGTACAGGCTTTTCTTTTTCTACTTTTAATTCAGGAAAAGCGCTTTCCTCAAATTCAAATAGTTTCCATTCCTTTTTATAATACTCCAGTGCTGTACAGTGTTCTACCCAGTCTCCGCTGTTTAAATAAGTTACACTGCCGTTTTCGTTGCTGATAACTCTTTTTTGCGGTTTATGAATATGTCCGCAGATCACGTAATCATAGTGTTTTTCAATGGCTATTTCTGCAGCAGTTGTCTCAAAGTCATTGATTTTAGTAACTGCTTTGTTCACGCCTTCCATTACGCTTTTAGAGAGGGAGACGCGTTCTTTGCCAAAAAATTTTAAAACAGCATTTATTGACCTGTTGAGAAGGATCAATGCACCATAGCCTGAGCTGCCAAGTTTGGCTAATGTTTTAGCCCAACCTTTGGTTGTATTATCAAATACATCGCCATGAAAGATCCAGGTCATTTTATTGTCAATCTCGAGTACCAGCTTATCTGTTAATACAAGATTGCCTGCATTAAGCGCAGAATACCTGCGCAGTGTTTCATCGTGGTTACCGGTTATGTAAAAAACACGAATGCCGTTGGAAATGTGGTTGATGATCTCTTTCAGCACATTCATGTGCGAAGCGGGAAAATATCTTTTGCTGAATTGCCAGGCGTCAAAAATATCGCCGTTAAGTATAAGGATGGAAGGCGTAATACTTTTAAGGTAGGCTGCCAATTTTTTTGCCTGGCAGCCGTAAGTGCCAAGATGCACATCTGAAATTACAACTACGTCAACCGCCCGCTTTTCCATAGTTATCATGTTTACCAAATATCCTTTACATATATTACCACAGTATTAAGCAGGCATTAAGAAAACATGAAAAAAGAGCAGGAAGCATTAAAACAAAAAAAATATGTGTTTATAAATATTAAACTGAAACATACTATATGAGCTATGGCCGGTTCAGCAAATGAATTTTCGTTTTAAGTATAATGCTCTTTAGTAGTTAACAAAAAAAATTAAAATACTTAACCATTAACAAATTGTTAAATGAAATTATTAATTTAGTATTAATATACAAATTAATGCTTTCCTAACAATAGGTTAACTATTGGTTTAAATGTTGACCTAACCTTTGCAAAACATCAAGCCCTACTGAAATTGCTGTAACCTAAGGACTGCTTTTTTTAACAATCAAAATTCTGTTTATGAGAACAAAGTTCTGTTCCCGGCATTTACTTATTGCCGCACTACTTCTATGTGCGATGCCTTACATGGCATTAGCCCAGCAGAAAATTTCCGGTAAAGTTTTATCAGCCAAAGATCAAACCCCATTAGCGGGCATTACTGTTACTATCAAATCAACCACCAGAGGAACCTCTACTACTTCAGATGGTGACTTTTCTATTGAAGCCCGGCAGGGTGATGTACTTGTATTTTCTGGTGTAGGGTTTAAAAGTCTGGAGCTGGGAGTAGGAACAGGCAGCATCTTGTCGGTTTATTTGGAGGAAGATGGCAAAAGCCTCAGCGAGGTTGTTGTAACAGCGCTGGGTGTAAAAAGAGAGACAAAACGTTTGGGTTATGCAGTGCAGGAAGTAAAAGGCTCGGACATGGATAAGGCCAGGGAAACCAACTTTGTAAGTGGCTTGGCTGGCAAGGTTGCCGGTGTTCAGGTAATGACTTCTCCAAGTGGTGTTGGCGGCTCTGCGCGGGTAACGATACGCGGAGATAAATCACTTAACATTAATAAAAACCAACCGCTGTTTGTAATAGATGGCGTGCCTATTACAAATGAATTAACCGGCTCCAGCGGCCGCAGTTACCAGGAACTTGATTATGGTAATGGTGCTGCCATGATAAATCCTGATGACATAGAAACAATGACAGTATTGAAAGGTGCTAATGCTTCGGCATTGTATGGTTCAAGAGCTGCGAATGGAGTTATAGTTATCACTACTAAATCCGGTAAAAACAGCAAGGGCATTGGTGTTACCGTTAATACCGGTGTTACTTTAGAAAGCCCATTGGTGCTTCCCAAGTTTCAACGGGTGTATGGTCAGGGAAATAATGGCCAGTTCAGCTTCCAAGACGGTAAAGGTGGCGGCGCAAGTGATGGTGTAGATGAAAGCTGGGGCCCTAAAATGGACGGCAGCTTAATAGCGCAGCATAACTCTCCTACATCTAATGGTTACCGCGGTGGAGATATCTCACTGGTAGATGATGGTGTACTTGGTTCCGCAGCTGATTTTGCAGCAAGGGGAACAGTTACAGCCACTCCGTTTGTACCTGGTATGGACCTGAGAAAGTTTTATGAAACCGGTGTGACCAATAATACAAACGTATCTCTTACCGGTGCTAATGATAAAGGAGATTTTCGTTTATCATATACCTTATTAGATCAAAAAGGCATTATTCCGAATACAGATATTAAAAGAAACACATTTGCTTTTAATGCGGGATATAATTTTACCCCGAAATTATCGGCAAGAATTACAGCCAACTATGTAAATACCAATAGTGATAACAGACCTAACTTAACATACGGTACAGAAAGTATTATTTATCTTTTGCATTGCTGGATGGGTCAACACGTTGATTTGAACAGCCTTAAAAGTTACTGGATACCAGGAATGGAAAATCGCCAGCAGTTCAACTTTAACTATAACTATCACGATAATCCATACTTCAACCTGTATGAAAATACAAACGGCCAGGATGCAGGAAGGCTTTTCGGTAACATCACTTTGAAGTATGATATAACAAGCTGGCTGAATATTCAGCTTCGCGGAGGCACTGACTTTAATAGTGAATTAAGAAAACGCCAGCGTGCATTCAGCACCCAGCGCTTCAGATTTGGAAGCTATCGCGAAGAAAGAGTGCGAAACAGTGAGACAAATATGGATTTCCTGGTGTCAGTTAACAAAGAAATTTCTGACAAATTCAGCTTTGGCCTTAACGTGGGCGGTAACAGGCAGATCAGCAAGTTCAATAATTATGAAGTTACAGCTCCACAATTGTTGATACCTGGTATTTATAGTTTATACAATAATAAAGTTGCGCTGGTTAGTTCTGTTTACGACGGGCAAAAGCAAATCAATAGTTTGTACGGTGCATTGCAATTGGCATACAACAACTATTTGTTCTTAGACCTTACTGCACGTAATGACTGGTCAAGTGCCCTCACCCTTCCCAAATCAGCAGATACTTTGGGCAAAACAGTAAACTCTTATTTCTATCCTTCTGCATCATTGAGCGCTGTTATCAGCGATATGGTGGAACTGCCATCATGGGTAAGCTTTGCAAAGGTTAGAACCAGCCTTGCACAGGTTGGTAATGATACTGATCCTTATGCGTTTTCTTTTAGTTACGGGGTTTCTGATCCCTGGTCCGGATTACCAGCTTATTATTCACCCAGTAATCTTTTGAATTATAATCTTAAGCCTGAAATCAGCACATCATGGGAAGCTGGTATTGACTGGCGCTTTTTCAACAGCAGGCTGGGTATAGATTTTTCTTATTATGATATCAATACCCGTAATCAGATCCTGCCAAGCGTTCCTATCAGTACAACATCCGGATCAACAAGTCGTGTGGTTAACGCCGGTAAAATCAGGAACTATGGCTATGAATTATTGTTAACCGGTCGCCCCGTAGATGGCAAAAACTTTAAATGGGATGTTACCATTAACTGGTCAGCCAACCGCAGCAAAGTATTGGAATTTGACGGTAATGTTACTACCTATTCAATGGCTGAACGTCATGGTATTTATATAAATGCCACTGTTGGCCAGCAAATGGGTGATATGTATTCAATAGGATTTAAAAAGGTAGACGACCCGTCTAGTCCTTATTATGGCCAACAGATATTTAACAGCGAAGGACGGTTTGTGGGAACAAATGATATTGTAAAGGTGGGAAACTATAATCCCAAATGGCTTGCCGGTATCAGAAATTCATTTACATATAAAAACTTCAACCTGAGCTTTCTCTTAGATGCACGTTATGGCGGACAAATTTTCTCCGAAACCTGGGTGGTTGGTCTGGAAGCCGGTCAGTTAGCAGAAACACTGGAAGGAAGAGCTGATGGCTATGATCTGAGCAAGCCTGGCAATGGTGTTATCGGAAAAGGTGTAATTCAAAATGCAGATGGAACATACAGGGTGAACGATGTTAAGCTTACAGCTCGTGAGTATCATCAATCCCGCACCGGGAACCGCGATATTGAAGAGGGCGGTGTTTTTGATGCGGATTATATTAAACTGAGGGAGGTTCGTTTCGGATATTCTTTCAATCCAAAAGTGCTTTCAAAGATCAGGTTTAAAGGATTAAATGTTTCAGTTGTTGGGCGTAACCTGGCGGTATGGAGCAAGGTTCCTCATATTGATCCTGAAACAAGCTCTTTATCAGGCGGCACTATTATACCAGGTGTTGAATCAGTTGGTATGCCTACAACACGCAGCCTGGGCGTAAATCTTGGCTTTACCTTTTAAACCTGTTAAAACTTAAGAGTATGAAAAAGTTTAAAACATATATATACGCAGTTATAATAGGCTGCACAATGGGTACTTCCTGCACAAAAGATTTCCAGGAAAAAAATGCAAACCCAAATGCTATTAATGATGTAACACCTGACCTGCTGATGCCTACTATTATACGAAGCATCTGCAATGAAATGGTAAATCAATCATGGGGTATAGGAAATATCGTAATACAACATACAGCGAAGATTCAGTTTGTATCTGAAGACCGCTATACCTGGGGCGACAGGAGCGGGTTGTTTTCTAATATGTATGGCAATATGCGGGATGTGGAGCGCCTGATAGCGTTAGGTGATGCCAAAAATGTACCCAATTATAAGGCAGTCGGGCTGGTGCTAAAAGCGTGGATGTATTCCCTTGTAACGGATGCTTATGGAGATGTGCCCTATTCCGAGGCAATGAATGGAGTAGGTGGTATTTTAATGCCGAAATATGACTCACAGGAATCAATATACAATGGCATTTTAAGTGACCTGGCAACAGCAAACACAACGTTCAATAGTGGCGCAGGTACACTGGTTGGCGATATTTTATTTAATGGTGATTTAACCAAATGGAAAAAATTAGCCAACTCCCTCCAGCTTCGTTGCCTGATGCGCATTTCAAACAAAAGAAATGTTGCGGCAGATATGCAGGCAATTATTGGTGGGGCAAACACACCTGTTTTCGAAAGCAATACGGATAATGCTGCGCTTACTTATTTAACAGTATCTCCTAACCAGTTTCCGTTGCATACAACACGCTCCGGCTCTTTTGATGAGTTTCGTTTAAGTAAAACACTGGGTGATAAACTATTGGCATTAGGAGATACACGAATAGCAATATTTGCTCAAAAAGCTGATGCAACAGGAACATATGTAGGTGTACCTAATGGTTTGAATGAGGTAGATGCGCTTGCTTATAATGGTGGACCTAACAATGTTTCAAGAGTAGGCTCTTATTTCTTTCTTGATGCGATTACAGAAACAGGTTTGAAGGTAGCAAAAGGATATATTATGGGCTATCCTGAACTACAGTTTATTTTAGCAGAAGCTGTTCAGAAGGGGATGGTA
Organism: Terrimonas sp.; assembly: GCF_003075435.1. Taxonomy (GTDB): domain Bacteria; phylum Bacteroidota; class Bacteroidia; order Chitinophagales; family Chitinophagaceae; genus Agriterribacter. Next base: position 10,461 of record NZ_QCZJ01000047.1, on the reverse strand, counting down.
AATACCGGTAATACTGCTCAATGGCATTACGAAGAGGGAATAAAATCTTCGTTCAGCTATTTTCAGAGCACTATGCCTGCAGGTTATCTAACGCAAGCAGGCGTTGCTTTCAATAACACTGATGCACTAACGCTCATCGGCACACAAAAATGGATCGCATTATTCTTTGGTGGACTGGAAGCATGGTTTGATTGGAGAAGAACAAATATTCCTGCACTTGTTGCCGGCCGCGATAATGTAAACAACGATAGAATTCCTGTTAGGTTTGCATACCCAAGAAGTGAACAAACATTGAATCCTGCAAGTCGTACTGCGGCCGTTTCCGCACAAGGCTGGTCGGAGGATACTTACAATCAGAAAGTATGGTGGGATGAATAAAATCTCAAACAATTTCCAGATATGAAAATCCGAGGCTGCTTATTAAGTTAAGCAGCCTCTTTTTCAATAAGAGATTTAAGTAATATTAGTTGCTCAGATAATAAGCTCAGACCTCCCAATATATTTATTGCTTTTATTTGCAATAGCAGCATTCATCCCCTGTTTACTCATCATCTCCGCCCCCGCCTCTGTTCCTGTGCAATAAGGAAAAATCTGCTTTGCCAAATTTATAGCTGAGACTGAGCCTGAAATTTCTGACATTCCAGCGGCGGTAAGATTCCTGGTAGAAAGTTTCAGTATCATAAATTGTACCCCAGCGCTTTGTATTAAATACATCATTTACAGCAAATGTCACAGACGCCCTGTTGTTCTTCAAAAATTCTTTACGCATGGCAAAGTCAACTCCATATTGAGCCATCATTTTCCCCTGTGGTATTATACGGGGAGATTCATATTCGCCGATTAACTGGAAGCCGAGATTGTTAAACACTTTGCTCCTGTCGGTTTTGATCTTGTAATTAGTGGTCAGTTTTCCCTGCCAGTTAATTCCGCTGTTACTCAGATTAACTTTATCAATATCAGCATTTGTGGTTCTGTATTGAAGGTTAAATGTTGGTGTAATATCAAAATTACTACCAAATTTTTGTTGCAGGGTAAACTCAGCGCCATACCTGTTGGTAGTATTGGCATTTACAAAAGTATTTAAGATAGCATTGGGATCAACACCCGCGTTTTGTAACTGTACATATTGTTCTGCGCTGATGGTATCGCTGTATTGTGTAATATCATTAGGGTTATTTCTCCAATACAGAACCGCAAGGAAATTTCCACCCTTGTAATCATGGCTATAGTTGATCTCAAATGAGTTAACAAACTCCGGTTGTAGCTGCGGGTTACCCTGGCGCAGGTTAACAGGATCATTGATTTCAATGAATGGATTCAACTGCCAGAAATCAGGCCTGCGGATACGACGGGAAAAATTGAACTGTAACTGATCTTTTTCACTAACCTGCTGTGTTAAGAAAATACTTGGAAAAAATGCATTCCATATATTCTTCAGTTTTGCAGGATATTCATACCCGAATTTAAAAGCGCTGTCAACCATCAGCCCGTTGAACTTTGAATATTCGCTGCGAAGACCTGCCTGGTATGAAAAACCGCCGAATTTTTGTGAGTAGGTCATATAAGCCGCATTAACCATCTCATTATATTCATAGTTGTTGCTCAGGGGCAGCTTTGTTTCTCCGCCATTTTCAACACTGAAAGCATTATAAAAACTTTTAAAAGTATTGTAGTAAATCCTTACGCCTGCTTCAAACTTAGATCCCTCGCTGATAGGATTTGAATAATCCGCCTGGAATGTAATTTGGTGATTATTGTTTTGCCCTTCATTGCGAACAGTAGAAGGCTGTTTGTACTCAGCGCCACCAGGATAAGTATAAGTATTGATGATATCTGCATTGGATGAGCCTTGTCCGTAATTATAATTAAGGTCTGCAGTAAGCTCCTCTCCCTGTTTTGGGAAAGTATGTTTGTAATTTACTCTCGTGCTATTCCGGTTGAATTTTGAATTGCTGATAGAAGAACGGAACCCATAATATTCCGGTGTTTTATCACTTTCAAGATATTCCTGCTGCTGTTCTTCATTATTACCAAAACGCCCTCCGCCAAACCTTTGCGTAACAGAGATGGTATTGCGGTTATCTATAAAATAATCAACACCAAAATTGAGGAAGGTAAATTGCCGGCGCCTTTGGTTAAGGCTATGCTGGTTAAAATAATCCTGGGTGATGCCATTCAGCTTATTTTCACGCTCCGTTTCTCCCTTTGCTTTCCCTCTCGATTGATTAAAGCCACCACTTGCAAAAAAGTTCAGTTTCCCCTCTCTTAAATTTAAATTTAGATTTCCACTAAGAATACCAGGTGTGCCAACAGAAGCTGAGGCTATACCATTCAAACCAAAACGTTTATCTTTTTTCAACACCACATTAATAATGCCTCCTGATGTTGCCGCGTCAAATTTTGCGGAAGGGTTGGTGATTAATTCTACCTTTTCAATATTATCTGCAGGTATCTGATCGAGTGAAAGAATAGTAGGCCGCCCATCCACAAAAATCTGGGGCGCACTGTTTCTTAGCTCAACATTCCCGTCAATATCAACTGATACGGATGGAATATTCTTCATGACATCCACTGCTGTTCCACCGGTTGCTGTAAGGCTTTTCGATACGTTAAAAATCTTTCTGTCTATACCCATTTCCAAAGCAGGTTTTGTTGCAGTTATAACTATGCCTTCCAGTTGTTTAATAGCAGGTGTCATTGCTATATTGCCCAGGTCTTTTTCAAATTTGTCATTAGCTGCCCTGCTCTTATCCATAGAAGCTGCAGGAATCAATTGCTCAAAAACTTCGTAGCCAAGCGCTGATATCACTATTTTGTATGTAACAGAAGGAATAATATGACTAAAACTGAAATTGCCGTTTGATTTGGTTAACATACCATCAACCAGGCTGTCTGTTGCGGCGTTATATATTTGAACAGAAGCAGCTTCAATAGCTTTATCAGATTGCTGATCAACCAGCTTCCCAAAAATCCGGTTTTGTTTAAATTGAATAGTGGGATCATCAGGCATCTGCTGCTCAGGGTTTTGTGCATAAGCTGCAAAAAAAGAAAAAATAAATACAAGGATCAGTGTTGAATTCTTCATTAAAAATGATAGTTGAGATTAAAAATATATCCGCTTATGCAAAACATGCTTGCATAAACCTGTAAAAAAAGTTAGTTGCAGGGGGAGAGGGCAAAGTTAGTATGCTATACTGAGGTTTAAAAGTATTTGATATAATGCTTTAACCTAAATTAACGTTTTGTTCAGAGTAATAATGACGGCAAGCATGCATTCCAAACCTTCGCCGGATGGAGAATGCACCAACTCACTGCCCACTTTCAGCGCGAAAATTAAATTTCATTTACATTTGATAGTATGCAATCATCTTTTGTGTCTTTCAGAAATTCAAACATTCACTATATCACAACAGGCACAGGAGAAAGAATTTTGATATGCCTGCATGGCTTTGCTGAAAGCGCAGAAAGCTTTATTCCGCTTGCAGAACATCTTACAAATAAATATACTATTGTAATGCTTGATATGCCTTTGCATGGAAAAACAGTTTGGGAAGAAGCATTATTATTTACGGTAGATGAGCTTGCGGAAATTATAAATACAATTCCGGGAGTTAAAGGCAGGCGTTTTTCTGTGGTGGGATATAGTATGGGCGGACGGCTTGCGTTGCAGCTGTACCAGGCTATACCCCAAAAGATCGAGAAACTTATCCTGATTGCGCCTGATGGCATCATCATTAATCCCTGGTACCGGCTTGCTACGCAAACAAGGGCGGGTAATACATTGTTTTATTGGGTGATGAAGAAGCCTGGTGGCTTTTTTGCGGTAACTACTATTCTCAAAAAGCTTTCACTGATTAATACAGGTGTATATAAATATGTACACCAGCACTTAAAAACAAATGACATGAGGGAGCGCTTATATAATATATGGACAACGATGCGCAAAATGAAACCGGATATACGAGTCATAAAAAAACTTATTATTTCCTGCAATACACCGGTGATATTAATATATGGACGATATGATAAAGTTATCCGCTATACCACGGGCGAAAAATTCAGAGCAGGTATTGGAAGGTTGTGTACCCTGCATATATTGAATTGCGGACATAGAGTATTGCATGAAAAAAATGTTGAAGAGATAGCCGGTAAATTATAACCTGAAAAATTTCTTATTGGTAATTATAATAATCATACCTGTTATTTTACTGATCGCTTATTATTTTTTAATAGGTTACTACTATGCTGCATGGATGCATATACCGCTTTATAATATTGAACAGTATAATAAAACGGACGGAATAAAAGTATCTGTAATTGTTCCGGCACGAAACGAAGCACAGGTGATTGAGCATTGTTTACAATCATTGCTGCATCAGCATTATCCCGGAGATTTACTGCAAATAATAATTGTTGATGATCATTCAGATGATGATACCGCGGCGATTGTAAGCAAATATGTTTCAGGGAAATTAAAATTGATTTCTTTAAATAATTATTTGGAAGAAGGCAATATTATCGCCCACAAAAAAAAGGCGATTGAATTTGCTATTGCCGAATGCACCGGCGATTTGATCATAACTACTGATGCGGATTGTGTGGCAGGTAAAGGCTGGATAAATACTATTGTCGATTTTTACATCAGCCATAAAAAACGCTTTATTGTTGCCCCGGTAAAAATCATTCCGGGCGACACAGCGCTTTCCATTTTTCAAAGTATTGACTTTGCCATTATGCAGGGCATTACCGGCGCATCGGTATATAAAAATTTTCACCGCATGTGCAATGGCGCTAATCTTGCTTATGAGAAGCAGGTATTTTATGCAGTAAACGGTTTTGAAAATATTGATCATATTGCCTCTGGCGATGATATGCTGCTGATGGAAAAAATTGCCGGCAAATTCCCTGAAGGCATTGCGTATATAAAAAACAAAACGGCTATTGTGGAAACACTTCCTGAAAAAAGCTGGAAACAGTTTTTTAATCAGCGCATACGATGGGCAAGCAAAACAAAGCATTATAGTGATAAAAGGATCATGGCGGTATTAGGGTTGGTATACCTGCTCAATCTTAGCTTGTTTTTGTTGCTTGCCGGCAGTATAATAAATCCGGCATTGTTTATCTTTTTCGTGGTTTTTGTTTTTTATAAATGCATTATTGAATGGGCATTTGTAAAAGATATTCTCCGGTATTTTGATCTGCAGGCTTTCATGCCTGTTTTCCCTTTATTTCAACCATTGCATATTGCATATATTGTTGTTTCCGGTTTTTTTGGAAGCATAGGAAAGTACAGGTGGAAGGGAAGGGTGGTGAAATAAATGGATGTTTTTAATTCTGTGAGAGAAGTACAATAAGTATATTAAATCAGTATTTTGCATTCGTGCATACCCAATCTTCATTCTGGTTTTCTGCATGGAAAAGACTACGTAAAAACAGGGGCGCTGTTTTTGGATTGTTCACTATTGGTGTTGCAATAGTTGTTTGTATTGCTGCATATTATATTGCCCCTGATCACTCGCCCAATGCCAACAGGATGATACTTGAGATCGGCGGACAAAAGCCCGGTTTCAAAATGAATTTTTTATTGCTGCCTAAAGAGAAGTCAGTACAGCAAACAGGCTTTTTCCAAAGGTTAATAAACGGTGCTGAAGATGCATTCAATTATATTCCTGTATCCTCATGGCAAATAAAAGGAGATAGCATTATTGTTCAGAAATATATTGATGAAGGCATATATGAACGCCAGGCATATAATACAAGCAGCCTGGAAAATGTTTCCGGAAATTATATTGTTACCAAAACTTTTTGGTGCGGCACTGATAAGTTTGGTCGTGATATTTTAAGCCGGCTTATTGTTGGAACCCGTGTAAGCCTGGCAGTTGGCTTAATTGCGGTGAGTATTTCATTGTCCATAGGCATCCTGCTTGGTTTGATGGCTGGTTATTTCAGGGGAAGAACAGACAATATTATTATGTGGTTCATTAATGTTATCTGGAGCATACCTACTTTATTATTGGTTTTTGCTATAACCATTGTGTTAGGAAAAGGATTCTGGCAGGTATTCATTGCCGTTGGATTAACGCTTTGGGTGAACGTAGCCCGTATTATACGCACGCAGGTTATGAGCATCCGCGAATTACAATATGTTGAAGCAGCAAAAGCCCTGGGCTTTACCGATTCCCGGATTATTTTCCGGCATATATTACCCAATGTATTGGGCCCGGTAATGGTTATAGCAGCTTCCAACTTTGCAAGCGCGATAGTTATTGAGGCAGGTCTGAGTTTTTTAGGTGTTGGCGTTCAGCCTCCTCAACCCAGCTGGGGTTTAATGATAAAAGAGAATTATAACTTCATCATTACGCACAATCCGCTGCTTGCCATAGCGCCGGGCGTATGTATTATGATATTGGTGCTTGCCTTTAATTTATTGGGAAATGGTTTGCGTGATGCGTTTGACGTGAGGGAGAGGGTGTAGGGAGAAGGCGGAAGGGTAGGGTATAAGGTGCAAGGTGTATGGCATTGGCCCTACGCCTTATGCCCTATACCTTTTTACAAAGGTGCTACCTGTACATTCCTGTTAAAGCTCTCTTCAAGAGATATTAATGTTTCAGTACGTTCTATCCCTTTTATTTTCTGTAATTCATCGTGCAGTACATGTCGTAACTGAGCAATATCGCGGCAAATAATTTCAATAAACATACTGTAGTTGCCCGTAGTATAATTAAGCCGGACTATTTCCGGTATCTTTTTTAAGTCTTTAGCAACAGTATCGTACAGTGAACTTTTTTCAAGGTATATACCCACAAAAGCCGTAATGTCATAACCCAGTTCTTTCAGCTCCACATTCAGTCTTGTGCCCTTTACTATACCGCTTTCCTGCAGCTTTTTAATGCGTACATGTATTGTACCCCCGGAAACAGAAAGGTTTTTACCCAGATCCGCATAGGAAATCCCTGCGTCATCCATCATGGCAGAAATGATCTGCAGGTCTAATTTGTCTAAATTTAATTTGGATGACATATTCTTAATAATTTTTTCAAAGTTCCTAAATATTATTGACTTTTTTTAATGAAACCTTTGAGCAATATGGAAATTTTTTAAAAAAAATTCATATTGCTATTTTCATTCAGCCATAGTAATGGCCAATGCACTGAATAATGCTGAGGGGGAACAATCGCTTAGAGAAAGAGTATTAATAAAAATGCTACGGAAAATTCACATTAATCTGCTAGCTCCATTCTTCCCATTTTTTCTCTGCATTTTTATTAACCCGGGCTGCAATAATAATACTGATCTCGTACAAAAATATAAGGGGCAAACAAACTATCATCTGGCTTCCCCAGTCTGGAGACGGTGTTATTATAGCCGCAATTACCAATAAAGCAATATACGCATATTTCCTGTAAGTTCTTAAGAATCCTGCTGTTAACAGCCCTATCCTTGCCAGTACCCACGATGCCATGGGCAGCTCAAAAGCAATGCCCGACCCAAGTGTAATATCAATCAGCGAATCCATGTAATCACCAAGCATTGGCTTATACTCCAGCATTTGCCTGGTGCCTAATGTATAATTATACAGAAAATTAAAAGTGAAGGGGGCAAGCATAAAATAACCGAATGCCGCGCCAATAAAAAAGAAAAATGATACCCAGAAGATGATGCCTGTAGTGTGCTTCAGCTCTTCTTCTTTCAAAGCAGGCTTAATGAAGCGCCATACTTCCCAGCACAAATATGGAAATGCTGCAAGAACACCCCCGACTACAGCAATAGAAATACTCGTCATAAAAGTTCCGCTGACTTCTGTTACCTGCAGCCTCATATTAATAGGAGGCATGCATAAAGAGTCTCCCATCCCCAGTTTATGGCTTAGTGCGCAAAACATGCGGTATGAAATGAAATCAGATTGGGTAGGTCCAATGATCACATGGTCGTATATCCAATCAATATTCAGGAAAATAAGTATGGCAAATATTAAAACGGCAAATACCGAACGCACTATATGCCAGCGCAATGCTTCCAGATGGTCCACAAAACTCATTTCCGTGTCATCTGTTTCCTGTTGACCCCTGATACGTTTAAAAAAGGATTTCCTTTGTGATTCTATAGCCAAAGCAATAAAAATTGAGGTAGCAAACCTAACGAAAAAACTGATGTTATGCGGTATCATTACGATATTTGAAGCGGTTAACCCCTGTTAATAGTTTGCAAAACGGTCTGAAAAGGGGTTAACCGCGGATTAACAATAAAACAGCGCGTTACAGAACTTTTAAAAAAATAAAAAACAAATTTTGTGTCGGTTAGCTTTTACAAAATATCTGGAATGCGCTCCGCTACGTTAAAATGGATTGTACTTATTGGCTGCATGGTAATTGCCATAATGGTAGGTATACAATTATACTGGCTTAACCATGTTTATAAGCTGGAACAAAAGCAATTTCGTACCAATGTTATTAAAAGCATAAGGGGGCTATTTGAAGATATTGATATATCAGATCAACCTTCCGGGCACCTGCAACAGCTTATAGCCACACAGCCCGATCCTAACACCTTTATAATCAAAACAGATATTATTCCTTCAAAGGATACGCTTATTTTTTATATCACCAATGAGCTTGTGGATTTTGATGTGATGACAGAATGTATTGTTGCAGCGTATGATAAAAACAAACAGCATTATGTATACAGGGAGCAGATCGTATCACCGGCAATGCAAAGCAGGTACGATATTAACAGCCTTTCGGTTTACCCTGCCAATCATAATTATATCGCACTTTTTTTCCCTGACAGAAATAAATACGTGCTTTCGCAGATGAATTTCTGGATTGTAGGAAGCATTATCCTGATACTTGTGCTATCAGGGCTTGCAATAAGCTTATTTTATTTCTACAAACAAAAGTTCCTGGTCGAAATACAAAAAGATTTCGTAAACAACTTCACGCATGAATTTAAAACGCCGCTGGCAGTGATGAAGATCGCTTCAGAGGTTTTATCCCAACCCGGCATAACAAAACAGCCTGAAAGAATGGAGAAATATACTTCTATTATCAAGCATGAAACGGAACACCTGCAAAGCCAGGTGGAACGCCTGCTTAAGATAGCAGTATCTGAGCAGCAGGAATTCCCCCTGGAAAAAAATGCATTCAGCGTTAAAGAGCTGATTGAGCAGGCTGTATCCAAGCTGCAACCATTAATGGAATCTAAAAGCGCTAAAGTAGATGTGAGATTGAAAGATGATGATGTAGAAATGATGGCAGACAAAAACCACCTGGAACTTGCCGTGGTTAATCTTATTGAAAATGGTATTAAATATTCGGATAGTCCTAATATAGTGATTGAAGCAGGCAAAACAGATGCTGAAAGTTTTATAGCCGTTAAGGATAATGGTATTGGCATTGATAAGAAATATTACAGGAATATTTTCAAGAAATTTTACCGTGTGCCTACAGGCGATGTGCATAATGTAAAAGGATTTGGATTAGGCCTTAATTTTGTTAAAAAGATTGTAGACGCTCATAATGGAAGAATAGTCGTGAACAGCATTCCGGGTATAGGCACCGAGTTTAAGATAATCATCCCATCATAAAATTGTTTACCATGCAATCAACGAAAGCCAGGGTTTTACTTGCAGAAGATGATCTTTCTCTGGGCTATGTTATAAAAGATAACCTGGAACAGGAAGGCTACCGGGTAATGTTATGCCCTGATGGCGAAGATGCGCTGCAATCTTTTTTGAAGGAAGAATTCGATATATGTTTACTGGACGTGATGATGCCGAGCAAAGACGGTTTTTCCGTAGCAAAAAAAATCAGGCAGAAGAGTGATGTGGTTCCTATTTTGTTTTTAACCGCAAAATCAATGGAAGAAGACCGCCTGAAAGGATTTGCTACCGGTGCGGATGATTATATTACCAAGCCATTCAGCATGAAAGAGCTGCTGATGCGCATGGATGTTTTTTTAAGACGTACAAAAAAGCTGCATTCAGATAATGTTCAGGAGTTTAAGATTGGTAAGCTGCGCTTTTTATATACCGACCTGAAAATCTCGAATGGGACCGAAGAATCAAACCTCACACAAAAGGAAGCCGATCTGCTGAAGTTTTTTTGCGAACACCGTAATCATATTTTAAAGCGGGAAGAAGTGTTGTTAAATGTTTGGGGTAAGGATGATTATTTTCTCGGTCGTAGCATGGATGTATTTATCACCAAACTCCGCAAACATTTTAAAGCAGATCCGGAGGTAAATATTGAAACCATTCATGGTGTGGGCTTTCGGTTCAATGCACCGGAGTAAGGATGTAAGTGAGCGATCAGCTGTCAGGTATCAGCAATCAGCAGTCTGTGTCTTGTCCTAGCATAAGTAGACAGATTTAAGAACAAAAAAATCTGTAATACCATGACAAGAGATGTCCAAACGGTGATCCGGTATAGTATTAGCTTTAAGCAAAAAGTAGTCAGAGAGTTA
>NZ_QCZJ01000046.1 GCF_003075435.1 Terrimonas sp. | reverse complement strand
AATTGACTGCCGGAAAGGTTTTGTGGTATCTTTTTCCATAACATGCAATATGCTCATCAACTCTTATACCTTTTCTATTTTTAATTATTAACATATGTGCATATCGTTTAATACAAGAGGCCTAATGAAGGAACTGTCTGTATAAACCGGCGCAATTGCTTCGGCTGGTTTAAATCTTGAAATATACCACCCGGCAGAAATCAAAGTGATTAAAAATAAAAACCCGGTAATAGAAAACACGGTCTTTCTCATGCCGCTGAGATGCAGTGCAAAAAAAACTCCACAACCGGAAATGAGGATAAACCGTTAAAAAAAGTACAATTGATTTAAGCCAGCATCTTTTTAAGTACTTCAAGCAGCTCACTCTTTGTAATGGGAATACCCATTATCTTATTATACCCTTTGGCGTCAACCAAATATTTATCACGTATGATTTTTATCAACTGCCCATTGTTTATTTCCGGTATAAGCACCTGGTCAAAGTTCCTGATAATGTCACCTAAATTTCTGGGGAAAGGCCTGATATAACGTAAATGCGCATGCGAAACTTCATGCCCCTGCGCCTGCAATTCAGCGACGGTACTTTTAATAACGCCATAAGTAGAACCCCAGCCAATCACCAGGATTTTACCTTTTTCCGGGCCACTGTCTAAGTGTTGTTCGGGAATATATTCTGCGATCTTTTCTACTTTCTCCTCCCTGATCTTCACCATCAACTGGTGATTTTCTGGGTCGTAGCTAACATTACCTGTAATATTCTGTTTTTCAATACCGCCAATTCTATGCTCCAGTCCGGGTGTGCCGGGCACAGCCCAGGGACGAACCAGCTTTTCATCTCTTAAATAGGGCTGAAATTTTTCTTCTCCGTGACCTAAATCTGTTTTAAAAGATACTTTCACCGCAGGCAGATCTTCGCTTTTGGGGAAGCGCCAGGGCTCCGCGCCATTGGCTATATAACCATCGCTTAAAAAAATTACAGGCGTCATATGTTCTACAGCAATCCGGCAGGCTTCATATACGCCATCAAAACAGTCGCTTGGCGTTGACGCTGCAATAACAGGCATCGGGCACTCACCATTTCTGCCATAATATGCCTGAAGCAAATCACTTTGCTCTGTTTTGGTAGGAAGCCCGGTTGAGGGGCCGCCTCTCTGTACATCTACAATAACCAAAGGAATTTCAAGCATAACGGCCAGCCCCATCGCTTCACCTTTTAATGCCATGCCCGGGCCTGAAGTGGTAGTAACGCCAAGGCTGCCGCCGTATGAAGCACCGATGGCTGATGTAATACCGGCAATTTCATCCTCTGCCTGGAAGGTGCGGATGCCAAATGCTTTATACCGGCTTAGTTCATGCAGAATATCTGAAGCAGGGGTAATAGGATATGTACCAAGAAACAGCGGCAACTCGCTTTTATCGGAAAAGGCAATTAAACCATAAGCCAAAGCCTGGTTACCCATTATAGAGCGGTATGTACCTGGCTGCATTCTTGCTTTGGCAACGGTATAAGTAACGCCTGTAATTTCAATGGTATCTCCAAAATTATAGCCGGCCTGTAATGCCCTGATATTGCTTTCGTATATCTCCGGTTTTTTTCCAAACTTTTCCTTTATGAATGCAATAGAGCTATCCATGTTTCTATTATACATCCAATACAAAAAGCCAAGCACGAACATGTTCTTTGCCCGGTCTTTTTCTTTGGTTCCCATGGTAATGTCCTTCAGCGCCTCTCTTGTCATTTTCGTTACATCAACCTTTATCAGCTCGTAAGCGGAAAGGCTGCCATCTTCTAAAGGATTTATGCCATCGGGGTAATTGGCTAAACGAAGGTTTTTTGCATCAAAACCATCGGTATTGGCAATGATCTTTCCTCCTTTTTTCAGGGATTTGAGGTTTACTTTTAATGCGGCCGCGTTCATAGCAACCAACACATCGCATTCGTCTCCGGGAGTATATACCATATCGCTCGAAAATCGCAACTGGAATCCACTTACGCCAGGCAGGGTTCCCTGCGGAGCCCTTATCTCAGCCGGAAAATCGGGAAAAGTAGCTAAGTCATTGCCCAGCAATGCTGTATTGTTGGTAAACTGGCTACCGGTAAGTTGCATACCGTCTCCGCTATCGCCGGCAAATTTTATCACTACTTCCTGTAAAACCTCTGTTGTTGTAGCCATATTTATAAAATATTTGAATAAGCGCTGCAAAGTTAGGTTAACAAAGGCTTTGGCAGGCATAAAATTATGTCACTCTTTTGTTTTAAAAATGTACAAACGTTTAAATACCATACCTCAAAATTTAACAACAAGCCGAAAATAAAGCGGTATAAAAAATAGTTATCTTCACACAAAACAAAAAACATCATCATGGAATTATTTAAATCCGGGAATCCAACGCTTACCGAGAAAATGTTTCAATCCTCGTTAACCGGAGAAAGGCAGGACGTAATGACAGTAAAAGGAACGCTCAACAAGTTTGGGTTTATGTTTTTAATGGTTATGGCTTCGGCGTTTTTCTCCTGGTATAGTTTTGCAAAAGGAGTGGACGTAACACCATATATGTGGACAGGCGCTATTGGCGGATTAATAGTTGCCCTGGTAATTGTATTTAAAAAAACCTGGGCTCCTTTTCTGGCTCCGGCATATGCGTTGCTGGAAGGATTATTTGTTGGCGCCATTTCAGCATATTATAATTATGCATTTGCAGAAAAAGCGCCTTTTATTATTGTGCAGGCCGTGGGACTGACTTTTGGCGTTGCGCTGGCAATGTTTGTTTTGTACAATATGCGCATTATTCGCGCTACTGAAACATTCAAATCAATTATTATAACTGCCACTGCAGGAATAGCGATATTTTACCTGATCACTATTGTGCTTCGCTTTTTCAGTATTGATATTCCATTCATTCACCAGGGCTCTACTTTCGGAATTATATTTTCACTGATAGTAGTGGGTATTGCAGCGCTGAATCTTATCCTCGACTTTGATATGATTGAAAAAGGTTCTGACGCCGGCGCACCAAAATATATGGAGTGGTATGGTGCTTTTGGTTTGCTGGTAACGATTGTTTGGTTGTACCTTGAAATTTTAAGACTGCTGGCAAAGTTGAATAGCAGGAAATAAAACAACGGTTTACTTTTTTATATATAACGCGGCATAATTGCCGCGTTTTTTTATTCCTTGCAACACAAAGAAACACAGCCGGAATTCAGGGTTTCAGTCTCATCTCTGTAACTTTATATGCCTGCCAATATTAATAAGGCCTAATCCTGTCCATGAACAACCATCTATTACTTTATATCAAGGTATGAATATATCACCCCGGCAAAAAAAATGGTTGAAAGGAGTAAGCATATTCTTTGGAATACTGCTTTTGATTGTTGTGGTGTTATACTACACCATTGCCTTTCGCTTAAAAGATGCCATCCGGGCTATTGTTTATAAGGAGTCAAACGGTTTATACGCTTTTGACGCATCAAAAATAGATGTATCTCTTGCCGGCAATAGCATTTTGCTCAGAAACGCGAGCCTTACCTGTAAAGACACCGTCAATACAACTCCTCACTATGATGTAAAAATCCCTGATATTTTCTTTTCCCTGCAATCCGTAAAAAACCTTGTTTTTGCCGGGAGGTTTTCTATAGACAGTGTATCCATTTCGTTACCGCAAATAAAAATACACGAGCACTCCGATCAAAAAATGAAGCAGGCTGCTTTTCATGCTTCTGCAATCCTTGATGTACTTCAAAAGCTCAAGTCTCAGCTGGAGATAAGATCATTCAGCATTCACAAAGCATCTTTTGATTTTGGCAGCAGGCATAACCGGGTTCCTTTCAAAAGTGATCGCATCAGCCTGTTTGTAAAAAATTTTTCTAAGAATAATGATCCTCAAAAAAGCTTTCTTTCTTCAGACGATATTGACCTTTCTATTTTAAACCAGCATTGGAAATTGCCGGACGGATTGCATGAAGTAACCTTTACCAACCTGCATTTTTCAGGCAAAAACCAGTTTTTTGAAATAGACACCTGTATACTGACCGGTATAAATAAACAAGGAAGCACCTATTTTGTAAGCGCCCAAAAGTTATTTTTTAACTCAAGCCAGCTAACAAATTTTTACAGCAGGGAAGAACTGATACTTGATACATTGCTTTTGCAAAAGCCGGACATATATATTGAAACTGTAGAGGCAGATAAGCATAAAGAAGATAGTGTAGAATCAATCGCCGGTTCATTCAGGCAAATGTTCAACCTTGTTAATTTTAAGTATATAGATATTGTTGACGGCAATATTGAAGTGGTGAAAAAAAATACCCGGCAGCAGGTTTTTACTTCGGAGGGAACAAACCTTAAAATATATAATTTTCTGCTTAACAAGGATAGCGCCAATATAAATATAGATCTTATTTCGCTTAAGCAAAAAAACCTGAACCTTGTTACAAAAGACAGTTTATATGAACTGAATATAGAAGAGTTTGCCATTGAAAAAAATGCTGTTTACCTGCGCAATGCATCTTATCGCCCAACGGAAAAAAACCATAATACAAAAATATTCACATTCAGATCGCCTTTACTGAAACTCAATAATGTAAATTTTGAAGACCTGCTTTCAAAAAGATTAAACGCCACTGACGCCGAATTATATGAGCCTCAGATTTTTTTTAAAGCTGAAAAGAAAAGACGAAGCAATGCAGGCGGAGGCAGTAAAAAACAAAGCCAGGATAAGTTTTATAATACGCTGAACGCGCTGAGCGAGCTGGTTTTTGTAAAAAACGTTCGCATCATAAACGGAAACCTGAAATATCAATCAACAGGAGCCTCGGAAGCAAGTATGCAAATGCAAAACATTAATGCCCTGGTTTTGCCCGAGCAGCTTTTTTCCAGCGATTCATTGATAGACGTAAAAGGGGCTTTGCCGGCAGTGGCAATAGGGAGCACCAGCTTTACTGCTCCTAAAGCATCTTTTAAAGTATTCGGGTTTACTTTCCAGGGAGATGTAAGGCATAACTACGCCACTAAGTTTGAATTAAATCTTGCTAACGGAACAAACCTCCGGGGTAAAGATCTTTCCTGGGTTATGTTCGACTGGGACAGGTATCAAAATTATAAGCAGATACAGGTAAATACAATGCATGTAAAGGAGCTGGCTGTACAAACTGTATATCGTCCAAAAGGAATAAAAGAACATGTTGCAAAAGACCTTCCGGTTATTCACCTCGACAGAATTGATATTGATAAAATCAGTTTTGATCAATCCGGCGCCAGCAGTGTAGCCATGCACGGTGAAAAAGTTTGTGCGGATAATATTAACTCGTTAAAGAACGCTTTTACCTGGAATAATGCGGAAGGGCTGTTTCACAATATAGAAATCAATCAACCGGAATTTTATGCAAAGGTGACGAGTGTTGATCTTAACACACAATCAAGATCAGGTATATCAAAAGCAGCAATACAAATTAAAAAGCCTGGTAGCCTTATACAGCTTGCTATTCCGGATATAACAGTAGATTTTCAGTTACACTCCAGCGATTTTACAAGCATTGATCTGCCATCATTATATATTCAGAGCCCGGATATAGAAATTAAGCAAACAAAAACAGCTCATGTAACCAGCCCTGCAGTTGTTGCTGCAAAAGAAAAGCAAACAGAAATTTCTATTGGTAAACTGCTGATTCAAAAAGGAACGGTGAATTACAGCAACGAAAGATCTTCTGATTCATTTTCTATAAGAACCGGTATTGATATAGCAGGGGAAAATATTTTACATGGCAATTCCGGAACAGCTATGTTATCCTGGAGATCACTTGGCGTACAGCTTAGCGCATTGCAGGTAAAAAAGAAGGATACAGAAATATCGCTTGCGGATATGGATGCCGAATTGAAGTCAGGAAAAATTCATATGCAGGATAAGCTGTTAAATTTAAACTCCCTGCTTGCTCTTAAGTGGAATGACGCCAGGATAAGTTTAACCAAAACCGACAGTTCCGGCATGAGTATCAATAAACTTTCCGGGCATATTCAAAATCATGCTTTCTCTTTTCATCAAAAAGAAAAATTTGACTGGAAAAAGTACATTTCTCTTTTATCACTCAACGGAGGAGATCTTTATTATAAAACCAAAGCATCATCTATTGCAGCAAACGGCATTGTATACAACGGGCCGGCAAAAAAGGTAACGGTAAATACATTTAAATTCACGCCTGGTGCAGATGCGGAAACCTGGTTCAAACAAAAAGGATGGCAGGCCAGCTATACTTTTTTGGAAACAGGAAAAATAAATATCAACGGTTTTAGCCTGAAAGATGATAGTATTTTTAAGGCCTCAAAACTAATTGCAGAAGGAACAAAGCTTACTACAATGAAAGACAAGCGATATCCTTTTAAGCACGGAACAGAAAGACCAATGCTTGCAAGAATGATCAATGATCTGAAATTTCCGGTTGATATTGATAGTGTATTAATGAATAACGGAACAGTATATGTTCGTGAAATAACACAGGAAACACACAGGGAAGCCGTTATTCCGCTTGAAGCAATAAATGCGGTTGCCACACATGTACGCAACAGGAATAACAGCAATGATAGTCTTATGCTTTTTGCTTCTTTAAAATTGTATAATACCACTGCGCATTATTTTCATTACAGCGAGGCTTATGGTGACAGCCTTTCTTCCTTTGCTTTGCAGGTAAGATTATCTCCTGTGATATTACCGGAGCTCAGCCCTATTACGATGCCTTATGCCAACGTAAATGTTGTGGATGGCAAAGCAGACACTTTATATGCTGACTGGATTGGAAATAAATATGCCGCAGCAGGAAAAATGCATTTCATTTACGATGGACTGAAAATTAAACTGATGAGCAGGAAAGACAGCAGCCGCTCAACTTTTTTTGGAAGGATAGTAAGCTTTTTAGCCAATGATATTGCGATACACAAAAAGAATGATAAACCTGTTGTTATATTTTTTGTACGTGACCGGGAAAAATCTGTCTTCAATTATTGGGTGAAAACAAAACTGAATGGTGTGCTGGCAAGTGCCGCTATACTACAACGGAAAAAACATTTGAAAGAATACCGGAAATCGAAAGAGAAATATTATTTACCGGAGATGGGAGAATAGAAACGTATATTGGCTTGTGGAAAGAGAAACAGGTACCACGGCGATGATAGCACACGGAATACGCGGATGGTACTGAGTAACACGGATACATTCCGTGAATATCCGTTTTATCCGTGTTCCATTTGCTGTAATGGGAATGCTTTACAAGCTTTTTTACCTGTTGACCTTCCCTTGCGCCGTTGTCGTGTCATGCAGCAGCGGCAAAAAATATAAGCGTTGTCATGGTAAGGAATAAAGCCTTTTGTAACTTTATACCATGTCTTCAAAGCAAAAATCTGTTTTTCAGCGCCGTATCTTTTGGGATGTGGATTTTGACAAACTGGACTATGATCGCAGGGCCAACTTTATTATAGAGCGGGTATTTGAGCGGGGTGATGTGGAAGATATCCGCAATTGCCGTCGCTACTATGGAGATGAAAAAGTGTCCGATGCTTTGCTCAATGCAAAATTTTTACCACTTCATACTACTTATCTCGCAGCCGCTGTTATTGACCGGCCATTAACTGATTTCAGATGCTACAAACCCAGACAGTCGAACCCGGGACACTGGACATATTAAGAAGACTAATGAAAGTAGATGAGCTTTCAACATTTCAATTAGTTGGCGGTACTGCACGGTCACTTCAATATGGTCATCGCATTTCGGCTGACCTCGACCTTTTTTCAATGAAAGAATTTGAAACTCAATTTATAGCAACTGTATTAGAAAAGCATTTCCAGAACTTCACATATCTAAACGTTACAAATCCAATAGGACTGTTTGGATATATTGATGATGTGAAAATCGATTTTGTAAAATATTACCGCTGCCCAACTATACAAGAACCTAAAGAAATACAAGGCATTCGATTTATGAGTACCCCCGATATCATTGCCATGAAAATAAATGCCGTCTTAAAACGCGGTATAAAAAAGGATTTGTGGGATATAGCCGAGTTATTACAACATTATTCCATTAAAGATTTTATAACATTTTATCAGCAAAAGTTTCGCTCACAACAGTTACTTATTTCAATACCTCAGGCATTGACTTACTTTGACGATGCCGAAGAAACCGAAGATCCTGTCAGCCTCAAAGGACAAATCTGGGAGTCTGTAAAAAACGTTATCCGGCAAAAAGTAAGGGATTATTTACGTTAAGAGAAAGAAAGAGAGCCGCGTTATAAAGACCTAATATATGACCAACATTATTGATAAATATAAAATACTTCTCCATGCAGTTCCCTGGCTTATCGAAAATTCGGGATATAAGAATGAGGATATATCCCGGAAATTAGACATGACGCCTACTCATTTTTTAGCAAAAAATCTAAAGGCAAACAGGAGTATTGATGAAGTAGAAAAAATATTAAAAGCTATTTCAAATGAAGATTTTTTAGACAACAAGGTTTTTGAAAAATGCTTTCCCGGGAGACTTATAGATTCAAAACAGTTTGAAAAAGGAATGGGATGGAAATAATACTGGAAGAAGGGTTTATTAAAGAACTTTTATTTTGCCCGAAAAATCAACGGTCTTTTGAATATTTTATAACTCCTGCCTGCCGTAAAGATGCATCGAAGATAATTAGTAGAGCAGAAGCCTGAAGGGCTTTGCTGTGCTAAGCGTCTTCGCTTAGCACTGTTGTCTTGTCGCCGGAGGCGACTATTGCAAACTAAGCGCTGAAATTTAATTGTACGGTTTTCTGTGTAGTCGCCGGAGGCGACAAGATAGCTGTGCACGGCGAGGACGCCATGCACAGCACCACTTCGCTTAACACCACAAACAACCCCACACCTGTATCGATTGCCGGAAAATCACGCGATAATATCTTTTACCACATTCCCTGAAACATCCGTAAGCCTGTAACGGCGACCCTGGTTTTTGTAGATAAATTTTTCATGGTCAATACCCAGCAGGTATAAGAGCGTAGCCTGAAAATCGTGCACATGCACTTTATCGCGAACAACATTATGTGCAAAGTCATCCGTTTCTCCGTATTGCATGCCGGCTTTTATACCTCCACCTGCCATCCATATACTGTAAGCATTGGGTAAATGATCGCGGCCAAAATCCTCCCGGGTTAATCTTCCCTGGCTAAAGCTTGTCCTTCCAAATTCTCCGCCCCAGATAACCAATGTATCGTCAAGTAAGCCTCGTTGTTTTAAATCTTTAACCAAAGCCGCCGATGGTTGATCTGTTTGCCGTGTTGCCCGTGTAATGCCGCTGGTAAGCCTGCCATGATGATCCCAGCCCAGGTGATACAACTGAACAAAACGAACATCTTTTTCTGCCAGCTTTCGCGCCAGCAGGCAATTATAAGCATAGCTGCCGGGAACCTTTACATCAGGCCCATACATATCCAGTATATGCTGCGGCTCATTGGAAATATCGGTTATTTCCGGAACGGCCATCTGCATACGGTATGCCATTTCGTATTGGTTAAGACGGCTGTCAATTTCCGGGTCATGCCATTTATCTTTTTGCAACAGGTTAAATGCTTTAATAAAATGTAATGCACGGCGGCGATCTATCCTGTCAACGCCATCAGGAGAAGAAAGATATAGTACCGGATCTTTACCCGACATAAACTGAACGCCCTGGTAATGTGATGGTAAAAAACCATTGCTCCATGCAAGATTGCTGATAGGCTGGTCGCCTCCTCCTTTGGAGAGTAATACAACAAATGAAGGAAGGTTTTGATTAAGACTGCCTAATCCATAGCTGATCCAGGAACCAATACTCGGTCGGCCGCTTAACTGGTTGCCGGTTTGAGTAAAGATAACTGCAGGCTCATGGTTGATCTGTTCGGTGAACATACTTTTAACCACGCAAATGTCATCTGCAATTCCCGCCGTATGAGGAATAAGGTCGCTGAAATATGCCGCGTCAGATCCATATTGTTTAAACTGCGTCATGGGTGCTGCAAGCGGAAAGCTGTTTTGATTAGAAACCATGCCGGAAACCCTTCCTCCGCCAATAACACTTGGAGGTATTTCCTGCCCGTGCATTTGGTAGAGCCTGGGCTTGTAATCAAATAATTCCATTTGCGAAGGACCGCCACTTTGAAAAAGATAAATTATCCTTTTTGCCCTGGGAGCAAAATGGGGGGCTTCAAGAGGGCTATTTTCCTGCTCATGATCAATAGTGTTGTTTGCGCCGGCAACTGTTTTATTGCTGTTATTACAACCCAGCAAACTGCCAAGTGCAATGCTTCCCAATCCTAATGCGGAACCTCTTAAAAAATCGCGCCTCGCAAGGTTGTTTACTATTTTTTGAACATCATCCATATTAATGAATTAAACAGACTTTACTATTGATGCAGCTAATGCACAATTGAACATCATCTTCTATCCTGTATTCTTTACAATCATTAAGGAATTAAGGATGCCGGATAATTGGTCTTAATGTTTCTTAACTCCTTAATGGTTGTAGTCCCCAATCCATGCTCCGTGCGCCACGCCGGAATCCATGCTCCAGGGGTTTTATTTTCTTGTAATAAACTCATCAGTATTCAATAAAGCCATTATTACATTAGTATATGCCGCTGCTTCAATCAAGCGTTCTGTCGAATCCGGCTGATCCATCTTTGCACTGCCAACGGCCAATATATTTTTTGCCTTGCCGGGTTGCTTTTTAAAAGCATCTTTTTCAGATTGATACATTTCGTTCAGCAACTTTACTTCGGGTATCTCCGGCTTACGCCCTGTTACTAACCTGAATCCTAACGCCAGCATATCACCCGGAGTTTCTCCTCCCTCATGTATTATCCGGGCGGCAACAAATTTTGATGCCTCAATAAAAGTAGGATCATTCATTAATGCCAGCGCCTGCAAAGGGGAACTTGAAACCGGTCTTTTTACGGTACAGAAATTCCTGTCAGGGGCATCAAAAATCAACATATAAGGCGGAGGGCTCGACCGCTTAACAATAGTGTAGATACTACGCCGGAACAGATCTTCTCCTACTGACTGCCTGTATATGTAGCGCCAGGATTTATCACTAAGCGCCTCCCATAGTCCCGGGGGCTGGTAGGGATATACGCTGGGTCCACCTATTTTGGCAGACAACAATCCGCTTATGGCAAGCGCATTATCGCGGATCATTTCTGCGGGCATACGGTATCGTGAGCTCCGCGCAAGCAACATATTCTCCGGATCTTTTTCCTGCAGCTCAGGTTTAATTACGGATTGCTGCCGGTAGGTAGCGCTCATTAAAATTGTTTTCTGCAATTGCTTTATGTTCCAGCCATTTTCCCTGAAGTCAACCGCCAGCCAATCCAGTAATTCAGGGTGCGAAGGCATTTCTCCCTGGTTTCCAAAATCGTCAGAAGTTTTAACCAGCCCTCTTCCAAAGTACATTTCCCAAATGTGATTAACAGCAACCCTTGCAGTAAGCGGATGCTCAGGAAGGAACAACCATTTTGCCAGGCCCAGCCTGTTTTTGGGAAAATTACCGGGAAAAGAAAGCACTGCAGCCGGTGTTTCCGGTTTCACTTCTTCTCCATAATTATCATATACGCCGCGCAGTAAAATATGTGTTGCAAGGGGTTTCGGCAAATCATCCATAACCATGGCTTCTCTGGCAGAATCATATACAGCCGCCAGTTGCATTCTTGCACTCATCAGGCTGTCTGGCTTTTGTTGTAATGCTTTGCTGTGATCGCGATGCAATGTAACCGCCGCGTTTTTATACAACCATTCCGCCTCGGTCTCATCAATGGTATTGTTAAATAAGCAAAACTCATCAAGCGCAGCTTCTTTCATTGTTTTTTCTAATACCCTGGCGCCAAATGTTAGTCCTGTAAGAGCAGATGTTTTATGTATACCCGGGAAAGAGCGGATATTTTTTTTCAGGTTATCATATTCCACCGTTACAGCTGAGGGCCTGCCATTAATAAATATGCGCATACCTGCGGCGCGGCTGCTTCCATCATAGCTTGCGGCAACGTGATACCATTCTCCCGGCTCAATTTCTTCATTGGTGATAATACTGATAGCATCATGCGGATATGCATGCATTATGCGAAAGCCCACCTTATTATCAAACAGCATTACATCATATCCCTGGAATCCGTAACGCCTCGAATCGCTGTGATGCAAAACGGCCGACTCCTTAAAGTTTTCAGGTGCTTTTAACCAAATGCTTATGGCAAAAGGTTCATATCGTTCAAAATATCCTAATCCATAGGGACGAAAGTTTACGGAGGTTTCTTCATCCAGAAGAAGTGCATTACCCAAAATTCCTTTAGCTGATTTTATCCTGTTTGCAAATGCCGGCTGCATGGGCTGGATAGCATTGCTGAATGCCTCAACGGGTTTTCCTTTTGCATTCTTCTGAATTTCCGTTTTGTCAAAAGAAAGATGCGCAATTATTTTTTGTGAAAGACTCTTCTGCGGGTTGATGGATTTTTCCAGATGTTGTTTTTGTTCCAGGTAACGAATTACTGCATTCAGGCTATCGATCTTTTTATCATCATCATCGCTGGTAAGCAAAAGTGTTGGCCCGGGCACCATATTGCTATAGTTGCCGTAATTGGAGCTGCCCAGTTCAAAAGTGCTGTTGAAGAAAGCATACAGAGAGTAATAGTCTTTCTGACTTACAGGATCATATTTATGATCGTGGCATTTGGCGCAACCAAGCGTTAGCCCGAGAATACCGGTGCCCAGCGTATTGGTTCTGTCTACATTATACTCAACCCTAAACTCTTCAGAAATAATGCCGGCTTCGGTATTTTGTTTTTGATTCCTGTTAAAGCCGGTGGCCAGTATTTGTTCTTTTGTGGCATTGGGCAAAAGATCTCCGGCCAATTGCCAGGTAATAAATTTATCGTACGGCAGGTTTTTATTGTATGCTTCAATTATCCAATCACGCCAGGGAGAAGCGTCGCGGTGTTTATCATCAAGATAACCGTGGCTATCGGCAAATCTTGCAACGTCTAACCAATAAGCGGCCATACGTTCTCCATAACGCGGAGATTTGAAATAATTATCTATCATCCGCTCATAAGCATCAGCAGTATTATCATTTACAAAAGCATCTATTTCCGCAATTGTTGGTGGCAATCCTGTAATATCAAAGCTTACCCTGCGTATGAGTGTTTCTTTGTCTGCCTCCGCCGAAGGATGCAATCCTTCCTTTTCCAGCCTGTGTAAAACAAAACGGTCTATTTCATTTTTTATCCATTTAACATCATGTATATCCGGGGGCGCATTTTTTTCAGGAGCAATAAAAGCCCAGTGCGGTTTATATTCAGCTCCCTGTTCAATCCATTTAAGAATGATTGCTTTTTCATTTGCCGTTAGCGTTAAATGCGAGGCAGGTGTTGGCATAACATATTCTGCAGCATCACTTAAAATGCGTGCCGCTACTTCGCTTTTGCCAATATTACCTGGACTGATGGCTTTTTTGCCGCTGCCGGTAGTTTTATTATATGCAACATTGAAAACATCGAGCCTTAAATCGGCTTTTTGTTTTTTACTATCAGGCCCGTGGCAACTGAAGCATTTATCAGAAAGGATTTTTTTTACGTGGATATTATAATCCAGCTTATCAGGAAGATTTGACATTGCCTGTGCTACATCAGGAGGAATGTCTGTATTTCCTGTAAACCCATACCTGCAGGTAAATAGTATCGCCAGCAACAGGAAGAAACACAGCAATATCCATTTTTTTCGCCAGGCAATCATCTTTAAAACCGGTTATATAAAATTGATATATAGTTACAGCAATATATGGATGCTTTATTCAGTACTCCGTACTATGAATATCCACATCAGAATGCAGAAATGTTATACGTTTTACCGGCAGGCAATCCAATGATTCATTTTAAAGGTAGTAATTTTTATAATCCGGATGAGGGTCCTGGAAATGGTATCGATATCCTGCTGTTTGGCTTTTATTTGGGTTTTGCTATGGTAAAGGTTTCACCATTATATTTTTATAGTATATCGTGCTTTTGGGGTCATGTGCCTGTAATGCAAAAGTGCCACTGCTGAGCCTGCGTAAGGAGTTTTTTCTTTCTGCATCTAAATTCTCCGGTTCCGTATATTCAACTACCGTTTTATCATTTATTTTGATGGTAATTTTTCTGCCTTCCACTTTTATATACTCGGTATACCATTCATTATCCTGCGCATACTTATCTTTTACATCCTTAATACCATACAGGCTTCCGGTTCTGCGCCAGTCTGTATGCGAATTGTTTACCTGTACCTCGTACCCTTTTTCAGGCCAGCCACCCTGCTGATATTGGGTATGAAAATATATACCGGAATTGGAACCGGGTAATGTCATTACCTCTGCTTTAAATTCAAAATTTTTGAAATTATGTTGCTGCACATCGCCATCATAAAAAAGATGCGCTGTTTCTCCGTTTACTTTTATCGTACCATTTTCTATGGTAAAGCTCGACGCGTTATTACCAACCTTCCAGTTTGTAAAGGTTTTTCCATCAAATAATGATATCCATCCGTCTTTTTTATTGTTGAAAGATAGCAGTGATAAACAGATTGCGAGAAAAACAATAGTCTTTTTCATAAAACATTTTTGAATAATGAAGCTACAATATTTTATAATATGCGCTTATCCTATTGTATACATGGTCATCAGTGATGTTGCTAACCAATTTCAAACCTTCAAATTGTCTATCCCTCAATCATTTTCAAAAATTCATTTTCACTGATCACTTTAATGGTAGCAATTTTTTTTGCTTTCTCTAATTTTGAACCTGCATCTTCACCAACTACAAGATAATTGAGTTTACTGCTTACCCCGCTTACAATCTTCCCACCATTTTGCTCAACCATTTCTTCCGCTTCTGAGCGCTTGAGCTTATGCAATGTGCCGGTGAATAAAAATGCTTGTCCACTGAGATTGCCTACGGTATGAAGCTCTTTCTTTTCATTCTTTAACTGCAGGCCAATGGTTTCAAGCTGATGCAGTAATTGTATATTCTGTTCGTTGTGAAAAAACTGGTAAACGCTGCCTGCAACTTTAGGGCCTATATCTTCCAGTTCCTGCAATTGTTCAAGCGAATAATCTTTAAAATCATATAAATTATTCACAGCATTGGCCAACACTTTAGCCGTGGTTTCACCAATATACCTGATGCCTAGTGCGTAAATTAGTCTATGTAAAGGCTGGGTTTTAGATTTTTCTATTGCAGCAATGAGGTTCGTTACACTTTTCTCGCCAAAACCTTCCAGCTTCTTTATCTCATCAAAAGGAAGATGATATATGCCGGGAATATCTTTAAGCAAATCCTGGGTATAAAACTTACGAACAATAGCATCGCCCAACCCGCGAATATCCATTGCGTCTTTGCTGTTAAAATGAATAATACGCTCAACGATCTGCGCCGAACAGGCATTGCTGTTGTTACAGCGCCATACTGCTTCATCCGCAGGCTTTTCTAACGGGTATCCGCAAACAGGGCAATGCGTTGGAAACACTATAGTTGTTTCACCGCCTGTTCTCAATTCGGGAAATGATTTTACGATCTGCGGTATCACATCTCCGGATCGTTCAATCAATATAGTGTCCCCGACCTGCAGATCTTTTTCTTTAATATAATCTTCGTTATGCACAGATATACTGCCTACCGTTACTCCGCCAACATTTACCGGTTCAATTTTAGCAACCGGTGTTATTGCGCCGGTCCTTCCCACCTGGAATTCAACAGCCCGTAATTTGCTCGTGGCCTGCCTTGCCTTAAACTTATATGCAATTGCCCAGCGGGGATGATGTGTTGTCATACCCATTGCTTCCTGTGCTTCCAAATGGTTGGCTTTTATTACCATCCCGTCTATTTCATAAGGCAGATCATCACGTTGTTTTTCAAAAGCTGTACACCAGGCGATAACTGCATCAATTCCTTTCAATACCTCTTTTTCTTTTTCCGGGCTGCGAAAGCCCAGATTCCACAACATTTCCAGCGCTCCGCTATGTGTTTGTAAAATTTCAGGAGCCGTTTTTCCGGGCAGGAGTGTTACATCGCTTACATGGTATAAAAATGCTTCCAGGTTTCTGCGGCTAACTTCTTTCGGATCTTTAATACGGAGCGAACCGGCGGCGGCATTCCTGGGGTTTGCTAATCTTGGTAACCCTTCTTCTTCGAGTGCATCATTGTATGCTTTAAAATGATTTTTATTCATCAGCACTTCACCCCTGATCTCTATCTGCTGTATGCCATAATCAGAAAATCTTGCATATAATGGCACAGATCTTATCTGCCGTATGTTGGTGGTAATATCATCTCCCACCACACCATCCCCGCGTGTCGCGCCTCTTGATAAAGCATCATTCTCATAAATCAGCGAAATACTTGCACCGTCAAATTTTGGTTCAACGCAATATTCTATTTCTTTTAAGCCACTGAGCTCTCTTGCCCTGCGGTCAAAATCAACAAGGTCTTCAGCGTTGTAAGAATTATCAAGCGATAGCATGGGAACAAGGTGCTGCACTTTTGGAAAATCTTTGATCAGCCCCTTAGCCACCCGCTGCGTGGGAGAATCAGGCGTTATGATAGAAGGATCGGCTGCTTCAGCATGTTCCAGCTTTTTGTATAGCTTGTCGTATTCGCCATCAGAGAGTATAGGATCATTCATTACATAATAGCGGTATTCATGAAAACGCAAAACATTACGCAATGTCTCAATATCCTTATTCGCCAGGGGTTTGTCAATATGCGATAGCAGGCTGATGCTTTCTTTCTGTAAATGCTGTGTTTGTTCCTTATTATACATGGTGCAACTTTGCGGTTGTAAATGTATAATAAACCGGGCAACCGTAAATAATTAAAGGGTATAATTCAATATCTGCTGACGCGGACAGTATAACTCACTACACCTGACTAAATTTGATAATCTTGCAGGGATTAATAAAATAATATTTGCTATTTCAACCGGGACAGAGTGATAGGGTTAAAACCTTGTTTAAAATACTGGTAATGCTGCTTTTTGTTATAGCAATATTGAAAGCGGGTTTTAATGTCGCAATAGTCCTTGTATAGCAAAACATTCTATATTTTTGGAAGACATGATAACCTTATAAACAACAAACTTAATTTTATATATGCGCAGCTTAATAATAGTGACAATACTACTATGTGGTTTTTTTATTTTAAATTGTAAAAAGCATAACGATGAAGTTGCCATACATTGCAATAATTTAGTTAATGATATTTTACCCGAAGATGACAAGGCATTAATTGAAGTCGCCTCTGCGTTTACGCCTAACAGAGATGGATTGAATGATAGCTTTCGTCCGTATGTCTTTAATATAAAATCTGCCTCAATAAAAGTTTACGATGTAAAATCCAATTTACTTTTTCAAACTGATCAACTAAATAGAGAATGGTATCCAGATAAGGGAATAGATAAGTATGAAAAGTTTTATTATCGTATAGAAGGAATTACTTTAAAGAACAATAAAATTGGGAAATGCGGAGAGGTTTATGCTCTTTTGTGCTATCCGCCGGGTATGGAAAAAAATTTTTCATTTGAAGATATGCTTCAATCTACAGGGTTTACGGGAACTACAAGGGAAAATTTAACAACGTGCTACTAAGCATACGCTCAAAAGGTACTATATGTATATTCCAATCTGTTTTAAAATTCGTGATATAGAAATCAATTCTTATGGAAAAGCTTAAATGGTTATTTTTTTTACTCTTGTTTTTATCCTGCAAAAACAAAACAACAGTTGACCTGATCGTTCATAACGCTAAAGTTTATACTGTTGATAGTTTGTTTACCATAACAGAAGCTGTCGCGGTGAAAGATGGTAGAATAACCGCAACCGGAGCAAGCAAGGATATTTTAGAAGAATATATAAGCGACAGAATAGTTGATGCTAAACATCAGGCTGTATATCCCGGCTTTATTGACGGGCATGCGCATTTTTACGGCTACGCATTATCGTTGCAGGAAGTTGACCTTGTAGGTACAAAAAGCTGGAATGAATGCATTGAAAGGATCAAAACTTTTGTTGCAAATAATAATATCCCAGCAGGTAAATGGATCATCGGTAATGGCTGGGATCAGAATGACTGGGAAATAAAATCATTCCCTGATAAATCATTGCTGGATAAAAATTTTCCTGATAACGCGGTATTGTTATCCCGTATTGATGGTCATGCGGCAATCGCTAATCAGCGGGCATTGGATAAAGCATCTGTAAAAGCCGGAGAAGTTATTACCGGAGGCGTTTTTGAAACAAAAGACAAAAAGCTCACCGGGATCCTTATTGACAATGCTATATCAAAAGTAAGTAGCGTGGCCCCGCTGCCGGATGAGGCTACACTCGAAAACGTATTTCTTAATGCACAAAACAATTGCTTTGCTGCAGGGCTTACCGGCATAACAGATTGCGGGCTGACGAAGCAACAGGTTGACCAGTTAGATCGTCTGCAAAAAGCAGGCAAGCTAAAAATGAAGCTTACGGTTTTACTATCTGATACAAAAGAAAATTATGAGCACTATTTGAAGGCTGGCATATATAAAACAGACCGCATGCATATTGCAGGATTTAAATTATATGCTGACGGCGCTCTTGGTTCCAGAGGAGCTTGTTTATTAAAACCATACAATGATAAGCCGGGATGGAATGGTTTTTTGCTGGACAGTATATCTCACTACGCACGGGTGTTGCAGAAAATCATTCAATCACCTTTTCAGGCATGCACACACGCTATTGGCGACTCCGGCAACAGGATGATACTTGATCAGTATGCGACAGTCTTGAAGGGCAATAACGACAGGCGCTGGCGGATAGAGCATGCGCAGGTGGTTGATACCTCTGATCTGCATTTCTTTAAACGCTATAATATCATTCCTTCAGTGCAGCCAACACACGCTACCTCTGATATGTATTGGGCGGAAGACAGGCTGGGTAAGGAAAGAATTACGACAGCCTATGCGTACAAAGATCTGCTGCAACAAAATGGCTGGACAATATTGGGTACAGATTTTCCTGTGGAAGATATAAGCCCGTTTAAAACTTTTTACGCGGCGGTGATTCGTAAAGATGCAAGCGGGTACCCGGCAACAGGTTTTGAGATATCTAATGCTTTAACAAGAGAAGAAACTTTACGTGGTATGACTATTTGGGCGGCGAAAGGCAGCTTTGAAGAAAAAGAAAAAGGAAGTATTGAAAAAGGCAGGCAGGCTGATTTTATTATTACGGATACAGACATTATGCATTGTGAACCGGTGGATATTTTGAAAACGAAAGTTGTGGCAACGTATATAAATGGGGAGAAAGTGTATTAGTTGGTTTAATAACCTATAAGGTTTCTATAACAATGCGCGTATTGCCGAGGTAGGTAAACCGCACGTGCAAACGATCTCCTTCTTTGAGATCACTGCCCTGCCCTTTTGTAAGCGGAAGTTTTGACTGTAAGCTGCCGCCATACATATCCACGTATATAGCATAAGGAGATATTCTTGTTACTACTGCCTCAACCGGCGTATTATTTTTAAAAGCCTGTATGGCTTTTCTGAATGCAGGAATATAATCATGGGAAAACAGCTCCGCGCTGATACGCCCGGGCTTGTCTGTGTGCAGCAACCGGAACTCTACTGCCTCGTTTAAATGTTCTTCAGATGGAAGGTTTTCCCATTTTGATAGTTCAAGCGGGAAAAAAATATAACTTCCTCTTTCTTTTATAAACCAGGCATCATCAACTTTTTTCAGGTAACCAATAAAACGATTATCGGCAGCAGCTTTATCGAGTAAATGTTGTAGCTCGTTATTGTATAAAAACTTAAGATTATAAGCAATCATGCCGGCGCCACGGTTAACGCCCTTAACCCGGAAGCTCACTTCATCTCCTACCCGGTAAATATGCTTTACTTTTTCATGCGTTTCATCCCCGGTTTCTTTCTCACTCATGCGGCAGGTAATGGTTTTCTTACGATCGTTGTGCATGTAAGCAACCGACACATAGTTTTTCTCGTGGTTGATGGACGTTACTTTACCGGTAAATATATCTTTACGCATGACTGAATTTCAGCGAAGGTGAAGAAAAAGTTGGAGAAAGTGGCAGGTACATTTTTATAGTCCCCATTCACTATACGTAGCACATTCGCCTTGAATAACTATATTAGACCTCTTGTATTAATTGAAAAAGGCATATAATTCATAATTGTAAATGCCAGCGATTAAATTTACTCTTAATCCAAAACGTTTTCTTCTGTTACGGTATCGTTCGCCCAGTATTTTGAATAC
>NZ_QCZJ01000045.1 GCF_003075435.1 Terrimonas sp. | reverse complement strand
CATCGGGAAGCGGTTTGATGCCTGCTCTTGAAAGCCGACACCGATGGGGCTTCCATCATCTTTTATACAGCATTGACTAACTGTTTAGACTTAGCCATTCACAGCACACCTTGGCGATGTGGCGGTAGTCCGTGATTCGTCTGCCCGTAACCTATGTTAAATTTATAAATAATTGTTCATTGTTTTATTCTATTGCCGGGCCTTATTCGTCGGCTGGAACTGATGCTGAACAGCGAATAAAAAGTTGAGCATATATTCTTCACCCGCCATATTGCCAAACCGCCTGTTATATGCTGCCTTCTCCTTATTCATCTTCGCTTCGATAACCTTCGCGTTACTCAATCAGGGATATTCTGTCCGGTGTGGCTGTGCATGTACTGAAGCTCAATAGTAGCACCAGCCTCTGCAAAACGTTCGCTTCTATAACCTTCGCGTTGTTCAATCAGGGATATTCTGTCCGGTGTGGCTGTGCATGTACTGAAGCTCAATAGTAGCACCAGCCTCTGCAAAACGTTCGCTTCTATAACCTTCGCGTTGTTCAATCAGGGATATTCTGCCCGGCGTGGCTGTGCATGTATTGAAGCTCAATAGTAGCACTGGCCTATGCAAAACGTTCGCTTCGATAAATCTCTGTGATATAAAACTCATTGTAATTTAAAAACGCCCAGCCTGGCTTCTCCGATTATTTCCTGCAACTTAAAATTCAAAAAGTCTTGGTAGCATATAACGGTTTCGGGCTTTGCGTTCGGGCGGGTTTCGGAGCACAAAGTTTCAATTTATTACTAAAGTTTATTAGAAGCACAAAGCTCCAAGTTTGCACATCAGCCCGCCTGACGCAAAACCCGTGTTATGGGCTGCCTTTCTTCTGTCGGATTAGTCCAATTCCCAATGTCAAAAGTCCAAAAGTCAGTATTGCAATACCAACATACAAAATGAAAATTAGTCCTGTCGGTTCGGTAATTTGTCTGCCGATAGCTGCCGCAAAGAAGCCTAAGCTAATTGTAATGGCTGAAATCGGGAATGAAAGTCGGGCAAACCATTTCCAACGATTGGACAAAGAAGCGTGGTCTGCGAAGAGTTGAGCAACTAACGCAAGAATGACCAAAACACCTGCGTGGGCGTGTCCTGCACGGAACATTGATTTTTGGAAGTCCGTT
Organism: Terrimonas sp.; assembly: GCF_003075435.1. Lineage (GTDB taxonomy): Bacteria > Bacteroidota > Bacteroidia > Chitinophagales > Chitinophagaceae > Agriterribacter. Next base: position 21,626 of record NZ_QCZJ01000045.1, on the reverse strand, counting down.
AATTGCAAATGTTCCTGTTGTCCGCTTAAAACGGTGAGCAAAAAATACCCACCGTAAATGATTGTCGGAACGGAAAGCAAAATGTAACCGCTTATTTTTCTTGCTTCGTTTGTCATAGCTGTTAGTGTTTAAAGGTTGTTGGTGCTTTGTCCAATTTACTTTTAATAAAAATCAAAGCGGTTTCTTCGTTCTTCATAAACGGAATTTCTTTGCCGTCTTTTTCTTTGATGAGTTCAACAGTTTCGGTCAGCACACCTTCTTCGTAGTTGTAGTTTTGCGTAATTCTAAACTTGTTATACGGCATAAACTTACTTGCATTTGGAACATACATTATCAAAACGGATTTACGAAATTCTGCGTCTGTTGTTCCCGTTCCGTTGCCAAGCGATGAATTGATAGTTGCTTGCACTTTTCCGTCAATCAGATTTTGGTAAGCAACTTCAAAATACATTGTCTGGTTTCTGTTACCCGCTTTGCCGTCATAGTCGGGGTGAATACGGTGCAATGATTTAACGGATTTCCAATGATTGTCATAACGTTTTTGAACAACGTCAAATTGGTAATCATAACTTTCTGCTCGCAACCATTGTCCGTTTTCGTATCGGTATGCTTTGCTGACACCGTTCCAAATAATTGTGTAGGTGTCGTCCAACTCAACGGAACGGTTAAGCGGAACTGTTACTTGTTTTGAAGTGCTGCAACTCGCCAAAATCATAAAAGCTATTGCAGTAGCGGAAAAAATCACCTTTTTCATTCTGAATTTTTTTTAGTGAAACATTAAATTTTACACTGCAAAAGTCTCAAAGGTGAATGAAGAAGAAATTGACAAATGTTACAATCGCTACTTGTAAGCAATTTTTTTCCGTAGTCGGCTCAAGCTTTCCCGTTCAAGACCTAAGTAGGAAGCAATATGATATAACGGTATTCTGTCAAGAATGTGAGGTTGGTTTTCAAGTAAGTCAAGGTAACGTTGCTCTCCGTCTAAAAACAAAAAGCTCTCAACACGTTGGGTTGTCAGCTTGTAAGATTGTTCGGCTATCATTCTGCCAAAGCGTTCCCAATTTTGCGATTGGTTGTAGGCATTTTGTAAAGCGGATAAATTGAATGTTACAATTTCAGCGTCTTCCAATGCCTGAATGAAGTAGCGGCTGGGTTTACTTTGTAAAAAGCTGTCATAGTCCGTTACAAATTCATTTTCAAATGCAAAATGCGTGTTGATTTCCTTTCCGTCTGCAAGGTAATAAGTTCTGAAACAGCCTTGATTGATAAAGCCGATTTCGTGACAAATTTTTCCTTCGGTCAAAAAGTAGTCTTTCGCTTTAAGTTGTTTTGTCTTTAAAAAGGGTTCAAAAAGCGAACAGTCCTTTTCTGTCAGAAAGGAAACTTGTGTCAGCCAATTTTTAAATATTTTAAAGTCGCTCATTGTCCTGTGTTCGTTGGTCTGTGGGGGTGTCGTCTAAGGTTGCCCATAACTCATAAATATACGAAAGTTTTTCCCTCCTAAAACTTTCGCTTTTTTTGTTATTGCCTTATTTTTCAAATGCTTATAAATATTGTTTACTACTTTAAAACTTTCGCAAATACAATTTAAAATATTATAATTTTAAATCGTCTAGAGGACTGATTATTTGCAGCATATCCCGGTTCGTTACATGCAAATAACGCAGCGTGGTTTTTATGTCATTATGCCCAAGCAATTTCATAATAAGGGTAACATCGGTTCCCCTGTCAAGCAAATGTGTTGCAAAACTATGTCGCAATGCATGTATACTTCCGGGTTTTAGAATGCCTCCTTTTTTCTTTGCGGCTGCCAGCACCAGTTGTAAACTCCGGCTGCTGTAAGGTTCACCAGGATATTGACCTGGAAATAAATAACCTTTTAACGATGGTTTTGCTTTTTTCCAGTACTCCCGTAACATAATCAGCAATACCGGACTCAATTTTACTATTCTGTCTTTCTTCCCTTTAGCCTGTTGTATCATTATAGTCATGCGCCTGCTATCTATATCTGCCGTTCTTAAATTAACCACTTCACTTACCCGCAAACCTGATGAATACGCCAGCATGAGCATCGTTTTATGCTTAATGTTTCCTGCCGACTTAATAATAGAAGTTATCTCATCCTGGTTAAAAAAATGTGGTAACTGCAACAGCTTCTTCGGTCTGGGTATTTCCCAAAAAAACTTCTCCTTTTTCAACACCTGCTCATAATAAAACTTCAGCGCGTTTATCCTGCTGTGTAAAGTGTTTTCGCTCAGTTTCAGCTTTTCAAAACAATATTGCAGATAACTTTTAATGCGGTTTACGGAAAGTTCATCTGCCCGGGTTGACTTTAAAGCCTGCAAAAAAACACTCATCTCGTTCAGGTAAGTTTTAATGGTTGACGGGCTGTATGCTTTTAATACCAGCGTTTGGCGCATTGCGGGTAAAACATGGCGGTTAACCGGGTTAATATATGCCGCAGGTTTTATGCTATTGCTGTACGTGGGTTCATATAAAGCCTGTGCTTTAATTACCGGGCTTGCCGGCACGCCTGTGCCGGCTGCCTTGTATTGCTTTAATGCATTGTTATCAATAGTTGCAAATGGTTCAGCATTTTTCAGCAGCTCATCATAACTGGCTCTGTTAAAAGGTATGTACCAGCATTTGTTGGATTGACTCCATTTTATTTGCCTGGTTTTTCTTACCGCCTGCTGCAAAACAGGCAGCCGCGGAAAATGTATGCCAATCCACATGTTTCCCCTGTGCAATAAGGGTGTTAACCTGATCTTTTGTTTGGTGTTTTGCATGGCTTCGCCCTCTCAGTTACATGAGCGTTTTATTGGTGAAACGTGAGAGGAGAAACGTCAAACGATAAACGTGAAAGCCTCAGGTGTATCGTCTCAATTCCCACCTCTCACCTATTACTAAAAGTTAATCAGCAATATTGCAATTGAGCAACGAGGTTGTTCTTTGCCGAATTGTATTACCGAACGTACACGAGTGCGACGCAACGGAAGCCGATAGTAGCAATACAGCCGGTAACCCAATTATTCATACCTACATAAGCAATGATAAAATACAGGCAAAAGATAAAACAAGTTTTTAAAATATGCTAAAAAAAAGGCTGCTTCTTACGAAGCAGCCTCAGCATATTTTCAACACTGATTTTTATGCTATGTGTTGCTCAATCTTTTTTACAAAATTGCCTTTGGGTTGTGCGCCAACCAGCTTGTCTACCACTTTACCGTCTTTTACAAACAATATAGCGGGAATAGATGTTACGCCATAATTGATGGATAGCTGCGGGTTATGATCTACATTTACTTTACCAACATTTATTTTGCCATCGTATTCTTTGCTGAGCTCTTCAATAACCGGCCCGATTGCACGGCAGGGACCGCACCATTCTGCCCAAAAATCAACTACGGATAATTTATCGGAGTCTAATACTTTTTCCTGGAAGTTTGCATCAGTAAATTCAAGTGCCATAATAATTACAGTTTATTATTTCGTTTATAAAATTGTTCAGGGCTGTTAATTCAAACCATATTCTTTTCCTGATCTATGGTTTCGTACCCGGTTAATAGGGAGAGCAAATTTAAGTCCATTAGTTTGAATAAGCACAACTGTCATTATCCACACATGTGCATTAGACAATTTGGCTTTGCCTTATTTCTGTAAAGTGGTCACATTCACATCAATATCAGGATTTGCATCCAGGAAAGCCGTCATTTCGTCATTCATTTCAAAGCCTCGCTCCAGCGTATACATGCAAACTTTTAACTTATTTTTTGGTTCTGAAAACACAAACCTGATGCTTGTTTTACCCGGGTGTTTCCTGATATTCTCATCCACAAAACCTACCATTTTTTCGTTCAGCAATTTGGGATGAAGCTCCATCTGCAAACGCTGCGTTAAGGTTCTTTTTACCGTTTCAAGCAACATTACTCCGCTGATCTTAAACTCAAAATCGGTAGTACTGTTCCAGCGTGGTTTAAAGTTGCCGGTTACAAACAACACGTTGCCCAGGCTGAAATGATCTTTAAACCGCACATAATCTTCCCCAAACAGGGCTATCTCTGTTTTGCCTGAATAATCTTCCAATGCAAATACACCAAACTGTTTTCCATTGCGGGTTATCCTGTGCTGCGCGTCAGATACAAGCCCTGCTATCCTCAGGGTTCGCGATGCCAGTTGCGGGCTCATATTATCCTTATGTTCATTATAATCCGCAATGGTAGTGATATTATAATGCCGCATTTCAAACCTGAAATGATCCAGCGGGTGACCGCTTAAAAAGATGCCGGTAATATCTTTTTCATGATCCAGCAATTCCGTTAATGTCCATAGCGGGCAATCCGGAATTTTAGGAGGTGTTACATCAGGCATCTGCAAATCGCCGAATAATGTATTGGTGGCATGCACGTTTTGATTTTGATATACGTTACCAAACTTCACTATCTTTTCCAATCCTGTTGATGTATCGCCCTGCGGTGTAAAGAAATACTGCGCCCTGTGCAGGTCGGTAAAGCAATCAAAAGCTCCGGAGTAGGCAAGACATTCCAGTGATTTTTTATTCACCACCCGCTGGTTAACTCTTTTTATAAGGTCGAATATGGATTTATATGCGCCTTTTTTTCTTTCGTCAATTATGCCTTCAATGGCAGCTTCGCCCACACCTTTTAAACCGCCCAGTCCAAAACGGATCTCTCCTTTATTATTTACGGCAAAACCTCGGTTCGATTCGTTAATATCCGGTCCAAGTACTTTTAGCCCCATGCGCTTGCATTCTTCCATAAAAAAGGTGATCTTTTCAATAGCGCCTGCATGGTTCAATACCGCCGCCATATACTCCGATGGATAATGCGCTTTTAAATACGCGGTTTGATACGCAACAAACGCGTAGCAGGTGGAGTGCGATTTGTTGAACGCATATTGGGCGAAGGCTTCCCAGTCTGTCCATATCTTTTCAAGCACCTGCGCGTTATGCCCGTTTTTTGTTGCGCCTGTAATAAACTGCGCTTTCATTTTATCAAGCACGGCTTTTTGCTTTTTACCCATTGCCTTACGCAAAATATCAGCATCGCCTTTACTAAAGCCTGCCAGTTTTTGCGACAGCAGCATTACCTGCTCCTGGTATACGGTAATGCCGTAGGTTTCTGAAAGATATTCTTCCATCTCCGGCAGATCGTAGGTAATGGGTTCACGGCCGTGTTTGCGGTCAATAAAGTTGGGAATATAAGCCAACGGACCAGGGCGGTACAACGCGTTCATCGCTATGAGGTCATCAAACTTATCTGGCTTCAGCTCACGCAGGTACTTTTGCATGCCCATACTTTCAAACTGGAATGTGCCGTTGGTATCGCCACGCTGGTACAGCCTGTAGGTGTCTTCATCTTCCAGCGAAATATTATCAAGATCAATATCTACATTATGATTCTGCTTTATTAAACCCAGCGCGGTTTTAAGAATGCTCAATGTTTTTAAACCGAGGAAGTCCATCTTGATTACACCTGCTTCTTCAATCACGCTGCCTTCAATTTGTGTAACCCACAAATCTGAATCTTTTGCAGTGGCAACAGGCAATAGTTCGGTAAGGTCTTTAGGAGCAATGATGATGCCTGCCGCATGTATGCCGGTGTTGCGCACTGAACCTTCCAGTATCTCTGCTTCGTGCAACACTTTTGCCTGCATATCATTACCATCATAATGCTGGCGCAGGCGTTTTACATTTTCAAGATCATCAGATGACAAACCTTCTTTTTCTTCCAGCGATTTTTCACCGTCTTTGGAATTTAATGGCGCATGCAGCACACGTTTAAGAGAAATGCCTGGTTTTTCAGGCACCAGCTTTGCCAGCGCGTTTGAATCGGACAATGGAAGATCCATTACGCGGGCTACATCTTTAATGCTCATTTTGGCAGCCATAGTACCGTAGGTAATGATCTGTGCTACCTGGTTCTTTCCATATTTGTCAACTACATATTCAATTACTTTCTGCCTGCCTTCATCATCAAAATCCGTATCAATATCAGGCATGCTTTTACGGTCGGGATTGAGAAAGCGCTCAAACAGCAGGTTGTATTTTATGGGATCGATATTGGTGATGCCGATGCAATAGGCCACCACAGAGCCTGCCGCAGAACCACGGCCGGGGCCAACAAACACACCGATATCCCTGCCGGCTTTGATGAAATCGCTCACAATTAAAAAGTAACCGGCAAAGCCCATTGACTTTATGGTGAACAATTCAAAGTTGAGCCGCTCTTCTACTTCTGCCGTAAACGGATCATAACGTTTATGCGCACCCTCAAAAGTGAGGTGCTTCAGGTATTCCCACTGATTCAGGTTATTGTCTTCATGCACCTGGAACTCCTTTGGTATTGGAAAATTAGGCAGCAGAATGTCGCGTTTCAGATCGAGCAGATCAACCTTACCTACAATTTCATTGGTATTGTCTATGGCTTCGGGCAGGTCGTGAAACACATCTTTCATTTCCTGCGTGGTCTTGAAAAAGAATTGATCGTTGGGAAAAGCAAAACGTTTGTTTTTTACCAGCACATCATCATCTGTAAATTCACGCAATGCCGGCGTGGCTATCTTCTCGCCGGTGTTGATGCAAAGTAAAATATCATGCGCGTTAAAGTCTTTCTGATCCACATAATGCGAATCGTTTGACGCGATCACTTTTACATTATATTTTTTCGCGTATTTCAGCAGCACATTATTTACTTTTTCCTGTTCAGGTATGCCATGCCGCTGCAGTTCTACATAAAAATCTTCCTGGAAAATATTCAGCCACCATTTGAATTCATTCTCTCCTTCTTCTTCGCCTTTTTTCAGTATGGTTTGCGGCACCAGGGCGCCGAGGCAGCAGGTGGTAGCAATTAGGCCTTCGTGGTATTTATTGATGAGCTCTTTATCAATACGCGGGTATTTACTATACATTCCTTCAATAAAACCAAGTGATGTGAGTTTTGTTAAATTTCTATATCCAATTTCATTTTTAGCTAATAGTATCTGGTGATGCCTGGGATCTTTTTCTTCTTTAGAGAAAACTTTTCTGTGCCGGCTTTCTGTTATATAAAATTCACAGCCTACAATAGGCTTTACTTTTAACGGGCTTTTCTTATCATCAGGGTTTACTTTATGCTTATATGCTTCTGCCACAAATGAAAAAACGCCAAACATATTACCATGGTCGGATATGGCAAGCGCGGGCATATTATCTTTAATCGCTTTCTGGTAAAGGCTGCTGATGGGTGCAGCGCCGTCTAATAATGAATACTGGGTATGAACGTGTAAATGAGAAAAGGTTGACATGCTGCAAATTTCGTGAAGTTGGGGCAAAAACTGCCGATGCATTTTCCACAAGTTTGACAGGGTTGGGGGTTTGTAGTTTATGGTTTGTGGTTAGGACAGTCTGGCAATATGCAACAGGATTTTAATCCGAACCATAAACTACAAACCGTAAACTACAAACCATAAACCTGTCAGCCATTTCAAATCCCAAATCTCAAATTTCCTGTCCGCCACCGTGCAGCTACTGTACGTTTTCGTACACATTATTATTGAAACAAATGGTAATACACTTATTTATAACCAATTAGCATGCTGGCATAACTATTGGCACTCACTAAGTACTTTTGGCTACCTGGTATCGGCTGATAGCTGACAGCTAATAGCTGACCGCTGATCGCTAATAACCCACAAATCAAATCTCAAATGTTCAGAAATTATCTTAAAACCGCATGGCGGAATATCAGGAAGAATAAATTATTTTCTTTCATCAATATACTTGGTTTAGCAATCGGTATAGCTACTTTTTTCGTGATCATGCTGTATGTGCAGGATGAAATGAGCTACGACCGGTTTAATAAGAAAGCAGATCGTATTGCACGGATCATTTTCCAGGCTAACGTTAATGGAGGAAAGATAAATGAAAGCGTGGTTATGGCGCCCGTAGCGCAAACTTTGAAAAATGATTTTCCTGAGGTGGAAGATGCAACCAGGATAGTAAATGCCGGTATGCCAAAAGTGGAATATAATGGAAATATTTTTAAGCATGACAGGTTAGCGGTGGTTGATCCGAATATTTTTAGCGTATTTACATTGCCAATGATCAAAGGCGATGCGACAACGGCTTTGTTACAACCTCATACGGTTGTATTAACAAGAACAACTGCGGAAAAATATTTTAGAACAGATGATGCGCTGGGTAAAATGATTGCCCTGGATGGCGATTCGGCATTGTATAAGGTAACGGGAGTGATGGCAGATATTCCTGCTAATTCGCATTTTTATTTTGAAATGCTGGCATCTATGGCCAGCTATCCGGATGCAACATCTGATTCGTGGATGCAAGGAGGATTTCATACCTATCTTTTAATAAAACCGGGCGCAGATATAAAAAAGATGGAATCGCGTTTTCCCGCAATGGTGGAAAAATATATGGGCCCGCAAATTCAAAGTCAAATGGGCTTAAGCCTTGAACAGTTCCGCACAAAAGGGAATCAGCTTGGATTTATATTACAACCTTTAACGGCAATACATCTTAATTCAAATACCAGTAATGAGTTTGAGCCCGGCGGCAATATATCTTATGTATATATTTTCTCTGGTGTTGCTATTTTTATGTTGCTAGTAGCCTGTATCAATTTTATTAATTTATCTACAGCAGGTGCTTCCAGGCGCGCAAAAGAGGTTGGCGTACGAAAAGTGGCCGGTTCAGGAAGATTTGATCTTATTAAACAATTCCTGTCTGAATCTGTTATGATTACATTATTTGCATTAACTGTCGCCTTTTTTCTGGTAAAAATTTCCCTTCCTGCATTCAATCATATAGCGGGCAAAGAATTGAGCTTTACAATAAAGCCTGTGCTGGCTTTTATCGCGTTGGGTTTGGTAGTGGGCTTAATAGCCGGTATTTATCCTGCGTTTTATTTGTCTTCTTTTAAACCAATTCTTGTTTTGAAAGGAAAAGCGGCAACCGGAAATAAAACTTTTGGATTGAGAAGCGGGCTTGTAGTATTCCAGTTTTTTATTTCTGTTGCGCTCATCATCGGAACTATTGTTGTGTATCAGCAAATGAAATTTATACAAAACAAGGATTTGGGGTATGATAAAGAACAATTGCTTACGATCCCTAATTCTTATCTGCTGGGTAATAAAGAACAGGTATTTAAACGGCAACTGCTGCAGGATCCCCGGATAACAGGCGCTACGGTTTCGTTTTATAAACCTGCCGGGCCAAGCTACTATAATAATGCGCTGGCTTACCCGCAGGGTAACGACAGGCTGATTGTTAATGCTGTAGATTATCATATAGATGATCAGTATATTCCGGTAATGGGCATGCACATGGTCAGCGGGAGAAATTTTTCAAAAGATTATGCTACGGACTCTTCGGCAATCATTTTAAATGAAACAGCAGCAATTGCATTGGGCTGGAATGCTGAAACAGCGATAAACAAGACAGTGATCAGGCAGAACAGCCAGCGTGGTAATAACTTTGCCTATCATGTAGTTGGTGTGGTTAAAAATTTCAATTTTAAATCGCTGCACGAAAGTATATCTCCATTGTTTATGACGCTTTATCCTGAGGGTGGGCTGATCTTTAAAATTAACACTACTGATGTTACGGGATTATTAGCCACTATGAAAACAACATGGGATAGCTATAAAACAGGCGAGCCTTTTGAGTATGGTTTTATGGATGATCTGTATAACAAGACTTATGCAGCAGAACAAAAAACAGGAACTGTCTTAAATATTTTTTCCCTGCTTACCATTTTTATTGCATGCCTTGGTTTATTTGGATTGGTTACTTATACTGCGGAACAAAGAACAAAGGAAATCGGTATCCGTAAAGTGTTAGGTGCAAGCGTATCACAGGTTATGCAAATGCTTTCCAAAGAATTTTTAAAGCTGGTATTGATCGCATCACTTGTTGCTTTTCCTGTTGCTTGGTGGGGCATGAATAAATGGTTGCAAAGTTTTGCATATAGAATTGATATTAGTTGGTGGGTGTTTATTGTGGCAGGCGCTACGGCATTATTAATTGCATTATTAACCGTAGGCTTCCAGGCTGTTAAAGCAGCGGTGGCAAACCCGGTGAAGAGTTTGAGGGCGGAGTAGGCCTCACCCCGGGACCCTTTCCATTGGGTGACGAGGAGTGCCTATATTCATAATAGTTTTGAAAAATGCAGGAGCAGCTGTTTGAGTGTTTATTGAAATATGAAAATAATGCGAAGCATACCTAATTGAAAAATTGTTTTATTAAATAAAAATCATGAAAAAATTTCTGCAATTATTTTTGATGTTATTCATCTCAATTACCACTTACAGCCAAACCCTAGAACCAGATCTGCATAATGCAGCAAAATGGCTTTTGATAAACCGGAATGTATATCAACAAAATGAAAATGACAGGAAAATAATCAACATAAATGAGACGCCCGGCAATGGCTTAGTAATATTAAGGAATTACGAATTTTCAAACGGCACTATTGAGTTTGATGTAAAAGGAAAGGATGTTTTACAGCAAAGTTTTGTTGGTATTGCTTTTCATGTAATTGATGAAACCCATTTTGATGCGATTTACTTTCGCCCCTTCAATTTTAAAAGTAAGGAGGATACAAGACGCTCTCATTCCGTACAATATATTTCTATGCCTGACTATGACTGGGAAAAATTGAGGACACAATTTCCGGGTAAATACGAAAATTATGTTAGTCCGGAGCCAGATCCGAATGATTGGTTTCATGCAAAAGTGGTAGTGAAGAGCTCGCATGTAGCTGTATATGTAAATGATACTCCAGATCCGGTACTCGAATCAGATAAACTCAATAACAATACAAATGGAAAAATAGCTTTATGGGTAGGTAATAATTCCGGCGGCAGTTTTGCTAATCTTAAAATCACGCCAGAAACAAACAGCGGAAATACTGGTAAGTAAATATTCCTTAATAATATAGTCTTACATTTTAAGTAACAAAAGAAATTAAATATTATTTGTATAATGCCTGCCCTTCACCAGGTAAATTCACTTCATCTGCAACAGGTGCTTCTATATACAATCAGTTTATTTACCTCAAATTTTGAAGCACCAGTCATCCTATCTCCGCCGGCTGTATAGATATCTTTCCATCAAGTTGGTCACTTCTTCTCACATCTTCTGACTCATTTGAGGGATTGTAATTATTTAAAAAAAAGCAGAGGTTTGTATTTAATGCATCGCAGGTAAGGTGCAGTCCTTTCTTATGAACCTCATTGTGGTAACATTTTTATTCGAAAAGAATATTTATGCTGAATCACTGTTGCTTCCCCGTGAAACACCTGCATTCTGCACCACTTTATATTTAAACAGTTTATTATGAAGTCAAAATTATGCGTTGCATTACTGTTCGTAATTGCAATGATATCCTGCTCTGTCGTTTTTCTTACTGGTTAATATCTTTCTAAAATACTTGCCGTCACTTCTGATTGGTAACTGAAAAATATATTGGTTACTATATCGGTTATATTTTACCGGTTTTATGAAAGTCCTGCATTTTTTCACTTCTAAAATATTCAGTAATGAAATCAAAATTATACATAGTAGTATTGCTGGTATCGCCTGTTTTCTGTCAGCAAATTTTTGCTCAGGCTAATACTTCGCTTTCAAATCTTGTTTCGCCCACAGCAGTAAACCAAAACCTTACTCCTGGTTTAACCAATAGTTTAAGTGCTGGGAGTACAACCAAAAACTGGAAAAGCATTTACATAGGCACAGAATATTACCTGAAGAACTTTCGTATAATACATGCGCCGGGTGCAACCAACTTTTTTACCGGACCTAATGCCGGCAATCCCGCCACAACAGGCACTAACAACACCGCCTTAGGAGATAACGCCCTTGCAGTTACTACTACCGGTTCGTTTAATACCGGTTTGGGTTTTACAGCATTAAATAAAATTACGGCAGGCAGCAGGAATACCGCTTCTGGTTACCAGGCAATGTATAATTCAGTGGGCGGAAGTTACAATACCGCAACAGGCGAGAGGGCGTTATATTCTAATTCCTGGGGCGGCAACAACACTGCTACAGGCAGCGCAGCTTTGTATGCAAATACCAATGGGGCCGGCAATAGTGCTTTTGGATACAGGGCACTTTTCAGCAATACTACCGGCAATAGTAATATAGCAATTGGCACTGCCGCACTTTACTCAAATACTACAGCCAATAATATGGTTGCTGTAGGAGATTCAGCTTTATTGAAAAACACAGCCGCTTTTAATGTGGCAGTTGGCAGTAAAGCACTGATGAATAACACCACGGGTAGAAGCAATGTAGCATTGGGGTATAAAGCACTTGATCTTAATGTTTCAGGACAGGGAAATACCGCTATCGGATATTATGCTGATATCAGCACAAACAACCTGAACAATGCTACTGCCATAGGTGCATATGCACAGGTAAATACGTCAAACAGTTTGGTTCTTGGTTCTGTAAATGGTATTAACGGAGCTCCCGCAACCGTAAACGTTGGCATCGGAACAAATGCTCCTACCCAGAGGCTACATGTAGTAGGCACACAATTGCTGGACGGGAATCTTACTTTTGCTACCGGCACAGCATCTATTCAATTTGCAAACCCCGGCGCTACACCGGCGCCTATGATGTATATGTTTCCTTCCGGAACAGTTAATACAGACCGGATGGTGATTGCTCATTCTCCCGCTTATCCCACCTGGGGTCTAAGGTATAGCGATTTAAGCGATGATTTTGATTTTCTTGGTAATGGAACAAGTGTGATGCGCATTGATCTCTCAAGCCAATATGTAGGCATTGGCACTACAACACCTGCATATAAATTAGATGTGTGTGGAACCATACGCGCAAAAGAAGTGCGTGTGGAAACCGGCTGGTGTGATTATGTATTTGAAAAAGATTACAAGCTCAGGTCAATTGAAGAACTGGAAAAATATGTTAATGATAATAAGCATTTGCCTGGCATTGCACCCGCGGCTGAAATAGAAAAAGAGGGACTGAAAATAGCGGAAATGAATAAGGCAATGATGGAAAAGATAGAAGAGCTCAGCCTGTATGTAATACAATTGAACAAGGAAAATAAAAAACTGCAGGCAGAAATTGAAGCGCTTAAACAGCAATAGTTTTCCATCTTAAAATGAAACCGATATGAAAAAAAATAAGAACAGCTTTTATAATAAAATAGGTTATCCATTACTACTGCTTGGTATTTTGTTTGCAGATAACAAGGCGATGGGGCAGCAGCAGTCTGAGGCTTTTGTCCTCGTCAATAATGCCTGCGGAGTATATCCTGAGAAAGGAAGCCTGTTAGAATCCCGCTCAACATTGAATGCCGGCAATGGTTGTTTCACTACTATTACAAGAGGCACGGGTACTGTTTTCTTTAAAGGACATGATAAAATAATATTAGGTCCGGGCTTTCGTACGGAACCAGGAGCAAAGTTTATTGCTTTTATAGAAAAAGACTCTGCATTACAAGCCCTGATACAGGAGCAGCAAATAAATAATACTACTATTCTTAACAACAATAATGCTGCTGAAAAATTTCCGAATGCTACAACCTTTATCAGTCAAAATTCTCCTAACCCATTTAATAATAACACTGTTATCAGCTACGGAATAGCTCAAAAATTTTCTTCAGCTCAAATAATGGTGTATGATGCATTGGGTAGAAAGATTAAGCAGGTAACTGTTCCAATGCAGGGCACAGGTACTATACATCTCAATGCTGCTGCTTTTACTTCCGGCATTTATAGCTATTCTCTTTGGATTGATGGTCAGCTAACAGAAACGAAGAAGATGATTATTATTAAATAATGACAGATGAGCCTTATCAACCGGTAAATATATTGAGGCTTTTTTAAAAGAGGCTGTCTCAAAAATATAGGCAGCCTCTTTTATTTTATACAACACAACAGGCTGTTTCTTCAGATATTACAATACGATTCTATATTTGCTGAAATAATCGTGGAGATTTTACCCCACCCTTTTTGATTTTCAGGAGGTTATTTGTAGCATGATATTTTCTTAATAGCGGTATGACCTGCCTGATAATGTTTAGAAGATGAAAGCATGGATCAGATTAAAGAGAAAAAAAATATTTGGAAAAAGATCGGGAAGATAACCCTGAAAACGGTTGTGTTCCTTTTGCTGTTTTTTTTACTTATTACCGGCTTAATACTCACACCCCCTGTTCAGCAGTTTGTTACCAATAAAGCTACCACTTATCTTCAGAAAAAATTGGCTACCAAAGTTTCAGTAGGAAGATTATATATAGGGTTACCAAAAAATGTCGTACTGGAGAATATATATCTTGAAGACAGGCAAAAGGACACTTTGTTATATGGAGGTAATATCAAAGTTGATATTGGACTGATAGATATAATACTTGGCAAAGGCATACATATTAACAGCGTTTCCTTAGAAAACATAACGGCAAAGGTTAAGCGTCAACTGCCGGATACTGCTTTCAATTTCCAGTTTATTATTGATGCTTTTGCGTCAAAAGATACCAAACCAAAGGATAAAACGGATACCGCATCTACGCCGGTTAGTATAGGTGCTGTAACACTTAATAAAATAAGGGTTTTATATAAAGACGTGATTACCGGTAATGATGTTGAAGCAGATCTTGATCATTTTGATACGAAGTTTGATGATTTTGACCTGGATGAAATGAAGTTTGATATTGGCGATATCAAACTGTCCGGGCTATCATTAAAAGCATATCAAACCCAGCCACTGGTAGTTGAAAAAACTGTGGTAACAGAAAGCGCAGGACAAAAAAAAGGCGCAATGCCTGATATTTCCATCAAATCAATTGACCTGCAGAAAATATACGCGGATTATAAAAATGATGTTTCAGCACTGTATGCTTTACTCCATCTCGGGCAATTAGAAATAAAGCCTGATAAAATTGATCTCAGTAAACAACTGGTAAACATCAGCGATATCTCATTAAACAAAACTACCGCAGCGCTACGTTTGGGTAAAACAGATACCACAAATGTAACAGTAAAACCTCCGGAAGAAACGCCGGCTTCTTCAAGCTGGAAAATTCAACTGGCTTCGCTTAAGCTGGACAGCAATAATATACAGTTTGATAACGATAATGCACCGAGGCAAAAATCAGGTATGGATTATATGCACCTGAAGACTGAGGGCCTTACTTTTCATCTTACTGATTTTATATATAGCAGTGATTCGATTGCCGGTAAAATTGAGAAAGGAACTTTTACGGAACAAAGTGGTTTTACTTTGCAGCAATTGCAAACAGATTTTTTGTATGCAGGTAAACAGGCTTACCTGAAAAATCTCTATGTAAAAACACCTGGCACTGAATTAAAGCGTGCTGTTGCCATACAATATGAATCAATTGAAGCGCTTCGAAAAAATATGGGAGGATTACAGCTTAATGTAAATGTGGAAAACAGCAGGGTACAGGTAAAAGATATATTGACATTTGTTCCTTCACTCCGTTCGCAGCCTGCATTTGCTGACCCAAACGCCACCTGGCTTTTGAACGGCAACATAAAAGGCAGCATTTCAAACATGCAGATCAATAACCTGCAGGTAAGCGGGCTGCATGATACCAAACTATCTGTAAAAGGAAGAATAACTGGTTTGCCCAACGCGGACAACATAAATGCAAATCTCGATATTCATAATATCAGCAGCTCTAAAAAAGATATATTATCATTTATGCCCGCTAACTCAATTCCGGAGGGTATTAGCTTACCGGAGAAGATATCCTTGTCTGGCAGCATAAATGGCGGCGTTAAAAAACTCACTGTTGATTTAAAACTTAGCACCAGTCTTGGAAATGCTTTATTAAAAGGAAATACGCAGAATATAACTGATGCCAAAAGAGCCGGGTATGACCTGGAGCTGCAAACACAATCACTTGATCTCGGAACTATCCTCCAGGATAAAAATACTTTTGGACCTGTAAGCGCTGATTTTGTTGTGAAGGGAAAAGGATATGATACCCAAACAGCAAATGCCAGTTTACAGGCTACAATAAAATCTGCCATACTTAAAAAATACAATTACGAGGGTTTAAATATAAATGGCAGCATTGCAGAACAAAAAGCGGATATACACGCTGATATTGCAGACCCAAATATTCATTTCTCCCTGGATGCAAAAGCTGACCTGGCAAAGCAATATCCTGCGGTGCAGTTGGATGGTATTATTGATAGTATCAAGCTTAAGGAATTAAATTTCAGCAATGATGTAATTGTTTACAGAGGAAAAATTTCCGGTAATTTTTCAAACACCAACCCAGACAGCCTTGAAGGGAAACTATTTATACTTGAATCATTGCTTGTGCATAACCAGCAACGTTTTACAATGGACAGCATACAACTGCTGGCAGCAAACCAGGATAGCTTGCAAAGTCTTACGTTAAGCAGCGATATATTACATGCCGAACTGAAAGGAAAATACAAGCTCACTGAGATGGGCGCTGTAATGCAAAATGCAGTTGAACCATATTTTTCAACCGACAGTATAACCGCCGCTGAAATAAAAACAGCACCTTATGATTTTAGCGTTAATGCCAAACTGATCAACAAACCTGTTCTTAAAATATTTATCGATAGTTTACAAAAATTAGATACAGTATCTGTTCAAAGTCATTTTGCACAGGGGCAGGGCTGGAATGCGTTGATTACCGCACCGGCAGTAAAGGTTGGCGCTAATGCCGTTAATGATCTTATAATAAAAGCCGATGCCGGCGATAGTATACTTACCGCAAGTATTAATATTGCACAAATAAATGCAGGCAGCAGTATTGCCATGTATGGTACAAGCCTTACTGCCGGTATAGCCCATAATAACATTGACTTTGCACTGAATGTAAAAGATAAGGCACAAAAAGAAAAATATAACCTGCAGGGATTGTTTAACCAGGTGAACAATGGTATTTACCGCTTTTCATTAAAGCCGGATAGCCTGTTGCTGAATTACGAAAAATGGACAATTGCGGAAAGCAATAAAATAGTATTGGATAAAAGCGATATTAACGCTGCGGATTTTACACTCGATCATTCCGGTGAGCAGCTGAGCATTAACAGCCTTTCTGCCGAACGCAATGCACCGCTTGAAATAAGTTTTAAAGATTTTAAAATAGCCACTTTAACAGGATTTGCACAACAGGATTCTACCCTGGCTGATGGTGTACTAAATGGTAAGGCTACGGTTACGGATATTACTTTTTCTCCGGTATTTGTGGGAGATATTACCGTAAACGATCTGAGTATTAAGAAAGATACAGTAGGTAATATAAAAGTTTTGGTAGATAATAAAGTAAAAGACACCTATAATGCGAATGTTACTATTTCAGGTAATGATAACGACATAAACTTATCAGGCAATTATTTTACAAATACCAGCAGTTTTGATTTCCTGCTCAATATAAGGCGATTGCCGATGAAAACAGCGCAGGCATTTTCCGGAGGGGCTATCAGGGAGTCTTCAGGTTACCTGGACGGTAAGTTCAATGTGGCAGGCACGGCAGATAAGCCATCTGTAAACGGTGATCTTAACTTTAATAATACCGTATTCAATTTTACCATGCTGAATAATATTTTCAGGATTGACCAGGAAAAAATAGCTGTAACCAGCGAAGGCATACGGTTCAATCATTTCCAGGTAAAAGACTCCTCAGGCAATGATCTGTCTATTGATGGTTTGGCAGCAACAAATAATTTCACCAACTATAATTTCGACCTGGATATTAAAGCAGATAATTTCCGTGCACTGAACAGTACAAAAAAAGATAATAACCTGTTTTATGGCCAGCTATATTTTGATACCAGGCTGAAGGTAAAAGGTACGGAATCCGCACCTTCAGTTGAGGGAAGATTAGGTATAAACGAAAAAACAAAAATGACCATCGTTCTTCCGCAAAATGATCCCGGTGTTGTTGACAGGGAGGGTATTGTTGTTTTTGTAGATAAAAATGCCCCGCAGAATGACTCGCTGTTTCTTGCCGGCTACGATTCCCTGAATACTTCTTCTGTACAGGGAATGGATATTTCTGTAAATATTGCTGTTAATAAAAATGCGGATTTTACCCTGGTGATTGATGAAGGTAACGGTGATTTTTTAAATGTGAGAGGCGCTGCTGAATTGAACGCAGGTGTTGATCCCAGCGGCAAGATCAATCTTACCGGCTCGTATGAATTAGACAAAGGAACTTATGAACTGACCTTTAATTTTTTAAAGCGAAAATTTGACATAGTGAAAGGAAGTAAAATTGTGTGGCAGGGAGAGCCTACTGACGCTGATGTGGATATTACCGCGAAATATACCGCTAATACTGCGCCGCTTGATCTTGTTAAAAATCAATTGGGTGAAGATATTTCCGGCTCGGAACGTAATACATATCTTACCAAAATACCTTTTGACGTATTGCTGAAAATGTCAGGCAAATTATTGCAGCCCAAAATTGCTTTTGATATTATTTTACCTGAAGACAGAAATATAGGAGTATCAAATGATATCATTTCTACCGTAAAAACAAAACTGGAAATGATGCGGCAGGATGATGCGGAAATGAATAAGCAGGTTTTTGCATTACTGCTGCTCAACAGGTTTGTGGCGGAGGATCCATTCAGGAGCAGCAGCAGTACCAGCGCTTCAACAATGGTAAAGCAAAGCGTAAGCAAACTGCTTACGGAAGAGCTGAACAGGCTTGCAGCAGATCTTATTAAAGGTGTTGAGCTGAACTTTGATGTTGAATCATCTGATGATTACAGTACAGGTGAAAGGGAAAGCCGGACGGATTTAAATGTAGGGCTTTCCAAGCGAATGCTCAATGATCGTTTAACCGTAACCGTTGGCAGCAATTTTGAATTGGAAGGACCGCAGAATTCCAACCAGCAGGCTTCAAATATTGCCGGTAATGTGCTGCTGAATTACAGGCTTTCTGAAGATGGAAGATATATGCTGAAAGCATACCGGAAAAACCAGTACCAGGGTGTAATTGATGGTTATGTGGTAGAAACAGGCATAGGCTTTACCATTACAATGGATTATAACCGTTTCAGGGAAATTTTTGAGAACAGGAAAGCTGCGGCTGAAAGAAGGAAAATGAGAAGGGAAAACAGAAGAGAAGAACAGCAGCATAGTAAGACAAATGTAAAAGGAGAAGATTAATGGGCAGACCAGTTCATATATTATTTATTGCAACAATAATGTGCATATTCGCATCGTGCAGCACCACACGTACTGTACCTGCAGGCGATGCTTTATATACAGGAGCAGGCGTTAATGTTGAAGCTGATCATCTGAGTAATAAAAAGAAAAAAGCGATCAGGTCACAGATGGAAGCGCTGACCAGGCCACTGCCCAATAAAAAAATACTGGGAATACCGTTTAAACTGATGATGTATAATCTTGGCGGTGATTCCGTAAAAGAAAAATCGATAGGTGGCTGGATAAGGAGGAAATTCGGTGAGCCGCCTGTATTACTAAGTAATGTGAGTTTAGAAAGGAATACTGCTGTGCTGCAGAGCAATCTTCAAAACCAGGGTTATTTCCAGGCTGCTGCTGAAGGAGATACTACCGTAAAAAATAAAAAGGCTAAAGCCACATACATTGTTACTCCCGGCAATCAATACACGATCAATACTGTTGATTTTGGGAGAGACAGCTCAGCCTTGCAGGCAACGATTAATAAAAGCACAGACAAAACTTTATTAAAGCAGGGCGACCCTTTTGACCTGGCTGTAATTAAGGCCGAACGGGAACGTATAGACGCTTACCTGAAAGAAAATGGTTTTTATTTCTTTGATCCTGATTTTTTGATAGTAGAAACCGATAGTACCATCGGTAATAATAAGGTTGACCTGTATGTAAAATTAAAGCCCCGGACACCACGCAATGCAAGGCAGGCATATACTATCAATAACGTATTTATATACCCGGGGTTCAGCTTAAATGCCAATGCTTCTGATACAGCCAGACAGGATGCGGTAAAATATGACGGATATTACCTGGTTGACCGGCGTAAAACATATAAGCCTGCCATGTTTTCCCGCACCATGTTGTTTTCGCCGGGAGATGTGTATAACAGAACGGATCATAACCAAACCATCAGCAGGCTCATTAATCTTGGTGTTTTCAGGTATGTAAGAAACCGCTTTGAACCTGTTACGGTAAATGATTCTGCTAAACTGAATACTTTTTACTATCTCACTTCGCTTCCGCGTAAAGCCATAAAAGCAGAGATCAATGCAAGCACAAAATCAAATAATCTTACCGGATCTTCTTTAACAATAGGATGGAGAAACAGAAATACCTTTGGCGGTGGTGAATTGTTATCCATCAGCGCTACAACCGGGTTTGAAGTGCAATTCAGCGGGCAGTTAAAAGGTTATAATACATACAGGGGTGGAGTAGAAAACAAATTAACTATTCCAAGATTTGTTGTTCCCTTTCTTTCATTGAATACACACGGCGGTTTTGTGCCTAAAACCAATATACTGCTGGCATATGATCTGCTGGTAAAGGAAAAATTATATACCATGAATTCTTTCAGGGCGGAATATGGTTATTCATGGAAGGAAACAATTAATAAAGAACATGAACTAAACCCGGTATCTATTAATTATGTACAACCGCTTGTTATAACCCAGGAGTATAAAGATAGTATTGCAAGCCAGCCCACATTGGCAAAAGCCGTGGAAAAACAATTTATACTCGGCTCAAATTATAATTATAACTACAACCAGCTTGCAGGCAATAACGGGCTGAGAGGATTTTATTTTAACGGGAATGCAGACCTTTCCGGCAATATAGCAGGACTGATTACAGGCGCTGATGTAAACAAGGGAAATCCCAAATATATATTTAACGCACAGTTTTCTCAATATGTAAAACTGGAAACCGATTTGAGATATTATGTTCATCTCTCCGGTAAAAATGTTTGGGCAAACAGGGTTATTGTTGGGTTTGGATATCCTTATGGAAATTCTACTGCGCTGCCTTTTATAAAGCAATTTTTTTCTGGTGGCAATAACAGCCTGCGTGCATTCAGGAGCAGGTCTGTTGGACCAGGAACATATAAGGATACTGTTAATACAAGATTTCTGCCAGATCAATCGGGCGATATAAAGCTTGAGTTCAATACCGAGTTACGGGCAAAATTATTTAGCATAGTATATGGTGCAGTCTTTGTAGATGCGGGTAATGTTTGGCTGTATAATAATGACCCTGATAAAGAGGGAGGAAAATTCTCTGATAAATTTATGAAAGAGCTGGCAATAGGTACGGGTGTGGGGTTGCGTTTCGATATATCATTTCTTGTGTTAAGGTTTGATGTTGCATTTCCGGTCCGCAAGCCCTGGCTGCCCGAAACGGAAAGATGGGTATTGGATAAAGTTGCATTTGGCGACAGAACCTGGAGAAGGGAAAATCTTGTTTTTAATATCGGCATTGGTTATCCGTTCTAAGGAATTATGGCGGGAAAAGGTACTGCTGTGTCATGTCCTGAAAAAAGTAGACACTATTACTACTATTACCCTTTTTCTTTTTTTTGTTACTTTTTTTCTTTTTACAATCCACATTTTAATTGTGGATTATTATAAACTTATTTGATTTACAG
>NZ_QCZJ01000044.1 GCF_003075435.1 Terrimonas sp. | reverse complement strand
TAAAGCTCTTCAGCGATGAAGTACTTTGCCCGAGTATATTCTGATCAAAGCCATTGGCTACTGAACCTACGGTTACATAAGTGCCGTAGCCCGGAGCAGGGTTAGGATTGGGGGATGCTGTGGTTACCCCTTCCTGCCATGCCTGGTTGATGGTTTGTGTGCCGCCTACAGGAGCGTTCATCAGCCTCCATGCTCTTCTTGCAGGTATATAGCGCTCTACGGTTACATTGCCTGATATAGTGCCTGTTACAGGCGCTACCCTTGCCGTATTGGTTGCCGTGCTCTTCAATGTAAGCTTACCACCGGTGGTTAATGCACCGCTGGTGATAGTCAATACATCATATACTGCCAGTGCCGTACCTATGGTTGCTGCAGCACCTGTGCCACTACGGTTAAGCGTAAACGCTTTTAACATGCCGCCACCTGATGTAAAGTTGATATTACCAAAGTTACCCCCACCGGTGCCTGTTATGATAAGGCTTGAAGTGGTTGAACCGGTTAGAGTACCCGCGCCTGTTAGTGTGGTGAGTGATAAGGTATATCCATTTATTTTTAGCTGGCTGCCTGAAGAATTAACCAGTGTGCCCAGTACAGTCCAGTTGCCTGTCATGGTATAATTACCGGCGCGGTTGGCAAGATTAAAGGTTTTGCCTGCGCCGAAGTCGGCGGGTTGTGTGCCGCTGCCATCGGGGTTTACTCCCCAGGTGGCTACATTGTGTAGGTCGCCGGTGGGTTTGGAGTAGAATTCCGTTGGCTCAGATA
This sequence comes from Terrimonas sp., assembly GCF_003075435.1. GTDB lineage: Bacteria > Bacteroidota > Bacteroidia > Chitinophagales > Chitinophagaceae > Agriterribacter. Next base: position 27,385 of record NZ_QCZJ01000044.1, on the reverse strand, counting down.
CACTACAACCTTCATCAATTTCCCCATCACAATCGTTATCTATGCCATCATCGCATATCTCTTCTACACCAGGATTGATGGTATTGTCATCGTCTTTACAATCGCCATTCCGGTCTGCATAGCCATAGGGTGCGTTGCAAGAATATATTTTTCCTTCTTCTGTGCCATAGCCATCACCATCACCATCCGGGTATATCCAGAAAAGTAAGCCTTCATCTATTTGTCCATCACAATTATTGTCTACACCATCACATATCTCTGTTGCTCCGTGATAAATATCCGGGTTGTTGTCATTGCAGTCTGAGCCTGGTGATTCAGTATAACCAAAAGGAATATCGTTTCCAATACACTTTTCTATACCTGCCCCAACAGATTCACCATCTCTATCACTATCAATATACAGAATTGCAGTACGCCACACTGTATTATCATTATCATCACAGTCTGAACCCGGAGATTCAGAATAGCCTTGTGGAATATCTGCTCCAATACACACCTCAGAACCAAATGCAACAGGTTTTCCGTCACTATCAAAATCAGCGTATAGTGTTACAGTGCGCCATACTTTATTATCATTTGGACTGCAATCCTCATTATCGGATACTCCATCTCCATCGCTGTCTGTAGGCACACAAACAGCATCTTTGCTATCGCAATCTTCATCTATACCGTTGCCGCATATTTCAGGAGCGCCGGGGTGAATGGTGGCGTCATCATCTTTACAATCGCCATTGGTTGCTGTTAATTGGGCTTTCAGCTTATAACCTGCGGGCTGATCGCATTGTGTTTTTGTAGTGCCATCGCTATAGCCGTCATTGTCCGCGTCTTTATACCAAACGGTGGTGGGGTTTATATTCGCATCATTATCGTTACAATCTGAACCTTTGGTGGTTTGGATATAACCGGAGGGTATATTTTGCCCGTAACAAACGGTATGCTTTCCGCCATCATAGCCATCGCTATCTTTATCAATATAGAATTCTGCAGAGCGCCATTTGTTGGGGTCTTTGGGGGCGCAATCATCTTTATTTTTCACGCCATCATCGTCCATATCATCGTTATAATTCAAAATAACATCAGACGGATTTACAGTTATACTATAGCCTATCGGAAGGTTCACAGTTGAAAAATTTCCGCTGAAATTTCCGCTTATAATTACGTTGCTGCCATTAGACGGGCTCACTTTTTCTATTACATTTAATGTGCCGGATAGCATTAGTGGGGTTCCGGAGCATACTAATTCTGCATTATTAGCAATAGATAGCTGGCCGGTATTACTAAAATTCAGGTAATCAATATGTAATCGTCCTGCGTTAATGTTTAAAGAGCCATTTTGGATAAAATTAAATGGGCTTCCCGATGCAAAAAAAATGTTGTCATTGTTTTTATTAATAACACCGCCTGCATTATTTACGAGATTTCCCCAGACCGTGTTAATGGCTGCATAAAAACCACCGCTATTAAAGTTAATAACACCATCGTTTGTAATATTCGTTTCATTTAAGTAAGGGTTGCCACTAACGTTAAAGTTCATTGTGCCACCAGAAAGTATTTTAATGGTGTTGCAGGCATAATTTCCTCCATTCCAGTTATATACGCCGCCATTATAAATTTCAAAGATTGGGCATCCTCCCTGGGAATTGGCATTGTGGTTTACTGTTCCATAAACCCTTAAATCAGCCGTCGAAGAACCACTACTGTTTACATTACCGTCATTGAGATTGAGCGTAGCCCCCACTTCCACTGTTACATCATTTATTGTAAAGCTGCTACCCTGGGTAAGAATATGCGGGCTTCTAATGGTAATTGTGCCATCAGAAGGAGTAGGATAATTAGTTGCAGCCACCCAACTGGTTCCGTTGTAGGTTTCCCAACTGCCTGCATCTTCCCAGTTGCCTGATTGCTTACTCCTGTAATCTCCTGTTGATTGGGCATAAACACCCAATTGCACGAACAGTAAAATCGTAAAAATAATGTACCTCATGTTGAAAGTTTTAGTGGTATGTTTAAATAGCTGCTTTTTAATTCAAGCGATTGCACCCAGGTCTTTTCTTTTTTAGTGTGTATGCATCGCCTGAATATGATCATAAAAACAATAGCGTCTTTTTTTTCTATGTCTTTATTAACATATACAGTCTTGTATTGTTTTATGCCTTTTATTTTACATAATGATTTTTCTTTTTCAAGCATTTGCCAGGCATTTACTATTGATGAGGATAAGGTTACAATAGTAAATGCTCCTTCAGCATTATATAGTATTCGCGTATAGCCGTTTTCAATTTGCAGTTCCATTGCTGGTGGTTGAATGTGAGAGAACTGCCGCCTATCCCTTCTTCTCCTTTTCCAAAGGAAAGGGAGGGGTGCTACAGAATAAATCCAGACTATTAACTAACACATAGCTATATAGCGTGTCCATGCAAAGGTTGTCTCTCTAACTCCCTTTCGTAAGAGAAAGGAACAATATTTTAAATGTATGGCACGATCTGTTTCCGGAGATTCGAAAGATATATTGAAGGATTGAAAGATGCAGTAAAACTAACGATGCAGATGTATATGTGCAATAGCACAAAAGTTGTAGTACCTCTTCAAACATTTAATATTTATGATGCTAAAAAAATAGCTTTATTCCTTTTTTTATCATAACCTGGTATGGTTGATCCATCTTTATCTTTTTCATAGGAACGCCGGCCTCTTTTATTTTTAAGGCTATTATTTGTCCGTCTGCTCCTCTTACATATTTCATCTGCATGGTTGATTGTATGCTTCCCAGCGAAACTGTACCCTCAGCAATTGCACCTTTGTTGATCAGTGTAATTCCTTTATAAACCACCGGGTCTGTTACCACAAATGTTACAGGTTGATGATCCCTTTTTAATTTCATATCAGGCAAATGTTCAAACACTACCTCGAATAAAATTTCTGTATTAATAAACAGTTCTTTGGGCAATTCAGTTTGCGGCGGCGCTTCTGGTTGTTTTGCCGGCGTTACCACTACTTGCTGTTTAGCTGTTGAATCCTGCACTGGTAACTTGTCTTTTTTTTCATGTTCCGGGTCCGTCTTTTTTTCTGCAATTGTTATATTCGTATTTTCTGGTTTTTTTTCTGTTTGCGTATTTGTATTGGCTGGTTTGTTTTTTATTACCGGGGGAGTAATAACAGGAGCAGGTTGTATAACTTCTGCTGTTTGTTTTTTTTCTTCTTTTTTCACTGTAATGTCTTCTTTAACTCTGGTGGGATTATGTGTACTATCTGTTGAGATAATAGTAATGGGTACAGGATGTATTTCTTCCTTAATTTTCATATCAGCAGTCTGGTCATTATTTTTAAAGATCCCCCAGGTTATGCCTGCTGTAGCTGCAACTGTTGCAAAAATTATTATTCCGTAAATCAATGTTTTGCTTTTATTTACTTTTTGAGGAGGGGGAGATAATTTCCTGGTGGTAGAGATATCTTGGATAATATTCTTAAGGTCTTCTGTTGTAAGCTTTTGAGGAGTAACTATGTCATCAGCCTGGTCTGCTCTTTTAGCATAGGAGGAAGGTCTTTGGGAAGAAAAATTATCACCGGTATCAGTTGTTTTTTTTGCAAAAACAAATCCATCCGGAAATACATTTTTACTTTCATTATTATTGGCTGTAATTTGAATTGCCTTCAATAGTTGATTTACACCTTTTTCATATTCACCCGTAAAATCAATCCTTTGTAATCTTCTTAACCTGAAAGATGTTTCGGTATTAGTTAAAAGAACGGGAATGACTTTCTTGTTTTGCTCAAGCGCAAAAGATATTTCATCCATGGCATTCTTTGATTCCATGGATTGGGGAGATATAATAGCCAGCACGCAGGTAGCGCTGTTGAGGGCCGCCTCGATTTCATTATCCCAATGTGCACCTGGCTGAATATTCAGTTGATCCAGCCAAATATTTACTCCGGCAGCTTTAAGATCGTTTGCCAGCTTTAAAACAAAAGGTGTGTCAACCCTTGAGTAGCTGATGAAAAATTTATCTGACATAGTGCTGTTATTTAAAAAATCAAGTGGTTAGGAAACTATTTCCTCACTATCACCTTAATAATATTCCGGCTATCCTTACCTGTTATGTATAGGGTTCCGAGCCTTCTAAAAAGTTCGGAACCCTGTTGCTTATTGTTTTCTTATGGCTTTAAATACTATAGAAGCTGGAATTGTTGCCGGGTTTGTTTTACTTGAATCTACAGCACGTATTACTCTTCCGGTAAAAATTCCTTCAACAAACTGGTTCGTTTTTCCATATGCCTTCACTTCGCTTGAGCCTTCTTTAATTATGTAGGCTTCAGCACCAGCATTAATAAGACCTGTGGTGTTGTAAGTGCCTGCACTTTCATTGCCGCTAAACGAGAATGATACACTTGCATATTTGGCATTACCAAAATTGTAATTTTCCGTTTTACCTGAAATGCTGGTTGTAGTACCGGATCTTGATGCCGATATTTTATCTATGGGGGCGGTAATATTATAAACAGCAGTATCTATAGTGACCTTTATTGCCGAAGAGTCGGTTGCAATTGCTGTATTTACTTTAACGCTTACTTCATCACTTGCTGTGGCGCCTTCATTATCAGTAACAGTAATCCTATATATATAGGTGCCTGCATTGGTGAACGATGCGGATGTGTTTGTACTGGCAGGCTGCGAAATAACATCGCCGGCGGGCCCGCTTACTTTTTGCCATAAGTAGGACACAATATTTCCATCAGGGTCGCTTGCAGTTGCAGCTAAATATACCTGTACACCTGCAGGCACTTCCTGATCATTTCCGGCATTTACAACGGGTGGTTTATTGGGAACTGCCTTTATGCTTATTTCATCACTTGCTGTGGCACCTTGATTATCTGTAACGGTAATCCTGTATACATATGTTCCCTCATTAGTGAATGATAGGGCTGTATATGCACTGGCAGGCTGCGAAATAACATCGCCGACGGGCCCGCTTACTTTTTGCCATAAGTAGGATACAATATTTCCATCGGGGTCGCTTGCGGTTGCGGATAAATATGTTTGTGCACCTGCTGATACTTCCTTGTCATTTCCTGCATTTACAACAGGGGGCTTATTTTGCATGCAACTTTGTATGCTTCCAATATCTGTAGTGCCCTTTGGAAATATCATAGTAGTATCTTTTAATACAGCGAAGCGGGAATTGTAAAACCTGAAGTTGATTGACGGTATGTTAGTGAGACACACTTCTCCTTCGATCACAATAAATTTTCCACTGCTGTCAATACGGGTACTTTGCAAAAAGCGCGTTCCTTCATACAGGTATAATAAACCGTCGTTTTGCAGTACACGACTGTCGCAAACAGCCAGTTTTCCTTTTAAAATATTAGTTGAAGAAGTATCATCAACCATAAGATTACCCAGATCTGTGTCATTAGAAAATGGGCCAACTTTAAAAACAGGTATATTGGAGTTACATGGGTTAACCCAAATCTTGATGATCATGCTATCGCGTGAGCCCATAAAATTAATTGAGCCGGTCGAATCTGTAAAATCTTCCTGATGTCTTACACCATTAGTGGAAATAGTGAACTTTTTATATGCAACAGGAGCATTGTTTTTATCTACAAAACGTGCTTTAATTTTATACAAAGGCAGCCCTGCATAGTAATCATAATTCCAAAAGCTGAAATGCGATACCTTTCCCGTAAACCTGTTGCCTTCTTTTGTAGCAAAGCCTTCTTCTTTCCAAGGCCCGCTGTTTTCATCCATATACCACAACGGTATGCTCGATGTGGCCTGGCTTAGTAATTGCTCAGGAATTTCAGCGCTTATGGTAGCTGGCTTGCCTTCGGCCAACTGGAGTTTTTCGCCGCTTTCACCTTCCAGTTCCACATTCAGCATACCAAAGCTGATAAGGCGCACTTCTTCATTTTTTGCCGTAAAACCTACCAGGTTACCCGGCATGATTTGCAAAAAATCTTTTGCGGTGGGGTTAATATATTTTGCATATACTTTTACGACGCCGCTATATGCAGATTTATCGGCATCTTTTATTATGGCGTCCGCGTCAAAAATTATTTGTGAACCATCGTCAACGGCTACTGTTGCTCCGGCAGGTGCATTGAAGGTGGCGGTAAGTGTACGTTTTTGCAGCTTTACCTCTATATTGTTTTCCCTGCCGGCATCAATATTTACGGTTTTTAACCCTTTAAAATAGCCTTCTTTCTCAATTCGTATAAAGCCATTGCGCTCCATGATCTTTACATTGCTCAACGAAAAACTTCCCAATTCATTGGTTTGTGTAGTAATGCTGCCAACCGTAATAACAGCTTCATTTACAGGTAACCCTTCCTCATCCCATACTTTACCTGATATGTTGGCGGTTATTTCTTTGTCTGCCGGAATATCATCGCCGGGATTAACCATGGGGTCGTTTTTTCGGCATAATGTAAATAAGATTATACATGATAGCAGTAATAATACCTGTAATGTTCTTTTTTTTAATACAGCGTTCATGGTTTATTCGTTTAGTAGTAAATAAAAAAATAATGGTACGGACAGCTACGCAAAGAGGTTTTTCAAAATTGAAATGCGGATTGTAAGAGGCTATGTAAAATTATTATTAGGAATAGGGTTTGTAAATAGCACAATAGTTGTAGATACTGCAATAGAAAAAGATGAATATTGATAATAGTGATATCGTTAGCTTTTAACACTAATCACAATTATAGGTAACGACAGCACCCGGCGCTATCGCCAGTACTTCAGACTGGGATGATATAGGGCTGCGAAATATATATGGTAACCCATAGGCGTTGAGTGCCGCAACTTCGCTCCGTGGCTGGTTAACACTGTAGTTCCTGTCAATAAATTGCCAGATTTTATTGGTTTGCCTGATGTTGGGTTTGCCGCTATAGGTTACATCAGGTATTATGAGGTTGCCGTCTGTATTATAAACAAATGTTTTTTCACTTGTATAACCGCTTTCTTCAATAGTTTCTTCTTTAATAATACGACCAAACATATCTAAGGTAAGGTGGCTAACTCTAACGCTTACATATGTATCCGGATGATCGTTAACCGTGTAATCTCCTGAACTGTATACAAACACAGAGTCTGTAATTTTTGTAGGACTGGTATAGGTGTATAAATGCCAGAAGGTAATAAATGAATCAGATGTATATACGCGTAATCGGCCCATTTCATCATAAGCAAACCCTTTATTTAGCCTGTCAGACAGTGGATACACAAAAGGAGTATAATACTCAATAGAAGATGGGTGGCCGTTTGTGTTATAAGCAAAATACGCGTAAGCTTCTAAAAACTCTTCCGCATTATCAGGGTTCATTTCATTAAACGTTATTTTCTCAATTCTGCATTTTCTTGCAGGATGACCAGGGTGCGCTATAAAATAGTCCCATACTTTAGTGCAGCCTGAAAGGCCTGCCAGGACTACTATTATTGGCAGAAAAATATTTTTACGCATAGTTGTAGATTTTTAAAAGATTAAAAAATTTTGTTATGCTGTGACTTTTATTGTGGACTTTAATGATTTTTTGTAATAAGAAAGTTCCCTGAAATTTAATCCTGCATTGAATGCTGTGCCTGGTATAGAGTTGGGTAAATTGAACGGAGCTATTTCTTTGCCTCTCACATTATCATTAATCATCCCTTTAAAATGTGATACCACGCTATTTAATAAATTTTCGATCAATGATTCTACCGGCGTAAATAGCGGCGGCCAATTCAAATCTATCCTGATCGAATCTACCCTGGTAAGCTTTATCACTGCTTTATTGCTTCTTACCGGTAAAGTGTGGGAGACTGTTACTTCAATATCAGGTACTGCAATTGGAATCCATTTCCAACCTATCAGCGGCGCTTTTACCCCGGCATGAAGCGTGGTGGAGATTTTTAGCTTAACTTTTCCCCTTCCGTTATTAATAATAATAATGGGGCTTGGTGCACTTAATCTGCCTTTAACACCTGCCGCAAAACCGAAAGCGCCATTAGCGGTTTTATTAAACCGGTGCGAGATGCTGCCGACTAATTTTTTAATAAGCAGGTTGATAGCCTGTGCAGAAGCCGTTCCGATAATAGTGGCATTAGAGCTGGTTCCATTATTTAGTGATGGCAGTTCACCAGAGGCTGGCCGGTCTGCTGCTGATCTGCTTAATCCACTAATGTTTGCACCGATCTCTAACGCGGGCCCGGAAATCACGGTGCCGCTTCTTAATTGAACAGGTACATCGGTTCCGAAGATGTTTTGTAATTGCGGTAGGCGTATCGCAGATATTTGCGCTGATATTGATGGAATAATCTTGCTGTTTATAACTGCCTGAATCAACGCATCAACTGGTTCTGGATTATCAATACTTACCGTTAATGATCGTATTGATAAAATCCTGCTTACAATGCTTAACAAGCCTGCTGCAGTTATAGCAACGGTTCGGTTGAATGTAGCACCTGAATCCTGATGTGTGATTTTTATTGTAACAACACTTAACCTGATCTTAATATTCCTGGGTGGCGTTGAACGGAAATTGCCTAAAAGAGCAGTTGGCGGTTTTGTTATTTGATATGCGTAATTAAACTCACCGGAGCTGCCCGCTCCTTTAAATTGATCCGGGTTATGTTCAAAAACTTTCTTAAGTGTCATATCGAAGATATTGTTTCCTCCGTAAACCATTAATGCTTCCATGTGTTTAAAGTTTTAGGTTTCTGTAAAACAATTACAGGATCAAAGATGCAAACACAATAAAGCCTTAACAGCATTTCCTCTGCTAACAGCATCAAATACTCTATGAACGGAAATGTGGGAGTTGAACAGAAGCTGTAACCATATTATGGTTTACGGAGTATGAAAATTCACCTTTAAGTTTTGCGACAAATTCTTTTACGAGTGTAATGCCCAGCCCTGATTTATCGCTGGTAATTTTATCTTCCTGCAGGGTATTTAAAAGCGCTGTATTTTCTTCGCCTGATTGATTCGATACGCTTATATTAATTTTTTCATCAGCCGCTGCCGTAATAGTTATGAAGGAAGAAGAAAGTGAAAATTTTATTGCGTTAGAAAGTATATTGCGGAGGATTATGGTAAACATATTTAAGTCTGACCTTAAAGATATAGCTGCAGGTATTGTATTCACTATTGTCAGGTTCTTTTGCAGCGCATTTGCATGTAGCAGGTTTATTAAGTTATCCGTAAGATCGTGCAGGTTTATATCTTCAATATAAGGTACAAACTGGTGTAATTGCGATTTACTCCATATCAGCAGGTCCTCTAATGTTTCCAGCAGTTGCTCTGACTGCATCATTAAAGCTTCATCTTTTTTACCCGTTGATCTGTTATGTAACTGCAGGTACGCATAAAGGCTGCTGATCGGGCTTCTTAAATCGTGGCTGATTACGGAGAACAATTTTGTTTTTACCTGGTTGGATGAGTCCAGTTCCTTGTTAAGGAGTTCAATTTTTTCCTTTTGGGCTTGTAATATCTTATTGGCTTTTTGTTTACGCCGGTAGCTGATAAAGCTGATTATGGCGAGGCCCGCCGCTAAGACCAAACCCGATAATGAAAGCAGCAGGTTCCGGTTTTTTAGTTTGTTTTCAATTTCCTGGGTCCTGATTTTTTCGTCTTTTTTGTCGGATTCGTATTTTTCAGAGAGTTCTAATATGTATTTTGATTTTTCAGTATTGTATATTTCTTCTTTTATTTTTTTTTCCTTTTGTAAGAATTCATAAGCCTCCTTATACATCTTTAACGTGTCATACAACTCCGAAAGATTATGGCAAATCGTAGATAAATCAACATTGTTGCCTTGATTTACATTCAGGTTATAGCTGTTGTTTAAATATAAAAGAGCCATTTTGAAATTTCCGACATCCCTGAAGAGTAATCCAATATTATTATATGTTGCCGCCAGGGATATATTATCGCTATTTCGTTTTGCAATTGATTCGGCTTTAAAAAAATAGATAAATGCACTGTCGGGTTGTTTAAGTGCATAACAAGTCCCTAAATTCAGATAATGTTCATATAGCAGGTCATCAGAAAGAACAGATTTATAATTATTAATTGCCGTGTGGTGCTTGTTTATTGCTTCGTTTATCCTGCCGCCTTCTTTGTCAATTAAGGCCATTTCATTTAACAACTCAACAATTCTGATTGAATCTCCTAATTGAATATAGCCGGTGAATGCTTTTGAAAAATACTTTTCCGAAAGGGCAAGTTCAGATTTTTGAAAATATAGGTTACCTAAATTCTTGTTGCATGTTGCTATTCGCTCTTTGGCATCTATCTTTTCAAAAATTTTTAAAGAATAGAAATAATCGGGAACTGCTTTTTCAAATTCTTCTAAATTAACAAGACAGTTGGCTTTTCTCATATAAGCATTGCCGAGATCAATCTTTTCTAATTTTTGAGAATCAGATAAAGCCTGATTATAAAGATTAAGCGCGATTAAATATTTTTTGGCATTTAGAAAGCTGTCAGCCTGGAGTAAAGGCTGACAGCTTAACGATATCGCTTTTGTAATTACAAGTAATACTAAACAAATATGTTTAATAGTGTACAACACTAATTTACTTTTCGGAATTTGATAGATAGCTGATCAAACGTTGATTTAACAACTGCTTTGGTATTCTCTAAGTCCTGATTCTTCAAAAACGAATTTATTAATTCATACCCAGTTGGGTCTAAAGATATTTGATCAGCAAAATATTCATCTTTTACTGCTGCTCTTCTATTAAGGCTTCTCTGGTATATTGTTATTGATTTTTTTTTCTCCTTATAAATTATTTCAAATAGTATACTGCTTTCGTTTTGTGTTTGAAATCTTAGTTGAATTGTTTTATTAAGCATTCGGATCAGCCTTTTTATTTCTTCGTTGGTTGAGCCGGTTGTTTTTGGAATATACGTACCTGAAATGCTTGTAACGGCTTTTTCTGCCGGGATATTACATGTACTAATATCAGGGCATTTTTGTTCTCTTGAACAAATGTTATTGCTTTTATCGGATGAATTACAAAACTGTGCATTTCCTGAGGTAGTTATCATTTTATCGATTTTAACGAGCTGAAAAACTAATAAAAATAAGAGGTATTTCATTTTAGCAGACTTAATTGTGATTTAAATGTTTTTCCAACGGGTAATTTCATGCTTTGTATATATATGTCATTACCATTAATTTTACTTACTTTCTGAACAGCTACCGCATAACTCCTGTGTATTCTAACAAACTCATTCCCGGGTAATTTTTCCATAAAATGTTTCAACTTCGAAAGTGTCATTATTTTTTTCTCTGACGTTACTACTTTACTATAATCTTTCAAAGCCTCTATATACAATATGTCATTTATATCAATGATATGTTTTGTAGTACCCTCTTTAATTGTAATCGTATTTTTCCCAACATGCGATTCGTATATATCGGATCGGGAAAGCAATTCGAGATATTCCTTCAATCTTTTAATACAGGTTTCAAACCTTTCAATTTTAACCGGTTTTAATATAAAATCAAACGCATGCAATTCGTAGCTTTCCCAGGCATGTTCACTAAAAGCAGTTACAAAAATGCAAATGGGCTGGGGCGATAGTTTCTTAAAGTAATCTATACCGTTCATAACTGGCATATCGATATCCATAAAAATAAGCCGGGGAGCATGTTGCTGGATAAAAGCATTGGCTTCAAGCGGGTTGTTAAAACACCCTTTTAATTCAAGTATATCCTGTTGTTCAACAAGGCAACGCAGGTATTCCATATCTATTTGCCGGTCCTCAATAATAATACATGTAACCTTTTGCATAGTTAAGGCCTTTAAGTGCGAGTATGGATTTGCTTGTTAACAATTCATCAAAAGGTACAAACCCGGAACAATACAATGAGGGATTACATAAGTCGGATGTGTAGCGATATTAATTACAGATACCTGCAATGCTACTATTTTAAATCATATTTTGCAATAGCACAAAAGTGGTATTTGTGCGTTTTTTTTGCAACAATTAACCAGCACGTTTGTGGTAAAGAGCATTTGCAGGCATGGAGAATATAACAGTTATTCCTTATTCGTGTAATATGCGCATTTGCCCTTTAAGAGAGGTATAGTTTGTTAGCATTAGCTGGTATAAACAGAAATGATCCATAAATAGCTACAGTAATACCCGAGAAGTGATGTTTTTCTATAAAAATACAAAACGCTATGATATATACTCGCCAATACTATTGCACCGCAACAAAATAAAATGATATCATAACTGAAAGTTTGAGTCATTATTTATCTCGAACGTTTATAGAATTAATGTGCTTCTTTATGATTTTCATTTTCCAAAATACTTATTCAACGCTTCTGTTCTGTTGCTTACCTGCAGTTTATCATAAATATTAAAACAATGTCTCCGTACAGTATCAATACTTATGGAAAGGTTATGCGCTATTTCTTTATAAGGCAGGCCTTTTGCCAGCAGGTTCAGTATATCTTTTTCCCTTAAGGTGAGTATGGCCAGCGCTTCAGGAGTTGGTTTATTATCGCTGCTTTTAGCTGCCAGCAGGCTCTTTATCACCGAATCGCTGATCTTTACTTTTTCTTCTAATACTTCTTTTAAGGTATTGAGGTATACTGTAGGCTCGCTTCCCTTAAAAATATAATGCGCAGCCCCTGCTGCAAATAATTGTACTATCCTTTCACCGGTTTCATCCCCTGTAATAATTACCAGCGGCGAGGAAGGAAATATTTTTTTTATGATTGCTACTTCATCAATATCAGTAATTTCAGTAAGCACTATATCGGGGTTAGGCGTTTTGGAAGATACCAACTCATTAACTTTTTTAAAAAGCCCGGTAATTTCAAATTCAAAGGAATAATCAAACAACATTTTCAATGTTTCCCTGAAATCAGCATCAGGCACAATAACCGCTATTGTATATTCAGTTATTTTAGATTGTGTCATAAAAATCCATTTTCATCTGCATGGTGAATGGCATCTTTCAGGAAATTTTTAGCATTCTTCATATCGCCTTTTCCCCAATACATGATGGTGGTTTTTAAAGGCTGGTTAATTTTGTCGGATACTTTTTGTTGGTTTGGCGCCAGCATACGGAATGCGAATTGTATTGCCTTATGAATTTTATTTTCACTGGTATAAATAGTAATAAGCGGCAGTAAAGAAAAAGCGAGAAATGGATACCTGTATTTTATTATTTCTTTAAGAGATCGCATTGCGCTTTTTTTTGCTTCCTGCAGGTTTCCTTCTTTCAGGTAAATCCAGCTTGTAATAGAATCCATCAGGTATTTAAAAGTGGCGTTTTTATTAAAGTCCGCCGCCTTATACGCTTTTGCTGTCCATTCCCTGGCAAGGGCTATATCACGCTCTTTCCTGTAGCTGAAACAAATGGTACAATAAGCACGTACTATTTCTTCACCAAATCCATTTTCACCTAATGTATTTAAAATTTCCAGCGCGATTTTTCTTGATTTTTGAAAATCATGCCGGAACAGATATGTAAATGCCAGTATGTTTTGCAGGGTAATTTTTATGGCAAGATTGTTTTCTTTTTCAGCAAGATTAATGATGCCTTCACAAATCATGATCGTTTCATCAGGCAACATATACCATCCGTTCTTCCAGAGAATATCTGTGAATATTACATAACTGTAACGCGCTTTTTGAGAAAGGTTGCCATATATTTCAATGGCTGATTTCAGTTTTTCTTTTTTTTGTTCATATAATACCACTTTCCGCAGGTGCATTACAACGTAGGAATAATCAATCTGCAATTCTATCCACCCGAACCACATTTGTTCAGGTTCTTTTACTTTCATCAAAGCCAGCTCGGCTTTTTCATAAAAAGGCTCGGCTGCTTTAAATTGCCATTGCTGGTTATAGGTGTTTCCGATTTTGTGATAAATCCGTGCAATGGCGAGATGATCCTGCTTGGGTATTGCCTTCAATAATTTGCTCAATAATTTGCGTGCTGCCGAAAATTTTCCTGCAAGTGTGAGTAAGCCGGCATTTTTTTCAGTATGTTCTATCCATGAAATATCTTCCGTCTGTGAGATAATCTGTACCATAAGCAGCCTTTTTGAGGTTAAGATTATTGGTTACATAAGCAGGTTACAGGCTTGTATAAGATATAACAGATAATTGCAAAGGCGATGTAATTTAATAAGATTGTAAGAGTGGGCAATAACACTTTAGTGTTATTAATGGGTGATGAAATTTACCATTAGCTTTTAAAATATCGCCTCTCTGAGGCTCTTCGAAAATATGATTCATATTGTCTGCTACCAAACTGCCGGTCATAAATGACCTTGAACGCGCTTGCATTAAAAACAGGTACTGAACATATTATCCAAGCCCTGTATGGAGGGTGGTAATTTTGGTAGAATAAAGGCAGACCAATCAAATTCAGAAACAATTCCCTATGGCGGTATTTTTTTGCTCATTTATAATATTATCGCGGTAATAAAAGCATCATCCAAACTGTCGCATCTCTGAGGCTGCTCCTAAAATATGATTCATATTGTCTGCTATCAAACTGCCGGTCATAAATGACCTTGAACGCGCTTGCATTAAAAACAGGTACTGAACATATCATCCAAACCCTGTATGGAGGGTGGTAATTTTGGTAGAATAAAGGCAGACCAATCAAATTCAGAAACAATTCCCTATGACGGTATTTTTTTGCTCATTTATAATATTATCGCGGTAATAAAAGCATCATCCAAACTGTCGCCTCTCTGAGGCTGCTCTTAAATTATCGTTTAAATTGTATGCTACCAAACTGCCGGTCATAAAATGACCTTGAATACACACCTAAAAGCGCAGTTATTGAAGTAACACCCGAAGCCCTGTAAGGGCGGTAATTTGGTAGCAGTTCAATATTGCAATGTATTCGAAGAGTAGCTCCGTAGGAGCGGCATTATATCGCTAAAAATTCAGTATAACTCTGATTGGAATTTTGTAAATTGTATTTTACAAAAGCTTAATCTATGGCAAACACTTATTCCCAAATTTCTATTCATGCCGTATTTGCGGTAAAGGGTAGAGATAACCTGATTACTTCTTCCTGGCGTAACAACTTACACCAATACTTATCGGGTATTATTACAGGCAATGATGCAAAATCTCTTGCGGTAGGAGGATGGAAAGACCATGTACATATTTTTTTTGGGATGCCCGTAACAACATGCGTGGCAGATTTAATACGGATAACTAAAACAAACAGTAGCAAATGGATCAATGAGCAGAAATTCATTAAGGGGAAGTTTCACTGGCAAACCGGTTATGGAGCCTTTTCGCATTCCCGGAGTCAGAGAGGTGATGTAATTAACTATATTATGAAACAGGAAGAACATCATAAGCTCAGAACATTTAAAGAAGAATATCTGAAAATGCTTACAGATTTTGATGTATCATATAATAAAGAATATCTTTTTGAATTTTATGATGATTAAAATGTAATTGAAAATGTCGCCTCTCCGAGGCTGCTTCTAAATTATCGGTCATATTGTCGGCTACCAAAACACCGTCAATAAATGACCCTGAAAGTGCTTGTATTAAAAACAAGTGCTCAACATGCCATCTAAACCCGGTAAGTACGGTAATTTGGTAGTAAGTCAATACCGCAATGTATTTCGAAGAGCAGCTCCGGAGGAGCGGCATTTTCCCAATTCTTATACGAGTGGCGCCTTCTAAGCAGTTGAATAGAATTGTTGCAGTACACGAGTGCGAGGCAAGATAACCTTAATAATAGTACGGACGCTTGTAACATATAAATCATATCTCAGCAAAAATCACTTCCCATAATACTTATTCAAAGCCTCCGTTCTGTTGTTGACGTGCAGTTTTCCGTAAATATTAAAACAGTGCCGCCTTACTGTTTCAATGCTTATGCTCATGCTGAAAGCAATTTCTTTGTAGAGTAATCCTTTTGCGAGGCAGTCAAGGATTTCTTCTTCACGACGAGTTAAAGAATATTGTTGGGGAGGCGATTGTTTGCGGAATGACTGCACTACTTTCCTGGCTACCTGGCTGCTCATGGGGCTGCCGCCGTTGTATACTTCCACAACGGCTTCCAGTATTTGGGTAGGAGCGGTGCTTTTGAGTATATAACCATGCGCGCCGGCTGAAAGCGCGTGAAAAACTTTTTCATCTTCTTCATAAGCAGTGCATACCATGCACAGCAATTCCGGCTTTTTGTGTATTAATTGCTCTATTAACGCGATGCCATTTATGCCTGGCAGGTTAAGGTCAACCATTGCCACATCAGCACTGGAGAAAACATCATCATCTAAGCAATCTTCCGCGTTAGCATAGTCTGCCAGGCAGCAGAACCCCTGCGTGTTATTAAACAAAACCCTGAGCGCCTGGCGGTAGTCGGCAATATCTTCCACCAGTATTATATTGATCATTCCGCTAAAGTTAAACATGGTTCTGTTTATTTGAAATAACACTTTCGTATGAGATTTTGTTGATGGGTACGCAAAAACTTACACATGTGCCGGCTTTTTTCTCAATCTTTAATATGCCGCCAAGTGCCAGGGCATGCTGCTGCATGGTATGCAGACCATTTCCTTTATGCAGAGTGGCAACTATTTCATCAATGCCTATACCATTATCATGTACAATTAATGTTAATTGATCTGCAACTAAAGCGAAACGTATATCTACAAAATTTGCCTGGGCATGCTTTACAATATTATGTATAGCTTCCTTAATCAATAACATCAGGTGGCGGCGATTAATGCCATTGATCATTATCGGAGGAATATTTTCGGGCATTTCAATCTTATATTGTATGCCTGTTTCATCGAGTGTTTGAACTGTTTGGAGCCTGATATAACTAAGCAGTTGGTCAAACGTATCGTTTTTAATATTCAGCGCCCATACTATCTCCGTCATTTTTTGCAGCAATTCTTTTGAGTGCTTTGATATTTTAACCAGGTTCTCATTGGATGGATGGCGCCCGTTTAAATGATTATTTGCTTCGCTTAAAATGCGGATGGTTGATAAGCCACCGCCAAGATCATCATGCAGCTCTGTTGAAATTCTGGCACGTTCAAGCGCAACGGCATTCTGTAATTCCAGTTCTTTTTTCTGTTTGTATAATTTCCTGTTTATATAGAATTTTATAGAGAAATAAATAATACAGAGGCATAATAAAGTAATAATAGATTTAAACCACCAGGTTTTGTACCAGATGGTTTCAATAATAAAAGAAAAGTTTTTTTCATTTGAATATTCTCCATTGGGATGTTGCAATTTTATCCTGAATGTATACTTACCGGCAGGTAATTGCATGTACCGCTGCTCATTATTATAATTGCTATAGTACCACCTGTTATCGAAATTATCGAGCCTGAACATCACTTTATAAAAAGTAGTTTTATCAAAGTCAATAATATCGTGCTGAAATGAAATGTTATTTTGGTTAGGAGATAAATGTAATGTTGAATGTATTGTTTTGAGATTTATAATGCTGTCATTTATTTTTAAAGAATGTAAAATAAGGTTGGGTTTGGCGTTCTTATATATATCTTCAGGTTTAAACCATGTGAGGTTGGTGTATTTATCAGATAGTCCGATATAACCGTTGGTGGTTTTAGCGAGTTCAACTTCATTAACCTGAAATTTTATATTGCCCAACCCGTTGGCAGCAGAATACCTTAGGAATTCCTTTTCTACTGTTCTGAAACAAAATAAACCCGAATTGCTGGTAAGCCAGAGGTTGTCTTGTAGATCAGTAATAATATTGTAAAGACGCTTGTCCAGCAAACCCTGTTCTTCTGCATATATCTTGTATGCCCGGGCACTTCTTGTATTGGGGTTTAAGTGAATAAGCCCTGTTTTATTAATCAACAGCCATACATTATTATCGCTGGTAAGGGCAAAATCGGTTATTTCACCGGGAGGAATTTTCCTGTTTTCCTCTGCTGCTCCTGCAGAATATTGAATGGATTTGCCGTTTTTTTCCGTATAAATAAGCCCGTTATATAATGTGCTGATCCAGTATTTTCCATTCCCGGTTTTTATCACTTTTGTGAAGCCATATTTAAAATCCTCTTTTTTGAAACCATCTGGGATGAAGTCTGTAAGCAAACCATCTTCCGGAAAATAATTTAATAATATATTGCCCATCATTGTTTTTGTAAAAAGCAGGTATTCTCTTTTACCATTTAGAGTGTCTGGTATACATGCTGTCACACGAAAATGTTTAAAAACAGTTGAATCAACACGTGTTCTGTTTAAAGGCATATATCTTGATGCAAGCGTTTTGTAGTTTACAGTGAAAATCGAATCAAAAAGAAAGAGCAGAAAGTCTTCGCTTGATATAGGGACAACGCTGCTTGGTATTACGTCTTTCCTTTTTAACGTTGAAATGTTTTTGACCTTTGTTTTGCCGGTTAGGGTGTTCATCGTAGCAATGGAATTACTTTTGATACAAATAAGGTTATCGTCACGCGCCAGCAGAGATCCGGCAAATGGCTCTTTATCTTCAAAAGCAAATCCCCTGAATTGAACATTATATGATTGAAAAAGACTTACCCCATTTTGCTGCGCTATCCATATATTATTCAAAGCATCTTTAGTAAACCTGCTGATAAATCCTTTGGGGATGCCTGGTTTATATTCACTTAACTTATAGGAATAGCTGAATTGCTTAGTTTTGACGTTAAAAAAAATTATTCCTTCATTTTCTGTGGCAATCCATATTTCCTGATCTGAAAATTTTAGTATATCGTTGGAATTTACATCCTCAAAATCAATTTTTGTTATGTTGTCTTTATAAATGCTGCTAAGTTGTCCCGTTGATATCTGTAACCAAAAAGTGCCCCTGTCTGTAGCCAGCAGAAAGCTGTCAGTATTCCACGGCAAAACTTTTCGAACGGTAGGGCGAATTGATTTTTTAGTTTCTGCATCAATCATATTTTTATGAATAATGCTATTGTCAAGAGGATTAACAATACTAAGCCCGTTTATCATACCAACAAACAACGTGTCGGGCTTATAAAAAAATAATGAGCGTATATATTTATTGTATAAAGAGCTTTTATTGTCTGTTTCGAAAGTGGTAAATTTTTTCGTTGCTGTGTCTAATTTATAAAGCCCGTCGCCTCTTGTGCCTACCCATAAAAATCCCTTGCTGTCAAAACATAATTTTGATACTTTGGCATCGTAAAGAGAATCGTTGCTTAAAGTTGTTACACTTTTTTTCGGGCTGAAATAGCTAACCTTAAAATTAGGCTCATTGGGATCAACCATTCCAACACCCCGTTCTATACTTGCAAACCATATCCTGTTCTGAATATCTATTGTTACATCTTCTACATTTCCTTCTCCAATATATACTGGCTCTGTTTCACGGGAAAGAGGTTTAAAATAGTTTCCATTAAAAACATATAATCCCGAATTGGTGGCAACATATAAATATCCGTCAGCATTTTGTACTACGGCATTGCAGTAATTGGAAGATAGACCGTTTGTAACATCCCAGGTTTGAAAAGTATAAGGAAATGATTGGGATATACCTTCGAGATAAATAATTAATGATATGACAGAAAACAGGTATTTCACATAACTGAATTTATTTTTTCGACAAAGCAGGGAGGATGCCAGCGGAACGAGGCTAAACAGGAAGTGCAGAAGATATTGTATATGTAGAAGCTATATCAAGATAAAGAAAATATATCAGAATTGATTGAAGATCACAAACTTTTTCCCCACTCGATCAATTTAAAAACTTCTGCCGGAGTAACGCCCACCTTTTCATCTCTCTTTTCTCCTAAACGTACAATCACTATTTGTTTTGATGGTATGCAGATGATATACTGTCCGAGTATACCGCGGGCATAAAATATTTCAGGCTCATTGGGAATTATCCACCATTGGTAGCCGTAATAGTTACAGGGCTTATCAATATCATCAGGAATCATACAGGGCGTAACAGAAGCCTTAAAGTAGGCGCTGTCAATAACAGGGACCCCATTTATTTTCCCACTATCCAGCATCAACTGGCCGAAGCGTGCAAAGTCTCTGGCATTGGTATTAAAACAGCAATAAGCTTTTTCATGACCCCCCGGTTTATCTTCGCTCCACAGTGCGGAGTGTTCCGCGCCAAGCGGTTTCCATAATTTTTCAGAAGCATATTCAGCCAGGCTTTTGCCTGTTGCTTTCTCTACAATCAAACCTAATAGTTGGGTGTCCCCGCTTTTGTAGTAATGATATGTGCCCGGCGTTTTAATAATATTAACAGAAGTTGCTGTTTTGTATACATCATTACCATAATACAGTTCCGTTGTTACAGAAAGGGGATTAGCATAGCTTTCGTTCCAGTCGCTGCCACTGCTCATTGTAAGCAGGTCTGCAATTGTCACTTTGGCTTTTTCTCCCTCTGCAAATTCAGGTAAATATTTTCCTGCAGGGTCATTAACGGAACTGATCTTTCCATCACGTATAGCCGCACCAATTAATAAGGATGTAATGCTTTTTGCAACAGAAAAAGAACCGGTGAGTGAACTGTCGCTAAAGCCCGGCCAATATTTTTCAAACAAAAGTTTTCTGTCTTTGATTACCACTATACCCACTGTTTTAAGACTGGTAAGATATTCTTCAAAATCATCCGGCATTTTTATCTTTCCATAGTCAGCAGATAACTGCCAGGGGAGGGGTGTGCCGGCGGCTACCTTTTCATTATCAAAAATTGTATAATCATCTATATTGGCAAAATTATATGCTACTGCTTTATAGAGATATGTTTTGTTGGTAAGTACCGGAAGTAATACGATTACAAGCAGAACGATCAATAAAATCCGCTTAAGACGAGGGTTGCTTCTTTTCATAACGCAATAATTACTTAATCATACTTATTTTCGGGCAATTAAAGATAAACCAAATATCACGATGAATATAGTAATACTCGATGGATATACATTAAATCCCGGTGATCTTGACTGGTTGCCGCTTGAAAAAATCGGCAGGCTGAAAGTATATGAAAGAACGGCTGTTGATGATGTGGTTGAACGCGCCATTGATGCCGAAATAGTATTGACGAACAAAACTAAAATTACCGGTGATGCTATCAAAGCGCTACCCAGGTTGAAATATATCGGAGAATTGGCTACGGGCTTTGATAATGTGGATATAAAAGCTGCTAAGGAAAGAAATATACCCGTTTGTAATGTGCCTGGTTACAGCAGTTCATCGGTAGCACAGCTTACTGCAGCCTTGATGCTTGAGCTGATCTATAAAACAGGCAGGCGGTCAGATGAAGCCAAAGGCGGGGCATGGGTTAATAGTAAAGATTTTTGTTATGGTCATGCCGGGTTATTTGAGTTACAGGGGAAAACGATGGCATTGATTGGACTTGGGCAAATTGGTTCTGCAGTTGCCAAACTGGCCATGGCATTTGGTATGAGGGTAATAGCGTCTGTTCGTAATCCTGCAAAGTATAATATGGAAGGAATAAATTTTGTAAGCCGGGAAGAATGTTTCAGCGCAGCGGACTTTGTGAGTTTACATTGTCCCTTAACGGATGATACCAGGCAAATGGTAAATGCTTCATTGATCAGTATCATGAAGCCCTCTGCATATATTATTAATACAGCCCGCGGCGCTTTAATTAATGAAAAAGATTTAGCAGATGCATTAAATAGTAGCCGGATTGCCGGCGCAGCACTGGATGTTTTGTCAACCGAACCGCCATCAGCAGATAACCCTGTGTTTAATGCTGCCAATTGCATCATCACGCCGCATATTGCCTGGGCAACAAAGGAAGCAAGAACAAGGCTACTGAATGAGTCCATAAAAAATATTGAAGCTTTTTTGAAAGGAGAGGAGAGGAATGTGGTTAATTTGAAAATTTGAAAATGGGGGAAATGTGGGAGTGTGAGAATGTGGAAATGTGAAAATGTAGAAGTATGCAAATGTGGAAATAAACATCTTACATATAGGCAGGTATAGAAAATTAAGAATATGAACGATGGTTCAAAATCGGTTACTGATAGCTGATCGCTGATAGCCGACAGCTATTGCCTTTCTCCCCTTATCTTTGCTCCATGCATTACGTTTCTGCTGAAGGATTAGGAAAATCTTACGGAATTAAGCCGCTTTTCAACAACCTGAATTTTCATATTGAAGAAGGAGATAAAATTGCTATTGTTGCCCGCAATGGCTACGGAAAATCTACTATACTCAAAATAATTGCCGGTAAGGAAACGCCGGATGAAGGCAAGGTATGGATCCATAAAGATGTTACCGTAGCATTGTTTGAACAGGAGCCTTCATTTATTGAAGAACTAAGTATACTGGAAAATATCTTCCATCATAATCATCCCGTAATTAACGCGATTAAAGCATATGAAGCTGTAAGCGAAACAGAAGATGCCGCGCTAATTGGAAAAGCGATTGAAAAAATGGATGAGCTCGGCGCCTGGGATTTTGACAGTAAAGTGAAACAGATCCTTGGCAAACTCAATATTCACCACCTGCAGCAAAAGGCTGGTACACTTTCAGGCGGACAAAGAAAGCGGGTGGCATTAGCAAGAACACTGATTGATATCGGCTTTGAACATAAGCATGTATTGCTGATCATGGATGAGCCCACCAACCATCTTGATGTGGAAACGGTTGAATGGCTGGAACATTATCTTAACCAGGAAAATGTAACCCTGCTGCTGGTTACACACGACCGTTATTTTTTGGATGCTGTTTGCGAAGAAATATGGGAGCTGGATGGTAGCGAACTATATGTTCATAAAGGGGATTATGAAAATTATATTGAAAAGAAAGCTTCAAGAATAGAGCAGCAATCTGCCAGTATAGATAAAGCTAAAAATTTATACCGCAAGGAGCTTGAATGGATACGCAAACAGCCGAGGGCAAGAACTACAAAATCTAAAAGCCGTATTGATGCTTTTACGGATGTGGAGCATAAAGCCAAACAAAAAATTGAAGATAACCAGGTGCAGCTGAATGCTAAGATGACAAGGCTTGGAGGTAAAGTTGCTGAACTAAAGAAAGTGTATAAATCGTTTGGCGACCGCGTAATATTAAAAGGATTTGATTATACCTTTTCCAAAGGCGAACGGGTTGGCGTTATTGGCAAAAACGGCGCAGGCAAATCTACATTCATTAATATTCTGCAGGAAATTGAAAAAGCTGATAGCGGTAAAATAAATATTGGGGAAACAGTAGTGTTTGGATATTATTCGCAGCAGGGATTGGAGATAAAAGAAGATGTTCGTGTAATCGAATTTGTAAAAAATATAGCGGAAAATTTTCCGCTTGCTGATGGCGGCTCGCTTAATGCTTCGCAGTTTCTTCAATTGTTTTTGTTTGAACCCGATCAGCAGTATACGTATATTTCCAGGTTAAGCGGGGGAGAAAAGAAAAGGCTTTTACTGCTTTCTATTTTGTTTAAAAACCCTAATTTTTTAATTCTTGATGAACCAACGAATGATCTTGACCTGCCAACCTTAAGTGTGCTTGAAAACTTTTTGAGTGAATACAGGGGATGTCTTTTAATAGTATCTCACGACCGGTACTTTATGGACAGGCTAACCGATCATTTGTTTGTATTTGAAGGAAATGGAAACATAAGAGATTTTCCGGGTAATTATACACAATACCGCCTCTGGAAAAAAGAGCAGGAAGAAAAAAAGGCTATAGCTCCTGTAGTTAATAAACCCCAGGATGCGGAAATCAACAGCGTTCCATCTGCTGAAAAAAGAAAAATTTCTTACAAAGAAAAAAGGGAATTTGAGGTTCTGCAAAAGGAGATTGAAACACTGGAAAATGAAAAAGCTGAAATAAATCTCCAATTGAATGAAGGGAAATTGCCTTATGAGCAACTACAAAAACTTGCACAACGGATAGGAGAAGTATCTGCTCAATTGGATGAGAAAGAAATGCGCTGGCTTGAATTAAGTGAATTGATTGAGGGGTAGATGGGCTTTGAGCTATCGGCAATCAGCTATCAGCAGGCTCAGAAATCGTGAGATTTGAAACTTGTAACCTGTTACCTGCAACTTCAAATCACAAACCATAAACCACAAACCCCGCACCTTCCTACGGCGTTGCTTCAACAACTACTGTTTGTTTTAAACGCATGGCCACAGGTTGTTCCTGGCGAATGGCTGGTTTCCATTGCGGCATGTTTTCAAACTTTTTTTCCAGTTCATCATTTAAATCGTCATTACCCCCCTTAACCACTTTAGCATAAACAGGTTTACCTTCTTTATCTATAATATAATCTATAACTATATATGCTGCTCTTTGCCCCTCAGGTAATAAAGGAGCAAGTTCTTTGCCTGCATTTTCCAGGAACGACTGAAAAGCCTTTGTCCCCCCGGGAAAGACAGGCTGATTGTTAACTACTTTAGCCAGCTCATCTTCAGGGATCGGTATTTTTTTATCAACAGGTTCTCTTTTAGGCTTATTAGCAACGGGTTCTTTTGCAACTTTCGCAGGCAGATCCTGCATGGCATAATCGCCCCTGTCATTCACCATGGCTACAGGCACCTGTTTGTTTTTTTCAAAATAATCGTATGCAGACTGCAGCGTGGTTGCAAGCGGTCTGTAGGTTTTATACATCTGCAGAAAACGTTCAAGGTAACTTACACTGCGGGCATTATTGAATTGCACAGGAAAAATGTGCACAGGAATGTATTCCTGTCCCATGGCACGTGCATAGCTGGTAATGATGTATAGCTCTTCAATCTGATCGTTATTAATGGGGATGCAACCTTCGGTTACGCATGAACCATGTATGTAGATATCCCCACCAGGCGCAAGTGAATCACTTAATAACCTGTCGGCAGCATTAGGATAGTTCAACCCCAGCGATAAATGGTATGCGCTGTTGGGTTTAAATTCATTTATATAATAAAATCCCTCAGGTACCTGGTAATCGCCCTGCATTCTCTTTGGACCAAGTGAACCTGCCATTGCACAAATTTTATATGTCTTAAAAAGTTTGAAATCTTCTTTAGCTGTATTTTTTACCCATACTTCAAGCTGGCTGTCGTATTTAAAAGAGCGTATATAAACATATTTTGCAGGCCACTGTAACTTTTTGGATTCAAACTGTTTACGAAGCGTATCTTCTTTTCTTCTGAAAACATCAGCAATTTTAGCAAACGACTTTTGATAGTCTACAAATGAGTTTTGCCCGTTAACCGAATACGCGAGCCCAACCAGCACAATAATGGTAAAAATATATTTTGCTTTGCTCATTATTTGAATGCGTTTGTATTCTTTTTCAGCTCTTTGTGCAAATATCATGCTTATTGCAATATGATATTATTAAAAATCTCAACAACATGTGGACTACGCCATCTTTATACTTATTTTAACGGTAAACACTACGATGTATTTTATATCCATTTGATTTTCACTCTTTATTTCTGCCTCTTTATTATCTTCACGCCTCATTTCTAAAGAATAATATGATAAAAGCCGGTATTTTAGGAGGAGGTCAATTAGGAAGAATGCTTTTACAGGCTGGGGCAAATTACCCCGTTGAGACTTATGTAATGGAAAATGATCCGGAATGTCCTGCGGCACATCTCTGCCATCATTTTGTAAAAGGGAATATTCAGGATTTTGATGACGTATACAATTTTGGTAAGGGGTTGGATGCACTTACCATAGAAATTGAATCTGTTAATGAGGATGCGCTTGAAAAACTTGAAACAGAAGGCGTGAAAGTTTATCCACGCAGTTCATCATTGCGCATCATAAAGAATAAAATATTACAAAAAGAATTTTACGAGGCTCATCAAATCAGAACGGCTCCGTTTACTATAACGCAAACCCGCAGGGATTTATATGCACATGAAGCACTTTTGCCTGCTGTGCACAAGCTGGGCATGGGAGGGTATGATGGGAGAGGTGTACAATTGATCAATACAAAAGAAGATTTTGAAAAAGGGTTTGATCAGCCCGGCGTGCTGGAAAAGCAGATCAATATTCATAAAGAGATAGCGCAGATCGTTGCGGTGAATGATGAGGGGCAAACCACATTGTATCCCCCGGTAGATATGGTTTTTGATCCCAGGCTTAATTTGCTCGATTACCAGGTGTCGCCTGCCGAGTTATCTGAAAATATATTGTGGAAAGTAGAAGCTATAGCATTAAAAGTGGTGAAGGAGCTCAAAAGTCCCGGCCTTTTCGCCGTTGAACTTTTTATTGATAAAGCAGGAGAAGTATATGTAAACGAAACCGCGCCGCGTGTGCATAACAGCGGGCATCATACTATTGAGGGCAATTACAGTTCTCAGTTTGATATGCTGTGGAGAATTATGCTTGGTTACCCGCTTGGGAATACAGCGCCTGTATTACCTGCAGCAATTGTAAATGTTTTGGGTGAAGAAAATTACCAGGGTGATGCAGCATATGAAGGATTGGAAGAAGTATTAAGAATGGATAATGTGTTTGTTCACATCTATGGAAAAAAACAAACCAGGCCAGGAAGGAAAATGGGGCATGTTACCATATTAAGCAACGACAGGGCGGATCTTAGTTATAAGAAAAACAGGATAAAGAGTGTTTTGAAAGTGGTGAGTAAGATGTAGGACTCAGGGCGATGGGCTTTAGGTAATGGGCAATGAGCTTTGGGCAACGGGCAATAGTAAATGGATTGATTGTGAGAAGTGGGGAAAAGAGCAAGACCATAAGAGGGTAAGAAAAATTTAATTACAAATAAATACTGATGGCTGAAAGCTGACTGCTGATAGCTCATAGTCCTCCGCCATCTCAAATCTCAAATCATGTCAAATCCTTTGGTAGCAATTATAATGGGAAGTGATAGCGATCTTTCTGTAATGCAGGAAGCTGCGGCAATATTAAAATCATTTGATATCGTATTTGAGCTTACGGTTGTTTCTGCTCACCGCACACCGGCACGGCTTTTTGAGTATGCTTCCAATGCAAGGGAAAGGGGACTGAAAGTGATCATTGCCGGCGCGGGCGGCGCTGCCCATTTGCCTGGTATGGTAGCTTCTTTAACTTCCCTGCCTGTTATTGGTGTACCAATAAAGTCTTCCAATTCAATTGATGGTTGGGATTCTGTATTATCTATTCTGCAAATGCCCGGCGGCATTCCCGTAGCAACAGTTGCATTAAACGGCGCTAAGAACGCAGGGATACTGGCGGCTTCTATTATTGGCGCTTTTGATACCGGTGTGGGTAATAAAGTTGCAGGCTATAAAAAGCAGCTTGAATCT
The DNA here is from genome assembly GCF_003075435.1 of Terrimonas sp. GTDB lineage: Bacteria > Bacteroidota > Bacteroidia > Chitinophagales > Chitinophagaceae > Agriterribacter. The sequence goes on along the minus strand of NZ_QCZJ01000044.1, from coordinate 186 downwards.
GAAGTGCTTAAAAAAGTTGATAAGCTGAAAGCAGATGGATGGCAAAATGGTTTTGATAAATAGGGCTTGCTGTTTAACTCAGTTTCGATGATATTCTGATAAAAATCAGTATATATTCATGTTTTGGTAATCAAATGCTACAAAGGTTTTGAATCAAACTTTTCAAAAACCATGCAGATGTTTCAG
>NZ_QCZJ01000043.1 GCF_003075435.1 Terrimonas sp. | reverse complement strand
ACAATTAAAATGTGGATTGTAAAAAGAAAAAAAGTAACAAAAAAAAGAAAAAGGGTAATAGTAGTAATAGTGTCTACTTTTTTCAGGACATGACAGCAAACGCTGATAGCTGACAGCTGATACCTGATAGCTCCCCACATATTTTTCAGAAATTTGATTATTTAATTTTGCATTTTCCCGTAAGGCGCTTACCTTTGCCGTCCCAAAAATAAAAGGTTAGAATGCCTACAATACAACAATTAGTAAGAAAAGGTAGAGAAATCATCAGGGCAAAGAGCAAATCCAGGGCACTGGATAGCTGTCCTCAGCGTCGTGGCGTTTGCACACGTGTATATACAACCACTCCTAAAAAGCCTAACTCAGCGCTTCGTAAGGTTGCAAAAGTACGTTTAACCAATAAAGTAGAGGTTATCGCTTATATACCGGGTGAAGGTCACAACCTGCAGGAACACTCCATTGTGTTGATCCGTGGTGGTCGTGTTAAGGATTTGCCAGGTGTACGTTACCATATTGTTAGGGGCAGCCTTGATACTGCGGGTGTAAAAGACCGTAAACAAAGCCGTTCTAAATACGGAACAAAAAGAGAAAAAGCTAAAAAATAACAGGCTTAATTTAAGTCAAGTAAGATAATATAAACAGTCATGCGTAAAGCACAAGCCAAAAAATTACCATTAGCACCAGACCCGAAGTTTAACGATAAACTGGTTACCCGCTTTGTAAACAACCTTATGTGGGGTGGTAAAAAAAGTACAGCATACGAAATATTCTATACTGCAATTGATCGTGTTTCCAGCCTATCCGGCGAAAACGGTTATGAAATATGGAAAAGAGCATTGAACAATGTAACGCCTTCAGTTGAAGTTCGCAGTCGCAGAATTGGTGGCGCTACTTTCCAGATTCCCGCAGAGGTTCGTCCCGACAGGAAGATATCTCTTAGCATCAAATGGTTAGTACGTTACAGTCGTGACAGGAATGGTAAAACAATGGCTGATAAATTAGCTAATGAAATTATAGCTGCAAGTAAAGGTGAAGGCGCTGCTTTCAAAAAGAAAGAAGATACTCACCGTATGGCAGATGCCAACAAGGCATTCGCTCACTTCAGAGTTTAAAATATTTTTTGATTTTTTTTGCCCTGTTGCTTTTTATGCAGCAGGGTTTTTTTTTACGATGAAAAATATAATCCCTGTTATTTGTACATGCCTGTTGATCTCGTTATCAGCTAATGCCCAGCAAAAAGACCTGGGTACCTGGCATGTGGTAAACGCCCAGTATAATATTAATAAAAAATGGTTTGTCTGGGGGGAGCTGCAAACAAGGTCGCAAAAGTTTATGGATGCCTTTTATTATTATGAAGCCAAGGGTGGTGCAGGAATGTATATTGGTAAGGATTTTTCATTGTGGGTGGGAACGGGCAGATATGCTACCTACGCTAATGACGGTAACTTTAAAAAGCCTTTTGCCAATGAAGAATTTCGTTTTTGGCAGCAGCTGAATATGAACAATTATGTGCACAGGATAAAATTTGAACATCGTTACAGGATGGAGCAACGCTGGCTTGCACAGGGCGGGTACAAAAACAGGTATCGCTACAGGTTGAATGCCTTTTTGCCTCTGAACAATACCAAGGTAACTGCCAAAACATTTTTCCTTAATGCGCATGAAGAGATTTTCTTAACCAATAAAAAACCGCATTTTGAGCGGAACAGGATATTTGTTGGCGCGGGTTATATGCCTGATAAAAATACTACATTGATGGGTGGTTATCTGCATCAGTATGATTATACCGCGGCAGGCACATCTTCTGCTAAGAATTTTCTCCAGATTTCTCTGTTGCTGCAGTTTCATCATGACGAAACTGTGGAGCGGGTGCCGCAGATACTGGATTAAAGCCCCTCCCAGCCTCCCCGCAGGGGAGGAGGTCTGCCCGCAGCCCGGGCTTATCAAAGGAAGATTATAAATTTCTACTATAACGTCTGCAGGCAGGGCCTTATACCCTTCACCTTTTCCTTTGGCAATTAATTTTTTATTCTTATTTTTGCGCCGCCAAAAGAAGCGGCAGTCATCCTGGTATTTACGACTTGCTTCTATTTGGCGGAATATGAGAGTAGCCCCCACCATATAGTTAATTACAGTTCCGGTTTTTCCGGAACATTTTCAAATATTCATTTTTTCGTTTTAAAACTTTTTCCAAATTATAATTTATGGCAGACTTAAAATTTCAAAGAAACTTTGGTATTGCGGCACATATTGACGCAGGTAAAACCACTACCACGGAGCGTATACTGCGTTATACGGGTATGATTCACAAAATTGGTGAGGTACATGATGGTGCGGCAACTACAGACTGGATGGAGCAGGAAAAAGAAAGAGGTATTACCATTACTTCTGCTGCGGTAAGCTGCCAGTGGAATTTCCCTACAGTTAAAGGAAAGGCAACTGCTGATACAAAGAAATATTATTTTAATATCATTGATACTCCGGGTCACGTGGACTTTACCGTAGAGGTTGAGCGTTCCATGCGTGTACTGGATGGTTTGATCGCCCTGTTCTCTGCGGTTGATGGTGTAGAACCCCAGTCAGAAACTGTTTGGCGCCAGGCTAACCGTTATAAAGTTCCCCGTATCGGTTTCGTAAATAAAATGGACCGTGCAGGTGCTGACTTTTTAATGGTGGTTAAGCAGGTTAAAGAAATGCTGGGTGCAAAAGCTGTTCCCTTACAGTTACCTATAGGCGCAGAAGACAACTTTAAAGGTGTGGTTGACCTTATCAAAATGAAAGGTATCATCTGGCACATGGAAACAGAAGGCATGACATTTGATGAAATAGATGTTCCTGCTGACATGGTTGATGAAGCCAATGAGTGGAGGGCTAATCTTGTTGAAGCTGTTGCTGAATATGATGATAATCTGATGGAAAAATTCTTTGATGATCCTAACACCATCACCGAAGAAGAAATGCATGAAGCTATTCGTAAAGCTACCGTTGATCTGAGCATTGTTCCGATGATGTGCGGTTCTTCGTTCAAAAATAAAGGCGTACAAACTGCATTGGATGCGGTTTGCCGTTACCTGCCTTCACCGGTAGATATTGAAGCTATTGAAGGTACTAATCCTGATACAGGAGAAGTTGAGATACGCAAACCAGATCCTAAAGAACCATTTGCAGCGTTAGCGTTCAAAATCATGACCGATCCTTTTGTTGGTCGTTTGGCGTTCTTCCGCGCATACTCTGGTCATTTAGACGCAGGTTCTTATGTATTGAATGTAAGAAGCGGTAAAAAAGAGCGTATCAGCCGTATCATGAAGATGTTTGCAAACAAGCAGAACCCTATTGATTTTATTGAAGCAGGTGATATTGGCGCTGCGGTTGGTTTTAAGGAAATTAAAACAGGTGATACATTGTGCGATGAAAATCATCCTATCACATTGGAGAACATGTTTATTCCTGAGCCGGTTATCGCGATAGCAGTTGAACCTAAAACACAGGTTGACGTTGATAAAATGGGTCTTGCTATTGGTAAGCTCGTTGAAGAAGATCCTACATTGCGTGTAAATACAGATGAAGATACCGGTCAAACCATCCTTCGTGGTATGGGTGAGCTGCACCTTGAGATCATCATTGACCGTATGCGCCGTGAGTTTAAAGTAGAAGTAAACCAGGGTGCACCACAGGTGGCTTATAAAGAAAGCTTTTCTAGTACTATTGAGCATCGTGAAGTGTTGAAAAAACAAACTGGTGGTCGTGGTAAGTTCGCTGATATCATATTCGAGATCGGGCCCGCTGATGAAGAGTGGCTGAAGGAAAACCCCGGGAAAAACTTCCAGTTTGTGAATGATATTTTCGGAGGATCTATTCCTCGTGAATTTGTTCCTGCTATTCAGAAAGGATTTGAAACGTCAATGAGCAATGGCGTGTTGGCAAACTACCCAATGGTTGACATGAAGATCCGTGTATTTGATGGTAGCTACCACGATGTGGATTCTGATTCAATGTCATTCGAGCTTTGTGCAAAAAGTGGTTTCCGTGAAGCAGGACGTAAAGCAAAACCGGTTTTACTGGAACCTATCATGAAAGTGGAAGTATTAACACCTGATCAGTACATGGGTGATGTAACGGGTGATATCAACCGCCGCCGTGGTATACTGGAAGGTATGGACACACGTAATAACCTGCAGGTTATTAAAGCCAAAGTTCCATTGAGCGAAATGTTTGGTTATGTAACACAGCTTCGTTCATTAACTTCCGGTCGTGCAACTTCAACAATGGAGTTCAGTCACTACAACTCTACACCGAATAATATAGCTGAAGAAGTTATAGCTAAGGTGAAAGGAAAGGTTACTGCATAGTTCGTGAGTACACGCTTATAAGCGAATCTCAATTATATAAACCCTGTTCGGCATAATTGCGGAACAGGGTTTTGTTTTTGTATAGCTTAACGTGAGTTATTGTTTTATGTAAGCCTCAATGGGCAAAGTGCGTAAAGAAAAATGCATTTGCTGCGCTGCTCTGTTAAGAATGCGCATGAAATTATTGATAAAACATATTTTCTGTTTCTTTGCAAATCCATCATGTTATTAACGCGTAAACCATATCACCTGCTTTTTGTACTTGCTGTATTACTTGCTGTCGTTTCCCTTGCAGGAGCAAATAACAGCAAAACTGTTGATGTGCATCTTCGCGAAACTTACTATGTATTAGATGTTATATTTATTATGCGTGCTATAACCATGTTGCTTTTACTGTTGTGGCTGCTGTATATCTTTACTTTCCAATCTCTTTTTTCGGTAGGGCTTGCATGGATGCATATCAGCCTTACGCTTATATTATCAATTACTATCAGCGGAGTGCTATTGTGGAAGTCCGGCAATTATGTTGTAAGTATAGATATGATGCATGTAAATATCCGCCGCACCACATTCATTGTACAAATATTTATTGCGTTAATGCTGCTAACGCAATTGATCTACTTCATCAACCTGCTGGCAGGTATTCTGAAGCGCGTGAATTAAGGTAGGCTACAGCAACACTGTATTGGTTGTGTTATGAATCCGTTATTTTAGCGGTGCAACTACAATCGACTTAAAAACAACTGTTCCGAATTTTGAATACAACCATAAGTAATCACCTCTCTGTTCTATTGCCCGGTTAACAATACATCTCCTGTTGTCTATACACACATCAATAATATCATCCTTCATAATAATATCAAGCCGTATGGTTTTATTCAAACCATCTACTGCTTTGATAGAAGTATTTCCCAGTTTTACTTCTGCCCTGTTCGTGGAAAAATCCAAACCATAACCCTGTCCGGCATTTTCGTTTGCCCGCAGGTATAATCCATATTCATCAAAACCACCTTTCGGTTCAATTTCCATTGTGATCCTGCAGTTTTGAGGTATGTTCTTTGCATAACAGGATACCAGGCCTCTTAAACCTTTTAGCTCATACGTTTGCTTATTAATCTGGTTAATACCTTCATCCACCTGCATGGTTATATTTATCGGATCACCTGCAGGCGGTATCATTTCAGGAACAAACCTGGTAGCAAGTGTTCCGTCTTTCTGCTGAATTACTTCGCGAAGAATGGTGTGCCCGCCAAATATTTCTTGTCCATCATCTTTATTGTCTTTCCGCGAAGGAACCCAGCCTGCGGCTATTCTCCTGTTACCGGTAAAAGCAGCTGTTTTAACTACGTTCGACCAGGCTTCTTTAAAGCTCTGGTTGGCAGGATACTGCCATGGTCCATAAGGTTGACGGGACATTACATAGTATGTTTCTGAATCTGTGCTGTACAGCAGGTAATACCATCCGTTCCAGTAAAAATAATCAGGACATTCAGGTACTGCGCCCACTCCATAAATTACCGGTTCTTTAACCTGCCAGTTTTTTAAATCAGAAGATACCAGGTGAACCAATGCTCCTTTCTCGTGAAATTTTGCAGGCTCAGTTTCGCTTGATACAAAAAGATGAAAATTTCCACTATTGTCTACAGATACTTTTGCATCACGGAAATTCCGTTTACTATAGCCGGGCGCATAGGTGTAAAAGGGATTTGGGTTTTGTTTTTCAAAGTGGATTCCATCATTACTAACGGCATAACTTAGCTGTTCAGCAATTTCTCCTGATGGCATAATTCTCCTGGTAGCATAAAAAGCATAAAATTTTTTATCGTGATATATCACTGATCCTGTACAGATGGATTTTTCCCATTCTTCATCAATACCTAATACCACAGGATATTGTTTCCATGTTTTCAAATCTTTACTGGTGCTTAATACCCATTGGTGTCCGCCTAATCCGTTCAGGGCTGAGTGATGCCCCGAATCAATCAGCCAGTACAGGTAGAAAGTGCCTTTATGATAAAAAGGAATACAATCACCAACAAACAGGTTTCCGGCAGGTTTAAAATAAGCCATCGTGTTGGTGGGCTGTGCAGCAGGATCATAATTGATACGGAAAATACCTGTTGATTGATTTTGTGCCTGTAAAGCAGATAATCCTGTAAAGCAAACAATAATGATGGGAATAATTTTCATGAAACGTTCTTTGTAAAATATGTTCATTCGTTAAATATAACTATTCTGTGTATACGCTTTTGCGATTTATGCAGGAGCTGCAAAAGGAACAATTCAACGGGACTTATTAATGTTACATAATATTAATATTTCACAGCCATCTGGAAAACGATGAACCATTTAAGCGTATCTTTATGCCGTTCCAAAAAATTAATGCTCATTTATTATAAACAATTAACCCCTTGCAGTTCAGTACATTTAATTTTCATCCTAACCTGATGGAAGGTATAGGAGCCAGCAACTATGAAATAGCCACACCCGTACAGCAACAGGTAATTCCGCCTATATTGAATGGCAGGGATATTATTGCTTCCGCACAAACAGGTACGGGTAAAACCGCGGCTTTTTTGTTGCCTGTTATTAATCAATTATTGGAAAAAGGCTCAAGCGGGCAGGTGAGCGTACTCGTTATAGTGCCCACCAGGGAGCTTGCTATACAGATAGCGCAACATGCAGAAGGACTTACCTATTTTACCGACATCAGTTCCCTTGCAATATATGGTGGCAATGACGGGCAAAATTTTACCAGCGAGAAAAAAGCGCTGCAAATGGGTGCGGATATTATAATATGTACTCCCGGCAGATTTATCGCGCATCTTAATATGGGTTATGTATCTATGAAGGGCTTACGCTTCCTGGTATTGGATGAAGCCGACCGTATGCTGGATATGGGATTCCAGGATGATATCAACAGGATCATTACCGCGCTTCCTGCAAACCGCCAAACATTGTTGTTTTCAGCAACCATGCCCCCGAAAATAAAAAATCTTGCAAAAAATATACTGAAAGATCCTGTTGAGATCAATATAGCTATTTCGAAGCCGCCGGAAAAAATAGTACAGCGTGCTTATATCGTTTTTGAAGAACAAAAATCAGGACTTGTAAAATACCTCCTTCAACACACGCCTTATAAAAGCGTTTTGATTTTTTGCAGCAGGAAGCAAAACGTAAAGTCGCTGGTACGTAACCTGAAGCAGTATGGTTTTTCTGCAGAAGAAATGCACAGCGACCTGTTGCAGTCGCAAAGAGAAAATATTATTAACGGCTTCACAAGCGGGCGCATTACAATACTGGTAGCTACCGATATTTTAAGCAGGGGGATAGATATTGATACCATTGACCTGGTGATTAATTATGATGTTCCCCGGGATGGTGAAGATTATGTGCACCGCATTGGCCGCACGGCAAGAGCTGAAGCCGATGGTGTAGCGATTACCCTGGTGGGAGAGAAGGAGCAGAATAGTTTTAATGCTATTGAAAAACTGATTGGTACAACAGTAGAAAAAGCAACCTTACCACAAATGCTGGGACAAGGGCCGGAATATAAGCCTGCCAGACAAAAAAATAATAATGGGAAATACAGGAAGTTTTATAAGCGCAGATAGGTAGATATATGCTTCTTCAGATGTCTTTTGTTATCACAGTTCAATACAGCTAAAAGAGGTGACATGTATCCTGGACCCGGCGTTAATTAGTATAGGCGAGACTATAGCCTTTCGTTTATTTTTTCATTCAACCTTGTTTACTATATACGTTTTATTTTTCCGGTGTGCTCCACCTTTAGTTTTCGCATGCCGGGCACTATAAATATTACTGCTGCGCTGCAGCTACCTAAAAGGAATTGCACATACAAGATGCAGCGCACCATAATTTTTGTGGTATACAAATAGAAAGGCAGGCAAGCCGCAGCGCGGCGCAATATAATAAGGATAATGTCGAACGCATATCAACATCTGTTACGCAATAATGATCACGATGCTTTTCCCTCATTCTCAGAGATGCTTTCTATCAATACCCTGATCTCATCTTTTGTTCTGCTTAATTTTTTGGCAAGTTTTTCCAGTAATATATCAGCATTTTCAGGATCATATACAAGGTCTTCGTCAGTAAGCCGATGATCGTTTTCTTTAAGTTTTTCTTTTACCATCTCCCATGATTGTTTTAACGTTAATTGTATTTTGCCCATGATTGTTTGTTTTAAATGTTACCTCAATAAATTTGTTTTGAAACACGCTCTGTTGTTGCAGGCATAGTATTTTTTATTGCAGGGTTAATCGTTATTTCAATGATATGTTCCCCTTCATCGTTAATCAATTTGATAGATTTATCAGTTACAGGCAAACCGTTATATATAATACGTGTTGCTGCGCCGGGAACATTGGTAGACCTTATCTTAATTATATAAACGGTATTTAAATATTTGTAGATAATAGAGAACCCGCTCCACTCTCCGGGAATAGAAGGATTGAAATAGAGCTTGTTTCCCTGCTTTTGCATACCGAGGAAATATTCAATGATCAGTTGATACATCCAACCTGCGGAGCCGGTATACCATGTCCAGCCACCACGACCGAGATGCGATACCTGTGCATAGACATCCGCCGCAACTACATAGGGTTCTACTTTATACCGCTCAACAGATTGCTCATCAGCAGCTCTATTTAACGGATTGATCATTTTTAGCAATTCCCAGCCTTTTTCATTTTGCTTCAGCTCCATCAAAGCCATTACAAACCATATAGCGGCATGTGTATATTGTCCCCCGTTTTCTCTAACACCCGGCACGTAGCCTTTAATATAACCCGGGTTAAGAGTCGACTTGTCAAATGGCGGATTAAGCAATTGAATAATGCCTGCTTCTTTATTTACGAGCTGCCGATATGCTGAATTCATCGAGGTTATCATTCTTTCATTGCCGGCAGCATTTGATATAACACCCCAACTCTGGGCTATAGAATCAATACTGCATTCATCATTCTGAACGGAGCCCAGTGGCGTGCCATCATCAAAATATGCGCGGCGATACCAATTGCCGTCCCACGCATGCGCTTCAATATTCTTTTTTAAATTTTCTGCTTCCTGCAGGCAGCGTGTTTTAAAAACGGTATCATTTCTTGCTGCTGCTATTTCACTGAAGTCATGCAATATCTTATACTGGAAAAATGCCAGCCAGACACTTTCACCTTTTCCTTCTTCTCCAACTTTATCCATACCGTCATTCCAGTCGCCGGAGCCCATTAGCGGCATTCCATGCTCACCGAATTTTAACCCGTTTTCAATGGCTTTAACGCAGTGCGTATATAAATCGGCAGTATAGCCTGATCTCGTTGGCAGATCGTAATAAGATTCTTCTCCGTGATTCAACAATCTTCCTTCTAAAAATGTGATCTGTTCATTCAGTATACTTTCATCACCGGTATAATTGACATACTTTATAGTGGCGAATGGAAGCCATAGAAAATCATCCGAGCAGGTTGTTCTCACACCCCTGCCCACAGGCGGGTGCCACCAGTGCTGCACATCACCTTCGGTAAACTGGCGCGAAGCATTCAGCAAAATTTGTTGTTTGGCTATTTCCGGTTTTGTATATAATAAGGAGAGTACGTCCTGCAACTGATCTCTGAAACCAAATGCGCCACCTGACTGATAGTAACCGCTTCTTCCCCATACCCTGCACGCCAATGCCTGATAGTTGAGCCATCCGTTTGAAATAATATTCAGTGCCGCGTCAGGTGTTTGAATTTGTACTGCGCAGAGTGTTTCTTCCCAATATTGCTTAACTCCTTCAAGCGATTGATGTATTGCGCCGGTGGTTTTGAATTTCTCTATTATCGCATTCGCTGCTGCCTGATTTTTTGCAGCACCCAGCTTAAATACAATTTCATGTTTTTCATCTATACCCAAATTAAACTGGGATTGTATAGCAGCGCAGGGGTCAAGCGCCGCGCCATATTTTCCAGATAACTTTACCCTGTTTAACGCTTCCGGATTCCTGTTTGTGCCATTGCGCCCGATAAATTCTTTCCTGTCGCAGGTAAAGGATTGAAATGTATGATCACCATCGAAAAAGGCTACACGGTTCTCAAAGTCAAGATTATAGGCATTCCTGGCATATATCGTTCCTGAGTTCGTGTCTGCACTCGTTACAATATGCATTTGTGTTTTATGTTTAAATTCACCCAACACCCATTCTACATAGCCGGTTACAGAAAGCTTGCGCGGTCTGCCGGATTGATTGTGCAATTGCAGCAATGTGAATTTTACGCAGGATTCCCGGTCAACAAATACTGTCATGATTGAGTATATGCCATCTTCATTATGTTCAAAAATGCTGTAGCCAAATCCATGTCTTGTAATGTATGCTGTTTTGCTCCGGGTGGGCAACGGCGCAGGCGACCAGAATTTTCCGCTCTCCTCATCACGCAAATAATAACACTCTCCTTCAAGATCTCCAACAGGATTATTATTCCATGGTGTCAGCCTGTATTCATGTGCGTTATCCAGCCATGAATATGCCTGCCCGCTTTCTGAGATCACTGTTCCGAATGCCTGGTTCGCTACAATATTACTCCAGGGCACAGGCGTAAGTTTTTCAGGACTGGTAAAGATGATATACTCTTTCCCATCAGCTGAAAAACCTCCTGTTCCATTAAAGCATTGCAAATCTTTTGGCATAGATACAGCCGCGGTAATAGAAGGATAAAATTTTTGGGGTGTGAAATAAGGAATAATATTTTTTGACTTGATGGGTTTATTTACCTGTTCTTCCAGCGTGCCGAACCTGTCTGAAATTACAATACGGGCTACTGTTTGAAAAAGGATACGGTCTTCATTCGAAATCTGGTCTGAAGAACGGATGAATACACCACCTGCAGTTTCTTTTATTTGAGCGCCAACCATTGGCGATACCAAAGCCTGTATTTCATTTTGCAAAGTATGCCGGTAACTGCCATGGTCTTCATTCCATATTACAAGATCAACCGCCAGCCCTTTCATACGCCAATACGCATGCGCCTGTATCATTTGCTTTACAAGCTCAATATTTTTCGCATCTTCGATCTGCACAAGCACTATAGGTAAATCTCCTGAAATAGAATATCCCCACAAACCAGATTGTCCTCTGTTATTGCGTTCAATAATATCAGGTGATGTTCTTAAAGCCTGGTTAAGATAGATAACCGCGCTTGCTAGTTTTCCGTACAACTGCGCATCCTTTTCAGAAGCATTTATCTGGCGAAGAATAACCTGGCTGTGTGTCCATGATAATTCAAAACCACGGTCAACCAAAAATTTGTCCTGATATTTATCTATTAATTCCTTACAGCTTTCTTTTGTTTCAGCTATGCCTGTAACAACATCAATGATCGCTGCTTTCTGCGGTTCAATTTCTATTTCATACCGTATAGAAACAACCGGATCAAGCACCGCGCCCTGTGTTGATGCCATTGCACCATTTTTCAACATCGCCACAGGCTGATGTATGGTATTGCCCCTGCCTATGAATTTCATCCTGTCTGTTTCGTAGGAAACATTTTTTACCGTTGCCTTATAGGCCTTCATAAGATGGAACATGGCAGGATGCGTTTCATGCTGCGAACGTGGACGTCTTGTGCAGATAATAGCATGTTGCTGTTCAATCAACTCCGATTCTATAAATAAGTTACTGAATGCAGGATGTGCCGCATCCGCGACAGGCGTAGTTAATACTACTTCTCCATAACTGGTTATTTCAATTTTTCTTTTTCTTCTCGACCTGTTGGTCAGTTTTATTCTTCTCAGCTCTACATCATCCTCAGGAGAAACTACAATTTCGGTATGTGTTTCTATGGCAGCATCCCGGCGGCGAAACTCAGCACGACCCTGGGAAAATACCGCTTCATAATGTTCTCCTTCCTGCATTAGCGGCTGGTAAGCGGTTGACCAATATGCATTGCTCTCCACGTCTTTTATAAAGCAGAAACTTCCCCAGTTATCGCAGGTGCTGTCCTCACGCCAACGTGTAACCGCAATGTCCTTCCACCGGCTGTAGCCGCCACCGGCATTGGTAACCACTACATGATACCTGCCATTTGACAACAGTTGAACTTCGGGTACCGGTGTATGCGGTGTATTGATCACTCGGATAGGATATGCTTCTTCCTTACTTACAATGCCGCTTTCAGCTATATGCAATGCCGGAGCGTTGGATACAGATACTCTTGGTATCCTCTCCTGCAGCAACAATAATGCTGATTGTAATTGTACATCACTCACAAATCTTTTTTGCATGGGTTGATTAAGCAGCAAGTAAGACAGCGAGAGAAAAGCCATGCCCTGGTGATGCACCATATATGAATTGATCAGTGCATATTCCTGTCCTCTCGGTAATCTTGATGTGGTATAATCTATGGCTTCATGAAAACCGAATTCATCTTCAAACCCATAAGAAGACATTCGTTTTAAATTCCCGGTGGCTTCTTCCGGCATAACCATCAGCGCCATTATCGTGGAATACGGAGAAATAACAAGATCATCTCCCAGTCCTCTTTTCAATCCTGTTCCGGGAACACCAAATGCACGATACTGGTAATTCATAGCTGCGTCGATCATATTATAACCCGATTCGGAAATACCCCAGGGCACATTTCTTTTTTCACCGTATTGTATTTGTTTCAGCACAACGCCTTTATGTGTTTGATCAAGCAGCGTATTATCATACGAAGGCATAACCAGCAAGGGCATTAGGTATTCAAACATGGAACCGCTCCACGATAACAGAACAGGTAACGGCCCGGTATCAGACAACTGCCTGCCTAATGCAAACCAGCTTTCCTGTGGTATTTTGCCCTGTGCAATGGCCACAAAAGCTCCAAGCCTTGATTCAGATGCCAGTAAGTCGTAATAACTATTGTCTCTGCGATGTTCTTCCACGTTATAGCCAATAGATAATAATCTTTGTGTCTTACTATACAGGAATTCATAATCAACAACGGTATTTTCATAACAGGTGGCTACGATGCTTTCAATGGTATACACCCTTTCTTTTGCGCGTCTTGCAGACTCCAGTATAGATGATATAAATGTGTCAAGCCATTGATTTTCTGCTGTGCTATTATCTACTTTATAATATTCCTTTATTTTAGGCAGGGTGTTTACCTGTATTTGCGTTAGCTGCTGCAGGGTAGGGATAAAATCAATCGCAGCAATTAAATCATCAAATTTTGGTGAGGGTGTTTGCAATAATATCCACGGGCAAAGCACATATATATCCGAAGCCATGTCATAGAGCTGTGCTTCAAAGAATGCTACCCAGTCTGCCTGTGATGCTTTGCTTTCAACTTTACCCTGCGAAATAATTATTGCGGATATATCTTTCAGATGATTTACCGCAGAAATTGCCTGTTTGAGTGTAACAGGAGGTTCGTTCCTGAGTTTTAAAATCTCGTTTTTAACAGTGATAATATTTTCGTCTGACGGATATTTTTCCAGTAATATTTCGATAATATCAAGCAACCCGTTAAAAGACGTTGAGGTAAATATGCTGTTGTCTTTAAGCGCAAGCAATCCTTGCCGCAAAACCAGCAGGTGACCAACAAAGTTGCCACTGTCTACTGAAGAAATATATTTAGGTTGCAAACATGCCAGCGTTTCGGTATCATACCAGTTGTATAAATGTCCCCTGTATTTTTCCAGTGCCTGCACAGTATCTAATGTTCTTCTCGTACGGTCTAATAATCTTGTTACGGAAATATAGCCGAAGTCATACGCGGTTAAATTAGCCAGTAATGACAAACCAATATTGGTGGGAGATGTGCGGTGCGCAATTTTGGGATCAGGATTTTCCTGGTAATTATCAGGAGGCAGCCAGTTATCATCAGCGCCAACAAACCGTTCAAAGAAAGCCCAGGTTTTTCTGGATAATTTATGCAGGTAAGTGGTTTGCTCAGATGAAAGCACAGATTTTTTAGCCTTACGCGGTTCGCTTACAAGGTAGGCTATCGCGGGTGATATAAGCCAGCATGTAACGAGCAATATAGAGGGAATAACCTGCTGTTGATCTGCATAAATAAGCCAGCCGGTTACAGCAACAGCAAAAACCGGCACAAGCCACATGGCTTTAAAATATTGGGTTATTGTTTTGGGAGATGATTTTAATGTATTGCCATAAGGATTCCATTCAAGTAATTTTTTCTGGGAAATAAAAATTCTCCATGCTGTACGAAGAATGGCATCAGTATTAATCCATGCTTCGTATGGAAGAAACACCAGGTTTAGAAACTGCTGAAAAAAAGTGTTGGTAGAATTTTTTGAAATATATACTACATGTGCATAGTAACCGATGTCTTTGGGTTTTGCTGCAAGGTCCCAGGTGAGTTTAATAATGGAAGGCAGTAATAGTGTAGCGATTACCGTTAGTGTTATTGCCGAGCCTGGCATATATATCCAGCAGCAAATAAGAAGTATTAAAAAACTCACGGGAACCAGGCTGCGCCTCAGGTTGTCGAATATTTTCCATTTTGAAAGCGCTGAAACAGGATTGCTTCTGTACTGCTTTTGTGGCGAAGGAACAAAAGGGGAAAGCCATCGTCCAATCTGCCAGTCGCCTCTTACCCACCTGTGTCTTCTCTTCATGTCGGCAAAATAGGTAGAGGGATATTCTTCATACAGCTGCACATCGCTTAAAAAACCCGACCGTGCATATGCGCCTTCAATCAGGTCATGGCTTAAAATCCTGTTCTCAGGAAATCTTCCTTCAAGCGCGTGAATGAACATGTCCACATCATAAATACCTTTTCCTATAAATGAGCCTTCTTTAAAGAGATCCTGGTATACATCAGAAGTAGTTAAGGTATATGGGTCAACGCCGGGCTCATTGCCATGTATTCTTGCATACAGTGAACTTCTCTCGCCCGGTAAACTGTTGGATACACGTGGCTGAAGAATAGTATAGCCATTTGTTACACGTTGTTTGGCGGTTGAGTATTCAGCTTTATTTAAAGGATGCGCTAAGGTGGCGATCATTTTCCATGCGCTCTCCCTTGGCAGTTGTGTATCAGTATCAAGTGTGATAACATATTTAATCTGAGGGAATATTTTTTCATCACCAATAATTACTGAGAAGCCAGCATTACTATTGCCACGGAGCAGTGCATTCAGCTCTTCCAGTTTTCCGCGTTTGCGTTCATACCCCATCCACAATTTTTCTTTGGGATTCCATTTACGTGGCCGGTGAAACAGCATAAACATACCCCCTTCATTGCTGCCATACCGCTGGTTTAATTCCTGTATGCTGTTTTGTACATGCGTTAAAAGCTTTTCATCTCCGGCTGAATGCTCTTCACAGGCATCTTTAAAATCGGTAAGCAATGCGAAATAAAGATTGGCATCGTGATTGGCGATAAATCTTACTTCCAATGCTTCGGTGAGTTTGTCAATTTCTTCAATGGAACCAAGCATGGTTGGTACTACCACCAGGGTTTTATGATTTTCAGGAATACCTTTTGAGTAATCCATTTTAGGGAGTGGATGTGGGGTAATAAGCAGGTTGGATATCCAGTTCACCAGTATGATAGCCGATTGACTCGCGGCGATGCAACCGAAAAAAGCCAGCAGGTATAGTTGCCAGTTTTTAAGCGGGTAAACATGATCTGCAGACAAAATAAACCAGCATAGTAAAAATGTAAATAATGCGATTGCTGCCAAATACCAAAACAACGGTTTTTCGGTTATGCCTTTCCGTAACCTGTCTCCAAACGGGAGCTTCGCCTTTACCACATTTTCCAGTTCTTTCAATCCTTTATCAACCAGGAAATAACCTACGTGTTTTTTTCTGTCCTCATTCCGGTTTTGTGCCGAAAGCTCAATAGCAAGGGCTGCTACCTGAGGCTCTGAGCGTTCACTGCATTTAGATAGTTTTTCAACGACGTGGCGGTAGTTATCTCTTGTATAAAAATCCATTTCACCATACACACCGTCAATATCCTGTTTCAGGATTTTTTCGATAGTGCTTTCGTGTTCTACAAAAGTTTTCCAGTCGGTTGCGTTTAAAAACCGCAGGCTGCCTATACTGTTGCTTACCGATACCTGCCTTGTGGCCTGTTTCTGATTTTCTATCTGCACTACTTCATTGCCCGTAAGCCCGCTATCGCTTACAAATTGTTCAATCCAGCTAAGCGGTAAGGCAAGGGTAGATCCTCTGCCCTGTAAGCGCCTGGTAAGTTCTGCTACAAATGAACCTTTAACCGGCGGCTTTGATCTTGCCATATCCGCAAGCACTACTACTAAATTTTTGGGATCTTTTTCCGCCGTCCCAATCATCTGGTCTGCCCAGTAATCAGCGAGATTTTTGTGTAGTATGTCCAATGCTATTTGTGTAGAGAGGCGCCGCAGGTTTTCAATCAGGGCCAGGCGCAGCATAATAGGAATTGCCCATAGCTCCCCGATCTTTAATGCGGTTACAGACTGGTAAGCCTGTATAAAGCCAGACAGGCTTTCCATATCCACCCTGCCATCACTGTGAGAGATCAACTCAACTACAATATCATACACACGCGGCAAGCCTTCAGAAGCGCCATTGGCTAATTGAGGTAATGCTTTGCTGTAGCCTTTAGGCAGATGTTTTTTTCCGGTGTATACCTGGTCTTCTATTAAATAAAAATTATCGAGTAACCATTCACCTGCCGGGTTTATTCTGCTGTTTTGCTTAACGGTTTCAGTAAGCAGGTTATGTACATCCATCAAAATGCTTTCATTATCGCTTAAGCGTTTCAGCATTTTTTCAGAAGGTTTGCTTTTGGTAATTATATGTTTGGAAGCTAATGAACGCGCATGTTGCTCCATTTGCTGTAGCGTGAAAAGCTCAGAACGCAGTGGTTCTTTTTCGTCAGCATATTTTTCGAGAAGGTTATCTGAAAAAAGAGGGGTGATGATGTTTTTTTTGATAGCGGAAATTGCCTGTGGAACCAGTTCGGATATTTTATCTGTAGCACTGCTTACTTTCATAATGGGAAAGAAAGCCAATAATCATGCCCCCAGGAAAACAGGTGAAGCAACAAAACAAAATATTGATGCAGGGGGAGATATATAAGAACGTTTATATCTTATGTATTAAAAATCAAAGCAGGTGTGGAATTTTTTCCGCAGGTGAGCGGGCTGACAGCTGACAGCTCACCGCTATTTACTACCCTTTTTCTTCTTATCCAGCTTAATATTATGCCTGATGGTATCCCAGTATTCTTTTCCGTAGCCAACAAATATTTCTGCGCCTGCGGGTATCTCTTTTGTTGATTCAATATATGCTTTTAAGCCTTCCGTTGCGTAAACGGCATTATTGGTAACGCCTTTTAGTTTGGCAATACCTTTTGCATCATTAGCATATCGCGCAAGATAGTCCGGGTGAGGGCGGGCATTGATCACCGTATTGCGGTTAATATAGTATATGTAGCCGTTTGATCCTTCATTATGATCTACTTCTTTCCAGGTAGTAATGGTTCCCTTATATTCAACGATGCGGGTTCCTTTGGGGATGGTTTTCCGGGTAAAAAGTCCTTTACCGGCGTTGGGCAGGGTAGATTTTTTTACTACCAATTGCTTTTCTAAGAATGCCATGCTTTTGGTTATAATTCAGTTGTGATGAATATTTATTCAATAATATCTGTTCCTGGAGCAATCGTATAGAATATGCAAATTATAGTGCCGGCAGCTCAAAACCGAAACTAATTTTAAAAAGTTCAAAGATTAAAGTTTCGCCTGTGTTTTTTAGAAACCAAATAAGCCATTATATTTGCAGCCCCATTACCCGATCGTATAGTGGTAGTACATCAGATTCTGGCTCTGATAGCCTTGGTTCGAATCCAGGTCGGGTAACAGGTTAAGACAAGGTTGATAAATCTTGTCTTTTTTTATTTTATTACGCTGTTTCTTCAAAGCCGAGTCTCACTGCATTGCTTTGTGTGTGGTGTGGACCCGCGTTACATACGATAGAGCCTTTATTTGTGGTTTGGTTAAGTCGCGTAAAGGTTTATCGTTTTTAACTCTATGACAATCTGCTTAATGGCAGCTTCAATTTTCTGCATCTGGTTTGCGGATGGGTGTTTTACACCGCTGCTGTATTGCCTCATTAAGCTGGCATTTATACCGGCTGGCTTAGCCATGGCTGTTATGTTCAAATAGGGGTGTTGCATAAAAAACGCCTGTATATCGTATAACGTTTCCCACTCAATATTGTTAACATCTACCTTTTTCCAAAAAGCGTCATTTTTACCTTCGTGTTTTTTATAATCGTCAAATGGTTTTTCTTGCAGCTAAACGTAACTCACTTGATCAGCATAATACTGCCTGACTTTATTTTGAGTGGTGATGCTTCCTTCTGATATTTTATCTGATAATGATAAGCTCCAGGTGTACATGGATGTGCATTGAACGTTCCATCCCAGGCTTTGGATATACTTCGCGTGTAAAATATGCGCTGTCCAAACCTGTTGTAGATTGACATTTCGAAATAAGAAAACTGATCTGACCCAATGGCTCTGAATACATCGTTCAATCCGTCCTGGTTTGGTGTAAATGCATTGGGTACCCACAACTCGCGATCGTCAATTATCGGAGCATCGCAATTTCTGATAACAACCGTTGTTTGTGATGAAATAGCTCCGGTTCCATCCGGAATTGTAGCGGTTATTATATAGGCGCCCGGCTTTGAGAAATTATGTGTTGGATTTTGTGCCATGGAAATATTGTTGTCGCCACTTTCCGGATCGCCAAAATTCCAGGTAACACTATTAACATTGCATACGGCCTCCATATTAAAGGTTACGGTTGAAGAAGGGCATCCGGCCTCTACTTTTGTTATAAGCGGTTCATGAGGAGGCATAGTTACTTTTCTTATTCTGTAATTATAGCCATCGGCAATTAACATGTTTCCTTGCTGATCAAATATTAGTCCCTCTGGGTTCATACCTGCGGATAAAGGAGTACCACCATCGCCACTGTAATTCAGTAAGCCGTTGCCAGCTATTTTTGTGATAATACCGGTAAGTTTATCAACTTTTCTAATGTAAGGGCTGGTTTGATTGTTGATACCAGATGTTATATATAAGTTTCCGCATCCATCCAACGCAATGTTGCGGGGGTAAGCAATCTCTGCATCTATTGCCAGACCACCATCTCCTGCAGTACCTTCATCTCCATTTCCTGCAATAGTGTTGATAATCCCTGTTTGCGCGGAAATCTTACGGATTCTGTGATTTACAAAATCTGAAAATATAAGATCGCCTTCATTATCTATTAAAAGTGACATGGGGGCATAAAGCCTGGCGTCAACAGCCAAGCCTCCATCTCCTGTAAAGCCTGCCCAACCTGGAGGATCACTCCCGGCGACAGTGGTAATAATCCCTGTCACTGCATCGATACGGCGAATGCAATTATTGCTAAAATCAGTGAAGTACAGGTTATCAGCGGCATCCAAAGCAAGTTCAAATGGATTGGAAAGCAATGCGTCCTTCGCCGGTCCACCATTACCTGTGTAACCATTTAACTTGGTACCATCCCCTGCAACGGTTGTAATAATACCCGTGACCGCATCTACTCGCCGGATACAGTTGTTCCAGTAATCTGCGATGTATAAATTATCTTTTGAGTCAAAGGCAATCCCTCTTGGCTCGTTCAATTGTGCTGCAATTGCTGGACCTCCATCACCTGAATAGCCCTGCGTTGCATTACCCACTACAGTGTTTAAAACCCCGGTATTATGGTCAATCTTTCGTACTGTGTAAAATGCACTTGCCTGAGCTAAGTAAATATTACCCTTCGAATCCATGGCAAGCCGGAAGGGAAATAGCTGAGCATTCAATGCCGTCCCCCCATCTCCGCTATACGTCGGTATCCCATTATTTCCGAAACCATTAAGACCATTGCCGGCAATGGTAGAGATTACCTGTGCATTTGCTATGGAGGATAATAATACCAGATATAAGAATAATATTTGGAAAGCTTTAGAGGTCAATAAATTACAGTTAAATACAAATAATTGGGTTTGAAAAAGCTTAAGCAAAAGTAATAATAAAATGTTTCGTAGGACAAGGCTGCCGCAACAGCCCCGGAGTTGTGTGGACGAATATTGATCCCTGTTAAACAGAGAGATAGGTTCTGATGATCTCAAATACAAATCATTAAACACATTCTCATGAAATTCATTCAATGGCTTGTCATGCTTGTACGGCCACAGTGGGAGAGAATTGTGTGTAGGCAACTGTAGCAATGGTATGGGCTGTAATTTAACTTATAGCTTCCAACCTCTTCAAATCTCCTAAAAAGTGTTCGGTAATTTGTTCACTTAGGGTAACATAAAATTTTATAAATAGCTGGATATATAGCCGCTTTAAGCGGCTATTGTTTTTTACGGTCGGCGCATGCTACATTTTTATAGACAGTAACTCCCTGCCTAAATTGTGTAAACCTGTCTGTATTTTCTGTTTTTGCTTGGGCCCTGCTTTAGCTAAACCGCCTTTATATTGCCTGAGCAAAGACGCGTTTATCCCCAACCTTTTTGCTAATGCGGAGGTATCAAACACCCCGAAATGCTGTAGTATACTGCCTATATCATATTTATAAACAAACTCAATTTTTCCGCCATTATAAGCTTTGGGTAAATCTGCTTTTTTATAAGATTGCACCATTTCTTTTAAAACATCCGCCAGGTCTTTTTTAGCTGCTTCAATTGTGCTGCCAAAACTGGTGAGTGGTAAATCATCATTTTCCACATAAATGCCAAAGCCATCTTTTGAAGCTTCAACAACTGCTGTAACTTTTTTTACAGAATCCATAGACGTTTAGTTTTTAAAGCAGGTTATCTCAACCCTGCTAATTTTAGAATTTTCTTTTCGGTTCCGGGCGGCACTTCTTTTGCGCCGTGTTTACCAACAGGTATTTTTCCAGGCTTTGTAGGATGTGCGTAAATGTGGTGTCCTGTTGTTCTTTCAATGTACCACCCCATCACGTTCCAACCTTTTTTGTAATTCAGAAAATTTCATAAATAGTATTCTGGTTAGCACTGATACAAATATAACACATGTGTTATAGTCAAGCAAACGAAAATATAACAAATGTGTTATTATATAACTTTTGGTAAATAAAACCCCGCTTTTACAAGGTTACGTTTTCAGCTCTAAATATTACACTATGTGCATACGAAAATTTGAAATGTACCCAAAGTATGAGTATCTGTTTTATCGCCAAAAATTAATTATAATAATATAGAGTATTACGAAGCCTGGATATATAAACGATAAGGCTATCATCATATGTGATAGCCTTTGCATACAACGCGTATCCTTTATACAATCTACTCATATTTCGGCCGTGCTTCACCCCAGTACAGGCGGGTAGTGAAATTGGCCGGCACATAATCGGTGACGTCGAAATAGAGCCCTGATGCCACACCGGTACCAGTCTGCAACGGCATTTCCCCGGCTTTGATGAATGCTTTAGCATCAGATTGGGAGAAACGGAGTGGAATGATGGTTTCATGAAATCCCTGTATCTCGATGGCTTCCGGCACATGATTGTTAGAGCCGCCACTGTGGCAATCCACAAACTTGCGGTGACTCATAAGCACATCTTCCGCTATGAATCGGATCTTTATATCAAAGCCACCGGGCTTATTTACTACACTGCCGCTCAGTCCGCCTGCTTCAGTATTCTTTTTCCGGTCCACTCTCAGCTCATGGATAGCATCCCAGGTTACGGTATAGTCGCCGCAGCCATCCATAGTAGTATGACTGGTATAGCTTCCGGCAGACATGTCAATAATGCCTGCACAGTTCTTATTCAGGTTGGTTTCATCTACCATCGGCACTTGTCCCTGCTTAAAGAAGCCTTCGGCATCGCCGCGAAAACGCAAAACGAGGTTTACTTTTTTCGTAAGTGCGCCGCCAGGGCTTTCCACTTTATTATAATACATATCAACGAGCCACTCATTCAGTAGCTTTTGGGCAGAAGTCTTTCCCGACACTACTTCTACCATGCCTGAAGAGGACGGACCTAAAGTGGGAATATCGCAGGCGATCACGCCCGGTGTCCAGAAAGCTACAATGACCGCAACATTGTTGATCTTTACGGTGCGCTTACTTTTTCCCGGATCCTCTCCAAAGCTACCATAGATCCACAGGCGGCTTGGGTAATCAAGTCCGCCGGTATGCACTTCTGTTTCATCTACCTGCATATAGACAATGTGAAATTCTGTACGTATGGTAATATTCGATACAAGCAGGAACTGTCCTTTTCGTTTCATCTTCACTGCTACACTTACGGCTTCCGGATTTATAGTGGGCACTGCGTTGGGTGCCTGGTAATGTGCCTTATTACCCTGCCCTTCAAGAGAACCTCCGCCAACATAATTCCAGGCTCCGAAATATTCGCTGCCGGGCTGATAAGGCTGCATAAGAGGACTTCCGTCGGGCTGCGGAATATCGCCATAGTCTTCAGGTACGGTCGCCATTACCCGGAGATCAAACTGCGCCCCGGGATCAACAAGCGCTTCCGAAGGGTCGATATAGAAATATGGAAAAAAGCCCCAGTCGCTGAAATGCGTAGCGCTTACGGAGAGCGTGCGATGCTCTTTATCCAGCGCAGCTTCTGCTGCATTGAACCATTTACCGGTTTGATCCTGGTATGCAATACCGAGGAATTCAGGTACTGTATTTTTTATGCTGTCTTCATTATACCGGAAGCGGATGGTTACCGGCTTAAGGAATTTGATTTCGTGCGGCGTTAGGCGGTAGGCATTTCCGTATGCTGCGGGCAGCTTATTCACTACCGGCTGTATAGTAATTTCCTGGTTGTCTGCCAGCGCCCCGGCGGGTATGGTAATGCTGATATTGCCATCGGTGCTGGTGATGGCGCCACCATTGACGCCGATAGTTTTAGTGACAACCGGTCCGTCAGGAGCTCCGGCTGCGGTAACCAACGGAATGGTTTCAGGCGCCGGCGAAGCAGTATCTGTTTTGGTACAGGCAAACGCAAACAGCATCATGCAAAAACTGATCAACCCATTTATTTTAGTCATATAATAGTTTGTTTGAATGATGATAATGCTGCAAGATTATTAAAGAGGCCAGGTACCGGAAAGCAGTATCTGTACGAACTGGTTAAAACAGCGTATGAAGGGAAGAAAGTTTTTATACCGTTGAAATTTATTCATCCCAAAAAATTCCCTTGAAAAAGCTTTGACAGGAGTGTGTATTTTTGATTATCTGAAATGGATATCAAATCCGGGGACAGGCGCTGAAGAGTAACTATAAAAAATAACAAGCAATGTTACCTGTTGACAAAATGGAAGATTTGAATAAAGCAATGCTGAGCGCAGCTTTTGATGGTGATTTGGCATCTGTTGAACAGTTGGTAAGCCGGGGCGCGGACATCAATTATGCGGATGCCTGGGGGAATTTTGCCATGTTTACTGCTGCCTGGGAAGGTAATATAAAAGCACTGGATTTGTTTTACAGGTTAGGAGCAAAACTATCATTTGAAGATGCTAACCTGCTATGTAATGCAGCCTATAATGGCAAAGCCGCTTTGTAAAATGGTTATTGAATAAAGGCGCAGACGCTAATTTCGCTTTTGCAAAAACCGGGGAAAATGCTTTACATTATGCTATCAGTAAAACGGGTGAGATGTCCGAAAGGACAGAAATTGTAAAGATTTTAATAGCGGCAGGCACAGATGTAAATAAAAAAACAATAGCAGGTGAGCCAACCCTTTGCTTTATGCGCGAAGCTTACTTAAAGGGAGAAACACCATTACATAGAGCTGCGGCTTATGCAAATGCAGCCATTATTAAAATGTTACTGGATGCAGGTGCAGCGCCTGTTGCGAAAGATGCAAATGGTGATACCCCTGTTTCCTGGGGAAGCTGGCACCTCAGAAATGCTGATATATTACGGTTGCTGCTGTATGAAGGGGTACCTGGTATTCGTTGAGTTATAAGGATCTAATATTGATATACTCCCATAGCAGACTGTTCTTCTCCAATCCATTGCTCCGCATATTCCGGTTTACAGGTGTGTTTCCATCTGCGATGGCTCCAGAGCCAGTTTTCAGGCTGTTTACGAATAATGTCTTCTAAAAATCGTGCATACATGAGCGTTAATTCGCCGGGCTTAAGCATGGCAGGTTGTTCGCTTGCTATTGTTAATTCGGCATGATAATATCCTCTGCGCGTTTTGGATATAGCAGCAAACAGTACCGGTAGGTTAAGATTTCGCGCAGCTTTTTCAGGACCGGGAATAAAAGCTGTGGGTTGATTAAGAAAGTTGAGCCAGTAAGCCTGTTGTGGTTTACCCGGACTTTGATCTGCAACCAATCCCAGCAGGTATTGTGTATCTGCGTATTGAGCAATCGAATGTTTCATATCTGAAGCAGGAATGAATTTGCTGCCGAACTTTGTGCGGATGCCGAGTAGTAATCTTTCAAATGCCTTGCTCGACAGTGGGCCATATACCACCAGCACCTGGTAAATGGTGTTCATTTGCAATACATGATGGCCCCATTCCCAGTTAAAAGTATGTCCCAGGTGAAGCTGGCAACTCTTCCCGCTTTTTTGCAGAGGTTCTAATATTTCCCAGTTCGCTGTTACCCTGCGTAACAGGAAGCGTGGAGATGCACTGAGCAGCTTGAATGTTTCAATGAAGGAGTCAATCATGTTCCTGTAAAATTGTTTTGCTATACCTGCGCGTTCTGCTCCGGATTTTTCAGGAAATGCTTTTTCGAGATTTTTGAACACTACTTTTTTACGATAGCCAATACAATGATAAACTACGAAAAACATCAGATCAGAGAAGATGTAAAGAATGCGCATTGGCAGCAATGATACCAGGTAGAAAAAGGCATACAGGATGTAATACATCAGCAACGTTTACAGGGTTAAAACTTATACAGTACTTTCGATACAATATACTAAGAACTATGGTTTTTTTCCCATTAGTTTTATAAAACGGAAATGCGATGCTATAGCGGCACTCATTGTTGGTATACTGTTATAGGGTAATTGAAAAGCCTTACATTCTGCTTTTACGAACCGGCTGAGTGCGGGATAATGAATATGGCTTATCCTGGGAAATAAATGATGCTCTATCTGGTAGTTCAGTCCGCCTGCAAACCATGAAATTATTTTGCTTCCTGAAGAAAAGTTGGCGGTTGTTTTCACCTGGTGTACTGCCCATTCATTTTCTATATGTTTATCATCAGCATCACTTACAAAATCGAATGTTGTTTCTTCTACCACATGTGCCAGTTGAAACACTATAGATAAAGTGAATCCCAGGCCTATATGCAGGCATATAAAATACAGTAGCCATAATTTCCATCCTACCATTGCCATGGGAATAACAAGGTAAAATATAATATACAGCAGTTTACTGCTCCAGAACAAAACATGATCCGCAATTGTCATACGCCTGAGTTGTGTACTGCAAATTTTCTTTTTAAAGTATTTTTCAAAATCCTGGTATAAAACCCATATCATTGAGCTGATGGCATATAGCAATGGTGTATACAGATGTTGCATTCTGTGAGCTGATACCCACCTTTGTGTACTACACATACGGATAAAAGGGCTTTTGGCAATATCATCATCAACACCATCAATATTAGTATAGGTATGGTGAATGATATTATGTTTCTGCTTCCAGATAAAGCTATTTCCACCTAAAGCATTCAATGTTAACCCAAGGGTTTTATTAACCCATTTGCTGGAAGAATAGCTGTCGTGGTTCGCATCATGCATTACATTAAACCCAATGCACGCTAAAATAAAACCCAGTAGTGTACTTGTGGCAATACCTGTCAATACCGGTATCTTAACAAATAATAAGATAGTATACAAACCAATGGCAGCAAGAATAAAAACAACTGATTTTATATATAGGTGCATATTGCCGGTTTTCTTAAAGCCGGTTTGCTCAAAATACCTGTCAACTGTTTTTTTTAATGAAGTAAAAAATACAGCATTTCTATTGTTGTAAGTGATTTTAGGCATGGTACAATTTTCTCTTGGGAAGGGTTATATATTGGGTTGTGTATTACGGGTCTTTAGTTATTCACCAGCCAGTTACAAACTGATCTTTCACTCAGCAAACCGGAAGGTAATTTCTCAGAAAGCAATGTTTCCAGTTTTACAATATCAGACTTCTGGAATCCAGGATTTTCATTCGTATACCAATTAGCGATCCATAAAATATGTACGCCGTTATTTCTGTCAAACACTTTTCGGGTAGGGCTCATGTCCTGCCTTATACCATCACTATCTTCATTCCATATATAATGGTTGAATACAAGGTCTTCTTTTTTTATTTCCATAATACTGTAGTTAATATGAGCAATAAGAATCTGCAGGGTAAAAATGTATTGGTATTTAGTTTTACTGCTTTGCGCTTATAACATTAACCGCATTATATCCTCTCGGTCCTTTTTCTATTTCAAATGTTACCTTTAGACCTTCCTGCAGTGGTTTGCCGGATGATGACTGGTGTACAAACAGGCGTTGCCCGTTTTCGCTGTCTTCAATAAAGCCAAATCCTTTTGCATTGTTAAAGTAAGTAACAACTCCTTTTCGTATCAACTCCTCAGGAGTTAGTTCTTTTTGTTTAGGAACGCCAATCTCTATATCATCAGCATTTATCTCTATCCGTTTTCTGTTGTCTGGCGGCACTGAACTAAGATTACCATTTTCGTCAAGATAAGCCAGCATGTCATCAAGGCTTTTACCCTTGCCACCATTTTCTTTGCGCTCCTGTCTTTTTTCTTCTTTTTTTCTACGTTCTTCTTTCTTTTTATTTTCTCTTTCTTTTTTATTCCAGCTTGTTGCCATAGATGTCCTAAAGTTTCGTTTCTGTAAGTGAGGTAAATGAAGCTCCGTTAAATATTCTCGCTACATTAATATCATTTGTTTCTGACCATTTTTGCAGTTGTGATATTTGCACTACACGCCAGAAATTTTTGGATTTAAGCTCATTATAATCAGTTGCACGAATAAAAAGGCCAGTCACTGGTGACCGGCCCTTAAAATGAATATCAATAGTCGCATTGTTGCGGATGCTGGGTTTAATATAACGCTCAATTCTTTCTATATCCATATAAATGAGTAAGTAGTGTGATGATTTTATACCAACCCTGCAAAGCCTCAATTACCAACGTTTAGCATAACTGTTGTTGCGGCTTTGGTTTTCTTCTCTTGGTCTTGCTTCTGATACTTTTACAGGACGACCGTCAATCACTTTCCCGTCAAGTTCTTTAATGGCTGTTTCTGCAGCCTGTTTGTCAGGCATTTCTACAAAGCCAAAGCCTTTGCTTCTGTTAGTAAATTTGTCGGTAATAACTTTTGCAGAAGAAACGCTACCATATTCTCCAAAAAGTTTGCTTAAATCTTCGTCCTGGAAACTGTAGCCCAGGTTCGATACATAAATGTTCATAATAATGCTATAATTCAATAAAAAAATATTTGAGAAAATGGCAGATGTAAAAGGTAAGGAGAGAATGTTTACAAGAGCGACAGAACTCAAATTGTCATTACGAAGATAACCTATTAGTCTGACAATTGAGGGTTATTTTAAACTTTAACAACCTCCAGAACAGGAGGGGTATAGCTGTAAACGCTGATAATGACAGAAGATTACTTTGTACACTTTCCTCCTGCTAACGATTGTGATTAAATGGTTTGTGAGTTATTGCTATTTCGTTTTGCATCCATACAACAGCAACCTTTTAAACGCGTATACGGCAGGAAATTTTTTAAATGCTTTTTGTATCCTGTTTTTATACGCTGCCACGAACAGTTCCTGTTCATGCGGTGACATTTTTTCGAGATAAGGAATTAATGATGAGCCGGAAATAAAATCAAATAGCTTTTCCGTATTGTCTGCAATAATCGGGTAAACCTTTTGTATGATCTGTATTTTATGTAAACCATTGTCAAACATTATTTGAGCATATGCATCAATACTCAATAATGGCGATTCCCTTTTCCAGCCATGTAAAAAATCAGTAAAAGGCTTTTCCTGTGCCAGCTCGATTAATATTTTGTTGAGCAGGTTTTCTTTTTGTACCGGCATTTGTACAGCAAGCTGGCCGTGTTCACTTAAATGAGCAATTAGGCCGGGGAATAGTGTTTCATGATTATCCGACCATTGTAATGCCGCATTGCTGAAAATAAGATCCCAGTTCCGGCGATCATCTGAAGCAAGAAAATCTTCTACTGAATACTGTTTGAAATCCAGGTTGTTGCTCTCAAAAACCTTACTTTTTGCAAGCATTTCGGGAGATGGATCAATACCTGAAAATTTAGCCTCATCAAATTTTTTTGATAAAATACTTGTTTGCTCTCCTGTTCCGCATCCTATATCTATCCCATTTTTCAGATCGTTTCCGGAAATCAATTCCATCAAATCAAAAAAAGGTTGGTACCTGATATTTTTAAATTGATTGTATTTTTCAGGGTCCCATGCCATCTCAAATACTCTTATGATTTTTCCAGTTGAAGATAAATATTATTCTGCTTTTGCAGGTGGTTTGTAACAATGGATATAACGGAGATTCACGGAATGTATCGGCGTTATCCAGTACCATATACGCTCAGACTGAGCTATGCTGATGACTAATTTCCCCTCCACAGCAGTTCCCTTTTTTAGCCTGCCCTAAAATCAACAGGCTATTTGTCGTTGTCTTGATTAAATAATTGTTGTGAATTTATTAATTGCGCTAAAAAATTTCTTTTTGTTATAATATTGTTATAGATTTACTCTTATCTTTCGCTATGTAATAATACCAATGGCTTTTTGTAGAACCTCTTTTGAAGTAATAACCAGATCTTAAAATCCTATCTTTTTTGAATAGCTGCGAGTGACTCCGAGTATTGATATCTTACCTGTACCTGTTTTACTGTTATACACAATTGGGTAAAATTTATTTGCCCGCTTATCCATCCAATATTATGATGTACTGAGTAATGTACCTGTTGCTTACCGGTATTTGTAACTGGCTCTGAAAGAACCGGTATAAATGCCCCCGTGTGCACCCACTTTAACTTTAAATGATAGTTCATGAGCAGTACCAAATTTCAAAGCAGTTTCAGGATATACCTGGTAATAATAATCGTTTTCTCATTTTTCTTTAAATCATATTCAAACGCTTTTTTGCCGTTGCCACAAAATCTAAACTGGCAATTAGAAACCACGGTAAATGGTGTTGAATTCTATTACGCTATTTCAAAATGCAATACGGAAAGTGTTGTGTTTTTGAAAATGAAGAATAAGAACAACTATAACGTACAGGTAAGCTGGCAGGAAGTTTTCCAGACCCAACTGGAAAAAAATAAGGAAACCGGCACAGAGAAAAAAGTAACCATACTTCCCGGTGAAACATTTGAATCGGATTGTGCAAATATCAGTCACCCCGAACTTGTGATATTTTCTTCGCAAATAAATCCAACATATGTAGTTTCTATTTCAAAATTTAACTATAAAAATATTAAGATCAGTAAAGCCAATTAATATTTCAAACAATCAACTACTACTAATATGAAACAATTTAACTCCTCCTTCTTGAAAAATGCTTTTTTAGCCTTTCTCACGCTCTTATTTGTTTTTGCTGCGCCTGCAGCAAAAGCACAGGCGCCTGATAGTAAGGGTACAGATTTCTGGTTAACTTTTCCAGGAAACTTAAGCCCTGGTGCACTTACTTTTTTTATCAGCGGCGATGAAAATACTACAGGAACAGTAAGTGTTCCCGGTACCGGGTTTAGTGTAAACTTCACGGTTGTTCCCGGCGCTGTAACTTCAGTGGCTTTGCCAACCGGATCATTAGAGTTGAATTCTTCTGACCTGATTGAAAAGAAAGGAATTCATATTGTGTCAGGAAAAGAGGTAACAGTATATGGCTTAAACAGGTATCAATATACAACAGATGCCTACCTGGCAATACCAACTGATATACTAGGTACTTCATACATTAACCTGGGATATAAAAATACCAATGTGGTTAACAGCACACAGTTTGGGATTGTAGCAACACAAAATGCTACCAATGTAACTATTACACCAACGGTTACTACAGGCACGAGAACTGCGGGTGTGCCGTATACCATTACACTTAACCAGGGTGAAACATATTTGTTGCGAAATACCAGCGCCGCACCTGCCGATCTTTCAGGAACAATTATAACTTCTACCAAACCAATAGCAGTTTTCGGCAGCATGCAATGCGCCAATATACCGCAGGGGTTCGTTGCCTGCGACCATATAGTAGAGCAATTACCTCCTACTACAGCATGGGGCAAAAATTTTATTTCTGTTCCGTTAAAAACACGTACAAAAGGAGATACCTTCCGCTTCCTGGCTTCTGCTAATAACACAACTGTAGAAGTAAACGGATCAATCGTAGCTACCTTAAATAAAGGAGAGTTTTTTGAAACCGTACTGGCTACTTCTTCACAGATCAAGTCTAATAATCCCATACTTGTTTCCCAATATTCCAATAGCAGCAGCTATGATAATGTTACTTCCGATCCATTTATGATGTTGATAACACCTTATGAACAGTACCTGGGAAATTATACTTTTTCTACTCCTGCTTCAGGATTCTCAGGTAATTATGTAAATGTTGTTGCGCCGACTGCGGCGGTTGGTGCTCTTAAACTGGATGGTGTAACCATTCCGGCCGCATCGTTTACTCCTATAGGTTCTACAGGTTTTAGCGGGGCTCAGGTCGATATTGCATTGGGTTCTCATACGCTGAATGGATCAAATCTTCCTTTTGGCATTTTTGTATATGGATATGATTCTTATGATTCTTACGGCTATCCCGGAGGCATGTCACTTGCACCTGTTGCAAGTGTAACAACTGTTACCGTTGCGCCAGCTACAGGAACAGGTGCAATAGGCACTCAACACTGTTTGCAGGCAACTGTAAAAGATCAGAACGGTAATCCTTTAACCGGTATTCGCGTTGACTTTACAATATCAGGCGCTAACCCGGGAAGCACAGGTTTTGCAAATACAAATTCAAGTGGGGTAGCTCAGTATTGTTATACAGGTGCAAATGCCGGAACAGATAATATTGTTGCTTCAGTAGGAACAATTACCGCAAATGCCCAGTTTGTATGGACAGCAGAACCTAATACTTACTACTCCAAACCCACCGGCGATCTCCACAATGTATTAAGCTGGGGAGTAAACCCCGATGGCAGCGGCACACAACCCGCCGACTTCGGCGCAGGCAAAACCTTTAACCTTGCCAACCGTTCAGGTAATTATATTATGACAGGCAACTGGACTGTGCTCGGCACACTGGTTAATCCTTCAGGCAGCCAGCTAAAAATAAATGGATATACCTTATCACTCACCACACTAACAGGCGCGGGTACTCTAACCGGTTCAACCACTTCAAGCCTTATCATAGCAGGCACCGGTGGCGGTAACTTTGGTAATATCAACTTTACATCAGGTGGCGGCATGTTAAAAGCGTTTACGCTTAACCGTAGTGGCACAGGCGCCGCTGCAACCATAGGTACGGCACTGGGTGTATATGATGTATTAACTATTACAAGTGGGGCATTAAATACCGGCGGTAAGCTTACTTTAAAGAGCACTGCAACAGGCACAGCAAGAGTAGCACCTGTATCTGGTACTATATCAGGTAATGTAACCGTTGAGCGTTACATACCAGCCCGTCGAGCATGGAGGTTAATGAACGCTCCTGTAAGTGGTACACAAACCGTAAACCAGGCATGGCAGGAAGGAGTAACCACAGCATCCCCCAATCCTAACCCTGCTCCGGGCTACGGCACTTATGTAACCGTAGGTTCAGTAGCCAATGGCTTTGATCAGAATATACTCGGGCAAAGTACTTCATCGCTGAAGAGCTTTA
>NZ_QCZJ01000042.1 GCF_003075435.1 Terrimonas sp. | reverse complement strand
AGTATTCAAAATACTGGGCGAACGATACCGTAACAGAAGAAAACGTTTTGGATTAAGAGTAAATTTAATCGCTGGCATTTACAATTATGAATTATATGCCTTTTTCAATTAATACAAGAGGTCTAATACCCGATACCATCTAATGCTAATATTATCTGCCCGGCAGGGTGGCTATGCCATTTGGTTCTGGCGCCGGGTTCAAAAATTACACTGCCTACGGCATTTGGGTTAAGACTGTCCGCATTAATTAAGCGGTTCAGCCACACGGTACCGGCAAAGTTGTCATTTGTTATCTTTTCTCCTTTTGCAAAGACCGGACCTTCCGGTTTCGGTTGCCCCGCCGGGTTTTGTTGTTTACAGGACAGCATCAACGTTCCCCAAAAAAGTGACATCACTATATTTTTAAGATCCTTCATTTTTAAATTTTAAAGATTGGTTTTATAAAACTTCACCAGTTTATTTACTATCTGTGATACATACTCCGGTTTCCAGTAAGTTTGTATATGGGTAGCATTTTCAACAACAAACAGCTCCCTGCTCTTTGCGTTGATTGCTTTGGCAAATGCTTCGTCTGTCATATATTTTGTGTCAGCTTTGCTTCCTGCGATCATCAACAGGGGTTGGTTAATCAATTCAATCTGGTTTGTTGCGTCCCATGTCATCAGGTTTAGCAAACTACTCATGGTGTATAAAAAGGTTGAGCCGGGACATACATATTTTCTATAATAGTATTCATATCCCTCACGATACAGATCGGTTGAAGTTTTTGCAATTTCTTCATCTGTTATGCTTGCTACACCTGCATAGATGATTTTGCCACCTGCAGCTTCCTGTTCGCGGGCCGCTGTTGCCCGTTGCAGGCGCTCCTGGATGGTGTTTACCTGTGAATTCATAAAACCGTTCCGTCGTACTTCGCCTGAATTGAACATACTTAATGTAGCAACTGCTTTAAAACGTTTATCGCTTTTGGCTGCGGCTAATGTATAACCACCACCACCACAAATGCCTAAAACGCCCAAACGGTCTGCATCAACCCCCGGATATTGCGTAATAAAATCAGCCATGCCATGGATGTCCTCAATTCGGTTTGCAGGTTTGTCCGTATGGCGTGGCTCTCCGCCACTTGCTCCCTGATAGGCAGCATCTGCGGCGATAGTAATATATCCCTGTCCGGCTAACTGTTGGGCATATGAGCCAGCAACCTGTTCTTTCACGCCTCCATTAGGATGCGCTACCACTACAGCAGGATATGTTTTTGAGGCATCGTAATCTGCAGGTGTATAAACATTGGCGGCAATATCAATCCCGTTCAGTTTATAGGTAACAGGATGAATATTCACTTTTCCTTTTTCATTTTTAGTTATTGCCCCATCATATACCAGCGCAAAAGGATTTTGTAGACGCTCCTGTTGGCCGGATTGCGCATGCACCATATCTGCTCCTGCTATGGAGGTTACTATTGCAACTATTGATGTGATCTTTTTCATGTTTAAATATGCTGATTTCATTGCTTGTTTTTTAACACTTCTTCTAAAACCTTATGTGCTGATCTTGCTTCTCTTTTCCCTATTGTTGCTTTAATTACAGTTACAAACTGCTTCAGTTGTTCGGGAGTTAAACCTGTATTCAGGCAAATAGATAAATGTGAGCGCAACATGGGTTCTGCATTACCAATAGCGGCCATTACAGAAATCGTTACTAATTCTCTTTGGATACAGGTCAATACATCGCGTTCAAAAATATCGGCAAACAAATGTTCTTTCAAAAAGATGTCTATTACCGGTGCGAAAGCTGAATAGCCTGTAAGAATTTCGGGTTGTGGCGTTTTGGTCAATTCTTCCAAAATCCTTTTACCACGCTCATACTTACTACCGGTTTGGTCAATGGGCGAAGCATCGCTGCCGGGGCTATCGGCAATGCCTTTTGTTTTCCGTTCATCAAGTACCTGCATAAATGTTTGCAATCCCCTGATACTGCGCGGAAATCCGCAATAGGCATACAGGTGCACCAATACTTCTTTTATTTCATTTACCGTTAGCCCGGCATCAAGACCCGTATTCAGTGCTGTTTTTAGTTCGTACGGATCGCCCTTTGCAGTTAACGCAGCGATGGAAATAATACTTTGTTCTTTATGGCTTAATGCATCTTCTGTTGTCATTTCCTGCCGGGCATTTACATTACCCGTTATACCAACTATTGCTATAAGTAGTAGTATTGCTTTCATATAGTGTCGGTTTAATTTTTTATGCTGATTTTCTGCAACCATTTCTTTACTTCCGTTTGCACCTGTTTTTCTTTTTCGCCCTTCATTACATACAATATTCCGTCACGTTCCACACCGCCTTTCGTGGAGAACCCGTCTAACACCATACTGTTCGGGCATAATTGTTTTACTGTCTGAAAACTGCTGCCGATACCGTAACCCCCATTTGTATTGAATGGGATTACGGTTTTACCGCTTAAATCATATTCGTGCAGAAAACTTTTAATTGGTGGTGGTAGCTGCATTCCCCAGGTTGGGAAACCGATAAATACCATACCGTATTTTTCTATACTATCAATCTTTGTTTTGAGCGGTGGCAAATATCCGGTACTGTTTTCTCTTACCACCTGATCTACCATAGTCTGGTAGTGTTCGGGATATGGTGTTTCTGATTCCAGCGCTACTAATTTGCCCCCAACGTTTTTATGGATGATCTCGGCTACGGCCTTTGTGTTTTTGGTTCGGGATAAATAAATGATCAGTATATTTTTATTTTTCAGTAACTCAGCTTTTTCTTTTTCCACGGTTTGTGCTTTTGAGCAACCGGAAAGTATGAATATTGCTGCCGGTATCATCACACAAAATCTTATTATCCTTTTCATCATAGCTCCTTCTAAAGACACAAAGTTCTAAAGAGCGATAGAACTTTATGGTATACAGATTACGGAGATTACTACCAATATTACTGATTGACGAAAGATCTGAACAACAGGATAGATAACGCATCTGAATATATGCATACTTTATAGCAGGGTGGCTACGGCATCTAATCCAGACCTTTTTCCTTAAGCCATTTGCTCATCAAATCTGAAACTTCTATGTTATTCAAATCTGAAAACGGAAAATGCGTATTCCCTTTAAGCCCTGCTTCTGGCAGATGTACCACGGTTACATCACCGCCATGGCTGTTTACCGCATCTCTCCATAACCTTGCCATTTCCAAACGAGCTCTCCATCCATCTGCACCGGGATTGTCAGATAACGTTTCCGGAATATTATCTCCATAATAGATCACAATAGGAATCTTAGTAAGCAACATAAAGTCATTCATAGGCACACTTGCGGCTTCCAGTGCTCCTGCAGAGCTGGGTATGGGTTCGGGAACCCCGCCTTCTGGAAACACAAAACCGCTGCCGGGTTCATAAGAAATTATAGCTTTTACATTCCGGTTTTTAATAGCGGTAAGCCAGCCCATTCCCCCCGAATGTGAATGTGTAACAAGAATGCCGGGGCCGATTTTATCAAACAGTGCAGCAACTGCATTGATATTTACATTGTAATCAATGGGACCTATACTGGGCGTCATAGAGCGAAAATACTGGTTCAGTGTTTCCGGGTCTTTTGAAAACTGCACACCGGGAAAATAGTCCGGCCAGATACCAAGCCGGAATGTTCCAAACCAGTTTTGTTCATCGGGAGTGGCTTCAATAACGGCATTGGTCGTACTCCTGCCTGCATTACCGCGCCGTGGCTGATCCAGTAAATAAACACCAAACCGCCTGCGTAAAAATATATTCTGATAACCCTCGCGACCGTCCGGTGTGGTTTCCCATGTTTTGGAAAATTGCCCGATACCATGCCACATCACTAATGGATATTTACGTGCCTTCACCGGAATCTGGTAAAACACATAAGCATGATCGCCATGAAATGTTTGTCCTTCAGGGGTACGTTTAACCGGGTCGTATTTTCCGGGATTGGTGATTACCGTTCCACCTACAGCAAAGCTCCCTTGCTCTTCAATCACCAGCGGCTTCTGCTTTATACTTTTCTGCGCCGGAACCGATATACTTATTGTCAGCAAAAAGCATGCTATGCCCCAATTGATCAATATTTTCATTAAAATTGGTTTTAGTGGTTTACTGTATTATTGTCCAGCGTCATCAGTCTTGTAAAAGACAAAGAACCGAGCTTCCATGCGTCATTTACTTTTACATACACTTCGGTAACTATAAACGGGTTGGTTACTTCATTACCTCCTACTACTGCCAGGAGTGTGATCCTGTTTAAAAGGATAGCAGTATTCCCGATTATGTTAACGGACGCATTATGCACATCGGCTTTCTTATACCATATCCCCCCGATTTTGATCACGTCAAGTTCACGTTGCTTTCCCCATGAGCCACCCATGTGTACATACACTGATTTATCATGAAATAAATCAGCCAGTTCATCCACATTTTTCTCTGCCATCCACTGCCATTTTTTCTTTGAAAGATCAAGCAGTTCCTGCTCTGCTTTTGAAATATTGCCGGAAGTATTTTCCTGTGCATACAACCCTTGCATGCTTGCTATCAGCAGCAATCCGAATAAAACATATTTCATGTGTATAAAAGCTATCAGCCTTCAGCTATCAGATGTCAGCCCTTATGCGTCTACGGTTTGTGTGCAATCAAACGCGTGCCGATGGCTGACTACTGATTGCTTATGGCTATTTGATGTATAATATTACTTACCAACCCTGTTCTGTAAATGTTGAGGGTATCTTGCTCCGACAACTTCAATATTCGCTGCTGCTTCCTCAATGTTCTGTATATCTTCTTTGGATAACGCTATATTCACCGCTCCCACATTTTCTTCCAAACGATGCATTTTAGTTGTGCCCGGAATAGGAGCAATCCACGGCTTTTGCGCTAACAGCCATGCCAGGGCAATTTGAGCAGGCGTGGCGTTCTTTGCATCCGCAACAGACTTTATTAAATTTACCATTGCCTGGTTGGCTTTCCTGTTTTCTTCGGAGAACCGGGGTACGGTGTTCCGGAAATCAGTTGGATCAAATTTTGTTGTCTCGTTAATAGCCCCTGTTAAAAATCCTTTGCCCAGCGGACTGAATGGTACAAAACCAATTCCCAGTTCTTCCAGCGTGGGCAGTATTTCTTTTTCAGGTTCACGCCACCATAAGGAATATTCGCTTTGCAATGCTGTAACCGGCAATACCGCATGGGCTTTTCGGATACTTAGTACGCCGGCTTCACTCATTCCAAAATGCCTTACTTTACCTTCCTGGATCAAATCTTTTACCGTGCCGGCTACATCTTCTATCGGCACATTTGGATCAACACGGTGCTGGTAAAACAGGTCAATCACATCTGTATTCAAATGTTTTAATGAAGCTTCTGCAACAGCCCTGATCCTTTCCCGCCGGCTGTCTACACCTTTGGAAGCGTCGCCCTCTTTAAAACCAAACTTGGTTGCGATCACTACTTTATCCCGGAAAGGTTTTACTGCTTTGCCTAAAAGCGCTTCGTTGACTCCCTGGCTGTAAGCTTCGGCGCTGTCAAAAAAGGTAACGCCCAAATCATACGCCTTCTGGATGAGCGCAATGGCATCTGCTTCGCTGGCTGCTGGGCCGTAACCAAAGGTCAGCCCCATACACCCTAATCCTAATTCGGAAACTTCTAATCCGTTTTTACCTAATACTCTTCTTTTCATTTTCTTGTTTATTTACTTGCCGGATACCCGGTAGTATAACGCTCACCTATAACCTCCACACCCGACAAATCGTCTGTTAATTCTTTCAATTCCTCAGCAGTAAACCCGTAGGTCACCGCCTATATATTTTCCTGTAAGTGCGCCAGTTTGGTTGTGCCCGGAATAGGAACGATAAAAGGCTTTTGCGCCAATAACCAGGCTAAACCTACCTGTGCCACCGTCAACCCCCTCTGATCGCCAAATGCTTTCAAAATATCAATAATGGCCCAATTCTTAATAACTGCTTCGGGTGCATATCGGGGCATAGATACCCTGTTGTCGTTTTGGGGATTATACTTTGTACGCTCGTTGATATAACCGGAAATAAAGCCACGGGTTAACGGACTATAAGGTACAAAGCCAATTCCCAGTTCTTCACAAAGACTTAATACCCCATTTTCGGGGTTGCGCGTCATTGCGGAATACTCACTCTGCAGGGTTGTTATGGATTGTACTGCATGAGCCTTACGGATGGCGTCTAAACCGTCCTTGCTGGTATTAAAATCCCTTTCGCTCATGCCGAAGTGTTTTACCTTTCCTTCAGCAATAAGGTTTTTTACCGTTCCTGCGACGTCTTCAATGGGCACATTAGGGTCTATCCGGTGCTGATACAATAAGTCAATATAGTCTGTCCGCAAGCGTTTGAGCGAGTTTTCAACCGCTTTTCTGATAGTTTCCGGACGACTGTCAAGGCCTTTTTCCGGTTTACATTCTGCAAATCCGAATTTTGTGGAAACAAGTACTTCTTTACGGATTGGTTCAAGCGCCTCTCCAACCAATTCCTCGTTTAAAAAAGGACCATAGGCTTCAGCAGTATCAAACAGGTTAACGCCAAGCTCGGGAACCTTGCGTATCATCTTTATCATAGCCTGCTTATCCGGGATAAAGCTTCTGTGATAGCTCATGCCCATACAGCCCAAACCCAATGCGGAGACTTCAATACCATGATCTCCCTTGCCTAATTGGCGTTTAGAACTGTTTTTGTTATTCTCATCAGTATTGAAAGCTGCATCGCTGTTTTTCCTGGTGTTACAACTTTGCGTAAGCCCTAATGATCCAAACGCTATTGCAGAGGTTGTCAGTGCCCCAGCGCTAAGAAATTTGCGGCGATTTAGATTTGAATTACCCATACCCTCATTTTTGAATCAATTATTACATAGACAAAATTCGTGACCTCCATCCAGGTTACGGGTATACAGATTACTGTTTTTACTACCAATATTACTGATATGCAACCGGCATGGGCCAAAGGATAATATGAATATGTACTTTAGTGGTAGTAAAAGCAACAGGTATGAACAATGTGATTAATTTTAATACGGTTGATGATTATAATAAATTCAACAATCACGAAACCCTGCATCCGCTGGTGAGTGTGATTGATTTTTCAAAAGCGCACAAAAGAACAGGCTCTAAAATGAACTTTGGTTTATTTTGTGTTTTCCTGAAGGATGTAAAGTGCGGCGATTTGAAATACGGGCGTGCAACTTATGACTACCAGGAGGGGACATTGGTTTTTATATCTCCCGGGCAGGTATTGGATGTGGAAAATAAAACAGACCTGTACCAGCCAATAGGCCACGCATTGGTTTTTCATCCGGAGCTGATACGTGGCTCTTCGCTTTCTAAGGGCATTAATGAATATAGTTTTTTTAGCTACAATACCAATGAGGCCCTGCATTTGTCGGCCAGGGAGCGCCGACTCGTACTGGATGTGTTTTCAAAAATTGAAACGGAATTGCAACACCCGGTGGATAAGCATAGCCGAAGATTGATTGCATCTAACATTGAACTGTTCCTGAATTATTGCGAGCGGTTTTATGACCGCCAGTTTATGACCCGGGAAAATGTCAATAAAGGAATCCTGGAAAAATTTGAGGAGTTGTTGAACGGCTATTTTTCATCTGACAGGCCAATGGAAACCGGACTGCCGTCTGTTGCCTATTGTGCCGATCAACTCAATTTATCTGCCAATTACTTCGGCGATTTAATTAAGAAAGAAACCGGGAAATCTGCGCAGGAGTACATTCAGAACAAGATTATTGATGTTGCTAAGGACAAAGTTTTCGACAGCAATAAAACCATAAATGAAATTGCCTTTGAAATGGGCTTTAGATACCCGCAACATCTTACGCGCCTGTTCAAACAAAAAACAGGAATGACGCCCAATGAATACAGGTCCTTAAATTAAGGGATCATTTTAAAACAATTCAATACGATATTGTTCTGTAATCAGTATTAGCCCGGGATCTTTACTGCAATATATATTGCCGGTTACTGTTTTACGGCACCGGGTCATACCCATGCCCGCCCCAGGGATGACAACGGCTTATGCGTTTAACTGTAAGCCATAGTCCTTTTATCAACCCATGTTTTTTAAATGCTTCAATGCCATATTGCGAGCATGTTGGTGTAAACCTGCACTTGGGGCCAAGCATGGGAGATATAACAACCTGGTATAGCCTGATCAGCCAGATAAAAGGCAGGCTAAGTATTTGGAGTATTTTTTTCATCCATTTTTTGAATAAGTCTTTCCAAAATTAAACTTAGTTTTTCATGGATCTGTACAAAAGACGGCGATTCCTTCCCAACAAATACAAAAAAAACATTGAGGTGTTTCTGCTTATTGATCAGTAATTGCTGAAGTGTATTTTTTTGCAGCCTGTACGCTTCGCGGGTAATTCTTTTTATCCTGTTGCGGTCAACGGCTTTCTTAAAATTTCTTGTACTTACAGCTACGCCCATCTGCAGCAGCAGGGCATCATTGCCCGGCTCAACTGTATAATATACTTTAAAAGGATGAATAAAGAAATTATCACCGGCATTGAATAGTCTTTCTATGCTTTTACGGCTTTTTAACCGCTCTGTTTTTTTTAAAGTAAATTTCTTTGCCAATAGTATACAAAAATAGCCCTGAAACAGGGCTATGAATGATTTTTATTGAAATGATCCGCACTAAAGCAAATCACAGGCTATATTATTTTGCTCCTTTCTCGTCGGAAATAGTAAGCTTTTTACGGCCTTTTTTACGACGGCTTGCCAATACTTTGCGGCCGTTTGCGGTTTGCATACGTTTACGGAAACCATGTACTGTTTTACGACGGCGCTTATGCGGCTGAAATGTACGTTTCATTTTATTTTACTTTTTCACTTTTTGAATAATAGCCCGGAGAAGCGGGCAGTTTTCAAAGCCATTTACCTTTTGCAGACGGGTCACCACACCCTTTCCGCCCAGGCTGGATGAAAGGACGGCAAAGGTAAGGGTTCACAACCATATTTCAGGTATTTTTTCATGGATTTCGCTTTTAAGGTGTATTTCAATTTTTTGTATGATAAAATATGCCAGGCATAAGGTATAACCCCTCCGGGTCTGTTTGATTACCATGAGTAAAGGTTAATGCGTACGAACTTTGTAAACTTCGCAATTTTTTCGGCATGGTGATGCTAAAGGATTTCTTTAGTGTGAAGATTAAAACTTTGATTGCATAATTGCAAAGTGTCTTGTTCGGGAATACCGGCACGGTTGAAGTTAGATACCTAACTATGAAATCCCCGGGCATTTTTTTTCGTAAGTTTTACCTCGTCCATATCGGCGTGTTTTGCATGAGTTTTCCTGCCTAAAAATATCGTAGCGTGTGCGTCAAAATCTGCCGGTGAATCTGTGGTAAAAAACGCCAGCTTACCCTGCCTGCTGCATCTTTCTTCTATTTCAGGGTGGCGAACCAGGTAATCCTCAAGGCTGTCTGCCACAATCTCTCCCTGCGATAAAAGGCTGATTCCTTCAGGTAAAAACTGCTGTATTTTATGCTTCAGCAGGGGATAATGCGTGCA
Source organism: Terrimonas sp. (assembly GCF_003075435.1). Taxonomy (GTDB): domain Bacteria; phylum Bacteroidota; class Bacteroidia; order Chitinophagales; family Chitinophagaceae; genus Agriterribacter. The sequence goes on along the minus strand of NZ_QCZJ01000042.1, from coordinate 26,254 downwards.
GGCAAGCAATATGGTATCTATGTTTTTTGATTGATCAAGAAGCGCATTCAGGTCTTTTTCAATAAAATAATCAGCGCCTTTACTATTATGCTCATTATTCTCCACCAACGGCACCCACATAGGGCAGGCCTGCTGAAATACGGTTACCCCAGGGTAAAACTTATTGGTTTCAATGATATACGACTCAGATAATACAGTACCTGCTGTTGCCAGTATACCCACCTGTTTTGTTTGGGTATAATCACCAATTTTTTCTGTGGTAGGGCGAATTACGCCCAGCACACGGTTGCCGGGAGCTATTTTGGGAAGATCATTTTGCTGTATGGTGCGCAATGCTTTGGCAGAAGCGGTATTGCAGGCCAATATTACCAGCGGGCATCCTTTGTTAAAAAGCCATTGCACACATTCTAATGTATAATGGTAAACACTTTCAAATGAGCGGGTACCATAGGGCGCACGGGCATTATCACCCAGATAAACATAATCGTACTGCGGCAGTTTTTTTATAATCTCTTTCAAAACCGTTAATCCGCCGTAGCCGGAATCGAATACACCAATAGGCTGTTGATTCATACAACAAAGAAACGGCTTCTTCTAAATAAACATTCAGGAATTAAGAAAATTAAGAAAAGAGCCTTAATGCACCTTAACTTCTTAATGGTTTTCAAAACAGATATTGTTGTTACGAATTAATGCGGTTCCCGTTAGTGTGTGGCAAATAAAAAACCGCTCCTTAACGAGCGGCTGGAATATTTTTGTGCTTCTTCCTTCATGCCCTGGTTGGTGTATCCACTAATCAGCAACAATTTTAAATATACCAAAAAGACGCTCTTTTCAGAACGTCTTCATATAAATATTTTTAGGTAAGACTTATTTTTTTGCTCCGCCTGTTGCCGGTTCTGTGGCTGCCGGAGGCAGCTTAACCCCCAATTTTTTAGCTACCAAAGGCAGGAGATCATCAGTTTGGGGAGCAACGAGTAAAGCATCCTGTTTAAATACCCAGGTATACCCGTTTTCTTTAGCAACTGTATTGATCAGTTCATATGCCTTGGAGAAATAAGGCCCATATACTTCACTCTGTTTACGCTGTAATTCACTTTGCATGAACTGGTCCCAGTTCTGCAAAATTTGAGCATATTGCGCTGCTTCGTTTTGAACAGTTTGTTTAATAGCTGCAGGTGTAGCGGGTGATTTGGCTATTGAATCTTTACGTTTGTATTCATTTAAATAAAACGGTAGAGCGTTTTCAAGCGAATCTTTACGAAACTTCTGCAAAATGGAATCCGCCTTCTTAATATCAGGCAGAATATATACCACATCTTCAATGCTGGCGTGCCCGAACTTATTCTGGGCATTCGCATAGTTTCCAATCAATACCAGTGCAAAACTTGCCGCTACCAGGGATAAAACCTTTTTCATATTAATTTTAATGTGCTTTTAATTGTATGTTTAGATGAAAAAATGATTCAGTTAGTTTGGTTAATAAAAGCCTTTAACATTTATTTAGATGCCCCAAGCATTTTCAAAATATCTTCGCTGCGGTCTAATTTGGGGTCGGCAAAGATAACGGTAATTCCTTCACTTTTGTCTAAAATAAAATCGTAACCTTTTTCCACAGCCAGCTTCTGCACTGCATTATAAACCTTATCCTGTATGGGTTTTATGAGTTCCTGCCGTTTTTTAAACAGATCTCCCTCAAAACCAAAACGTTTACGCTGCAGATCACGCAATTCTTTTTCTTTATTAAAGAGTTCATCTTCTCTTTTCTTCTTTAAATCATCACTCAGCATTACCTGTTCGGCATCAAAATCCCTGTACATTTTATCGAGATTATTCTGTAAGCCATCCAGCTCTTTTTGCCATGCGGTACTGAACTGATCCAGTTGTTTCTGCGCTTCTTTATATTCCGGAAGTTTATCTAAAATGAATTTGGTATCAAGGATAGCATAGCGTTGCGCATTTGCCGCAACAGCAGCAAAACATATGCAGGCAATAAATAATAGTTTCTTCATAAACGTTATTTTAAAAGTTATGCTGAAAATACACTGTAAAATACAGCATTGCTCTCAAATATTATTCCGGTTCAAAGCCAAGCATAAAGGTAAACCTTGTTGCATCTTTAAAGGTTGCCCCCGGAACGGAAAGGCGGTCAAGCCCAAGTCCATAGTCAAATCCAAGCAGGCCAAACATAGGCAGGTAAAATCTTGCGCCTAAGCCTACAGAGCGGCGTAAGCGGAAGGGATTCCAGTCTTTAAACTCATACCATCCGTTTGCTGCTTCAAAAAAGGCCAAACCATATATTGTACTGCTGGGATTAGTAGCAAAAGGATACCTTAACTCCATTGTATACTTATTAAATATAGTGAAGAAGGTTGTGGTAGATTGCTGGTCGGGGTTAATGGTTGGATCAGAATTATTATACACAGGATAGCCTCTGTGTGCAATGATATCATAACCCAAAATACCAAAGTTGTTGGTTAAGCCGGCGTCACCCACCTGGAAACGTTCAAATGGTGATATGTCAAGGTTTTTGTTATACCTGCCTATAAAACCATATTTAGCCGCGAACTTCAACACAAATTGCCTGTTTTTTTCTTCGCCCGATGGTCTGCCCAATGGCACATACCACTCTGCGTTTACACGCCATTTGTGGTACTCAACCAGCTTATATTTATTTTCTGTATTCTTAAGACTTGTTTCGCTTCTGAACAAAGAATATGGTGGTGTAAATGCACCACTGACCATGAAGCTGGACCCGCCTGTTGGGAATATAGGCTGATTTATAGATGAACGTGATAAAGTAAGCTTCAGGTTTACAATGTTTGAAGTTGCGGTTGATAAACCAGCAAAGAAGCCCGGGTAATTCTTTAATTTATACTGCGTGTAATTCAGCGCGTATATCAATGTAAAATAATCATCCGGCCACTTTAATTGTTTCCCCAAAGAAATAGACGCGCCAAAAGCTTTAAGATAAGATGAATCGGCTCTTTCGTTGGTATACCTATACGTATAAGGATCCCATGCGTTAGCATATTTAGAGCTATACAGGCTTACTGTAAATGAATTTCTTTTTTTGCCACCCAGCCATGGTTCTGTAAACGAGAAGTTGGTTGAGCGGAAATAGCGACCGTTAGATTGGAAACGAAGACTCAGCTTCTGTCCGTCACCTGAAGGTAGCGGGCTCCACGAAGATTTTTTGAAAATATTGCGGATAGAGAAGTTGTTAAATACAACGCCCACAGTGCCTGTTAAGCCTATACCACCACCCCAGCCGGCGCTAAGCTCTAACTGGTCAGACGATTTTTCTTCAAGCGTGTACCCTATATCCACAGTTCCATCATCTGGATTAGGTACAGGATTAATACCGATCTTTTCCTGGTTAAAGTATCCCAGGTTAGCAATTTCCCTTTGAGAACGGATTAAAAGATCCCTGCTGAACTTATCACCAGGCAAAGTCCTTAATTCCCTTCTTACCACATGTTCCTTGGTTTTATCATTACCGGAGATGGTTACTCTTTTAATAGTAGCCTGTGGTCCTTCTGTAATGCGTATCTCATGATCAATAGTATCGTTGTATACAGAAGTTTCAACAGGGTCTACACGGAAAAACAAATAGCCATTATCTGAATAAAGGCTGCTCACATCACCGCCGCCATCAGCAGAAAGCTGCTTGCCAAGGCGTTTGTTTAAGGTTTCAATATTATATACATCACCTTTTTTAATGCCCAGAATTACGGACAATAAGGAATCAGAATATTTTGTATTTCCTCTCCAGGTCACATCTCCAAAATAGTACTTATGTCCTTCGTTTACTTTTAAAGCCACGTTAAGGTTACCTTTTTTGCTATAGAAAAGTGTATCTTTTTCAATAACTGCATCACGGTATCCCATGGAGTTGTAGTATTCCAGTAATTTTTCTTTATCCTCGCGGTATTTCTTCTCATTAAATTTAGCGGAACTGAAAATCTTAAACCGGAAATAAGGATCTAAATAATCGAGCGTTTTTGTAGGAGATAAATATCCGTAATTTTTTATGTATTCCTTAAAGGAAATGGCTTCTTCATTACCATAAGGACTCTGCGTTTTATCTTCATAAAGGGTAAGTCTTGTTTTTTCTTTGGTACCCTTTAATTGCTTTTTCAATTTAAGATCGCTAATATTTTCATTACCGGTGATCAGCACATCATTTATCCTCACCTTAGCGCCTTTCTCCACCACAAAAATCAAATCAACGCCATTGGTATATGCAGTATCAGGTCTTTCTATCACATTTACGGATGCGCCCTGGAAACCTTTATCGATATAAAATTTCTGAATGGCTTCAATAGCGTTTTGTTTTCTAGCTTCTGTTACAACCTGGCTTGCCGTAATAGCAATTTTTTCTTTAAGATCAGTTGCTTCAGCTTTTTTTACACCTCTGAAAATCACTTTTGATAAGCGGGGGCGTTCTACCGCCGCAATCTCCACCCATATTCTGTCGCCTTCAACTTTAGTAATGTATACTTCAATGTCGGCAAATAAATTTTGTCCCCAGAGTTTTTCAATAGCCTTTGAAAAATTATCGCCTCCGGGTATTCTTACTTCATCACCCACATTTAATCCTGAAATAGAAGTAACGAGATTGGGATCAAAGTACTGGGTGCCTGTAACTTTTATTTCGGCTATTGTATATTTTTTGGGAATGGTTTGATTGAATATACCCATTAACGCAGGGTCAACTGAGGTAGTTGGTATTGTATCATTTACCTGTGCGTTAGTTTTGGTTGAAATAAAACTTAATCCAAGTAAAATAGTGAAAATCGTGCAGATTTTTTGCATCCGTTTTTTAAGTTTCGCCCGGCAAATTAACGGGATTAATTAAAATGGTTTGTTAAAACAATTAAGGATTACAGCAGCTAATGCGCATCAGTAGCGGCATTGCCTTTTATTTGCTCTCCTGTTTTTCCGAATCTCCTTTGTCGTTGTTGAAAATTAATAATTGCTTCATATAAATGTTCCTTCCGGAAATCAGGCCAACGCGTATCTGTAAAATACAACTCAGCGTAAGCAAGCTGATATAATAAAAAATTGCTTATCCTGAATTCGCCGCTTGTTCTTATCATTAATTCCGGATCAGGATATGCACTTGTTGATAAATAATTTCTTAAAGTATGCTCACTGATCTGCCGGGGAGCCAATTTTCCAGCCTGTACATCAGTGGCAATAAGTTTTACGGCATTTACCAGTTCCCAACGTGAACTATAGCTTAAAGCAATAATCAGCGTAAGCCCATCATTTTTACCTGTTAATTCAACGGCTTCAAGCAGCTCTTTGCTGGCATATCCGGGCAGCATATCAATATTGCCGATGAGCTGAAGGCGGATATTGTTTTTATTAAGTGTACCAACTTCCTGGCGGATGGTATCTGCCAGCAGGATCATTAATCCATTTACTTCCGGTTCAGGCCTGTCCCAGTTTTCAGTGCTGAAAGCATATAAGGTGAGGTATTTTACACCAAGTTCTGCTGCACCCTCAACAATATTGCGTACACTTTCCACACCATGATAATGGCCAAACAGGCGGTCTTCTCCTTTTTCCTGCGCCCATCTTCCATTACCATCCATTATAATGGCAATATGCTGTGGTAGCCTGGATCTATCAATTTTATCCATCAATGACATCGGTACAATTTAAAAAAGTCAGACATCATCTGACTTGCGGCGCAAAGATATAAAGATTAGGCAGGAATGAGCCAGCAATTTTGCCTGGTCATCAATCTGCCGGAATTTCCTATACAGATGCCTTGTTTTTCCCGAAATACTTGCAGGCTTGCTGTAAACCACATATTTCGCATTTGGGATTACGGGCGACACAGATATACCTGCCATGCAATATAAGCCAGTGGTGTGCTTTGTGGATAAGTGCTGCCGGAATATGCTTAATCAACTGTTTTTCAGTAGCCAGCGGTGTTTTGGCATTGCGGGTAAGCCCTATCCGTGCTGATACCCTGAAAACATGGGTATCTACCGCCATATTAGGTTGTTTATCAACCACTGAGGTAATTACATTAGCTGTTTTTCGTCCAACACCCGGCAGGCGAACAAGTTCATCTACGGTTAATGGCACTTCGCCATTAAAATCCTTTACCAGCATATTTGCCATGCCGATCAGGTGTTTTGTTTTGTTATTGGGGTAAGAAATGCTCCTGATATAAGGAAAAAGCTCTTCAAAATCTGCCCTGGCAAGTGTTTCAGGATCGGGGTAACGCTGAAATATTGCAGGTGTAGTAAGATTTACCCGTTTATCGGTGCATTGAGCAGAAAGAATAACTGCTACCAACAGTTGGTAAGGGTTATCGTATAATAATTCCGTTTCAGCTTCGGGAACATGTTGCTGAAACCAGGAAATAACGAAATTATAGCGTTGCTGAAGCGTCATTTATTAAGGAAGCGAAGATATTAAATGAGTGTCGCTTGTCCGTAAGAAAAAGCAGGTAATATCACACGTGGATATTCTTCTATTAAACAGCATATGGAAGATACTCGTATTACTGATTAACCTGATACATCCTGTGCATATCAGTCATATCTGTTTTATTGTATTTGGTATGCTTAACGAATGTCTGTTGTACAGGATTTCATCGCACAGACAATATCCGGATTACCATTGATATTAATATCCCAGGGAAATAAAAAAACTTATGTGTGTTGCTCAGGCTTGAGATAAATACACATAAGTTTTAGTAGCAAAATTGCTAACGAGTTGATTTTGAAAACTTACTGATGCTCTACTTCTTTGCTTACTCCCGCATAATTCAATAAAGATTGAATAACAGAAGGCCTTGGAGACTGAATCATAGAATTGAGTCCGTTAGCTGCTTTTTTAATAGCTTCAAATTTTTCACGAAGTATCCAATTCGTATCCAAAGCGTGCTTAATAGCTGCTGTTTCTTCTGCTGAGGTTTCTTTGTATAAGTATCGTATCATGTTTTCAGGCGTATAAATATCCATAAGCAATCCATTTAGACTGTCATCAAATCAATTAAATAAAAAACTCTACGGTTTAGGAGGATATTTAGATTCTTGTACGGATTTAACGGCGTTTGTCCAAAAGGCGGGATTAGCTTATGCCATATAAAACGAGGTAGTGAAAGTAATATTGTAAAAAAGCAAAAAAATTTAGTACGGCTATTTTTCGTCTATAATGAAAAGATCTTCATTATCCTTTTTCATCATATATCTTTCTCTTGCCGCTTTTTCTGTGGATGCAGGGTCGCCCTTTAATTCAGAAAGCTCCTTTTTGAGGGCATTCACCTGTTCAGAATAATAACTTTTCCCTTTTTCCAAATCTCTTAGCTCACTTCTTCTTTCCATCTGCATAAAAATATCATTATGGTCAAAAAACAGCAGCCAAACCACAAACCCTGTTGCGGTAAGCATATATTTATTTTTTAACCAGCCTGGTATTTTTTTAAGCAAATCCATATTAACTGTTTCAGGTTGCAGGTTACTGGTGTTGAACACACTAACCTGCAACCAGTAACTTTTCTATTTACCAAATATAGCTTTTCCATTGGGATAAATGGCGTTTTCACCCAATGCTTCTTCAATTCTTATCAACTGGTTGTACTTGGCCAGGCGGTCGGTTCTTGACGCGCTGCCTGTTTTTATTTGCCCGCAGTTCAATGCTACTGCAAGATCCGCGATGGTTGTATCTTCTGTTTCACCGCTGCGGTGGCTCATAATGGTAGTATAACCGCTTGATTGCGCTAACTGAACAGCATTGATGGTCTCTGTAACTGTTCCTATCTGGTTTACTTTGATCAATATGCTGTTGGCAATACCTTTATCAATACCTTCCTGCAGGCGTTTTACATTGGTTACAAACAGGTCATCACCTACCAGCTGGCATTTTGAACCGATTGCGTCAGTCAGCTTTTTCCAGCCTGTCCAATCATCTTCAGCCATACCATCTTCAATAGATACTATTGGATATTTATTTACCCATTCTGTCCAGTAAGCCACCATTTCATCGCTGCTGATGGTTTTACCGCTGCTTTTATAGAATTTGTAGGTTCCTTTAGCTTCGTCAAACATTTCGGTGCTGGCAGCATCCATCGCTATAGCGATTTGCTCGCCTGCTTTATAACCGGCTGCATCAATTGCCTGTAATACGGTTTCAATAGCTTCTTCATTGCTCTGAATATCCGGTGCAAAACCACCTTCATCGCCCACGTTGGTGCTGTAGCCCTTTTTCTTTAAAACTGTTTTAAGGTTATGGAATACTTCCACACCCCAGCGCAGTCCTTCACTGAAGTTTGGCGCACCTACAGGAATGATCATAAATTCCTGGAAATCGATTTTGTTATCTGCATGCACACCGCCATTTAAAATATTCATTAATGGCATTGGTAATACGGTAGCATTTACACCGCCCAGGTATCTGTACAATGGCAAATTGCTTTCCTGCGCAGCAGCTTTGGCAACAGCCATTGACACCGCAAGCGTAGCATTAGCGCCTAGTTTCGCTTTATTAGGAGTGCCATCAATTTTAATCATCAAATTATCGATATAAGCCTGTTTGGTTACATCAATACCTATCAACTGATCTGCTATAATATCATTTACATTGGCAACAGCTTTTAATACTCCTTTCCCCTGGTATACTGATTTATCACCGTCTCTTAACTCAACAGCCTCGTGTTTACCCGTAGAAGCACCGGAAGGAACTGCAGCCCTGCCTACCAAACCGTTTTCTGTAATTACATCAACCTCTACTGTCGGGTTTCCGCGGCTGTCCAGTATCTGCCTTGCATGTATATCTGATATAAAGCTCATGTGTAGTTATTTTAAGTGTTAATTAAGTATGCTAAATATGTGCAAAGAAAAGGTTTTCAGTTTTTGCTGCAAAAATTAAGTGAGAGAATTGGAGATTTGAGATTGGCGTATGAGAGAGGGAAGCGTTTGGGGAGTTTGGGGTTTATAGTTTGAGGCTTGTAGTTAATTACACAGGTTCTTTACTTGTTTAAAATTAAACAGCCTGCTATATTGAGCAGCATCTTTGCAGAGCCGGCTATGTGCTTCGCCTATTCTTCTTTGGAGAGACCCGTAAAGTCCCGGGGTGTTGTTTTTGTCAACGTCTTAAAAATATGCTCCAGGCTTTGGCTTTCGCTGCGGATGCCGGTGATATTGAGATTATGCTGCAAAGCTCTTTCAATAACATGCCTGCGCAATTGTTCGGGACTGATAGTTGATAATTTGTATTGATTGTTTTCCAAAAACTGTAAGGCAGCGATTTCTGCAATACCTGCAAAAAAATCCTGCGGGGCGGGAGCAGAAAATTCAATAATAATATGGTGAGCAGCATTATTGCCCGATTGCAGGTTAGTGAGCGTATCGTCAGCAACCAACTCACCTTTGTTGATGATCACTACACGATTGCACACTGCTTCCACTTCCTGCAGAATATGAGAAGAAAATAGCACAGTTTTATCCTGTCCCTGCCGGCGGATGACTTCCCGTATTTCTATGATCTGATTTGGATCAAGGCCAGTTGTTGGTTCATCCAATATCAATACTTCGGGTTCGTAAATTAAAGCAGCGCCTAACCCAACCCTTTGTTTATATCCCTTTGAAAGCTGGCCTATTTTTTTTGTTCTTTCCGGGCCAAGACCAACCAGGTCAATAGTTCTGTTGATGGCCTTGTGCTTATCAGCAACTTTATGTACGTCTGCAATAAAGCCTAAATATTCCTTTACATACATATCATAGTACAAAGGATTCGATTCCGGCAAGTATCCGATTTTTTTCCTGGTATCAAGAGAATGGGTGGCTATATTCATTCCGCATACCAACGCTTCGCCGGATGTTTGCTGCAGGTAGCCGGTGAGTATTTTCATAGTGGTGGATTTTCCTGCGCCATTAGGACCAAGAAAACCTACTATCTCTCCTTTATTAACAGAGAAAGAAATATTGTTTACAGCTTTTTGTTCGCCATAAACTTTGAAAAGATTTTTTACTTCGATAGACATCCGGCAAAAATAATAAGTCCGTTTTACATTATAGTCTCACGTTTCACTATCTCTTATATTCTTCCTTCCACGCATACCAGCCAAAAATCATCAGTCCGATAGCTATCGGGAAAAACACTGCAATAAACACCCCCCACTGAATCTTGGTATCAATAACGGGATGATGCGCTATTTGTTGCAAAGCGGTTTTAATCAAATAGTATAATGCCACAGGGCCAAGCAGCATCCATATTATGCCGAGATATTTTTTTAACAGGTTCATTTGATTTTAGCTTTGAGCTGTCAGCGATCAGCTGTCAGCGGGTTAAAAGTTAGAAAGGTTTCTGGTTGCAAGTTTCAGGTAGGGCACGAGCTTCAAACGCGGTTCTGTCGTTTTACATTTCACGTCTCACTAATTTACTACCTGTCTGCCGGCAGGCAAGTTGCCTATTCACCTGTCACTTTCGCTCACAGCCGATAGCTGACGGCTGATAGCTGCCAGCTAATCACTCACATCCGGATCAATCTTATTGCTCACATATAATGCGCCTATTACAAAGCATATTGCCGAAACAATAATAGGATACATTAAACCAACCAGCTTATCGCCGGTGTTGATGGTAGTAAGTAATAATGCGATAAATGGTGTTAACCCGCCAAACACACCATTGCCTATATGATATGGCAACGACATGGAGGTATATCGTATTCTTGTTGGAAACATTTCAACAAGAAAGGCGGCAATAGGGCCATATACCATCGTTACAAAAATCACCTGCACAAATACCAGGAAAACGAATGTCCAGTAAGTGCCTGCGGGTAATTTTTTATCAATATACATTACAGGTGCCTGTGCTACAGGTTTTGACAGGTCAGCAAATACGGTATCCACATTTTTCTGCGTGTAGGCGTAACCGTCAGTAAATATTTTTTTTACAGATGTTGTGGTGATGATATTATTCGCCACAGTATCTCTTTTTATCTGCGGCTCTCCGGCAGATGTCGGTGTAATTGCCTGGTAGGCTGTAGTATCAGACAAAGAAAGAAATTGTTTGTAAATAGGTTTGTAGAATATAATAGCGAGCAGCATTCCTCCCAGCATTATCCATTTTCTTCCCACTTTATCGCTCCATGAGCCAAACACCACAAAGAATGGCGTGGCAAAAAGTATAGCCCATATCAGTATGGTACGTGATTGGCCGAAATCAATTTTACAAACAGTTTCAATAAAATTCTGCGCATAAAATTGCCCGGTATACCAAACCACACCCTGCCCCATAGTAGCGCCAAACAATGCCAGCAATACCATTTTCAAATTGGCTTTGTGTACAAAGCTTTCTTTCAATGGATTTACAGATGTTTTTCCTTCGGCCTTAAGTTTGGCAAACAAGGGTGACTCATTCATTTTTAGCCTGATGTAAATAGATACTATGACCAGCAGAATAGAAACCAGGAAAGGAATACGCCAGCCCCAGTCGTTGAACTTTCTTATTGAAACAGCGGGATCGCTATCTAAACTTTGTCGCACCAATAATATTACACCCAGCGATACAAACAAACCAAGTGTTGCAGTGGTTTGTATCCACGAAGTATAATAGCCCCTTTTGTTGGCTGGCGCGTGTTCTGCCACATACGTTGCTGCGCCACCATATTCTCCTCCTAATGCAAGCCCCTGCAGCAACCGCAATATCAATACAATGATGGGCGCTGCAAAACCAATGCTTTCGTAAGAGGGTATTAATCCTATGGCAAAGGTTGAGCCTCCCATAATAATCAGCGTTAACAAGAACGTGTATTTGCGGCCTACTATATCACCCAATCTTCCAAATACTAAAGCGCCAAACGGGCGTACAATAAAGCCTGCGGCAAATGTGGCTAATGTAGAAAGCAATGCAGCAGTAGGATTATCCTTCGGAAAAAACTGGCTGGCAATAACCGTGGCAAGACTACCGAAAATATAAAAATCATACCACTCTATTAAAGTTCCGACTGATGAGGCTCCGATAATTTTCCAGATACTTTTATTTGACGTAGACATTTAATGCAATCGATTGAAGGGTTGAATATACTAAATATGTTTATCCGAAATTTCATTTTTCCTTATGAGCGAAAATAAGGACATTGCAACATGTTCGTAACAGCTGAATATTGTTAATCCTGAATAATTCAAAATTTTCTGAGCCATATGTCATATCCATACCAGATCAAATCTTACGAAGCATACAAGGAAGCATACAAAAAAAGTGTAGAAGATCCGGAGAACTTCTGGGCTGATATTGCCAATAATTTTCAGTGGAGAAAAAAGTGGGATAAGGTATTAGACTGGAATTTTACGGAACCTAAGGTTGAATGGTTTAAAGGTGCAAAGCTCAATATCACAGAAAATTGCATTGACAGGTATTTGCCTGAGATGGCCGATCAGCCTGCTATTATATGGGAACCCAATAACCCGGAAGACCGGGTAAGAGTTGTTACCTATGCACGCCTGCATAAAAGGGTTTGCCAGTTTGCCCAGGTACTAAAAAACCTTGGTGTAAAAAAAGGCGACAGGGTTTGTATATATATGGGCATGGTGCCAGAGCTTGCTTACGCTGTACTTGGTTGTGCAAGGATCGGTGCCATACATAGTGTAATATTCGGAGGTTTCTCCGCACAAAGTATTGCAGACAGGCTTGAAGACGCGAAAGCAGAATATATTGTAACCTGTGATGGCGCTTACCGCGGCGCAAAAGATATTCCTTTGAAGAGTATTATTGATGATGCGTTGATAGGAAATAAAGTGGTGAAAAAAGTAATTGTATATACACGTACAAGAACACCCGTATCTATGCTGAAAGGCAGGGATGTTTGGTGGGAAGATGAAATGGAACATGCAGAAGGGCAGGTGGAGAAGAACGGAACGGTTTCTTTTCCTGCTGAAGAAATGGATGCCGAAGATCCTTTATTTATCCTGTATACCTCAGGCAGCACAGGCAAGCCCAAAGGTGTGGTGCATACCTGCGGCGGTTACATGGTTTGGACCAACTATACTTTTGTAAATACATTTCAATACCAGCAGGGGCAGAAACATTTTTGTACAGCGGATATTGGATGGATCACCGGGCACAGCTATATTTTATATGGGCCGTTAAGTGCAGGAGCTACTTCTGTTATGTTTGAAGGTGTGCCTACCTGGCCGGATGCAGGAAGATTTTGGGAGATAGTGGATAAATATAAAATAGACATTCTGTATACCGCACCAACAGCCATTCGCAGTTTAATGAGCTACGGACTTGATCCGATAAAAGATAAAGATCTTTCTTCGCTGAAAGTGTTGGGTACGGTTGGGGAACCCATTAATGAGGAAGCATGGCATTGGTATGATGAAAACATCGGAAAGAAAAAATGCCCGATAGTTGATACATGGTGGCAAACAGAAACAGGCGGCATACTTATTACCAATCTTGCAGGGGTTACACCTGCAATACCTTCATGGGCTACATTGCCACTACCAGGCGTACAACCTGTGCTGGTGGATGACAGGGGGGTGGAAATAACAGAAAAAAATGAAGAAGGTTTGTACAAGGGAAATCTTTGTATGAAAGCCCCATGGCCTGGTATACTCAGAACAACTTATGGTGATCATGAGCGTTGCCGCACCAATTATTTTGCTACTTACGAAAATTTATATTTTACAGGTGATGGTGCGATGAAGGATGATGAAGGATTTTATCGTATTACCGGTAGGGTAGATGATGTATTGAATGTGAGCGGTCACCGCATTGGAACCGCGGAAGTGGAAAATGCTATTAATATGCACGCCAGCGTGGTGGAAAGCGCTGTTGTTGGATATCCCCACGATATAAAGGGGCAGGGTATTTATGCATATGTAATTGTTAGCAGCTTTCACGGAAGTGAGGATGAAACGCGCAAAGACATATTGCAAACAGTTTCCCGCATTATAGGGCCCATTGCAAAACCAGACAGGATACAATTTGTAAATGGCTTACCCAAAACAAGAAGCGGTAAAATTATGCGCAGGATATTGCGTAAAATAGCCGAAGGAGAAATAGAAAAACTGGGCGATACATCAACATTACTTGACCCGGGGGTGGTGGATGATATAAAGAAGGGGAAGGTGTAGAAGTGTATGAGAGAGAGGCATCACGGCGCAGTGGCAATGCAGCAATGGGTAATGTCTGTAATAACTTTTGAGAGTGCGTCAAAATCAATCCACGTTTTTCCGGGATATCGCCCGGATTTTCCCCGTAATATATTTGAAGAAGATTACATGCAGTTTTATTTATAAAAATGTTACTAATTATAAAACTCAATTAAACCCTCAATTTTAGCTTGTCTGACACTCCACAGGCTCATGGTTAAAAAAAGTTACTGGCTTTGTAACAATGCATAACGTAATCCAGAATAAAATTTGATTTCCAGCAAACGTAATTTTGCATTACGATCAATCATGAAAGAAACATTTGAATTGCCTGTGATTTATAAAAATGAAGCCCTTCTTTTCCCTGCCGAACTGCAATCTTACGGTTATAGTCACCGCATAATGGTAACATTGCCTTCGCAAACAATTATCCTTGAGCCTGGCGATGAACAATATTATCGCGCCATTGTACCTGAGCGTGAAAATATGCCGGATACTGAACTTATTAAAGCCATTGTTGAAACTGCAACAGCTTTGTTTACATCCTGAGTGAACTGCCTCTGTTATAAAAGGGAACCGTCAGAACTATGAAAATTTAATTTTAATTTTTTGTAGCCATTGCATAATCTCATCTTCTACAATACCATTAGCTTTTAACCCGGGAGAAGTAAAACGTACAGTTCTGTTTTTGCGTTGCTGATATATACATACGCGCCTCCGGTGTAAAACTCTGCAATATTTTCTGCTGTCTTTTTGTAGTACTGCTGTGGCTCGCTATCCGGAAAATCGGTTAACATATTGATATTCTCCATACAGCAAATTCAAAGGATAAATGATGTTAAAAGGACGAAATTATGCACCAGGCTCAGATACAGTATAACGGAAATAAAAACCGCTGATTCGCTCAGTTAATTAGTCTTGCAGTTCACAATAAGCTCAGTTCTATATATGGTGCTACCACTACCACAGCTAAGGCTGGCTAAAAAGCAGCAGCTCTCGATTTCAGAAAACAAAAAAACGCTGCCGTTTTATTTCCGGGAAAATAATGTCGGGCAATATGTATAACTACCTACCCCTAAAACCAACTGCGTAATAGTCTGTATGCCCAGGCTTAATATTTTTAGCAGCAACAAAATTATGGGATGATTATTTACTGAATGTTACGCATCAGGGAATTTAAGTAACGTATTTGAAAATTCAGCTTTTAAATGAACGTAAAAAAGCATTAAAATAGCGGCAGCAATGTACCGACCATATTTGAGACTTTGCCCATTTATAAAATATCGCTAAATTGAAAAAATTAATTAATCCTTCATCTAAGATTGCCTACCACTACCCGAACACATAGTTCAAAAAAATAGTGGCTTTATTGAAAGCAGCCGTATTACTGGAGATGCGATGTCTTTTTTCGACGAATATGCGGATGCCTACTATATATCTTATAACATAATGTCAAAATAAATATCCTGGATGCCTGATAATTTTTAACAGTTTCGACTAATAACATACATACAAGCATACGTCACCTTAATTAACTCCCATGAATATTAAGCAGCTATTTTTTTCTTTATTTACTACCGGTATTTCGGTTGTGGTTTTAGGGCAAAATCCAAGTCCTGCTGAGTTTTATTCCCTATTAAAATTAAATGACCAATTTTACAAATCTGGAATGTCAGATAGTATGTTTAATATTAGTCAGGAATTATTAGAGAAATCAATTTCGCTAAAAAATGACTCGTTCCAAACAATTTCATATAGAATTTTTGGCAACTACTATTTTCTAAAAAGTGATTATACCAAAGCAATCGAAAAATATTTAGCCGGGATAAAAATAGCTGAGAACAACTCTAAAATAGATCACCTACTACCACAATTATACAATAATATTGGATTCAACTATAGCATGTTAAACTACCATGATTTAGCTATGGAGTATTTAAGGAAAGGTGAACTTATTGGGAAGGAAAAAGAAAACAATCGATCTTTGACATATATATATGAAAATATTGGGCTTCTTTATTTAAGTTTGGAGGAGCCAGATTCTTCTCTTTATTATCTGAGTAAATCAGAAAATTCAAATTATTTATTTGGCAAGGAACGCAACGTTACCTCAAAGGATACGAATTATATCCGTGCTGCTATTTATATTGATTATGCAAAAAGCTATACACAACTATACCTTAGAGATTCGTCGTTAAGATTTTTGAATAAAGCAAAAAGTTATTTTGAAACAGCTATACAGTTTAGTCAGGAAACTGAAGATAACAGACATTTAGCCAGCTCATTCCATGAATACGGATATCTCTTTTTTAAGCTAAACTTATACGATTCATGCAAAAAATATGCTACCCAAAGTTTGCAACTTTCAACCAATTTTAAGTATATTGATTTGCTTATAAAAAATGCCGACTTACTTCAAAAAACATATAAGATTGAAAATAATCTGATCAAGGCATATCATTATTTGCAGCTCAAAGATAGCTGTAGCAGAATGCTTTCAGCATTAGATCAAAATAATCAACTTTTAGATTTAACTTTTACTGAAAAACTTAAAGACAGGGAAATTGCTCAAAAGCAAGAAGAAATAAAAAAGCTACGCCACAGAAATATTGAATTTTCCTTAATCGCGATCGGACTTGTAACTTTTGTAACAATTTTTCTCATGCTGAGCAGGACGTTTATAGTGAATCAATCATTTATAAAGTTTGTCGGACAAATAGGATTACTAATAGTATTTGAGTTTATAAATCTTTTAATTCATCCCACTTTAGAAAGCTTAACACACCACAATAGTTTTTTAATGCTATTGATTCTTGTGATTATAGCTGCTATCCTAATCCCCATTCATCATAAGCTTGAAAAATATGTTCGCGTACAATTAGTTGAAAAGAACAAAAAAATCAGGGAATCAGCTGCAAGGAAAATTTTGAAAGAATCAAAGAAAAAAATAAAACATGGTAATGACTAATTTAAACATACAGACATCTACCAACTATGAACGTTGTAGGAGCTCTTGCAACTTTTCCTGTTATACGCCTGTATTCCTACAAACAGGCTTTTTCGGAACAGGAATTCGTTTTCAGGATTTTTATCGGAATACTTTTCCAGTATTGTAGTTGGTATGATTAATACTTGAAAGTGTGTATATATGATGGCAACAATGTCAAGATTTATTTATGCAATATATATGATTGAGGGACAACAGGTGAAAACTGTTGTATCTTACTTATATCATTTTCTGGATTCATGATAATTATTGAACGATATATACTTGTCGGCTTGCTGATTTTCTTTCTCGCATTAACAGAACTAAGCTGGGGTAATACGCAAGTGATTTATAGCTTTGAAACCGCCAATAAGGCAGATACAGCCAGCGTGGATACATTGATACAACTTGCCGAAAGTTATTTGAGAACCGATATTAAACTTGCGGATAGCCTGGCTAAAGAAGCGTATAACCTGTTGCCAAAATCAGGCTATAACGAGATCCTGGCAAATTGCCTGCTGTTAATGTCTTACACAAGCAGTACCAATGGCGCACACGCAGAAGGGTTTGAGTATTGCCGTAAAGCCATCAGTATAAGCGAGACTATTAAAGATAAGCAGCTGATATCCCGCAGCTACAACCAATTATATCTCCTGCATTATCAAAAAGGCAATTATGACAGCGCTACTCTTGCAGCAGAGCAATCGCTAACTATTGCGAAGGAAATCAATTTTCAAACTATGCTGGCTCGTGGTCACCAAAACTTCGGGATACTCAACAGTATTAAAGGGCGTTATGCAGCAGCAATTGAAAACTTTCTCATATCAGAACAATATTATACAGAACTACAGGATGACTTAGCGCTGGCCATGTTACTTGGAAACCTGGGAGTAACTTTTGAGGAAATGGGTAATCGGGATAAAGCGTTGGAGTATATGCACCAGGAGCTTAACCTAAGCACTAAAATTAAAAATGAAAATCTTCAGGCCTGGTCAATGGTAAACCTGGGGTCTGTGCACAGTCAGTCAGGCCGATCCGATTCTGCTTTGCACTATTATGATCAGTCGCTCGAAATAGCCCGGCGGATCAACAATCATGATCTGATCATTACCAATCTCGACAATATTGGAAGTTATTATTCCGGGCAAAAGGCATACGAAAAAGCAACTATATTTTTGAAAGAGGCTTTTGCACTGGCGGAGGAAATGGGTTACAGCTATCAAAACGTATATACTTCCGGGCACATGGCTGAAAATTATCTCTCACAGAAAAAATTTGATTCTGCTTCATATTATGCAAAAAAACAACTCAACCTCGCCATTGATAATGAGTTGCTTTATGACCAAAAACTCGCATATTCCATTCTATCCAGAATTTACAGTGCACAGCAAGATTACGCGAAAGCATATGACGCCCTTGTAAGTCATACGGCTATCAAAGACTCGCTCTTTAATGCTGAAAAATCAAAACAAGCAGAAGAATTGCGTGAACGATACGAAGCAGAAAAAAAAGATAACACGATCATCCTGCTCCGTGAGCAACAGGAAGCCGCAACATTCAGGCGCAGGGCTTATGTGTTGGCCGGCACTTTAATTGCAGCGGTATTGCTGCCGTTATATTTCCGGGAACGTACAATCGGCCGCAAAAACCTTCGCTTGCTGGAAAAAGAGAAAGAGTTGGAACAGATGAAATCACGTTTCTTCTCCAACATATCACATGAGTTCAGAACTCCGCTTACATTAATATTGGGCCCCATCGAAACCATACACGCTTCAACCAGCGACCTTCAGATGATTAAACAATTGGGAATGGTAGAGCGAAGCGCCCGGCGGTTGCTCGGCCTCGTTGACCAGTTGCTCTATTCGTCTAAACTGGAATCAGGCAACCTTGAGATGAGTATTACTACGTTGGATATTGTTTCACTGGTGCGCGGGGTAACAACGAATTTCTCATCGATGGCAGCCGATAAACAAATTAACCTGAGCATTGATTCAGCTATTCAGCACCTGGTAATACCGGTTGACAGGGAAAAAATAGAAACCGTTATGATCAACCTGTTATCGAATGCATTCAAATTCACCAATGAGAACGGAAAAATAACTGTATCAATCCGTCTTGTTGAAAGGGAAGGTATATCCTGGTGTGATATACAGGTACAGGATACAGGTATAGGCATTGACGAAAAAGATATTCCGCACATATTCAACAGGTTTTACCAGGGAGCTGAAGCACAAAAGTCCCATTATGCCGGAAGCGGTATCGGCCTTGCTTTATCAAAAGAACTGGTTCGCCTGCACAATGGGGATATCGCTGCTTTCAGCAAGCCAGGCGAAGGCACCGAAATAGTTGTTTCATTACCCTTGCCGGAAAACCATGAAATGTTGCAACCGGCACAACAAATCACTCCCGGCTTTGATGAAGTTCAGGCAGTCCTGCCAGGCAACTCTTTGTCGGACGAAACAAAAGAAAAAGCGCCCCTTATACTGGTGATTGAAGACAATAAAGATGTAATGCTGTATGTAAAGGATATTCTGCATCATAAGTATACTATAGCAGAAGCTACCAACGGGGCAGATGGCATAAAAACGGCTAATGAAATCATTCCCGACCTGATTATAAGTGATGTTGTGATGCCGGAAAAGAATGGTTATGAAGTATGCGAAGCATTGAAAAAAGATGCAAGAACCAGCCATATACCGTTAATATTACTCACAGCTAAAGCATCGGTTGAGGATAAAATAATGGGACTGCAACAAAAGGCAGACGAGTACCTGATTAAACCATTTTCCCCAAAAGAACTGCTGCTACGAATTAGTAATCTGCTGGAGAGCCGGAAACTATTACAGGAAAAATACAGGAAAGAGCTAATACTGAAACCTAAAGACATTGTCATTCCTTCAATGGAAGAGGTTTTTTTACAGAGAATAATGCAGGTGGTGGAAGAACAGATGAGTGATGAAAACCTCAGCGTTGTTCACCTGGCAAAAGAAGCGGGCATGAGTCGTTCCCAGTTACATAGAAAACTGAATGCCCTTACCAATCAATCTCCCACAGCATTTATCAGGTCATACCGGTTGAACAAGGCGATGGAAATGATCAGACAAAATGCAGGCACCATTGCTGAAATCAGTTACAAGGTAGGTTTCAGTAGTCCATCTTACTTCAGCAAGGTTTTTTTACAGCAATATGGTATTACACCGGCACAGGCTAAAGCCGGTGATACATAATTCAGTGTAAGTCAGCAATGGCGCGACATTTTTGCTACTCTTTGCGACCTGTGTTATATAGCGCTGGCATGATATGTTGTTGCTTTGAAGCTATTAAATCATGCCAAAAGATGCTGTTATGAATTGTTATGCCTCCTCCTTCAAAACGATCAGCCTGGTATTAGCGGTCGTGTTTTGCTTTTCCTGCCAAAAGGATATGGTAAAACCAGATCCGGTTATAGTGGAGTTAAATGATCCCACTCCCGGCCAGGGCGGTTTCACCATAGTTGCCGATAATATAACAGAAACTGAAAATGGATACGAGTTTAGCGGAACATTGGGTACCAAAACAAGTGAAGACCTGGAATTTGAAATAGGAGAAGGCAGGTTTGAAGTAATAACGGGGCCGGGTGGAGTCGTTACTTCAATTTCCGGCACCACCATGGTAAAATTTCCTGATGTGGGATTATTCGGGGAAATGCTAAAAACATATGTATGGAAAGAGATAGAAGGTCATATAGAATACGAAACAGGCCAATATTATATTAATAACTATGGTACTGAAGTTCCCCTGAACCCGGAAACAAGATACTTGCGTTTCAAACTTTATAATGAATCAAGAGATGCGAAGTTTGAGTTAAGACATAAACTGAATAAGCTTCGTTATCATTTTAAGGAATTTTACCTGGATCCACTTGACCCCGCGATACTTTTGAAAGGGGAAATTTCGATGCCTGATTTGCCTTCTGAAATTGAAGGCAATGACGAAGCGGCAATATATTGGGAAACGGTTAGTCAAACTGCCCAGGAAGCAATAGGAGTATATGTACCAATGGTTGATATGCAGGCAATTGTTGGAATTTCAAACCAGGCCAGGTTCACCTCAACTCCCTATGATTTCAAAATCGCTAACAATGAGTATTTCATAAGTAAATATGGTTATAATAGTTTCGAAAAAGCTTCTTCTCATTTTTATCTAAGATTGGCAAACATTCCGATACCTCTAACCAAAGGTTTATTACAGGTTACCGGAGATATGTATATCCACATTCCTCAAAAAACAATTGTACCGGCTCCAGCATTATCAGTTGAGGATAATTATGATGCCATTCTGGATTATCTGAATGACAAACAGGATCATGGATACATGATAAATGTTACGGGGTCAATTGATCCATTGGCGAACCCTGTAGCTGATGGCATTTTTAACTCGCTTGCAAACTTGAATAATATTGTTGGAGTGGACGTTTTTAACGCTGACATAAACCTTGAACTAGTAAACGCTACTTTTCAATTTCAACGCCCTGGCTATAGGGCCATTATCAGTGACCCATCTCTTTCTTATCTGCGATTTGGAGGACAACAAAATGGCGTTTTATTAACTGATCTGTTTGGTGATGATATAAAAAAACACATTTTATTAGTCCCCATACCAGCGGTTTCCAACTTTTTTTACCTGAGTGTTGGTCCTGCAAAAGATAATTTTAGTATTTACCGGGAAGAAAGCGCCAGAATAGTCCTGCCATTTTATGGAGACCTTGATTTGGGGCTGGCATATTTTTATATCAACAAAGACAGCATTGAAATTGGCACCAACAGAGATATGGAGGTTGGTCCTTTTCATCTTAAAGGCGAAACCAAAGGCGTTTTAAGCAGGGAAAGGTGTACACTTACAAAAGTGGTTGACCACAGCTTTATAGTTGATGGGGTAGAATTAGGGGCCGCTAACCTAAACCTAAAGCTTGATAGTAAAGAGGGAATTACCATGCATGGTGATATTATATTGCCGTTCGGACTTGGAGAAGCAGCAATTACAGGAAGCTTTATCAACCAGAAAATAGCTTTTTCAGGAATGCTGAAAGCAGGTGTAGAGATTGATTTGGGAAATGGGTTTAGATTACCAACAGCGGATATGAAATTTTCAGTAAAACAGGGAGAAGGATTTGAACTGGAAGGTAAAGTGCAGGTTCCTTATGCAGGGTGGTTAAGCGTAAAAGGGAAACTCACTTCCGGGGACTTTCTGCTGGAAGGAGAAGCCAATGCCGGCATCATGTTGTTCGGCGCAACATCTCTTCCTCATGCCAACGGCATCATCAGTATTTCAAAGAAGAACGGAATTCATTTCAGCGGTATTTTTGATCTGCGGCCTTTTGGAAACAGGAAGCTGGAGGGATCTATAACCGCTACCGAAATTAACCTGGCAGGTAGTTTTAACGCTTCAGTACCTATCGGGGGGCATACTTTTACCTTTGCTAATGTTACCACAAGGGCCAATAACAACGGTGTGTCCATTACCGGCTCCATAGATTTGTATTTTGTAAGCGTTGCCCTAAGCGGTAGCTACCGTGGAGCGAATGACTTTACACTCACAGGACAGCATAATTACAATACTCCTCTGATAAAAACAACCCTGCGTGTAGTCGTTACAAATTCCAGCGTATCTATAACAGGTAGTGGCAAGGTGTATGGTTTATTAGGTAATGAACTATATAGTGGCGCTTTAAGATTCGTTCCGAACTGGGCAAATAAAACTGTTAGTGCTTGCTATACTGTATTAAATTCTGAAACCTGCATTCAATTGTAGTATGTTTATCACGCTCAAATCTTACCATATCTTCATCCGAAATAGTATCCACAAAAATTATGCAAGCTAATAGTTACTGCTGCAACAGGAGTTGCATGGAATAACATTGATTAATAAGATAAAATACAGATTACTATCCTGTGATCTCAAAAATCTGGTTGGCGATGTGTTATTTTTCCTTTGCATTGTTAATAGGCTATCGCATATTAAGAACTGGTTCCCTACATGAATCGATCCAGCTTTGTTTGATCTGCCACTGAAGATTCGTTATTTTGTCAGGCCCCATTACCATAAGTTTTCACCATCTGGTAAATTGAGAAAAAAATTCCATTTTGATATAAACACTACTAACGGGATGAGATTTTTGTATGCAGTATAATTTGTCTCATTTAGCTATGCCTTACCTGTCAATATTTTAGCCCTGTACAGCCAGGGCAAAATATATTTCTTCAATATGTACATACTCCATCTCTCTTTGCTTTGATCAAAAGGAAAGTATCCCATTGACGAACCCCGTCAATGTTTATTAAAATCCGCTGTATAATTTTGCGGTAGCAGTAAGTGTAAGTTTTCTTTCGGGGTGTTTTTGATTTTTTCAAACAGATTATGTAAGCTATTGCTCCGGGTTAAGGTTGCGCAGGCGACAGATGGCAAACAGGCTGTACAGCATTGCTGTATCCTGGGCTCTTTCGTGGCTACCGGCAAACAAATAGTTCTTTCTGCCCAGTGCCACCGGACGGATACTGTTTTCTACCAGGTTATTATCTATCTGCAATATGCCATCGCTCGTATATACGCATAGTTTCTCCCATCTCTTGAGTGTATAGGTAATTGCTTTCCCCAACGGACTTTGGGGAAGTGTTTTGGTCAAAAATTCCTGCATATTGCCGTGCATATTCTCAAGTATGGGTACGGCATACTACCCGCCGTATGCTTTTATTTGCTCCGGTGTATAATGGTGATCCCTGCACCATTCTTCTATTTTATACAATGATTGTATTTGGCTTAACAGCATCTGTCCATAGTATTTATCATACTGCAGGGCTTCAAAAAACTTTCTGCGTGCATGTGCCCAGCAACATAAAGTAGTTACACCTTCTACTTTGTCGAAGGTCTCGTAAGCATTATAGCCATCTGTTTGCAGGTAGCCTTTGAAGTTATGCAACATTGCCTTCGGGTATAAGGCTCCTCTGCCAGGCTGGTAATCGAACAATGCCAGTTTTTGCCCGGTATCGTAATATACCCAGTAGTATCCCTGGTGCGTAGTTCCTTTTTTGTCCTTATCTAAAACTTTTATGGTTGTTTCGTCTGCATTCAGGTAGCTGCTGTTTAAAACATCTTTACAATGCAGGTTGTATACTGGTTCTATAAGTGCAACTGCATCTTTTATCCAGCCCGATACCGTGCTGTGATTGATAGTAACGTTTTGTCGTCTAAATATTTCTAATTGGCGATATACCGGCTGGTGATCTACAAATTTGCTCACCAGTAAATGCGTAAGCAATGATGCGCCTGCAATAGACTTTTCTAATGGCATAGCGGGCAATGGTGCTATCACGCGCTTTGCGTTTAAGCCATAAGCGGACGGTTTTATATACTCAGGGCGGATAATTTGTTTTACATACAATTCACCGGGTTGATACTCCAACTGCTCGGTTACTTCTTTGCCTACTGACTTTAAGGTGCTTAGATCTTCATCTGGTTGTAACGTGGTTACCTCACGGCGAAGGCTGTCCGGTAATGGATTACGACCGGGGTGCTTTACAGCAAGTGCGGTCTGCTTTTTTTCAAATGATTTTTCAGCGTGGTTTTTATCACAGTATGTTTGTTGTTCTATATGCCGGCGCATCGATTCCGCCTTTGATTGATTTTGATTTTCCATCTGGCAAAGCTCGCACCTCTAAAATTTAAAGACAACATGGGATTGGACGAAGGGACACACAACAACAATATGACTTTGACGAGGGTGTAATGTATTTTTTATCCCCTAATCAGGTTTTAAGAGTTGAACAGAATCCAAATGAGATAATAAATCAAGAACGTTCGGGGTGGATTTTACTCATTCACCCTGACTTCCTTTGGAATACATCACTTGGAAAAACAATCAAACGATATGAGTTTTTTGATTACTCGGTAAATGAGGCATTGTTTTTACCGGACAAAGAAGAAAAAATACTAAACGATATTGTAGAGAACATCAAACAAGAATATCACGCTAATATTGACAGGTTTAGTCAAAACATTATTATTTCGCATATTGAAACATTGCTCAATTATTCTGAACGTTTTTACAATCGCCAGTTTATTACAAAAGACAAATCAAATCATCAAATCCTTGACCAATTAGAAAATTTGCTTACAAACTATTTCAACAACGAAGATTTGGCAACAAAAGGTTTGCCGTCAGTTCAATATATCGCAGGTACATTAAATATATCGCCAAAATATTTAAGCAGTTTATTGAAAATGCTGACAGGGCAAAGTACATAACAACACATTCACGAAAAGCTGATTAAAAAAGCAAAAGAAAAACTATCAACGACGTATCTTTCAATCAGTGAAATTGCTTATGAGCTTGGTTTTGAACATTCTCGATCATTTAGCAAACTATTCAAAAAAAAGACAAATCTCTCGCCTTTGGAATTCCGGCAATCATTTAACTGAAACGAAAGAATTGTGACTTATCAGATGGAGATGCCCGATAAAAAGCCCAGCACTCAACATAGGACGGGTTTGGCGTTAGGCATGATTAAATGCTTTGTATATAAGTTTTAAAAATGTAGTTTTTACCTGGCGCCATTGAATTTTCTTATAGTCATCGACTTCTTTCGTGTGCTCACTATTCAGGTCAATCACAATAGCATTGGTATTGAGCAATTCACGCCATTGCATACAGTTGCATTCCCTTACAAGCCCCCTATACTCGTAAAGCTACTCCCCTATCTCACAAACGCCATCGCCACACCACCATCAACATTCAATACATTACCTGTTGATTTATTCAGCAGACCGCCCACAAAAGCAAAACATGCATTGGCAATATCTTCCGGTAAAATAATTTCATTAAGCAATGTGCGGCCTGCATAGTATTTAGGCAGCTCTTCTACTTTAATACCATACGCTTTTGCACGACCTTCAGCCCAGCCGCCGCTCCATATATTACTGCCGGAAATCACAGCATCTGGATTTACTACATTCACCCTTATGTGATCTTTTCCAAGCTCGGCCGCATTCAGTCTTGACAAATGCAACTGCGCAGCTTTTGCAGAACCATAACCGGCATTATTCGGCCCGCTTACCAATGCGTTTTTACTTACTATATTCAATACATCACCACCCAGGTTTTGTT
>NZ_QCZJ01000041.1 GCF_003075435.1 Terrimonas sp. | reverse complement strand
AGCTGTAAATCAAATAAGTTTATAATAATCCACAATTAAAATGTGGATTGTAAAAAGAAAAAAAGTAACAAAAAAAAGAAAAAGGGTAATAGTAGTAATAGTGTCTACTTTTTTCAGGACATGACAGGTTGCAAGCCGCACATATCACAATTTGAAAGCCTGTTGACCGCCGATAGCTGACAGCCATCAGCCCTACACCTTCTGAAAGAGGCTTAATAACTGGCTCGCTTTTAATTCATTATCAGCAGCCTGCGTCATATCGAACAGGAAATTGAGCTCTTTTTCGCTCAATACGATATTTACAGCACTGGAGGGGGTGGGTAAAATAATGCATTTACAGTTGCAGTCCTGCATAGGAACAAGTGCCTGCTTCTTCGCCGCTACTATTGCTACGAAAGTTTGGTATTGCTGCTCATCCAGCGTTAACATAATGGTTCCGAAGCTAACCTGGAAATGCATACATTCTTTGCATTGAATTACATATCCATCTTCATCGGCATACCAATTGGTGAATTGACACATGTATATAGGATTTTATATCCGGCAAATATGGCAACATTATCGTGGTATGATTTACTATAACGGAAATCTGGTTTTCGAAAAGCGGAAAGTTATCAGGATTCGTTAAGAATAGAAGATGAATAATTCTTTTTGATATTTACGAATTATTCGTAATTTGCTGTCAAATTCGTAAAAATGACTAAGCTCACGCCGCAGGAAGAGCAATTAATGATAGCTATTTGGAAAGTGGGAGAAGGGCATGTAAAAGCATATATGGAACATATTGAAAGCCCTCCCCCTTATACTACTGTGGCATCTACCGTAAAAAATCTTGAAAAAAAAGGATATATACAAGGGCGGCTTTTTGGTAATACGTATGTATACAAACCGGTTATTACAGAAGAAGAATATAAGAAAAAGTTTATGGGGAATGTAGTAAAGGATTATTTCAGCAATTCCTATAAAGAACTGGTGAATTTTTTTGTTGATCAGAAAAAGTTATCCGCCCAGGAGCTGAAAGACATCGTTAAGATGATTGAAGGAGGAAAGAAGCGATGAGCTATCAGCGGTCAGCCATCAGGTTTATCGCTGACAGCCAAACGCTGATAGCTGACCGCTGAAACCTGAAACCTGATACCTCAAATTTCAAATCACCCATGCCAACATTCATAGATTATATTATTAAACTCAATATTTGCCTTGCTGTGGTTTACCTGTTTTACCAGCTGTTGTTACGCAGGCTTACCTTTTATAACTGGAACCGCTGGTACCTGCTGGGATATACCATATTGGGTTTTATTATTCCCTT
This sequence comes from Terrimonas sp., assembly GCF_003075435.1. GTDB lineage: Bacteria > Bacteroidota > Bacteroidia > Chitinophagales > Chitinophagaceae > Agriterribacter. The sequence goes on along the minus strand of NZ_QCZJ01000041.1, from coordinate 36,125 downwards.
GATCAATATAATGCCTTCTTTACAAAAGCAGAAACTTGAAGGTGCTGTTATGCTGCAATGGATACCTGCTATTGGATTGGGGGCAGAAAGGCAAATGAGTTTCTTTGAATCACTCACATCGTGGGATTGGGTTATTGCCATGCTGGCTTTAGGGTCTTTGTTATTATTATTTCGTTTGATTGTAAGGTTAATTGCTTTTGCAAGAATGAAAGCGAAGGCACAGCTGCTTTCTGATGACGCAACAAAAATTTACCAGCTTGACGACAAGATCGCCCCTTTCTCTTTTGGCAGCGCTATTTTTATAAACGCTAAACTACATGATGCCACGGAGCTTGAAGAAATCATCCGGCATGAATTTGTGCATGTAAAGCAAAGGCATAGTATTGATATTCTCTGGTGCGAGTTGCTTTGCATCCTTAACTGGTTCAATCCTTTTGTTTGGCTGATTCGTCATAATGTGAGACAAAATCTTGAGTTTTTGGCAGACGATAAAGTATTGCAAAACGGGCTTGATAAAAAAGCATATCAATATTTGTTGTTAAAAGTAATAGGCAACCGCCAGTTTGCCTTCACCAATCATTTTAATTTTTCCTCTCTTAAAAAACGTATTGCTATGATGAACAGTATTAAAAGCGCAAAGTTGAATGTAATAAGATTTCTTTTTTTACTCCCGGTTATAGCTGTGTTGCTATTGTCGTTCAGAAACGAGATGAAAAAAGAAATTACACTTGTAGCCGGTAATGAAACAGTTAATCCTGAATTTTTGCTGTTAAAACCTGAAGCAGCAGAAAAGCCTGGAAACATAGTGTTGTCAAAGGAAAATATAATTACAGATACCATACCCGAAACAAAAAAGAAAGCTCAAAACCTGATTGGGGTTGTATCAGGCAAGGACGATTCTGTTGTGCATAAAAAGCCTTTATATATTATTAATGGTGTTGCGTTAAATGATGATAACTGGAATATAAATTCCGTTAATCCCAATATTATTGAAAGTATTGAAGTAATGAAAGAACCGTCGGCTGTTTCCCTTTATGGCGAAAAAGGAAAAAGCGGTGTCATTATCATCACTACTAAGCGACCTGGTAAAAACAGTTTGCAATTAAGAAATATGCCGGAAGAGGAGCCATTATATATTCTTGACGGAACTGTTGTTGCCCCCGGGACAATATATCAACTGGACCAAAATAAAATAGAAAGTGTTACGGTTTTAAAAAATGAGAATGCATTGTCGTTATATGGAGAAAAAGCAAAAAATGGCGTGGTGCAGATTGTTACAAAGAAAAATAATAATGCGATCGGAATAGTAAGCTCAACTGAAAATGGTCAGATCAGCATGAAGAAAGGCGACGTTGAAATAATTGCAGACTCAATATTTATAAGAGGGAAAAAAGAAAATATGAAGGATACGCTACCTTCAGGAGAGAAAGCTGTTGTAACGGTTGATTATTCAAATCGAGATCAGTATTTAGATCCAATTACGGTTACCGGGTATAAATCTGATAATAGTCTTCCAGAAAATATACCATCCGATGTTTATTATGTTTTAAACGGCAGGCATGTTTCTGAAAAGCAGGTAAAAAAGCTTACTCCAAATATTATAAAGAGCATTGATGTTTTAAAAGGAAACAGCGCCATAAAATTTTATGGCAAAAAGGCTAAAAACGGAGCAATAGTAATTGTTACGAGGTAGGTTCTACCCGGAGATAGCCGCAAAAAATATTGCTGTTGTATCTAATATTATAAACTCAGGCTGCTTTGTCTGCCTATATCGGATTTTTCTCCGGTAACAGCGCTTACAGCCGCTTTTAAAAATGTAACAAATTTATTGGTTTTGTTATCCCAGTAATGCGCATCACTGGTTTTCACTTTTAATACACGTATGCGTGGATCTTCCTTACCTTTTTCAAACCAGGTTTCAATCATTTTGTTCCAGTATTTTTCTATCCGCGATTTATCTTTTATTATTTGTGCTTCGCCGGATACGGATAAAAAATTATAATCTTTTACATCGGAATAAAGAAGAGTTATGTTATTGTCACACTGAAGATTTTTATACGTATCACTTTCTGAAGAAAATAAAAACCATATATTACCTTCTTCATCCACCTCCTGCCGGCTCATAGGAACCGCATGCGGATGACTGCTTCCCTGAACATTTGTACATACCATACCAATGTCTATTTTATCTACCAGGTTTTTTAACTTTTCAATTGCTTCCTGGTTATATAAATTTTCGTTGCTCATAATATAAGTATTTGTTGTGATCAATCGGAACGCTGTAATTGGAAGACAAATTTTATTCCACTTGAATTTGGAGTTTAAAATATTGAACTCGGATTACCGGAGCATGGAATTTATTGCTCAATATTTCCCGGAAACAAGTGGTAAGTCAACCAGATTAAGCAGGAGAGATTAGGTATTATACTCAAAAAAAGTGACAGCCTAAAGCTTAAAACCGAAGGCTTACTCTTCAAAGTAAACTCTTTGTACCCGCTGGGAAATACCTGTCATTAGTTCATAAGGAATAGTATTTGCCCATTGCGCAAGTGTGGTTACAGGCAGCGCATCTCCGAAGATGATGACTTCATCACCCTCCTGCACGCCGGGTATACCAGTAATGTCAACCATCGTCATATCCATGGCAATATTTCCTGTAACCGGAGCTAATTGTCCATGCACTAATATTTTACCCGTGCCATTACTGAAAATCCTGCGATAACCGTCAGCATACCCAATACGTATGGTGGCAATTGTACTTTCCTGCTCAATTTTACCCTTGCGTCCATATCCAACTGTTTCTCCCCCGGGTATTTTTTTTATTTGAGCGATGGTTGTTTTGAGGGTAGCCGCTTCGCGTAATTCAAGCCTTGGGGAATGAGTGGTATCAACACCGTATAGTCCTATGCCCAGCCTTACCATATCAAAATGCAACTGCGGGTGGCGGGCTATAGAAGCTGAGTTTGATATATGTCGCAGGAAGCTATATGGTAGTGCAGCCTGCAATTGCGTGTATGCTTTCCTGTAAGTTTCTACCTGCTGCAGGGTAAAATAATCCAGTTCAGGGTCTTCGCTTCCTGCAAGGTGGCTGAATACTGATTGTACTTTAAAAAAATTGCCGGTTGAAAGTATTTCAGCAAGCTCAGAAATTTCATTCAACTCAAACCCCAGCCTGTGCATGCCTGTATCAATTTTAAGATGAATGGGATAGTGTTGAATGCCCTGTGTTTTTAAAAAATCCAGGAACGTGTTTAAAATCGGGAAAGAGAATATCTCCGGCTCCAGGTGATATTCGGTTAACAATGCAAAACTTTCGGGCTCAGGATTCATTACCATAACAGGCAGGCTTATGCCTGATTTGCGCAGCTCCACACCTTCATCCGTATAGGCTACTGCGAGATAATCTATTTTTTGAAACTGTAATATATTGGCTATTTCAAAGCTACCGCTGCCATATGAAAAAGCTTTCACCATCGCCATAATTTTTGTGGATGGTTGTAATAACTGCTGGTATTGTTTAAGATTATGAATGATAGCAGTGAGATTTACTTCCAGCACAGTTTGATGTGTTTTTTGCTCCAGCAAACTGCTGATGCGCTCAAAGCCAAAAGCTCTTGCACCTTTAATCAGAATAGTTTCGTTGTGAAATGCGCTGCTATGAAAGTGTTGTATGAAATCATCTGTAGAAATAAAAAAGCCAGCGCTACTGCAAGCCTCGCGGAAAAGCGCCTGGTATTGCTGTAATTTGTTTCCTATACCAATAAAATAGCTTATTTTTTTTCTCTTTAATGTATTGGCTATTTCTTTATATAAATTTTCTTCAGCAATACCTGTTTCAAAAAAGTCAGAAAGTATAACGGTGCGCTTGTTATGCTGTTGCTGCTGTTGCAGAAAATCAAGTGCTATGCTCAACGAGCTGATGTCAGCTATATAACTGTCGTTAATAATAGAACAATTGTTGATGCCTTTCTTCATTTCCAGCCGCATGCCAACAGGTTTCAGCAACAGCATTCTTTCCGATATAGTTGCGTGATCATAGCCGAGTTTCAGTAAAACGCAGCAGCAGGTAATGGCATTTTCAATGGAGGCATCATCAGTAAACGGTAATTCAATATACAGAAGGCTTTTATCTCCGCCTGCCTTCCGCCCTACGCCTTCCGCTCTCCATCTTCCACCTTCAAGCTTCAAACTTATTCCTGTAGTGCCCTTTCTTTTCGCTATATCCAATACCTGTAAATCATTATATGCTTTCTTCCCCAAAAATATGCAAGGCAAATCAGCATTAACAATGGCGGATCTTACCAATTCATTATCGCCATTAGCTACCATCCACTGTACATTCGTGAATAGTTTCAGCTTTTCAGAAATTTTCTGTTCAATGGTTTCAAAATGCTCGCTGTGGGCATCACCAATATGCGTTAATATACCAATGGTGGGTTGTATGATACCGGTAAGATGCTGCATTTCGCCCGGAAGCGAAATGCCTGCTTCAAATATGCCCAGGGTATGTGTATTATTTAATTGCCAAACACTCAATGGAACTCCTATCTGAGAATTGTAGCTTTTCGGACTTCTGGCGATAGTATATTCTTTTTCAAGCAATGTGTTCAGCCATTCTTTTACAATGGTTTTTCCGTTGCTGCCGGTAATGCCTGTTACCGGTATATTAAATTGTGAGCGGTGCCAGGCAGTGAGTGTTTGCAATGCCTGCAAAACATTTGCTACCTGTATAAAATTTGCATCAGCATATGCGCTGCTGTTAAATGAATCATTGGTTATAAAGTTGCGAACGCCCCTGTTATATAATTCATCAATAAAGCTATCACCGTTCCTTCGAAAACCATCTAATGCAAAAAAAAGAGTTGTTGAGGCTTCTGTCAGTTTTCTACTGTCGGTAAGTAAATATTCGATGTGCGGCTCTTCTGCGCCTTTCTTCAGCTTTCCATGAACAATACCGGCTATATTACTGATGGTATAAGCACTTGTCATGATATGGCTCTAATCGAGATGATCGGGTTTTGCTCCCGGCATTTTACGTTTATGATAAATAGAATATACAATAGACGTAGCCAGGCTTGCAACAATAACGGCTAAAGAAATATAGATAGATATATGGATGTTAAAATATTCTATCAGCATTTTGATACCAATAAAAATCAGTACTACCGCAATGCCCTGCTGCAAATAATCGAACTGGTCTACCGCTCCTTTCAATAAAAAGAAAAGTGAACGTAAACCCAGTACCGCAAAAATATTGGAGGAATAAATCACCAGTATATCATCTTCAGAAAAAGGGATATTCGCTTTTTCTCTCACCAGTGAAACTACCGTAGGTATAGAGTCGAGTGCAAATACAACATCTATAGCAGCAAGCATCAGCACTACAATAGCCAGGTTGGTAAAATATACTTTGCCATTATGGTTGATGGTAAATCTGCCTTTAGGTTCTACGTTCGTAAAGCGTAAGTATTTTTGAATGAATTTGTATATTTTGGTTTCGCCGGGATTGAATTCTTCATTATCCTTTTGAAAAAAAAGTTTGTAGCCTGTGTATAGCAGGAAAAACCCAAAGAAGTATAATATCCAGTGAAATCTTTCAATTAATTCTATACCCAGCGCAATAAAGATCATACGGAAAACAATGGCGAGCAAAATGCCTATAAGCAGGGATCTTCCTGTATCTTTTTCTTCAACTTTGAAATAAGTAAAAATTAAAATAAACACGAAAATATTATCAATACTCAGCGACCACTCCATTAAATAAGCGGTAAAATATTTGGTAGCTACTTTTGAGCCATCTTCAAACCACAAAAAAATGCAGAATGCTACAGATAAGCCTACCCAAAAAAGCGTTTGATACAATGCTTTTTTTATCGTGATGGTAGTATTTTTCTTGCTCATCAGACCGAGATCAAAAATCAATGCAATTACCAGCACAATACCAAAAGTGAGATAAGAAATTTGTGTAGCAGTCATTTAAACAATTAAGATTTGTTGTCAAAGATAAGGGCTCGCTGTGGAAGCGGTATAAATTATTAGCTGTGCTTTTGAAAGAACAAAAATATGGGCTGATTGATCTGCCTGGTTAGAGACGGAATTTGATACGTTATCCGGGACATTCAGAAATAACGGGCAGATGCTCCTGCAAACATGCAACATAGTTAATAATTGTACAACCCTGCTTGCAGCAGGCAAACTTATTAGCTTATAATGACGATGGTTAAAGTTAGTATCTGCTAATTATTGGAACGAGATATAATAATGTAATAAGGTAGGGTTAAGCTAATAGCTCAGTACCAAGGGCGCGCAATAGAGGATATGATTATTGATGGGGTTTCACTACTTACTTTTAGTGAGGTTATTAAACAACCCCGTAAGCGGAAGTGAATTTAAAGATAGCAACTTTGCTTTACAACCGCCAATCTTATGACCTTAATAATAGGCAGATACCACAACCGCAGCCTTATTAGCTTATGTTGTCCCGTTTCAATGTTTTCTGATAATGTTTTAAAAACCTATTATATTCTTCTGCAAAGCTCATTTTTTGGTGATGGATGGGTTGATTAAGTATGTATTTACATACCCTGTCCACATCTGTTTCTGAAATAGAAAATGCAGATGCGGATTGCTGCTACGCAAATCTTTCCATACATAATTTATTATCGTGGATAAATTTTGCGGAACTGTCTGCTATAATAGTAAGCATTGTGTTCTCTGAGATCTTTGATAACGGGATACAAGAAGATGCACATGTTCAGGATTGGCGTAAATACTATATGTTTTTGAATTGTTGTTAACGATGCCCGTAATATACTTTTCTAACCTTTCGCGATAATTTTTGGCAATTTAAGGTGTACGGTTTTGCGTTATCAAAATAAAATGAGTGTAAAGATTGTAATATTCTATTTTCATGGCTAGCTATATTGAAGGTAATCAAGGCGAGTTAAGTGCTCGCCTGTCTGTTACTAAGGTAATAATGTTTTCTGATAATAAAATGTTTTAACAATATCCCCAAAAAATTAGTTGACCCTCCCTCATAATATATTTTCCTTATTGAATGCATTCATATATTTTTGCGCCACTGCCTAAATGTAGTTTTAATGGTTGATGTATTATTAGGTCTCCAGTGGGGAGATGAAGGAAAGGGTAAAATTGTTGATTTTTTTGCCCCGTCGTACGATATAATTGCACGCTTTCAGGGTGGACCCAACGCTGGTCATACCTTATATGTTAAAGACAAGAAAGTTGTATTACACCAGATACCATCCGGCATTTTTCATGAGGATACGGTTAATCTTATCGGTAATGGTGTGGTTCTTGATGCGGTTACACTGAAAAGGGAGTGCGAAACAGTAGCTTCTTTCGGTGTTGATTACGCAAAGAATTTATATATATCTGAGCGCACCAATCTTATTTTACCAACTCACCGTGCCCTTGATAAGGCTTCGGAGAATTTAAAGGGTAACGATAAAATTGGCTCAACACTTAAGGGAATTGGGCCTGCTTATATGGATAAAACAGGCAGAAATGCGCTGCGTGTTGGTGATTTGCTCGATAAGAATTTTACCACGCAGTATATAAAACTCCGTCTTAAACACCAGAAATTACTGGATAGTATGCATTTCCAGGAGGATATTTCAGCCTGGGAAGATGAGTTTTTTGAAGCGATTGAATTTATGCGCCGGTTTAAAATTGTAAATGGCGAATATTTCATTAATGATAAAATAGCGCAGGGTAAAAAAGTATTGGCTGAAGGAGCGCAGGGAAGTATGCTTGATGTTGATTTTGGAACTTTCCCTTTTGTAACATCATCAAATACAATATCTGCAGGTGTTTGTACGGGTTTGGGTGTTCCTCCGCAGAAAATTAAAGAGGTGATAGGCGTTACAAAAGCATATTGTACCCGGGTAGGTGGTGGTCCATTCCCCACTGAATTGAATGATGCAACAGGTGAGGAGCTTAGAAAAATTGGCAATGAATTTGGCGCTACTACCGGCAGACCACGTCGTTGCGGCTGGATTGATCTTGTGGCATTGAAATTTGCCTGTATGGTAAATGGTGTAACTCAGCTGGTAATGACAAAAGCCGACGTTCTGGATGCATTCAGCGACCTGCAGGTATGTACAGCTTATAATGTTAACGGAAAAGAACAGCAGCAGGTTCCTTACCAGATGACGAAAGTGAATATTGAACCTGTATATAAATTACTTAAAGGGTGGAATAAAGATGTTTCCAAGATGAAAGATTACAGTGAACTGCCTGATGTAATGAAGACTTATGTATCCTATATAAATGAATATCTGGGAGTAAATATTACATATATCTCTAACGGACCTGGCAGGGAACAATTGATTCCGGCAAAGTAATTGGGCGTATTTTCAGGCTGGAAAAAAATTTTTCCTGAAATTATTTGGCTATTTAAAAAAGTCGTAGAAAATTTACGTTGTTAATTCATTCAGACTATGGCAAAATCTGAAAAACCAAAAAAAGGTACAGTAAAGGGCACATCAAATGAAGATGTGAATAAACCCGCGAAAGGTTCATCAAAACCAAAAAAGAAAGAAGAGGAAGATGATGACGATGATGATGATTTGGAGTTTGATGAGAAACCTGCAAAAAAAGGAGCAAAACCAGCGGCTTCAAAATCTAAAAAAGATGATGATGACGATGATGATGACGCAGAAGATGTAGAAGATGATTGGGAAAAAGTAGATGAAGAAGATAGCTGGGATCCTGACTTTGACGAATTTGATATACCCAAGTCAAAATCAAAAAAATCATCTGGCGGTGGTAAAAAAGGCAAAGATGATGACGATGATCTGGGCATTGACGATGAGTTTAAAGACATGGGACTGTTTGACGATGGCGGCGGCAGGTTTGATGACGACGACGATGATTACTAATTGTTTTTCGTGAAAAGAACATTCCGTTCCTTTTCTATACAAGATTTTATTAAAACAAAAATGCAGATGTTGTATTGGGCAAACCAGTTCAACATCTGTTGTTTTTTGGATGATCACCAATATAAAATGCCAGGTCATACATTTGAATGTATACTGGCTGTTAATAGTATTGCTGATGTAAAAGCCAATGCAGGCAACGCTTTTCAGCAACTTGATCTTTTTCTCCGGCAGAATGATGATTGGTGCTTCGGGCATTTAGGGTACGACCTTAAGAATGAGCTGGAGAACCTGCACTCAAAAAATGCCGACTATATTCAGTTTCCTGATCTTTTCTTTTTTGTGCCTGAAACCGTTGTTATTTTAAAAGAAAGCGAGCTGGTAATAGGTGTTTGCGGTGACAATCATCTGGCGATAGCTTCAGCTATTACCGGCAAACCTGTTGGTAATGTAAAAAGAAATACAAAAGCACCGGTTAAGGTTAACAGCAGGTTCTCTAAGAAAGATTATATCCAAACTATAGCTGCAATCAAAGAACATATTTTACGGGGTGATTGCTACGAGCTGAATTTTTGCCAGGAATTTTATATTGATATTATTGATACGGATCCGCTGGATCTGTATATGTCATTAAGTAAGGAATCTCCCAACCCTTTTTCCTCGTATTATAAGCTGAATGATAAATACCTGCTATGCGCCAGCCCTGAACGGTATATAAAGAAAACCGGCACTGCTATTATGTCTCAACCTATAAAGGGAACGACCAGGCGAAATATTGTTGATGATAAAGTTGATTTTGAGCATAAGATTGCGTTGCAAAACAGCAGTAAGGACAGGTCGGAGAATATAATGGTTGTGGATCTGGTAAGAAATGATCTTTCAAAAATCTGTAGGGAAGGCAGCGTAAAAGTCAGCGAGTTATTTGGTATATATGCATTTCCGCAGGTATATCAAATGATTTCTACGATAAGCGGAGAAATAGGTGCGGATGTATCAGTTACAGATATATTCAGTGCTACTTTTCCCATGGGCAGCATGACCGGTGCGCCCAAAAAAAGGGTAATGGAACTGATAGATGAATATGAAAAGACAAAACGGGGTGTCTTTTCCGGCGCGGTGGGATATATATCTCCGGAGAGGAATATGGATTTTAATGTTGTTATCCGGAGTATGCTGTATAATGCCACATCACGGTATTTATCATTCCAAACCGGCTCGGCTATTACTTATTATTGTAATGCTGAAAGTGAGTATGAGGAATGTTTGCTGAAAGCTGCTGCAATAAAAAAAGTGCTGAATCAGTAATCCAGCACTCTTCTTAATAATATATTCTGGTTATAACCTTTTACCAGCCTTGTTTCTATCGGTTACCACCGCCTTTGATTTTGGTAAGCTGATTGCTTCGGGAAATTTTGCTTTTTCTTCTTCCGCAGCTACTGTTTTATTATTGTCAATTACTGCCTGAACAGATTCGTAGAGCAAATCTTCGCGGCGTGCATTGAACGTACCTGCTTTATCTTTAGGTATCCTCATTTTGTACCCTTTGGATGATACGTCCCTGTCAAACCCGGGGTTATAAAGGTTGAATGTAGACTCCTCCATGCCCAAAGCTTTTGCGATTACAGCCGCTTTAAACCTGCCGTTTATATTGATTACTTCTGTGTTGGCAAGCTCATCGCTGCTTAAATTTCTGATATCAAGCAAGGGTATCATTTCGTCGCTTGCTTCTAATACAAATTGAGCAGCTATAAATTTCTTTACATGATTGCGGGATTCCGCAGGTAAGTATTGCTGCAGTTTCCAGAAATCCCTGCTTCCGCTTTTCCTTATTGCCGTTTCAACTCTTGAGCCTCCGCCATTGTAAGCTGCTATAACCAGTAACCAGTCGTTGTATTGATTATATAAGCTTTTTAAATATTTGGCAGCGGCATGCGTACTTTTTGCCAGATCCTTTCTTTCATCGCGGCGGCTGTTAATCGTAAGACCCATCAACCGTCCGGTAGTAGCCATGAACTGCCAGGGACCAACAGCGCCTTTATTTGATAAAGCCGTATTTGACATCTCCGATTCAATGATAGCCAGGTATTTAAGATTGGTAGGTAACTGGTGCTTTTCCAGAATATTATCTATCAATTTAAATTGGCGCTCATACTTTGCTTTTATTTTTTCAAGCCGTACTTCATTTTTTTGCTGGTACGATGTTACAAAAGCAATAGACGCCGGGTGCAGTTCTTTAAACATTTTCTCTCTTAAAGAAATTGTCTTTATGGTGGAAGCAGCTTTTGTAACTTCTTCACTTTTAGCTATTAAGATCAATTCTTCTGCAGAAGGTGCATTAACAGCGTCAGCTACAACAATCCCGGAAGGAACTGATGCTTTAATAGTGGTATCTTTTGTTTGGGGATGATGGGTACTGTGATCATTGATTGTTTCAGCCTGCACAGATGCAAGTGAACATATAATGAAAAATAAACAACCAAAACCTCTTAAATAAAATTTCTTCATAAATAACTCAATTTTTTTGGTTTGCTCCCTCTTTGCAATTATGATTCCAAAAAAGAAGGCTACAAAATAATTGGTTGATTCACAGGGGGTACGGAAATCCTAATAAATCGTGAAAGGTTTTGCTATCGATATTGGGGTAGAAGGCAAATGTAATAGGTCAAAACGATTTGCCATAGTATTAAGCCAAAATTATGCCATGATTAATGGTAAATAACGTTAGTTCATCCTCATTTTATGCCCTTTTGGCGTTAAATACGGAAATAATGTCGCTTTTTTTAAGCGTCAGGCAGGTTTAGTAGTTGTGGAGATAGAGTGTTTAATATTAAAGCCGATTTCAGAACCGATTCTTTTTAATGCGAGGGTCATCTGGTTTTCTACTGTTTTCACAGACAGGTCAAGCAGGGCAGCAACTTCTTTATATTTTAACCCTTCCTCTTTTATTAATTTAAAAATCAACTTGCATTTTGGAGGCAGGCTTTGAATGGCTTTATGTATCCTGGTTACCATTTCTGCGGTAATCATTAATTTTTCAGGGTCAAAATAAACACTATTCAGCTCAACCCAATAATCTTCTGCCAGGATGTGCTGTTCCCCTTTTTTCTTTTTCAGATAATTGATTGCCGTATTACGGGTGCTGGTGAACAGGTAAAGCTTAAGATTGGTGATATTGTGAAGGGTTTTCCTTTTCTCCCAGATTTTTATAAATACATCTGAAACCACTTCTTCAGACAATTGTTTGGATTTTACAAAGGAAAAGGCAAACTGCTGCAGGGATGGATAAAAATGCAAAAACAGCTCATTATATGATTGTTGATCACTGAACAGGGCAACTTTTTGCTGGAGCAATTCGATATTTGTATGATTGTTATTCATCAGGTGCAATCTGTGCAAGCCTTTGTTAACTTTAATTCCTCATTTTACAGGATGGTGTAAAATTAAATTATGCTGCTTCAAGAAAAATTATTCATAATCATCTTTTTTTCTACCTTTGCACTCCTTTAATAGCAAAAGGGGTAGTTCTTTTTATCTGGTATAACTTTTTTTGGACCCTTAGCTCAGCCGGTTAGAGCATCTGACTCATAATCAGAGGGTCGCTGGTTCGAGCCCAGCAGGGTCCACAAATACCGGGTCGCCCGGTTTCAGCCGGTAAGGCCAGTTGTTCAGCAACTGTGCCTGTGTTTTAAAAGTAAATACAGGCATTGCTTAAAAGATAAAGCCGGTGAAGCTCAAAATTCTGGTAGATTCAGATTCCTCTTTAACCTTTTATTAACCTGTTGCAGGATACATTTGTCACTCAATTAAAATTATGAAGCGTTTCTCACTGCTACTGGCATTATTTATTATTTCAGGCAATTACATTTTTGCTCAAACTGAAACTGACTCAATTCCTAAAAAGAAAGATTGGAGTAAAGCACAATTATCCGGAAGGGCAGCAGACCATTTTATGTTGCAGCTTGGTTATAATGGGTGGTCCGGGGATGTTGACGATATTAATACAAAGGGGCTCAGCAGAACATTCAATATGTACTTTATGTATGACTTTCCATTTAAGTCAACCCCGAATTTTAGTGCAGCGGCCGGTGTGGGTGTTGGAACAGATAATATGTTTTTCAAAGAAACCTATATTGACTTAACCAAATCACCATTAGCTTTTACGAACGATACCGTTAACACGTATAAGAAATACAAGCTTGCAACCACTTACCTTGAGATACCTGTTGAATTGAGGTATGCTGCTAACCCGGCAAATTTCAATAAATCTTTTAAAGCAGCTATTGGTCTTAAGGTAGGCACAATGGTGGATGCGCATACAAAAGCAAAAGTATCAAGAGATACACAAAACAATGGCGGATACAGCTACCGGGTAAAAGACAGGAGAAACTTTAATGCTACACGCCTGGCTGCCACCGTAAGAGTAGGATATGGCGTATTTTCTGTTTTTGGAACATACCAGATCAATACTTTTGTGAAAGATGGTTATGGACCTAATATAAGGCCTTATACTATAGGTTTGTGTATTAGTGGATTATAGTAATACCAGTAAAGCATTTAAATAATTAAACGGATGTCATCGGCATCCGTTTTTATTTGAACCTGCTTTACATTTGCAGCATAAAAATTAACCGAGTTGATTGATAAGAAAAATAAATTTTCAAAAGAAGAGAAAGCGATTCTTGTTGGGCTGGTATACAAACAGCAAACCGAGCAGCAATTACATGAATATCTTAATGAACTGGCTTTTCTGGCTGAAACTGCCGGGGCAAAAGCGGTAAAAACTTTTTTTCAGAAGCTTCCTCATCCTGATAGTAAAACTTTTATAGGTAAAGGAAAGCTCGAAGAAATACATGATTATATTCAACTCCATAAAGATATTGAGGTAGCGATTTTTGATGATGAGCTTACAGGTGCTCAAATTACCAATATTGAAAAAGCATTGGATATTAAAGTGATTGACAGGAGTGACCTGATCCTTGATATTTTTGCCAGCAGGGCAAAAACAGCACAGGCAAAAGCACAGGTAGAGCTTGCGCAATACCAGTATATACTACCAAGGCTTCGCGGTATGTGGAAGCACCTTGAGCGTTTGGGGGGTGGTATTGGTACGCGTGGCCCGGGTGAAACAGAAATAGAAACGGATCGCCGTATTGTCCGCGATAAAATATCATTATTGCGTAAACGCCTTGCTGAAATAGATAAGCAGGCATTTACGCAGCGGAAAGAAAGAGGTGAATTTATTCGTGTGGCGTTGGTAGGTTATACCAATGTGGGCAAATCAACCATCATGAATGTATTAAGCAAGAGCGAAGTATTTGCAGAAAATAAGCTCTTTGCAACTTTAGATACCACTACCCGGAAAGTGGTTTTTGAAAATACCCCTTTTCTCCTCAGCGATACGGTAGGCTTTATCAGGAAGCTGCCTCACCATTTGGTAGAAAGTTTTAAGAGTACATTGGATGAGGTAAAAGAAAGTGATATTTTATTGCATGTGGTAGATATATCGCACCCGCAATATGAAGACCAGATGGCGGTGGTGAACAAGACGCTGCAGGAACTTGGTTGCCACGATAAACCTGTAATTACAGTGTTTAACAAGATGGATCTTTATGTAAAAAATACATTTGATGAATGGCTGGACAGCGAAACAAAAGAACAGTTGCTGCGGGAGCTGAAAGAAAGATGGGTAAATGATACAAGGGGTAATTGTATTTTTATTTCCGCAACCGAAAGACAGAATATTGATGAACTGAGAAAAGTGCTGATTGACAAAATTCGCGAAAACTACCGCATTCGTTATCCATATAAAACGGATTTCTTTTATTAATGCCTGATACAAATTATTATTGGTATAAGCTGGCGGAACATGTTAATGAGCTTGATTTTGCAGGCAATAATATTGCCATTGCTGTGGTGAATGGAAAGAAAATATGCATAGCAAAATACAATAACGGTTTATATGGCTTTGCATATAAATGCCCTCATGCGGGTGGTATAATGGCAGATGGGTATATTAATCCTGCAGGCTATGTGGTATGCCCAGTTCACCGGTATAAGTTTGATATACAAACCGGGCGCAATGTTAGTGGTGAAGGATACTATATGAAATGCTGGCCTGTGCGGATGACAGAGGATGGTATATTTATCGGCATGAAATAAACGGATTAGCTGTAACTATCAAATTGTACCTGCCGTATTAAAAGTCATCGCTAATACTTTCATCTTATCGTCTCTGGCGATTGCTATATAATAACAATGAAAAGAATTGGTATAATATCAGATACGCACGGTTATCTTGATGAAAAAGTTTTTGATCATTTTGCGCAATGCGATGAAATCTGGCATGCAGGTGATTTTGGTAATATCACCATTGCAGATGCATTAAAAAAACATAAGCCTTTGCGCGGTGTATACGGTAATATAGATAGCAATGATATAAGAAATGTTTATCCTGAAAAGTTGCATTTCACCATTGAAGATATACCGGTGTTTATGCAGCATATTGGCGGCTACCCGGGCAGTTACGCGCCTGGCGTAAAGCAGGAAATTATAACTGCCCAGTCAAAATTATTCATCAGCGGCCACTCTCACATTCTGAAAGTGATGTATGATGATAAATTACAGTGCCTGCATATTAATCCCGGTGCAGCAGGTAAACAGGGCTGGCATAAAGTGAGAACCATTGTTCGGCTTACCATTGATGGAAACAATATGAAAGATTGTGAAGTGATTGAATTAGGTAAGAGATAATTTTTCTTATAGAAAGATCACCCTGCCACGCTTTCATTTTGTTCGGTTGGTTTATCAAGGGTGAGTACAGGTATCTTAGAAGCATAAGCCATAATGCGTTTGGTTATCCTGTTCCATAATCCTGGTAGCTGAAATTCTTTCCTTGACTGGCCAAGTATTAAATCTGCATTAATACGCCTTGAAAAATCAAGCGTGCTTTTTGCAAGATTCTGGCCTTCTAACAAAAAACATTGAACAGGTATAGTAGATACGCTTTGTACAAGTTCTAAGGTTTTATCCAAAACATTTTTTTTGTTACTGTTGTTTCTTAATGAAACAAGATAAACAGTGGATTTAAAAGAACGGGCAAGCGTGGTTGCCAGTTTTACACGGTCAACCGGAATATCATCATGCAGCGGCAACACTATTTTTTTGAAATGACTAACCAACCCGCTTGATCTTATTGCGAGGATAGGAACACTTACCTTTTTTGCCAGCAAACTTATAGAGATTGATGAAATGATCCTGTCAAATAAATTAAATTTTGCCAGGCCCATCACAACCAGATCCATTTTATAGTTTTCAATATACTGCTTCAGCTGTTTTTGTGGATGGCCTTGTAAAAGGCTGATTTCAATTTCACCTTCTCCAACCATTTGTTTTTTGTATATCGCCTTTAGCTCCGCTAATTTTTCGCGGCAGGTTTGCATATTAATATGAGATGCATAGGGTGTAAAATTGCTTGCATCAATATTTATTAAAGGAAAAACCGGTTTAAATACCACGTGTACCAGGTGAATATTGCAGTTGAAACTATTGGCTAATTCAATAGCTTTTGTAATAGCCCATTTATTTTTTACGGTAAAGTCAATAGGAATAAGAATATTGTAAAAATTGTTTTGCATAGCATTTTGGTTTATTGGTTATTCAAAAAAATACCTGTTGTGTTTCTCAGGCTATTTTAAGCAACGGGTAAAATGTTTTTTCTTTTATAGACGTAAATGAAACCTTTTCAAGCAGTTCATCGGAGCTGCAAAATGCTACACCTTTTCCTGCATGTGTTACAATGCATCTGTCGTCTTTATCGTCGCCAACCGCGATGCAGTTTTTTAAGGGTACATTAAACTTGTCGCAGGCAAATTGCAGTGCATTGCTTTTGCAAAAAGCATGTCCGCAAATACTATCCGGCGAGGCAAAGAAATAGGAGGGTAAATTTACTTCTCCTGTGGCTTTGCCTTCAAAGAACTCCAGTTGATTAGCATATACAAAATCAGCACCAATATTTTGTTTTACATAATTTGCTATCAGCGCATAGCTATGGCTGATTATGCCAACCCGGTATTTTCTATCTTTCAGCGCTGTTATTACGTCCTGAATGTCATCTACCATCTCTATACCGGCTGCTATATGTAAAAGATCATCTATGGTTTTACCTTTTAGCAATAAGCCAATCCTTTTTGTAAGTATGATCGGATCTTTTTCATTGAACCGCAAGTCTTCCAGTTCACGCACAAAACCAAATGCCTTTGCGCAGGTGTCAATAAATTTACCTTTAAAAATGGTGTTGTCAAGGTCAAAAACGATCATCTTGTTATAATCCGAAAGGTTTTCTTTCAATGTATTATGCAGCTCTCTTTGTATCGCTTCTATCGAAGAAATATCTTCTGCCGGGATATCATCTTTACTTACTCCCTGTGCCTTGGTAATTATAGCCCGGGATACTTCCTTGCTCATTTTACCCAGGCTTTCCCAGGGTTTGCTGTTATTTTCAATATAGCCAATATTAACTTCCTTAATGCGGGCCTTCATTAAATACATATCAATTAGTATACCTATATCTACGCCGTAATCATTAATAAAATTAATCCTGTTGAAAAATTGTTTTTTGCCTGCTATCATACCGCTTAACGGTTGCGAAAAGTTTGCCAATCCGGGGTAATATATGTTAAGAAGTGGTTTGGCTACCAGTTCAGTTACCCTGCCGGCATTCCTGGCAAAACTGGCTTTTACAAAATCCGCTTCATTATTAATAATAGGATCCGCCAATAACTCAATCGTTTTTTCAGGATAGGGGTCAATATCGCCATCCAGGAAAATTAAAATATCATTCCCTGCATTTTGAATACCATCCCTCATTGAAATGCCTTTGCCCCTTACAGCGCTGTGCACAACTTTTGCGCCGCTGTGTAAAGCAATTTCAACAGTATTATCTTCAGATTTATCGTCAACCACTATAACTTCTGTAACCAATGCATGCCTGTTACAGAAACTGATGATCTGTTCAATTGTTTTTGATTCATTTAAAGCAGGTATAATTACTGTAATCATTCACATGTCTTTTGTGGAAAAATCAATTTCCTGCATTGAGGGTGGGTAATATACAACATTCAGGCGGAAAATAAGAAGGTTGGGTATTAAGATTAAGGTGTAGGGCATAAGGCTTATGCATTTTGTGCAGGGGTTTAATCCTTCCTGTATCTTCCGTTTAAATATCGTGCTACAGAAAAAAAAATCCCGAATTGCTTCGGGATTTTAAAAAGATTGAAAGTATTATTACTTAATAGTCGTTGTTATAATCTCTTTTGTTATAACCTCCACGGTCTCCGCCGCGATCACGATCACGGTATCCACCGCCACCGCCTTTGTTGTAGCCGCCACCGCCGCCACCAAATCCTCTTTTCTTAAAACCGCCGCCACCGCCTGGTTTTGCCGGTCTTTCCTGGGCTTCATTAATTACGATCTTTCTGCCTTGTATTTCTTTGTCATAAAGGCTGCTGAGCGCATTCTGAGCTTCGGTGTCATTTTCCATTTCTACAAAACCGAATCCTTTGCTTCTTCCGGTTTCGCGGTCTTTAACAATTTTAATAGAGGAAACAGTACCATACTGTTCAAATAAAGTTCTTAAATCGTCTTCTGTCATAGTCCAGGAGAGATTTCCTACATACAGGTTCATTGTAACAAAATTTTAAATAATAAAAATAAAAATGGTAATGAAAACATAGTTGCTACAATGATCTGAGAACCCGGAGAAATAGCCGTAAATACCAGCCAGAATAGAACTAATGGGCATTACTTGATTGTGAAGATAATGCTTTCCGTAGTAATACCATAAAAAATACCATATTTATTACAAACGGAAAGAAGGGGTAAGTAAAAACACATATAAAGCAAAAGAGTAAAACTATTGTAATGTTACTCTTTTGCTTATAGTTTAAATATTATTCAGCCACTACTTCAAAGCTGAGCTCGGTTTCGTTTCCGTTACCGAAATCTACTTTAGCTTTGTGGGTGCCGAGTTCTTTAACTTCGTCCAGAATATGAATCCTGCGGCGGTCTATTTCATATCCTTTTTGGTCGCGGATAGCACGGGCAAGCTGTACAGTAGTAATGCTACCGAAAATTTTACCTGAAGTACCGGTTTTCGCGCCAATTTTTAATGGACCTTCGTTCAGTTTGCTTATTACCTGGTTAATTTCAGCCAGTAATTTTTCTTCCTTCTTTTTCAGCTGTTTCAGCTTTTCTTCCAATTGTTTTAAATTAGATGGAGAAGCCTCGATAGCATATTTCTGAGGAATAAGATAATTACGTGCGTAACCGCTCTTTACCTTTACTTTTTCGTTGGCAGAGCCCAGGTTATCTACGTCTTGTATTAAGATTACTTCCATGATTGCCTCCTACTTTAAAAGATCAGTTACGTAAGGTAATAAAGCCATTTGCCTGGCCTTTTTTATTGCGTCAGACACTTTACGCTGGTATTTAAGTGAATTTCCTGTAATGCGGCGGGGCAACATTTTACCCTGCTCATTCAGGAATTTCTTTAAAAACTCAATATCCTTGTAGTCTATGTACTTAATGCCGTATTTCTTAAAGCGGCAGAATTTTTTCTTAGGCTTCTCGGTTTTGATAGCCGTAAGATATTTTATTTCATTAGCTTTTGCCATAACTATTCAGCCTGCGCTTTTTCGGTTTTATAATTTACACCACTTTTCTTTCTGGCATTGTACACGACGGCGTATTTATCGAGTTTCGTTACCATGTGACGTAAAACCTGCTCGTCACGTAGCAGTTGAATCTTCAAAGATTCATTGAAGCTGGATGGCGCAGTAAATTCCATCACCCAGTAAATACCTGTGGTTTTTTTCTGGATGGGATACGCCAGTGATTTTAACCCCCAGGGGTTTGAATGCACTATCTCACCGCCAACTTCGGCAACAAGATCAGTGTATTTTTTCTGAGCTGCTTTAAATTCTTCTTCGCTCAGAATAGGGGTAAAAATCACCATCAATTCATAATTGTTCATTACCCTGAATTTTTGGTTTTTAAATAATGGGGTGCAAAGGTAAGTTTTTTTGCTATATCCGGAATTATTTGTTTATGGTTTGTAGTTTGTGGCTTCGGGGTTAAACCTCAAACCATAAACCACAAACTACAAACCTTCTTGCCATCCTGTCAGTAATCTCTCAAATGGCATTTTATTTGTCCCAGTAGAGCACATATATAATATTAATTTAATTACATATATTATGCAAAAAGGCAATATACGCGTACAAACGGAGAATATTTTCCCGATAATTAAGAAATTTCTGTACAGCGAGCATGACATTTTTGTGAGGGAATTGGTGAGCAATGCGGTAGACGCAACCCAGAAATTGAAAACATTATCCTCTATCGGCGAAGCGAAAGGCGAATTGGGCGAATTGCGAATAGATATTAAGTTAGATGCTGAAGCTAAAACGCTTACTATTTCAGACAAGGGTATTGGTATGACAGCCGGAGAGGTTGATAAATACCTGAACCAGGTGGCTTTTAGCGGCGCCGAAGAATTTCTTCAGAAATACAAAGGGCAGAATGACGCGAATATTATCGGTCACTTCGGGCTTGGTTTTTATTCTGCTTTTATGGTGAGCGATAAAGTGGAAGTAGTGACTAAATCATATAAGGAAGATACTCCCGCAGTAAAATGGGAATGTGATGGCAGCCCGGCATTTACCCTTGAAGAAGTGGATAAAGGAGAAAGAGGTACGGATATTATTCTCCATATAAATGAAGAAAGCAAAGAATTTTTAGAAACCCACAGGATAAGTCAGATACTTGAAAAATTCTGTAAGTTCCTGCCTGTGCCTATCTTTTTTGAAGACAAGCAAATCAATAATACAAACCCTGCATGGACCAAAAAACCTTCTGAACTTACAACAGAAGATTACCAGAATTTTTACAAGGAACTATATCCTTATAATGAAACGCCATTATTCTGGATTCATCTGAATGTTGATTACCCATTTAATCTTACCGGTATTTTGTATTTCCCTAAAATAAAACAGAGCTACGAAATACAAAAGGATAAAATTCAGCTTTACAGCAACCAGGTATTTGTAACGGATGAAGTAAAAGATATAGTGCCCGAGTTCTTGATGCTGTTACAGGGTGTGATTGATTCTCCTGATATTCCGCTGAACGTTAGCCGCAGCTATTTGCAGGGTGATCCTAATGTTAAAAAGATCAATAATTATATTACCAAAAAAGTTGCGGATAAGCTTGAAGAAATTTTTAATAAAGAGCGAAAAGAATTTGAAGAAAAATGGGAGAGTATTGGATTGTTTGTGAAGTATGGAATGATGACAGACGACAAGTTTTTTGAAAAGGCGAATAAATTCAACCTGTTTGAGGATGTCGATGGCGGTAAATTTTATACGCTTGAAGAATACAGGCTGGCTGCTGAAACATTGCAAAAGAATAAAGACGGCAAGCTGGTGATTTTATATACTACTAATCCGGTACAGCAGGACGCTTATATACAGCAGGCAAAAGCAAAGGGCTATGTTATTGTGAAGATGGAAACTATTGTTGATTCAGCATTTATTAACCAGGTAGAACATAAGCTGGATAATGTAACTTTTACCCGTGTTGATGCAGATATTGTTGATAATCTCATTGATAAACAGGAAGGTGGTGAATCAGTATTGAATAAGGAAGAAGCTGAAGCATTGAAAAACCTGTTTGATATTAAAATGCCTGAGGTAAATATGACGGTGGAGGTGAAAGGGCTTAGCGCTGATGCTCCCCCGGTTGTAGCCACAAGACCTGAATTTATGAGGCGTATGAAAGATATGGCATCGGTAAGCGGGCCAATGGGAAGTTTTTATGCAAACATGCCTGATGAAGTATCGCTTACAGTGAATGGTAATCATCCTGTCTATCAGAATATTTTAGCTGAAACAGATAGTGATAAAAAAGAAAAGCTGGTGCATAACCTCGCAGATCTTGCATTGCTATCCCAGGGTTTGCTGAAAGGAAATAATCTTACCGAATTTATCAACCGCAGTGTTGAACTGATAGGAGGAGTGCAGAAAGGAAAGATTATTGTGGAGGGCTAAAAACGATCTTTATAAAATATAAAACCCCGGATTGTATGTCGGGGTTTTTATATTTTATATGATAATTGTTATTTCTTAAAAGAAAGTAAGGCTGTTTTAATCGTACTTATTTTTTTTACCTGGTTATAATAAGTATGATCAGGATTTGCTGTTATTTTATGAATGATGCTTTTTGCCGCATCATAGTTTTGAAGCTTAATTAAAGCAAGCGCAAGATAAAATTCACTTTCCTGGGTATATGGTTTTTCAGTAAGCGTTTTATTTGCGTCAATTACCTGGTTAAAATAATCAGCAGCCACATCAAATTTATCGAGATATAATGCTGAGACGCCGCCAAGAAATTTTTCTTTTTGCCCGCTTTCATTAGAAATGGCAGATAACACGGCATTCCAGTTTCCCATTTTATATGATTGTTCTATATCAGTTCCTTTGGAAGCGCTTCTTGTTGCTGATAAATTATATGCTTCAAAGGCAGAGGTATATAATTTATCCGGGGTTATGGTGGCATATTGTATTGCTGTGTAAGAAGCTAATACCACTGCCAATACCGCTGCTACACGCATAGCGTAAAAGCCTATACTACGTATTTTTGCCGGTTGACCCTGTGTAGCGGTACTGCTGTTTTTACCTGTTTTGTATGCTGCTGCAATATTACCTACCTGCCTGTGCAAAGCAGAAAGTTTTACTGAGGCTACAGCCATATTCATATATTCATATGCTTCCCGCAGTTCGGCATTGTTATTTAATAGTTGCTCAACTAATTTTCTTTCCTCATCATTCACGGTACCATCTATGTACTGCTCTAGTAAATCAATATTGGCGTTAAAATCGTAAGTCATATACTATTTGCTTTCAGCGTTTCAATAATTGCTACATTATTTTTTACCAATGCTACAAGTGTTTTAAAACACTTGTGTTTTTTATTTCTTACTACCTGCTCGTTTTCGTAATTGGTTTGTTCAACTATTTCTTTCATTGATAAACTTTCGAAATAAAACAGGGTAAGGATTTTTTTACACCCATCACCCAGGGTATTAAATACTTCTAATAGCTTTTTTTTTGATTCCCGCTGCTCATAGGTTTCGTTGCTGTTATCATCCTGCAAGCGGTTTCTTTCAAAAACCTTATCCCTCTTTTCCGCGCTGTTTCTTTTCTTCAACTCATTCAGCCAGCAATTCCTCGTCATTGAATGCAAAAAAGTTTTTACGCTGGATTCTTCCCTGAACTTTCCTGACTGCACCACCCGGATAAAATCTACCATTACTTCCTGCAGTATATCCTGGGCGTCCTGCTCGCTGCCACTATTATTAGTAATTAAAGAACTCAGGTATTCAAAATGTGCTTCGTAAATAAAGGCTATCGCACTATTAAGATTTTTATTTGTTTTGATGCTGATTATCAAATCAGTATCGCTTAATCTCAATTTGCTGTTCATTTTACATACTATTATTGGTAAAGGCTGAAGGATGTTTTGTAACTGTAAAACGTAAAAAAAGCGGATATATTTATTTTCAGCAGGCTATAAAATATTTGTGGTAAGCCTTTTGAGGGATAAAAAGAGGGAATTATTAACAAATCAATGTTTAAACATTAATTATATTTGCAGTCAAATATTAAAACGATATAAATCATGGCAACAACTACATGGATCATAGATCCTTCACACAGCGAAATACAATTTAAAATCAGGCACTTAATGATAACTAACGTAACGGGTAGTTTCCAGGCATTTACCTCAACGGTAGAGACTGAAGGAGATGATTTTACAAAAGCTAAGATCAGGTTTACAGCAATAGTAGATTCTATAACTACCGGCAATGAGCAAAGAGACGCTCATCTTAAAAGTCCTGATTTTTTTGAGACTGAAAAATATCCGGAGCTGGTGTTTGAAGCAAATGGCCTGCGCTCAAAAGGCGGTGATGAATATGAAGCAGAAGGCGACCTCACATTGCATGGCGTAACAAAAAAAGTAAAAATATCTGTAGAAGCCGGTGGTGTTGTTAAGGACCCTTATGGTCAGACAAAGGCAGGCTTTTCTGTTGCTGCAAAAATTAACCGTAAAGATTTTGGTTTAAACTGGAATGCCGCTACAGAGGCTGGTGGGGTAGTAGTAAGTGATGAAGTTAGGGTAAGTGCTGAGGTACAATATGTTAAACAATAATTTTATAATAGAAGTGTGGAAGAAGCTGCCTTTGTTTTGAGGGTAGCTTTTTTATTTTGAACAAAAGCAGGATAATATGAAATAGATTGGATGCATTTCAAACTTTCGCGGAAGTGTGCGGTGAGACACTGCCCAAGGCGCACGCCCTGGTTGGTGTTTCCGCCAGCCAGGGGAAATCTGGAATGCAACCAATCGTTTTACCTAATCTTTTTTTGAATAAAATGCATTTTTTTTGTAAAAATTATAATCATACCACTTGAAGCATTTCATAATTGCCCTGCTTGACTTTGTTTATACACCTTTTCAAAAATTTATTGACAGGCAAACATTCCGGTATGTAGCGTGTGGGGGAGGTAATACTTTACTTGATATTATTATCTACTTCGTTACCTATAATTTCATCTTAAAGAAGCAAATTGTACACACTCCTTTTATAAGCATAAGTCCATATATAGCTTCATTTATTATCTCTTTTTTTGTAACATTTCCAATAGGATTTCTGCTAATGCGGAATATAGTATTTACAGGGTCTACTTTGCGGGGAAGAATTCAATTGATCCGGTATTTTGCGATGGTAGTAATGTGCGTGGTTTTAAATTATATTTTTATAAAACTCTTTGTAGAGCAATTTGGTTTTTATCCTACGATAGCTAAAGTAGTTACAACAATTATTGTAGTTTGCTTCAGCTATCTAACACAACGGCATTTTACCTTTAAAACTAAAACTAAAAATTGAAATTGGAATAAATGCTTAGACCATTTATTATCCATTACTTTTTTCGGGAGATGGAAAAGATAGATCAGGTGTTTTTACAAAAGGTCTAACTTATTTCATGGTCTAAACAATTTTATTCCTACTACAGGTTTACCTGTAAGTGTGTTTTTCTTATAGGTCGGCAACAGCCAGATCGAAAAATAGGATAAGGTTTATGGACATCAACATGTATAAAATGTTCTAAAAAAGTAGTCTTTGCTGTATCTATATGAACCAAAGTTTTAGGAAATTGAGCTGGTTAACCTTTCCTTGAGAATTGTCTTCTAATTTCGGTTATACAAAACAGTTAGAACCGTCAATACTCTTGAACTAGCACCATCGTGCATTAAATATCTATCAAAAACATATTTGTTGTCGAAAAGTAATAGCGGTATTTTATTACCGTTTTTTAACGGTGATTTTCCACCGTTTTTTAACGGTAGCCCAGGTACCGTTTTTTAACGGTTTTATTATGTTGTTTTAACGGTTTTTTTTGATTGAAATTGACATTTGTTATTGAGGTTCTATTTAGTATAAATAATATTAATTTGTAATTAAATAGATTGCAATAATTTGTATATATATTTTTCTATTGTGCATGTTTAGCTTTACAGCGAAATAATTTTTCATTCACTTTAAACCACAGAACATGCTTACAATTCAAAAGAAATCATTAAAGAGCGGAAAGTACGTAAACACAGCTTATGTAGACAGTATAGTTAGAACTTATAAGCAAGAAAGATGGGTGCACAATTCAGCACGTATTGGTAAAGAAGATTCATTAAGTACCTGGTACAGCATTGAAGAACTTGAGGAGTTCATAAACACTGCAAAAATGCATGGTGCAGACGGTATCAAATTCTATTTCGCAGCATATCCTTCAGATTTTACTGAAAAGCCAGAATATGCCGGACGTCAAACATTGGCACTTGTAGCAACCAAGAGCAAAGAAATGGAAGAGGGAACAGGGCATAAAGATATTTACGTACAGGATGGAGATGCCACTACCATACTGGCATATAACTTTGGAAAAATTTGCCCTCCAAGTTGCCCGGTGCCTCCAAAACCAGCCGATGCTGATGACTGGGGCGGTATAGGAATTACCATTGTAGACAGAGGCGAACAAGGCATGACTTTAGTATAAAATACTATCAGTTATTATAATATAAACCTCCTGATAACTCAGGAGGTTTTTTGTTTTTATAAATCATTTACTCCCTTTATCTTGCACAAATGATATTTAGTGAGGTATACATATATTTTATTTTGTTAGCATCACTGGCAGCTTGTAGATTTTATTTCGAAAAAAGGATTTCTATTTATCTGTATCTCCTTTCTCCATTTTTGCTTTTAACTTTCTTGGTTGAGATAATTGCTTTGTGGATGGGGTACAATGCAAGACCCAACGTGTGGCTATACAACTTCTTTATGATTATACAACCAGTATTTTACTTTTTATTGGTTCGTAATGTAATCCGGAATAAAAGAATGCGGTCTTTTTTGCTATTCGTTTCCTGGCTATACCCGTTATTTGTAATAATAAATATATTTTTTTTGCAACCGCGCAAAGATCAGTTTGTGAGCATTTCTTATGCAACAGGAACGCTGATCATTGTTCTTTCCACCATTTTTTATTTTTATGAACTGTTCACCTCTGATAAATATATTAATTTAGCCAGGGACCCCTTTTTCTGGATATGTTCAGGATTGCTGTTCTTCTATAGTTGTGGCTTTCCACTGTTTGCTTTAAATAATTTTTTATCCAGTTCATCGAATATCTTCATAAAAAATTATACTTCAATTATTTCCCTCCTTAATATTTTACTATATTCATCCTTTATCATTGCTTCATTATGCAGGATCAGGATCAGGAATTCTTTTTTTTAATAATAATAGGCGGCTTACTTGCCTTTTTACTGGTAGGGTTTGTGGTAACAGTTCTTTTGTTGTATCAAAAGCGGCAACACAGGCAGGAGCAGGAGTTAACCCGGCTTAAAGAGGAGTATGACCAGGAAGTTCTGAAGTCTCAACTTGAGATACAGGAGGCAACATTAAAAAATATTGCACAGGAATTGCATGACAACATCGGGCAGATCTTGTCTGTTGTAAAATTATCACTTTCTGTTTTACCCGTTGAAAAAGAGCATAAAGCATACGAGCCTTTACAACATATCAGGGAAGTATTAAATAAGGCTGTGTTTGATCTTGCCGATCTTACAAAAAGCCTTCATACAGACAGGATTGCTCAAATTGGACTGGTTGAATCTGTGCGGTTTGATTTGCAGACACTTAAGAAAACAGGATTAATGAATGTACAGTTTGATGTGGAAGGAGAAGAATATAAACTCAGCGGACAAAAGGAGATTTTTATATTCCGTATTTTTCAGGAGCTTGTAAATAATATATTAAAGCATGCAAAAGCTACCCAGTTAAATATCCTGTTGGATTACACCGCCTCTGATAATTTTATACTTTCTGTAGTAGATAATGGAGTGGGATTCAGCATACAGGATAAAAAAGATTCAAAATCTCCACTTAACGGCGTTGGATTAAAAAGCATGATGAACAGGGCAAAATTAATCGGTGCAACTATAGTTTTTGACAGCTACCCGGGCAAAGGTACATCAGTAAAAATGGAGCTACCTATAACTACATCAGCCCAAACGATTGATGAATAATTATGGATACTAAAGCAGCTATACATGTAGCTATTGTTGATGATCATACGCTTTTGAGGAATGCGTTGGCCAAGCTTATTGAGTCATTTGATAATTTTTCGGTTGCTTTTGAGGCTGCTAACGGAGAAGAGCTGAAGCAGCTTCTTGTAAAAAAATATATTCCCGATATTATTTTACTTGATGTGAATATGCCGGGGATGAATGGTTTTGAAACCGCAGAGTGGCTATATAAAAATTACCCGCAGATAAAAGTACTGGCTTTATCAATGCTGGGCGATGAAAATACGATCATACGTATGCTTAAGCTGGGCGCTAAAGGATATATTCTGAAATCAACTGATCCGGAAGAGCTGGAGCTTGCACTCAATTCGGTGATGAAAAAAAATTTTTATTTATCGGAGTATATATCAGGAAAAATAATTGGCGGGCTTAACAGGAATATGGATGTGCCCGATGATATTACTTTCCTTACTGAAAAAGAAAGAGAGTTCCTGAGGCTGATTTGCTCAGATCTGTCCTATAAAGAAATAGCCGAAAAAATGTATGTAGGACAAAGACGTGTTGAAGATTATAGAAATACCTTATTCGAAAAATTAAAGCTAAAGTCGCGGGTAGGACTGGTTTTATATGCTATTAAAAATGGCATTTTTGAAGTGTGATATATTCATAGTTCAAATGAATCTATCCTGATCGCCAGTTCTCCCTTACTGTTGCACCTTAGTACAAAATTTTCTTTTAACGGGTATATATTTACTACCTGTATAGATTCCATTTTACCTTGTGCAAATATTCCTTTCTGCAATTCCCCGTTCATCTGGTTGTTTACCTTATTTATCAAGGTATCAGTATAGGCCTGCATATTAAAGGTTGAATATTTATTGAGTTCATTAATGATTTTCCTGTTAAATAGCCATTTGGCTGTTTTAATCAAAAAGTTTTTGGTACGTATATCGTAATCAATTTCTTTAACCTGCAATTCGTTTCTGGATGGATTAAATACTGGTTTTCCTGTTAAATACATAACGCCATTGTCTGATCCTTTAAAGCTTATTTTAATGATGAGCTTTTCATTGTCGGCGCCATATAGGTCACATTTTTCTATGATGATATACTTTCCCAGTTTATCCATATCAATCCGTTTGCCGGCTAGTTGTTGGGTAAGTAGCTGGCTTAACGAATCATAGTTCATAATAGCATCAATATATATACTAAAGCCTTTGCGGCGCGTAAAATCACTGATATCCGGAACAACGGTTTTGTGATCTATTGTTCTCGTAAGGCTGATCAATGGTCGCGCAGATATACCAACAGAAATATTGAGAGAATCGTTTTGAGCATACAGTGAGCTCATCCTCAATTTTTCAGGGTTTAATTGCAGGTACCCGATATCATACAGTTTCACACTTGTATTCAATACATCCCACAACTGCTGAAACTGAGGGCGGAAATTCAGGCTGTTAAGTGAGTCCTCAATATCCTTGCCGGCTATTATCAGCTCTTCTTTTAACTGAGCCATTACAACCGGCGTAATATCCTGTCCCCAAAAGCAAACCGTACATTTATCCAATGGTTTAGGATCAAGCGCCTGGAACCTGGTAGCAACATTATAGTTGTTTTTTATCTGCAGGTTGGCTTTGTACCCGATGTCCACCTTCGGTTCCGCTTCTTTCAGTCCGCAGGCGCATACCGGCGACCAGGGGGAAATAGCCACTCTGTCACTTCCGGAACCGGTGCATACCCGCTGTGCACCCGCTATAATATAGCTGCCGGTAAAATTGAAGTTTACAATATTGCCTCTGGAGCTGATGCGGAGCGGACCTCTTTTAAAACGATACATGTATTTTGTATCGCAATTATTTACAATATATTCATTGGGCCAACCATCAGAAGCATAAATCTTTTGTACGTTCTTTTCCGCAATTTCGTATAGAGGCTTCAGGTTAACCTGCAGGGGAATATCAATGTCGCTTAAAGGCAGCGTATCTAATGAAAAATAAGTTTTGGCAAGCTCAGGCTTCTCAGGAATGATTTTTTTTGAACAGGCACTTAAAAAAATCAGCATTAAAATAAAACTACCGGTATGCTTCATACAGATATTGAAAATTGTGATAAATATATAAAGCTTTTGTTGTGCCTAAATCGTTGAGCGCGTTAATTTTTAAAACAATTTTAGTTTGTCAGGTATAATAAAAATAACTGCCATTTTTGCACTTTTCAGGCTCATGGCATAATGA
Organism: Terrimonas sp.; assembly: GCF_003075435.1. Lineage (GTDB taxonomy): Bacteria > Bacteroidota > Bacteroidia > Chitinophagales > Chitinophagaceae > Agriterribacter. The sequence continues at coordinate 6,295 of NZ_QCZJ01000041.1, read as the reverse complement.
TTGACAATACATTTCATACTAAATCAAATTATTTAATACAATTATAAAGAGATATGGGAAAAATAATAGGAATTGACCTCGGTACCACCAATAGCTGCGTTGCTGTTATGGAAGGTAATGAGCCTGTAGTAATAGCCAATGATGAAGGTCGTCGTACCACGCCTTCAGTAGTGGCATTTTTAAAAAATGGAGAGCGTAAAGTAGGGGATCCTGCAAAACGTCAGGCCATTACTAACCCGGTAAATACCATAATGTCAGTAAAGCGCTTTATGGGCCGCCGCTTTGATGAGGTATCCGAAGAACTAAAACACGTAGCCTACAAAGTTGTAAAAGGCGATAATAATACTATTCGTATAGATATTGATGGCAGATTATATACGCCACAGGAAATTTCTGCGATGATTTTGCAGAAAATGAAAAAAACCGCTGAAGATTATCTTGGACAGGAAGTAACAGAAGCTGTTATTACAGTGCCTGCTTATTTTAACGATGCCCAGCGCCAGGCAACAAAAGAAGCTGGTGAAATTGCCGGTTTAACTGTTCGCCGTATAGTAAATGAACCAACTGCTGCGGCATTGGCTTACGGCTTGGAAAAAAAGCATAAAGATGAAAAAATCGCGGTATTCGACCTTGGCGGCGGTACTTTCGATATATCTATTCTTGAATTGGGAGATGGCGTATTTGAAGTGAAATCTACCAATGGTGATACACACCTGGGTGGTGATGATTTTGATAAAGTGATCATTGACTGGCTGGCAGACGAATTCAGGAAAGATGAAAATATTGATCTGCGTAAAGATCCTATGGCATTACAACGTTTGAAAGAAGCTGCTGAAAAAGCTAAAGTAGAATTGTCTTCTTCAAGCGAAACAGAGATAAACCTGCCTTATGTAACAGCTGTTGATGGTGTGCCCAAGCACCTGGTTAAAAAATTGACCCGTGCAAAATTTGAGCAGTTGGCTGACAGCTTGTTTGAAAGGTGTCTTAAACCTTGTGAGCAGGCCTTAAAAGATGCAGGGCTTTCTACTTCCCAGATTGATGAAGTGATATTGGTGGGTGGTAGTACACGTATACCTAAAGTGCAGGAAATAGTAGAGAAATTTTTTGGTAAGAAACCTAATAAAGGCGTTAACCCTGATGAGGTGGTGGCAATTGGCGCTGGTATACAGGGCGCGGTATTAACCGGAGAAGTGAAAGATGTATTGTTGCTTGATGTAACGCCGCTTTCTTTGGGTATTGAAACAATGGGTGGTGTAATGACACGCCTGATTGATTCAAACACAACCATACCTACTAAAAAATCTGAAACATTCTCTACTGCTTCTGATAACCAGCCAGGCGTACAGATTCATGTGCTGCAGGGAGAGCGTCCGATGGCTTCTCAAAATAAGAGCCTCGGTATGTTTAACTTAGATGGTATACCGCCGGCTCCACGCGGAGTACCGCAGATTGAAGTTATTTTTGATATTGACGCTAACGGCATATTAAACGTAACTGCTAAAGATAAAGGCACCGGTAAAGAACAGAAGATCAGGATTGAAGCAGGCAGTGGTTTAAGCAAGGAAGAAGTTGAAAAAATGAAGGCTGAAGCAAAGGCAAATGAGGCAAGTGATAAAGAAGCCCGTGAAAAAGTTGATAAGGTAAACCAGGCCGATAGTCTAATTTTCCAGACTGAAAAACAATTGAAAGAGTTTGGAGACAAAATATCTGCTGATAAAAAAGCGCCTATTGAATCAGCGCTCAGCAAATTGAAAGAAGCGCACAAACAACAGGATGTTGCGGCTATTGATTCTTCTCTTTCTGAATTAAATACAGCATGGACTGCGGCTTCTGAAGAAATATACAAAGCACAGCAGGGTGGTGCAACTGCCGGCGATCCAACCGGTGGTGCTGGTCAGCAGGAGCCACAGGGCGCAAATGCCCCGGCTGGTGATAATGTTACCGATGCTGAATTTGAAGAAGTGAAATAATGTGAAGTTAGTAATATAATGACCCTCCGCGAAACGGAGGGTTTTTTTGTGAACCTGTATTTTGCCTATTTATGCTGGTATGTGAAGACACATTCCAGTAGCAAAAAATCTTATCTCCTGCCGGTAAGTTTATCGGAACTGGCGTAGGTTTGTAGCGCAGGTGTTGTGTGTGTTAGCTGACCTGATGCCTGAGCATTACTTGTTTTGCCATAATAATAGCCCTGCTATTTATGCAATGCCCGTTTAAGAAGTTAAGATAAGTAACAGCAAGGCAGCAGGTCTGGCCCGGCACAAGGCAATGCTACCAAACCTGCGCCAAATTGCAACATGTATTAATAGCAGGATGGGCACGTTCCAAATTTTTGCACCGCTTTTCCCTCTCTGTTGCGTGGCGAGGAAACAAAAAGGGCGAGGCAATTAAAATTGCAGAGACAATTTGGAATGCATCCAACCGGATATATACCCCGTATATGATAAATATTTATCTTATAATGATTTTGTTGGAGATTAAAGCTATTTTCCAAAAGAAAAATAATTTAATTGTAGTTTTAGTATAGCTTCAAAATATGTTTTTGATATTATGCAAGTACAAACTGAAGGTTATGAAAAAGTGATAGCAGATGATACAGGTGCAATACTTTTGAAGACAACTTTTGAAAATTTATATAACAGCTACTTTGATAAGTTGTTTGAATATGGATGCAGATTACATAATGATCAGCATCTTATCCAGGATTGCATCCAGGATGTTTTTATAAAGCTGTGGAACAAACGGCATCAGCTTTCTAACATAAAAAATATTAAGAGCTATCTTTTTATCGCTTTAAAAAATACTATTTTAAATAAAGCAGCATCTTCTACGCATAAATTACTCCAGGGTGGAGATACCCCATTTGAATTGAGTTATATAATAGAGGAACAGGTTTCTAAAGGAGAAATATCAGCAGAAACACTTAGTGGCTTATATATTGCCTTAAATAATCTAACAGACAGGCAAAAGGAGTGTATTTACCTGAGATATTTTGAGGGGCTTGGTTATGAAGAAATTTCAGACTTGCTCAACATATCTACCAAAGCCACTTATAAGCTGGCTGCCAGGGCCTTAGAGTGCCTTAAGGCTAATATTCCTGAATCGTTATTTGTTCTGTTTTTTTTGAAATTATAAAAAAAAGTTAAAAACCGTGGGGTAATTATCGGAGATCGCCTGTCTTGTATACGGGTACGGAAACAGTGATAGGCTAAACTTTAAAATAACGATTGTGCTTTCTGACAATTACCAAAACTTTGAAGCTGCAGACTTTCTTGATGATGATTATTTTATCAGTTGGAGAACTGATAATAATAAAGAAGTGAGCAACTGGTGGAACGAATGGCTGCTGAAAAATCCACATAAAAAAGAAGCGGTTGATAAGGCTATAGAGCAATATAACCTAATAACGGGCTTCAAAAGAATAACTCCTACTGCTGATCAGCATAATAATACCTGGCTGAATATTGAGCATAATATTTTTAATGCTGCACACACCCAACCCAGAACAAAGTTTTTATATTGGTTTGCTGCTGCAGCCGTAATAGCTATTACTACCGGGATATGGTTTTTTAACAGGAAACCAGATGCTGAAAGTGTTTTAATTGCCTCAGGCGATAAAAATAAAACGATAGTATTGCCGGACAGCAGCGTGATCATCCTGAACAAAAATTCTTCATTACGTTATACTGAAAATAATGAGCGGGAAGTTTGGATTGAAGGCAGCGGTTATTTCCATGTAAACAATATAAGTACGCCAGGTAAACAAGTGCCTTTTGCCGTGCATGCAGGCAATTTGGATATAAATGTGTTAGGAACGATCTTCTCAATTGTAAATACTCCCCTGCAATGTATTGCGGTTTTAAAAGAAGGTAAGATTGAGGCAAATGCCTTTTCTAAAACTGTATTACTCTCACCCGGAAAGAAAATTACTGTCAGCAACAGCGACTTTACCATTAGTAATGTAAATGCTGCCCTGTATAATCCCTGGATAGAAGGGAATTTTCATTTTGATAATACAGGTATTGATGAACTGACTGATATTGTTTCTGTTTTTTTTCAAAGAAATCTCACTATAAAAAACCGGGAAAAACTGAAGATAAAATCGATCAGCGGGATTGTAGCCGCCAACGATACAGCCACCTTTGTAAAAACACTTTCAATACTCTTAAATGCCCGTATAGACCTTAATGAGAAGGAATTGATAATTGATCCAAAATAACTTTTCCGTAATCAACCAATTTTAACAGAATAAACAGCTATTGCTTATGATTGCTTTAAGAAGGAGACTGCCGCTCCAATTATTGATGTGTGGCATTTTATATGGTACTCATCTTGAATCAAAATCGCAGGTAAGTTATGTATCAACAAGCAGGGTAACTACCAGCGGCAACATTCAGAACAAATCTGATCTTATAACGTTTAAAGAGATGGTCGATCATCTCTACGCTCAAAAAAAATGGAAATTTGTATGGGATGAAAATGCTACGAAAAACATCCGCATTCCTGCCGCTGTTATGCAATTAAAAGATGAAGAAATTATACAGCGTCTGGATGATATTCTTAGAGCCGGTGGTTTGCAAATAAATAAGGTTACAGTCACCCAGTATGCAATTGTGCCTTTTAAAAACAAGGCTAAACCTAAAAGCCATCCTGTTTTGATGCAGGAAGAAATAAAAATTACCGGAACGATAAGAGATGCATTGGGTAGCCCACTTCATGGCGTATCTGTATTGATTGTGGGCACAAACAGGGCTACAACTACTAATGAAAAAGGTGAGTTTGAAATTATAGCTAACAAAGGAGAAGTAATGGAATTAAGTTTTGTAGGGTATATAACACAAACCATTACTATAAAAGACAGGATTGAATTTGATATAGCAATGGAGCCTGCCACCGGTGGTTTAAACGAGGTTGTAGTAGTGGGGTATGGAAAACAAAAGAAAATCAGCCAGATCGGCGCCCAGTCTACCGTTAAGGTTGATGAATTAAAACAGCCCGTTGCTAACCTCTCTAATGTATTGGCTGGACGTCTTGCTGGCCTTGTTGGCGTACAGCGCAGCGGCGAGCCGGGCTATGATAATGCGAGTATATGGATAAGGGGTATTTCAACTTTCACCAACAGTAACCCGTTAGTATTGGTAGATGGTGTAGAAAGAAGTTTCAATAATATTGATCCGGAGGATATAGAAAGCTTTAGTATTTTAAAAGATGCTTCTGCCACAGCCGTATATGGTGTAAGAGGTGCGAACGGCGTAATACTTATCCAGACAAAAAAAGGAAAAACTGGTAAGCCTAAAGTTAACTTGCAGTATAACCAGGGTTTTACAGCCTTTACAAAAATGCCCAGCTTTGTTGATGGCCCAACGTATATGGAGCTTGCAAACGAAGCATACAAAAGCAGTAATCCTGCAAGTACTACACCATTGTATTCGGAAGAACGTATTCAGGCTACTAAAGATGGCTCAGATCCGGATCTTTATCCCAATACAAACTGGATGAAGGAAATGTTTAATAAGACCGGAGAAAACAGGAGGGCAAATGCCAATATAACAGGAGGCTCAGAAAATGCAAAATATTATCTTTCTGTTGGTTATTATGATGAAAAAGGATTATTTAAAGTTGATGAACTGGCCAAATACAACTCATCTATCCGGTATAAGCGTTTCAATTTTACTTCCAATCTTAATCTCAATATTACCAATACCACAAAGCTTGATTTCGGAGCATCTGGTTATATTGCTTCGGGTAATTATCCGGGCACAGGAACCGGCAGCATTTGGGATAATATTTTTCTGATGACACCTGTTGCGATGCCGCCACAGTACTCTAATGGTTATGCGCCTGTTGCCCGTAGCGGGCTTACAAGTCCTTACGTATTGCTCACACAAACAGGTTATGCAACTGAGTATAGAAATCAGCTCTGGTCAAATATACGGCTTACCCAAAGCCTTGATTTCTGGTTGAAGGGGCTTTCTGCTACAGCAATGTATTCTTTTGACGCATTTAACCAACATAATATCGGGCGTAGAAAAACAGTTGATGGATATGCCGTGCTTGGCAGAGACAATAATGGAGAACTGCAGTTTGAGCAAACACGGGTGGGAACTAATTATCTTGATTTCAGTAAAGGTTTTGAAGGCGACAGGCAGTTTTATACAGAAGCTTCAATTAATTAACCCAAGTTGCTAGTTAAATGAGGAGAAAAAGAGCATCAATAAAAGATAATTTTGAGTTACCACACACAAAACTCAATTATCAATGCTCACAGCTGATAAAATTATAGGTATTTATTGTA
>NZ_QCZJ01000040.1 GCF_003075435.1 Terrimonas sp. | reverse complement strand
AGCTGTAAATCAAATAAGTTTATAATAATCCACAATTAAAATGTGGATTGTAAAAAGAAAAAAAGTAACAAAAAAAAGAAAAAGGGTAATAGTAGTAATAGTGTCTACTTTTTTCAGGACATGACACCGATAGCTGACCGCTGATACCTGACCGCTGATAGCTAATACCCAGTTACCCGTATTTTTGCAAAATGAATAATATAGATAGTGATCTGCAAACCCGCTGGTGGAGTCTGGAAGCAAAACTGGTGGAGCGCTTTGGTAAAAAGCCTGATATGGAAACGATTTTGTTCCTGGTAGGAATCCAGGAATTTGGAGATATCCGCTCAAAATTCACCAAAGAGCAAAAACAGGACCTGATGCATGTGGCTGTTTGCAGTTTATTTGCGCAGAGCGGATATTATGAATTAGAAAGAGTGGATGAGGATGGCTGGCCGCATTTTAATCAGCTAAAACCATTACCTGTAATGAATTTGATTGAGCAGGAAAATTTTATGAAGGATCATGTGCTGCTTTATTTTACGAATAATAATTTTCTTGATTAAACAGTGCTACATGCTGCTCCTGAAAAAGCCCGGATATATACCATGGATTTGTTTGGTTACGGTTATTTCATTTATTGGCTGTAATCCCAAAATTGCCGATGGGGTAAGGAAAAAAGATCTAACCAAAGATGTTGAGATGATTACAGACAAAGGCACTATCTACATACGTTTATCCGATAGTACGCCTTTGCATCGCAATAACTTTTTAAGGCTGGCAAAACAGCACTATTATGACGGCATTTTGTTTCACAGGGTAATTCAGCATTTTATGATACAGGCCGGTGATCCCCAAAGCAAAAATGCTGCTGCAGGTATTAAACTGGGTGAAGGTGATCTGGAGTATACCATACCGGCAGAATTTAATGCTGCTTTATTTCACAAAAAGGGTGTTATAGCAGCGGCAAGAGAGGGAGATGATAAAAACCCACAGAAGGCGAGCAGCGCTGCCCACTTCTATATTGTTCAGGGAATGATTTTTAGTGAGAAAGGATTGGATTCACTACAACAGTTTCGTCTAAAAGGCAAAATAATCCCCCCGGAAAGAAGGGCAGTTTATACTACCATTGGCGGTACACCGCACCTGGATGGCAGCTATACTGTTTTTGGGGAAGTTATAAAGGGACTGGAAATAGTAGACAGTATAGCAGCTACGCCGGTTAGCAGGGAGCTTGGAAACCGGCCTTTACAGGATATATATACATATTAAAAAACTAAAGCTTATAAAAAGATAGTGGGTACAATTGTATTTTTTTGATAGTTGTATCAGTCTTTTCATAATCTTTGCAGCCTAAAATCTGCATCATGGATTTCCCCAAAGAATTACGTTATACCAAAGATCATGAATGGGTACGCCTTGAAGGTGATATCGCTACAATCGGCATTACTGAATTTGCTCAAAGCGAACTGGGCGACATTGTATATGTAGAAATTGAAACTGCAGGACAGCATCTTGGCGCTGAAGCTGTATTTGGAACAGTAGAAGCTGTTAAAACAGTAAGTGACCTGTTCCTGCCGGTTACAGGCACTATAACAGAAGTAAATCCCGAGTTAAATAATCAACCTGAACTGGTAAACAGCGACCCTTATGGTGAAGGGTGGATGATCAAAGTGAAAGTGGACAATCCTGCTGATATAGAAAATCTCCTGACTTCAGATGCATACGCCGCCCAGGTAGGAAGCTAATATACCTGCCTGCAAATAAGATGAAAGCAAAATGGCTTAGCTCAATTTGGCCGGCACTGATATGGTCAATGGCTATTTTTATATTATTAGTTATCCCCGGAAGAGAATTACCGGAAGGTCCCGAAGTGCCATCTCTGGATAAAATTATTCACGCATTTTTGTTCGGAGTGCAGGTATGGCTGTGGTGCATATATTATAAAAAAGGAGGAAAATTTTCCAGCCTCCCGTGGCTTTTTTTTCTCATATTCCTCTTATCATCCCTGTATGGTATAGCAATGGAGTATGTTCAGAAGTACTTTGTAATTAATCGTGCATTTGAGCTGGGAGATATTATAGCTGATATTGTGGGCTCCGCTATAGGGTGGTTATTGGCAGTAAGGCGAAAAGGTTGACTATACACAAAAAAATTGGCCTCTATAGAAATAGAGGCCGCAACCAAAACTAACTGCTTATGAGAAAATTGACTGTTTTAAATCTCTTTATATTAAGACGCACAACCCGGTAAAAAGTTTAACGCTATTTTGTTAATGTTTTCTAAAGAACTGGTTGGTTTATTAACGTAATATACAAAATTTAATTGCAATTACAATACCAACTTGGTTTTACAAATTTCAGGCAAAATCTCCAAATACACTCTTAATGATTTGTAAAAAAATTATCAAATTTTTTGATCAGCGTCTTGTTCTGCAATAATAATCCTCCCAAATTGCTTTTGTTACCCTGTAAATCCCGCTTTTTAAAAGTGTTTTGCCCTGGTTTAAAAACTGGCTTAAATTAGTTACCTGTTAATTCTTTTTTTATGACCAAAACTGAACGCTTTCTGGCGCTTGACGTATTGCGGGGAACGACCATCTGCTTTATGATTATTGTAAACACGCCAGGCAGCGGCGCCCTGCCCTTTTCACCGCTTTTGCATGCAGACTGGTTTGGCTTTACTCCCACAGATCTGGTATTTCCTACCTTTTTATTTGTGGTGGGAAACGCCATGAGCTTTTCGATGCCTAAGTACAGGCAGCTGGGCACAGGCAATGTATTGGGCAAGATATTTAAAAGAACTGCTATTATATTTCTGCTCGGCTACCTCATGTACTGGTTTCCTTTCTTCAGGGAAGGGAAGAGCGGAGGATATGAATTCTTCCCTATAAAGGACACCCGCATTCTGGGTGTTTTACAACGGATTGCGCTGGCTTATTGTGCCGCTTCTCTCATGATACATTTTCTTTCACGGAAGGCAGTCTGGCTGCTCAGTATTATATTTTTGATTGGCTACTGGATCGTGCTGTATGTTGGAGGCGATTACAGCATGACCGGAAATGCAGGACAAAAGCTGGATCTGCTGTTGTTTGGCGAAAGTCATCTTTATCATGGTGAAGGTGTAGCATTTGACCCTGAAGGATTATTAAGTACTGTACCTGCTATTGTTAACGTAATTGTTGGCTACTATGCAGGCATCTTTATTCAGCAGAAGGGCAAAACCTATGAAGCTGTAACCAAGCTGCTGATAACCGGGTTTGCTTTTCTTACGGTAGCCTATTTCTGGGACTTTGTTTTTCCTATCAGTAAAAAGCTGTGGACAAGCCCTTTTGTGCTATACACAACCGGGCTGGATTTAATAATAATAGGAATATTGATTTTTGCAATTGAAATTAAAGGATACACCAAAGGCACATATTTTTTCCAGGTATTTGGCAAAAATCCCTTGTTCATTTATTTGCTGTCGGAGATACTGGTTATTGTACTGTATACCATAAAAACTGATGCCCAAACATCTCTTTATCATGGAATTAATAATACCATATTTCAGAAATTATTGCCTGGTCCATGGGGTTCATTGCTTTTTGCCACTTGCTTTATGCTTACCTGTTGGCTTGTTGGTTATTGGATGGATAAAAAGAAAATATATATACGGGTATAAGCGGTTTAATCAACTTTGCGTAAACAATAAGTAGTAACAAAGGCAGTATTTACACCCGGCATTAGTTCAATCAAACCTGTTTTATTATTAAAAGCATCAGGCGGCGCACTAAGGTTTTCAATAGCTATGCTGTTTCTGTGCGGAGGTATATAAATCTGAAGATAGGGATATGACCTTTCGGGAGATATTTCTAACTGCCACCCTGATACAGCATCTCGTAATATGCACATAGGTTGAGGCAGAGAGAAGTCAAGCACAAAAGAATTGTCAATTTCCTTATTCCCAATAATAACAGCTTTTAAAAATGCTTTTGTCTCAATAGTATTACCTGTTGGAATAAGATTGGCAAACTCAAGCATGCTTGTTGAATTAAACTGCAATTCAAGTTCATCAACTTTTTTATGGAAGGTAAAATAAGGATGCCAGCCATCTGCTATGGGTAAAGCGGATTTCCCGTTATTTGTGATAGTTGTTGTTACAGTAAGGTTCCTGTTTTTTTTCAGGCAATAGGTTACTTCACAGTTGTATGTAAATGGATAGCCTGCATCATCACCAGGGTATTGATAAAATAACGTAATGCGAGCTTCATGCTCATCTGCATATTTTGAAGAAACAGCAAATGGTTTTTTATACAGTAAGCCATGTATAGCAGATCCCTTTGTAAGGTTTTTACTGAAGCTGTATTGCTTGTTGTTAAAAATGTAAGATGCATTTTGAATTCTGCAGGGGAATGGTGAAAGCTTTAACCCCTTATAACCTTTTGATTCTGCTTCGGCATCAAATGCTGCTTTATTTGTGTAGCTGTCTATAATATTTATAACGCCGCTATTGCTCTTTGTAATAAATGCATGCAGCATAGCGCCGCAGGTGGGTATTATCTCAACTGATGTATCAGTACTGTTATCAGTTAAAGCAATGGTATCAAATCCATTTTTGTTTTCTTCTTTAAGGCAAAACATATCGGCTATTTCTACAGCAAATTATGATATGTAGCTTGCAAAAAGCGGATCAAACGGTTGCGCAATTTTTACCCGGATTGTCCATCCTCGTTTCATAAAAGGGATAAACCACCAGGTATGCATAAACACCAAGGATTGGTTAGGGGATATATAAGCCGCAAATTCATGTGCCTTATGTAGGCAATTTGATAGAATTACAACCATTAAGGAGTTAAGAAAGATTAAGGCCATTTATTCGGTATCCTTAATTCCCTTGATTTCTTAATGGTTGTAGAGCACACACGATCCAAAAGCATTTTTTAAAAATATTCTTGCATTCGTGGCTATAAGTATTCAGATATCAGTTCAGGTACTTTGTTATTTCCTCGCTCATAGGATTAACCTTACTTGGAAAAACAGCGATTAATTTTCCATTTTCATCAACCAGGAATTTTGTAAAATTCCACTTGATCGGATCTTTTGCGCCCAGGTGTTCAGCTTCATCACTCAGGTACTTAAATAACGGATCAATGTCGTCGCCCTTTACTGAAACCTTAGCTGACATCGGGAATGTAACACCGTAATTCTTCTGACAGAATTCTTTGATTTCTGTATTGGTTCCGGGTTCCTGTCCTCTGAAATTATTTGCAGGAAAACCTATAACAACCAACTTGTCTTTATATGTTTTATACAGCGTTTCCAGCTCTTTATACTGGGGAGTAAACCCGCATTTGGATGCAGTATTTACAATAAGCATTTTTTTTCCTTTATAATCTGCCAGGTCAATTTTGCTTCCTTCCAGGCTCTCCACTTTAAAATCATATATAGAAGTGATGAAGGCTAAACTGATAGCTACTAATAATAAACGTATCATAATTGTTGTTTTTTATTGTAATACAAATTTGGTGCAAAATTCACGATTCTCATTATTGTTTTTCATAACAGCCTATATCCGGGTTTGTTGAACGCATATTACCGTCAAGGTCGCCATTTTCTGATACCTGTATCGCGGCATCTAAAGCAGGTGATGGCTTTTTGCCAACATGAAAATCAAAGTAACGGCGACTTGTATTTATGCTGTCAAAAAGCGGGTCCTGGTTCGCTATACTGTTTACCAATTGAATAGCGGAAGCCAGGTCCTTTGATTTATATAATACATTTTCAAGCAAAACATCATATATCCCGGAGCCCTTTTTCTCGCTCAGCACTTCATTTTCCACGCTTCCGCCATCACCCCACAATATACAATTACGGAAAACGGCATTCAGGGGGTAAGTATTTTCATCCACATCAAAATTGTTGATATATGTTACCGGCATTTTATGCTCAATGTAATTATTGCCGTAGCTGGCAATGGTGCAGTAGGTAAAATTATATACGCCTCCCCCGGTTAAAGCAACATTCAGTCCACAATTGCTTATCAGGCAATTTACTGCTGTGATGTTTGAAGAAACAGCCATTATACCAGTATCATAAATATTATCAATAATGCACTTATCCAAATTAAGCTTGGGCGAAGCGTTTACAGAAGGCCCGTTAACAATAATTCCCTGGTAGGCATTGGTAATGATGCCATATCTTATAGTATTATTCCTGCTGGTTGCTGTAAAGTATATTCCGGGCCAGGATGCCGGCAGATCACGGTATCCTTCATCAAGCCTGTCGCCCCTAAAAATTACACTATCTGTTTTAGTACCATTAACAACCAGTGTTCCATCTACAATAAAAGGTGCATCTGCGTGCATATAAATGCGGCAACCTTTTTCAATAATAAGTGTAGTTCCTTCTTCAATTAAAACGCCTCCTGATATTACATATGGCAAATCATTTTTCCATATTGTAGTGGTTCCTATGATCTTACTTCTTAAAAAATGTGCGTTTTGCCCGTAAGCCTGCAACTGTACATATTTTTCATTTCCATTATAACTTACAAGAATACTATCCTGTACTATAAAAGGTAAATTTCCTGCGGAAGGGTCAATGGTAACGGCTACAAAAACATATAAGCTGTCCCCGGCATCAATTTCTATATTATCCGATTGGGTAGCAGCAACACCATCAATATTAATTTTAAATGCAGAGTTAGCGCCACCTATCAGCCTCACCGCATCTAATTTCAATTTTTGATCATTGGGATTGGTGATGGTAAAGTATTGGGTAATGGATCCCACAGAAGTAAATACAGTATCAAAAAACAGGGTGTCGGCTCCTAAAGTAATGGAAGCTGCCTTGTCAGTTATAAAAGTATTTTTTTTGCATGCAAACAGCGTACAAGCCAGGCTTATTATTAGTATATATTTTATAAAAGATTTCATCTCTTATTATTATCAGGCATTTGCATAGGCAAGTGCTGCAATATTCAGTTTCACTCCCGGTATATCCTCCAGTATTGCATTACCGCATGCTTCAATGGTAGCGCCGGTGGTAATTACATCATCTACCAGTAAAAGGTTTTTGTTTTGCACAATGCTTTGCTCCTTTGTAATAAATACGCCTTCCACATTCTGCCATCTTTCCATGCGTGTTTTATGGGTTTGCGTTTCTGTATAACGAATGCGATGAACTACATTGTATATAACGGGTATCTGCATAACGGAGGCGATGCCTTCGCATAGTAATGCCGCCTGGTTATATCCCCTTTTTCTCTGTTTATCCGGGAAAAGAGGCAATGGTATAATGGCATCAATTGCATTAAAACGATTTGCCCCACGCAATGTTTCACCCATGCACTTACCAAGGTATACGGCTATATCTTTATTTGATTTGTATTTAAACTGGTGTACCAGGTGCTGTAATACCGAGCCTTTAGAAAAGTAATATTGACTGGTTGCGGCTGAACAGGCTAATCTGCCCCAAAGTGTTTTTTCAACCGTATTATCAGGCAGCAATTCAAAATTGGTTTTGTAAAGATGATCATAGCATTTAGTGCACAGTAAATGCTTATCATCTAAAAGATCGGAGCCACAACCATTACAGAGATGTGGAAACAAAAGATGACTGACGCTATTTACTATTGTTTTAAACAAGGTCAATTAAAATAGATATTTATATAAATCTTCTACTTTACTCATAGTAACCAATTCAATATTAAAATGCTGCTTACCCAAACCCTTTTGATTGTATTTGCTGATGACGATTTTTTCAAATCCCAGTTTCTCTGCTTCGGCAATGCGCTGCTCAATACGGTTTACGGCTCTTATCTCCCCACTTAGTCCAACCTCGCCTGCAAAAGCTATATGCTGGGGAAGAGGTATGTCTTCATACGAGCTCAGCAATGCACTTACCATAGCAAGGTCAATAGATGGATCTTCTACTTTTAATCCGCCGGCTATATTGACAAATACATCCTTCATTCCAAAATGAAATCCTCCTCTTTTTTCAAGTACTGCTAATAATAATTGTAACCTTCGTAAATCAAATCCGCTGCTTGTGCGTTGCGGTGTACCATATACTGATTGCGTAACCAATGCCTGCACTTCTATTAATAAAGGCCGTAATCCTTCAAGCGTGGCAGCAATACTTATACCACTGAGTTGCTCTTCTTTTTGTGTAATAAGTATTTCAGAAGGATTAGAAACAGTGCGCATACCGGTTCCTGTCATTTCATATATCCCCAGCTCTGACGTAGAGCCAAACCTGTTTTTTATTGTTCGCAATATCCTGTAAGCATAATGCTGGTCGCCCTCAAACTGAAGAACAGTATCAACCATATGCTCAAGAATTTTTGGACCGGCAATATTTCCTTCCTTGGTAATATGGCCTATTAAAAACACAGGTGTATTGGTTTCCTTAGCAAAGCGTTGAAACTCGGCGGCGCTCTCTCTTATTTGTGAAACGCTTCCTGCAGAAGATTCAATAAAAGGGGAATGCAAAGTTTGAATGGAGTCTACAATTACCAGTTGAGGCTTCAGCTTTTTTATTTCCTGGAAAATAACCTGCGTAGAAGTTTCGGTAAGTAAATAAAAGTTTTCATTCTTTATATTCAACCGGTCTGCACGCATTTTTATCTGTTGTTCGCTTTCTTCCCCACTTATATATAATGTGATAATATTCTTTAACAATAAACCGTTTTGAAGAAACAACGTAGATTTACCAATGCCCGGCTCTCCTGCAATCAATGTAATGCTCCCGGCAACAATACCATTTCCTAACACTCTGTTTAACTCCGCATCAGATGTAATTATTCTTTTTTCTTCTCCGGCCGATACTTCATGTAATGCAACCGTTTTACCATTAAGCTCGTTATTGTTGTATGCCGCCCATTCTTTTCTGTTGTTTTTAGCTGAAGGTTTTTCAATCAACTCTTCTACAAAAGTATTCCACTCATTGCATGATGGACATTTACCTGTCCACTTGGTAGATTCATAACCACAGTTGCTACAAAAAAATGCGGTTTTAATTTTGCTCATGGGATTAAAGATAAGCGAGTAATTGTAATTGTAAGATGTAATGATGAACAGTTTGGATTGTTAACAGCCCGATATATTTTTTTGGAATGATTAATGCATCAGTTTGTATAAAAAATATCATCGCAAAAAAAATCAATCGGTATTCATCGCTCAATCACATGTTATCAACAAAAAATTGCCTGAAGTAATAAACTGAAATTGAAAATTGGTTTGCAAAAGAATTATTGAAGACGATGATCCAAAATTTCGTTCTTTAAAAAGTTAAAGGGTCAACTTTCGCTGACCCTTTAGTACTTACTAACCCATTAAATTCTTGCACTAAATTACAAATTGCTCAAACATAACAAAATTAATTTTGCTCCCTGTGAATAACTTTTATACTTCCTCTTTAAGCGTATCAACACATTTAATTAGCTGAAAATCAAATTATTGTGACTTGAAAAATTTTGAGAACAATTTTTAAAATTCGTCATTTTGTCAGATTTTTTTCTTAAAAAAACCAATTTATGACAAATCGGCTTTTCAATCGCCATTTTATAAAAATGGTAATAGCTTTGATGTATACATACTCAAAAAAATAATTTAATATGGGATCAATATGGTTGGTTTCTTTAATTTTTGTAGGTATAAGTATGCTGGTCAGCATGCAGTTGAGGGGCAAGTTTGCCAGGTATAGCAAAGTGGGGTTAATGAGCGGCTTAACCGGAAAACAGGTAGCTGAAAAGATGCTTAAAGAAAATGGTATTTATGACGTGGCTGTAACCGCTTCAGATGGCTTTTTAACAGACCACTATAATCCTTTAAACAAGACTGTAAACCTGAGCCCGGATGTTTACAATGGGGTCTCTGTAGCCGCTGCTGCTGTAGCCGCTCACGAATGCGGGCATGCCGTTCAGCATGCCACTTCATATAAGTGGTTGATGCTCAGGAGCAAATTGGTGCCATTCGTACAATACAGCTCCATGCTGGTGCAATGGGTATTGATTGGTGGGATTATATTGATAAAAGTGTTTCCGACCCTGCTACTGGTAGGGATCGTTCTTTTTGCACTGACTACCATATTCTCAGTTATAACTCTTCCTGTAGAGTTTGATGCCAGTAACAGGGCATTAGCCTGGTTGCAGCATACCAATGTTACCAATGCGCAGGAATTTCCTATGGCTAAAGATGCACTTAAATGGGCGGCAATGACTTATGTTGTAGCGGCAGTAGCATCAATCGTAACACTTGCCCAGTATGTTTTAATATATATGGGAAATAAAAGAAATTAGTTATTTTTTTATACAATTCAACGTTTTAAAACAAAAGGTCGCTATAAGTGGCCTTTTTTTATGTTTGACACCCTATTTTTAATTGTTCATTTGGCTTATATTTGATTTATTAAATTATTTTTAATAAAACCAAAACAACATGAGAAAATGGTTTAAGCTTGCCATGCTTACGGGCATGGCTATTTGCATTCTGCTACAGGTTAGTGTGGCGCAAACTAAATTAATAAAAGGGAAAATCTCCGATGCAAAAGACGGAAGCCCCATCGCAGGAGCCACAATTAAATCTGATAAGTCTGATGTTGCTACAGTAACAAATACTGATGGCACCTTTGAATTCAAAGCCCTTCCTGCAGCTACAAAATTAATTATCACCTACGTGGGTTATAAGACTGTGGAGTTGCCAATAACTTCCGATTTTTCTAATATCCAATTAGAAGAAGGGTCTTCACAATCTCTCAGCGAGGTGGTGGTCGTAGGTTTTGGTAGCAGGATAAGAAAAGACCTTACCGGAAATATTGCTAAGGTAAGGGGCGAGGAAATTAAAAATGTACCTGTTCCAAACTTTACGCAGGCTATACAAGGCCGTGCGGCAGGTGTATTTGTAGAAAGTGAAAGCGGAAGAGTGGGAGGCGGCATTAAATTACGTATCCGCGGATCAGGTTCAATAACAGCTACCAATGAGCCGCTGTATGTTATTGATGGAATTCCTATGAATACCTCAACGGTAGGAGGAAATACAACGGCAGACATTAATTTCAACGATGTTGAATCGTTTGAAATATTAAAAGATGCTTCAGCAGCTGCTATTTATGGCTCCCGGGCTGCCAATGGCGTAGTTCTTATCACTACCAAAAAAGGGAAGGCCGGCAGAACAAAGCTGGATGTGAACCTGCAGCATGGATTTAATAAACCTACTCACCTGAGAGGATTTTTAAATGCTGCTGAGTATGTGGAGTTCTTTACCGAAGCTGCTACAAACGATGCTAAGTATTACTGGAACAGAAATAACGCTGCTGCCATTGCTGATGGATTTGTAAGCGAACAGGATGTAATAGATTATAATGTTGGTGTGGTAGAAGGCCGGTTTAACAGGTATTCTGGCTATAACGATAACTGGAAAACACTTTCAACCAATACAAACTGGGAAAAGCTTGCTTTTAATGATAAAGCAAATACTACTACTGCTGATGTAACAGCTTCCGGCGGTACTGATAAAACGAAATTTTACTTCAGCGGCAGCTATACCGACCAGGATGGTATATTAATAGGTAATACATTCCAGCGTATTTCAGGAAGGCTTAATGTTGATCACGAGGTATCAAAGCTTTTTAAGTTTGGAGCTAATTTAAGCGTAGCCCGTACAAAGGGTAGAAGAGTTGCTGCTGATAATGCATTTACTACACCGATGCAGATTGTGGCCCTGGCTCCGATTACACCGGTAAGAGATGAAAACGGAGAACTGAATGACAGACCCATCACCACATATTATAACCCATTGCTCGATTTTGAAGGAACTAAAAATATTGCTACCGGGTTTAGAAATCTTTCAAATATTTATGGGCAACTTAGTTTTACCCGCAATTTCTCTTTCAGGTCTGAACTGGGGCTTGATATATTTAACCAGGAAAGAAATGCATACTACGGCACCAAAACGTATACTGGTGGTGGTACAACGGGAGGATATGGCATAAGCGAATGGCTGAGAACTGTTAACCTGAATACAAACAATTACTTTAACTATCACAATACCTTTTCTGATCGTCACGACCTGGATGTTGTACTGGGCACGTCTTTTCAAAAGGTTACAACAGATGATGCTTATGTTGAAGGAGAAGGATTTCCTGTGGATGACTTAAACAAATTAGCAAGTGCAGGACAAATAACGGGAGGATCGTCTACACAAACCAATTATTCTTTTGTTTCTTATTTTTCGCGTATCAACTACAAGTTCAACGATAAATATATCCTGAACCTGAGTGGAAGAATTGATGGATCATCAAGGTTTGGTAAAGATTCCCGTTATGGATTTTTCCCGGCAATATCTGCAGGCTGGATCATCAGTAACGAATCTTTTCTGTCAGGATCAGACTTCCTGAGTTTTCTTAAGCTCAGGGCAAGCTATGGCTTTACCGGTACAGCCGATGGTATTGGCGATTTCCCACAACTGGGCTTGTGGACAGCCTCCAAATACAATCTCCTTTCCGGGTTGGTGCCTTCTCAGCTTCCTAATCCTGAACTTAAATGGGAGCAATCTAAACAAACTGATATTGGATTAGACTTCGGATTTCTTAATAACAGGATTACCGGTGAGTTAGACTATTATATTCGTAAAACCTCTAACCTCTTATATAATGTACCCGTACCCGGCACCTCAGGATTCACTACGCAATACCAGAATGTAGGTTCCATGGAAAACAAGGGTGTGGAGCTGGTATTGAACGCCAATATCATTGACGGGCGTGATTTCAAATGGTCTGCAGGAGGTAATATATCCTGGAACCAGAACAAGATTACCAGGTTGGATGGCGATACAGACACATTGCCGGGAAATGATGGGCGTTATTTAAACTCTCTTATCGTCGGTCAGCCTATCGGTATATTTTATGGACCTAAATACGCAGGTGTTGATCCCGATAACGGGGATGCATTATATTATCTTGCTGATGGCAAAACAACAACCAATGATTATAATGATGCCGGCAACTTTGTTGTTGGTAACCCTAATCCCAAATTCTTTTATGGTTTCAATACCAATGTTTCTTTTAAAGGCATTGAGCTGCTTGTTTTATTCCAGGGAGTATATGGGAACAAGATTATGAATGGTGCAGGAGGCTTTATGTCTGCAAATGGTGACTGGTTCGACAACCAAACCAAAGACCAGTTAAGAAGATGGCAAAACCCGGGTGATATTACTGATGTGCCGCAGGCCAGGTTAGCATGGTTAGGAAATCCATCAAATGGTATCGCTGCATCGAGCCGCTACATTGAAGATGGAAGCTATCTGCGACTGAAGACATTAACACTGTCGTATAATTTGCCGGCCAGTATTATGAAGGCTGCAAAACTAAGGAGCGCGAGAATATTTGTGTCAGGGCAAAACCTGTTTACGTTCACAAACTATAGCGGATGGGATCCTGAAGTAAACAGTGATTACCGTTCAGGTAACCGCAACCAGGGTGGTGATTTTTATTCTGCTCCCCAAATTAAAACTATTTCTTTCGGTATTAACCTTGGACTTTAATTCTAAAACTGAAGCAATGAAAAAATTAATCATATTGTGCTGTGCAGCCGGGCTGTTATTTTCTTCCTGCAACAAGCAATTAGATCTGGAGCCCCGCCAAACTATATCAGATGAGGTTGTATTTACTAATGATGCTAATATTAAAAAAGCATTAACCGGAGCTTATGATGCATTGAGCTCAGGATATTTATTAGGCGGAGAGTTTCTTTTATATAGTGAATTACAGGCTGCCGATGGAGAAATTTCCTGGGTTGGAACTTATAATCAACCCCGGGAAATATTTAATAAAACAATACTGACCAATAATAGTTATGTGAGAGATACCTGGACCGAGGCATACAGCACTATTAATATATGCAACAATATTATAGCCGCTATTGATAAGGTAAACGAGGATGACAGAGACAGGGTTATGGGTGAGGCTCTTTTTATAAGAGGCATTACCTATTTTAATCTTATAACTTTTTATGCTAAACCCTACAGCCACGGAAATACTACTGAGGCAGAAAGTGGAGTGCCTTTGGTGTTGACACCCACAACAGGCATTAATGAAGAAAGTTATGTATCCAGGAATACTGTTGAAGAGGTATATGCTAAGATTATTGAAGATTTATCAACCGCTGAAAGTCTCCTGCCTGACGAAAATGATGTTTTCGCTACAAACATTGCAGCCGCAGGCTTTTTATCGCGTGCATATCTTCAGATGGAAAAATATCCTGAAGCGCTTACTGCAGTAAATACCGCGTTCGATGATGCTGATGGCTCAAAATCCCTGAATAGTAATTATGCCGATGCATTCAATAATGAATCGATGACAAAAGAAGACATATTTATTATTGCTGTTAACTCACAGGATGGAGCAAACGATATGCACTTGTTTTGGTCCACAGGTGCAGATGGAGCCAGAGACGGGGATGTAGAAATAAATCAGAAGCACCTTAATCTGTATGAAGCCGGTGATGAAAGATTAGACCTGTTTTATACAGGTGCAGGTGCTGTGCGCAGCGGAAAATGGAAACAGCGTTACAAAAACCTGTCTATTATGCGCCTGGCAGAGTTATATCTTACCCGCGCTGAATGTAATTTCAGGCTGGCAAGTGCTGAAGGCGCAACTGTGTTAAGCGATGTTTCTACGGTCCGCAGCAGAGTTGGTCTTACAACTATAGCCGGAGACATTGATCTGAGTTTTATTTTGAAAGAAAGAAAACTTGAACTCGCACATGAAGGGCAAGCGATACAGGACGCAAAAAGACTGAAGAAAACAATAGATGCTTTTCCATTTAATGATAACAAGCTGGTTTTCCCAATTCCTCTGCGTGAAATGAATGCTAATCCGAATCTAAAACAAAATCCGGGTTACGGAGGATAAGCAATGATATAGAAAAAGATAAAGCACTTTCCAAAAAAGAAAGTGCTTTATCTTTTTATCCTTCTGCGCCGGGTTCTTCACAACATGATAAAATAAAACGTTTATTTATTTTTTGCCATCATAACCAAACCTGGTAATAAGCTTATTGTTCATTTGTCCTGGCTGCAACACATCGTCTGCACCAAAAGTATAATCTCATTGTCAATCATATGCTGATGAAGTAGCAAAGCTCGTAAACCCTGAAATCTGTATTGAACTTTTCAAACAGCTACGTCTTCGTTTTTGTATCTATATATCTAAAACTTCGGACATCCCAATTTCTTCCTGTTCGGATCGCTGGCCTTTCTTATATAAATAAGGGAAATTTCATTGCCACCCCTGCTGTTGGATGCTGTATTGAGTGAAGAATTATTTACATCATAACTATACCCCAGCCTTAAGCCTGCAAACTCAATTCCCACATAAGGAATAAACGCATCTTTAAAACGATACCATAAACCTGTATAAAGCGCCGTTTCTGTATCCTCATCATCATTCAGCTTAAATGAAAGCGCTGCACCGGCAACCGTTTCTGTTGCCCCGGCCTGGCGCTGGTGAATAAAGCTGGCATGCAGCGTTGTAATTCTTCCTACAGGCACATAACCACCGCCATGCACGGTAAGACGTGGATTAAGAATATAATTGCCCCCGGTAAATGATTCTTTAGGACGGTTGATGTGATATGTAGAAACACCAAGATAAAAGTTATTGTAACCATCTGTGCTTCCTGAATATAACAACCCGGCATTTACATCAAAATAATTAAGATTGATATTGCTTGTATTATTTGCAAAATCTTCCTGAGTAGTACCGGTAAAACCATCAGCCTGCAGCATATCTTCAAATGTGGCCTTAGAAACATCCAGCCGCTTATTGGCATAAGTACCCTGGAATCCAACGGTAATGGTATGGTATCCGTTTTCATCTAATGCCTTATGATAGGCAGTTGATAAAGAAATAAAATTGTTGTTCAGTATCTTATTTCCACTCTGGTCATTCAGTCCCATAATACCTACACCCCATGTATCAAACTCAGGAATCCTTTTTTGTAATATACCAAAATCAACAGAAGCGGTTGCTGTGGTAAATGCGTTATTAATGGTAGGCCATTGGTTGCGATAATTGCCGGCTGCACGAAAAGTGCCATCGAACTTACCCGTATATGCAGGGTTTAAAGTTAAGGGTGAAGCAAAGAACTGAGAAAAATGCGGATCCTGTGCAAACCCATGCACATAAGCAGTCAGCGCTACTACCAAAACAACGAGCTTTTTCATCCGGGTTTTATTGTTTTTCAAGTTACGAATTCTTTTTGTTAAGACTGCATCTTAGGCCCAAATGCAAGATCTCCTGCATCTCCCAGGCCTGGCACTATATAACCTTTTGCCGTCAGCTCATCGTCAATAGCGCCACACCATATATTGACGCCCGGCTCTTCTCTTTTTACCAGCTCAATACCAATGGTGCAGGCAATAGCCGATACAATATGGATTTCCCTGGGGTTTCCCTCCGCTTTTAAAAACTGTATGGTTTTTACCAGCGAGGCTCCGGTTGCCAGCATCGGATCTGAAATGATCACTATTCTTTCATTAAGATCCGGGCAGGAAACATATTCAATATTTATTTCGAACGACCCATCGCGGTGATGTTTCCGGTATGCCGAAATAAACGCGTTATCCGCTTTGTCAAAATAATTCAGCAAACCCTGGTGCAAAGGAACGCCTGCACGAAGTATGGTAGCCAGCACCGGTTGATGTTTCAGCATTTTACAAACCGAAACACCTAATGGTGTAGGTACTTCCTTTTCTTCCCACTCCATATGCTTGCTCATTTCATATGCAATTACTTCTCCTATTCTTTCCAGGTTACGCCTGAAGCGCATCCTGTCAAGCTGGATTTCAGTATGCCTGAGCTCGGCAACCCAGTTGCTCATTAATGAATGCTCTGCGCTAAGATTGATGACCATGAAACAGCAGTTTGGTTTCTAATAGTTCAATGTAAATCAATAGTTTTACCCAACAAATCTAAACGCTGTTATCTATAATCTAAAATTTCTTTAATGATTTACAGAGCTATTGGCCTTATGAGCGGCAGTTCATTAGACGGACTGGATATTGCCTTCGTCCATTTGCATGAAAACGCAGGAAAATGGAGCTTTGATATAGTACACGCTGATTGTTATGCATATACCCGGGAGTGGAAAAACAAATTGCAATCTTCGATTGAGCTTAACGCGCTGGATTACTTATTATTAGATGCAGCGTATGGGCATTATACCGGCGCTTTGGTAAATGAATTTATTAGCAAATATCAATTGCATTATAAGGTACAGTTAATTGCTTCGCATGGGCATACTACTTTTCATGTCCCCTCAAAAAAAATGACCGCACAATTGGGAAATGGAGCCGCAATAGCCGCGGAAACGGGAATTCCGGTTGTGAGCAACCTGCGTGCGCTTGATGTTGCCTTTGGTGGGCAGGGCGCGCCGATAGTGCCGGTTGGTGATAAACTATTGTTTGCGGAATACAATTATTGTTTGAATATCGGGGGCATTGCTAATATTTCTTCAATGCGGCATAGTGAATATATCTCGTTTGATATATGCCCGGCAAACAGGGTTTTGAATATGCTCGCAGAAAAAGTTGGG
Source organism: Terrimonas sp. (assembly GCF_003075435.1). Classification (GTDB taxonomy): domain Bacteria; phylum Bacteroidota; class Bacteroidia; order Chitinophagales; family Chitinophagaceae; genus Agriterribacter. The sequence goes on along the minus strand of NZ_QCZJ01000040.1, from coordinate 21,777 downwards.
AAAGATTATGACAGTAACGGCGATATAGCCAGCTCCGGCACAGTTAAAACTGACCTGCTGCAAAAATTAAACGCGCTGGGTTATTACGCGCAGGCTTATCCTAAATCTTTAGCCAACAGTTTTGGCACGGATATCGTTTATCCTCTCCTGGAAAGTTCAGGATATACTACAGAAGATTTGCTGGCAACATATGTTGAACATATTGTGGTACAGATAAAAGATGCTGTTGAGAAAATATCAGATGGCGGGTCTGCCGAAAAAAAATTACTTGCCACCGGCGGCGGTGCATTGAATGCTTTTCTGATGGAAAGATTACAAAGCAGTTTGTCTGCGGTGAATATTACTGTAACAGTGCCTGAGCAAAATGTAGTTTTATATAAAGAAGCATTAGTAATGGCATTAATTGGTGTTTTAAGGTGGAGAGAAGAAAATAATGTTATGGCTTCAGTAACAGGTGCTGCACGAAATTCTGTTAATGGTGCTGTATGGATGGGCGCCGAGGCGTAATAAGATAAAACTGATTGTGCCCTATTTATTTTGATTAACCCCTTCGTTTTTTATTATTAAACTTGTGGTAACTTTCCTGTAAATGGCAAAACATATTATTAATTCATAACTTAATAAATGGCCGGCAAAAGTTTATCCTACAAAAAAAAAATAATCAAGCAGCTCTATTTTTCAAACCTGCTCTCCTGTGCAGAACTGAGTATTAAAATAGAAAAAAGCCTTTCGCTTACAACCAAAATGCTGAATGAGCTGATAAGTGAAGGCATTGTAGTAGAAACTGGCTATGCGCCATCCAGTGGAGGCAGGCGCCCGCTGATGTATACCCTTAAAACAGATATATTTTATACTGTAGCCATTGCAATGGACCAGTTTTTTACCCGCATAGCCATTATGGATATGCGCAATAATTACATCAACAAGGTTGAAAAATTTGAATTGCGGCTGGCAGATAACCCGGATGCTTTACATGTTTTAACAAACCGCATTGAAGAAGTGATTACGCAATCAGGCATCAGCAAAAATAAAATTGCAGGCATAGGTATCGGAATGCCCGGTTTTGTTAATGTGCAGGAAGGTGCTAACTACACCTTTTTACAAACAAGCGGAGAAAGTATTACTGAACATATTTTTAAAAAGACAGGCGTACCCGCGTTTATTGAAAATGACTCCAGCATAGTAGCATTGGCAGAACTGAGATTTGGTGCAGCGCGCAACCGCAAAAACGCGATGGTAATAAATATTGGCTGGGGGGTTGGGCTGGGCATGATAATGGACGGTGAATTATTCAGAGGTGAAAATGGCTTTGCAGGTGAATTCAGTCACATCCCGCTATTTAACAATGGCAAGTTATGCAGTTGCGGTAAAAGCGGATGCCTTGAAACAGAAACCTCTCTTTTTGTAATTGTTGAGAAAGCAAAAGCCGGTATACAGGCCGGCCGGGTTACGGCATTGAAGCAATTGATCTCCGGTAAAGAAGAGCATCTTGAAAGGGACGCAGAAGCTATTATTAATTCTGCCGGTAAGGGTGACCGCTTTGCTATTGAGTTATTATCAGAAGCAGGGTATAATATAGGCAGGGGTATTGCCATATTGATACATTTACTTAATCCCGGTATTGTGGTATTAAGTGGGAGAGGAGCCCTGGCAGGAAAGATATGGCAGGCACCTATTCAGCAGGCATTAAATGAACACTGCATTCCACGTTTGTCGGTTAATACCGAGATAGCACTCTCCGCATTGGGATATGAGGCGGAACTTATAGGCAGCGCCGCGCTTGTTATGGAAAAATATGGAGAAGTTATAAAAAAGCCCGCTAAAAAAGATAACGTAAAATCGCGAACCATTAGTTTTAAAGGCATTTCCTGATATCCGCTCTACAATCCACCGGATTGATTTATTTTAGCGCCTCATGTTATTTAAAGATATTATAGCACAGGATGAGGTAAAGGACCACCTGGTACAGTTGGTTGATCAAAACCGGCTTAGTCACGCATTATTATTATTAGGCAAAGAAGGTTCAGGTGCATTGCCGCTGGCTATTGCATTTGCCAACTATGTAAGCTTATTCTCCCCTGAAAATAATTCCGAAAATGACGCTCCTTCCTTGTTTGGCGAAGCGCCTTTGCCTGCAAATGCCAAAGAGCAGCATTCAAGCTGGAGAGAGGCTGATGCATGGATACAAAAGCAAACCGCGTATTCCAAGGTTGCAGGAATGGTTCATCCTGATATACATTTTTCCTATCCTGTTATTCCAAGGAAACCCGGTGATAAGCCCGTCAGCACAGACTATATATCAGAATGGAGAGAATTTGTGAAGCTTTATCCTTATGGAAATGCCTATGATTGGCTGCAGTTTATAGGTGCTGAAAATAAGCAGGGCAATATTACGGCTTATGAATGTACAGATATTATCAGGAAACTGAACTTAAAGAGCTTTGAAAGCAACTTTAAAATACTGTTGATGTGGCTTCCTGAATATTTAGGTAACGAAGGGAATAAATTGCTTAAGCTTATAGAAGAGCCGCCGCCTAATACCTTGTTTTTACTGGTGGCAGAAAACGAAAGCCTTATTTTACCTACTATATTATCCCGCACGCAACTGGTTAAAATACCTGCCCTGCAGTCGTCAGAAATTCAGGAAGCATTACAGGAGCGGGCATCAGTATCGCCGGAACAGGCAAGGCAGATATCGCTGGTAAGCGAAGGTAATTACCGCGAAGCGTTACAACTGGTGCAACATACCGGCGAAGACTGGCAAAGCATGCTGAGGGAATGGCTAAACGCTATTGTGAAAACCGGCCCGGTAGCACAGGTAAAATGGATTGAAGAGATCAGCAGGCAGGGAAGAGAAAAACAAAAACAATTTTTAAGATATTTTAATCATTTGCTGGAGCTGAGCATACGCCTGCAGGTTATGCCGCAACTGGGTAATCAATTGCCTGGTGCGGAAAAAGATTTTGCAGAAAGACTGAACAAAACAGCTTCCTTATCCCAGCATCAATTGATTATTGAAGAACTTGATAAAGCAGTGTATTATATAGAGCGGAATGCACATGCTAAAATGCTTTTTCATGCGCTTACCATAAAACTATATCATATCATCAGCTTAAAAGAAGCAGTGGAAATAAAGTAGTGGTAAGCCAAATAAATCAAGTCTTTATACTTTCGTGAGAAGTGAAACGAACGCACACATTTCAAGTTTTACATAACAGTGGTACTCAGGTCGTAACCACAGGCGGGAAATGCCTGCATCTCAGGTACTCTCCTCATTTTCAAATTTTTTGAATTGAACCCTATCCTCCTGCCTTTCTTAGCCGGAACCCGATCATTTCCCTGTCTTCCCATTTCTTTTCGCTTTCTTTCTGTTCAGTGAAGCCTTCCATTGCAGTAAGTATCTGCGCCAGTTGTTCATTATGAAGATTCACAAGATTTTTTAATGCTTTAACCTGATCTGACAGGTTTGTATAATCCAAAGTAAGCCTGCGTACTTCCACAAATGCTCTCATAATAGCAATATTCATATGAATGGCTTTATCAGAGTGCAACACACTGCTGAGCATGGCAATGCCCTGCTCGGTAAAAGCAAATGGCAAATACCTGTTGCCCCCACGCTGGTTTGAGGTGCTTAATCTGCACCTCAAATTTTCAAATTCTTCCTTCGTGAGCTCAAACATGAAATCAGCCGGGAACCTTTTAGCATTCTGTCTAACCGCACGTTTCAGGTATTTGGTTTCAATTTCATATAGCATAGCAAGGTCAAGGTCCAGCATTGCCTTTTGCCCGCGGATATCATATATCCTGTTGTGAATAATTTGTAATTGTTGCATAGCACTCCGTTTTCCGGCTCATCAAAGCCATCCACTAAAGTACAATTTATTCTTAGTTTAAAACTAAAAAAATTAGCAATTCTGAAAAAACTATCTCTTTAACTTTTTTTATAAGTGATAGCTTCTATATGTTTTTAAGGGGAATATCTTTATTTTATTTCCATTGAAAAGCATTGGCGGATCCGTCCGAGTCCTGTTCATTAATCTCATCATTATTGTCACACATGCTTATCTTGCCCTGCTCTACATATAAGGCTAATTTTTCTAAAGATTGTTGTGTACCTGTTTCATTGTCTTCAGGTCTGATGCCAACAGGAATATGCTCAAAATAAAAACGGACTTCAGTGCCCCCGGCTTTAGATACAAAGTATATTTTCAGGATCATGTCTCCTTTAAATTGAGGATGGTCAGAATCAAAACGTACTGACATTACTATTTCTTCCGCAGGTTTAAGCGTGAGCAGCTTTGTTATAAATCGATCTTCAATATTCGTGGTTTTTCCCTCATGGTTGATGTGACCATGATAAAAAAGCGACATTTGATAACCTCCCCCTTCGCGCCAGTCGAATTGATGAATTTTTCCCGTCATATTATCCGGCACCAGCCAGCTTTCAAGTGCTTTTGCATTACAAAATGCGCGGTAAATAACATCTGCATTTGCCCGGATAAATTTTATATTTTGTGATGTTTGTGCCAGGTTTTTATTTTTAAAGTTAGTAAATCTGATACTTCAAACTTCATACCGGTGATTAATAAAATATTACCAGCTAAACAGCAGAACCAGCGACCAGATGGTATTATTTATTGTTACAAATCTCAAGTGTTTTGCCTGATATAATACAGGCGGCTAAAATAAAAACGCCCCACCACTCTGGTGAAGCGTAGTTTTTACATAGGCGAATTCCCCTTGTCCCGTATCAGTTTATTGCCTCGGCAAAATTTTATAGTGTACTTCTTTTTACTTTAAAAAAACCTTCAATTTTTACCGGCGTCCAGGTAATGCTTGTGCCGGTGATGGTTCGCTTGCCGGCTTTTTCCATATAAAAGCTGCCCATCACGTAGCGCCCTGCTATGGTTGAATACTTACTGAATACAATACCACCCGGGCTGGGCACTACTTTATTTCCTGCTATCATATAGTGCTGGTAAGCCGTGTTGCCCGGTGGCGCATACAAAAACCACGGAAATTTTTCTCCCCATGCAATATTCGTTCCGGTAGAAGGATAGCCGGTCCACTTTAAGCTCACAGCGGCATCAACCTGCCCGTTATTACCCGAAGAAACAGCGCCATCTATATTATCAATATCCTGCACTAAAACAGCACCTAAGGGCACCGGGCATTGCAGCCATGGCCCGTTGTCAATTCTGAAACTGATGCCTTCCGGGCCGATATAAATATTAGAGACAAGCATATACTGTGTTGCTCCCGGGCCATTGAGCACAACAGAAACGGCAACAGGATTTTTTGCAGGCATGGTTGACGGAGCTGTATATATTGCTGTGCTGCCCGAAGGGTTAATTAAACCGCCGCCACCAACTTTCCATTCACGTATATATTTAGCAGTTATGTTTTTCCCGGAAGCTATTGGTTTAGGTGTATCACCGGGCAGTGGCAATAAATCATCGTCTGATAAATAATTCACAACATGCATATCAAGCGATTCATTAAGGTTTACAGAGCCGGAGCCTGGAAATAATTCCAGCGATTTAAAAAGACTCCAGTCACTGAAATGTGTAGTGCTGAACGACAATGTGCCGGCTGCTGTATCCATAACTCCTGCGCTGCCTTGCCATACACCCTTGTCATCCTGGTAAGCAATCCCGATTGCTTCAGGTATGGTTCCCTCAAGATCAGAGGTGTTATATACAAACGAAATGCTGATCGGTTTGGAAAAATGATTGCCATGTGGCAGCAGGCGGAAAGCCTGGCCAAAACCCGCAATATTGGTATTGCTGACGGGTTGAATGCTGAATGTTTTGCTTTCTTCTATCGCGCCTGCGGGCACGGTTATTTTTAATTTCCCGTCTGCTGATTGCAAGGTGCCGCCTTCAACGCCAATTATTGCTGTTGTTGCAGCACCCTGTTCAATACCTATAGGGGTTACTGTTCCTTCTGTTTGTGGTATTGTAACAGGGGGCGTATTAAAGATTGATTTTTTGCATGATGTTGCAGCGATTGTATATAATAGTATTGCCGCCACCATTCTTACGATGATAAAAAAAGTATGCCTGTTCATTATTATGAAGTTTAATGCGCCGCAAAATTGAATGAATGCGATGCTGCTTCAAACCCCAATGTGTATGAACCGGGTTAATGAACGAATGGAATGTAAATAACACTGCCGGTACATATATACCGGCAGTAAAGTAAAGTTGAAATACTTGTAATGCTATTTTGAATGTATGGCAAGAATAGGCAACTGGCTGTTGTATGCAAGCTTCTTTGTATAGCTCTCCGTAAATAGTTTTTTGAAGAATGAATGTTTACGCGGCACGGTAATGATCATATCCGGCTTATATTCCTTAACAAATTTATCAATGGCGTCAATAAAATCAGGATCGGTTATATGGAAAAAAGCCGGATTGAACCGCTCAAGCATTTTTTGCAAAGCATCTTTTTCCTTTTTTATACTGTCCGGCATCTCTCCTACTTCAAAAGCTACATGCGCTACACTCAGCTCAGGCTTCAGATCGCTGAGCACAGATTGCAGTTCTTTTACCGGCGTTGTAGATGCAACATCTTTTAAATCGGTAGTAAGTACTGCCTTGTTTATTTTTTTATAGGTTGCATCAGCAGGCACAATCAATACAGGGCAGATATCTTCGCTGATAACACTAAGGGTATTACTGCCAATAATAATTTGCTCAAGGCGGGATGTACCTGTTATACCCATTACTATAAGTTCAATACCCAGGTGCTCAACATATTTTACTAATGTTGAAGAAAGTCTTCCTGGCTCTATGGCTATATCAATGTTTACATTTCCGGCATCACCTAATTCTGCTTTAAGATTGTTCAGTGCGCCTGAAGCAATTACTTTTCTTGCATCAGTATCTACAAGTAAAGGCGTTCCGTCTGAGCCTGCGGTCATCACTTCATACGTATAATATAAAGTGAGCGATGATCCGGGTATATCTTTTGCTAACGCCAACGCATACCTGGCAGCGTTTTTAGATGGTTCTGAAAAGTCTACTGCCGCAAGAATTTTTTTCATGAAATCAGATTTAAAATGAAAAATTAATGAATAGGGAAGATACAACAGTTTGTGCTTCCGTTATGGCTATTTCACATCAATTAATCATCATAACTGTTAAAGTAATCTTAGGAAATGTTTTATTCTTTTTATCGTTTCCTCTTTTCCAAGCAGTGCGGCAATATCAAATACATGCGGCCCGAATTTTCCGCCTACAAGCATAATGCGCAGCGGCAACAATACTTCTCCGGGCTTTACCTGGTTAGCAGCAGCCATCTCCTTAAAATTATGCTCCAGCTCAGCAGCATTCCAGAGGGTACTTAATTCAAAATTCCGGATCACTTCTGCAAAGAAAAGCGCTTTAGCTTCATTCCATTTTGGTTTAACGGCATCAACATCAAACTTTTCCGGCGTTGTAAAAAAGAACGAACCCTGTTCAACAAAATCAGTAAGTAAGTGGCATCTTTCTTTTACAAGATCAATAACCTTAATCAAAAGTTTTTCATCTGCAATGTTGATGGACTTTGCTTCAAAAAACGGTTTTACCTGTTGTGCCAGGTCAGCGGCTGGTAATCGTTTTATCCATTCATGGTTAAACCACTTTGCTTTTTCATAATCAAATTTCGCTCCGCCGCTATGCACTCTTTCCATGGAGAATTTTTCAATCAATGCTTCTTTGGTAAATATCTCCTGCACCGACCCATCATTCCAGCCCAGCAACGCAAGCATATTGATAAATGCTTCCGGTAAAAATCCTTTTTCTTTAAATCCTTCAGTTAATTCATTTGTTTTAGGGTCAAGCCAGTTCATGGCAAAAACCGGGAAACCATATTTTGCTCCGTCTCTTTTGCTCAGCTTTCCATTTGGCCCGAGTATCAAAGGCAGGTGTGCCCATTCAGGCATATTATCAGATCCAAATAAATATTTCCAGAGCAATACATGCACCGGTGCACTGGGCAGCCATTCTTCACCACGAAAAGCATGGGTGATTTTCATAAGATAGTCATCAACTACTACGGCAAGGTGATAAGTAGGCATGCCATCTGCCTTCAGCAACACCTTGTCATCCACTACAGCAGTATCAAAGCTTACATCGCCTCTGATCATATCAGTAAACGATACGGTTTCATTCGCTGGCATTTTAATGCGGATTACATGACGCGTACCTGCATCAAGCAGTTGTTGTACTTCTGCAGCAGTAAGCGTTAGCGAGTTCCTCATTTTATTTCTTATGTTATGATCGTATTGCGGAGAAGGATTAACCGCTGTTTTGAAATCATTGCGCATTTTCTCCAGCTCTTCAGGAGTATCAAAAGCATAATACGCGTAGCCGTCTTTTATTAATTGTTCAGCATAAGTTTTATACAGGCTTTTTCTTTCGCTTTGGCGATACGGACCGTATTGCCCGCCTTGTATAGCACTTTCATCAGGCTCAAGCCCGGTCCATTGTAAACAATTAAAAATATATTCCTCTGCGCCCGGCACATACCTGCTCTGGTCAGTATCTTCTATACGAAGTATAAAATCTCCTTTATGTTGTTTGGCAAAAAGATAATTGTATAATACCGTTCTGACACCGCCCAGGTGCAAACCACCTGTTGGACTGGGCGCAAATCTTACACGTACTTTTTTTGATGACATGGTTAAATATAAATTGAACGCGAAAGTACAAAAAGCATGATGATCTGATATTATTAGGGAACACTATTAGTTCTTATAAATAACCATTAAGACATTAAGAAAATTAAGTAAGAAGCCTTAATGACCCTTAACTTCTTAATGGTTTTCAAAACATATATTGTTTTTTACGAACTAAATATGGCTTCTGTCAATAAATCACTAATGCTATACCTTTATACGCGGTTTAAAAAATCAAAACAGTATATGTTCTATTTTGCCAAAACGCCCTGGCTTTTAAAAAAAATGTATCCCGCTGCAATTTGGGGTATGCCTGACCGTGAGAAAGTTATCTATCTCACTTTTGATGATGGACCTCACCCGGAAATAACCCCGTTTGTATTGAATGAGCTTAAAAAATTTAACGCGAAAGCTACTTTTTTCTGCATAGGGAATAATGTGGTAAAATATCGCGACATATATACAAACATCATAGACGACGGGCATAAAATAGGCAATCACACCTACAATCATTTGAATGGCTGGAAAACAGATGATAAAAAATATTTTACAGATATAGCAGAGGCAAGAAAGTATATTGACGCCGATCTTTTCAGGCCGCCATATGGCAGAATATCAAAACTGCAGTTGAAATATCTTACTGAATCGTTTAACATGAAAGTAATTATGTGGTCGGTACTGAGCGGGGATTTCGACCAGAAGATCACACCGGAAGCATGCCTGAAAAACGTTGTGCTTTCAACAAAAAGCGGAAGTATTATTGTTTTTCATGACAGCGAAAAAGCATTTAAAAATATGCAATATGCCTTGCCAAGAACCCTGGAATATTTTGAAAAGCAGGGTTACAGGTTTGATAAAATTAATTTATAAAAAGCTTATAATTAAGCAATAAATAAATCTGAAAAAAAGCTATTTAAAAAAGTTGGGCCGGGGTAGAAACCCTGGCCCGTTTTTAATCCGTACCCTATGAAAACTATGGCTAAATTACACAGTTTTTTTGTTATTGCAATTTTTTTTACGCTTAAAATGAAGCTACACAATGAGTTGTATAGTATTTTTACGGAAAAAACACTTAGTAAAACTGGGGAAAGTACGCTTGAAAAATCAGTCTTTTTTGCGTTGGAGAATGAAACCGAATGTGGTTCCTACGTCGGGTTTACTACGTACATGCATCCTTTGCCCGTGAGCCTCAATGATATGCTTACAGATAGCCAACCCCAAACCGCTGCCGCCCTCCTTCCTGCTCCTTGCAGCATCTGTTCTGTAAAATCTTTCTGAAATCCTGGGTATATGTTCTTCGGCTATACCAATACCATCATCGCTGATCTCTACCAGCACATGCTTTTCATCGGTTAAATAAGCACTGGCGGTTACATTACCGTTTATTTTGCCATATTTTATGGCATTATCTGTAAGATTTATGATTACCTGCCTGATCTTTTCCTTATCAGCAAAAACAGTGATGGGAAATTCGCATCCCTTTTTGATATTCAGCTTTATTCCTTTTTTAGAGGCAAGTAAGGATAAAGAGTCAAATACTTCGCGTATAAGTTCCTGTATAATGAAATGCTGTTTATATAAAACCTGTTCACCGCTTTCAAGCCTTGTTATTTCATCAAGGTCATTCAGCAGGTTAACCAATCGCGTTATGTTTTTTGATGTGTTGTTGAGGAATTTTGTACTGAGCTCCTGGTTTTCTATTGCGCCACCGAGTAAGGTATCTACATATCCCTGTATAGCGAAAATGGGCGTTTTTAATTCGTGCGAAAGGTTTTGAAGGAACTCTTTTCTAAAGGCTTCATTGGCCTGCAATATTTCAATCTCTTTCTTTTTCTGTTCTGCCCAAAATTCAACATCCTGTCTAACTTCGTCTATGCTTTTCTGTGGTAATATGTTCTTGTAATAAAACTCTTCCCGCTTGCTTGCCTTTGTTTGGTAAATAAACTTGTAGATCAATTTTATTTTCCGGTAAATAAACCGCTGAAGGGTAAATAAAATAAGCGCATAGCTTCCCGCCAATACAAGCAGAAATGCAATCAGCGCCACCCACCATTCAGGATCGAAAAAATATATACCCAGAGCAACAGGTATTGCAATCATTAATGCCGTGTAGCCGGCTAACTGGCGGGGTGAAAAATTTTTAGTATTAAACATTTCGTTTACCTCATATTCAGACTACCATTTTATAGCCTACACCCTTTACGGTGGTAATGCAATCTATGCCAAGTTTTTGACGAATCTTACGAATATGCACATCAATGGTTCTGTCGCCAACAATTACTTCGGTTCCCCATATCTGGCTTAAGATCTCATTTCTTAAAAATACCCTGCCCGGCTTGGTAGCCAGCAGGTGCAATAATTCAAATTCTTTTTTTGCCAGTACTATGTCCTGCCCGTTTATCGTAACCACAAATTTAACCGGGTCAATAATGATACTGCCTGTTTGTATGGTTTTATCATCCGGCTTTTGTATCCTGCGAAATAAGGCGTTAACCTTGGAAACCAGTATTTTGGGGCTTACAGGTTTACTGATAAAATCATCCGCACCATATTCCAGTCCTTTAATATGAGAAGTTTCATCACTTAAAGCTGTTAAAAAAATGATCAGTGTGTCCTGGTAAACCGGCTGGGTTCTCAATAATTTGCAAACCTCCATGCCATTTTTATTAGGCATCATCACATCCAGCATTATCAGGTCTGGTTTATACAACCTGGCTTTTTGGATAGCATCCTCCCCGTCTTTGGCGGTTATGGTTTCATAACCTTCCCTGGTAAGATTGTAGCTTAATATCTCCAGTATATCCGGTTCATCATCAGCTATCAGTATTTTTTTGCCTTTGGGTTCCATCTTAACAATATGTTTACGCAAAAATAACCTTGCCCCGGCTCACCGCCCAAAAACACTGGATTATGAAATTGTTATCCATTGCGGGAAATTTGGCACTAAATTCACACTATGTACGTTAATGTGTAGGTTTTTAACTCATTCTAAATAAGTTATATACCACTGCACCTGTTAACCATAAAGCTATTATCCTAATTTTGCATGATAGTGCGCAACATGTATAAACTTTATCTGGCTGTTATATTAATGTTCTTTTCCGTACTTACCACAAGAGGTAATGAAGCGGATACAACTAAAAAAAAGGTTGACATTGCCCGTATACGCTATCATGAAAATATTGAGAAACAGCAAAAGCAGGCGCTAAGTTTTAATGGCGGAGACGGGAAGGTGCTGAATGTATCTAAAAACAAAGACATTAATGCTTTTGTAACAGAGGCTATTATTAACGAAGTAGATATACTGAAAGATACCATTGAATCAGCAGGCTATCTCGATCATCGTCTTAAAGTAAAATACCTAAGCGGACTTGAAAATTTAGTTAAAGGATTTTACAACGGCTGGCGTAATAAAAGCTTTAACCCGGCAATGGGTTCAATCCTGGTTAAAAATTACAAAGCGCTGATGCAGGCTGATACAAAAAAACAGGATATTTCACCTATAGTAGAGAGGGCTTCTTACGAGGTTGGGAATATAAATATCAACGGAGAAGGCACCGCTTTGTATGAAAATATCGGTTATGCAGAAGCCCGCAATATTCTTTTCAGAAAATTCTGCCAGAAAAATCCTGATAAGGTATTGCCCATGCTTGAGCAATATTTTAGTGTACCCTTTGCCGATAGCCTGGTAGCTGCCGCGGCGCACCGCAATCCCAACCAGTTATATGACTATGCCGCTGCAACCCGCACAAATGTGGGAAGATTGATCAGGAGAAATAACGACTCTCTTGTAAAAGCGATCGTAGCAATTGCTTCCAGCAAAAGCGGGCAACAGTATTATCCTTTTATTGATGAACTTGTACACGAAAGATTAACCCTGCAGGATATTTATGACGTGATGGGCGATAATGTGCAATACTACCGCCTGCTGGTAAAAACACAAACCGCCTATAACGACAGGCTGATCAAAAAAGATACGCCTGTTGCTTATGATAAGCTGCTGGCAAAATTAAAAGACAGGGCGGAGAATGTATTTATTGAACAGATCAATGCATTGCATGATTCTCCTGATAATATCCGTTTTAAAATACTCGATCCTTTAACGCCGCAGGAACTGTATTACCTTATAGTGCTGGGTGAAGATGTTATTTATACTTCAAGCTATAAGGGTGTATATAACAGGATGATGCAAAGGCTCAGTATACCTGCCGGCGATAGTTTGCTGATGAGCGTGCGCTTTGACAAGTTCAAAAAGTTCATCAAGCTTGCCGCGGGCTATAATAAGCTGGATGAATTTTTAGCAACCATGCCTGATAGTAGTTCACAAAGATTAATGATGGCATTTGTAAGAGGGCTTGAAAAAACCGGAACCCTGGAAGACGCGGTGGATGTGGCGGATTCTTATGGAAGCATAAGTAATCCACTGGTAAAAAGATTAATTGACCAGGAAATAGAAAAGAATTTACTGGAAGGAAAGCAAAAGCAGGAAAGAAGAACTATCGTAATATATGATATACTGCAAACCATTTTCCAGTCATCGCAGGACAGCAGTATAGATATTTCGGCAAAGCTGAATATACCGCCTGTATATAAAGTGGATTATAAAGACCTGGTGGATGATAGCGGGCGTGTGGTGCAACAGGTTTTCTTTTATGGTGATAAAGATGGTAAAGAATCATACGCCAATTTCATAAGCATGTTTACCAATACCGGCGAATGGAAAGTGAAGAAAAACGCGGAGTGGACAGAAATACGATCCGCGAAAGGCAAACCTGTGTATATCTATGCCAATCTTCCGCTTGATTACGAATCAGGCCTGGATTCGATAGCGCAATCTAAAATGGCAGCCTATATGGAAAAGCACAACCTGAAGCCAAGCATTACCATTCACCGCGGACATAGCTATTGGGTAGGCTCAACCATACGCAACCTGGCGCCTTCGTCCAAAATCGTTATTCTCGGCTCATGTGGTGGTTTCCATAACCTGGATGATGTATTAAGAACATGCCCTGATGCACATATCATTTCCTCAAAAGAAGTAGGTACACGCATCATTAATGAACCGATCCTTAAAGCTATTAATGATGATATTAAAGTGGGCAAAAATGTAGAATGGCTCACAATATGGAAAGAACTTTCAGCAAGGTTCACTTCCGGCGATGCCAAAGAAAGGTTCGATAACTATATACCTCCGCACAAAAACTTAGGCGCGCTGTTTATTAAAGCATATACAAGGCAGATGGGGAGCATGGAGTAGGGTATTAGGTATCAGCTATCAGTTATTAGCTATCAGCATTAACCCTTATAGGGTTATTCATTATTCTCACATTTTGAACAGCATCTTATCCCCTGCAGGTATTAAACGCGATAACAGCAATACCAACAAGCAATATAGACAGAAAGAGGATGATCTTTTTCCTGACCTGGAATTTGAATTGGGGGTCATTCATGGAATGGTTTTTATATCCCGCCCAAAAAGCACTGCAAGTTGTAAACGGTTGAGCCAAACGGTATCTCCTTCAAACTTTATATCAATTTTAGTTTGATTGCCAGGGGATTGATATATAACAACCTCGTTCATATTATCATAATTGCTATTTTATCAAATAAAGTCAGGCTGATTATCATTTGATTGCATCTTTAAAACTTACAAAATATCAAATAGGCATCAATACCCTCTCCAAACTCATTTCCCTTCCAGCAAATTTTTCTCCACCTTTCCGTTTTTTATGATCACCAGAAATTTGTTTGCGGGATCAGCGATCAATGAAAGGTCCTGAAGGGGGTTACCATCTACCAATATCAGATCTGCAAGCGCACCTTTTTCTACCACGCCCAGTTTGCCGGGGTATGGGCTTCTCAAGCCTGACAATTGCAGCAGTTGCGCATTATCGTGCGTAACCATTTTTAATATTTCAGCATTGGTAAACCATTTTTGCAGGCGCAGTATATAGGCATTTTGCTGCTCGTTTAATTCGGGCTCAAAAAGAAAATCGGTACCCCATGCCAGCTTTATTTTATATTTTTTTGCCAGCGGCCAAATCTTTGCCTGTCCTTCTATAACGGGTTTGCGCTTTGCCCTTCTTTGCGGATCCATATCAGGTGTATCTTCAACAAGGTTCTGAAGGCTAAGCCAGACTTTTTTTTCAGCTATCAGCTTCAGTGTCGGCTCATCCAGCAGTTGCCCATGCTCAACGCATTTTACACCTGCAGCAATTGCGCGTTGTACTGTCCGCGGCGTATAGGCATGTACGGTTACATAAGTGCCCCAGTCTTCTGCAGCTTCTACGGCGGCTTTCATTTCATCTAAGGTATACTGGGTAACATCTATAGGGTCGTACGCAGAAGATGTGCCGCCGCCGGCCATCAGCTTTATCTGGCTGGCGCCGAAACGCAGGTTTTCCCGCACGGCTGTCAGCACTTCATCACGTCCGTCAGCTATAAATGTGGCGCCATATTTTTCAGCCCGGGATGGTTCTCCAAAAAAGCGACGGGATCTTTCAGCAGGTGTTCTGAAATCGCCGTGACCGGCAGTCTGACTAATCGTAGCGCCTGATGGCCATATTCTTGGCCCGGATAGCTTTCCGCCATCAATAGCGGCTTTAAGCGGAAATATTGGCCCGCCCACATCCCGCACACTTGTAAAACCCCGCAACAGCGTTTTATGCGCTGATGCGCCTGCTTTTTCGAGAATAAAGCTTTCTGATAAATCCGGCAACATCATATCCTGCATGGTAAGTGCGCCAAAAACCATATGCACATGCACATCAATCAATCCCGGTATCAGCGTTCTGCCTCCTCCGTTAATTTTAGTTACCTCCGCTTCAACAGCAATAGGAGCGGCACTAATGGTTTGAATAATATTGCCGGAAATTAAAACATTCACAGGTGTGGAAACGGCCTGGGACTTTCCATTGAACACCCGAACGTTCTCCAATAAAATTTTTTGCTCCTGCTGAGCCCGGGCCGGGCAAAGGAATGATCCTCCTGATAAAAAAAAGAATAACAATAATACCCGCATAAGCTATATAGTTTTATTTATGAAAGGAACAGGGTATGGATCATTTTTATAACTCCTCCAGCAAACGAAAGAATTACCCCGGCAAGAAAGCAGTTCAATGTTTTCCTGTAAAACCTGCGGGCGTTTGCTCTGTCGTAATCATTGTTGAGTATACGGTATAAAGAAATTATTAAGAACGTTATTCCTGAAAGGGTAAATAAAATAATAAGCAGGGCGATCAGATCATTTTTACTTTCTCTTTTAACCAGTTCCGTGGCAAAGTTTAAAACAAACCCGAGTATTATACCTGCGGCAGTAACAAGTGGTTGCCTGAAATTAAAAAGCTGATCTTTTTCCATTTTATAACCTTGCTTTGAGTTGTGATGTTTTTTAAGGGTACATCTCATGTTTTCGCATGTACGGCAATCTCGTGCAGATGCCTCGTACCCCGGCATGACAGGCGGGAGAATGTATGTTGAACAATTGTACTAATGTTCACCAATAACACTAAAGCTGAAAATAGTACTTCGGTTTGTCATGCCGGGGTACGAGGCATCTGCCATAGCAGTAGTACCTGCATACGAAAATTTGAAGTTACCATCTTTCAAGCGATAGTGAAAAGTACTGTATTTTACCGGTTTTATAAGCTCATAACAGAAAGATTAATGTTCAGTTCAAAAAAGGATTATTCCGTTTTTCAAAACCAATGGTTGTTGGGTCGCCATGCCCTGCATATACTTTTACATCATCCGGCAACACAAATAATTTTTGCCTGATGCTGTTCAACAGGGTCTGGTGGTCTCCGCCCGGGAGGTCTGTTCTGCCGATACTCATCCTGAATAATACATCTCCGCCAATAATAAACCCCTGTTTTTTGCAATAAAATACAATGCTGCCCGGGGAGTGCCCGGGTGTAAAAAAAACTTCCAGTTCATCATCTGCCAACCGAGCTATATCATTTTCCCGTAGATATATTACGTCACCTGCGTAATTGTCAAAAGGTAAGTTCCATCTTAATCCGGCAATAGCGGCATTATCAAGCACTATCTTTTCTTTTTCGTGGAGGTGGGGTTTTAATCCGTACTTTTCCGCTATCTGCTTATTGCCGAAAACATGATCAAGGTGGCAGTGTGTATTCAGCAACAACCTGGGAGTTAAACCGTTATTGTCTATAAAAGAAGTCAATTCATCCAGTTCAAAGTCGTAATAGCAGCCTGGATCTATAATGATGCATTCCTTATGTTCATTATACAAAATATATGTATTCTCCTGCAGGGGGCTAAATATGAAAACTTTAACAGCTAACATCCTGATTATTTGTACTTTTAAAACGCTAATTTTATTATAAGAATGCACGAATTTATGGGAATCTCACAGAACAGGCTTCGCTCTTATATCGGATCGTTTATTATTGCAGGCAGTATATTTTTTGCGGGGATAGATGTTAATGCACAGGTTAATGCGGTAGAGTTCGGCAAAAACAGGGTTCAGTATAAAAAGTTCAAGTGGCGCTATTACCAAACGCGCAACTTTAATGTATACTTTAGCCAGAATGGTTTGGCGCTCGGAAAATATACTGCCCAGTTAGCTGAAAAAGAATTACCGCAACTGGAAGATTTTGTTGAATACGGTTCACAGCGGAGAATAAATATTGTTGTGTATAACAACTTCAACGATTTGCAGCAATCTAATATAGGGCTGGGTATCGACTGGCAAAACACCGGTGGTGTTACCAAGTTCGTTAATAATAAAATGATTGTTTACTTTGATGGCAATCATGAAAACCTGAGAAAGCAAATAAGGCAGGGTGTAACAAGAACACTGGTAGAAAATTTATTGTTTGGAGATGATCTTGGTGAATTTGCCAGTAACCAGGCATTGCTCGACTTACCTAAATGGCTAACCGACGGCTATGTGATGTATGCCGCGGAAAACTGGAGCCCGGAGCTGGATGACAAATTAAAATCAGCATTGCTTTCAGGAGATTATAAATCTTTTTATCAATTTGCTTTTGACAAGCCGGAACTGGCCGGTCATGCTTTCTGGAGGTATATAGCGGATAATTACCGGAAGGATAATGTTACTTATTTTCTCTACCTCGCAAGAATATATAAAAGCCTGAATGCCGCAAGCATGAAAGTGACCAAAAAGAAATTTAAAGAGGTGCTTGCAGAATTCATGGATAAAGAATCGGAGAAATATTACCAGGATATCCGTGGCAGAAGAAATACACCTAAAGGAAATATAGTTGCACTTGAAGAAACGGATAAAAATCTCGACTACTACCGCTTTCAGCTTAACCCTAATGCAAAAAACAATACATATGCGGTGGTGAGGTTTAAAAAAGGTATCTACAGGATAGAGCTTGAAGATTTTGGATACAAAAGAAAAATATTGCTCAAATCAGGAGTGCTCGATAATCAGAATGAAATTAATCCTACATACCCGCAAATGGCATGGGATCCCAAAGGCACAAGACTGGCGGTGATATACATGGAAAAGAAAACCATCCGCATGTTTGTATACGACCTGGTGAAGCGGTTAAAAACAACCAAGCAGGCTTTGCCGGAGGAGTTGGACCAGGTGCAGGATGTTAAATATATGCTCGATCAGAACACACTGTTATTAAGCGCGGTTAAAAACGGGCACTCTGATATTTTCATTTACAAAATACAGGAACAAACATTGCAGCAGATAACAAATGATGTGTATGATGATCTTGATCCGAATTTTGTGGCTTTCCCCGGCAAAACAGGTATATTGTTTTCTTCTAACCGGCCTTATGGCAATGCACCCAACAGCGATACAGTACTGCCTTCCGACAACAGGTTCAATATTTTTATGGTAAACAACTGGAACAGCAGTGAGTTCAGGCAGATAACACAGCTTACCAATGTTAAAAGAGGCAATGCTCGCTACCCGATGTCTTACAATACCAATCACTTTACGTTTGTGAATGATGAAATGGGAATAGCCAACCGGTATGCAGGATTTTTTACCAGCAGGAAGGCCGGATTAGATACGATCTACAGGATTGGAGATGAACTGCTGCGCAACCCCGATAAACAGGAGCTTGATTCTACATTGCAGTTATGGAATAAAAGTGAGCCGGATTCAATAGGATATATGACGGTTACTACTGATTCTGCCTATGCATTCCCTATTACCAACTACCAAAGCGGCTTGCAGGAAACACGGATAGCAGGTGATAAAGGACAGGTGTCTGAAGTAAGGCAGGAAGGCAACTTGAAAATGTTATATAAGCTCAGGGTGAATGAGGATGCATTAAAAAAGAGAAACGTAAATGTTAAGCCCACGGAATATATGAAGAAGGTGATTGACCAGGAGCGGATTGTAAAAGGAGCTGCGACCATATATCAGCCACAGGTGATTGACACAACCAAAACGCAGGGCGATATATTTCAGAGTGAGTTTGAAAATGATAATGATACTTCTGCGGCCGGTAAAATAGTGGAGGTGGAAGAAGTGGTAAAAGATGAAACTATATTATCAGATGCAAAGTTGTATGACTACCGGTTGAAATTTGCTACTGAATACTCAGTATCCGGATTCAATAATTCGGTGCTGATGACACGCTGGCAGCCCTATGCAGGCGGCAACGGGCCTATATATATGACTAACGGAAGTTCTAACCTTAATGGTATTATACGTATAGGCGTTTCTGATTTATTTGAAGATATTAAGTTTATTGGAGGGTTCAGATTAGGTTTAAATCTTGCAGATAAAGATGTATTGTTCAGCTTTTATAATATGCGGAAAAGGTTAGACTGGGGATTGACCTTCTACCGGTCAACCGTAAGCGATTATTCGCTTTACCAGGATACTGATGAGCGATATGGCTACCCGAATAAATTGTTTACAAATATTTACCAGGTAAACCTTAGTTACCCGTTAGACAGGGTAAGGAGTATAAGGGCAAATATTGCTTACAGGAGTGACAGGGTAGCGCTCAAGAGTTTAGATTACCCGTCTACAAAATGGGGAGATACATTAATGAAATCATTGCTTACACATGTTGAATATGTGCATGACAATACCATAAACCCTGCCCTGAATATCTGGAATGGTTTGCGCTATAAAATATATACGGATATTAATACTGATCTTGTTAAGCAGAGGCAAGGCAGGCTAACATATAATCTTGGCGCAGATATAAGATATTATTATCCCATCTACAGAAACTTTATATGGGCAGGGCGCGGTGCTGTTGATTTGTCCTGGGGCGACAGAAAAATTGTTTACTTTCTTGGTGGCACCGATAGCTGGATAGCGCCTAAATTTAATGATGCCAATAAACCTGCTCCTGATCAAACATATGCTTATCAATCCCTGGCGGTTAATATGCGTGGCTACAGGCAAAATGCTGCCAATGGCAATAATGCTATAGTGTTAAACAGTGAGTTCAGGTTGCCGGTATTTACAACACTGCTGAGCAGGCCAATTAACAATGCCTTTGTAAGAAATTTTCAGATCATACAATTTATTGATCTTGGTACAGCCTGGAATGGAAAATACAATGCATTAAAACGCCCGTCTATTACTTATGGAAATCCACCTATTCAGGTTACCATGAAACCTGATGGTGTGGGTCCTTTTGTTGGCGGTTATGGTTTTGGTGCAAGAAGTACATTACTCGGATATTTTCTTAGACTGGATGCCGGATGGCCAATGACTGGGTTCTTTAACGGAAAGCCGGTTTGGTATTTTTCATTGGGGCTTGATTTTTAGGTGAGGTAAAGGGTATAGGGCGTAAGGTATTCTACCCTATACCTTACGCCTTCTTCCTTCCACCTATAACTCCCTCATTGCCTGCTTTAGCTGCTTAATGGTATAATAACAGATGATCATCAGCACAGAGAATAAAAATGTTACGCCCCATGTACGCATATTATCTTCCGGGTTTAACGCGATATATTTTACATCCCTGTAAATTTCATGCGGATTAGCAACTACATCCCAGCTATTCCAGCGCAGGTACCTTCCGGCATATACACCAAATGCGCATAGCACTAATGAAATGTATACCATCACATTCACCTGCGTTCTGCTGAACCTGGCTAAAAGAAATTTCTCAATGTTCAGCAAAGAGATAAATCCGAGTATCAATCCATTCCATGCTGCCCAGAAAATAATAACAAGGTCATACCAGAAAGGGACCGGAGGTGTATGATCAAGGTGAACAAAATCAGTAATTATATACGGCGCATTGGGAAGGAAAATCAACCAACAGGCAAGCAGGAAGTACTGTATCCATTTTGATCTGTTTATTTTTTTCAGGAGCGTTGTACTGAATATAAAAGGCAAAAATGCCAGGAACATATTCCATACCAATGATGCAAACCGCCAGTTGCCGGTATATATTATACGGATGGCAATCAACAGCACTGTGCATAATAGCGACAGGTATAAAATGCTGTTTATGGATGACTTCTTTTTCATATTAATTCAGCTGTTCAAAAATTTTAGGTAAAAAAATAATGAGTCCGATAATAAGGCTAACAACGGCTGACACTAATACTGCACCTGCGGCAATATCTTTTATGCTTTTTATGGTAGTATGAAAATTTGGCTCAACCATATCGCAAAGTTTTTCAATAGATGCATTGATCATTTCGAGCGATATAACCATTGCGGTGCAAAGGAGCACTGCTATCCATTCGGTGTTTGAAATGTGCAGTACAAAACCCGTTGCTATAGCAATGATGGCAAAACATAACTCCAGTTTGCCATTGGGGTCGCTGCTGAAAAAAGTATATACTCCCCGCAAGGCATATGTAAAAGCTTTAATCAATTTCATAATGTTTGTTTTAAAACCATTTGTTGGGAACTAAACCAGGTCTGCTAAAGAGACTGACCAACATCAGGCAGTATCAGCACTTCGCGCTCTTTGTGAAACCTTTGTGTTTTTTGTGGTAAAAAACTGATCGCAAAAAACACAAAGTATACACAAAAGGCACAAAACATTAGACCTCTTGTATTAATTGAAAAAGGCATATAATTCATAATTGTAAATGCCAGCGATTAAATTTACTCTTAATCCAAAACGTTTTCTTCTGTTACGGTATCGTTCGCCCAGTATTTTGAATACTTT
>NZ_QCZJ01000039.1 GCF_003075435.1 Terrimonas sp. | reverse complement strand
GTATTCAAAATACTGGGCGAACGATACCGTAACAGAAGAAAACGTTTTGGATTAAGAGTAAATTTAATCGCTGGCATTTACAATTATGAATTATATGCCTTTTTCAATTAATACAAGAGGTCTATTGTAGCGTAAAATGTTGCGGTTAATTCGGATACGGACTACACTTTTACCTGACAGGAAATACTGCGTAGTGAGCAGGCAATAAAAAAACATGGATACTACTGTTGCCAATGCGGAACCCTCCACGCCCATGTGCAGCCAAACTATAAAAAAAGGATTAAGCAGCAAATTGATCATAACACCGGATAAGCTGATAAGCATTGCCCGTTTTATGTTGCCTTCTGCCCTAATGAGACCTGAACTCACCAATCCGAAGATGCTAAAAAAACATCCGGCTTGTGATATGGTATAATACTGCGTGCCGTAATGCAATATGTTTCCCGAAGCACCCGTTAACGCGATGAGCGGAGCAGCAAAAAACAATCCCGGTATCATTAACAGTAAAGCAACCCCGGTGCTGAGCAGCAGCACATGCGCAAATAGCTGTTCCTGTATTGCTTTATTTCCGCTGCCAATGCTACGACTCAACAACGAATTAGCGCCTGCTGCAATTAAATTCAGCAACGCTGTATTTAGTACCATAAGAGGGATGCTCATGGAAACCCCCGCCAGCGCATCCGCGCCTACAAACCTGCCTACATATAAAGCATCTGCAAAAGCGTTAAATGCAATGAGAAGCATGCCTGCAATACCAGGCAGCGACATTTTTACCATCAGGGTCCACAGGTTATCCTGCAATATCATTTCTCTTTTATCTGGCATAACAACAGGCTAAAATATCTTTTTATAAACGCTCCTGTTCTTCAATGGCATTTCCTTTTTTATGCAGGAGTTTACCGCCGATATGATAACGGATGGAAAAGGCAATACGCCTTGAGTCCGGGCGATCATGGTAATAATAATCCGTAATGTTTGTTTGCGACATTGCCTTATACCGGTTGGTGCTGAACAGATCGCTCCCCGTTAGTTGCAGCACCAGGTTATTTTTAAAAAATGATTTCTTTATACCGGCATCCATAAAAAAAACAGTAGCTGTTTTATAAATGCCAAGCAGTTCAGGAGAATAGAAAAAGCCGGATACCTGCAATTGTAAATCATACGGCAGGCGTACCTGTTGCTGTAACTGAGCGCTTACACCCCATTGAGACAATTGCTTTAGCCCGGCGGTGACAGCAATGGGATAAGTAGTATAATTCAAACCGGAGTTTAGCTGCAGATCCCAAAAAGGCATAATGTTGAAGGGAACCGACATATTCAGATCAAGTCTTTTAGCATTGTTAAAATTGGCTGTTTGACTTTTTATTGCACCTGTTGATGGATCAACAATCAATTGTCTGCCCATGTAATGATCACGTAGCCCATACGTTGCGGTAAGTATATATTTGCTGTGCAGCGAATAGGCTACCGAAAAGAGCCATGCCATTTCCGGCTGTAGTTCCGGGTTGCCTGAATAATAAAAATACTGGTCGTTGTACCAGCGTACCGGGTTCAGATCGGCATACGAAGGGCGGTTAATTCTCCTGCTGACAGAAACATTGATCTTGTTATTATTATTTACAGGATAATCTACAGACAGGCTGGGAAATAACCTGGTGTATTTCCATGTATTATTAAGATCCTGCTTTACAGTAAATCCTTTAGCGTAGGTATTTTCAAAACGAAGTCCGGCTTCCACAACAGTCTTATTAAATTTCTGCAATACCGAAGTGTACACCGCAAATATTTTTTCCTCGTATTTGAAGTGATTGGACATTGTTTCCGCTTCCACAAAACCGCCCGCCGCTAATGAATCGAACCGGTAAGCATTGTCGTTGGATGTAATGGCATATTTTATACCGGCTTTCAGCGAAAAGGATTTATAAGGAAGATCAATATCCGTTTTGGCTGATTTGATGGTAATAAAACCCGGCTGATGTTGCCGCAGCGTACTCACCCTGGTTGGGTTACCATCGCCATTTGATGTTTGGCTTGTCATCAACCCGTCCGACAAATTTCGGTAACTGATATAATGGGCATCGGTGGTTATTTTTTTTCCTGATGTATCAATATCAAATTTGTAACTGAGGTTTGCCGCATCATAATGATAAGGCTCAGCAATATTGTTTTGTGTGTAAATATCCGAATATGCCATGCCATTAGGGTAATACATTTTCAGCCGGGAAGATTTAGCTGCCACAAAATCATCAAAATACCCGTTGTAGTTAAAGCTCAGCAGGTGTTTGCGGCCCGCCTGCCAGTCGGCGCCAACGCGGTAAGTATAGTACCTGATTTTGAAAACATTCTCCGTAGCCCTGTCAATCAGCATTTTTTCACCGTTGTCTGCAACAGTATTACCGCTCTTCCCGGTCATTACCCGGTGTGGCGTGTTATAGTCAAGCGAACCATATAAGCTCCACTTTTTTGTATTAAGACTGGCTGTGATATTTTCGTTTACCATCCAATACTTCCCTATGGAGATGCCCGAGCGAAGATCGATTGCATATCCGAGCGCATTTCTCTTTTTGGTTACGATATTGATAATGCCCGCATTACCGGCAGCATCAAATTCAGCGGAAGGCGCAGTCAGTAGCTCAATCTTACTGAGGTTTTCAGCGCTCATTCCCTGTAGCATTGTTGTTAATGCTTTGCCAGACAGGTAAGTCATTTTTCCATCAATCATTACATTAATACCACTTGTACCCCGAAGCAGTATATTTTCATCCTGGCCTATGGTAACACCAGGAAGTTTTTTCAACGCGTCAAAAACAGATATACCCGATGTAAGGGCACTGTTCTGCAGGTTCAGCACGATCTTCCCCTTGTTTATTTCTATAACCTGCTTTTTGCCTTTCACAATAACTTCCTGCAGTGTATCTGTTTTCCTGCCGGTAGCGCTATCCTGCGCTAACAGGCAATTTATTTGCAGCATCATCCATAGTATTAAAAAAATGCGCATGGAAAATAGGTATGTAATTCTCATCACCACTTTTTTTTCAGCCTCCTGTTACTGATTAAAAAAATAAAGGCAGTTGAAAGCAATAGTTCCATACAGGTAAGAATACTGTTTGCCGAAATTGTGGCCGGCTTATAACTGAAAAGCGGGAACCTTTCATAATCATTTTCCGCCAGTCGTTTTTCAAAAAACAGCGGAGGGAAATAAGCATCGTGTAATCCCTGGTGCAAAGCTTTTGCCTGCCATATAAAATCGTGGTTAGCCTGCGCATCGTTAGCAGCCAAATGAGCGAATATTCCATCGATACCCGCTGCGGGATTAATAAGGGTGGTTGTATTAGTTACCTGCTGGCGCTGCTCTATGCGATTGAAATAATCATTTACCGCTATTCTATTTGTGTCATCCATCAATTCATGATAAGACATATAGGTAGCAAATACAAAAGCGGGACTTTGAGGACGCAGCGTTGTTTGCTTATACTGTGGCCGAAGTATACCAAGCTGCGTAATGGTTTGTTTGGCAAACGTTGTATCATCAAATTTCGATCCCTGCGGTCTCCTGGACATCCGGCTTACCAGGGTATTATCAACGGGGATTGTTTTTTCGGCAATGGAGGTTACCAGTGTGGGAATGATAAAACAAAAAGCAATCCAGGCTATACCTCCCGCTAGGGCGGCGCTACTGGTATTTTTTGTATATGCATTGATAGCATATACTACAGCAAGCCAGAAAGCAAGATAAACAACAGTAATTAGCAGGAAAAGAAAATCGCCTGCAACAGGAGCCTGCTTAAAAGCCCGGTAATTCAGCGCCAGCCCGATAATGAATATAACAGTTACCATGGCGCAGACCAGTAATCCAACCAGCAAACATTTAGACAGTACCCATTGCCGGGCACTGATACCCTGGCTGCCGATGAGTTTCCAGTTGCTGTTATCATATTGCGCAGACAAGGTATTAAAACATAGTATCACAACCAGCAAAGGAAGCAGGTAAACGATCCAAAAACTGATATCAAAATGACCGGCAAGCGATCTTAACGGGTTAGCAATTTCTCCCTGCTTAAAAAGCTGCATAAAGAAGCTTTCATTTTTGATTGTATAGTAGTAGGGAAAAATATCAGCCTGGCCTATATTAAAAACAGCGGCGCCAGAGGGCATTTTACCTGCCGGTAAAACAATATTCCAGTTGCTTGATATAATTCCGGTTGCTTTTGCGTAGGCTGCTTTCCCTTCGGGCTTTGTAGTATCCATTGCAAAGCCCGATTTTAATTCATTTAATGCTTTTAATTTTTCACTCCGGAAAGCATCAATGGTTCGTATTTGTTTTTGCTTAAAGGCAAAACCCTGGTAAAGACCATACAGCCCGGTCAACATGAAAACAGTAAACAGTAAAATATTTACCCGTTGTTTTTTTAAAAACCAGTAATGCATGTTGAAGGCAATTCCTTTATGTCTGTTCTGTAGCTTCATTCTTTTGTTTTTAATGGTAACCCGTTATATTGCTCCTGTTGTACATTAATATGATCAATACCAGCAGCCAACAGAGCAACCCGATATTGTCCGGTATTATATGGGGAAAGGACCAGGCAAGCGGATGATTCTTTATCTCTACATCACTAATGGAGCCGTATGTATCCTTGCTTACCTTATATGTATTGAAACTGCCGTAAGCGGAATTGTCGCGCATATCATTATTGAGGTTCTGTACAAAGCTGCGCCGGTAATGTTCCGCCTGCTGCTGGAAATCTATTTCTGATTCCAGGCTTGCATTGGATGCAGCCATTGATATATTCCGGAGCGCAACAAACGGGCTACCCAAACCCAGCCACGACTGAAGTGTCTTTTGTTTTTTAAGGCTGTTGAAAATTTCACCGAAATAATTATCATATACTTTACTGCTATACTCCTCACCCTGCTGCATAATATATCCTTCAAAGTTGAAAGGCAACTGCTCCACGCTGTCTACTTTGTATTTTGCAAGCAATTCCTGTTCTATCCGTTTTGCTCTTTCGCCTTGCGCATCATGTCCGTCAAGTCCCTTTTCAATGGCTTCAGAAATCTTTTTCCTGAACTGGTAGTTGGTAGCAACAGGGTACACATTTTCTGCTATGTTAGCGCTTATACGCGGCAATAGAATATTGGTAAACATCCAGCACAACAGCAACACGGCAATAGCTCCTCCTGCATTTTTAATACGGGAAGAGATATATACGCCCGATAAGCTCCAGATAATACAGTAGCAGCTATAAACCAGCCACAGGTAAAATATACCGGCAGGGTCAACAGCTGCTTTTAACAGTAAACCTGCCGCTATTGCCGTGGCTAATAAATAAGCAGTCACAAAAATTTCAAAAACAAGAAACACAGCCAACGTTTTTGCAAACAACAGTTGCCTGAATGATATGCCCTGTGAGAGCAATAAAGACATGGTTCCTTTTTCAACCTCACCATTAATACTATTAAATGACAGCACAATAATTAACAAGGGCAGCAATAGCTGGCAGATCAATGCCGGACTTAACCATCCGAAACGTATTCCCGTATCACTTTCCTGTCCTTTGCTGAATAGAAAATCATTTTGCCGGTGCGGTTCCATATATACTGACGTGCCGGTATAAATGCTAAGCCCCGGGTCAAAACAATGCAGCAATGCCGGTTTTTTATAGGCATAGTTACCAAAGTGGGCCGCTATATGCGGATGTTTCAATTCCTGCGACAGCCATTCCCTGCGGGAATCCTGCTGCGCTTTCATCCTTGTGCTGTTCAGTTGGTTTTGAAAATCCAACTGATGCCATAAGGCAAAGGCGCTTATCAGCAATAAAAAAGCAATCAGCCACACAATGCGTTTATCCCTGCTGTATTGCAGCCATTCATTTTTGATTATGCTGTACATCATTATTAACGGTTTCGTTATTACAAGGGAGATGCGTTCTTATTTTATTTTGGTGAAGCCGTTGCATTGTCCTGTCAAATCAAATTCTTTCGTTACGGCGCCGTCGCTTATCTTATAAGAATAAATAGCGTTGCTGCCGGGCGCTGCTATGTTGAAATAAATTTTCTCGTTATCCCATTTGGTCATAAATGTATAGCTGCCAAAAAATTTGGGTAATGAGGCAGCGATGTTCCCGGAAGTGGATGTAGCAGAGAGATTTATTTTGTACAGTTCTCCGGCTGCGCTGCCATCAAACGGGTAAGCGGATTCATCTGAATATTTAACAGTAAAAACATGATCATCATCAAAATAAAAAATACCCAGGCAATGGCCACCTGTTACAGCGTCAAGATCAAAAAAATAAGAAGCATCAAATTCGGTTGTGCCTTTACTGATTTTTAATATGCCGCTTGGTTTACCATTGTTAGCATAACCATTTACATAAATATCTCCTGCGGCATCTTTTACCAGGCAGGCAGGACTGAAAGAAGAAGTAGTGCCACCATTCCACATCATATTGGTACGGGTGTCCTTCAGTAATTTTTCAACGGTGGATGTACTTTTATTGATCACCGCAACAAACACAGCATCTTCCAGGTTTTCAAAAGAGGCATTCTGGTAATTGACGCCCATGAACAGGTAATCATCTCTTTCAACCAACCCGAGATAATAGATCTCTGAAGCACCCGGCAACTGAAGTGTGCTCAGGTCAATATAACCCAGTATTTCCATGGTAGATGGATTAAACCTGACCATCTGGGGAATGCCGCCAAAGCCATTTGAAGCGGCGTAAGCTTCCGTAGCGCTTAAAAATTCCACTGCACCGAATGTGTTGAGTCCCGGCACAGCAATACTACCTGATTGTGTTGGTTTACCGGTTTCGTCAAAACTGTATTTCCGCAACGTGGCAGGAGCTCCAAAGCTGGACACATAGATTTCGCTGCCATATTTAAACATTTGCCCCGAGCTGCTGAGTTCCACCGCATTGCCTGTATTAACCGTACCAGCCGGAAACGCTTTTGTTCCAAAAATGTAAGTAGTTTGATTGGGATATGTGCCGCCGGTAACAGATAGTGCGTAATTAACCGACTGGTCGTTGGGCTCCGGATCGTTGTTTTTTTTACATGCCGTAAATAATAATACGAGGAGCGATAGTCCGATAATAGATTTGAAGGTTGTATTCATGTTTGTTATTTTTTATTGAATTGATAAAATCTTATTTTAAAGCTGAATGCTCTTCCGGGAAGCTGCACTTTGAAATTGTCGTAGGTACGTGCATTGGTAATATTGGTTGTTTCTAAAGCCAGGGACAGTCCATCGTATGGCGAGAAGGAGATACCGGCTCCGTGCAGCAGTTGCGTGGGCAGGCGGTTCTTTAGTTCACGGTCTCCATCTTCGGCCCAGTATAAAAAGTATTCGTGCGTATAATTGGCCGTATACCACAATTGAAAACTATTACCGGTTCTAAAAAAATCCCGTATGCTATAATTGATGCTGCCATTGGCAAACAGGTAGGGCACATTAGGCATGCGGCTGTTTCTATACCGTTCATTATCTATAGGTCTGTTGCTGATATCAGACTGATTGCGGAGATCCTGGCAGGTAAAATTTCCATTGATAATAATGTTCTTCCATAAGCGATATTTTATACCACCCTCAATACCTGCCACACGAAGGTTAAGCAGGTTATCATAGCGGCTGTAAAATTGGGAAGGCGGCAGGTAAATCAGGTCTTTCACATTCCGGTAAAATGCTGTTAGTTCAAATTCCAACCTGTTGGTATTATACATTCCGGTCAGGTTAAGATTTTCACTTGCTTCTGCATTAATGCCGGGATTGGCAGTTACATAAGTGAAATCTCCAAATGCCTCCTCTGGATCTGGCAACCTTGCTGCATGTTCATACGAAAGTTTTAATAAAAGACGTTCGTTCCATTGATACCCTAAGCCTGCATTCCATGCCAGTTTCGCAATTGTTTTTCGGGATATTGTCTGATGAAGGTCTATGATCTCAAATCCTTTTATGGAAGTATAATAATGTTTGAGTGAGGTTAGATATCGCCATTTTGATTTATTGAGTTTTCCTTCCAATCCAATTCCCCCCACATTTTTTGTCATCTCCGATGGTGTACTGTAATAATCAATGCCGCCGTAGAACTTTTGCGCAACAGGATCTCTGCCGGTGCGCCTGTACCACAGGAAAGTATTACTGAAAACAAGCTTAACCTGGTCACTCAGTTTATAGACAGTAGTAAGCTTTCCGTTGAATACATCTGTATAGGTATATAATTCGTGGCCGGAAGAGCTTAGTTCACCACCACTCAGTTTACGTTGCGGCTGTCCGTTCAGGTCTGTAGCAACTTCTCCATTCCATAAAAATGCATACCGCGACGTATCCATTAACAGGCTGTTTACCCTGTTGTAAGAAACCATTGCGGCAACATCCGTCTCAGGCAACAGATCTGCTTTTTGATACCGCAACACGGCGCTTTGTAATTTTTCGTTGCGGTAAACAAAACCGTACGGCTGCTGCATCATCAAGCTATGCTGCAATTGGTCATACATGCCTGTTTGCAAAAAAGTTAGCGTTAGCTGATCTGCAAACCGTTTTCCACTATAACCAACCTGGAACCTGACATTATAATTTTTAAAACGGTCATGAAATAAACGGACATTCATGGTATCTGCCTGCCCGTTAGACCTGATAACTGCTGCCTGCACCGGGTAGTTATTACCAGCATAATTAAAGTTTGCCTGCAGCGAGGTAAAAAAATGTTTGCCCAGGTATTTCTTTCCAAACAAATTCAGTTTATGTGTATTAAAGGAACCAATGGAGTAAGACGCATTAATATAATCTTCCCGCTCCTTCCTGGTTATTATATTTATAGCGCCTCCAAGCGCATCAGCGCCTAATTCCACCGGCAGCACACCTTTATATACTTCCAGCCTTTCTATCTGCTCCACGGGGTAAATATTCAATGCCTGCGTTTCTCCCAGGTTATCCTGCGGCAACCCGTCAATAAAAAACTTTACCTGCTTACCGGAGCTGCCATTAATAAAAAAATCGTTACCGGAGCCAAAGCCGCCATTCTGCTTAATCTTAATACCAGAAGCCTGCCTCAGCAGATCCACACCGGTAATATTGCTGCTGTAATATGGTGTTGCATCTATTACCGAAATATTAAATGGCTGTTGCTTCAGCGCTTTTATACTAACCCTGCCGTATACTGTAACGGCACTTAATATGCGGCTGCTATCGCGGGTCGTGCTATCGTTTTGTGCAAAGCAGGCATAGGAGGATAGCAGCATAAAGGTCAGAGGAATAAAAAACTTCATGTATCAAGATGACTTTAAATAGTTTCCAGGTAGAGTTTTTGTAATTCATTCGCCGTGATATCCGCCGTTTTGAGCGTATGCACAAGTGTGCCGTTTTTCATAATACCAATATGCGTTCCCACATTAACCGCATTAAAAATGTCGTGAGTAGCCATAAGAATTGTTTTGCCCTTGTGCCCTAATGCTTTCACAATTGTTGTAAATTCCTGTGTAGCCTTAGGATCCAGTCCGCTGGTAGGTTCATCCATAAAAATCACATCTGCATTTTTAGCAAGTGCAATGGCAATGCCTACTTTCTGGCGCATGCCTTTTGAATAATGCACTAATTTCCTGCTATGTGCTTCCTGCTGCAGTCCGGCTTGCAGCAGCAATTGCTCCAGTTTATCCTGGCGGTAATTAAATCCTACCAGCCGGCTAAAAAAATCAAGGTTCTCTATTCCTGTAAGATTGCCATATAATTGAACAACTTCTGGTATATAAGCAAGATGTTTTTTACTCTCGCTATTACCCGGTTTAACATCCACCCCGTTAATAATCGCCTTTCCGGCAGTAGCTTCTATAAAGCCAAGAAAAATATTAATGGTTGTGGTTTTGCCGGCTCCATTCTGACCCAGCAGGCAAAAAATTTCACCTGCCTTAAGCCGGAGATTTAATTTGTTTAACGCCGTATGCCCATTGTATGCTTTAGTCAGATCAATCGCTTCCACACGATCTTGTACAGGTGTTGTCATCACTGTGTTTTTATTTCTATGATTAATTTATTTTCGATCATTTCGCGGTAGAGATGCTCCTTACCCTGAGTACATATTTCTTCTCCCTGAGTAATACCATCTGCTTTTTCCCAGATTAGTTTTTCATCATTTTCCAACGTAAATGCATTATTACCAGGCAGAAGTACATGAAGGCTGTCATCTTTAGATAAACAGAGCGCCTGCTGATTGCGAATGCAGCGAACAGCATCCGGACGCTGAAGGGAAAGTATAATCCGCTCTTCGTTATAGCATAAAAAAGAATTTTCCGGAAAAGCATATACCGGTATGATTTCTCCCGGCTGCATTTCAAATACCGCTATATTTTCAGGTTGTAATTTTTTATCCGGTTGCCAGGTAACGATCTTAACCGGCGTTGGTTCACACGAATGATTAATGATTTTATTTTCTTTAACGGAGATATGCTCTACAAAAAACGAATCATCCGAAGCCGTTGCAGAGTATTTAATATTTCCTCCATTATATACCTCAGAAATTAATGTATACTTTCCCAACGGTGCATTTTGGGGAATGGGGTAGGTAAAATAATAATGCCGGCCGGCCTGAATATTTTGAAGTATCTGTATTAGCTCCGCTCTTTTATGGTGTGTGCTTAAATAATCAGCCAGCACTAACAAGGGTGTATTTTTGTTTAAATACAGCAATTGCTGCCCCGAAGCGGGATCTGCAGGCATTTGAATGGCAGGCAGCCCCAATACATGCTGTTCAAACAGCATGGTGGTTGTGCCGTCAGGCGATTGCACACCAATACGCACATAAGGACATACATGCACATCGGTAATGTGTGCAGTATTGAAGTTCCAATGAATGGTAACAGTGGAACCTGGTATATTTCTTTTAGGAAAGATGCTCATACTTTTCTTAGTTGTTTGATATTTTCTTTACTGTATGTTGCAGGATATTGCTGAAACCACTTTATGACGGTCGCTTCTCCCAGGTGATCATACACTGTACTGATCACATGCTCCAGTTTTTGTAAATACATGCTACGTGCACTTTCAGGATCCTCCAGGTTTTTGCGTTTTTGCTCCTCTTTTTCTGCTTTTGATGCAGGCAGGTGATGGAAGTATCGATTGAAATACCGGTTGCAGAATGCATGGTATTCTTTGGTGAAAAGAATAAAGTTGTGCCACATCTCATCTACGATGAGCAGGTCATCAGGAATAAAAACGCCATCAACCTGGCATACATATAAAAACTTCTTTGTTTCCTGGAAAATGTCCATCGCTTCTTCGCCGGTAACTTCAAACATATCCGTGAAGCGTGACAGGATATCTTCGTTGCGATAGGATAACATGTCTTGTAGTTGCGTAGGGTTCAGCGCTATAGTTTCGGTATTCATACCATATATTTTTTGATTACCTATAAAAGGGAGCAGCAATTTCGCTGCTCCCGGAATACTTGTTTAGAGCGTTGCTTTGCAGTGACCGCAGTTACTGCAATGCGTGCCGCCAACGGCTTTTAAAGCAATAATAGCCGCAACCAGGGTTGCTTTTTTTTCTGAATTTTGCATGTGGTTAAATTTGAAAAATGAACGCCTACTCTTATGGGGATTTTCGGCATACTCCCGTTATTGCAACAACATTTTTATTATCCTGAAACCAGGTGAGATTTCTATGAGTTGATAGTATAGCAGGCATCAGAACACTCTCTGGTGAGGTCTTCATTAACCTGATACATGGAACAGAAAAATACTTGTTAAATGATCAGTAGGTCTGTATAATTCATCCGGAAGTGAATCATGCGTAGCGACGCATTAAAGTGAATAAACACTATGCTGGTATCAGCAGTTAAAGCGCCCCTGGCTTTAAAACATAAAAGAAATAACAGATCACCTCCCGGTGTGAAGTAAAACCTATTGTAATATACCTGTAGTGAAAGGAGGACCTCGTAGCGTAATAATGTTAACAGCGGCAAAAAAGTAAGCGGATATTTTGCACGTGTCAGAAAACAAAAAGTTAACCGCATCTGGTATTGAGATGACGGAGTGAAAATTATCTGCGTCTTTGGTAAAGTGATATTCGCAAATGGTGCAGATGTGATTTACTCCATTGCCATTAACGGAAAAGTTTGCACAGGTATCGTGTGCAGACGCATGAAAAACTTTAACAACGAAAATAAAAGTCATCAGGCTGAGCATTGTCAGCGCTGATAATCTTTTACCTGTCTTGTTAAAATGCATCTTCAAACGTGATGATTATAGTAAAACGCTAAAATATAATATTTGCAACAGTATTGCAAATATTTTTTCATGAAGTTTAACTTTAGAATCAATTCTGTCAATATCCTTTAAAAAATCTCATTTGACGAGAGTATGATATAACTCTGAACATGATGCAGGGTTCCTTAAAAATTATGTCAGACAGCATCAGTCAGGATTGATAAGCATAGCAGAAGTTATTTCCGGTAATGTTTCGGATATACCTGCTGCATTTCCCACCATTGAAGCATTACAATATTTACTGCTGCAATCCTTCCAGGATTTTCTTGATTATGGATTGGTTATTCCCGCTCAATCTTTACCTGCGAACTTGGACTTTCGACCTTGCTGCGACCTTTGCCGAACGCTTTTTGTTCCTTTTTTGGGTAGAAATAATTTAACTATTGTCACCACACAACCGACACTTTCTTTTTAGTGGTAATTAAATAGGATATATAGTTAATAATAAGTATGTAACTCGGCTGTCTATACCTTAATCTCTAAACCCATATGATCGCTTAACAGCGAAATATAATGTGCTTAATGACAATTTGGATAAGGCTATTTCTATCAAAACTGGAAAAACTGCCCAAATAGATGAATCGCTGGCGCCCTTCTCTGCAAAGATTTCAAATCAGCAATTGTTAAAGCGACTGAAGAAAGAATTAGGCAAATGAGTTGGAGTTAAAACTGATGAGAACTGATATCAAAGAAAAAGGCGTAGATGATCTAATCAATCAGGCTGTTGATAAGCTGATTTTATTTGAAGATGTTTTTGTAAATGGTACAAGTGCAGAGCAACGCTCCATCGTTGGTTCGATCTTCACCGAAAAATGGGTTTTTGACGGAGGGCAACATCGAACCAAAAAAGTAAATGAAGTCGTTGAATATATCTATCTATTTAATAATGAATTAGAGGATAATAAAAATGGGACAAGTAACGATTTTTCGCACTTGTCCCAAGAAGTGATCCCGCTGGGATACAAAATAATATTTTAGACTTTACTCTATCTTTTTTAAATTAACTATAATTATCTGTTTTTCAAAATATTAAAACATTTTGCTCCTCTGTTAGAAATTACTTTTACTCCGGCTGACGCATTTTTTATAGACTAAATTATAGAGTAAAATGTTACTACCTATTAAGCCGGTGTGCAAAAGGGCACTAAAACGCAAAGACGGCACAAGCGTCATCTTTATTCAGTATTGCCATTCGGTTGAAAAAAGAACTTTACTGAATTCGGGAATAGCAATTCCACCTGAGTATTGGAATCAAAAGAAACTATGCATTAGTAATGATCTTCCAAATATCTATGGAAATGTTGAAGCACATAATGATAAGCTTTTCAGAAGCATTCGTATCGCAGAGGATATTGTGAATTTCGCCAGAAAAAGAAATGATATTGATATCCTTGAATTTCTTAAAAATACATTCTCCCCGGATTTTGAAGTATCAACCCTAGAAAAAAGATTAGGGCAAGAAATAACATTCCCCCAAATTAATCTTGATGTGTTTTTTCAAATTGAAGAATATATAAAGAGCAAAAAAAGGAAAGTCACTCCAAAGATGATTAACGTCTATAATAACATGCGTGATACTTTAAGAGCATTTGAGAAATATAGAAAAAAACAAATTACGTTTGAATCTTTTGATATTAATTTCTATGAAGAATTTGTAGATTACATGACGTACGAACATGTACAACGGAGAAGAAAGAAATTGGTAAGGGGATTTAAAATCAGTACTATAGGCAAAACCATTAAACAACTCCGTATTTTTCTGAATAACCGGATAAGGCGTAAGATTTTTCCTCCAATTAACTTTGAAGACTTCAAAGTGATGGATGAAGAATCGGATGCTGTTTACCTCAACTGGGAAGAAATAACACTTATATATCAAACAGACTTAGGTAAATATCCACACTTAGTAAAATATCGAGATCTTCTTGTATTTGGATGTTTAACGGGACTTCGATTTTCTGATTTTTCAATTATTGAACCTGAAGATATTAGGAAAGGTATGCTTTATAAAAAGCAGGAAAAATCAGACCATCGGGTTGTGATTCCTTTAAGGAACGAAGCCGATCATATATTCACAAATAATTTTAAGAAGAATATTCCCTTAATCACTAATTCGAAGTTTAATTATTACATAAAAGAAGTTGCCGAAATAGCAGGCATTACTGAATTGATAAAATTCTCACACAAACGAGGGAATAAAGATATTGTAGAGGTCAAACCGAAATATGCCTGGGTTACATCCCATACGTGTCGCCGCTCATTCTGCACGAATGAGTTTTTAGCAGGCACACCTGTTGATTTGATTATGAAGATTAGCGGGCATAAAAATATCTGTGACTTTTATCGATATATCCGTATAACTGCTGAAGAGGCTGGTTTTAAGATCAAAGAACTTTGGGAACGGCGAGGTGATATTAGCATTGTTAACAAAAAGCAGGCCTAGCAAATTGTAATGAAATGAATTTAATTGTAGAAGTCAAGCAGCGAAAATGGTATAATGGTTTGTTATGTAATATTGGAAAAATATTAAACCGCCAATAAGTCTCACCGGATAACGCTACTGTATAATATGGGTTAAAGATAAAAGCAATTTACGAAACTAAAGTTTCAGGAATGAGCATCAGAGATATTGTCTCCGAGTCCATTATTTTAACCACTTCTAATACTTTGGCTATGTTGAAATATGTTGATCAATGGACAAAAGTATTTGAGCTGTGTGCCCTCATATTCAGCAACAACTTTCAATCGAAAAATCAATAAAATCTACTTATTCAGCGATGTAGCCCTTACAATATTGTAGTACAACCGTTCAAGCAATCTTTGATTTTTAGTAATAATTAGAGCCTTTGATGTTAGACCAGGCTTATATTGTAGTTCTTTATTTTGGTTTGTCATTAATCCTTTTTCTAATCGCACAGTTGCAATAAAACCGCTGTCAATTGCAATTTTAGAAATATAATTTAGAGTACCAGAAACAAAACCAGATTCTTGGTAAGGATATGCATCAAATCTTAGTTGTACATTCATGCCTGTATCCACTTTGCCAAAATTCAATTGGGAAAGTTTCACTTCAGCATAATATTTAACGTCAGGCGGATTAACATAGCCTAGTAACTTTCCTTGTTCAATATATTGGTTCTGTTGAATGGGCATCACAAAAACTACTTGTCCACCAATGGGCGCCCGGATAGTATAAATTCTTAACCATTCATCTATATTACTTTTCAGAGTATGCAATGCTTGCTCATATATTTTCTCTTGCTGAAGAATATCATGATTCAATTGGTCGATTTCTTTTTGCTTATCTCTTATTTGGTTTTTCTGAGAAAGAATTGTAGCTTCCAACTGCGGTATATTTTTTTGTTTATTTATTAAATCTACTTGGGCCTGCCGATGTTCATCAGCGGAGATTACTTTGTCTTTAAAAAGAATATCTTTCATTTTAAAGGTTTCTTTTGCCAACTCGTTTTCCTTTTCTGTTATAGCCCTTAGACTATTCGTTTTTTCTTGAATGCCCTGGAGCGATAAAATTTCGCTTTCCAGCATGTCTCTTTTTCGATTGTAAAATCCGTTAATTACATAATCATTATACTTTTGACATGCTGTGACAAACGTTTGATATGGGGCTTGAAGCTCTCCTAAATCTTTAAGCCGTTGATTAAACAAAACCGAAACTTCTGTTGTATTTCCTTGCGCACATAAACTTATACAAGTTCCTAATTGCTCAGATAAGTTGATAACTTCTTTTGTGGACGCACTGCTTTCGATCCAGCCAATAACCTCACCTTGTTTCACAGTTTGGTTATTCGCTACAAAAAGTGCTGTTAATCGACCTCCTTGTCTGGGTATAATTTGTTTAGGAGCGTTGTCTCCAGTAAGAACTGCTATACCTTCAATAATATCAGGATAACGAATATACCAAGTGCCAACCAGTAGAGAAAGTAACAAAATAAGAAATATGATTAACGACCACCTTTCAAAGAAATCTAGTCTATGACTAATAATTTGCTGTGTCATTTCTGACCTCTCTTGAAAATTCTTATGTTTAGATTCATCCTTCAATTCCTCGCCCAAAACCTTATTTATATCTGTTTTCAAATTTTTCATATACTTTATTTTCGAAGTATTTTTTCATAGAAGAACCTGTGTCATAAAGCGCTATAGATTAAGCCATTTTTGAAATTAGGATACCCCTAATTCCAATTGATTTTTTACTAGTTCATAATACTTTCCTTTTAGCGCTGTAAGTTCTTCATGTGTTCCCTCTTCTACAATTCTCCCTTTTTCTAACACAACAATCTTATCAGCATTTTTGACCGTACTGAGGCGATGCGCCACAACAACGACAGTTTTACCTTTAAAAAAAAGTCCGAGATTTTCTACTATTTCCTTTTCATTATTAGCGTCAAGTGAGTTTGTGGCTTCATCAAAAAATAAATAATCAGGATTTTTATAAATAGCGCGAGCAATCATAATACGTTGCTTCTGTCCTTGACTGATACCTGTACCATTAGCTCCCAGTTTTGTATAATATCCGTTAGGAAGGTTCTCTATAAAAGTATGAATATTGGCCGTCCGGCAACTTTCGAAAAGGCGGTGAGCGTCGATATTTTCTTCGCCAACTGCGATGTTTCGCGCAATGCTATCGTTAAAAATAAATCCGTCTTGTAAGACAGCACCACAACATTTGCGCCAATATTTATGACTAATAAAATCAAATTTCAAACTGATTACTGGTTCGTCTCTCCGGCTAGTGAATTGAGAGGTAGGTACCTTTAGATGAGATTCACCCACCCTTATATCCCCGTCATACTGTTCATAAACTTTCAGTAAAAGTTTAATTAAGGTGGTTTTGCCGCTTCCACTGCTACCAACAATAGCAGTTACATTATTTTCAGCAATAGTTAAATTTATATTTTCCAAAACAGGATCATTACCGGCGCCAGGGTAAGTAAACGAGAGGTCTTTAATGATAATGCTTTTTTGTTTAGGCAACTGATCGATATAACTCCTTTCTCCATTTTCCTCATCAACCAGTTGATGTATTTCATTCAATCGTTCCATGCTAATTTTAGCATCTTGCAAATTTTGAACAAATCCTACCCATTCTTGAATCGGACTACTTAATTGACCGATTACGTACTGAATAGCTAACATTGCTCCTAGAGTTAACTTCCCATCAATCACAAGCTTTGCCACAATAAAGCTAATTATTATGCCTTGTATGCTATTGATAAAAGTGGCGCCGGTACTTTGTATTTGACTATAGTTAAGGCTTTTAAACCCTAATTTAAATACACTGGCCTGTATATTTTCCCACTCCCAACGCTTTTGCTTTTCAGCGTTATTCAGGCGGATCTCTTGCATACCTTGTATAAGTTGCAACGTGGTGGTGTTTTCTTTTGCAGAAAGATGAAAGTTTTCATAATTAAGTTTTCGCCTAATACGTAAGAAAAGTTGAACCCATACAAAATAAATAAAGCTACCGAAACAAAAAACAAAAAACAGCTGAGCACTATATATCACAAGCACAATGGCATAAACAATAAAATTAAAGAACGAAAACAATGTATTTAGTGCAGTGCCGGTAATAAACCCTTGAATGGCCCTATGATCTCCTATGCGTTGTAAAGTGTCGCCTGTATGATGCAAGTCAAAATAAGAAATAGGAAGGCGAGTGAGTTTGATCCAAAAATCGGAAAGAATTTGTATATTCAAAATATTCGAGACTCTCAATAACAATCTGTTTCTTATTATACTCACAATGGTTTGACTAAAGGTTAGCATTATCTGAGCCAGTAGCACAATAATTACAAATTGTAAATTGTTCGTATTAATACCGGTATCAACAATGCTTTGCGTTAAAAATGGGAAGATTAGTGAAAGCAATGAAGTAATGAGCAGCGCTATAAAAACCTGCATTAGCTGCCATTTGGAAGAGCGTAAATATTGAAGAACCAAACTCCAGTTTAACTTCTGCTCTTTTTGACTTTCAAATGTATAAAATTTTGGGGTAGGTTCTAATAACAAGGCAATACCCATTTCGTTAGAGGATTCATCCTGAGAAGCAAGCCAATGTTTTTTGAAATCTGGGATAGTATAATCAATAATGCCCTTGCCGGGATCTGCTATCTTAATACGATGTTTGGATTGTTTGACCAATACAACAAAGTGACTCTGTTTCCAATGTAATATTGTCGGAGGAGGAGCTTCGCTTAATTGCTCCATAGTTAATTTTGTCCCCCTTGTTCTGAAACCAATTCTTTCTGCGGTATCACTGATGCCGAGCAAAGAAATTCCTTCCTTGTTAAACCCAGACATTTGCCGTAAACTATTTGCGTTAAAATGCTTACCATAGAACTGTGCAACCATCCGAAGACAAGCGGCGCCACAATCCATTGTATTTAGTTGTCGATAGAAAACAAATTTCCGCATAGAAGTTAGAATACGATTACTTAATCCAAATCTTATTAAGATACGTAAATACAATCTCCGATAGTCAAAATTCATTATTAGAATTTCACTACAGTAATATAACAAGTTGAAAAAATCCTACTCAACAATAATCGCTATTTATATCAATATCTTATTTTGGATGAGATAGGTAGTTTTAAGCTCAATTAATTTACAAAAAGCTTCATATCCAGTTTTCTCCTCAGAGGGTGGAAATAGAGCAAACATTTTTTTCAATAGTTGTCCATAGGATATATCCTCGTCGTGTAAAACAATTATATTCTCACATATTTGATCTAAAATAACTTCTCTATAACCATTAAAAAATAGTTCGGGAACAATAGCTATAACGATATCTTTCATTTTTGACAAACGCATAAAAACATAACCTTCCGAAGCGGCATTCATTGACGTCCAATCGAAAGTAGAATAAATGATTTCAAGATTTGGATTTCTTTTAAATCTAAAGTGTTCTTTATCCTCGATTTTTCTTGAGGCGAAATGAATTGAATGAACGGATTTGATTTCAACTTCTTTTAGATCTGATGAATTAAGCTTATTAAATTTTGAACAAATCCGGCTAAGCTTTTGCTCATACTTAAAGAGTTCTTTTAAAAGTAAATTCTTACTGCTTTCAATATAGGTTGTTAATTGAGATTTTGAAATTGGAGTTACCTTTGGAGTTAATTCTTTTATTAGATTCATTGTTTTTTTAAACTGGAAAGAAATTCTATTTCCTCTCCCGGGGAGGTTATGCACGTCTTTAATCTTAGAATGATAAAAAAAATGCTGTTCTCTGAATAAAGCGACAATCTTCAAATAAATCATGGGGGCCTCAATGTATAAATGACGAGCTACCCATTCACAAATGTTTTCGGTTCGCTTAAAATGACCAATTAGGTGGAGGTATCCCGATTTGTCGACCGTTGGAAAGGACGCTACATCCTCAACTCCATACCCATTGTCATCGAAAGTTTTCTCAAATAGACATGCCACTTTTTTGTTTTCTTGTGCTGCAATTGAAAAGAAAAACAACTGTTCAAAGATTATATTAAAGTTTCCTTTTAAATTGGCTACGTTATTCTTCTTTAAAAACTTTTCTGCGATCGCGACATATTTTTTGAAAAATTGTATGTCAGCCCCTCCTAATATTCCCGCATTATATGCTTTCATATTATGTGAAAACAAATTCTTTTTGAGATATGATGGAAAATATTGTAATTGCTCTGCAAGGGGTCTTAACGTACTAGAATAGTAACCTGTCCCCTTCTCTAAATTTTGGGCTATTAAGTTTGATGATAGTAGATTATTTTTAAGAGGTTGCCAAATAAAAACATCGCCATCCACATGCAAAAAAGGCTGGTCTTGTTTTGCGTATGTCAGCAATTTTGGCAATGCCCACAAATCGGCGCGCAGATCAATGTTTGAATAATCATCAAAAAAGTTGGTATAAGGTAAAGCTAAATGATCTTTAAAAATTTCAACTCCTTTTTTATCGGTATAAAAGTTTACGACAGGGTAGTACTTCTTTAATTTTAGACAACTGAGCGCCCAAGCCATGATATGATGTTGCGGACTTAGCCACCCAAAATTATCCTTAAGAAGATCTTTATCGCTAGTCCATAGTGTTTGACAAAATCTCATAATAGTTCTATTATTGAGCATGTATTTCCTGTAAATAAGTGCCGTGGGTTTACTAAATATTTACTTCCCCAAGTATTTCTTTAGCAATTCTACAACCTCGTTAGAGCTAGGTTCCGGTGCATTTTTATGAACCAATGTGCCTTGCTTGTCAAATAGCAAATATCTCGGTATTGACTCTAACTTAATTGACTGCAAAAAGGAAGACGACGATTTTTTCAGAATATAATTATGTTCTAAAGTATTTATTCCATCTACATTTACTGCCTCCATCCAATCACTTCTACTTTTGTCGAGCGATATATAAACAAAAGCTATGTCTTGGTTTTCAAAATCATTTCTCAGTTGTTTAGCCATTTTCATTTCCCGTCTACAAGGTATACACCAGCTTGCCCAAAAATCAATATAAATAACCTTTCCTTTATTCATTTCTAATAATGATCGAAAGGTAAGGCTCTGGCTTTTTTCATTAATTAGGACTAAGGAATCGCTTCCTTTGGAAACAAGATCTTCAACAATGAGATACTCTCTCTTAATCTGATTAACTAAAAGTGTATCGTTAGAGAATTTTTTAAATTTGGCAAGATATTTTTGCAAATCTGATGTTGAAAAAACATCTCCAATTTGTTTTAGATATTTAAAGAGTAAAAGTTTTTTATAAAAATCATTTATCGCTGACCACTTGCTTGTTCGCTCGTAAACATCCCTGTAATCGATTTGATTCTTATTCGCAGAATACAGAATTTTAGACTGCATGACATTTACACTATCGGATATAGCTTCTAAAAAAACCAGAAAGTAGGAGTACGGGAAGTTTAAAGTATCGTTTTTGTTGCGTGCCAGAAAACCTGTTAAACTATCGACAGGCAATTTATGCTTCTCGAATTCTAATTTAGCTAGCTGGTAAGTAAATTTATCTTGTAGAAAAAGTAATGGAGGCGTAAAAACTTCATTTGTGGCTCTGTATTTTTCAAGATGCGATAATTCATTAATTATGTATCGATGAGCCCTTTCATACCAATCATCCTTAATTTTTTTTACATTGTTAATTAAATCATTCAAATCTTTGGCAACAAGAAAAGGATGGTAGTATATGTCATATGCATTATTATTTATGTTATTTTCAGTTAAGCCGCGTCTCTGAACTTCATAATTCAAAAAAGAAGTACTGTACAAAGAACGACTTTTTGCATATGGAAGACCATTAAAAAAGCTAATTGTCAGAGTATCACCTGAATTTATTAAATAATCAATGGTAGACGCTGTTAGGTCATAACGAAAACTTAAAATAATAAATTGATTTTTCGGCAAATACGTTAAAGTATCTTTTACAAGTGGCAAAGGATTATAACCGTATTCATAAAAATTGTCAAAAATAGTTACTTGTTTATGCGAATCATTAACGGTTAAGTCAGGAAGTGGATATATGACATTATGATATTGCGGTAAGCTATCAAATATCAAGACAATCTTTGGATACGAAACAGAGGAGAATGCTTTTTGACAAAACGACTTAGTTGAAGTCAAAAAAAGAAAAACTAGTAATAGAGTCGCTTTCATATTTTCAGTAAAATTAGTAACCAATATGTTAGCATATCCTATTTTATTGACAATCAAAAGAAGAATGGGTAAAACCCATTCTTCTTCTATGCAATGACAATAGTTTAAGAGGAACCGGCTGGTGGATGATACCAGCTAGCACTACTACAACTTGTACAACACCAACTGCCTCCCATTGATGCAGCTTGCCCACTTGCTGTATCCTTTGTTACGCCATAAACCGTCCAAACGCCATTGTTAATAGTCATTGACTTGTAATTGTAATCAGGGTCTGTGGGGATATTAGACCAGACAGAACCACTAGTCGCTCCATTAGGCAGATAGACAGCGCAGCTACCAACTTCGCCTCCGATGACTCGCTTCATTTGTTCCCGCGAGAGGATTTGTTCGGCTCCTAATTCCAGAGCTCTTAACTTTAATTTTTTCATTCTAGATGTTTTTAAGATATGAAAATTGTATTGCGACTCAAAGTTCATAACGGCCGTTCTCTTATATTTAGAACGAGCAAAAATTATTCATCATTACACAATTTAAATGTCATTATCTCTGAGAAACATAGCTCTTTGGGAGATTCCATCATTGTTGACTCTTTGATTGATACGCTTTTACTATCAATTTCAAATAAATCATGGACCATTTGTCCATTAGCTGAATAATAATAAGTACATCTATTTCTATCGAACTGAATCGGAAATCCCAATTCTTTCATTTCCTGTATCACCCCCGCCATTGCACTTTTGCAAAGATTATTTTTTTTTGCAAAGCTTTCTAAATCTCCCGTAGCTTTTCGCTTAATCATATAGTCAATGTAGCGT
Source organism: Terrimonas sp. (assembly GCF_003075435.1). Classification (GTDB taxonomy): domain Bacteria; phylum Bacteroidota; class Bacteroidia; order Chitinophagales; family Chitinophagaceae; genus Agriterribacter. The sequence goes on along the minus strand of NZ_QCZJ01000039.1, from coordinate 20,294 downwards.
AGGCGTCTAATATGTTTTAAAATGGCCATAGATTAGTCTATTTCTGTGAAAAAATAAGTCAAGTCATTTATTGTATATAGATCGGGTAGTTGATAAAATTGGTTCTCGTTTTCTTGTGCTTGTAATGAAATATAAAAAGTAGGAGTAGATTGGACGTCTATGCTATTGCACCAATCGTTCATACGTTCAATATTCTCTGTTTGTTTTCCAAGTTCACTATCTAAGGGGAATTTTATGGCAAAAGCCTCGTAATTTTTTTCTGTAGCCAAATACCAGTCATCGAGGGCATTTTCTATTAGCAATTCATCTTTGCTCTGGGCAATAGCCAAAAAATGTTTTACTGGTAAAGATCTTAAGTCTGAATCGTCATTTGTAGCAGTAAAAATTATCTGCAATTTTATATTAGTATGCTGGTGTAATAACGATTCCAGAACTGGATGCGCTTTGGCGCATGGAGCGCAATAAGGGTTGCATACTTTAATTATTCCGTATTTCGCAATAGGGTTACCTAAGGATATTCCTATGTTTTTATCAGGCGCTGTTACTACCTTCTGCTTCTTAAGGACTGCCTCGAATATGTCTGAATCATGTTTTAAGCGCCGTAGTTGAGCTACTTTCAATTTGTTTTCTTTAGCTTTTACTAGAATTGTCTTAACCATATTCGCCAAAATAAAAACAGTAATGGTAACCATTGACACACCAAACATTGTTTGGATATCCATATAAGGTTTCAAGAAAAGCCATCCTGCGAACAAAGTCACAAAAAATTGTACCCCCAGCAAAATCTGAACAGATACACATAATACACACCATTGCTTAGCTACCTTCCATTGATAGTACAGAGAAAATGGAATATAAGGTATTGTTAAAATATTAAACCAAGCAACAATAAATAAAATTTGCTCATTTATAATACCATATAAAAGTAAAATTAGCAGCTGCATCATAAAATACGAAAAGCCAATTGTACTCCAGCTAATACCCCAAATTTTTGAAGCCTTGGAATTTATCAAGGCGTTACAATTTATTTTTTTTCCCGAACTACAAATCTGCTTTATAGTGAGATTGTCCTGATCTAATTCGTACCATGCCAGCAGCGTACAAACTACACAACCCAAAATTGCAAGCGATGTAAAAATTATCGGTAGCGTTGCAGCAAAGCTGACTCTTAGAAAGGCGAAAATATAGTTTATAAGGATTAGAAAAGTGACACTCCCCCAGCCCATCGTAAATACAATCAGTTTTTTCTTTTCGATCTTCGAATTTTTTTCATAGTCGATCTCAGCATGACGTGGTGATTCAGTGTCGAAAATTAAAACTGTGCCGGTATATCTTGACATAAACTGTTCTAAAGGCAAGGTTTCCCATTTATTGTTTTCTGGATGACTAGCTGTTACAAAAGCTTTATCGATCGATTTAACAATACTAAAGTGAGGCATAATTGAACTTTTGCCTTTAACTGATGTTATAAATGGGACGGGAACGTTAATCAGCTTTTCAGGGCGAAGTTCCATTGAAAGATTTTCTACGCCATGCTTTTTAAGTACATCACTAATACTTAAAATACTGGGATAATAAGGATGACTTTCATTTTCTGCAATTAAAGTACTTCTACTTACTTTCAATTTTATTTCTTGGGTAAATAAATACAAGACTTTCGTTCCATTGGTCGTACCTAATAATAGATTTTCCAAATACGATCTCATAAGTTAACAATTAGATTAAGTTACTAAAATACTATGAATTGAAAATCCCTAGTTTGGTTTGACGACTAAAAGTCGAATGGTGACTTCGTCATGTTTTTACATTTTACTTTCTCTCAATCTGAAAAATAGTAGAAGCTAAAGTCTTGGACTAAAGCCGATAACTTCATATAGCATTTTGTTGCGAGTGATTCAAATCGCCGCAAATGGTGTTAACCAATGCTATAGGGTTGATATGAAAACGGTTTGTTAAATAAAATTATTAACTTCACTGCGTTCCGACTGAAAGGAAATCCATATATTTTTTACGGGTTTCCATATTTTTAAACTGTTTGCTTACTATGTTTTCGTCAACAAAAACGAATGCTATTAAAATTGCCATTGTAGAAGACCATACACTGGTAAGGGAGACATTTAAGAACTATATTAATCAGTCGCCCTTTTTTTCAGTGGTACTTGATGTTACAGATGGTGATATATTGTTTAAAGAATTAAAAAAAAAGTTTATCGACATTAATGTACTCTTACTCGATCTGTTTTCGTATAAATTGGACGGAAGAGAGACTTTAAAAATGTTATCAGAATTATATCCATCAATACGAGTTATCATTTTATCTGCTTCGACCGATCAAAAAGTAATTAATACTATTTTTGATTTAGGTGCATTCGGCTTTGTTTCGAAAACATCAGATACTGAAGAATTAAATGAGGCCATCCATTCTGCAGCAGAAGGCAAAATTTATCAAAATAAATTCTATTTCGCATATCAAAAGATAGAATTAAATGTGACAGAAATTAGAATTCTGCAACTTCTATGGCAGGAAAAAACCAGCGAAGAGATGTCGTCCACCATGTGTTTAAGCATAAGCACAATCGAAAAAATTAAACATCAATTAAAAGAAAAAACAAATACCAAAACAACCATCGGGTTAATAAAATATGCACTTGAAAAAAGAATATTAATTCCCGGACTAGATTAATATATACCTGTTCAAATTACAAGAGAATCTATTTTTGGCAATGAGCATTACAAATTTAGGTTTGTTGATATTTGAAATTTGAAAAATCTTTTATTATTACAGTAATCCCATAATTAATATATCGTTCAACAAAAATTTATTTAAGATGTATTTCAAGTGCAATTGTCATATTCCTTTGACACAATAATAGCTGTTTAGCAAAATTGGATATTCAAAAACCTTCACTTACACTTACATTAATATCAACTACCAATTCATTTCGTAATCAGCAATAGCCTCGCCAATAGTTTGGATCAAAGGCATCACGGGTTCGTCCAACCAAAGGATAGAACCATCCGCGGTTTTTTTGGAAAAAAATCAAAGAGCAAATTTGCTGTTCTTATGTGATAGTATACCGGGTAACGATTTGAATCTACATTGGCTTCCGCATTAAATTCAATACCATTCATTTTAAAATGGAAAATAAAAAATTTCGCAGAGTATTATATACAAATCTAATAGTAATTGCTCATGTTACCATTCCTGACTCCTGCGTTGCTCACTCTTCACAAACTGAAGTCATCAACACCTTTTTCTCTTTTAAGAAATATGTGTTGAGTTGTTGTACGAGTGCTTTGATGTCGGTGAGTTCGCAGGTGCTTACCGCAAAACTTTCCTCATACCTCGAACCAGAATATGCCTGTTGCAATTTGTGTAATAATTTTCTTTCCTTTTCTGCACCGTTAATCCAGTAAAAGAGTTCCTCATGAACAAGACTGGTATAGATAATCAGCCTTTCAATATTATGTGTGCGGTCGGTAATGAAAACCAGTACCAGCTTTAAGAATGCTATTCAATCCAAGCTCTGTTGCCTGGTGCAACATAAAACAGGCTAACCGGTTTTGCTTTCTAACCCTGAACAGTTCTGCGGCTGCCATAAACTCTGTATACATATTCAAGCCTTCTGCTAATATAGATTCTGCCATTGATGGCAGGTATCGAGGAACGATGCCCGCATTATTTATAAATCCCTCTGACTGTTGAATGCACATGGCAGTTTTCAATACATGACACACAAAGGGATGTCCTTCTCTAATCCAATGCTGAAAGTTTTCTGTATTAAGTACGATCGTTGTGCAGGGGATTATTTTTTTACAATGTGCTTCCAACTGATCCTGCCATTCGTGGGCAGCCTTATTGATAAGGTTAGCAATAATAAGGAGATACAGGAAAGAAAGCCTTTCATTTTCCTGTTTCCTTCCGGTGTAGAAAATGCTATTGCTGCTACAGCCTGCATGTCTTTCACCAAGCAGGTAAACAGCATCAGCAGGCACAAGACTTGTTATGGTCGCTATTATCTCCTGGTATACACTTACATTTTTTGTTTGTGTTTCTTCAATAGCGGATAGCATGGTTATTTGCGTTTAGGTTTTTGAGTAATGAGGTTTACTTTGTAATGCGCTTTAATAGGTGCTAATATCTCCTGCTCAAATTGTGCAAACTGTTCTTTAAACACAATCTGCTTCTCCACCAGTTCTACCAGTGCGGCATCACGCAGGGAAGAGAGTAAATAATACACAGCATTGAGCGAAACAATAAATGGTTCATTATGCAGGAACCCTGAAAGACATTTGCCTCTTACATGCAGTTCCGGGTAGAAATGATAACAGGCTCCACAGTCTTTCAGTACAAAGCTTAAAACCGGTCTCTCCATTGATATCCGGCAGGAATACATATCCTGCTTATGGGGTGGGCGTTTTAAATCTCTCACCCATCCAAGACGGTAGCTATATAATCTTTGTTGCCGGGATAGTATTGGTAAGGCTTCTTCCCATAGTGTAAAAAGTTGCAGTAGCTCTTCTTCATGTTCTGCTGTAATATCCCTGAAGCTGCCCGGCAGTTTTTCTACCAGCTTCCACATGGCAAGCCCAAGGCTGGTAAGCTGATGCTGATCACCCGTCATTAATCCATCTTTTTTATCTGCTCCTGAAAGAAAGGGAAGAAACTGTTTTATCCCCTCTCTATCTTTGGTTAATAAACCGGCACAGGGTATAATAGCAGGAAGCCTTTCTCTTCTATAGCTGGTGAGTATAATAAACAGCGCTTCTTTATCGCGGATGGGTTTAGGTGTTGAAGCAGGTAGTTTAAAATGATCTGCGGTGAGATATGATAGCTCAGTTTGGGAGAACCGGTAAATATCTTCTTCCCGCTTTTTGGGGCTATACGTTATAAACGTACTGCTTGTATGTTTATCAAAGTATGCAGGATGCTTTACAGCAATGGAGCCAATGCCCTGTGGGCTGTACTGTTCAAAATAATCTGTGCTGTTTGATGGCAGCAATCTGCTCAGGGTTCTGCATACATGAATGCAAACTGTTTTAACCATTGTGTTGCAATTGCAGGAGAACTGTAGCTTATCCGGTTCCATCAGCACCGTTATTTGCTGTACTGTTTTTTTATCTTTTAATTGAAGTATTAAAGTTTGCCCTGATTGTGACAACAATTTTATATGAGAAGGCCAAAACGCTTCTTTGCTTCGCTGAATTCCTGGGTCTAATTGTTCTTTAATGGCTGATTTAGTAAGTATATAGGGTTCATCATCCAGGTAAAGTGTAAATGGCTCAGATGATGAATGAAGGTTGTTTGTAGTATTGGTAAAATTTTCGGATGTTTTCATGATGATGAGTTTTTGTATGCTCAATATCCGAACAGCCATACCGGTAAGCAATATGAAAAGCCGGTATTATAATGAGGTAAGCCGGTAAATTACCTGCCTATCATAGCAGGAAATATGCATTTCTATTTGTGCAACAATTAGTACCGTTATCATTTTAAATTATTGGGAGAGGGATCGAAGATGTTTTGTGATAGCCTGCTTACCGGAAAGTTCCGCTATTGCTATTACCGTTTTTATTCTTGTTATGAGTGTATATACATCTTCGGAGGTAACACTATAACTGTCTTTATATCTTGAAGCCAGGTAGGCTTCCTGCAACACCTGGAAGAGCTGTTTTTCTTTATCGGTATTTCTGGGGAATATATCGGGTAGTTGATAAGATACCAGTGCGCCATAACGCAGCAGCCTGTCAATATTATGGGTAGTGGTTTTATAGCCTGTGGCAACGCTTATTAAAGTATGCAAAGCCTGTTCTGCCGACTGGTGCAGCATAAATGCTGCCATTGCGTTTTGGTTTTGGCGGCTAAAAAACTCCGCACCTGTCAGAAACACCCATGCTCGTGTAATGCCTTCCTGGTGATCTTTATGCAATTGCTTTATTACCTCCTCACTAACTGGTGTAATATTTTTCGGCATGCTAAACCTCCCTGCGTCATATATCACGAGGGCAGACACTTGCACATGGCGGGAAAACAAATGTCCTTGCTCTGACCACTGGTTGAGCGTAGTTGTTGGCAAAACAATAGCTGTTACCGGCAACACATTTTTACAAATGGTTTCTACCCTGTCCTGCCATTCATACAGTGGTTTACCATCCGCATCTGCTATCAACATGAGCAAAAAGCAACCTGAAATATATTGGGCAGTCGGGCTCTCCTGCTGAAATATGCTTTCCGTTCTTCGGCGGTTCACGGATGCACCAAGCAGCAGTATCATCTCCGGGTTTAATTCTTTAACCATAGCATCCGTTAAAGCCTGATGCAATGTGGTGAAAGCATTTTTGAAAAGATGGTATATAGTAAATGGTCTCAATCTTCCTTTTTTTTTGGTAGTTTTCTCCTGATCTTATAGTACCACTGTTTAAACCAGAACCGGTAATGTTTGTTTCTCCATTTGGCGTATAGGTCAATCATTTTATTACCGCCGTTCCAGGGAAATAAACTTCCTACAGCATCCAGTTCTTTAAACATATTGCTGATATCAGTTTCAGTATAATGGTGCTGCCCGTAGCCCTGTGCGATAAAATAGTTTCTCAGGTGTTCTTTTGATGCAATATTGCCTTCTTCTTTCAGGTTTGTTCCGCCGGCATTAACCATAAAGTCGTAGATCATGCGTTCCGGCGTTTTATCTAACAGGCGGCAGATTAAAAGAAATCCATAGGGCAGTATAAAATGAAACTCCGCGTGACGTGCATATTCCCCTACCTGCCATTTTAACTCAGGCTTTGGGTTTCTTTTTTTTGTTTTCCGGATTGTTTTTTTCATGAGCAGATATATTGCTGATTGGATGGCGATAAAAACAAGTGTTATGTTTTACCCGCAAACACTGGTTGAAGCGTGAATATCCAAACAAGTATGCCGCTAAGCAATATGAAAAGCCGGTATAATATTGAGGTAGCCCGGTAAATTACCGGCTATTGTAGCAGGGGTATTTATTATATTTGTGCAACAACGGCAACAATAATTTTAAGTTATGGAAAAAACAATACACCAGGGAAGAAATATTAAGCGGTTCCGCGAAATGTTGGGCATTAAGCAGGAAGCTTTGGCCAATGAATTAGGTGATGACTGGAACCAGCGTAAAATATCCTTACTCGAACAAAAGGAAGCTATTGAACCTGAACTGCTGGAACAGGTTGCCAAAGTATTGAAAGTACCGGTGGAAGCGATTAAGAATTTTGATGAGGAAACTGCAATTCACAATATTCAGAATAATTTTGATAGCTCTGTGGTCAATGCAGGGCCAACTATAAATTATAAATGCAACTTTAATCCTTTAGATAAATGGGCAGAAGAAATAGCAGAGAATAGAAAGTTGTATGAGCGGTTGTTACAGTCCGAAAAGGAGAAAATGGAGCTTTTGCAGAAACTTTTGGAGAAAGTGAAATAAAAAATACGATTGTAAATAACCATTACTGCTTAAAGATGAACTATTTCCCTTATGAGAATTTATCGGATGAGGAGTTTGAAGAACTAGTTATTCGGGTAGCCAAGGAAATTTTAGGAATTGGCTGCAAAACATTTTCTATAGGAAAAGACGGCGCGAAGGATAGTTGGTTTACCGGAACAGCTGAAAAATTTCCCTCTCAGTCTGCACCGTGGTCAGGTACATTTAATTTGCAGGCGAAACACACAAAGACATTAAATGCAAGTTGTAGTGATAATGATTTTTCAGTAAACAAAACCTCAATTCTAGTCAAAGAAATTGTTAGGCTTAATGAGATAAAAGCAGATACACCATTTGACTGCTATTTGCTTTTTACTAACAGAAAATTGCCTGGAGGTGTGCATCCTATCATTATTGAGCAGCTACAAACTGGACTCGGCATTCAAAATGTTGAGATAATAGGGCGGAACAGTTAGATACATACCTAACAGACTTTCCTTTTATTGCAGATAAGTTTGGATTGTATAGGTTTGCAGCTCCTTTACGTTTTTACGAGGAAGATTTAAGAGATGTCATTATTGTATTCTCAGAACAGACTAAAGCTATCTCGCAAAATGCCGCAGACTATATTGTAAGCTATGATGTTATCGCTAAAGACGAAAAAAATAAGCTGAACAATCTCAGCAAGGATTATTTTGATTTTCTTTTAAGTCATTCTAATCAATACTTTAAAGAAATTGATCAATTTCTTACGGACCCTAAGAATGATAAGTATACCAGAATGTATGGTAATACCGTAAGCGATTTAAAAGCCAAAATATTGCTGGAAAGAGATAGATTTACAGAATTTCAATATTTAATCGAACATTTAGTCACCTTTGTTGTTGAGAACAACGCAGATAAACTTCATGATATTCGAAGTATTGTAAGGGTATTTTTACATTTTATGTATTTCAATTGCGATATAGGAAAAACAAAATGATAGCTCCCCATAAATATCTAAATTTAAATTTATCTGTACTTAACTTGGGTGGATTGATAATTAGCACCCTTAAAGAAGATGGAGCAATCAAATATGACGAACTTCTTAAAAAAGTAATTTTGGCAAGAGGAGAAAGTGCTAAAGATGTTTTCATTCCCACACTCAGTTTTTTGTATGCATTAGGGAAAATTGAGTACCGAAAGGATATTGATACAATAGAATATTTGTAATGAAATTGAGTCAATTATACGCCAATAAAAAGTTTAAGAGCATTGTATTCAACGATGGGCTTAATATTGTATTGGCAAAGGTTACTAAAAAGCTCGATCTCAATAAAGATTCACATAATCTTGGCAAAACAACATTGATTGCAGTAATTGATTTCATGTTACTTAGAAATTTATCAGAGGATCATATTTTTAAGAAGTATCAGGAGTTATTTGCAGACTATGTATTTTATCTGGAAATCTTATTAAATAGCGGACAATATCTAACGATTAGAAGATCTGTAACATCGCCAAGTAAAATATCATTCAAACAAACGAATGTTTCCGTTAGTCTTTTAGATGAAAATGAGTGGGATTACTTAAATCTAAGTTTTGCAGCAGCTGAAGAAAAACTTAATGAATGTTTATCCTTTGATGTACTGCAGAAATGGGGGTTTAGAAAATCAGTCACATACTTTCTCCGATCTCAAAAGGATTATCATGATGTGTTTCAACTATCCAAGTTTGCAAAAGGAAAAGATGTAGATTGGAAACCGTTTATGTTTGACATGCTTGGGTTTAATGGAGATCTGCTAATAAGCAAATACAATACTGATACTGAAATAGCCGAACAAAAAACTTTTATAAGTGGTTTAAAGTCCAAATTTGCTGTAGATTCCGATGAGGTTGATAAAATCAGAGGGGCGATATCCTTAAAGAAAGCAGAGCAGGCAGATATTGAACGACAAATAGACAACTTTAATTTTTATCAGCAAGAAAGAAAATTAAATAAAGAACTCGTAGAAGATGTGGAAAGGCGCATCTCGGAGCTTAATTCTATTGAATATAAACTCGAATTTGATCTTGATAAGACGAAAGAATCATTTTCTCAAAACGTTTCCTTTGATATTAACCAGTTAAAACAGATATATGAAGAGTCCAAGATTTTCTTTCCAGAAAATTTAATAAAAGACTATAAAGACCTTGAGGACTTCAATAAAAGAATTACTGCGGAACGCAATAAATATCTGGAAGAAAAAATAATTGAATTAACTGAGCAGCTAAAAGCTATTAGAGCCGACCTACTACGTTATAACAATAAACGTAATGAAATCTTATCTGTATTGAAGGATAAAGATTCTTTTAAAAAATTCAAAGGCTATCAGATTGATTTAACCAAGATCGAAGGAGAAATATCTCGTCTTGATGAAAAATTGAAAAGTATAGACAAGATTGCGTTACTAAATGAAGCAACTGAAAAGCTGACAGAAAAACTTGAAATCATAATTAAAGACATTAATGCCGAAATTAATCAAAACGATATTAATAAAGTATATCCTGAAATAAGACGCATATTCCATAATATTTTTAAATATATCGTTAACTCTTCCGCGATTATTTTTATGCGGCAAAATAGTCAAGGGAATGTTGAATTTAAGGTTGAAGTAACTAAAGAGAATGAGGTAGATATAACAGCTGAAGGAAAAGGAAACACATATCAAAAATTACTTTGTATTTCGTTTGATATTGCTGTACTCGTTGCTTATCATAAACAATCATTTTATCGCTTTGTTTATCATGATGGAGCACTTGAAGGCCTTGACAATAGAAAAAAAGCTAATTATATTAACCTTGTTATTGATTATTGCGCACGCTACAATCTGCAATACATATTAACGTCCATAGAACATGATATTCCTTCGGAGATTTTAAAAACATTTACTCCAAAGCAGATTTGTTTATCACTCGACGACTCAGGTGATGAAGGAAAGCTGTTTGGGTTTAGTTTTTGATAATACCTATAAAAGAAGGTATCTTAAGTAGGTTACAATTTAATTAAAATCACATATTTTCCCTACTGGTATGTGCCTTCACATACCAGCACAATTTTCCGGGCAGATAAGATAAAGTATAGAGGAGAGTACTGCAACTTACCGCGACTGTTTTTGGTGTATGGGAGACACCCGCCAATAGGGAAAATTTGATGGATACATTGCTACAGATAATGCCGGAAAACATTTAAACATATAAGCAAATTTGATTACATTTGTTTTGTGAACAAGCAGTTTGAAAAATATAAGGGCATTCATCCCGGTATTGTACTCGAGAGGGAATTAAAAAAGCGTTCTATCAAAAAACGTCCTTTCGCATTATCTCTTTCCGAACATCCCCAAACTTTTAATGCTATTACAAAAGGAAAGCGAAGTTTAAATACGGCGCTTGCCCTCAGGATAGAAAAGGAATTACAAGTGGGTGAAGGAACGCTGGTTTTTCTGAAAGCCTGGTATGATATTAAAAAAGAGAAAGAGAAGGAAAAGAAGCATACACCTGACCTGTCAAAGTTTAGAAAAACGTTGTTTTGGGATACGGATGTAAAACAGATTGATTGGGAGAAGCAATATAAAGCGGTAATACAGCGTGTATATGAACGCGGTAATACCAATGAGCAAAATGAAATATCCCGCTTTTACGGTATGGCTAAAGTTCAGGCTGCTTTGCAGGCAAGAAAGACTGCATTTTTTTCGCTAACATAGTAGCGCTATAATAAACCTGTATGGTTTAAAAAGTCACTACTTCCCTGCTTCTTCCTTCATCCTTCTCGTTTCTTCTTTAGCTGTAATACTTTTTACACCCGGTTAAATTTTTCCGGAAATCAGTGCAGAATATTTTTAACTGTAGTTTTTGGGTTCAGGTGAGTATAAAATTGTTATTTCACATTTTATGCAATACAACTAAACTTGCTAAGCAGTATTTGTGGTGAACGCCGGGATAAGTTGATTAAAAAAACATTGAAAAGCAAGCATAACAACTTGCTCTTTATCATTTTAAACACCCGAAACTTACAGCATTACAGAACTTTTGGAGACATTACAGGGCTGTTCAAAACAATATATGTTTATCTATGAATTTCCCTATTTCGTAATTAAATTTCCACATTTCGACAGCGCATTCCTTTAGTTATAATAACATTTGCGCCCGTTATTAATAAACTTTTCAATGACGGCTTTTTTCAGGAGTCATTGTTTTCACACCTTAAAAAACCATTAGAATGACAAATTGGGCGTTTACCAGGTTTCGGTTATGTACTATGTTGTTTTCAGTTTTTTTCCTTTGCTTTTCACTTGCTGCTTTTTCGCAATCCGGAAAATTAAAAATCAAAGTTAAATCACAAGAGGGCCCTTTACCAGGTGCAAGCGTGGTAATTAATAATGGTGATAAGAATGGTATTACAGATCATGATGGGGAATTTGAATGGAAGAACGTAACTCCCGGTGAATATGAGGTGAAAATTTCAATGCTGGGTTATATCAGCCAGACCAAAACCCTCACTATTCAAAATGAAGAGAAAACCCATTTGAATTTCACGTTAGAAAAACAGTATGTTGATCTTCAAACGGTTGAAATTACCGGAAGAAAAGAGACGGGGTATAAGAATACCAATAGTTTTACAGCAACCAAAACTGAAACGCCTATCCGGGAAATTCCACAATCAATAAGCTATGTAACGAAAGAGCTGATTAACGACCAGATGGCTTTTAAGATGATGGATGTATTGAAAAATATCAGTGGTGTAAGCCAAAATTCCTACACGAACAATAAATATGTTTTAAGAGGGTTTGAGTCTGAATCAAAGCAAACGCTCATTAACGGGCTTAAAACATTTACCGGTGAGCGCTCCGCAGATATATTGCCCTATGTAGAACGGGTTGAAGTAATTAAAGGACCAGCCAGCGCATTATTTGCTAATACCAGCCCCGGAGGAACCGTGAATATTGTAACCAAGAAGCCATTGGCAGAGAGCAGAAAAGCCATCAATTTTGCTACTGGAAGCTACGGCACTATCCGGATCACCTCTGACTTTACAGGGGCTATGAATCAGTCTCAAACTTTATTATACAGGCTCAACCTCGCCTACCAGAATGCAGGCTCTTTTCGTGAGCTACAGAATAAGCAATCCTTCGTAATCGCTCCTTCTGTATCTTTTCTGCCAACAGATCGTACACGCATTAACTTTGATCTTGTTTTTATTAACGATAATGGCCGCAATGACAGGGGGCAACCGTCCTATTCTCCGGTAAACGGCGTGAGAGATTTATATGCCACACCTACTTCTTTATCCTTATCTCGGGTTAATGATTATGTAAAGGCACAAAAAATATTTTCCACGCTTTCCTTGCAACATAATTTTTCCAATCATATTGCATTTAACGCCTCCTATTTAAAAGGGGTGTATCATGAAGATTTAAGAGAGCACCGGACAGCCAATAAAAATGCAGTAGATGAAGACGGTAATGATATTCCCGACCTGATGGAAATGCGTTATAATTACAGGATTACGGATAACATTACCGATAATCTTACCTCTTACTTCTCCTTCCGGTTTAACACTGGCGGATTAGAGCACCGTTTATTAACAGGATATGACTTTATCCAAAGCTCAGATGGCTTTGGTAACACAACTGCAGAAGCGTTGGGTTACCTGTCTGCAGATGGTAAATCAGCGCTTAAAAAATATGATCCGGCTAAAAAAGAAAAGTATATGATTGTTGACGGACGCCCGGTTACTAATGTTCCGTCAGTTGATTTGCGCAACCCGGATTATACCATTTCCGATCCTGCCAAATATATCAGTACGGCTGAGCAGGATAAATTGGGTAAATATTATACCCAGGGCGTGTATATACAGGATCAGTTAAGCTGGAAACAGTTCAAAGCATTGCTATCATTGCGTCAGGAGTTTTATACAGATATAGCTGGTTATGGAACACCTGCTACAACTCATGTTAATCAAAAAGCGTTGTTACCACGTTTTGGTTTGGTATATACGCCGTTAAAGGAAATCAGCCTTTACGGTACCTATGTTTACGGTTTTCAGCCACAGGAAGCGGGATATATAGGAGATCCTGCGAAATATGGAGGACCTTTTGACCCGTTGGAAAGTAATATGATTGAATTTGGTGTTAAGTCAGGCTGGTTAAATGACCGGTTATCTGCAACGCTGGCAGTATATAAAATAGAGCAAAATAATGTATTGCAAACAGCCAATGACCTTGGTAATCCAGACCTGCTCAGGCAAATAGGCCAGGTAAGAGGCAAGGGTATTGAGCTGGATGTATATGGAAGGATATTGTACAATTTAAGCATCACGGCAAATCTTGCTTTTAATAATACTGAGATAACAAAAAGTGAAGATAAAGACGAGATAGGTAAGCAGGCGGCTAATGCGCCAAAGTCTCAGGGTGGGTTCTGGGCAAAATATGATGTTACCAGAGGCGCGGTTAAAGGGCTCGGAATTGCTTTGGGTGCTAATTTTCAGTCAAAACGTGAATCCGGTGCTTATGATATAACACTTCCTGAATATACTGTAGCAAATGCTGCACTTTACTATCGCATTGATAAAATACAGCTTTCAGCTACGTTTAATAACCTGTTTAATAAAACATATTGGCTGGGAGCGGACTCCTTTACCCGTTTGTTTCCCGGCACACCCAGAAACTTCCTGGTAGGTGTAGGGTATACCTTTTAAGGAAATGCGATGTACTAAAATCTCCTGTTTCTAAAAACAGGAGATTTTTTTTGTTCCAGTATATACATTATTTTGATGCTGTATGACAAAATTTATTCTAAAAAGTTCTTACACCCGGGCGCACCGGATATTGCACTGGCTAATAGCCCTGACTTTTATTTTTATATTGCTTACGGTGTGGTTGCGCCAGGGATGGATGAACCGGCATAATATTGCAGATGTTGTTATACTGCAGGCAGCAACAGATCATGTTGACATGCCTAAAGATACTGCGGATAAAATTGGAAGAATAGTTAGAAAACCCATGTGGGACTGGCATATCTATGCAGGCTATGTTTTGCTGGGGCTTTATATAATCCGGCTGATTGTAATGAAGATTGAGGGGCCTGTATTCAGCAATCCTTTTTCAAGGAATATCACTTCTAAAGAAAGGATAAAATCGGCTATATACCTCATTTTTTACATTTGCCTGTTCCTGTCTTTATTTACCGGCGCTTATATAAAACTGGTTGGTAAAGTTTACCCTGGTGTATACGCTGCTATGAAAGGCGTTCATGTGCAATCACTATATTATTCCCTGGCTTTTATTTTTCTGCATTTAGCAGGGCTGGTTTTAGCTGAGATGGGAACTGATAAGGGTATTATTTCCAGAATGATTCATGGCGGCAGGCAATAGTACCGGAACATTTACACTATAATGGGGCAAAGCTTTTAATCGTGTTGCTTATCTGTATCAATGAAATGATTTAATGAGAAATCCCGAAATATGAAAAACATGATCTAATGTTACAGCAACTATACCTACAGCCAACACACTTGCTAATTTTAAAGTAAAAGCTTTTACCAGTTTTTTGTCTTTTATATTCTTCCACACAATAGGAAAATCAATTAAGGCGCTTGCCATGGAAGATATAATAGCTGCGCTGCCTGCAATGTTTGCCGATATCTGGCCATGCATTGCCATTGTTGCAGCAGCAGCCGTAGTACTGGCGCTGCTAACCAAACCGCCAACTGCAGCGGTAACGATCATGCCCGAACTTCCCATAAACCTTGTTATTAGTGTACCCCCTACTTGTATCAGGATAAAAAGTAAGCCGAAAGACGCGATTTTCTTTATGGCAATCGGCGAGGCAAGTTTGATGGATTCTTCTGACAACGCACTTTGCTTTTTAAAAGTGTTGTAATCTTTCCAAATCCAAAGAGCAGCAATGCAGGACATTGCCAGCAACGGCAATAATGTAGCCGTAAGAGAGAGCGGTACAAAAATAGCTGCCAGTATCATATTTCTTGTAAACATCGAAATATTAATAATACTGGATAGCATCGTAATTCTGTACGGCGTTCCTGCTTCATTTACACGGGTGGTCATTTCTGCAATGGTAGCTGTACTGTTTACTAAACCGCCAAAAACAGCTCCAAGATAAAGTCCTTTAGAACTAAAAACTTTTAAGAAAATATAGTTCAGGAAACCAATGCCGGCAATGGCAATAATACTAACCCAGGCATCGCTTGGATTAAAAAGCTGCCAGGGATCAATATAACGATTCGGCAGCAGCGGGTAGATCACAAAACCGATAAGGCCCAGTAAAATTGCACTCCTTACTTCGGAAGTCTGCAAGCCGCCGGCAAATCTGCTTAGCTCCGCTTTCCATGCCAAAATTGCTGTAATAATAATAGTACCTGCCACAGGAGTAAAAATATGCCCCTTGCCGGTCAACACTCCTAAAATGTAGCAGGCTATCATGGCAGCCGAAGTAGTTATTTCGGTATTGCGCTCGGTTAAAAAACTTCTGATGTTTGATATTAAAATTAACAAACACACACCTGCGAGTCCAGCAATAATTAAGGCATTGCTTACCTGCGCCGATAGCATTCCTATTAATGAAATGATGGAAAAAGTTCTAATGCCGGCCTCTTTGTGCGACCAGTTGCGTTCTAATCCCATCAGCATGCCTATACCAACAGCTACAGCAATTTTTAAAGCAATTGCACTAACATTAAAATGTATAAATTGTTCTTCCGTAGAAAAATATTGGTTACTACAAACGTCAAATATACTATCTAATTCAGTAGAATATGAATTCTGTTGCTACTTCACTTTTGATTAGTGTGTGATTGATCATAACAGTAGTATAACAAAATACGGTAAGTTTGTACTGTGCATAAGGGAAAAATATCGTTATAAAAATAACAAGAGCATCCAGGAATTTTAGTAAAGCAGGCAATCTTTTTATGAATAGGCTTGTTTTGATAATCTCCAGAATCAATATGGTCTGTTTTTTATTTATCATTAAATCTTCTAAAAACTGAACGAATATGCAGCGTCTTTTTTTTATTTTTCTTAGTATTTCTTTGATCAGCAGTTGTGGAACCAGTAAAAAAGCGCAACGGCAGGAAGTTTCATTTGATGAGGGTATCCGGCAAATTAATCATGTAGTTGTTGTTTATATGGAAAACCGCAGTTTCGATAATCTTTACGGTGAATTTAAAGGAGCAAACGGTATTAAAAATGCTCAAAAAGGAAACTTTGTTCAGGTGGATGAGAATGGGAACCCTTATAAATACCTGCCAGAAATTCCGAGGAACAACTCTTTCCCTGTTAACCTGCCTAATAAGCTGTTTAATATAGATCAATACGTAACATCCGACAAAAAAACGCCAGATGTTACACATCGCTTCTTTCATAACCAGTTACAAATAAACGGTGGGAAAATGGACAGGTTTGCGGCATATAACGATTCTAAAGGACTGGCAATGGGCTATTATACAACAAAAAAACTGCCTTTATACCCGATAGCCAAAAAATATACTTTGTGCGACAATTTCTTTCAGAGTGTTTTTGGTGGTTCCTACTTTAACCATGTTTATATGATTTCTGCTGCTGTGCCGGTATGGCCTGATGCTCCGCCATCATTAATTGCAAAGTTGGACGAGAATGGTAAGATGATAAAAGATGGAATTGTTACTCCTGATGGGTATGTTATTAACCATGTTTTTTCCCGTAATAAACCTTATCCTCCTAAATCAGATACTACTAAATTAGTGCCGTCTCAAACAATGCCAACTATAGGTGATAAATTAAGTGAAAAAGGAATATCCTGGGCCTGGTATTCAGAAGGATGGGATGATGCTGTAGCTGAAAAGAAAAACAATTTTGCGTATAACCATGAGCCCTTCCTGTATTTTGCCGGGTATGCCGAAGGAACAGAAGGCAGAAAACATATGAGGGATCAAAATGATTTCTTAAAAGCTGCGAACGAAGGAACGCTTCCCAGCGTTTGTTTTGTAAAGCCTGGCGGAGGAAATGATGAACATCCGGGAGGCGCCGATGTATATTCTTCTGAGCAGCTGGCGGTAAAATTAATTAATGCCGTGTTAGAGGGTCCCAATGCAAAAGACGCTCTTGTGATACTGACCTACGATGAATTTGGTGGATTCTTTGATCATGTGGCCCCACCGGTTATAGACCGCTGGGGGCCGGGAAGCCGGATACCTGCTATTGTTATTGGGCCTTTTGCTAAAAAAGGCTTTGTCGATCACACACAATATGAAACAGTAAGTATACTTTCTTTTATTGAGCATCGGTGGGGAATAGCGCCATTGGCAGACCGTGATAAGAATGCCAATCCCTTCATGAATACCCTTATATTTAAGTAATTACTGTTGCAGAAAAGCTCATGTGTTATGTATAAGAAAATCGGAATAGCGGGCTTTCTTTTTATGGGCATATTCATTGCAAGCTTTACGCCCCATCATAAAAAATTTTATACAATAAGAGCACAGGAGGGCAAACGAGAACGGAAAATCAGGGAAAAAATTTTGAACGATATTGTATCCTTTCGTGATTATGTAAAAGACTCTTTATTGGCAGAGTCCGGTAAAGCGCACGTAGATACACAAAACATTCGTCGTATTTTTTTACAATCAAGGTTACTCTTTAAAGCATTTGAATGGGCGGCAGCATATTTTGCCGCTGACCTTACAGACAGATTAAATGGACCGCCTGTTCAGGAGATTGAAAATGCGGATTTATTAGATTCTTCCATTGCACGTGCCATTGATCCGATGGGGCTGCAGGTTATAGAGGGGTATATTTACCCTATATACGATGAAGGTGATAAAAAGGAACTGATCAACGAAGTAGATCATTTAATAAATAGTACAAAATACCTGGTGTCATTTTTTACTGATCAACAGCTTGCCGACTGGCGGATTCTGGATGCCGCTAAGCTGGAAATATTCAGGATAATTGCTTTGGGGATTACCGGTTTTGACAATCCACTCTCTCTGAAAAGTATGGAAGAATCGGCGGCAGCTTTAAAAAGCCTGCGAGAAATGCTGCCTGCCTATGTAAAGGATGGCCGGAAAAACACTTTATTGCAAGAGCTGGAAAAATCCATCAATTACTTACATCAACATACCGATTTTAACGCTTTTGACCGGGCAAATTTTATTTCACATTATGCAAATAGCATCAGTACCGGAATTGCTGAATTGGAACAGGGTTTACCCGGTGAGAAGATAAAATATAACCGGATGTTGAATCAGGAAGCAAGAACATTGTTTGATACGAATGCGTTCAATGTGGATGCATTCGCTCCGGGTGCTGAATTTCAAACAACCACACCGAAAGTACTATTGGGAGAAAAACTCTTTTACGATGTATCAATATCTGGCAATGGAACAAGAAGCTGTGCTTCCTGCCACCGCCCTGAATTGGCCTTTGCTGACGGATTGCCTAAAAATACAAACATCCATCATCCCGCAAAGCTATTGAGAAGAAATACGCCCACGTTAATCAACGCTGCTTTACAGTCTAATTACTTCTATGATATGAGAGCGCTAACGCTGGAAGAACAGATATGGGATGTGATTGGCAATAAAGAGGAAATGGATGGCTCTATGGATACAATAGTAGAATATGTTTCAGCGGATAAAACCTATCAATCACTATTCTCCAAAGCTTTTCCCGGAAAAAAAAATCTTTCAAATCCTGTCTCCTCAAATTATTATTCAACAAACATTTTTCCGGAAAATTATGGAAGAGAAATAAACGCAGAGGAAGTAGTAAATGCATTAGCGGCTTATGTGCGGAGTCTTGTTAAACTCAATAGCCGGTTTGATGATTATATGCAGGGTAATGAACAAGCCTTGTCGGCGAGCGAATTGAAGGGATTTAATTTGTTTATGGGAAAAGCGAAGTGTGCTACCTGTCATTTTATTCCATTATTTAATGGTATTACCCCACCCAAATATGTTGTTAGTGAAACAGAGGTGTTGGGTGTTCCCTTGTCTCTCTCGGATTCCACGCTGGATACAGATCGTGGTTATTATGATGTAATTGGCATTGATGCTTACAAGTATGCTTTTAAAATTCCTTCAGTAAGGAATGTAGATAAAACATCTCCATATATGCATAATGGTGTATATCAAACTTTAGACCTGGTAATGGATTTTTATAATAACGGGGGGGGCGCCGGGTTAAGAATAAACCTGCCTAATCAAACGCTTTCTAAAGAAAATCTTAACCTTTCTGAAGAAGAAAAAAAAGATATTATCGGTTTTATGAAAAGCCTGGAAAGCAAATAGAGTTTATTGAGTTGCTCATATAAAGTTGTTATATAGAAATTTACCTACTGGTATGTGGTGACACCATAGTCGTTAAGCTAAGACTTTGTATTAAACTGTAAGGATTCATAATGCGTTTGTTTATTTTTTGGTGCAATGCATACACAATCTATTATCAGCGGGAGATAGGTATGGGATAGCCATGTTTTTATTGGTAACTTTTTTAATAGTACGATTTTTAAAGTAAAAGCAAATTTGCGGCTTCGTTTAAAAAACATCAGCATACTTACCGTTTGTCCACAGGCAGATACGTGCTTATTGAGACGGCTGAATAAGCTCCAATTAATCAATATCCATAACAGCCTGCCCAGTAGCTGGCATTCCAGTCTTTCTCTTTTTACCCGTTTAACTTCATTAATGCGAAAGAATGATTTCCACGTTTAAATACCAGTTCTATTTGCCAGCGCAGGTAATAGGTTTTTCTAACCTCAGATGGAGGTAGTATATCAGATCCAACATTAGTTACGTAAATATTATAATGCAGCTTTTTTTTATGTTCTTTTGAT
>NZ_QCZJ01000038.1 GCF_003075435.1 Terrimonas sp. | reverse complement strand
GGAGTTTCTGACCGACATTCGTAACCGGTATATCTTTTAATTCTTTACCGTTTATATTGGCTATTGCTCCCGTGATCTCACGCTTTTTCTGCGTACCGTAGCTTACCACTACTACTTCACTCAAATTTTGTGAGATAGCCCCGAGACTAATATTAATATCATTATCATTGTTTGCTACAATTGTTTTGGGATTGTAACCTGTGAAGGTGAACACTAAAGATGTACCTTTAACCACATCAATATTATAAACCCCGGCAGTATTAGTTTTAGTTGCTTTGGTAGTACCGGCAACTGATACAGTAACACCTGCCAAAGGGCTGCCATTAGCAGAGTCAGCAACTATACCGGAAATTTTTAAAATATCCTGTGAAAAAGAGTAATAATGAAAAGCCAGTAGTAAGATCAATATCATACCACACCTCTTCCAGGATGAAAATGGCAATCCTCGTTTTTTCATAATAAACTAGTTTTTTGGTTTTGATCAGAATTATTGCTGCTTGTCAGAAGAAAGTTTTTGGGACAAAAAAATGTTATACGATAAAATTACTGTAGCAATACATCAATTAAAATGTACATCCTGACAATTCATTTATACTTTTTGGCGAAATATATTTATATAATTGCCAGATAGATTAAGCAGTAGTAATCATTGAAATTTTTAAAAATCAGCTACTTCAGTCCGTACAGGCATGGCGCCTGCATATACCCATATCATATACATTTCATTATGATATGGATTAATGAAGTAGTGTGGTAATCCCTGTGGCTGTAATGCAGTTGACAAATCAGAGAGAACATATTTTTTTTGTTGAGTTATACATACAGCTTTTCCTGAAATGATGCATATAGATTCATCAAACGCATGAAAATGCGCAGGGAGTCTTCCGTCTTTATAAAAAATTCCCAGTCCACCACTCATTCCAATACCACTAAGCATGCTTTCATTAAAATAATCAATAAATGCCGTGCTGCTGCCTGCATCATACCGGGTGGCAAACCTATACCGGGTAATATATTCTTTACCGGATATTCCATTAAAATCATCAGGTATTGATATGTATGCGTCAAATATTTTTTCACTAATACTTCTTTCCGGAACAGATACCGGCATCGCAATATGAAATATGGCTTTTTCTCCGGGTGAATTGTTGATCACTTTATGCATTACCTTTTCCGGAATGGTAATATTATCATATTGCTGTAAGTGATACCTGCGATTTTCAACTTCCACTACTGCGCTCCCTGTTAATAAAGTAATAGATTCTGCATGCGGGTGTGTATGGGCAGGTAATGATTTGCCCGCATCAAACGTAACGATAGCGGTAAACAGGTTAACAGCATTATTGTGCGCTCCCACCAGTGCTTCGCATATAATACCCGGAGCTAATTCAGCAATTGCTCCGGAGCCGATTGGGTTAATAATTTCCAACCTTCCGTCTGCAGAACCGGAAGTCATAGTTGATTGTATACTCATAAAATAATCAGAGAAAAGAATTAATTGTTTTTAAAAGAAGCCCGGCATCTGTTCCGATGGCAAGCATATGAAACCCCTGCTGATACCTGTGATCCATGTCCTCTTTTGAGCGTATCATCACACCGCAATTTTTACCGGCGGCGATAATTTTATCTTTTAAATCATTAATGGTTTCCGCAATTCCTTTTCCCTCCCATTCGCCGGCGTACCCTGCTGATGCAGAATAGTCAGCGGGACCAAAAAAAATAATTTCAGTATTACCTGCTGCAATGATCTCATCAATGCTTTTACCTCCTTTTACCGATTCAATAATGGGAATCATCATCAGGTGTTTGCCAGCATCAGCAACATGTTGGGCAAATGCACTACCCCATTTTGTTGCGCGTTCTGCGCCGATGCCGCGTATACCGTTGGGAGGATACTGTGCATAGGCAAGCGCTTTATTCCAGTCGTCAACAGTTTCAATATGCGGCACTACTATACCATCTGCACCAATATCCAATACACGTTTAATAATGCCTTCGTCTATATGAGAGATTCTTACCAATACAACTGTATTGCTGCGCACAGCTGCTCTTATATGTTCTGTAATATTATGCCAGTCCAGGTGCCCGTGCTCTGCATCAATCACTATCCAGTCTAATCCGCAATGCACAGCTATCTCGGTAATGGATGGCGATTCAAGTGTTATCCATAAGCCGTATACTGCCTGTTGAGCAGATAGTTTTTTTCGCATCAGTTCCAGGGCAGCTGTTTTCATTATGGATTTATTTTTGAATG
The DNA here is from genome assembly GCF_003075435.1 of Terrimonas sp. Lineage (GTDB taxonomy): Bacteria > Bacteroidota > Bacteroidia > Chitinophagales > Chitinophagaceae > Agriterribacter. The sequence goes on along the minus strand of NZ_QCZJ01000038.1, from coordinate 41,463 downwards.
CTTTTTAAAATAATATCTCTCAGTAAAATAGTTTCAGACAAAGTATCTGCTTCATTGCATTGCTCCCATTTGATCCATATATATTCCAATCCTATCCAACCTTCAAAATTGCCTGCTTTCAGTTGCCGTACAATTTTTCCATAATCAATAATATTTTCAGCTACTGATGACTGTAACCTTCCGGCTTTTGCACCACGGGCATGAAAATGATTGGCATAAGGAAGTAATATCTCTGTTTCCTGCTGGGAATAACCATTCCTGATAAAATGCGTGTAATCGAGTGTGATATAAAGACCCGGCACCGACTTTACCAATGTTAACACATCCGCAGGTTTTGTATATGGGGAGCCCACATGTGCTTCAATAGAAAACGAGAGATCGGTTTTACCTGCCTGCTCTACACGCCAGTTCAATTCTTCATAACTCCTTTGTACGGAATCTTCAGGTGATTCAATTTCAGGAAATGCCATACCCGGCAAACAAGTGATATGTTCTGCCTGCGCATATTGTGCATATTCTATCAACTTCAAAAATTGCGCTCTCGCAAACCTTCTTTTATCGGCATCCGGATGGTTAATGGCAAACTTAGCCAGGTCGTTATCAAGCTGTAAATAAATGTCAGCAATCATTAACCCGCGATCAGATGCTTTTTTGTGCAGCAGCTTTGCATTTTTTTCCAGCGCTGAAAACTCGCCTTCAGCCTGTATGTGCGATCTTCCGGTAAACAACCCGATATCTACTCCTTCACAATCCAACATGGCTATAAGGTCTAAAGCCTTGTCGTGCGGCAAAAGCGGAAAGGTAAAATCAGCGCAGGATATTTTTATCTTTTTCATTATGAAAGTCCTCCCTCCCATTCTGCAGTGGCAAGATAACCGCCATCAATTATTAAACTGGTTCCGGTAATGCCTGATGAATCATCGCTGCACAGGTATGCAACACTGCTGGCAATTTCACGTGGTTGTAAAATACGCCCGATTGGCACACGATATAATCGCTCAGCAATTTCAGACTCACCACCCATATGTTCTCTTAGCATAGGCGTGTCAGTTATACCCGGACAAACTGTATTACACCTTATACCGTCAGATGCATAATCAATTGCCATAGATTTGGTAAGCATCATCACTGCACCCTTTGCAGCAATATAACCGGGCGTTCTTGCCTGGCCAACAAAACTGCTTACCGATCCTATATTGATGATACTGCTGGCAACATTCTTCTTCAGGTATGGATAAGCATATTTAAAACTTAAAAAAATCGCTTTTAAATTAATATTCAATTGATGATCCCATTCAGCGGTACTGTATTCATGAAGGCTTTTTACCATATTGATCGCCCCGTTATTTATAATAATATGCAATCCGCCAAAAGTGGCCACGGTATCTTCAATTGATTTGTGTATTAATGCTTCTACATTAAGGTCACAAAAAAAAAATACAGCATTGCCTCCTTTTGATTTAATGCATTCAGTCACGTTTTTTCCTTCTTTTTCTTTTATATCAATAATAGCCACATTAGCGCCCTCTTCTGCAAAAAATTCTGCAATGCCCCTGCCAATGCCCTGCGCGGCGCCACTTATCCAAACAGTTTTATCAATAAATCTTTTTTGCATACAAATAGTGTTTATCTTTTAAATGGTTCAGGGATTTGGAAGAAACGGTATTAAGCTTACTGAGTGATGTACCTGTTAAAATGTTTTAATTAGTTTTTTGTCAGTACTAATACCCAATCTTGCTTGGCTTCGGGAGAAGTGATCGCAAATTTTCCTGAAGCGTCTGTTGTTATTGCAAATTCTTTTTCCCTGATTACAGTAATTGGATTAAACCAGAATGCTTTGTATTGCTGGTTAGATACAGGAATTGTAATCGTAATAGTTCCGGGTGAGGGCAGATAAGCTAATGCCGATTGGTTACCGGCAGCAACTGCTAATACGGCTGTATCCTTTGCAGACCATTGAGTGATCATCCCGGGCTGGGGTTGAAAACTATTCCAGCCGGGGATTGATTCTATTAACTTTCTTGCTGCCCCGATTTGTGTAGAGCCCGGCAATTGCATTGCTTCGTTCCATGGCGTAATTCCCCAATTATTGCCACCCGGTGAATTACCATAAGGCTTATCAATACCATTGAGTTGCCAGATGCCATTAGCACCGTAGGTATGTCCTGCTAATCCGCTGTTTACGGTATGAGCCCAAAAAGCGCCACGGGGTGCTTCAGCAGGAAGCGGCTTTGGGATTGCCAGTGCCTCATACCGGGATTCTCCGCTCATCACCGGCATTACAGGTTGCGTACGCCATCCTTCAAGTGCAAGTGCAGATTGTTTAGCAGGTCCGGAACCGTGCCCGCTCTGATGCATATCAAAATCAAGAAGAGCAGGATCAGTCAGCGATTCTCTTGCTGTTCTGGAAGGGTGAGCAGTGACTGTTCTTTTGAAAGGATCTGTTTCCTTCATATATCTTATCACATTGGTCCACTCTGTTTTCAGCCATTCTCTGTCTGCATCTTTTGTTTGTGAAAGATAAAACGGCATGGTGATCTCTCCTGCAGCGCACCACACTACAGGTAAAGCGCCCCATCTTGCAATAAGATAACGCCAATGTTGTTTCATTTTATCAACGCCCAACCATGGCAGGTGATAGCCCCATGCACCAACTATACAGGGAGTGATGCCCTGCTCAGCCAGGTACATAATTTTTTTATCGGCGGCGTCAAAGTAAGCAGGCCTGATACCGGCATAGTCAGCTTCCCAGGGAAAGCCCGCTTCATTTTCTCCACGCGGATCAAATGCCGGCATATCAGGGTAAAGCCCTGCCACAATCTGCACTACATTAAATCCTTTCTTTATTCTGTCGTCCGCAAGTTTTTTAACATCATCCGGCCATACCAGTCTTTTGGTTAAGCCCATCCACCATGTATCGCCCATCCAGAAAAACGGCGTACCGTCTCCGTATGCAAAATGTCTTTTATCATCAGCAATCCTTACTGCGCCACGCTGTAATAGCGGATTGCTCCCTTTATACCTTTTGATCTCAACTTTACCTTTTACATTATTCAAACCATTATCTTCATTTTTAGAACAGGCTGTCGTAAAGCTGTGCGTTCCTTCTAACGGTGATGCATACCTTATTTTCCAAACTTTACCACCATCCCAAAAAGCTGGCACCTTTAATTGCTTACCGGACGGGTCAGTAAATATTGCATCCAATTCAACTTCATTGAATGGGTCTTTATAATCACCGGAAGCAGTAAGTGTTATCTCAACCATTTTATTACTTTCGGTTTTTACCACAATATCTTTACTAAACAGGATTGCTGGCAGCACGAACAGTAATATGCAGCACAATGCATATCTTTTCAATTTTGTGGTACTGCTAAAATATGTGGCACACAATGAGGAAATAAGGAATAGTGCTGATCTCATAAATTTTGATTTGGCGTGAATACAATCGTTTAGAAATATGGGTTACACTGTTTGTTGAATATACACCGTTTTAGTTTGCAAATATTCTTCAAGTCCATGTTTTCCGTCAGCGCCGCCTATTCCGGATTTACGCCAGCCGGCATGAAATCCCTGGATAGCCTCAAAATTTTCACGATTAAAATAAACTTCTCCAAATTTCAATTCCTTGGTTGCCCGCAACATCTTGTTGATATCCCTGGTGTATACGGCAGAAGTAAGCCCGTATTCACTGTCATTGGCATGTTTCAGCGCTTCATCAAAATCTTTTACTTTCATAACAGGCAATACAGGGCCGAACACTTCTTTCTGCATAATCTCCGCGTCTTGTTTTACATCAACAATAATTGTAGGCTCGTAAAAATATCCTTTGCCGAATGCAGTAGATTTTTTTCCTCCCGTTACTATCTTAGCTCCGGCAGATTGAGCCCGCTCTACCATTCCATTAATTTTATCCAATTGCTTCCGGTTAATTTGTGCGCTCATATCTATATCGCTATCGTTGGATGCATTACCTACTTTTACCGCTTTCATTGCAGCAGTTAATTTTTCTAAAAACTCATCATATACCGCTTCCTCTACATACACACGCTCAGCGCAATTACATACCTGCCCGCTATAAATAATCCTGGACGCAACAATTGCTTTTACCGCCACTTCCATATCAGCATCTCTGCAAACAATAGCCGGTGCTTTACCTCCCAGCTCCAGTGAAACTTTGGTAATATTCTTTGCAGCGGCAGCCATTACTTTATGCCCGGAATCAACACTGCCTGTAAGACTGATAATGCCTACATTTTTATTATTGGTAAGCGCTTCACCTATTTCACTTCCGTATCCGCAAACCACATTCAATACGCCTTTAGGCAGATTTACTTTATCTAATAATTTTGTGAATGCCAAACAGGTCAACGGCGCTTCTTCGCTTACTTTAACAACAATAGTATTACCGGTTAATAATGAAGGCGCTACTTTACGAGCCATTACAAAGAATGGAAAATTCCAGGGACATATGCCTACTACCACACCAATGGGTAGTTTATGCAAAAAAATCTGTTCACCCGGGCGGTCACTTTGTATGATCTCTCCTTCATATGCACGTGCAAATCCTGCATAGTAGTCGTAATACTCAGCAGTAACGTCAATTTCAACCTGGGCCAGTCCTTTTACTTTAGCCTGTTCCCTGGCCAGTGTTTCTGCAAGCATCACCCTGTTTTCCCTGATTACATTCGCCATTGCTTTGAGATAATTAGCACGAACTACAGATGGTAACAAGCTCCACTCATGCTGCGCAGCCACAGCAGCATCTATTGCTGCGTCTGCCTCTTTTTGCCCGCCCCTGGGCACTACTGCTATTACTTCTTCTGTACAGGGATCAAGCACATCAATATAACCGCCGGAAGATAAGGAACCAACAAAAGCTCCATTGATATAATGCTGGTATTTTGCTATAGTAGTATGATTGGAACTCATAAATGATTATTTTATTTTTTCAGAATACCATTGATCTATAATATCAGTATTTAAAACATGATCAGGGATTTTTCCCTGTGCCACCTGTACCACCTGTGTGCAGGCCATGCGCCCAATCTCCCTGAAAAGCTCATTTGTCCACGCTATGCAATGAGGCGCCATCAATACATTGTCCATAGCAAAAAAAGGGTGGCTTTCAATTACAGGTTCTTTTTCAAAAACATCTGTTGCATATCCCGCTATTTTTTTATTGGTGAGTGTATTTATCAGCGCCTGTTCATTGATTATACCTCCCCGCGCAGTGTTAATGATAAATGCAGATTCTTTCACTAATGTCAATTCCTTTTCATCAACAAGGTTTTTTGTTTCAGGCGTTAACGGGCAATTGACAGATATAAAATCGGCATTTTGCAATAAAGTCTGCAGATCTGCTTTTTTAACACCGAGAGCAACTGCTCTTTCCTCACTGATATATGGATCATATACCAGCGGTTGCTGCATATTGAAAACCTTAAGCATTTGTGTGAGCTGACCGCCGATGCCGCCAAACCCAATTACGCCCAATATTTTTTCACGCAATTCACTCCCGGTGTATTGGTTTCTTTCCAGCCATTTTCCCTCTCTTACCAATTTATTTTTTGCAACCAGCTTGTGAGAAAGCGCCAGCATCCAGGCAATAATAGCTTCTGCAACTGAATAATTTACTGCACCTCTTGTAATCGTTACAATTACATTTGCTTTGCTGCATGCATCCACATCAAGCATATCGTAGCCCACGCCAAACCTGCATATTGCTTTTAATCGTGTTACATTCTTAAAACTTCCGGCAGTATAAGCCGGCGATAAAGAAATAATAGCATCATATTGCTGCAGTGTTTCGGGCTGCAAAGGAGACTCCCACTTTTCTAAAAAATCATATTTTATATCCGGGACTTTATCAAGAATATCCAATCCCATATCCTTATATGTGAGTATTCCTTCCGGTGTTAAAAAATCTCTTGTCAGTCCAACTTTAAACATGCAGCATTCTGTTTGTTTTAATAGTCTATATATTTTTTGTAGAGACAGGATAGTATTTATACAAACAAATTTATCCAGCAGGCAGGCCTAAAAAAATGGATAAAATATTTTCTTTTTGTACCTTTTGACATATTTTGATTGCCGGTTTATTAAATGCTTGATGTCATATGAACGATTACTGCAAGTACATGAGCGGTACGCTCGCAGAAGAAAAATGGGGGCTATATATAGATACAGCGGGTTTCTCAAAAGTATACCCTCATCAGAATTACCCCAAAAATTACGAACATCCGTCTACGCATACATTCTCATGGAGTAAAGGACGCATTTTGCGCGGGCATCAATTAATATATGTGTCAAGGGGTGGCGGTATTTTTGAATCAGAATTTTCAGACCCTATTGAAATTACGGAAGGCACCTGCATGTTTTTGCATGCAGGTGTATGGCACCGCTATAAACCTAATGACAATTCTGGCTGGGATGAATACTGGATAGGCTTTAACGGCAATTATGCCAATGACCTGATGCGAAATGATTTTTTCAATGTGAAATACCCTTTCATTAAAGTAGGCTTATCATCAGAGCTATTAAATCTTTTTCAAAAGCTTATTGAAACCGTGCATACTGCACCATCGGGCTATCAGCAAATAAGTTCAGGCATTACACTGCAGATACTGGGATATTTATATTCTGTATCATTAAGTAATGAAACGGAAAAATCACCAATAGGGCGGTTGATAGAAAAAGCAAAATTCTTATTACAGGAATCTTTGGAAAAGCATATTGATCTTGAGAAAATGGCCCGTGAGTTACCAATGGGATATTCTTCTTTCAGAAAAGAATTTAAACGCCTTACTGGCGAACCTCCTAATCAGTTTGTATTAAACCTCAGGTTAACGCGGGCAAAATATTTACTGGAAACAACAACATTAACCATTAATGAAATTGCTCAGCAAACAGGCTTTGAATCGGTGTTTTATTTTTCTAAGCTATTTAAAAAAAGAAATGGCAAATCACCTAAATCTTATAGAAGTAAAACAGATGAAGAAAGTTTTGAGGATTAGGTAATCACATAATAATATTCACAGATTATATACGGCATCCTTGTTAAAACCTGTTGCTAATAAAATGCGGCAGCATTTTACGCCAGGTTGGCCAATCATGTGTAATGTCCTCTCCCCAAATATCCAGCTCATGCCATATCCCTTTATTCCATAGCACTTCAGAAAATCTCCGGTTTGCCTGTGGATCTTCATAAGCGCCGCTGCCGGTAGCGATAATTATCTTTCCGTTGCGGATATGGTTTAAATACCATTCATCTGTAAGATTGGGAATATAATGCATAGGCGAATTGTAATATACCTGCTCATCATAATACCCTTTGGTATATTCCGTAAGATCGTATACACCGCTCATGGCAATAACACCGTTAAAAAGATCAGGACGTTTTAAAAACAGATTCATGGAATGCAACGCTCCGAAAGACGCGCCGCTAACAATGACCGGCGTATCCCAGGAGGTGTTGTTCTTAATAAAAGGAATGACTTCATTAAAAACATATTCATTAAACTGATTCTGGCGGATAGCTTTATGTGCGCCTTCCATATCGTTGTTCATCCAGCTTTCGGTATTAATGCTGTTGATGGAAAATACTTTGATTTTTCCTGCATCAATAAAGGGAGCAAGTGAATCTATAAGCTGAAAACGTTCATACTCCAGGTAATCTGCAGCTGCAGTTGGCACCAGCAGTAACGCAAATCCATAATGTCCGTAAGTAACCACCGGCATTTCTTTGAACAGCGCCGGGCTATACCATGATGTGATGTGTCTTTGCATATAAAATAAATTAGAGCCTGCCCGCCGGAAGCAGGAAATCAGCACATTTTCAAATTCATTCTCACATTACTCCCCTCGTCTTCAAATTTTCAAATTAACTCATTTTCAAATTATTACTCCAGCACCCCTTCCTTTATCTCCTGCCACAAATCTCTGTAGCATTTTGCGGCATAGCCTGATTTTGCAAATTCTTCCAATGGCACCCTGTGCACCCCCATCTTTTCTACATCTGAAAGATAGGGGATATAATTCTCAAAAAACTTTTTGTCTTTGTATAATGTTTCCATTATCTCGTTGTGCATATTCTTACGCAGATCGGCCATGGTAAAAAAACACATCATCTTTGAAAGATCAATACTTTTTTCTTTGAAATAGTCTTTCGTCATTTCATAGGTTCTTATAGAAAGTGTTGTCGGGATTACCGGCATCAATACTATATCAGAAGCATTGAAAATATTTTCCGCCAGCACGGAAAATCCAGGAGGGCAATCCAGGAAAACAAAGTCGTATGCTTTATTAAACGGTTGCAATAAGCTTTTTAACCGTTTTTTTGAAGATTTTAATTCTTCCATCATCACATCAAAGCTTTTTACAGAAACATCGGCGGGAATAATATCAAGATTTTCATAATTGGCAGCCATGATTGCTTCTTCAATATCTGCATCTTTTTCAACCAGCTTTTTTATTCCGCCTTTATATTTAGCTTTTGCCTGGTAGTAAAAACTTGTGGAGCCCTGCGGATCTATATCCCACAACAATGTTTTATACCCGTCTTTTGCAGCGAGATATGCAAAATTTACGCAGGAAGCAGTTTTGCCTACGCCACCTTTTAAGTTGTATAATGCTATAATTACCATGCAATGAATATATTAATTTTCCGGGGAAATTAATTCCTATCGGGTACTTTCAAGTTTTGCAGACGGGTTGTGTGCTCATCTTTAATCAAAATATTTATGAACCTTTTGTATGCGCTTTTACACTTGCACGGGTTACACCACGCATCTTAATGCTGCGTAGAAATAAAAAGATAATATTATGTTTGAGCTGTAGTTAAGATGGAAGATATAATCAACCATATTACCTTTAAACCAGCCGTCACAGACGCTGATTTCAGTGATGCGAAATGTCTTTTTCTGCAATATGCCCAATCGCTGGATATTGATCTTGGATTCCAGGGTTTTGACAATGAATTGACTAATATAAGTATACAATACAATAAACCAACAGGCGCGATATTGCTTGCATATAAAGATGATTTGGCTGTAGGTTGTGCAGGCATCAGGCAGTTTGACAAAAGGATTGCAGAATTAAAAAGAATGTTTGTTCAGCCGGAATACAGGCGATATAAAATTGGAAGACATTTAATGGAAATGGCTATTGATGCAGCAATAGGATCAGGCTATGAAAGCATTTGTCTTGATACTTTATCCTATATGAAAAATGCAATTGGATTATACCGATCCTTTGGCTTTTACGAAATACCGGCGTATAGATTTAATCCAGCCGATGATGCTATTTATATGGAAAAGCGGCTATCGTAAAATATATTCAGGGTAGTATCTATTATAGGCATAACTGCATGCAATTTTATAGAATTGAATCTTCCCCGGGTGAGGCAATATTGCGGGCCCTTACCGCTTGCAGCCATATCGTTGTTTCAGAAGCTTACTGTTATTAAGTATCTTAGAAAAACAATTACCCAATCAATAATGGCGGAAATCGCTTTAGAAAAGCATTATGTGAACCGTATAGGCTGGCTGAGGGCCGCGGTGCTTGGCGCTAATGACGGCATACTTTCTACCACAAGTATTGTGATAGGCGTTGCCGCTGCCGATACCACCCGTAATGCTATTGTGCTGGCTGCATTAGCGGGTATGATTGCCGGTGCTTTATCAATGGCAGCCGGAGAGTATGTTTCAGTGAGCTCTCAAAGTGACACGGAAAGAGCCGATCTTCAACGTGAACAGCAGGAACTGGAAGAAACACCTGAAAACGAGCTACGGGAACTGGCAGCTATTTATCAAAAGCGGGGGCTTTCTGCAGAGCTTTCTCTTGAGGTAGCCCGCCAGCTTACTATGCATAATGCACTTGAGGCTCATGCAAAAGATGAACTGGGCATAAATGAAATAACTGTTGCAAAACCATTACAGGCAGCCATTGCATCTTTTGCTTCCTTTATTGCCGGAGCGCTATTGCCTTTTACAATCGCGTTGGTAGCACCACTGGAATCAATGGTATATTTTCAATATATATTTGCCATATTTTTCCTTATGCTTTTAGGTGCCATTGCCGCAAAAGCAGGTGGCGCCGGTATTATTCCTGCTGTATTACGCATTTGTTTATGGGGCACTGCCGCCATGCTCATTACAGCAATCACCGGGCACCTTTTTGGTGTAAATACAGCCTGATACAGCTAAGATGCTATCATTCCTATGACTGCTAGCCTACGGTTGGTTTTTAAATTAAAAATGATGTGTAAGACGATTGGCTTCTGTAACCATTGATAATCAACATAATGCATATGATTTGCTACCTAAGCAGCATTAACATTATTTCCGCTTTAAGGAAACCAAATAAGCCGATATAGCTGTAAATTTGCGGTTCATTTTATCACGATGAACACTACAGCAATTCCCGCGCAGCCCACCCTCACCGCTAAAGACTTTGCAACAGACCAGGAAGTGAGATGGTGCCCCGGTTGCGGCGATTATTCTATATTAGCCCAGGTGCAGAAGGTTATGCCCGGATTAGGTATTCCTAAAGAGAATATTGTAATTATATCAGGTATCGGATGCTCTTCGCGTTTTCCGTATTATATGAACACATATGGCATGCACTCCATTCACGGAAGAGCAACAGCCATCGCTTCAGGCTTAAAAGCTTCCCGCCCTGAATTAAGTGTTTGGATTGTAGCAGGCGATGGAGATGCACTGAGTATTGGAGGAAATCACACTATTCACCTGCTGCGCCGCAATTTTGATGTGAATATGATGCTCTTCAATAACCAGATATATGGCTTAACCAAGGGGCAGTATTCTCCAACATCAGAAGAAAAAAAAGTCACCAAATCCTCGCCCCTGGGCAGTATTGACCATCCCTTTAACCCCCTGGCACTGGCAATGGGGGCAGATGCTTCGTTCATTGCAAGAAGTATGGACAGAGACCCCAAACACCTGCAGGAAATATTGATCAGGAGCTATAAACACAAAGGTGCTTCTTTTACAGAAATATACCAGAACTGTAACATTTTTAATGATGGCGCTTTTGAAATATTTACGGAAAAAAGCAGCAAGCCTGAACAGGCATTGTTTCTTGAACAGGGAAAACCATTGATATTTGGCGCTGCAAAAAATAAAGGCATTAAGCTGGATGGTTTAAAACCTGTAGTGGTAGAAATTGGCGACTCCGCAGGCGTTGATGATTTATGGATACATGATGAAAAAGATTTTTATAAGGCCCAGGTACTGGTAAGAATGTTTGATGATCCGTATAAAGACGAGCATTTGCCAAGGCCTTTTGGTGTGTTTTATGAAACGGACCGTGCCTGCTATGAAGATGTAATGACGATGCAGATAGAAGAAGCCATAGCAGTAAAGGGTAAGGGTGACCTGGATAAGCTTTTAAGGGGAAATGAGGTGTGGACGATTAATTAGGGATCAGCTTTCGGCAATCAGCTTGTTGGTGGCAATACTAAATCGACATGAGTAATTACGAAGAAATACACAATGTACTCCTCAACTATCTCAAAGCATTAAGAAGACTAAGAGAATTGAAAATTGCTCCAAATTCAAAAGACTTCACATCTCAACTTGGAGAATGGTTAATTGAGCAACTTCATGACGGTAAAAGAGCGACAAGTAGTATCCAGAAATGTTGGATGTTAAAGTTGACAATACAAAAATTCAAGTAAAAACACATGCAAAAGCGGCATCGACTTATGCTCGTTGGAGTTATATTAAACGTGACCCCACTGCTGATATAGACGAATTAATAATAATTGTTTTTTCGCCTGAATATAAACTAAAAGAGTTTTATAAAATAAAATGGGTTGACGCTTTACCGCTAATAAAAGAAGAAAAAGACGGTCATAAAATTTATTGGAATCATATTAATAAACATCAAGCCGATATTAAGACACTTCCCAAGCCTGACCTAATCTCTGTTTTTAAGTAATGTACTACCACCAACACTATAATGACCTTTCTTCAACTACTACCAGTCTTTCCTATTACCGGTTGCTTGATGCCGGCGCTGAAGGCACTCGCCGCTGATTGCCGATAGCTGACCGCTCAAAGCTCACTACCCATAGCTAACCCATTACATAAAAATGCCGGCGATAGACATCACCGGCCTGTGCTTACCTCTGAAACCACAAAAGAGACTTGTACATTACCGCATATTTTGAACAATACGGCAATGATGGTATATACCAATAATTTTAATTTCAGTAAAGTAGAAATAATTACAGGTTGGCAGTGTAGGTTGTCCTTAAGAAAATATTAGATTCTGTAAGATAATTTGGATAAGATTAGACCAGTTCCCGGTTCAAAGCCATTCACTTTTAAATTCCCGGCTGATATATATTAGCACAAATTTAATACGTGCGCTGAATATTCCAAAAAAGAAAGTAGAAATATTATACGCCTGCTTCTTCCAGCTCTTTTTTGGCGGCAGTAATAAGCTTTTCCTTTTTATAATCGTACCACCATTTGGGCGCGGTTTTTTTCATCAGTGTATCAATATTGCGCATGCCGATAAGATTCCATGCTCCCTTAAGTTTGCCGGTGATGCTTGATTGAAGCGCTCTGAGGCTCATAGCAAAACCGCTGTCCAGGTATTCCATATGGTGCCAATAGCCGGCAGGCATAAACAGGGTATCGCCATGTTCAAGTATTACTTCGTAGCCCCTGGCAAGTTTCAGCGCAGGAAATTTGCTGTAATCGGGAGTGCCGTTTTGCTGGTAATAATGTGAAAAATCGGCAAGACTTAACACTTCATAAGGCTTGCGATATAATTTATGCTGTTCTTCATAGGGAAACAGTAATACTCTCTTTTTGCCAACAAACTGGGTATGCAGGATATGAGACATGTCGATGTCAAAATGCATATGCGTTATGGAGGATGCGCCGCCTACAAACAACATAGGAAAGCGTTTTACAAATCCTTTCATCAACTCATCGGGCCACTCAAAGTCATGTGTAAGCTGTGGGGCGTGGTCAAAAATATTGAACAAAAATATTCTCCAACCGGCAGGTCCTTTGCTTATCATATCCACGTATTCTCCAAAGGTGGTATAATCATCTGCTCTATTTATGGGAGTATAGGCATCGCTTTTTGTATTATTATATATACCAACTTTTTTATCGCCTACAATTGCTTTAAAATAATCCCAGTTCCATTTATGATAGGCGGGCCATTCTTTAGCAAGGTTTTTTATGATCAATGGCTTGCCTGCTTCGTAATAATTTTTTTTAAAACCCTCTGGTGCAATCAGGTCAACAGTATCTACAGCTTTAAGTAACATATGCCCTTAAATTTTAACGCAAAAATAATCTAACAACACATACCAGTTGTTAAATGGTTCATAATGTGGAAATATGACAGGCGGACGACAATGGTCAGGGTTATATTGGCTTTACCAATTCAATTAATCAGGCTTTAAAATACCCTCATAAGCTGCGATTTTTTTTACAAACTCCTGCGAAGTTTCCGGTGTCATCGCCGGCATAAAAAACAGCTTTCATTTTGTAGAGCTGTTTTCCATTTTCCCTAAGTGCTATACTGTAGTTTTATTATCTTTCTGTTTTAACGCCAAGATATGGGTATAGTTGAAATATTGTCACCTGGTTCATTTGTTATTTTTTCGCATATCATTACCTATGGAAATGCATCAACTCCTGAGCTTACAGAACAGATACGGGATGAAATAGAGACCATGTGGAATGAGCCCGGGGCATATGTTTTCTTTAATGAGAGAGACTACCTGGTTCAATTCAAAATTTCCGCTGAGCATAAACCTTTAATTGAACCAGAAGAAATATTGGGCAACGATGATCCGAACAACAATTATTTTCGCATTGAGGAATTTGCACATGGCAACATTTCTTTTGTGGATGGGTTGGGTTGCAATACCGGTTATTTTAAATTAGAAAACCTGTATAAGGGTTCTACAACAGCGGCGCATGAATATGGACATACACTCGGTTTACAACACCCGGCTGACCTTGACCTTAGAGGTAAGGGCATACCTGGCATTATGTATCCACGAGGTACACTTGTAGACCCGCAATTTCAATACGACCCTTCAAAACCCGCGGGTGTACCCGGCGGCACAATGCATCCCATGTACAGGAAGGTGCACCAGGAGGATGTAGCTTTGTTGAAAATTCACAGGCTTAACTTTATTAATAATATTGCAGTGGTAGGAGATTTCAGCAGCATATGGCATCCTGATCATAAGGATATTAAACATTAAGCATGAACTATCTTGCTCACGCATATTTATCTTTTAACGATGCCGATGTATTGGTGGGCAATATGATCAGCGATTTTGTGAAGGGAAAACAAAAGGACTCCTATCCTGCCGGTATTCATAAAGGCATAATGCTGCACAGGGAAATAGATAGTTTTACAGACGCTCATCCTGCAACAGCAAAGGCAAAAGAATTTTTCAGACCGGCATACCGGTTATATTCAGGAGCATTTATTGATATCGTATATGATCATTTTCTCGCGAATGACAATATTATCTTTCCCGAAAAAGCGCTGATGGATTTTTCTCAGGCAACATACAAAACACTGGATAAGTATAATAATGACCTGCCGCTAACTTTTAAAGCTATGTTGCCATATATGAAACAGCATAACTGGTTGTTTAATTACCGGTATCGCTGGGGTATTAAAAACAGTTTTGGCGGATTAGTACACAGGGCGAAGTTTATGCATGATAGTAATGCGGCCTTTGAAATATTCGAAAACAATTATACAGCCCTGCAGCAATCCTATGCTGAATTCATGCCTGATATAATTTTATTTGCCAGGAACAGGTTTAACCTTTCTTTGCTATAATATACAACAATAGATACAGGAAATAATCGTTGCAATCCTTTCTGCTTTTCCGCAATCTTCTAAATATGTACATTTGTTGTTTATGAAAAAAATAAAAAGCATTTTAGCCATCCTTTTACTTTCCGGTTGCGTATTATCTGTATCTGCGCAGGATACCTGGCCCGCTACAGATAACTCTCCGATGGATATGGCATATTTTCCTGTAGATTATCCTATTCTTAAAATAAGAAAACAGGCGCCTGAAACACCAGTGGTGAAAGTGATATACAGCCGCCCTACCAAGAAAAACAGAAAAGTATTTGGCGAACTGGTAGAATATGGTACCGTATGGAGACTTGGAGCTAATGAAGCCACGGAAATAGATTTTTTTAAAGATGTGAAAATCGGCAATACTAAAATAAAGAAGGGACGGTATACATTATACGCTATACCAACACAGGAAAAATGGACAATTATTCTTAATAAGGACAATGATGTGTGGGGATCTTTTGCATATAATCAAAAAAACGATATTTTACGTACAGATATCAATGTTCAAAAAATAACACAGCCTGTTGAAGTATTTTCCATGATGTTTGAAAAAACAAACACAGGCACCAACCTGCTGATTGCATGGGAAGATGTAAAAGTTGCTTTACCCATAAGTTTCTAAAAACAAGATGCACCGCATGATGTATCCACAAATTAAAGCATGTATCAGCTTTGCGATAGCCTGTTGTATTTTTTTAAATAGCTGCCATTCTGATAACAAAGCCGTGCAATTGGCTGACACGACAGCAAAAACTCCGCCTCCCATCAGGTACGAGCCAATTGCTGCAGTATCATCATTAGATAAATCGCCGATGGATGTTATTTATTTCCCTCCTGAATATCCCAAGCTCAAGATGCTGGATAGTATAAAAACACCTCCGGTTTTCAGAATTTTTTACAGCAGACCGCAACGCAGTGGCAGGAAAATTTTTGGAAACGTAGTGAAGTATGGTGAACATTGGCGCCTTGGGGCAAACGAAGCTACTGAAATTGAATTTTTTGAAGACGTATATATTCAACAAACAAAAATTCCTGCCGGCAGATATATTTTGTACTGTATTCCGCAGCCGGCAGAATGGACTATTGTTATCAACAAGGATCTATACAGCTGGGGCTTAAAAATAGATACAAATAAAGATATATTTAAATTTACCGTACCAACCATAAAGACTGAAAAGCCGATCGAAGAGTTTACGATAGATGCGACACAATCTGGTGCAGGAGCTGATTTGTGGATTGGCTGGGATGATACAAAAATTGTGCTTCCCGTTGAAATCCGGAATCCAAGACCTTAAATCTCAAATTCATAAACGATTGCCATGATACGCTCTACAATAGCCGGTATTGGAATGTATGTACCCGAAAATGTTGTTACCAATCAACACCTGGAAAAGTATATGGACACCAATGATGCATGGATACAGGAGAGAACCGGTATACAGGAAAGGCGTTACGCAAAGCGAACAGGCGAAACTACCACAACGATGGGTATTGAAGCTGCAAAAATCGCTATTGAACGTGCAGGAATTACAGCGCAGGATATTGACTTCATAGTATTTGCCACATTGAGCCCTGATTATTATTTTCCCGGCTGCGGCGTATTGGTGCAGCGTGCTATGAAGATGAAAGAGATAGGAGCGCTGGATGTACGCAATCAATGCAGTGGTTTCGTGTATGCATTGAGTGTAGGTGATCAGTTTGTGAGATCCGGCATGTATAAAAATGTGCTGGTAATTGGCAGCGAAAAACATTCATTCGGGTTAGATTTCAGTACAAGGGGCAGAAATGTTTCCGTGATTTTTGGAGATGGCGCCGGAGCGGTAGTGCTGCAGCCAACTCAAAAAGAAAACCAGGGTATATTAAGTACACATTTGCACAGTGATGGGGAAAGCGCGGAAATACTGGCAATGTATAATCCCGGCACGCATGCAAACCACTGGCTGGAAAATTCTTTGGCAGACTTTGAGGAAGCCGAACTTGGTGAAATGTTCATGAGTCATGCCATGATTGATAAAGCACAGAACTTTCCGTTTATGGACGGACCTTCGGTATTTAAGAAGGCTGTTGTAAAATTTCCGGAAGTAATAAAGGAAGCGCTTAAGGCAAATAACCTGAAGCCATCAGATATTGATATGCTGATACCACACCAGGCTAACCTGCGGATAGCACAATTTGTACAACAACAGTTGGGTCTTGCTGATGATAAAGTATTTAATAATATTCAGAAATACGGCAACACAACAGCTGCATCTATACCCATTGCATTATGCGAAGCATGGCAGGAGGGAAAAATAAAAGAAGGCGACCTGGTTTGCCTGGCAGCATTTGGAAGTGGGTTTACCTGGGGCAGCGCCTTACTTAGATGGTGATACTTTCTTTTTTCCCGGCAATACTTTAATGATATCAGGATCTCCATCAAGGTTGCTCATCTGAATTAATATCCACGGATAGCGCGCCGCCACAAAACGTGATATTGGCTTTACGGAAAACTGAACAGGATTGGGCAAACAAGCTGCGATCATTGCCGCTTCTGTTCTGCTCAGTTTTGCGGCCGGCTTTTTAAAATAATTTTGCGCAGCGGCTTCTATGCCAAAAATACCTTTGCCCATTTCAGCAACATTCAGGTATACTTCAAGTATCCTCTCTTTACCCCATATCAGCTCAATCATAAATGTAAAGTATACTTCAAGCCCTTTGCGCAGCCAGTCGCGGCCTTGCCATAAAAAAACATTTTTTGCCACCTGCTGGCTGATGGTTGATGCACCCCTTATTCTGTTTTGCTTTTTCTTATTTTTTTCAATTGCCTTTTGAATACTTTTCCAGTCAAATCCATTATGGTCGGGGAATAGCTGATCTTCTGATGCAATCACCGCCAGTCCGGCATTAGAAGCTATATGTTCCGCATCAACATAATCTCTTTTTAAACCATTGCCGCTGAGCAGGCTTCCAATCTGCGTAATAGTAACAGGAGGATTAACCCATTTTAAAACAATGATATAAACAAACTGTGCAATAAGAAGTATAAGGAACAACCTTTTCAAAAACTGCCAAACCCTGGAAAAGAAATGCTTCACTATTCGTAATAAAAATTTGAGGCTGCAAAATAAACAATCAACCTGTAAACTTATTATTCCGCATTTAATTGTACATAAGAGATAGTATATTTTTCTCCTATCGGGTAGTAGTATTTTCGAAGTTTGCGCATGGTAAAGCCTGCCAATGCCACGCCACCGGAAATAGCCAATGTTGAAGGATGAATTTTTGCTTTTTGTATCAGCCCGTTAAACGTGTGCAGAAATGCGTAGCCTACTCCTCCAATCATAAACAGCGTTCCGTTTCTCACAAACTCAAAGCCCTTGCGGGATTTGGGAATAGCCGCTATCTCATGCAGTCCAAACTTTAGATTAATTCTTCCTATTGTGTCTGCAAAGCGGGTGCCCCAGGGAGTAGGTGTCATCCTGATATCATAAGCATACATGTACAGCGTGTCTTTATATATTCTGTCTATATAACCACTGATGCCTGTGCCATTGCGATGAATGAATTCAAAAGAAGATCCTTTAAAATAGCTTTTGATGGTACGGTCTTTTTTCTTCAGCGATATAAAATCGCTTTGTTGTGCGGCAATAGTTACCGGTATAAATAATAAAGCAATTAAAGCCAGGCGTATAATTGTATGCATGCGCAAATATTCAGCACAAATAAGGAGCTAATGTATGGCGGGAATGGAAGCAAGTTTGTTGCAATGATGTTAAAAGAATGTATTGCTAATCAGTTCACCTTATCACTCAAAAAGATGATTCCATAGATAAGGGCGAAAGCAAATACAATCAATATAGCGCCTGAAATACGGGTAATGAGAGAAATATTGTGAGGCGTGAGCCGTTTTCTTAAACTGCCTGCTAATAATACTTTTGCTGTATCTGCAAGCATATTAAATAGTATGCAGGTTGTAAAAATTATAATGCGTTGCTGAAGTGTATGGCTTACTGCAAAAGCGGTTGCATTTACCAGCCAAAAAATGATTACACTGGGATTTAAGGTATTGATAAGAAACCCGGATATACAAATCTGTGTATGGTCTTTTGCACCAAGCTTAACCACGATATTTTCACCGTTGGCACTTATCCTGGTTTTCTTAAAAATCAGGTAGTATATTCCCATAGCCAGCAGAAATCCGCTCCCTGCATAGCCAATCGCTTTTTTGTATTCAAGCAACTCCTTCACCAGTTCTGTAAAAGCGTTGCTTAATACAACAAGTACTATATCACTTATCCAAACACCTGCCACAAAGCTAAATCCGCCTTCGTGGCCGTTATAAATACTTTGTTTGATTATAGTAAATATAACCGGACCTACTGAAAGTGCTAATATAAAACCTAATGCCAATCCTTTTAAAAGGGCCTCAATCATGGTGCTACATTTAAGGTGTTTCACTTATTGCATTTTGTAAATGTAGTAAACTGTAGCTAACTGATTGGTAAAAATCGTTAAGCGGATATTAATATATTCATGAAGTAACCGAAGCAATAAATCCCTGCCAGTCTTCCAGCATTTTTCCTTTCATTACACGCGGAAATTTATGTTGGCCGCCAAGCTTTCCTTTCAATTCCATAAATTCCATAAAACTTTTTTCCGGTAATACGGTAAGCATAACCTCCTTCAGTGCACTCTTCCGTTCTACCGCATAATCATCATTCAATATTTTAAGATGATTGTCAATAGCAACACGCAGCTGTTCAGCATTTACCGTATCATCACAAGCCACATACCAGTGGTGAGCAAAGAATGATCCGTGAGGAATGCCGGCTACTGTAAACTCGGGTATTGAAATATTCATTTCACCGCTTGCCAGCTCAATAGCCCTGTTCATATTATCTACACTAAGGTGTTCGCCAACAAGACTTAAAAAATGCTTGGTGCGGCCTGTTATTATTATTTCGCATCTTTCTTTATTGGTAAACCGTATGGTATCGCCAATCAGGTATCGCCATGCGCCGGCAGAAGTGCTGATCAATATTGCGTAATCTTTGCCTTCCTCCACCTCATGAATCAGCAATGCGCCGGGGTTATTGATAATATTTCCTGACTGGTCAAAATTATCGCTGTTAAAAGGAATGAATTCCAGGAATATATGCTCGCTGGTAGAAAGGCGCATGCCCCTCACGCCCTGGCGGTCCTGGTAGGCAATAAATCCCTCTGATGCAAGATATGTTTCTATATAGGTAATGGGCTTGGCAAGCAATTTTTCAAACCCTTTTTTATAAGGCTCAAAGGCAACGCCACCATGTACATAAAATGCGAGATTGGGCCACATTTCATGAATGTTCTTAAGATTATACCTTTCAATCACCATTTCCATGCACATTTGTATCCATGCAGGTACGCCCACTACAAAGCCAATATCCCAGTTAGGCGCTTCTTCCACTACTTCGTCAAGCTTTGTATGCCAATCTTTGGTTCGGGCTATTTTTTTACCCGGTTTGTAAAATGGGGTGAACCAGAAAGGCACTTTTTTAGCGGTTATACCACTAAGATCCCCGGAATAATAACCCGGACCCTTCTGCAAATCAGTGCTGCCCCCAAGCATAAGCCAGCCTTTGCTGATAGATTTTACAGGTATATTTTCATAATTACGCAAGGATAGCAACTGCTTGATCATTACAATGCGGTTGCCCTTCATAAGATCATTGGTAATAGGAATATACTTGCTTGCTGCACCTGAAGTGCCGCTGCTTAAGGCGAAATATTTTATTTTATCCGGCCAGCAAACATCAGGAATGCCTTCAAGCGTACGATGCCACCACTGATCATAAATTTTATCATAGTCAAAAATGGGCACATACTGCTGAAATAGCTTTGCCGGGCGCTTATGCAACAATATCTGGTCAAAATGATATGCCTGACCAAATTCGGTATACCTGGCTTTCTTTAACAACCTCTTTAATACACGATTTTGCTGCCGTTGGGGAGTGCCAATTGATAATTTTAAAGTTTTGGCAATTGTTGGTGGAATGCGTATATCAATAATCCCCATTGATTTGAGATAGTGGGTTTAATGTTTATAGACAAAAGTACTATGGATAGCTCTAAATTCTCATTTATATTTTATAATATCTGCACCATGCTAAAAAATTATATTAAAATTGGCACTTACCTTGTGGAAGAAAAAAGTACCCTTAAACAATAATACCCCTGAAAAGTTCGTACTGGGTGGGCGCCCTAAACATTGAAATGAATAATGACAAGTAAAAAAATTTACATTGCTGATGATGACGATAATATTCTTGAGCTTATGAATATGATTCTCGAAAGCAAAGGATATGAAGTAATTACCTCTCCTGATGGGAAGTCTTTAAGCAAACTGGGCTATTTGCCCGACATGGTTTTTTTAGATATCGGGATGTCCGGAAGTGATGGGAGTGAAATATGCAGGGAATTCAAAAACATTAACGGAAACGCTTCAGTGCCGGTTGTATTGGTGTCAGCACATTCAGAGTTAAAAGAAATTGCAAAAAATTGCGGCGCGGATGACGTGTTACCAAAACCTTTTGACATAAAAAGCGTGGTTGAACTTGCTCATAAATACACTTCTATGGGGAATAAATGACTCAGCCTCACGCTATATGCACCATACCCTCTAACTTTTTCATGAACGGATATTTTTATGAATTCCGCCTGAAATATTACCATATGATAAAAGATTGACTGCAGGTTTTATTTTGTCCAGGCTTTTCTCATTTACAGCAACGCTTTCACTATCGCTTCCCATTCCTGCTGTAATGATACAGAGGGAAAAGATTTTCCAGCCATGCTATACCAATATCTTGCATTACCGTTATCACCTTCCTTTCGGTGCAGGTAGGCATGAACCCATGAGCCTGTTCTGTCATGAATGTCCTGAACAATATCATGAGCCTTTTCCCAATTGCCTTTGCCTTCGTACCATAATGCCTGTACATATGCTGATACTGAAACAGGCGGATTATCATCAGAAAGCGTATTGATAAAGGTTTCAAATTCCATCTCACAAAAATAGAACAAATACCATTTGTTCCTTGTGCCGCAAATAGGCTGAGCCTCTTAACATATTTACATTAGCTTTGCACCGTTTTTTAAAATTATATAAACCCCAAATAAAATCACACATGTCCGTTATTGTAGTTGGCTCAATGGCTTTCGATGCAATTGAAACTCCTTTTGGAAAAAGCGATAAAATTGTAGGTGGCGCGGCAACCTATATTGCCTGGAGCGCTTCAAACTTTACAAAACCTATACAGCAGATATCAGTAGTTGGCGGTGATTTTCCTCAGGAAGAATTAGATACATTAAAGGCAAGAGGTGTGCAACTGGATGGCGTGCAGATAAAAAAAGATAAGAAATCTTTTTTCTGGAAAGGACGCTATCATATGGACATGAATACCCGAGATACCCTGGAAACACAATTAAATGTTTTGGGTGAGTTTGAACCGGTAGTTCCGGATAATTTCCAGGATGCGGATATACTGATGCTCGGCAACCTTTCTCCCACCGTGCAGCTTGGCGTAATTGAACAGTTGAAAAAACGCCCAAAACTTGTAGTGCTCGATACTATGAACTTTTGGATGGAAACAGCCATGGAAGATCTTGAAAAGGTAATTGCCAAAGTTGACGTATTGCTGGTAAATGATAGTGAAGCAAGACAACTCAGCGGGCAATACTCATTGGTAGGAGCAGCCAAGGAAATATTAAAAATGGGTCCTAAATATCTTATTATTAAAAAAGGAGAACATGGTGCATTATTGTTTCACAAAGACCATGTATTTTTTGCACCGGCACTCCCGCTTGAAGAAGTTTTTGACCCAACCGGAGCAGGTGATACGTTTGCAGGAGGTTTTGTAGGTTATCTCGACAGTACAAAAGATTTTTCTTTTGAAGGAATGAAAACCGCTATTATTGTTGGTTCAGCCATCGCTTCATTCTGCGTTGAAAAATTTGGGACCACTCGTTTAAGAGAACTTACAAGGCAGGAAATAGATGAAAGACTGCAGGAATTTATTGACCTGGTAAGCTTTGATATATCATTGGTTTCGCGTTAAGGGAATAGGGAATGTGGAACCTGAAACCTGAGACCTGAAACTTGTAACCTCTTATTCCAATGGCTTTAATTTTACCTGTAAAAGAAATATATCCCGCAATTGGCGAAAACTGCTACTTAGCGCCCAATGCTACTATTGTGGGAGATGTAGTGATGGGTAATGATTGCAGTATATGGTTTAACGCAGTGGTAAGGGGAGATGTAAATGCCATCAGGATTGGTAATAAGGTGAATATCCAGGATGGGGCTGTTATCCATTGCACATATCAAAAAACACAAGCCATTATTGGCGACAATGTAAGTATTGGCCATAATGCCATTGTGCACGGCTGTAAAGTGCATGATAATGTGCTGATAGGCATGGGCGCAATAGTGATGGATAACGCGGAGATAGGCAGTTTTTCTATTATTGCAGCCGGCGCGGTTGTGCTGGAAGGAACAAAGGTTGAGCCTAATTCCATTTATGCAGGTGTGCCTGCAAAAAAGGTAAAAACCATCTCGCAGGAACTGATCAGCGGGGAAATAAACCGTATCGCTAATAATTACCTGATGTACAGCAGTTGGTTTAAGGATGGGGAATAGGCGATGGGTAGTGGGCGATGGGCAGTGAGCGGTGGGCAACGGGCAATGGTAAAAAATAGATTTTCCAGTAAAATATAATAACATCAACTTATTACAATAAATAACCACTCATGAAAGAAACTCCTTTTACCGCAAAACATATAGCGGCAGGTGCAAAGATGGCTGAGTTCGCAGGCTATAATATGCCCATCAGCTATACCGGAATTAATGATGAACATGCGGCAGTGCGCAACAATGCCGGGGTTTTTGATGTTAGCCACATGGGTGAATTTATTTTTAAAGGAGAAAATGCACTGGAACTTATTCAGCGGGTTACTACCAATGATGCTTCAAAGCTCACCGCAGGAAAAATTCAGTATAGCTGCTTAACCAATGAAAACGGAGGTATTGTAGACGACCTGCTGGTATACTGCATTGAAGAAAATAACCTGCATGCCGGCAAGGCAGGAGTGTATATGCTGGTGGTAAATGCCGCCAATATTGAAAAAGACTGGGACTGGATTGAATTTCAGAATACCAATGGCGCTGAAATGCACAATATTTCAGACCGTACCGGTTTGCTGGCAATACAGGGGCCCAATGCCTCCAAAATATTACAGCCGCTTACAGATATGGATATCCTGAACCTGAGGTATTACACTTTTGTAAAAGGAAAATTTGCCGGAGTTGATAATGTAATAGTAAGCGCTACCGGCTATACCGGTGCCGGAGGCCTGGAGATATATTTTGAAGATAAAGACGGGAACGCCGATAAAATCTGGGATGCTATTTTTAAAGAAGGCACACCGAAAGGATTAAAACTGATTGGTTTAGGTGCAAGGGATACACTCAGGCTGGAAATGGGCTATTGCCTGTATGGCAACGATATTGATGATTTCAGCACACCACTTGAAGCCGGACTGGGCTGGATAACTAAATTCACCAAAAACTTTACAGCAAGCGAATACCTGCAAAAGCAAAAAGCAGCAGGACCGGATAAAAAACTGGTTGGTTTTGAAATGATTGACAGGGGAATTCCCCGCCATGATTACCGCATAAAAGACGCGGAGGGTAATCTTATAGGAAGGGTAACTTCTGGTACACAGTCTCCCACATTAGGCAGGGCTATCGGTATGGGATATGTAAGCACTGCATTTTCACCTATTGATAGCGAAATTTTTATAGAAGTAAGAGATAAACTCCTGAAAGCTAAAGTTTCTAAGCTACCTTTTGTGCAGCAGAAACAATAAAAAGTGATAGAAATAAGTTAGATAGAACAATAAGTTCTGGCATGAAAATGACAGAGCTATATAGGTATTTATTCTAATTTATTAATTATATATCCCATGTCCTCCATCCATCTTACAACATTTATTAAAGCGCCTGCAGACCGCGTATTTAATCTTTGCCGCAACTCAACTGTTTTTAAAAAAGCGCTTGAGGGCAGAAACGAAACATTAACCGCCAGCGCCAGTGATATACTGGTAAAGCCCGGCGATACCATGACGCTCTCCGCCAAACACCTGGGCAAAACAAGAGCTGTTACCTTGCGGGTAACTGAAATGGAGAACCAGCAGAAATTTGTGGAAGAGCAGGTAAAGGGCGACTTAAAAAGCTTCAGGCACGAGCACCATTTTATGCAGGTAGAAAACGGTACTATAGTAATTGACCTGGTTGAAATGGAAGAGCCCCGCGATGCTATTGGTGGCATGCTCGGTAAATTTTTCCTGAGAAAATACTTTGAGAAAATACTCAGCAAGCGCAATGAACTGGTACGCCAGTATGCAGAATCAGATAAGTGGAGAGCCGTAATGGGGTAAAGAACTAACATTTAAATGATTGATAAAAGTTGCTGAATAAATCCGTTTGCGGGTTTTGAAGGTTGTGTCTTCTGTCAAAATTCTTTAGAAAAGATAGTTTCCATAATTGGAAACTATCTTTTATCTTTACCAAAACACCCATTGTGAGATATTTTGAAACACGCTTTCTTGAAGAAGCAAATCAATTTCTTGCTAACCTTGATTCCAAAGCTGCGAAAAAAGTGTTTTATAATATTGATTTGGCTGAACAGACAAATGATCCCAGGCTTTTTAAAAAGCTCCAAAATGAAATATGGGAGTTCAGAACATTATATGCTGGTACCCAAATAAGATTGCTGGCGTTTTGGGATAAAACCTCATCAGTACATACACTTGTTTTTGCAACACATGGATTTTTCAAGAAAGAACAAAAAACGCCATCCAATGAAATTGAGAAAGCTGAAAGAATCAGAAAGAAGTATTTCGAATTTAAAAACAAAAAATAACATCATGGCAAAAAAGCAAATAAAGACTTATACGCTTGCCGAGATGAAAGATAAATATATTGGCAAACCTGGAACGTCCGAAAGAGACAAGTATGAATATGAATTGAGTATGGAAGTACTGAGCTACATGATTAGAAAAGCAAGGCAGGAGCGCAACCTTACTCAGGAACAACTGGGCAAGCTGGTAGGTGTACAAAAAGCACAGATATCAAAATTAGAGAGCAGCGCTAATAGCGCAACCATTGATACTATATTGAAAGTATTTAAAGCGCTAAAGGCAGAAATCAGGTTCAATGTAAAGATTGAAAACAGACAATTACAATTCGCTCAGTAAGGCATAGACCCCTCCTTTGGTCGGAGTGACGGGTTGAGGGGTTTATGCTGAGCAATAGTATAATTCTGGAACATTTCTCCTAATGCTGAAAATTGTACTATAGCCTCACACCCCAATTCCGCTCCATGCGGAAAAGTGCATGCATGATTATCCATGAGCAAAGGTTATATATTTCAACTTTGCACACAATCCTAAACAGGCTAAGGATTATATATACTCCTTTTATCCGGCTTTGAGTGCTTTGCGTAATTCCTTGACGCGCTTTGCGGTAAAATATAACCCGAAGGGCACAAAGTTTTCGCTGCAAAGCGATTGAATGAACGAAGAACTCTAATAGGTATATTATTTGTTTTGAAGGAATGCATCGGATAAAAATCTTACCTCCCAAAAGCCAAATGCTTTAACGATATTTGCAGCCTCATTTTTAATATTAAGGCATGGCTGATCATAAACCTACTTTATATACCGTACTATCTCCGGCGCTTTTAAACCTTTATGATATTGATAATGCAATCGTGGTGATCATTGATGTATTAAGGGCAACATCAACCATCCCGACAGCGCTGTATAATGGTGCAACCTGTGTTATGCCGGTTGATAGTGTGGAACGTTGTATAGAGCTGGGCAAAGCTACCAATGGCATTACAGCCGGCGAACGTGAAGGTAAAGTGATTGAAGGGCTTCAGCATGGCAATTCTCCCTTTGAATATTACCCGGAATTTATAAAGGATAAAGTATTGGTGCTTACCACAACCAACGGCACCAAATTATTACATATGGCGCTGGAAAGAGGCGCTAAAAATATTGTTACCGGATCCTTCGCCAATTTATCCGCCGTTGTTGATTATCTCATCAGTCAAAAACAAAATGTAATACTCGCCTGCGCGGCATGGAAGAATAAAATTAATATTGAAGACACTTTATTTGCCGGTGCCGTAATCAACAAAGTAAAAGCGCATTTTGATATCAATTGTGATTCTTCTGTAATAGCAGATGCACTTTACAACGAAGCCAAAGATGACTTGTATGCTTTTATAAAAAACAAAAAAGCTTCACATTATATACGCCTGAGCGGTTATGGATTAGAAAAGGATATTCAGCATTGCCTGATACCAGATACCGCCAATATATTGCCATTATATGGCGATGGGAAGTTGTGTATTGGTTAATTTTTATTCCGGGAAAAGCAACTGATCATCTCTTTTCTTCAGCAATTGCCGCTTAATAAACTTTTCTGTTTCTACTACAGGCAAAACAATAGAAGATATTGCAAATACAAGAAACAACTCAAATGCAGAAAGTGGCTGTGTATGAAAATAATTATTCAAAGCCGGGATATAAACAACTGCAAGTTGTAATAAAACAGTAACGCCTGCAGCTGACAACAACAGTTTATTGCTCAGGAAAACTTTACTGAATACAGAAGACATTTCACTCTTGATAGCAATCACATGCCAAAGCTGTGCAAAGCATAATATGCAAAAAACGACAGTCTGCCAATGCTCAATTTTTTTTTGAATGGAATAATATTGTGTTGCCAGTGTTAATGCACTAATAAAAAGCCCTACCCATATAACATGTATGCCTAATCCTTTGGCAAAGATGCTTTCGCCCGGATGTCGCGGAGGTCTTAACATAATATTCTTTTCAGCAGGCTCAGTTGATAAAGCCAGTGCAGGCAAACCATCAGTTACCAAATTTACCCAAAGTATATGCACAGGTAATAACGGAATAGGCAATCCTACAAGTGGCGCTGCAAATAAAGTAATGATCTCAGCACTGTTACCTGTAAAAATATACTTTACAAATTTCCTGAGATTATCATAAATGCGTCGCCCTTCTTTAACCGCGCCAACAATCGAAGAAAAGTTGTCGTCCATCAAAATCATATCTGCAGCTTCTTTAGTTACATCTGTTCCGGTTATCCCCATAGCAATACCAATATTTGCTTTTTTCAGGGAAGGCGCGTCGTTCACACCATCTCCTGTCATGGCTACAAAATGCCCCCTGTGTTGCAGGGCATTCACTATTCTTAGTTTCTGATCCGGTGACACCCGGGCATACACCCTGATCATTTCAATGGTATTTTCAAGAGTTATATCATCCATTGAAGACAATTCCCTACCACTTATTACTTTCTGTTTTTTGTTATCTATAATACCAATTTCACGTGCAATGGCTGCTGCAGTTAGAGGATGATCACCTGTGATCATTACAGGAATAATCCCCGCTTTTTTACATTGTGCTATTGCCCGTTTTGCTTCGTCCCTTGGCGGATCGATAAGCCCGGCTATTCCAATACATTGCAAACCACTTTCCAACGATTCAGGACATATTTTACCCGGCAATTGCTGAATGTATTTACCTGCAAAAGCAATTACTCTCATACCCGCAGCAGACATCCGTTCTGCTTCCCTCGTGAGTTCATTCTTTTCTGTACTATCTTTCAGCATATTGCTTAAAGATTCGATAGCTCCTTTTGTAATTACCCACAGGCTGCCATCTTTTTCATGCACTGTGGTCATTGCTTTCCGGTCTGCATCAAACGGAATTTCTGCAATGCGTTTAAGTTTACTATGTACAGCAAATCCGGCATATTCAACCATTGCTATTTCCGTTGGGTCGCCATTCAGCTTTTTGTCATCCTGCTTTACATCCTGGTTCAGGCGCATGGCCTGCAATAATGTTTCTTTTATTTCATTATTATTAACCCATATCTCTTTAACTACCATTTCATTTTTGGTAAGTGTGCCTGTTTTATCGGTACAGACGAATGTAACCGATCCCAGTGTTTCTACAGCCTGGAGTTTGCGTATCAATACATTTTTTTTAACAAGCTTACGGGCGCCTAATGCCAATGATACGGTAATTACCGCAGGCAAAGCTTCCGGTATGGCCGCAACAGCTAAAGAAATGGAAGTAAGCAGAATCTGGTTAAAATTTTCTCCACGCAGATAACCTGTTATAAAAAAAACAATACAAAGTCCAAGAATAATAAATGTGAGTTTTTTACTAACATCTGCAAGCCTTTTCTGCAGAGGCGTTTGACTATCGGCATCATCCAGCATGCCTGCCACCCTACCTAACTCAGTATGCATGCCGGTTGACGTAACTACCGCTTTTGCATTACCGTTAGTAACCTGTGTGCCTTTAAAAGCCATATTGGTTTTATCAGCAACGGCAGCATCCGTGCTGTTTAATGTCCCGGAGGTTTTATCAACAGCATTTGATTCGCCCGTAAGACTGGCTTCATTTATTTTAAGTGCGTGCACTTCGAGCAGTCGCATATCAGCAGGAACTGTGTTGCCTGCTTCTATTAAAACGATATCGCCGGGCACAAGTTCTTCTGCTTTTATTTCGTGCGTAGCATTGTGCCTAACAACGATGGCAGTTTGTGCTGCCATTTTTTTTAGTGCCCGCATTGCCTGCTCTGCGCGGTATTCCTGTATAAAGCCTATAATGGCATTGATGAAAATTATGACTATAATTACTATAGTATCTGTGAGCTCGCCGATTACTGCGGAAATAATTGCAGCTGCTACCAGCACCAATATCATCACATCTTTAAACTGGCGCATAAAAAAAATAATAGCAGGCGTTTTTTTCTTAGCAATGAGCTCATTATAACCATATTCTTCCAATCTCGCCTTTGCTTCCGTATCATTAAGTCCTTCAATGCCGGTACTGGCAACTTTTAGTGCTTCTTCAGGCGATATGCTGTGCCAATTCATTTATGCAGGATTTGTTTGAATTCAGAATATTAGTAGGGTCACACTTCAAAATCAAAATGCATTACGCTTAAAATTACAACCCATTTTTTATTGCTATTGCATTTTATTATATATCCCTGCCGGTAGAGTGATGTACATGCAGGCAACCCTGTACTTTTCATACTACCTGTATTTAGATCAGAGCATGTTAAACTTTTGTAAGCACAAACTTTACCACACCCCAACTGTCAATTTTTCCGTAATTTCGCCAATTAGCCTTTTCTGAAACAAAAGGCATATTTTGAACGTTTATAAGTATGGCCTTACCACACCTTATCAAGTTTGTTTACAATAATGGTACCGATGAAGTAATACGCCGGGGCAAAAAAATTCACTCTATCGGGTTTGTAGAATTAATTGAGCATGATGAATTATTGGGTTCGGTTACTTTTAGGGTAAAAGATGATAGTTACGCTACTTTTTACAAAGTATATGTCCAGAAGTATAAAGACCCGAAAGGGCTTTCGGTGCGCTGCACCTGCCCTTACAACCTGGGTGATATCTGCCGCCACGAAACAGCAGCCTTATTTCAACTGCAGGAGCTTGTAGATAAGAACATACTGGGAGAGAAAGATATTTTATATCATCAGCGCCATACGGTGATAAAGATGAAAGACATTGATCTCAAAACAATTAAGCTGCTCAGCTCTCCGGATAGTTTTACAGAAGCAGATAAAATTATGCGTTCGCAAAAAGCCAATATTTTGTCTGCGGTGGATGAACGGGTGGAGGCAAGCCTTGTGATAGAAGGAGAGACCTATCCCGTTGTGATTCAAAAAAATGAAGAGCGGAATTTTGATACTTCCTGTAAATGTGATGAACAGGAACATCCTCTTTGCGTACACAAGGTTACCGTATTTCTGCAGTTGCTGAATGCTTATGGCCCATTTTATTTTGATACCATACGTAACTGGGATAAGCAAAAAAATAAATTACTGGAAGCTTATGGATATTCACTCGACGATGATCTGAAAGGAAAGTTTGAGTTCACTTATAAGGATGGAAAACCTTTTTTGCGGGTGCTTGATACTTCTATCAAAAGAATTGAACCGGTGGCGGCAAGTGTCAAACCCCGCCCCGTTCAGGTAGAAAAAGAGCCGGAAACTGTAGTGGTAACCGATACTGTTGAAACAGCTCCTGCAACTACCGGGCCTGCATTAAGAATAGGAATAGTATTTAACGAAGCGGTTAAATCTTACCCCTATTTTGCCGTGGATGTTGTAAGCGGGGATGTGAACGAAGATGTTTCAGGGTTTGCCGGCAAGGTTGAAAAGATTGATCTTGCAAAGTTTGTAAATGCAGATGATTTTGCTGAGCAGGATAAACAGCTATTGCAACAGGTAAGAAAATTGCAGGATGCGGAGATCAATAAATATGTAAGCCGTAATTCACCGTTTTCGGGTATCTGGGAAAATATTATTCACCACGAAGGTGATGAACTGCCTGAAGAAACAAAATCTCTGATCACAGAATATTTATATCCCAAGCTGCTTAAAATATTCAATGAGCAAAAGCAAAATCCGCTGGTATATTTCCTGCCTGCTAAAAAGAATTTTGTTACCGGCAACCTGCTGCCTGCTCAGCTGGCAGAAGAAACCATAACGCCTTTTTTTAAAGTAGCAGCATCAAAAAAGAACATTGAAGTTTCCTGCTATGTGCAGGTAAATGGTGCTGAAATTAACCTGAAAGAAAACGAATGGCAAACCAGCCTGATTTTTAAATATGCTGATACGCTTTACAATTGGGCACGACAGGAAGATATAGCAGAAATAGAAAAATTTACCAATAAGGCATCTATAAACATTTCCCTCGAAGATTGGCCGGAATATCTCGAAAAAAACATTATACCGCTGACCAAGGAATACAAAGTAAAATTTGACAAAAGTCTTGTACAGGAAATTAAAGATGGTGACCCTGAAATAAAATTATTATTACAGGAAAAGGGAGATTACCTGTTATTCGTTCCAGTATTTTCTTATAAAGGATTTGAAACAAAATTCAATGCAAGGGATATTATTACCATTCCTGTAAATGATAAGGTTTTAGAAATCCATCGTGATAAGGAGAAAGAGCTTCAGTTTATCAAAAAGCTGGAGAATCTTCATTCTAATTTTATCCGCCCTGAAACAGGCGCTACGCTGGCGCTTAAAGGCGCTGATGTATTAAAGAATAACTGGTTCTTTTTGTTTGTTGACAGCATGAAGGAAATGAATGTGCCGGTTATTGGATTTGATGTGTTGAGGAATTTCCGCTTTAATACAGCGCGGCCATCCACACAAATTCATATCAGCAGTGGCATGGATTGGTTTGATGCCAAAGTGAATGTTGTGTTTGGTGAACAACATGTAAGTATAGCCGAAATTAAAAAAGCTTTGGCCAACAAGCAGCAATTTGTACAACTGAATGACGGCACACTGGGTATTTTACCGGAAAACTGGCTTAAAAAATATTCATTGCTGTTCCGCGTGGGTGAAGGAAAAAACAATTCACTCCGTTTATCAAAATATCACCTCAGCGTAATTGATGAGCTGCATAATGAGAAAGATGAAACCGAGGTAATGATTGAACTGGAAGAGAAGTATAACAGGCTCAGGGGTTTTAACCGTATAAAAGAAATTGACCCTCCGCACCGGCTGGCGCATATTCTTCGTCCATACCAGGTAGCGGGTTATCACTGGCTGAATTATTTAAGCGAAGTTGGCTGGGGCGGTATACTGGCTGATGATATGGGTTTGGGTAAAACAGTTCAGGCATTATCTTTCATGCAGTTTTATAAAGATACACATGGCACCCTGAGGGCGATAGTTATTTGCCCCACAACGCTGATGTTTAACTGGGAGAATGAAATTAAAAAATTTACGCCTGAGCTTACTTATTATATTCATCACGGCGGAGACAGGGCGAGAGACAAAGAAGCATTTGAAAAATGCAATGTAATTATTACAACATATGGCACATTGCGCAGTGATATAAAGCTGCTGACCGATATACATTTTGATTATGTAATCCTGGATGAATCTCAGGCAATTAAAAACCCGCAGAGTAAGGTAACCAAGGCCGCCGGCTTGCTTGAAGCGAAGAATCGTTTGTGTTTAAGTGGTACGCCGTTGCAGAATAATACTTTTGATATTTATGCACAGATGAATTTTCTTAACCCGGGTATGCTGGGTTCGGTTGAGTATTTCAGGAATGAATTTGCAACACCTATTGATAAATTTGGAGAACAGGACAGGAAAGACCATCTTAAAAAGCTATTATATCCTTTTATTCTTCGCAGAACAAAAGAACAGGTGGCACGCGATCTTCCAGAAAAAACAGAAACCATATTGTTTTGTGAAATGCAGGATGAGCAGAGAGAGATTTATGATGCGTTCAGGAATGATTACAGGGATAAGATACTGGGTGTTATTAACGACCAGGGTATTGCCAGATCTCAGTTAACCATTTTACAGGGATTGATGAAGCTGCGGCAGATATGCGATTCTCCGGCTATTATGAATGAGCAGGAAAAATACCCCAATCATTCAATAAAGCTCGAAGAAATTGGCAGGGAGATAACAGAAAATATCGGTAATCACAAAGCTCTGATCTTTTCCCAGTTTCTCGGTATGCTGGCATTGATCAAACAAAAATTGAAAGAGCTTGAAGTGCCGTTTGAATATTTTGATGGCAGCACTTCTGCTACTGACAGGGAAAAAGCCATTACCCGTTTTCAGAATGATGATACCTGCCGGGTATTCCTTATATCATTGAAAGCAGGAGGTGTGGGCTTGAACCTGACAGCGGCAGACTATGTATATATTGTTGACCCCTGGTGGAACCCTGCTGTGGAACAACAGGCCATTGACCGCACTCACCGTATCGGCCAAACGAAGAATATTTTCGCTTACCGCATGATCTGTAAGGATACCATTGAAGATAAGATACTGCAGTTGCAGGAAAAGAAACGCTCACTTGCCAAAGACCTGATTGCAGATGACACTGCCTTTGTGAAGAGTCTTACAAGAGAGGATGTGGAATACCTGTTTAGTTAAGGTAGAAGGCAGGTGGAGTAAGGTATAGGGCACAAGCCATCTGCCTTACTCCATCCTCTCTATACCTTCCATTAGAATAAAAATAATCTTTCCCTGCCGCCAACCTTGCCGCCAAAGTTCCGGATATTATAAGTGAAGGTCAGCATGAAGTAGCGCTTGAGCACAGTTGTTTCAACATCACTGATATAGTTCTCATTAACATTGCGGTATACGCTGGTATTTTGATTCAATAAATCAAATGCCGATAGTTTTAGCTGCCCTTTATCATCTTTAAGGAACAGGAAATTAAGTGCAGCATTCCAGCGGTAAACATTTTTTTGTATACCTGCCGCCACCTGCGGATTATAGCGATAGTCAATACTGGTTTCCCAAACCCAATGCCTGGGCATACGTATAATTAATTCACTGCCCGAATTGTGCGCGGTTGTTTCAAGCTCCGGAAATGCATGATCTGCATAGCTGCTTTTGTTCCAGTTCAACGAATAGTTTTGCCTGAACTCAAATTTATCATTCCAGTTAAAGGCAATATTAACACGGGGATTAAGCCCAGTGTTTTGAGCATTGGTACTGGTATTGTTCAGGATGATCAGTCCGCGGGTATACCTTCCCCATACATTACTGCCCAGGGATAGCTTCCAGTTTTTATTAAATTTAAATTGCTTGTTTATACCTCCTCCGCCCTGCAGTTCCCATATGCCATTGGCGTTAACCGGTGTGGTATATTGTATGCCTGATTTATCAACAATGCGTGCCCGCACAATAGCATTATCACTTATGCTGCTATATATATAAAGGTTGTAGTTAATGTTGGATTTTAAATCGTATTTATAGGTTTGAATATTCAGCGAATGATTAACAGAGGGTTTTAGTAAAGGATTCCCCCGGCTTATATACAGCGGGTTTGTATTATCTTCCACGGGCTGCAGGTCATTCACCTCCGGTTCTCTTGCGTTTACATTGTAACCTATATTTAAGCTGCCGATATTGATCTGCAATGAAGGGAGTATATAATTAAAATGCTGTGCTATGGAAGGATTTTTCTGAAACCTGTTGTCAATATTCAGCAACTGGTAGTTTATGCCGGGTGATATGGAAATTTTTTTGTGCGTGAACTTTACCGCGGCTCTTGTATTGCTTCTCCATCCGTTCCTGTTAAAGCCATTGCTCAAAGCTTCGTTAAGATCATTGTATTCATTATTGTTAGCGGGATCATCATAAGTTTTTATACCATCTTTATTCCTGAAAAAGTTGAAGCTCTCGCTAAACTGTAACGACAGCTTTTTAGAAACCGGCTCACTGTAATTCGCCCAAAAATCCAGTGAGGTATTATCCAGGTTACGATTGCGCAACTGGTTCAGCGCAGTTGTAACCGGTTGCTGATTTTCATAAAAAATATTTTCCGCATTATTATACTGGTGGTTATTGTTATCTGAAACCCTGAATGTTCCGGATACAAACAAGGCTCTTCCCGCTTTATGAAACTTTTTATTGTAAGACACCAATTGAGAAAATTCCGTGGTCTTATTATTCCTTCGTTCTTCATTATCACTTTGGTTCAGCAGCGGCTCGTAGTTACTGTAAGTATTGTATAACATGTTCTTTTGCCCCTGCAGGGTTGACAGGGTAAGCGCCGGTCTGAATTCTACCGTAGATAATGAATCTGTTTTCCACTTAATAAACCCGCCTATACGGTGTACATCATTCCTGTTGTGCTCGTTGCTTTCATTACGCGTAGTCATGGTAGTATCATCAAAAAATTGCTGCAGGTTATTTAGCTGATGTATATCGCTTTTTATTTGCCCGTAAAAGTATTGCAGGTTCAGCGTTACTTTTTTACCCAACTGGTTATTTATATTCAACCCTGCGCCGGTAGAGTGTTGTATACCCTGCCCGGTACCACCAAAAGAAATACCATTCAATGCAAAGCCGCCATCGTTCATTACCATCATGCTGTTAAAGCCACTGCGGTTAAACCCTCCTGTGTTCATTACATCATTCATTCCGAAACCGGGGCGGTTAACATTATTGGTATAGCCCAGCAGGCTTACCTGTAATGTATCTCTGAACAGGTTGAAGATGCCACCTGTTTCATAACGGTCATCAGTACCTGCACCCGCATAAGCTTTACCAAACCAACCTTTTTTTATAGCCTTCTTCAGTTTAAGATTGATTACCTGCCCGATTTGTCCGGCAGGTAAATCAGGATTTTGTGCCATCTGTTCTTTGTCGTCCGTAACCTGTATTTTATCAATGATATTTGCCGGCAGGTTTTTGGTTGCCATTTGCGGGTCGCTGCCAAAAAACTCTTTACCGTCTACATATAGTTTATTTACTTTTCTTCCGTTTACGGTAATATTGCCCTGCGCATCTACATCAACGCCTGGCAGTTTACGAAGCAAATCTTCCACTAAAGCAGAGGGTAATGTTTTAAAAGCTTCTGCGTTAAATTCTATTGTATCCTTTCTTACAATTACAGGCGGGCGTTCCGCAACTACCAGCACTTCTTCCATCACCCTTGCATCAGGGCTGAGTTTAATTGTGCCTAAGTCGAGCTGCGGCACGGCATCAGTCAACAGGAAAGTTTTGCGATATGTTTCTGAACCTGCATGTGTAATAATCATCCTGCAGGAATCATTCAGCGGAATGCCCGGCACCTTAAAAGAGCCCTGCGGATCACTTAATCTATAGGTTATCAGTGCTGTATCTTTTGCATGAAAAACCGCTACCGTAGCCAGCGATAATGGTTGTTTACCGGTTGAGTCTGTGAGCTTTCCGGTGATGGTTCCTTTGGAGGATTGTGCGATTAAAGTGGTTGAGATAAAACAAAGCGAAAACGCTATATAGAATCTATACATGAATTTTTAATATATTAAACAGATAAAAAAATTACAGGGGCACTGTAGTTATTTCTATATTTCTTGAACCGTTATTTTTAAAGTTCGCTGACGAGATGATTTTAAATTGATAAAGCGGAGATATAGAATATAATTTATTTGTTTCCATTTTAGTTCCATTTAATGTAACTATATCAGTATTATTTAGTTCATATACTCCTCCTGAAGCCGACATTGCCTTTAGAGTATCATTATTATTTCCAATAAATCGTCCGCTGAATGGTCCTGACGCTTTTAAAGTCGTTGTTTTGCCATCTAACACCAGGGAAGGTGTGATAAAGTAGGCAGTAGATATTCCCGGTTTCTTTTCTTCTTTTTTTGGAGGGTTGTGTTGTATGGGATTTAAACTGTCTTTCATTAAAACCAATATATTACAATCTATTCCAAACTTTTCTTTAGCTTCTTTACGTGGCACAGCTGCTACTCCGTTTAATTCATAACGGTTAATAGTTTTATTAGCTTCGTCAATTGACATAATTTTTCCATCTGCCCAAACTTTACATTCAGAAGAATTATTTACTTCTTCCTGGTCAAACCATGCCATAGAACCATTGCCAACCGCGTAAGGGATTCCGTTGATAATATGAACAGGTTTAGGAGAGTTGCCAATTTGGGCTTCAGTTTTTTTGTCGTCAATAAAATCAATATACTTAGCATATACCAGGTCATAATCAGGGTTTACTATTTGACTGTTTCTTTTCGCTGATCCATATCCATGTATATATGTATTACTATTATTCTTATTGATTCCAATTATGATTATATCATTTGATTCTGTAACCGGGTTGCTTGTTTGCAACGCCGCCATCTTTGTATTCCCGGGGTAGCCTTCTTTTTGATAACTAAAGCGGACCTGCAAAGTATCTTTATTGATCACAGGTATTTTTAAAGCATAATACCCTTTTTTATCAGATGCAGCCTGTGTTCCAGAAAAAACATCGCCAATTATAACGTCTTCAATAGGTTGAAGTGTTTCATTATCTACCACAATGCCTGCTATTGTAAAAAATCCGGAGCGCGTTGTTCCACCTTGTTTTGAACGGAATGCAAGAAGTAATATAACCATCAATGGCAGAATGAAAAGAAATTTAAGCAAGTGAACTTTAGTTGTTTTGATTTTATTCATCATAAAAACTCTTTTTTTTAAAGAAGAAAAATTAAAAGAACTTGCCACAGCAAAATGATTGTTGCCCAACACTTTCAATAAAAGATATTGATATTGTGTTTTATCCATCCCACTTTCCACTACTTTATTGTCGGCAATAAATTCAAGATTTTGCCTGATGGCATGCCTTAAAAGCCATACAAAGGGATTAAACCAGTTAAAAATACAAAGCAACTCCGCCCACAAAATATCTATACTGTGCTTTTGTTTTACATGCACAAATTCATGACAAATGATCTCCTTTAATTCATCTGCCTGGTGTAAATTGGTATTGATGAAAATAGCATTACCAAAAGAAAATGGAATGATATCCTTGTCAATATGGTAAAGTTTAACTTCCTTATCAGCAATTAATTGAGCATACCTGATCGCTTTTTTGAGTGATATTAACTGAATGATCATCCTGGTTAATAATACAATACTTACTGCCGCTATTCCTACAATCACGGCCTGCATTACCGGCCAGCCAACAGTTGCTGCCGTCTTGTTTTCTCCTGTAAATACCGGAGCGTTGGTTGTTTGAAGGGCTGGTATCATATTAAGCATTGTTATACGCTCAGCCCCGCTTTTGCGGATGACCGGCATAATATTTACGAACGGAATGAAAAAACATAGCGAAGTATATGCCAGCAAATAAATACGGTTCCATTTGTAAAAAGTGAGATTGCTCAGTGCCACCCTATAAAACAGGAACACGATAGCAAAGCTTACAGACAGCTTGATAATGTAATCAGCAATGATTTGCATAAACTATCTTTTAAATGAAGAGAAGTTTAATGTATTAAACCTACGATTATTTCGTAAAGATATATTTAAATCGTAAATCACCAAATCTTTTTTACCTTTCGCGGGTTAAAACCAATTGTTACATTTGGACAGGGTTATATAATCTTCACTCAAATACCTGTATTATGCTCACCAAAACAGCTATTGAACAATATTTCTTGTCAGAAAAAAATGCCGGGCTTATTTTAATGATTGCAGGTGCTGTGGCTATTCTCACCGCTATCGCCTTCCTGATCTTTATAAAAACAAATATGTATAAGGGTATGGCTATTCCGCTGATACTATTGGGCATTGCGCAATTGGCTATGGGATACTCACCTTACAGCAAAAGCGATAAACAAAGGATAGACAACGTATATGCTTTTGACATGAACCCGGATAAATTGAAAACTACCGAGCTTCCCCGTATGCAGAAAATGACAAATAGTGTAAAACTTTTTTTAGGCATTGAGCTGGCAGCGTTGGTGACGGGTGTTATTCTTATTGTGGTAAATAAGCAAAACGCTGATAGTTTACCTTCAAAAGCCTTATGGCAGGGTGTTGGAATAGCACTTGCCATACAAGCCCTTATTTTTTTCTCTGTTGATTTGTTTGTATTTAGAGGTGCAAAAAAATATACCGCCGGGCTGGAACAGTTGGCTAAAGGGTAGAAAATCTCTTTTAAGTATCAGCCTGTTACGCCACGACCTTCGCTATGAGCTCATACTATTGATGTGCTATCTGATTTTTTTTAACATTTCCGAAATGTTTCGTATTTCAGAAAAATCTTCTACATTTGATCTACTAAAACTTTCGTAATTAAAATATTTTGTATGAACACTTCAATGTATAAGCGCTCAGCGCTGGCTTTTGTGGCTGCAGGCTGTTTGTTTTCAGTAGCAGGTTTGCAGGCGCAGGATAAGAAAATTAAAAAAGGAAAACAGGAACAGATCATCATCAAAAAGAAAGGAGATAAGGACGAGAAAACAACCATTGTAATTGATGGAGACAATGTTACGATCAATGGAAAACCTGCCAAAGCGTATAAAGGAGATGTTTCAGTAAACGTGCATGGAGATGATATGGATTTTGATTTTAGTTACGATAATAATCTGACTAAAGCTCATGTATGGACGCCCGGTGCACCTATTCCCCCGGTTCCTCCTGCTGCAATTATTGCCCCGGGCTTTAGCTTTGACAGTGATGGTATGAACTGGACAAGTGAGCCAAAAGCAATGCTTGGCGTATATACAGATAAAGACGAGAAAGGCGCCAGGATCACTAATGTGGTTGATGACAGCCCTGCTGCAAAAGCGGGTTTAATGAAAGGGGATATCATTACAAAGATTGATGAAACATCTGTTACCGATCCTTCTTCTCTTTCTTCCATCATCAACAATAAAAAACCTGATGATGCAATAAAAATTACCTACCTGAGAGATAAAAAAGAAAAGAAGCTCACACTTAAACTTGGCGAGCGTAAGGAATCGTTTGCAAGATCATTTAATCTTAACGCGCCCCAGTTTAACGATGATTTTGCAAAAGAGTTTAAGTTTAATGCTCCGGGCATTATGTTTAACAACCGCCCCCGGCTGGGTATAAAAATACAGGATACAGAAGAGGGTAATGGCGTGAAAGTAATTGACCTGGAAGATTCGTCTGCGGCAGCTAAGTCGGGCATTAAAAAAGATGATATCATTACCAATATAGATGGTAAGGATATTAAGAGCACAGACGACGCCCGTGAGAAGATGGCTGAGGTAAAAGACAAATCTACATACCCGGTAAAAGTATTGAGAAATGGTTCTCCTGTAACAATCGATGTTAAGATACCAAAGAAATTAAAGACGACAGATCTTTAGCAGATGCTAAAAACAAAAAGCCCTCCTTTTACGGAGGGTTTTTTTGTAGATGTTGAGAGGCTGTGATTTTGCTATCAACACTTTTTTGTTCCGGGTATGGATTAAGCGGCCATATTTCAATGGCCAGGGTACGTTTGGTTCTGCCTTAACAGGCTTGTATAGGGGTTAGGGTATAATTTCACTATCGGGATCTTTAACGCAGCAATTTTATTATTTAGTCTTTGTTATTTTTTATATCTGCAGGATATATTCGATGGAGTGATATACTAAATTTTAAGTAGTTCAGAATGACATTTTTGCGAAGAAGATTTTTCAAAAATATATGGCTTACCAAATGATAATTTCATTATTCATCTCTTTGCTTTGCAGCAATATGATACTATTTAATGTGCCGGTTTGTTTTAAGCAGAGGCTTAAAAAATACTAAGAAACATAAGCAATAAATAATATTCACGGCATAAATAATATTTCCGATTTAACTGCCGTTAATGAATAGAACACTTTGAACAGATCTTTCCTCAAAATATTTTCACTTTCTTTTTTCTCATGTTGTAGTTGGTTTAAAGCAAAAGGCATCTCCCGAAGGGGTAGATGCCCTAATGCTTTTTATTATGGCGGTGAGGTATCAGGTGTTAGCTGTTAGGTATCAGCTGTCAGGCATCAGCTATCAGGGGTCAGGTGTTAGTGTCATGTCCTGAAAAAAGTAGACACTATTACTACTATTACCCTTTTTCTTTTTTTTGTTACTTTTTTTCTTTTTACAATCCACATTTTAATTGTGGATTATTATAAACTTATTTGATTTACAGC
>NZ_QCZJ01000037.1 GCF_003075435.1 Terrimonas sp. | reverse complement strand
GTATAAATATAATTCTGGCTGCCCAGTATAAGCTCTCTGGTCCAGGTAACCATTCCTTTTGTCTGAAAAGATTGCACAGGCTCCTGGGCATAGTAAGGAGCAGTATTATAGGTGGTATAAATGTAATCGTCGGTTTTATAGGTAGCATCAAAATCTTTGGTAAGCCCGCCGGGTGATGGAATATTATCATAGTCGTCATAATGCCATTCAGCGATCTGGGACCAATGGACATTCAGTGGCGGCTGAGCGTCAAGGGGAAAAGGATAGGCTGTGCTGTTATAGGCATCGGCCAGGTTTTGCTTAAAGGTTTTGTTGTTCAGCGCATTTACATAAAAACCTCTTATCACCGGGCGATTCAGCTCATCATACAAAGTAGCGATCCAGTAGGTTACTTTACGTTGCTTGCCATCCTGGCTGAGCACCAGCCTGTCCCTGGCATCATATACCATGTACACTGCATCTGCCCTGGTGATACCTGGTGTTTTTTTCATGATCATGCGCCGGCGCTGGTCGTATTCGTAGCAATACATCCCCCTGTCCACGAGGTTTGCGGTTCCCATCATGTTCCAGTTGTAATATACCAGCTCTTTGGTTACCGCAGGGGGTACTACAGCTCTGAGGTTACCCAGGTCATCATAAATGTAATAGGTGCACAGCCAGCCGTAGTAATCTTTTCCATAACCCATATCTTCCACCCCGTTATTGAGCTGTACTTTCTTTAATATTACTTTGCCTTCTTTGTCTTTAAATTCTATTACCTGCTTATCGTTCTCATCAATGGTTATAGTCTTGTAAAGTGTGCCTGCGGGATACACACCGCTTTCCCCAAGTGTGTTATCTACGGCATAGCTACCCCAGTCGCCTACTTCGGCGCCATTGGTCACTTTCCATATTTTTACGTCGTCTGTGAGTGTATTTGCATAATACTTTATGCGCAGGTTTTTCTTCAACGCCTCTGTGCTGCCGCCTTCACTGCCTACCCAGCCTGCACCCGGAGCATAAGTATTGTCTACACGGTTCAGCGGCGATGGCTCGTAGTTGGTTTTGCTGTAGGCCCAGTTCTCTCCGTTGGTTCCTACATTGGTCTCGCCTGCCTGACCCGATAGCTCTGTATTATAAAACGCTACCTGCTGCTCAAATGGGTTGAGCTTGAACAACCCGTCGCTCTTTGTGGCATCGGTTGCTGTTGATGCAAAGGGTAGATATTTATACTGTTCCCTGCCGAACTCATCGTATATCACAGGGCTTATGAGGTCTGCCGCATTGGTTGAAGACAACAGGTCCGCAGGGTTGGTTACCAGCGATCCCTGCTTTACTACGGTTTGCAGGGGTCTGCCCAGCCCGTCGAAGTATTGGGTGGTTTGTTGTACATCGCGCAGTTCTCTTGTCGTTAATGTAATGGCGTTCTGCTCAGGCGCTTTAGCTTCCCATACCCGGATATAGTTGACAGTTGTGCTGCCGGGATATGCGGAGGGTAGTGGTTGCTGCGCCTGAACAGTAATGTGCAGGGCACAGATCAATAAACAGCTCAATAATTTTGCAGGTTGGTGTATTATATAAAACATATAGCAGTTATTGAGGGTTTATTGATTGTTGGATTGTTGGTATTGGTAATCCATGGTCTTCAGAACATTCCTGTCCTGGTCTCTTACCGTTTTTAGCCTGCCAAAACTGTCGTATTCATAATAAATGATCTTGTTATTGGCATCGCACTGGCTCGTCATGCCGATCAACGGTTCGTAAGTGTAGGTGGTCATCTGGGAAGTGGATGGATATAAGCGTACTTCATCTATACCACCTGTTCCAGTTATGGTGAGCGAAGAGGAAGTAGCTGTTACTGTATGCTCATGGTATGTCCAGCCGTTGATGGTTTTGCCCACCTCGTATTTTATCTGGGTGCCGCCGTTAGCTGTATACGGGCTGGTACTGTTCCTCCAATAGGATATGATATACGTTTTGCCGCTTGTAACAGTTTTACTTAAGGTTGCCGTTGAGGTGAGACTGTAATATTTTTTACCGGTTGGCGGAAATGGCGTTGTTGTTACTGTATTAATAACACCTGTGTAATTATTCCAGTTACCTTT
This sequence comes from Terrimonas sp., assembly GCF_003075435.1. Classification (GTDB taxonomy): domain Bacteria; phylum Bacteroidota; class Bacteroidia; order Chitinophagales; family Chitinophagaceae; genus Agriterribacter. Next base: position 42,461 of record NZ_QCZJ01000037.1, on the reverse strand, counting down.
ACTATCAGCCTCGAAAGATGTATATGCAATGTCTCCCAAAGATGATCCTGTTACTTTTGCAACGGGATAAGTATTGGAATAATCCCAAATATAGCATTCTGAGATATTATCCTGCAATTGTTGCTCTACCAAATTTCCTTTGGTATCAAAGATTAAGCTTGCAACCTTAGTTTTATAATCCCCGGACTTATTAACAGAAGTAGTTGTAATTATTGTTGGCGTAAAGCTTCCCGGCAATGGAATTGGTTCCCAGTTATATACTTTATCCGGTAAAGGACTGTTTGATTTAAAAGCTGTTAAGTTTGCCGACGTTGTTCGAAGATTACTATTATTCGGGTTAGATCTCTGAGTATATTTCTCAACTACAGGATTTATGAGATGATTAGTTTGCAAAAGCTTTACACCCTGAGCAGTTGCATCAGTTACTGTTCCTGTCAGGGTATAATCAAGAGGATATTTTATATAGACAGACTCTTTCTCGCCTTTGCTGTTAGTAGTAACAACTCTTGTATTTTGAAGATGGGCGGCGTTATCAAAAAAGTATTCTGTTGTGGTCGTTACAGGATTAGCTCCACTTTGATCAAAAACCACGATGCTGTCTTTTGTCTTTTGAATTAATGCATGTGGTACATAGTATTTAGCATATATATAATCTGGCAGATTTGTCATCTTTTTCACTTTCACACCTGCAATAGTATCCAGAAATGTTCTCGTGTATTGATGTGTTTCCGATCTTAGCAAAATGTTATTTTGATTAAAGTCTTGTTTTGATTTCAACACCCCCCTTTTCCAATCGTTTGTGTAAAGAGGGAGTCCGGGATAATCAGTAAAACGGATTGAAGTGTAAAAATCTACACCGTCAGGGCCTAATTCTGGACTTGGCCAATCAGTAATGTATTGAGCACCGTACAACCCTCCAAGCTTAGGGCTCTCGGAAAGATTCTCATTATTTGTATAATCCGGGAATTCGCCCGCTTCAGCAAAAGTATACACACTATAGCCATTTCCCGTTTGAGCAACGGTAACGCTGGCGTATCCGAATTGTGTGCCATTGCCCAAAACCGCTTGAGGTAGAGCTCTGATTTTCAGGAAATTTGTTTTATTAGTTCCTCCTGGATTCGTAGTAGGTAATCCAAAATTCTGTAAAAAAGTATTACCTAAGGCCGGACCATTCTGGGTAAATAAAATACAATACTTTGTAAAATAATATTCTATTGGATTTATGGTGGCAATGCCCGGTCCATAAGCAAATTTTATCTGTGTTGGCAAGTCCGCATTACTATAATTTACAATATCCTTGATTCTTAAACCACCATAATAAAATACTCCACTATAATAGTTTGCCTCAAATGTATACTGAACCATACCTCCGGTAGGATATTTTATTAAATTTAATGTGCAGGCTTTCATTGCAGCCGTATCAGGGTTCCGATTTGCTCCATTAGAAAATGAGAATGTTTGACCCGCACAGTCTTCCGTCATAAAGTATTCATATATCAAGTCGGAACTTATATTGGAATTATTAACAGGCGGTGCCGGAAAAATATGACTATTTCCGCTTTTATTATAATATCCCCAGTGATCCTGTTCCGGTGATAGTCTGTAGGGTAATGTATAATTATCATCTGTAGCCGGGTTATTATCCCCCAAATAAAAAAATTGTGTAGCAGGTTTTTGGGTAATAAAATCTGTTGCAAATTCCACTATTGAGTCAAGCCTAAGCCGATAATTAAGATGAGCGTAATTTGCCGGAGATATACCATCATACTTTCTTAAATTATTGGCTTCAAAGTAACTTGTATAGAACTTAAATTTCTTTAAGGGAATACTATCTTTATTGAACATTCTTATTTCGTCCAACGCATAAGATGGTGAAGTGGTCCTATAATCTAGTCGCTGAGAAGTGCCACGAATAAATTCTATCCAGCCGTTTCTATTTGAAATTTTTTTTATAAAAATCTCATCCTGAGGAAGACTAAAGTCAGTTGTAACAGGCGTAGGGTAAAGTGCAATATCAATGGAACTTGCAACATATTCACTGGTATATCTTATACTTTGTGTAATGGAATTGGGTGTATAATATTCCAAATTAATTTCATTGCCATTAGCCGATGTGATTTTCGTCAGATGCCATGCAGTAGGATAATTTTGATTAAATTCTGCATACCATGCAGTTTCTATCGCCGCAAATTCATAGGTTGTTCCATTTTCATCTTTTATCACAAATGTGCTCTGATACGAACTAACATACAGCCAGTTGATCTCTAATGCTTCATTTTTATTTAGCATAGCTACACCATTCTCATTAAACCAGAATCTTCCGCTCCTGCCTTGAAAGTTAAAAAAGAATTCATCCGGTTCTCCATCCAAACTTCCTCCAGAGAGGGCATCTAATTCGGCCGAGGCAATGTAATCTGTCCTGTCTCCGGGTAAACTAAAAAAATTTAGTGAGCGACGAATGGGATAATGCTCGCCATTACTGAGCAGGTACTCTGGTCTACCGCGAACAACACGTGTAATTACTCCACCTGTATTCAGCGACCATCCAAGTCCGACCCATGAAGCTATTTCGTCTACCTTAACTCCCCCTCCATGATAAGATATATTTATATCAACCGATACATCATTTTGTGAAAGTGAGGTCAAAGGAATTGTAATATCTGGTACTCCTGAGTATGTTCCTACTGGTATTTCTCCATACTTGCCTAAAGAATAAGCATTGGCTGATGGTATTATAAATTGAGGTGTAGATACCTGACATTTTACAATTGTTACATTCAGGCAATAGAATGCTACAGCAAATGGTACCAAAAATCTGATAGCCAATTTTTTTTTCATATTCAAATTGAAGATTATAATTCGTTATTTTAAAATCCCCACCCTACTCTCCAAACAAAGGAAGGAGTATGGGGTATATTTTTATGATACATAAAGTCATACAAAAAGCTTGCTGTTCCCTCCACCTTCTTTCCCTTCTTCAAGGGTGAGTTCATGCTGTATTTTTTCGTCAACCCTGCAAGGGCGCTCTTTGTCCAGTTGCTGTAATTCTTAAATACGGCAAGGCTTTCAATCGTCCGGTTGTAGTTCAACTCCGCTCCCGCAGTGAACCACAGGCTTGCCATAAAACGGCTACCGGTCTTGAACAGATCAGGAGCTTTCCATTCCGCGCTCGTTCTAAATCCGATCCCTTCCGCAGATAGCCGTATCTCCTTCCAGCTTTTACCCCATCCGGCCCTCGCAGAGATCCCTATGCCCAGGCGCGTTTTATCATCCAATTTATAGGCAGCCGTCACCGCTACGTCCGTGGTAACCGGGAAATAATGGGTAGCCCTTTGAGTTTGGAAATTGGTTCCAAGCTCTATGCGCTTTAAAAATGGTTTTGTCTTTTGCTGGTTGGGCTTAAAATCAGGCATTGCCATATCACTGCTGCCGCCACCATTTATGCCCAACTGGTTCAGCTTGTCTTTCAGCTTGCTTAGCTCACCCTGCGCCTGCTGCATCTGCTGTTGCAGGTAAGCCGCGGGATTTGCATTGGTATTGCCTGTAGTTGGTAATGATAACTGCTGTTGCATCAACTGCTGCACATCCGCCCGGGTTTGCAAGCCTGAAAGGGCGGATGGTGTGCCGTAGCTCTCCGGTTGCGGAAACAGGGAAGCCAGCATACTGTAGCGGCTGAAAAATTTTGAAAATGTGGGTATTGTTTGCAGCGTGGAAAGGATCTTTCTTACCAGCTTATCCGGGTCGTTCAAAACTTCCCGGTAAGATTTAATTTGCTGCGAGTAATAAAAAACATCCTGTTGATACCTGCCAAAATATTTGCTTACACTTTTGGGCAGACCAGTGTATTGAGACAGGAGCTCTCTGATCTGCTGCTGCCTGCTTTGCAGGTAGCTTTGTATATCGCCTGCTTCTTTCAGCTTGTGTTGCAGCTGGTTTGCCTGGTTAAGCGAGTTGCCAAGCTTCCGGCGGATATCTTTGGTTTTGGAAACAATATTTGCGGCATCTTTTAAGAAGGCTAATGAGCCCTGCACCGAATCAAGACCTGCCATAAATTCCCCGGAAGTGAGCTTATCAAACTTGCCGGTAGCACCATTAAGCTTTTGAGAGAGGGATTCATATCTCTTTTTTACATCCCCGAATATTTCTGCGGCTTTGGAGGAATCTATTTTAGCAAGCTGTTTTTTCAGCTTTTGCTCCTGTTTGGAAAGGCTGTTTAAATACTTATCTGTTTGCCTGCTGAGCTGCCTGTCGAGGGAATTGATTTTATCATCAACACTGCTGATGTATTTACCTGGTATAGCTATGACGGAGTCGGCACTACGTTCCTGGGCATGTAATCCGTTCAGGATAGTTAGCAACAAAATAGTAAAATGGAACTTCATAGCAGCCAGGTGAAATAAGGATTACGTTTTTTTATACTGCACAAACGTAGAGAAAGAAATTGAATAAAAAACCATCATTAAAAAAAACCGTTTAAAGCGGTATTTACTACCGCTAAAAAACGGTACTCCCCTACCGTTAAAAAACGGATAAAAAAACCGTCTTTTATTTTTGGCCAGGTTATGATTTTTGGTTACCGCTAATTGGGAAATACGACTGCCGTTGCCGGTATAAAACAAACACTAAATGCTTAACTGGTGTCTTGCATCACAATCTTAGCAGCATTCATATAAACGGATGAGGCCGCGCTGCTATCGCCCGGGAAATTATTGCATAATACAGTAAAACACTATTTTTGCCGCTTACAAAATCAAAATCATGGGTAAAGGTCCGGTTTCTCAGTTTATACAGCATCATTACCGCCACTTTAATGCGGCTGCGCTTATGGATGCGGCTAAAGGTTATGAAACTCATTTACTGGAAGGTGGCAAAATGATGGTTACGCTTGCAGGAGCAATGAGCACAGCGGAGTTGGGTTTATCATTTGCTGAAATGATCCGCCAGGATAAGGTGCATATTATAAGTTGCACGGGCGCAAATCTTGAAGAAGATATCATGAATCTTGTAGCGCACACGCATTACAAGAGGGTTCCTAATTACCGGGATCTTAGCCCGCAGGATGAATGGGATTTGTTGGAGAATCATTATAACCGCGTTACAGACACCTGTATTCCTGAAGAAGAAGCTTTCAGGAGAATACAACAGCATATCGCTAAAATATGGAAAGACGCTGACGCAAAAGGAGAGCGCTATTTTCCGCATGAGTTTATGTATAAACTACTGCTGAGTGGCGTGCTGGAACAATACTATGAAATTGATCCCCGGAACAGCTGGATGCTGGCTGCCGCGCAAAAAAACATTCCCATCGTTGTACCCGGGTGGGAAGACAGTACCATGGGAAATATTTTTGCTTCTTACATTATTAAAAATGAAATGAAAGCCACTACCATGAAAAGTGGTATTGAGTATATGGTATGGCTGTCTGATTGGTACAGGAACAACAGCGGCGGAAAGGGTGTAGGGTTTTTCCAGATTGGTGGCGGTATTGCAGGCGACTTTCCTATTTGTGTTGTGCCTATGATGTACCAGGACCTGGAATGGCACGATGTTCCATTCTGGAGTTATTTCTGCCAGATAAGTGACTCAACTACATCTTACGGTTCATATTCCGGCGCTGTGCCCAACGAAAAAATTACCTGGGGAAAGCTGGATGTTAATACACCAAAATTTATTGTGGAGAGTGATGCCACCATTGTAGCGCCACTGATTTTTGCGTGGTTATTGGGTTGGTAAACCTTATTTGCTGATTTTTTAAGAAGCGCTGTATATTTTTTATGCAGCGCTTCTTTTTTTAAGTGCCTGGCTCATTTCTCTTGCATCATGAATAGACCTTACAAGGTAAATAAGTATAAAAATCTTGACTATTATACTGCCTCCAAGATAGGTAGGCTTTATAGCAGCAGAAATTATTGATAATATAATAAAAACAACCAATGCAGATAACAAAGAAGGGTAGGGAGCCTTCTTTGCCAACATAGCAAAAATTGCAAAGAGTACAACGGCAATCATTGTTACAATTGTAACCTCCCACGAAAACTGGCTGTTTGCAAGAAGCGATATAATTTCTGCAATTATAATAAGGCACATTGCATCCAATAGCACATTCCTGATTTTATTAGTGTTAATCTCCATATAGAGGTTTAGGTAATTCCCCGATTGTTTGTAATCCTAAAGTACCGATAAAACAAACATTCTCAAAGTATTAAACCTGAGATTTAGATGAATATCACTAATTTTTCGCTAATTCAATGGAATATCCCGCTTCAACATATCCTTCCTGTTGGCCATTTCCCAACCGGTATAAAATATAAGCTGAGCCCTTTTGCGCATTAAATCATAATTTATTTTATCTGGCGTGTCTGTTGGTTTGTGGTAATCTGCATGCAAACCGCTAAAGTAAAAAATGATAGGCACCCCGCGTTTTGCAAAATTGTAATGATCGCTTCTATAGTAAATTCTTTGAGGATCTTTGGGGTCATTGTATTTATAATCCAGCTCAAGCTTTGTATTCTTTTTATTGATTGATTCGCTGATTGGTTTCAGGTCAGAACTCAGCTTGTCGTCGCCAATTACATATACATAATTGGTGGAGTCACCATATGTGCGGCTGGGATCAATTCTTCCTATCATATCAACGTTCAGGTTTACGCTGGTCTTTTCCAGCGGGTACACAGGGTTAGCGCCATAGTAATCAGAACCCCACAGCCCTTTTTCCTCTCCGCTCACGGCCATGAATAAAATACTTCTTCTCGGGCCTTTGCCATCTGCTTTTGCTTTTGCAAAAGCTTTTGCTATCTGCAATATGCTCACCGTGCCCGATCCATCATCATCTGCGCCATACCATATAACTCCTTTTCTTATACCCAGGTGATCATAATGCGCAGAAATAACAACAAATTCATCCCTGAGATCAGTTCCTTCCAGCAAGCCCAGCACATTACTGCTTTGCAGTGTCAGCCTTTGTTTTTGCAGATCAACAGATACATTGGCGCCGAATGATTTTGAAGCCGCGCTTTTATTCAATGTCGCGGTTTTTACCGCGTCATAACTGTCTTTCATAATAGCCCTGGCTATTTTTTCACTTACAAAAAAAGTATTGATACGAACTGATCTCTGAAAAGCATTTACATACATATTGCTTTTATCTTCCATCGGGTTTATCTTAGCATTAACTACAAACAATGCAGCTGCTCCATTTTTCATGGCAGCTTCCTGTTGTGTAAAAAAATTAAAGCCCCTGCGGTTTTGAGGAGAAGGTTCGCCAGCCATATCCGGCGATAATACCACTACCAGCTTTCCTTTGGCATCAATATCCCTGTAATCATTTCTTGTAGAATCGCTGATGCCGAATCCCGCAAAAACAACCTCACCAAAATTATAGGAAGCCGAATGGTTAGATGAGATTACAAATGAAAAGTCTTCGTTCCGGGAAAAAGCTTCATCATTTACTACAATAGATGAATTAACCAGGGAGTCAATATACACAGGGAATGTCATCTGGTAATTTCCATTATTGCCGGGTTTTAAGCCTATGGATTTAAAATAATCTTCAATAAAAGCCGCGGCTTTTCTTTGTCCTTCTGTAGCTGTTTCCCGCCCTTCCATCTCATCACCTGCAATTATGTAGAGATTTTTTTTCAGGTCGTCTACGGTTATAATTTTAGCATACGGTTTGGGATTAGCTGTTTTCTGAGCAAAAGCACCTAAAGAAGCCATAATGAAAATGGCGATACATGTAATTCTCATGATGATGTATTAAATATCATCAAACATAAACAAAACTATGATATGCATAACATAGTTTTGATAAATGGTTTAACCGGTATTTAACATGATTTATGACAAATGAATATTATATGCAGCAGGCGCTGAAAGAAGCAAGGCAGGCTTTTGATGAAGGAGAAATTCCTATAGGAGCGGTTATAGTACAGGGATCTGCCATTATAGCAAGAGGACATAACCAGGTTGAGAAGCTTAATGATTCAACCGCTCACGCAGAGATCATTGCGCTTACATCTGCATTCAATTATCTCGGCAGCAAATATTTGCCTGAAGCAACATTATATGTTACCATTGAACCATGCATTATGTGTGCAGGAGCTTTGTACTGGAGTAAAATAAGTAAAATTGTATTTGGCGCTGATGATGAAAAAAATGGCAGCATCAGCAAACCACCTTATATAACCCAGGGGGTTTCGCCGTTTCACCCCAAAACGGTAGTTGAAAGAGGAGTTCTAAAAGAAGAGTGTGCCCAACTGATGAAAAGCTTTTTTCAGCAGAAACGATGAGGGGGCTATCAGCAGCCAGCGAATTCAAATCTCAAATCAGAAATTTCAAATTCTACAATCCCTCCAGCAACTCTACCACCTTTTCATGTTTAAGTATAAAATATCCAAGCCTGTCGTTACTGATGCCGTCTTTTAACTGGTAGCTGAACTCTAACTTATCATTACTGATATTGGTTTCAAAAAATTTGAAAGATATATTGGGATGATCCTTGATCTCATCACCTATTTCATACAGGTGTGTGGATAAAATAAATAATGAGCTTTTTATTTTTATTAACCCGTTTATTACCGCAAGGGAACAACGCATGGCATCCTGCACATTTGTGCCTTTAAATAATTCATCAATCAAAACAAGCCACTTCTTTCCATTATTTATAGTCAGTATGGTCTTTTTTATACGCTGTACTTCGTTAAAGAAATAGCTCTCACCCTTCATGATATTGTCTTCCACATTGATATTACTTAGCACGCCATCAAATAAAGAAAGCTCAAGATGTTTGGCCGGTACACCCATTCCAAGATGTGCAAGAAATACCGCTATGCCAAGCGATTTGATAAAAGTGCTTTTGCCGGCCATATTAGCGCCGGTAAGAAAAAGAAAATTGCTGCTGGGCGATAGTTGTATATCGTATGAAACAGGCTTAGGCAACAGTATATGATATATTTTGTCTGCCTTTATATAGGGCTCGTCGGTAACCACAAATGTTGGAAAGGTAAGCTGGTATTGCTGAACAGCTTTCGCCATAGAATACCATGCATCCAGTTGATAATAAATTTCAGCCAGCTCTTCATACCGCGATTTAAAGCTTTGCTTAAAAAAATGCCCGAAGTATAAGATCTCTTTGGGTGAAAATTTTTCGCCGGCCTTTTTATTTGCAAGTTCCTGTAAAGGCTGATGCAGCAACAGGCTGCGTATACGCGAAGCAAATAGCTGTAAACGCGGCGATGCTTCCGGCGCTTCAATCAGTAAGGCGATTTGCTGCAACCCTACTATAAAATCACGGAAATGGGTAACCGAATACCTGATCAACCCAAAATCAACACTATGAAATGTTCTGTACGCCTGTATGCTGAATATGTCGTTGGAGCGGGGAATAGGATCAAGCTGGGTATCATAAAATTTATCAATCATCATCATGGTTCCGTTGGTAACAGAAGCCGGCCAATGATTGATGCACGATAAAATGAGCCTGATTATATTTTGTGTATCAATAATTTTATTAAGATCACCGGTTGGTTCATTCATCATCCAGCGCAGCCATTCCTTACCGCCGTTGGTACGGGTAAAATTAATTTTATGAAATACAGAAAACTCCTCTTCATGGCTGAAAAGAGCGAGATCGTTGTATGTGGTTTTATCTATCTGCATTATTTATAAGCTGCCGGGCATGTTAATCTATGCTCACCTGTCAAAACTTAGCCTCATTCCTTTATGAGATTCATCCCAGTTGGTATTTCCATAATTTTCATACACCAGATTTCCATTAACAAAAGTATGGGTAATAGTTGCCGGAAAACCAAACCCTTCCAAAGGGCTCCACCCACATTTGTATAACAGGTTCGAAGTACCAACTGTTGATGCTTTATTCATATCAGCTATTACCATATCACCCCAATAACCTTCCCTCATATACCCCCTGTCTTTAATATTGTAACAATCCGCAACAGCATGGCTCATCTTCTCAGCAATTTTCTCAAGGCTTATTTTGCCCATTTTATAGTAATGCAGCATGAGCAGCAACGGGTGCTGTACCAAAGGCAGCCCGGCATGAGCATGTTCATAAGTGGTGTCTTCATTTTTTACCAGCTTCCCCTGTTCATTCCTGTAATATCCTTTTTCCTTCAGGGTATGTGGCGCATGATCTGTAGCTATTATATCCAGCCGGTTGTCAAGCAATGCTTTCCATAAAGCTTCTTTATTATTCTTTGCCTTGATGGCGGGATTGCATTTTATAAGATAGCCTAACCGTTCGTAATCACTACTGTCAAAATGAAGATGATGAACGCATACTTCACATGTAATTCTTTTATCCTTTAACGGTATAAGATTGGTAAACAACTGCAGTTCTTTTTCTGTAGAAATATGCAGTATATGCAGGCGGCTGTTGTGTTTTTTTGCAAACTGTATAGCGGTAAACGAAGATTCAAAGCAGGCCTCTTCATTACGGATAACCGGATGGTCAGACGCTTCCAGGCTTTGTTTTGATTGTTTCAATGCCTCATAGTTGGTTCTGATGATCTTTTCATCTTCACAATGCGTAGCAATCAGCACTTCGCTTTCACGAAAAACTTTATCCAGCGTGAGATAATTGTCAACAAGCATATTGCCGGTACTGGAGCCCATAAAAATTTTGACGCCGCAAATATCTTTTTTAAGCTTATTTACTTTCAGCACTTCTTCGGCGTTATCATTAGCCGTACCCATAAAAAAGGAATAATTTGCCAAAGACGATTGGGCCGCAATGGCGTACTTATCCTCAAGCAACGCAATAGTTAATGCATTGGGCACCGTATTGGGCATTTCCATAAAGGATGTAACTCCACCCGCAACCGCGGCTTTTGATTCCGAATATATAGTAGCTTTATGCGTTAAGCCTGGTTCACGAAAATGAACCTGGTCGTCTATAACGCCCGGCAAAAGGTACTTACCTTCTCCGTTAATTTCCTGCACATCAAAATCCACGTCAATTGTTCCTGCTATTTTTTCTATCCGCCCCTTCCTTATCAAAGCATCCATCACTGCAACCTTGTTCTCATTAACCACACCAATATTCTTAACCAGATAATTTTTCATATATTAATAAATGCTTGAATATGGGTGCAATTTAAATGAATACCTTTATTTTTACACACCTTTACAAGTCCGATCCCAATATCTTAGGCCCGAATAATCTTCCCTGATTCATGTTTGTAACAATTCACCGAGATGAAGAAATTAACAGTTTCCGTTTTAATTATTATTTCAGCGATCGCAGCGCATGGGCAACAAAAGTCTGTAACAAATTTTGACCTTGACAAAATATGGAGTGGTTACTTTGATGAGAGAAAATATGTGGTGCATTTAATGAACCAGTCGCCTAAGTTTGCCTGGATTCAATCCGATACCGGCGCAGGTCCTCAGGTAATTCTGGCACTGGATTTTAATACCACCCGCATAGTAGATACATTGTTTTCAAATCAGATCAAAAGAGACAGTGATTCTCTCGCAACTACTTTTACTTATTTCCAGGACTTTCAGTTTTCTCCCGACGATAGTAAAATACTCGTTCAAACACAGATTGAACCCTATAATAATATTTCACAAAAAGCCTTCAACTATGTTTGGGATGTTGATAAAAAAATCCTGAATGTAGTTTCAGCTAATGGAAAACAGTTATGCCCGGCTTTTTCCCCGGATAGCAAATATCTTTCTTATATACTCGACGGCAACCTGTACCTGATGGATATTGATAAGAATAAGACTATCCCCATTACGGTTGACGGTGCGCCCGGAGAATTTATATACGGTATGGCTGACGCGTTGTACGAAAATGGGTTTGGCATTACAAAAGCATACGACTGGAGCGCCGATGGCAGGTATATTGCGATGTTGCGGTTTAATGAAAATACCGTAAAACAATATCCCATTACTACGTATGAGCGTTCTTATGCTGAGATAAGAAGACAGCGCTATCCGCTGGCCGGAGAAATGGTGCCTGACGTAAAAGCATTTGTATATGATATAACGAATAAACTTTTTATTTCTGTTGATGTGGGTGTAAATCCTGATCAATATATTACCGGCATTAAGTGGGCGCCGGATAATAAAACACTGCTTGTTCAAAAACTTACAAGAGATCAAAAGAGGCTGGAAGTATTGAAGACTGATGCCATTACCGGTAAAAGCACCGTTTTATTTACCGAGGAGCGCCCTGCTAATTACGTTGCTATTCAGCCTTCTAATATTTGGTTCATCGATAATGGTAAATCTTTTTTATGGCTAAGTGAAACTAACGGCTTCCGGCATATCTATAATGTAAGTTTAGACACCGCAGGCATGCAACCATTAACCTCCGGAAAATGGGAAGTGATTTCTGTAGAAGGAACAGATGACAGCAAGAAAGAGATTTTTTATACCTCTGATGAAATTGGTTCTCGGCAAAAACATTTATATAAAATTGGGTATGACGGTAAAAACAAAACACGTATCACCACCGGCGCCGGTTATCACGATGTTGCGGTAAGTAATGATAAAAGATTTTTCTTTGATGAGTTTTCTTCTATCAATACACCTTCTGTTTACCAGGCTGTTTCTATTAATGGAAAAGATCCTAAAAAATTAATTGAGAATAAAGAGCTGAAAGACCGTATGAAAGATTTCGGTATTCCTGATGCAGATTTTTTTACGGTTAAAGCAAACGATTCTATGGTTATGAATGGATGGGTAATCCGTCCATATAATAACTTCAAATCAAAGCTTCCCCTTGTGCTGTATGTGTATGGTGGCGCTACCCGCCAGGAAGCCATAGATAAATGGAATGATAAATTTACGCTCACTATGCGCTGGCTTGCTAACCAGGGCTATATAGTTGCCTGTATTGACCCGCGCGGCACGCCGGGCAAAGGTGAAGCTTTCAGGAAAAGCAATTATAAATCTCCGGGAGATATTGAAATGGAGGACCTGTTGAAAGTCAGGAATTTTTTATTGAGAACTTATCGCATTGATACCGCAAATACTGCGGTTATGGGTTGGAGTTATGGTGGTTATTTGGCCGCATTGGCACAAACCAAGTATGCCGGGCAGTTTAAAGCCGCTGTAGCTATTGCACCGGTAACAAACTGGAGGTTTTATGAAAATGTTTATTCAGAGCGGTTGCTTGGATTGCCGAGTGAAAATGCGGAAGGGTATAAACAGGCATCTCCCATTACATTTACAGATAATTACAGGGAAGGGTTATTTCTTGTACACGGTACAGCAGATGATAATGTACATTTACAGAACAGCCTTGAGCTAAGCAAACAATTAACCAACAGCAGGAAGTCGAATTTTGATCAGCATTTTTATGCGGATAAAACACATACCCTGAGTGATGGCACGCCGAATATACTACGCATCAGCCTCTATACCCGGATAAATGATTTTTTAAAGAAGGAGCTGAAATAAGTATCCGTTTAATGTTGTATATGCTGTATAAACTAAGTGCTTATAATGTAAATTACAGCCATTAACTGCACATGAGTAATGCGCAGGTTATCATTTTGCCAGTGAGTACCCTAAAAATTATATATACCAGGCCTGAGTTTTTCTTAATGGCAGTTATTTTCTTTATACCGGCATTTATGAATGCCGCGGCGGCGCAGTCAAACAATCCATATCATATCAACGGCAATGCTTCGCAGGAAAACTGCAATTGCTATACACTTACACCTGATCAAAATACAACATCAGGCTCGGTATGGAATATCAATAAAATAAATCTTACACAATCTTTCGATTATCACTTTAATGTTTACCTCGGCTGTAATGATACGGAGGGGGCAGACGGTATCGCATTTGTATTACAGCCGATCAGTACAAGCATTGGGACCACAGGTGAGGGATTAGGTGTGGAAGGCGTATCGCCATCTGTTATTGTTGCTATCGACACTTACCAGAATACCAATAAAAATGATCCGTCATACGATCATATTGATATCCACCTGAATGGAGATCTTGTGCATGGATCAACAAATAATATTGCAGGACCCGTGCAGGCTTTGGCAGGTAGTGCTAATATTGAAGATTGCCAGTGGCATGTGCTCAGGATAGTTTGGAATGCTGCAGGTAAAGTGATGACGATTTATATGGATGGAGACCAGCGATTGACCACCGGCATAGATCTTGTGCAAACTGTTTTTTCTGGAGACCCTATGGTTTTCTGGGGATTTACCGCTGCAACCGGCGGCGCTACCAATCACCAAAGATTTTGCACATCTCTTAATGCCGAATTTTCTCTGCCCGCAGATCAGATTACCTGCTATCCCGAACCTATTCAATTTATTGACAGTTCAACCTCCTTTGGAAATATTGTAAAATGGTATTGGGACTTTGGAGACGGCACAACCGATACAACGGCACATCCGCCGCCACATGTTTATCCCGAGCCGGGAAACTATACTGTTAAACTGAATATACTTGGTAATAACGGATGTCTTTCAGATACATTTCAGCAGCAGATAGTAGCCGGGTCAAAACCTCTGCCGGATTTTGATTTTAAATCACCGCCTTACTGCGATGATAAAATGATCCCGTTTAATGATCTGTCGGAAGTAGCATATGGTACGATTGATTACCGGAAATGGACAGTAAATGGAAGCAGCTTTGTTACTCATGACGATACTTATTATAAGCAATTGCCTGTGGGTATAAGCAATATTTCATTGCAGGTAGGCACCAGAGAAGGATGTATATCAGATATCGTTAGTAAAACAATAGAAGTAGAACAGCACCCTGAAATAACCATAAGCGGTTTCACACAAGCCTGCAGGGAAGAAGAAGTTCGTTTTATGGCTTTTAATGCAAATACTGCCGTGCCTTTGCAGCAGGCATACTGGAATTTTGGGGATGATAACACCGCGGTTTCATTTACGGCCTTTCACAGTTATGCAGATACCGGCGTCTATACTGTACGAAGCTATGCGTTGGCAGAAAATGGATGTCCGTCAGATACGCTTGCCCAGAAAATAATTATTTATGGCACTTATGCAAACGCGGGAAATGATACCGTTGTTGCTATTGGTCAACCCCTCCAGTTGCAGGCCTCAGGCGGGAAATATTATAGCTGGTCTCCATCCGCAGGATTAAGCGATGCGTCAATAGCAAATCCTGTTGCAATGCTGGCAGGCGATATTACTTATACGGTTACTGTTTCTTCCGATGCCGGCTGTGCTACTTCAGATGAAATAAAAATAAAAGCATATAAAGGACCGGAGTTTTATGTGCCCAATGCATTTACCCCTAATGGCGATGGGAAGAATGATGTTTTCCGGTTTACTGCTGCAGGTATGCAGGAGATCTTTTATTTTAAGGTATTTAACCGTTACGGGCAGGTGGTATATTCCTCAAAAAATATCAGCGAGGGATGGGATGGAACAGTAAATGGTAAACCTCAATCAACCGATACCTATGTATGGATGATTGAAGGAAAAGACTATACAGGAAATATTGTCAAAAGAAAGGGAACTGTAACCCTGTTGAGATAAAGATATTATAAGTCTGTTCAGGAGCTGCTGCAAAGAATGGAACATATGCGACAGATATTCACGGAGGATCCGCGCTGATCAGCACCATTCCCGTATTCCGTGTGCTGTTTTATAAAAAGATGATTATTTTATCAACCTCAATGTAAACGGGTAACGGTATAACTTTCCATCGCTTGCCTTTATTGTAGCAACTATTACCAATACCAACGCAATTATACCGGGAAGCCAAAGTAAAAACCACCCGATAACCGAAATCATTAATACAATTATGATCAGCACCAATGTTATCTGGAAATTCAATGACTCTTTAGCATGTGCCGCAACAAAAGTGGAATCATCTTTTTTAATAAGATATATTATTAATGGTGCAAGGATAGGTGCAACAAAGGTGAGAACATGTGAAAGTATCGCCAGCGTTTTCTCATCGCTGTTTGGCGGTATTACAGGTTGTTCCTCTGTGCCGAGGAATTCGCTTTGCTGATCCATAATGTAGTTGGTTTTATACTGAAATATAAACCAAATAGTACAGATTTCATAATCGGGAAATACTTCAAACCTTTCGTATAGTCATATTGTCTACTGTAATCTGTATCATATATTCAGAGAAACCCCTGATCTTTTATCACCAGGTCCAAATAAGCGGCTATACAACCGTCACAGTTTCTTTTATGTACCTGTGCATTTTAAAGAGGAAATTATATAAATGCTCCATACTTTCTACATCTTCATGTATCAGCAAAAAGTTCCTGCCGGTTTGCTTCAGCCTCGCCTTGTTGGTTTGCGTTTGTACAAACTGGAGCATTTTGTTAAACGTGCCTGATTCAAAATAAGGAGAGTCGGGGTTGTTTACAAAGTAACAGCGCAGTGTATTTTCTTTCAGCACCATTTTCTCAAAGCCCATATCTACCGCCATTTTACGGCAACGCACCGTGGTAAATAAATCTTCTACCTGCGGCGGCATTGGTCCAAAGCGGTCAATTATTTCGGTATGAAACTGCTGTAGTTCTTCTTCACCTTCCGAATTATCAAGCCGGGTATATAACGATAACCTTTCGTTGATGCTTTCCACATAACTATCCGGTATCAGTATTTCAAGGTCTGTATCAATAGTACAATCCTGCACATAATCTTCCTGCTGCTGGATTTCTTCTTTAAACACTTCACGGAAAGAGGTTCGCTTCAGCTCCCTTATGGCTTCATCAAGGATTTTCTGGTACATCTCAAAACCTATCTCCGCCATAAAGCCACTTTGCTCACCACCCAGTAAATTTCCGGCGCCGCGTATATCAAGGTCACGCATCGCTATCTGGAAACCGCTGCCAAGCTCACTATGCTGCTCAAGGGTTTGCAGGCGCTTGCGGGAATCTGCGGGCAACGTACTCATCGGCGGAGCAAGCAGGTAACAAAACGCTTTCTTATTACTTCTTCCCACCCGTCCACGCAACTGGTGCAGATCGCTCAAACCAAACTGGTGTGCATTATTTACTATAATGGTATTTACATTCGGGATATCAACACCACTCTCCACTATATTGGTACAGATCAGTACATCATATTTGCGGTCAATAAAATCAAGTATCCTTTCTTCCAGTATATGGCCTTCCAACTGCCCGTGGGCAATACCAATACTCAAATCGGGGCAAAGCCCCTGTATATGCACCGCCATTTCATTTAAGCCCACTACACGGTTGTGTATAAAGAAAACCTGCCCGCCACGCTCTGTTTCGTAATAAATGGCATCGCGGATAAAGTCTTCATTAAACACCTGCACTTCTGTTTGTATTGGCTGCCGGTTAGGCGGGGGGGTATTCATAATGCTCAAATCTCTTGCACCCATTAAGCTGAACTGCAATGTTCTTGGGATAGGCGTTGCCGTTAGTGTAAGACAGTCAACATTTGTTTTAAGCGTTTTGATCTTTTCTTTATGCCCCACGCCAAATTTTTGTTCTTCGTCAACAATCAGTAAACCCAGGTCTTTAAACTTCACTTCTTTACCAACCAAAGCATGTGTGCCGACAATAATATCAATTTTCCCTTCCTGTAATAGCTGTAATGTTTCTTTTTTTTCTTTGGATGATTTAAAGCGGTTTACATAATCTACCGTTACCGGAAAATCTTTCAGCCTTTCTTTGAATGTTTTATAGTGTTGAAATGCAAGAATAGTGGTGGGCACAAGTATAGCAGCCTGCTTATTATCGCAGCAAGCCTTAAAAGCCGCACGTACCGCTATTTCTGTTTTGCCAAACCCCACATCTCCGCATACCAGCCTGTCCATGGGGCTTGGCGTTTGCATATCTTTTTTCACATCTGCAGAGGCCTTGCTCTGGTCTGGTGTATCCTCATAAATAAAAGATGCTTCCAGCTCTGTTTGCATATAATTATCCGGGCTGAAAGAAAATCCTTCCTGCGCTTTTCGCTGCGCATATAATTTTATAAGATCGAAGGCAATTTCCTTAACCTTCGCCTTCGTTTTCTCTTTCAGCTTTTGCCAAACATCACTGCCGAGCTTGTTTATTTTAGGTGTTGTGCCTTCTTTACCTGTATACTTAGCTATTTTATGTAGCGAGTTGATATTTACATAGAGTATATCCGTATCCTTGTAAATAATTCTGACAGCTTCCTGCAGCTTACCATTCACTTCAATTTTTTGCAGGCCACTGTATATACCTACCCCATGATCAATATGTGTAACATAATCGCCCGGCTGCAATTCACGCAACGCTCTTAAGGTAAGCGCTTTATTTTTATTATAGGCCTGCTTTACCTTGTATTTATGATAGCGCTGAAAAATCTGGTGGTCAGTGTAACACACAATTTTCAGATCATTATCAATAAACCCTGCATTAACAGAAACCGGAACAGGCGTAAATGGTATCTCTGCTTTCAGATCAGCAAATATGCTGTGCAGGCGCTCAAGCTGGCGGGGATTTTCCGCAAAAAGGTATATGCTGTATTTCTTCAGCTCCCAACTCTTCAAATCTTTTATCAGCATATCGAACTGGCGGTTGAAGGAAGGTTGCTCTTTTGTATCAAACCCGATTTCTATTCCGCCAAAATGTGGTGTGTGCCCAAACTCTACAACATGTCTGCCGCGCAGTTGTTCTTCAATAATGGCTGCATGCACAAAATCATCTGCGCTTACATCTTTCTTTTCAAGATTATCTTCCCCTTCATCATTAGCCGTAGTTCGCGGCTTACTTGTTTCCTGTACACGAAAAAATATTTCAAGATCTTCTTCCTGCACATGCAACTTTTCTTTCACTACATCCCAATCCTGTATCCATACTGCGGTATTTTCCGGGAGAAATTCCGGCAGCGAGACTTTTTCACCGGTTTCAAACTGCGTTTCAACATTGGGAATAATAGTTACCTGCAACAATTTTCTTTCGCTCAACTGTGTTTCCGGATCAAATATGCGAATGGAATCCACATCATTACCAAACAATTCAATACG
The DNA here is from genome assembly GCF_003075435.1 of Terrimonas sp. GTDB lineage: Bacteria > Bacteroidota > Bacteroidia > Chitinophagales > Chitinophagaceae > Agriterribacter. The sequence goes on along the minus strand of NZ_QCZJ01000037.1, from coordinate 23,498 downwards.
ATAGGGCTTTTCATTGCCGAAAGAATAAATATCGAGTATCCCTCCCCGTAAGGCAAACTGCCCGGGTTCATATACAAAATCCGTCCTTTCAAAACCATAATCCACAAACTGCGAAAGCAGTTCAGTAACATTAATGGTATCGCCTGCTTTAATACGGATAATATTACCTGACAACGTTTTGGGCAATACCACTTTTTCAAACAATGCTTCAGGATATGTAACAATGGCGCCAACCCTGTTACCCCTTGCGGTAGAAAAGCGGGTGAGCATTTCCGTGCGAAGCATTACATGCGAAGCATTAAGCTGCCGGTAGTTCTTACGGTTTTTAAATGAGGCAGGAAAATAAAAAACATTCAGCGCGCTGGTAAGGTTTTCCAGCGAATTATGAAAATACGCGGCTTCTTCCGCATCATTCAAAACAATCAAATGATTTACCTGGGAAGCGAGATCATGCCTGAACACGCTGGCAAAAACAAACTGCGAAGCGCTTCCGTGCAGGTTTTTTAAATAAAGTTGTTGGGGTTTAGACAATACGAGCCTGCCCGCAATCTGAAAAATGCGGGTATCTTTCAAATACTCGTCCAGCAGCACATTCAAATTCATCGTGTATTAATCCTGCCTGTTTTATGCAACAGGCTCAGGTAAAGCGCTGCAAAGATAAGGCGTAAACTTAAGTTGGCACATAGTTAATTTTCATGAATACGTTTTGTATTTTGAGTATTTTTTTGAAACCGGCCTACACCCCTGATCAGGCTATATTGGGCCGAGTAGGGCACGGCATTTCATCCACACCCTCTCACAGAACCGTACGTGACAGTCTCCCGTCATACGGCTCTTCCCAGTCTTTTCAGTTTTGAAAGTAAGTAAATCCTCTATACCAATGCACAAACAAGTAGCTATGTGTCGTTGCAATTTGCTTTATCCGCTTCTTGCTTTCAATGGCGTTTTGTTTATGCTTTTTGGCATACCATTTCTCTATTTGTTTATTCATCGGATCAAACAACTTGCTTAGTTCCGATGATCTAAACTTTCCGTAGTAGTTGATCCATCCTCTCGTTTGCTTTTCAATCTTCTTTCCCATTTCCATTAATGTTTGATTGGTTTGCTTGAACACTTTGCTTTCTCTGATCCACCCTCTTATTCTCACAACTGCTTTGGGGCTAATTGCCGGAGAAAACACACCTATCATATTACCCTCTTTGTTTCTTGCTTTGCGTGGTTTGAACTGGTATCCTAAGAAGTCAAAACTTTTATTGGGGTACTTTTCATTACTTCCCCATTTTTGACATTTTACTATCCTTGTTTTCTTATTATTCAATTCCAGTCCGCACTCGTTCAGTCTTTCTGTGATTTGTTTTAATATCCACTGTGCTTGCACCAAACTTGCACAGTGCACAATCACATCATCAGCATAGCGTTCTAAGGGGATGGAGGAATAATTCTTTTCCATCCATTTGTCAATGGCAAAGTGCAGAAACATATTAGCCAGTACAGGACTGATGACACCTCCTTGTGGTGTGCCTTTTGTCCTTTGTTCTATGTTCCCTTCTGCTTTTTGAATGGGGGCTTTTAACCATCTGCGCACATACATCAGTATCCATTTCTCAGAGGTAAACCTTTCCACTGCCTTCATCAGCAGTTCATGATTAATGTTATCGAAAAAGCCTTTAATGTCAGGGTCTATCACCCATTCATATCTTCCACCTCTTTGCCTGCATTTTGCTATGGCATCATGGGCACTTCGATTTGGGCGATAGCCATACGAATCAGGATGAAACTGTTTTTCCGTTTCTTCTTCTATCACTTCAACTACTACTTGCTGCGCTATTCTGTCCAATAGCGTTGGCACACCCAATTTTCTTTTCCCTCCACCTGCTTTTGGTATTTCTATTTCCAGAGTTGCTACAGGAAAATAACTACCACTTGTCATCCTGTTCCACAACTTGTATAACAAGGGGGCTCTGTTTTTATCAAGGTCTTCCCATGTCATGCCGTCTATCCCTGCTGCTCCCTGATTCTTCCTTACCTTGTCACAGGCTTGTGCAATCTGCTCAAAGCTGATTGGGTGTCTGCCATCTTCTTTCTTTACTGTTGGTTGCATCGTTTAAATTCTTTCCCTTTTTAAAAGGTTGGTTTAATTGATTCACCGGACTGGTCAAGCTCCTTCGCTCTTTCTTGCTTTCACAAGATGTCATCACTACTACGAGCTTGTCCGCCCCTGCTACCGCTCCTCGGTTACTTTCTGCCTCACAGTTTGCGCTGCTTGGGCTTTTTCACCCGCTTCCTTTTCGTACGCTTTCAACTCTTTGGGTTCTACGGCGTCTTTACCTATTTGGGTTGCCTGGCTTGTAGCAGGTTCTCCTGTTCCATTGATTAGCCTTGTGCAAATGTCTTGCCTTCTCTATACCGTACACCATGCAGCCAGTATCAGATTACTCCCGCTGCACTTATCACAATCTGCGTCGGAGGATTGTTTTCGGCGTAGTCTATAAACTTTTCGATACCTCATCGAAGGTTCACTTGCGTTCAACTCATTTACACCTACCTGCAGTCAACGTTCAATACCATGCCTGTTAAAACACAGCACCTTGACCCGGTTTGATAGGTTTGTCTGACAACCCTACCGATAGGCCATTCTTAAAAAAAAGAACTCTATCATCTAATCAACAACTTTTCAGGACACAACGACGCTCCGTTCATCTGCATCGCTCCGGGCAACATTTCAAACAAATGCCGTATCATTGAAAAATAAATCATAAACGTTTTACTATGGATTTCTTTAAAAAAACGACAGTAGTACTATGTTTACTTACTTGTAATACTATTCTCCATGCCCAGCATACATACAAACTTGTTTGGAGTGATGAATTCAATAAGGATGGCGTACCGGATTCTTCCAAATGGAATTATGAGAAAGGTTTTGTGCGTAATGAAGAGCACCAATGGTATCAACCGGAAAACGCGTTTTGCAAAAATGGTTTATTAATTATTGAGGCAAGGAAAGAAAAAAAGCCCAACCCTTTATATAAGCCAGACCGTGCTGACTGGCGCACTAGGAGAAAGATTATTGGATACACTTCAGCCTGTATGATAACAGCAGGTAAGCATCAATGGCAATACGGCAAATTTGAATTGCGTGCCCGTATTGATATTGACGCAGGTGTTTGGCCCGCATGGTGGACGCTGGGCGTAGAAAAACATTGGCCTGCAAACGGCGAAATTGATATTATGGAATTTTACCGGGATACCCTTTTGGCTAATATTCTTTGCCATGGTGTAAACAACAGCAATGAGTGGTATACTACCAAAACCGGTGTGCAGCAATTAGGTGGCAAAGCATGGGCGGCTCAGTTTCATACCTGGCGCATGGACTGGACAGAGGAGTATGTTGCCCTATATGTTGACGATTCTTTATTGAATAAGGTAGCGGTTGAAAAATTAGTGAATAAAGATGGCAGCGGCTTTAACCCCTTTAAACAACCTCACTATATGCTGCTGAATCTTGCTATTGGCGGGCAAAATGGCGGAGACCCATCACAAACCGCTTTTCCCAAAAGAATGGAGGTGGATTGGGTAAGGGTTTGGCAGCAGGAATAATAGCTTCGCGCTATATCAACGTTGCCTCTTTAAGTTGTCAATAGGATTATTCTATCTTTTTCAAAATCTTCCTGGTAAAAAAAATATTAAGATTGTATATTTAACTATACGGTTGCGCCCATATGCTGTTGTTTACTTAACAAGCTGCTATGGATTTGAATGAAAATGAGCGTCTGATCCGCTCCCAAAAGAACCACAACTGGAAAAAATGGGGACCGTATATTTCTGAACGCCAATGGGCAACGGTAAGAGAAGATTACAGCCCCGAAGGGAATACCTGGGGGTTTGTAAACCATGATCTTGCCCGCAGTTATGCCTACCGTTGGGGCGAAGATGCCATTGCCGGATTTTGCGACAGCGACCAGGTTTTGTGCATTGCTCCTGCATTCTGGAATGGCAAAGACCCCATTCTTAAAGAGCGCCTTTTCGGGCTTACCAATAATGAGGGCAATCATGGAGAAGATGTAAAAGAACTCTATTTTCATCTCGACTCATCTCCCACACATTCATATTGCAGGTTTCTCTACAAATATCCCCAGCATGCATTTCCATATATGCAGCTTATACAGCAAAATCAGCGCGACAGGTTATCGCCGGAATTTGAACTACTGGATACCGGTATTTTTAACGACAACCGTTATTTTGATTGTTATATTGAATACGCCAAAGCAGGCGTATCGGATATACTGATGAAAATAACCGTATTTAACCGCGGACCTGAAAAGGCAACAATTCATGTATTACCGCATATCTGGTTTCGCAATTTCTGGAAACATAATATCCGTTTCAGCAAACCTGCTATAACATCAGTAACAGATAAATGTATAAAAACAACATCCAGCCGCAATGGCAATTTCTATTTTTACCACGAGGGCGGCGAACAGTTGTTTTGTGAAAATGAAACAAACAACGAACGGATGTATCACCGCACAAATGATGTGCTTTATGTAAAAGATGGCATCAACGATTATATCGTTAATAATCACCCTACGGTCAATCCCGCCAGGGAAGGAACAAAAGCCGCGGTATGGCTTAAGGCAGATATTGCACCGGGTAAGTCAAGAACATTCAGGGTAAGGTTAAGCGCTGCCATGCTCGACAATCCGTGGAACGATTTTGAAGAGGTCATTGCTAAGCGTATTAAAGATACCAATGAATACTATGATCAACTGGCTTCTTCTAAAAAGCTTTCAAAAAGCCAGCATAAATTGTTGCGCGGTGCTGTAAGCGGTTTGCTGTGGACAAAACAATTTTACTATCTCGACGTATATAAATGGATATTTGGTGAACCGAATGAAACCGCACCGCACCGGCACTATAAAAGAAATTACGACTGGCAGCATCTTACCTGCCGTAATATTATTTCCATGCCCGATAAATGGGAGTATCCCTGGTTCGCGGCATGGGATCTTGCTTTTCATGCAGCAAGCTTTATACATATAGACCCCTATTTTGCCAAGCAGCAATTACTGCTTGTGCTGCGTGAATACTATATGCATCCCAACGGACAGATACCGGCGTACGAATGGAACTTCAGCGATGTTAATCCTCCTGTACATGCATGGAGCGTGTGGTATGTGTATGAGGCAGACAAAAAGAAAACAGGCGTCCCTGATTGGGATTTCCTGGAAAGATCATTTCAGAAGCTGCTGATGAATTTTACATGGTGGGTAAACCAGAAAGACGCCAATGGCATAGATATTTTTGAAGGGGGGTTTCTTGGACTGGATAATATAGGTGTGTTTGACAGGAACCATATGCCTGCAGGTATAAAAAAATTACAACAGGCAGATGCCACAAGCTGGATGGCAATGTATGCCATCAATATGCTGCGCATTTCGCTTGAGCTGGCGCAGCACAACAAAGCATATGAAGAATCATCCGCAAAATTTTTCAGGCATTTTCTCAACATCGGCTGGGCAATGCATCACATAGGCAAGAAAGATATATCGTTGTGGGATGAAGAAGATAAATTTTACTACGATGCCATACAGTTTGAGAATGGTACAAGCCAGCGGATGAAAGTACGTTCGCTGGTGGGTATTATTCCTTTGCTCGCAGTTGAAATAATGCATAGCAGCATGTTTGATCAGTTAAGAGAGTTTAATACAAGGCTGCAGGTAATAAAGCTTACCCGCCCTGATCTTACCCGTGTTATTTCCGATATTGAGGCAAAGAATAAAGACAACAAATACCTGTTCGCGATAATGATAGGAGACAGGCTGGAAAGTCTCTTAAAAAGATTATTGGATGAAGATGAATTCTTATCTGATTATGGTATAAGGTCTCTTTCAAAATATTACCAGCACAATCCATTTGTTTTTGGTTACCAGGGGCATGATTACCGTATTCAATATGAGCCTGGCGAGAGTTCCAGCTCAATGTTCGGAGGCAATTCAAACTGGCGGGGCCCTATATGGTTACCGTTAAACTATATCATCATAAATGCGTTACGCAAATATTATGAATATTACGGAGATTCATATACTTATGAATTCCCGGCAAGGTCAGGCAATAAAATGAATCTGAAGCAGATTGCCAATGAGTTGACCAAAAGGCTGTTAAAAATTTTTGAAATAAACGAAAAGGGGCAATACCAGTATCATGCAGATTATCAGCCTGAATGGCAGGAAAAACATTTTAAAGATCATCACCTGTTTTATGAGTTTTTTAATGGTGATACCGGGCAGGGCTTAGGCGCATCTCATCAAACCGGCTGGACGGCATTGATAGCAAATCTTATATTGGAAATGGATGAGTGATTCACTTTTATCCGGCAATAATTGTACTGCATTATTATTAATCCCGTTTTAAAGCACAATCAACATTGAGCTTTTCTTAACAGTTTATGCTCCTTAAAACCAAGATTTCGTTAAAACATTTTCCTGTGTTTGATGTGGCAAAATAATGGCGGATATTGTACGTTTCAAGCAAAATTTCACACATTGAAGAAGCTCCTTTTTTTACTATCCTTAGCCGTTGTTTTTATATTTTTTATTACCATAGAAACCAACGCTCAAATGATAACAGGAGTATGGCATGGTAGAATAAACAGGCAAAAAATTGAAATAAAAATTGTTCAAAAAGGCGATAGTTTAATTGGCACATCTTATTATTATCAATCGCCTGGCAATTACAGGCGCTATAGCATCAGGGGATATTTTGACGGAATAAATAATGAAGCTGTTTGGTGGGATGATCAGTTCCTGGAAGAAAAAACAGGAAGAATGAATATCGGCTCCTCCGGTAAATATGAATTGATTTCCAGGGCAGATTTTAATTGTCCTGGTGGTGGCATTATGAAATTAGATGGCAATGCTGCATTAAAAAAAAACGAAGACAAATCAAAAGGTGAAGTGCATCTTGATAAAACAAATAATACCGCATTTAATGATGAATGGGATTTTGTAATTGAAAATTACACCGTTGGTGCCAATGATCCTTTTGTTATTGATAGTGTAAATATGATTGCGCGTCAACCTGCGCCTGTGCTACAGCCACAGCCGGAAAGAACAGTTATACCTGCTAGAGAAGAGCCTGCACCCAAACCCATAGCGGTTGCGGAAGAAAAAAGGCCAATTACGCCATTGAAGCCGCTAACCATTGAAGAAAAGTTTACACAACGACAGAAAGTTCCGATAATGGAAATTCCTGTATCGGGCGATTCTATTGAATTGAATTTTTATGATAACGCAGAAATAGACGGTGATTCGATAACACTGTTTTTAAATGAGAAGCTCATCTTCCAGCACATCTATCTCACAGATAAAGCCTTTACTGTAAAAATTCCCGTAAGCGACTTGCAACAAACCAATGAATTGGTAATGGTAGCTGAAAACCTTGGTTCCATTCCTCCTAATACTTCATTTATGGTTGCAAATGTAGGAGGCAAGCGCTATGAAGCGAGATTGGTAAGTACGGAAGGTAGCAGTGCGATGATAAAGTTTGTAAAAAATGATATTACCGGCACTTCCCCGGAAAAAAAATAAAAACAACACGCCGCAGGTGTAATACGTCGGCTTAGAAAATATTATTTTACAAAAAGCCGCAAAAAAGTGCGTTGCTGCGCTGTAAATGTTGCGGAAAATATTGATGAACTATTTTCCGCCCGGCAATGCTGTCTTCATATCTTTTAGATTTACAACGCAGATTGCTGATAACGGCTATTTTATGGAAACAGCACTTTTATTCATCTCTTTTATATGCGAGGCCTCTTTTTAATAATTTTTCTAATTGCCGCTGCTATATACTTTTTTTTGGTTGCCGCTGTCAACGATGACATCAAATGGTTTCACAACTTTTCTAAAAGTAGCAATCAGAAGTTACTAAAACCATTTCAAGCATTTGACTTTACTTATAATGATGTTTTTTCAACCTGCTTTTCAATCAAGTTTATACAAAGTGATACAGCATTAATAAGACAGCACTTTACTTCTTCTTCTGACAATCTAAAAACCGGAACTTCTTATTATACTTTACTTTCTAAGGAAGACAAAAAAATCATTGACAGCTTTATCAGCACAATACCCTTTCAAATTTATGACACATCATATTATGAATATTACCATGACGGAATAGACTACCAATTTTACATTGAAAAGGAAATGATCAAAAAAAGGATTAGGATTCATAGTAACAGCGTTCCTTCAGTATTAGTGGACTTCAAAGACTGGATTGTAAAAAGAAAACAGCAGTATCAGTTGCATCAGTTTGACACAACTATTTATTTTGAGAGTGCAAAATACGTTGTACCTCCTCCACGACCAGTGTCGCCCACGATGGAATTTAAAATTCCTAAAATAGAAAACAGCCGCTAACATGTGCAGCAACCTATAGCTGACCGCCGCCCACCGATCATCTCAACACCATCTGCCGGTCTTTATCCAAACGCAGCAATATAAAGATCATCATACTGAATGTTACAAGAGAAAGCCCTCCATAACTAACAAATGGGAGCGGAATACCAATAACAGGCGCCAGGCCCATCGTCATACACAAATTAATGGCAATATGGAAAAACAATACAGAAGCAACGCCGTACGCATAGCATCTGCTGAAAGTACTTCGCTGCCTTTCCGCAATAGTTACTATACGGAATAGCAACGCTATATAAATAGAAAGGAAGATCATGCTTCCCACGAAGCCAAATCCTTCACCAATAGTGCAGAAAATAAAATCCGTTCTTTGCTCAGGCACAAATGAATAGCGGGTTTGTGTGCCTTTTAATAATCCTTTGCCCGTTAAACCGCCACTACCAATAGCAATTTTACTTTGCTTTACATTATAATCACCGTCATCTTTTTTTGTTTCAGTATTTTTAGCAATATCCGCTGCAGCGGCGGCATCTTTGGGTATATAATCTTTACCCAACGTATCATAAATGCGCTTTACCTGGTAGGGTTCCAGTACATGATCAAAAATTAAAGGCACCGCGAAGCGCTGGATGCCTACGCATACAATCCAGATACCGAGGATTCCAAATAAAACAGATTTATATCTTTTGATTTGCCTCCGCATGATATAAATAGCAAGGCCGGCTATACCGGTAAGTATGAGGGCCAATATATCAGGGTCTACCAGTAAAGTGGCAACAACCAGTATCGCAAATGAAAATCCTATAATAAGAATAATTGCAGGCAACCCTTCTCTGAACATTACCAGGAAAAAAGAGAAATACACCAAAGCTAATCCTGTTTCACTCTGCGCAATAGCCAGTATAGCCGGCGCAATTACAATAGCGGCGGCAACAAGCTGCGATCTTGTTTTGGTAAAATCCGTTTCTACACGCGACAAATATTTGGCCAGCGCAAGATTGGCAAACACTATACAAAGCTGTATAGGCTGGAGCTGGAGCGCATTACCAAATTTGATGATGGATTTTGTACCTTTTACATTGGAGTGAAAGGGAAACACGAGTAAAAGCAACAAAATACCGAACGCGTACCAAAGGTTTGCTGTTGCGGTAAAAAACTTGCTGTCGGTTAACAATACCGCAGTACCTGCTACAATAGATATTAAAAAGAAAATCGACTGTTTGCTATAATCTGTTTTGAAAGACAGAAAGGTTTTAACGATATCATCTCCCTCTCTATAAGTAGCGGCAAAAATGCTTACAATGCCGATGCAGCATAATAATATATACAACCACAGCAACAATCCGTCTATCCCCCTTGATATTTCAGGTTTATTCAAACTCATATAGCTGCCTGCTTTTTAAAATGTTTATCATCAACAAAAAGAAATGCTTCTTTATAAAAGCACAGATTCCTGTTCCTGCTGTTGCCATAACTTTTATATGAAACAACAGGGACCGGGATCTGCTGTTTGATTATCGCGGACTGCTGTTGCTTATTTTCAACAGCAGTATTTTTATTTGAACTAACCGTAGTATTGTCCTGTTTGGGCTTCTCAACTTTAGCACTGCGTTGCTTCAGGTATTTTTTAATATAGCTGCTGTCTTTTCTTAAATTAAAATAATAATATGCTCTTGTTGAGTCTGCAATGAATTGTTTTCTTTTAAGGTAAGCAGGCATCAGGTTAGCAGAAGCAATTCTCTCAACATCTTTCTTTTTTTCAGACCTGATAGAATCTGTAAGATATTGTTCAATGAGTAAAGAAGCTATTGGCGCAGCCCAGGTTGATCCAAAGCCTGCATTTTCTACGGCTACAGCTATAGCAATTTTAGGGTCTTCTCTCGGAGCAAAGCAAACAAACATGGAATTGTTGGGCAGTTTAATCCTGTGCCCGTCAAGCACCGTATATTTTTCTGCGGTTCCTGTTTTTGCACAAATATTTATACCAGGAATTTTCGCGATACGTGCGGTTCCGCTTTCCACCACATCCTGCATACCGGCGTGAATGGCTTCGTATGCTTCGTCAGAAATATGGGTAAGCGCCTCATGTTTTATTCTGAAAGGTTTTAAAATGCTGTCTGCAGGCGTTTCATTATCAATTTTCTCTACAAAATGCGGTGTATAATAATATCCCTTATTGGCAATTACACACATGGCGTTAGCCAACTGCACAGGTGTTACCTGCATTTTATCCTGGCCAATGCCAAGCGTAACGTTAGTACAGGAGTTCCATTGGTTGCGGTATACTTTATTATATATTGTTGTATCAGGAATGCTGCCAGGTAGTTCATTCGGTAAATCAATACCCAGTTTTTCTCCCCACCCAAATGCATTCATATAATCCTTCCACCTGGTATAGCCTGCTTTTGTATTATGATCTTTTGGGTTGTCAACCGTCATCCTGTATATCTGGGAAAAATAGGAGTTGCAGGAGTTGGCCAATGCCAGCCGCATATTGGCGGCATGCCCCGGGTTGTGGTGTTCACATTTAATTACCTTGCCGCATCCGTAATATGCGCCAGCGCAGCTAACACCATAACCTGCATTGATTACTCCTAAATCGAGCGCCACCAAACCGCCTACAGGTTTAAAAGTAGAACCCGGCTCATATAAACCGCGGGTTGCCCTGTTCATTAAGGGAGCTGAAACATCAAGCGCCAGTTTTGCATAATTTTTTTGACGTGTATTGCCGGTAAGATCATTAGGATCAATAACTGGGCCGGATACCATTGTCAGTATTCCTCCTGTTTTAGGATCAATCGCTACAATACTCCCGACTTTATTGGCCATTAATTTTTCTGCTAATTGCTGCAGTTCAATGTCAATATATGTACGCAGGTTTCGTCCTGCTTTCGCTGATGTATCATATTTTTCATTTTCCCATGGCCCCTGTATCCTGTTCTTATTATCTTTTATAAGATGCTGCACCCCCCGCTGCCCCATCAGCACACTTTCATAATACTGTTCCATACCTGATCTGCCCACATAATCGCCCATTTGATAAAAATTCTTGCTGCGCCTGATGATAGCGGTATCAACCTCTCCAATATCTCCCAATAAATGGGCCCCGGCTTTAAATGGATAGGTGCGTATGGGCCGCTCAACCAGCGTGAATCCGGGAAAACGCCAGATATTTTCCTCCAGTTTTGCCTGCAACTCTAGCGAAAGCAATCCTTCAAAAACAGAAGGGCGATATCGCCCGTTTTTGATTATAGCTGTAATTATCCTGTTTTTAAACTCCGCGGTATCGATGCTTAATAACGAACACAGGTAACTTGTATCCACCTGTTTTACTTCGTACGGTGTTACCGTAAGATCATAAATAATGGTATTGTTAAGGATGGCTTTGTTGTTACGGTCAAAGATGATACCCCTGCCCGGGTAAATCGTTTTTTTGTAAACAGCATTGCTGAATGCCTGCGCGTCGTATTTGTCGGAAAACAATTGCAATACTGCGAGGCGCACCACTATTATTAAAAAAGTGGTGGCAAATATGAGGCGAATAACGGTTTGACGTGACTGGTTAAATACAGGCATACCCTAATTGTTTGTCCTGAACTTCTGTTTCCTGTAAAAAAGAACTTCTGTTATTAAAATTAATAAGAAACTAACGCCTGTAGTGGCAATTACCTTGCCTAAGAAGTACCAAATATTTCCAAAACTTAACCATTCCAGAAATACTACCCACCCATTGTGAATAAAAGAAAGCACTAATGTGTATACAAGGTATTGCGGCCATCCCATACTTGACGGAGCAGGAGATGTATAGTTAAACCCAGGATCGTCTTTTGAAATGAGTATGTTAATAAGAAACGGGCGCAGATATGCTACAGTAATGCACGCGGAAGCATGAAGCCCCGGTGTTTTTGTAAAAAAATCGAGACAAAGCCCATATATAAACCCAAGCAGCGTTAATGAAAGTCTTGGAATTTTATATGGCAGCCAAAGAATATAAATAAAATACAGGTATGGAACAACAAACTGATGTAATGGCGGTATTTTATTCAGAATAAATACCTGCACAAAAATCAGGATAAAAAACCGTATTATATTTTTGAGCAATTCACTCATCGCTTACTCCTGCTTTTGGGTTGCTTTTTCAATAGCGTCCTGCTCTTCCTTCTGCAAATTTTTAACCGCATATACAAACTGCACGTTATAAAAATTGGTTGAAGGCTTAACAGTCAATAAATAAAAATTTGATTCTTTCTGCTCTCCTATATGTGTGATCACGCCCACCATTTCTCCGGCAGGAAATGTTGAATAGCGGCTTGTTACTACGCTATCGCCAACCTTTATCTGCACACTTTTGGGAATATTTTTAAACGTCAGCTCCTGTGGATTTTTCCCATCCCATTCTATACTTCCCGTTTCCCCGGTTTTAAGAAGGCTTGCGCTTACCCTGCTGTTCCTGTGCAGCAGGCTCATTACTGTTGCCATGTTAGGGCTCACGTTTACTATTGTTCCAACTATACCCGAAGGACTTACCACAGCCATATCTTTACCTAACCCCTGGGCTGTGCCGCGGCTGATGGTAATATAATTATTTTGAGCTGTAACAGAATTATTAATAACCTTGGCGGGATAATAGAAATATCGTCTGTATTGTTCAATCGAATCAACTTTGATGGAATCAACTACCAGCGTATGAGAAGTATCGTTAACGAGAAAATCCTGTCTGAGTAAATTTCTGAGCCGTTGGTTTTCAACAACAAGCTGATCATTGGTTTTCTTGAGGTTGAAATAATATTCAACATTATTGTATTGCCTGCTTATTCTTCCTGTTACTTCGCCGGATACATTCATAAATGCCGCTTCGTGAAACCTGTTGTACTGAAACAACATATACAAGGCAATAACCTGCATTATCACGAAAAACAGAAAATTAAAATATCGCCTGATGAACAGAAAGACATTACGCACATGAAGTGTTTTTACAAATTCTATTTATAAGGATAGGATCGGGCAAATATTTTGAAATGCGCGGGATCAACTATCGCATAACAAATGGATAGCGCTGATAATTTTTCAAAGCGATACCGGTTCCTCTAACCACACTCTTCAACGGATCATCTGCTACATGTACCGGTAATTTTATCTTCTGGCTTAAACGCTTATCTAATCCGCGCAATAATGCACCGCCTCCTGTAATATATATACCTCTGCGATAAATATCAGATGCAAGCTCGGGTGGTGTTGTTTCCAACGCTTTTAAAATCGCTTCTTCAATTTTAAAAATACTTTTATCAAGCGCTTCTGCTACTTCCTGGTAGCTAACCATAATTTGTTTTGGAATACCTGTTACCAGGTCGCGGCCATTTACAGGTAAATCATCCGGTGGAACTTCCAGGTCTTTCATTGCCGCGCCAATCTGGATCTTTATTTGTTCAGCTGTTCTTTCACCAATCAGTAAACTATGATAACGACGTAAAGCCTCCATAATATCCGCGGTAAATTCATCACCTGCAATACGTATAGACTGATCGCACACTATACCAGCTAAAGCGATAACCGTAATACCTGTTGTACCGCCACCAATATCAACAATCATGTTTCCCACTGGTTCTTCCACATCAATGCCAATACCAAGCGCTGCTGCCATAGGTTCATGAAGCAGGTATACTTCCTTAGCGCCAGCCTGCTCGGAACTGTCTCTTACAGCACGCTTTTCAACTTCTGTAATACTTGAAGGGATACAAATCATCATACGCCAGCTTGGCGGAAAAAGCGGTTTTTTGGGATAGATCATTTTGATCAGCTCCCGTATCATTAATTCCGCGGCATTAAAGTCGGCTATTACACCATCTTTTAACGGGCGGATAGTACGTATGCTTTCGTGCGTTTTCTCATGCATCATCAAAGCTTTCTTACCTACCGCAAGTACATTCTTGGGATTGTTCCTGTCGAGGGCAATAATAGAAGGCTCGTTAACTACGATCTCCTCATTATGAATAATAAGGGTGTTAGCTGTACCGAGATCTATAGCAATTTCCTGTGTAAACCAATTGAAGAGACCCATAATTGATATTGGAGAATGTTATTCGTAAATAATGTTTGCAAAGTTGTTGTAAATAATTTGAAATACAACGGCAAAACCTTGATTTTTATTGACTTTGAGAGAAATAAATTTTTTAATGATTATGGGAAGGGCTATCAGGTTTCAGCTATCAGGTTTCAGCCGTTGCAATTGCTGTCAGTATCTCCGAAACCTGATAGCTGACACCTGACTGCTGACACCTAATAAAACTCATATCCTATATCTTTTCTGAAATGCATACCATCAAACTCAATAACCTCAAGGATCGCCATCGATTTTTCAACGGACTTTTGTAAGGTATTACCCAAAGAGGTAACTGCTAATACTCTGCCGCCTGCCGTTACAATAGTTTCTCCCTCCTGTTTGGTGCCGGCATGAAATACAATTGTTTCCTCTTCCTGTATTAAATCGAGACCCTCTATTGGTTTGCCTTTTTCATATTCCCCGGGGTAGCCGCCGCTTACAGCTACTACAGTAGCTGCGCTTCTCGGGTCGGTTTCAATGTTCACTTCATCCAGTTTTTGAGTGGTAACAGCCTTAAACAAAGCCACCAGGTCATTTCGCAATCTTGGCATAACCACCTCAGTTTCAGGATCTCCCATACGACAGTTGTATTCAATTACAAACGGTTCTTCACCCACTTTAATAATGCCTATAAAGATGAACCCTGCATATTCCAGCTTATCTTCCCTTATTCCTTTTATTGTTGGCTCAACTACCTGGGCAATAATTTTTTGCATGAAGGCTTCATCAGCGAATGGTACCGGGCTGATGGCTCCCATACCGCCGGTATTAAGCCCTTTGTCTCCTTCCCCTATCCGCTTATAGTCTTTTGCTTCAGGAAGAATTACATAATTAACGCCATCTGTAAGTACAAAAACGCTCATTTCTATACCAGAAAGAAACTCCTCTACTACTACTTTTTTACTTGCATCTCCAAACTTTGACTGCTGTATCATCAGCTCGAATTCGGCTACTGCTTCTATATAATTCTGGCAAATAATCACGCCTTTACCTGCTGCAAGCCCGTCTGCTTTTAATACTATCGGCAAAGAATGCGCCTGCAGGTACGCTACACCTTCTTCATAATTGCTTTCATCAAACTCCCTGTACCCTGCAGATGGAATATGATGCTTTTCCATAAACGCTTTGGCAAAAGCCTTGCTGCCTTCCAGTTGTGCCCCTTTTTTAGATGGACCAATCACAGGAATATGATTAACAGAAACATCTTCTTTAAAAAAATCGTAAATACCCTTTACAAGGGGTTCCTCCGGCCCAACAACCACTATTTCAATGGCATTATCTATGCAGAATTTTTTAATAGATTCGAAATCAGTTGCTGCTATATTCACATTTGTTCCGCACAATGCCGTTCCGGTATTGCCTGGTGCAATAAATAATTTTGTAAGAAGGCTGCTCTGGCTCATTTTCCACGCCAGCGCATGTTCTCTTCCACCTGAACCTAATAATAGAATATTCATGATATGAGCTATAATAATTTATGCGTGCGAAAATAGAGATATAGCCGTTTTAAAAGTGAATTTATTTTACAGGTGGGCATTTACATTGAGTAATATGTAGCAAAATATGCGCTATATTGGCTTTTCAACTTAACTTCTTCTTTGATTAAATTATTTATTAATGAATAATACCCCGGCCAAAGGACACCCAAAGGGACTATACATTTTGTTTGCAACGGAAATGTGGGAACGTTTTAATTTTTACGGCATGCGGGCCATGCTGGTGCTGTTTATGACCAAAGCGCTTTTGTTTGATAAAGCGTTCGCATCAAATCTTTATGGCAGCTATTTAAGCCTGATATACCTTACTCCTTTGCTGGGCGGCTTTATTGCAGACAGGTATTGGGGAAACCGCCGCTCAATTATTGCCGGAGGTATAGTAATGGCCATTGGTGAATTGATTTTATTTGCCTGCGGAACTTTATATAAAAGCGCACCTGATATTTCTTCGGTTTTATTTTTTTCCGGGCTTGGATTAATGATTGCAGGGAATGGCTTTTTTAAGCCTAATATTTCGTCGCTTGTAGGGCAGCTATATCCTAAAAATGATCACAGGAAAGATGCAGCCTATACTATTTTTTATATGGGCATTAATACAGGCGGTGCATTAGGTCCATTCATCTGCGGATTATTTGGCGATACCGGCGACCCGTCTGATTTCAGGTGGGCGTTTTTAATTGCGGGCATAGGTATGGTGATAAGTGTGATCGTTCAAAAACTATATCAGCATAAATACGTTGTTGACCCTGATAAGAATGTGCTGGGCCTGGTGCCTGCCAACAGCCCCAAAATCATGACATCGCCCTTGCCAACCATATTGGGTTTGGCGGTTCTTGCATTGGCATGTATCGGGTTACTGTATCTTGATACCAGGATCAATTACCTCTTTTATTTGCTGGTAGCTTGTATAGTAATTATACCCGCTATTATTTTTATGGACAAAACGCTCAACCAGATAGAAAAAAACAAAGTACTGGTGATTTTTGTAGTGTGCTTTTTCGTGATCTTTTTCTGGGCAGCATTTGAGCAGGCCGGTGCATCACTTACGCTATTTGCAGACGAACAAACAGACAGGACTCTCGGACTGCGCATCCCAACCTGGCTGATAGCAACATTATCAGCGGCATGTATTTATTTTATTTATACGCTGTATAAAAAAGGCGCAAAAAATCTTGCCTCCGCTTTCGACAGGGAATTACGTATTACCGTGTACGGACTTTTATTATTGTTTCTTGCAGTTATAATTATTGTTAATGTATATCTCCTTACAAAAGGCATTGATGTAAACATTAAAGAAATTCCTGCAAGCTGGTTTCAGTCGCTTAATTCAGCATTTGTAGTTTTGTTCGCGCCATTTTTTGCCTGGCTTTGGCTGAAGCTTGGAAAAAGAGAGCCTTCCTCTCCAACAAAAATGGCGTGGGGCTTATTTTTATTAGCGCTTGGCTATTTGTGGATAGCAAAAGGGGTTAGCAATGTTGCACCCGGTATTAAAGTAAGTATGATATGGCTCACCGGTATGTATGCGCTGCATACGGCTGGTGAATTATGTTTATCCCCCATTGGTATGTCCCTGGTAAATAAACTATCGCCGCTTAAGTTCTCTTCTTTATTAATGGCAATATGGTTTACTGCTAATGCTTTTGGAAATAAACTTGCAGGTGTATTAAGTTCATTTTACCCCGACGGAGGAAAAGCAACCAACTTTCTTGGATATGAGATGCATAACCTTTACGACTTCTTTATGTTTTTTGTTTTTCTCGCAGGTATAGCGGCAATTGTACTATTTCTGCTTACAAAGAAGCTGCAGAAGATGATGATGGAATAGCAATGCCCCTTCCCGCATCCCGGAGCCAGCCTGTCGGCAGCTTCCCGGTATACATATTTTATATTATTCAGGCTGCGCTTTATACGAGATGTTTAAAGCTGAAAAAATATGAAGAGGCTGATGCCTGAACAGTAGAAATACGATGGCTGAATTGGCAGTTAAATACCGCCTTCTTTCCTTTGAAGAGCAGGAGGAGGGAGGCTTTTAAAAAAAGGGCTGCTCTTTCAGGCAGCCCGGCATTAAACACGCTATAATCCCACATTAAAATTATTTTGCTTCGCGATGCATGTGTTTAGGTCTCATGCTTTCCATTTTCTTTTGTTGTTCCGGTGTAAGAATTTTGTTCATACCCTCACGCTGATCTTTAAATGCAGCCATCACCTGTTGCTTTTTCGCATCCTCACTCAATGATTGATTCTCACGAATACTTTTCATTTTTGCTCTTGTATCTTCCTGCAATGTTTTCATTTTTGCAGTTTGTTCGTCTGATAAGCCAAGTTCAGCTTTCATTTTATCCATTCCCCTGCCAGGTCCGCCTTCAAACCCTTTGCGGGGTCCTTTCCCAAATGTCTTACCCCTTTCGCTGTGCATTTTTGCCAACTGATCTTTTTGTTCTTTGGTAAGTACATTTTGTACCTGATCACGGTGTTGTTTGGCAATTGCCTGCCTTTTTTCTTTATAATTTTTAACTGTAATGGTGGCTTCTGATTTTTTCAGCTCATCCATTTTACTTTTAAAATCCGCGTTGATTTTTTTCATCTGATCCTGCTGATCCTGTGTAAGATTCAGCTTTTTATAGTTTACATCATGCTTACCATGCATACCGCGTTTACCATGATGCTTACCATAAACAGGTTTTGACGGAGGAGCTTTATCAGTTTTGTCCTGTGCCTGTAAACCTGCAATACCAATCATTAAAGCCAAGGTTCCTAATACTATCTTTTTCATGAGTTGTTTTTTTTTAAATGAATGATAGCAGATAGACCCGCACAGGTAAGCAAGGTTTAGTGGGTAAAAAATGTTTTAACGTTGATTAACGAGGGGCAGGAGCTATCGGTTGTGGGCGGTGGGCAATGGGCGGGGAACTATGAGGCATTTTGTTCAGGCTATGAGCAATGATTTTTATAAAGATTGAGCCGGGTGTTCTTTGCCCCTGCTGTTACAAGTAATAATTTTCAATTGCATGAAATAGCCCACCGCCCATAGCTCAATCCTCACTGCCCCTGTGCCAGGCTATATCCTTTTCTCTCCCCCCATTGATTTAATAATTCTGAAGAGCAAACTTTAAAGTTTCCGCTTAAGCTTATATATAAGCCCAAAATATCCTGCTGATTTAATGGTTCTCCATCCAAAGTTTCAAAACGTACATTATACACGTTTACCAGGTTGGTGTATACCGAGCCTGTTGGCCAAACCTGCGTACCGCGGTTGCTGATATTAATCAGCTTAAACTTAACGCCACCATGCCGCTCGCATTTAACC
This sequence comes from Terrimonas sp., assembly GCF_003075435.1. Lineage (GTDB taxonomy): Bacteria > Bacteroidota > Bacteroidia > Chitinophagales > Chitinophagaceae > Agriterribacter. The sequence goes on along the minus strand of NZ_QCZJ01000037.1, from coordinate 4,184 downwards.
GCAATAGATTGCGGCTGTTCATTACTTTCAATAAAAAAATCTACGCCCACGATCGTTTCATTTCCTTCTTCTTTTGATTCCATCATTGCATTTTGCTGCAGCTTAAATGGAGTAGGAGTACCGGGCTTATTCGGCATTATTGGTTTTGGATTAACAACAGGTTGTTTTCCAAAATTGCTGATAACGGCATCGGCAAATTCAGTTGTATTTACAGAAGGTTTTGATTTGTCGCCAAAATCCCCGGTATGTATACCACTTTCTAAAGTATATAATAACGCGTTCTCAATTATGCCGGCATTTTCTGTAAGCCCAACGTGCATCAGCATAGATATACCGCTAAGCAGCAACGCTGTAGGATTGGCGATATTTTTACCTGCAATATCAGGTGCCGTACCATGCACAGCTTCAAAAATAGAAATATGGTCGCCAATATTGGCAGAAGGAGCAAACCCTAAACCACCCACCAATCCTGCGCACAGGTCAGAAACAATATCGCCCTGCAGATTGGTTAAAACCACCACATCAAAACTATCCGGTTTGGTAACCAGTTTCATACAAAGATCATCCACAATAATATCGTCTGCTTTTAACTCAGGGTATTCTTTAGCTACTTCATAAAAGCAATCAAGGAATAAACCATCCGTTATTTTCATAATATTAGCCTTGTGTCCGCAGGTTATGCGCCTGGCCTTTTTTTGCTTTGCCATTTCAAATGCATAACGGATTACCTGGAGGCTACCGGGCCTGGTGATCATCCTGCGGCTTAAAGCCACATCATGGGTAAGCATATGTTCAATACCGCCGTAAGTATCTTCAATATTCTCTCTCACAACTGTAATATCTATTGGTATGCCTGCCTTTGAAAAAACAGTATCAACTCCATGCAGCGATTGAAATACTCTTTTATTGGCAAAAGTGTTCCATGTTTTTCTTGCTGTTACATTAATACTTTTAACGCCCTTGCCTTTAGGTGTTTCCATAGGCCCTTTAAATAATAATCCCAGCGATTCGATAGCCTTTTGCGCTTCGGGAGTCATACCATTGGAGAACCCTTTATCAAACACCCACTTGCCCATGTCTACAAACTCATATTCAAGCGGAACTTTATTGGCTTCAAAAATGCGCAAAACGGCATCCATGATTTCCGGGCCTATACCATCGCCTTTAGCTACAGCTATTTTCATTTACAAAAATTTAATTGGTCATTAAACAAATCCGGGCAAGAAATGTTGTGATAGAGTCGCAAAGGTAAATGTGTTTTTATACAGTAGCACAAAATTTATAGATAAATTACCTTAGGCTATCGTAGTTTTTCGTTATTTTTAGCGTAAACTTTATAGCAGCAATGGCATCAAAAGTCACTGAAGGGGTAATTGTAACGGTTGAAACTTTCTACCAGCCCGATTACAGCAACCCCGTGAGTGGTGAATTTATGTTTGCTTACCGCATCACATTGCAGAATAATAATGCTTTTCCGGTCCGGCTCCTTCGCAGGCATTGGTATATATTTGACAGTAATGGTACTCACCGGGAGGTGGAAGGAGAGGGTGTTGTAGGCGTTCAGCCGCAAATTAACCCCGGCGAGCAATACCAATATGTCAGCGGCTGTAATCTCCGCACAGAAATGGGTAAAATGTATGGTACATACGCCATGGAAAATGTTACGTCTAAAAAGCAATTTGAGGTAAAAATACCCATGTTCGACATGATTGTGCCTTTTAAGATGAATTAAACAAATTTTCCGATTTTAAGGATTACCTTTGCACACCCGTTCGTCGCAACTACCAGATATCTTTCTTTCCGGAAATATATTTTTCAGTGATACGCAGTAAACGGGAAAAATTCCGTTATTAGTAAATCTCCATTGCATATAAATGGGAACTTTATAGCAATGGTAAACAGCAATTAATGTATAAAGTAACCTTCAACAACAAGAACAAAGTATTCTTCAACGCGCTTAAAGCAAACGTTGACCAGTACTTTATTGATAACAATATTGAAAAAACCGGTAACTGGAAGCTTTACCTTAAAACGTTTATACTTATTCCCGCATCCGTATTAATATATTGCGCATTATTGTTTTTGCCTTTAAATATATTCTGGGGTGTGGTATTAAGCGGTTTATTTGGTTTTACGCTGGCAAGCATTGGTTTTAACATCATGCACGATGCCTGCCATGGCAGCTATTCCAAAAAAGGATGGGTTAATGACGTGATGGGGCTTACCATGAACGCGCTTGGCGGTAACGCGTTTTTCTGGAAGCTGAAGCACAATATCGTTCACCATACCTATACCAATATTGATGGTATTGATGATGACATTAATAATAAGCCATTTATGAGAGAGTGCTCTACGCAAAAATGGTATCCGCCTCATCGATACCAGCATTATTATATGTTCTTCCTTTACGGGTTTACGTCACTGTTTCTTTTATTTATTACAGATTATATAAAATACGTTACCAAGAAAGTATATACTACGCCACTTAAGCCGATGGACTTTAAAGAACATGCTACCTTCTGGATCTCAAAAGCATTGTATGTTGCTTTTACTGTTGTAATTCCTATAGCTGTTGTAGGCTGGCAGGCATGGCTGCTGGGCTTCCTGGTAATGCACTTTGTATTGGGTTTAACGCTGGCGCTGGTATTTCAGCTGGCGCACGTGGTTGAACATGCCGAATTTGATTTTGCAGGCATTGAACCAAAAAAGATAGAAAACGAATGGGCGATACACCAGGTAAAAACCACTGCCGATTTTGGAGCCAATAATAAAGTACTATCATGGTTAGTAGGAGGGTTGAATTTCCAGATTGAGCATCACCTGTTCCCGCGTATAAGCCATGTGCACTATCCCGAGATCAGCAAAATAGTTGCGAAAACCTGCCAGGAATTTGGCTTGTATTATAATTATTTCCCAACGTTCGGAGGGGCGGTTGTTTCTCACTTTAAATTTATGAAGCAGTTGGGGCAAAAGCCGGTTGAGCAGGTAAACGGATTTGAACGTACGGCTGCGTAGTGCCTGTATCCTTATAACGTGATATATCTTTTGCCACGAATGCACGAATTTTCGGGAATATATCATTCGCCACAGAGGGACACGAAGAATACACAAAGTTACTCAAAGCATTTTTATTATTATTCTTTATGCAATGCCGTGACCTCTTTGTATGCCGCTGTGTATTTGTGGCTTTTTTTGGAGCGTTCCAACTTCCCGCAGTTTATCATAACTTTAGTTTACAATCACATACCTGCCGCCTGTGACTTATACTACATACAGCGAAAAATCAATACTTCGTTACCCGGGTGGCAAAACAAGGGCTGTATCTTTTCTTTTACCATTTTTCCCCAAAGATTTAAAAACGCTTGTTTCCCCATTTATCGGCGGCGCATCCGTAGAGCTATCACTGGCAGCCCGTGGAGTTAAAGTATATGGTTACGATATTTTTATGCCGCTGGTTGAATTTTGGCAATGCACTTTAGAGCAACCGGGAGTATTGGCTGACGAAGTAGAAAAGTATTTTCCTTTACCCAAACATGAATTTTACAAATTACAGCAAACACATACCACATTAGAAACAAAGTTGCAACGGGCGGCAGCTTATTATGTACTGAACCGCTCCTCGTTTTCAGGCGCTACTTTATCAGGCGGTATGTCGCCGGGGCACCCGCGATTTACTAAAACAGCGATTGAACGATTGAGGAATTTCCACAATTCTGATATCATTATTGCAGAAGCTGACTATAAAGTGTCACTTTTAAAACACGCAGATGAATTTGCCTACCTCGACCCACCTTATCTCATAAAAAGTGCTTTGTATGGAAAGAAGGGCGATGCGCATAAAGGTTTTGACCATGAGGAACTTGTTGATATATTAAGCAAAAGAAATAAATGGATTTTATCTTACAACGACTGTGATGAAGTAAGAAAGATGTATAGCAGATTTAAAATAGTTAAGCCTGGCTGGAAATATGGAATGAGTAAGGATAAAAGTTCTAAGGAGTTGTTGATATTGAGTGATGATGTTGGATTGCATTATAGCCATGGGGTATAGTTGCCTGAGGCGACAATAGGCCTCTTGTATTAAACGATATGCACATATGTTAATAATTAAAAATAGAAAAGGTATAAGAGTTGATGAGCATATTGCATGTTATGGAAAAAGATACCACAAAACCTTTCCGGCA
>NZ_QCZJ01000036.1 GCF_003075435.1 Terrimonas sp. | reverse complement strand
CTCTGACTACTTTTTGCTTAAAGCTAATACTATACCGGATCACCGTTTGGACATCTCTTGTCATGGTATTACAGATTTTTTTGTTCTTAAATCTGTCTACTTATGCTAGGACAAGACAAATACAGCTAATAGCTATCAGCCATCAGCTATCAGCTTTTAGTGTCAATTGTTGTATTTTCTTTATATTTCTTTGCGTAAACCTTAGTGCGGCTTTGTGGTAAAAAATGAAATGCCGGCATCCGCATTTTCAGAATAACCGGTAGCTTTATCGCCGGTATCCTTATTATCCATGAGTATAATATATCCTTTTTGTGCTCCAATGAGGGCGGCTACTACTTTAAAAATGTGCCGGCTACCGGAAGCAATAATTCACCTAAATCAGCCAAATGAAAAAGATTATTTCAACACTTGCTTTTGGATTTTGTTTGTTCAGCATTTTTGCCCAGGAGCGGCAGGTCTCCCTACCCAAAACAAAATATAACCTTGCCGTAATTGCCCATCGCGGCGATCATACCAAAGTTCCTGAAAACACCATCGCTTCCATTAAGGAAGCAATAAAGAGTGGTGCTGATTATGTGGAAATAGATCTTCGCACAACAAAAGATGGTTACCTGGTATTGCATCATGATGCTTCTGTGGATAGAATGACCGATGGAAAAGGCAATGTAAAAGATTTAATGCTTGCGGCGCTGCAGGCATTAAAAGTGAGCGATAAAAATAAGCCCGCAAAAAAAACATACCGCATCCCGACTTTTGCCGAGGTATTAAAAACATGCAAGGGAAAAATTAATATCTATCTTGATTTTAAAGACGCTGATGTTGCATCAACGTACAGGCAAATACAGGAAGCGGGAATGGAAAACCAGGTAGCGGTTTACCTGAACAGCATCTCCCAATACAAAAAATGGCGTTCAACAGCTCCCGGAATGCCGCTGATCACAAGTGTGATTGATGGCGTTACCAACAAAGAACAACTTTCCTTTTTTCTTAGCCAGGGCACTATTGAAGTGCTGGATAATGTGTATGACACTGCCATGATCGCTACGGCCAATGATAACGGCGTTGCAGTTTGGTTAGATGTTGAAAGCGATGACGAAGCTCCAGCAATATGGAATACCGCTATTTCAAAAGGTATACAGGGTATACAAACAGATCATCCTGCCGAGCTGGTAAAATACCTTGCTGAAAAAGGTTTAAGAAACGGGCTTGGCAGGAATATTACCCAAATTGATCCTTATGCAAAATACAGGAACAAAAATTACAGGGAATTAAAGAATATCAAATACGGTAACGCGCCGGATGATCAGAACAAGTTTGATGCCTATATCCCCAATGATCTTAAACCCGGCGCTAAGGTAATATTATATATTCACGGCGGCGGATGGAGCGGAGGCGATAAATCAGAATTTCCCAAACAACTGATCGAAGAACTTGCCGGCAAAAGAGGGTACGTGGTTGCTTCAATGAATTACCGCCTGGTAAAAGATACCATGAACCGCTTTCCCGCACAGATAGAAGATGTAAAAAAAGTGATTGAATTTATTACCAAAAACGCTAAAAAATACAAATATAACGGTGATGAATACGCGTTGATGGGTGGCAGTGCAGGCGCTCACCTCGCTATGCTGTATGCTTATGGACATGATGCAAAAAAACAGGTAAAGACCGTGGTTGATCTGTGGGGTCCAACGGATCTCACCGATAAATCAATAAGACCTGATGGCAGCGATGCTGACAATACCGTTATCCGTTTTCTGGGCGAAAAAGATGTGAACGCGCAAATTACCAAAGATGCCAGCCCGGCATTATTTCTCAATAAGGAAACCGCAGTCCCTACCATATTATTTCATGGAGGCAAAGACCCGCTGGTAGACGTAAGCCAGGCAGAAAATCTGTACAAAAAATTACAGAACCTGCAGGTGCCGGCCCAACTGGAAATTTATCCTGAAGAAAAACATGGTATGAGCCCGGCTTCAGCGATTGACGTATTTGCTAAAATGCTTGTATGGCTCGACAAGTATTATCCTGCCAATTAGTAATCCAACATATTTTTTATGAAAAAAATGATCATTCTCCTGTTCCTGGCTCCGGCTTATTTAATTGCCCAGCAAAAAGCAACTGATATTAAAAATGTGATTGTAATTACAACGGATGGTTTACGCTGGCAGGAAGTTTTTAAAGGCATGGATACTGCACTTGCAAACGACGGACGCTTTAACCAGGGACGAAGAGACAGCATTGAAATATACGAAAACTACTGGTCAGAGGATCCTTCCGGCAGGCGAAAAAAACTGATGCCTTTTTTCTGGAATACTATCGCGGCTAAAGGCCAGCTATACGGCAACAGGGAAAAGAACAATAAGGTGAACGTGGCAAACCCACACTGGTTTTCATACCCTGGCTATAATGAAATTTTTACCGGCTATCCTGACCCTGCCGTAAATTCTAATGAATATCAGGCCAACCCTCATGTAACCGTGCTCGAGTATATCAACAATTTACCTGCATTTAAAGGTAAGGTAGCGGCGTTTGGCGCATGGGGGGCATTTAACAGGATTTTGAATGAAGAACGTGCAGGTTTTCCTGTAATTGCCGCTTTTGATACAACTGGTGGTAAAAACCCCACAACAAAAGAATTGCTGATTAATGCAATGCTTAAAGATTCCTATAAACCATTTGGATATGGGGAATGTCTTGATGTTTTTACACATTATGGTGCAATGGAACACTTAGAAACAAGAAAACCCAAAGTACTATACATTGCTTATGGTGAAACAGACGAATGGGCTCACGCCGGCAGGTATAAAGATTACCTGGATGCTGCAAAAAACCTCGATAAATGGATAAGTGATATCTGGAATTATGTGCAGCGTACACCAGCATACAAGGATAAAACCGCACTTCTTATAACCTGCGATCATGGACGCGGGGATTCGAAAAAAGAGCAGTGGACAAGCCACGGCTCACGCATAGCAGGTGCCGATGAAATATGGTTTGCCGTAATGGGACCAGGCATTCCTGCAAAAGGTGAAGTATCAAAAGATATGCAGCTCTATCAAAAACAGTTTGCACAAACCATCGCCTCATTGCTTGGCTTAACATATAAAACCGAACACCCTATTGCAGATGCTATTAAAGAAATAAAAAATTAATACTGATGACTTTTTTTTCAAAACAAAAATGTATGATCACTGTCATGGCAATATTTATATTGCCCTATGCAAATGCCCAGCAAACACCTAATCCTTTTCCTCCCCTGGAAAATCCTGACAGAATAGTTCTGAATGTAACCGAAGATCCTTCAACCTCGGTTGCCATTACCTGGCGCACATCAACCGCCGTAACTAAAGGCATTGTTGAAATAATGCCGGTATCTGCAGACCCGGCAGATATTGTAAAAGCAAACAAGCATGAAGCAGTTTCTTCTCCTTTTCAGCACAATGATATTTCAGCTTATTATCATTCTATAGTAATAAAAAATTTAATGCCGGCCACAAAGTATATGTACCGTGTGGGTTACGACAAATACTGGAGCGAATGGTTTCATATTAAAACAGCAGGTAAGCCAGGCGATAAAATTTCTTTCATATATATGGGAGATGTACAGGTTGGTATGAAAACCCTATGGCCACGAGTTGTTAGACAAGCTTTTGGCAAAATGCCTGAAGCCAATGCCATTATGTATGCAGGCGACATCGTTAACCGTGGTGATAATGATGATGAATGGGGAGAATTGTTTTACGGCGGAAGTTTTATACATGCTATGATACCAGGCATTCCTTCTCCGGGAAATCATGAATATTCCAAAACAAAAGATGGAAATTTATCTGCGCTTTGGAGACCACAGTTTACTTTACCAGAGAACGGGCCCGCAACTGAAAAACTGAAAGAAACCGTATACTTTACCGATATACAGGGCATGCGTTTTATTTCGCTCAACTCTAATGAAGCAGAAGAAGTACCGGAGGATCTGATCAGCCAGAAACTCTGGCTTGACTCTGTTTTGAAACATAATCCCAATAAATGGACCTGCATTATTTTTCATCACCCTGTTTATTCTGTAAGTAAGAGCCGCGATAACCCCTGGCTGAGAGATAATTTTAAGCCATTATTCGATAAATATAAAGTTGATCTCATACTCCAGGGGCATGATCATGCCTATGCAAGAGGTATGAAAAAAATTCCTTACGAAAACGGCCCTGAGTTTTCCGGAACCATGTATGTGATATCGGTTGCAGGCTCAAAAATGTATGAAGAAAATAAAAAAGACTGGATGGATAAAAACGGAGGGCACACACAATTATACCAGCTTATCACTGTTGACGGTGACGTACTTTCTTATAAATGCTACACCGCAACCGGGGCGCTTTATGATTCTTTTGAATTGATAAAAAGAAAAGGCCGGAGAAATAAACTCGTAGAAAATGAACCGGGAGTAGCGGCAATATGGCAAAATCATCTCACAAATATTAAGGATTACTAACACGCTGTTTCTAACAAAATCTTTACCTTGCTCACGCTCAATAAATTATTATTATCATGTATATTCCACAACTGAATCAAAAAAGCCGGCTAACACTTTTATTAGGCTTAGGCTTACTTCTCTCTAATATCATTTATAGTCAAACAAAAACAACATCAGCCACACCATCTCAGCCCAAAATAGTTGTTGGTATGATGGTTGACCAGATGCGCTGGGATTATTTATATCGTTTTCAAAACCGATATACTGAAGGTGGATTTAAAAGATTGATACGTGAAGGCTTCTCCTGCGAAAATACATTGATTGATTATTCTCCTACCATTACTGCATGCGGGCACACCTGCGTATATACAGGATCAACACCTGCCATACATGGTATTGTCGGTAATGACTGGTATGACAGGAAAGCCGGGAAAGATATTGGCTGCGTTAATGACGATGCTACCTTAACCGTGGGTGCTGAAAAACCCGGCAGAGGACAATCTCCTCATAATAATCTTGTTACCACTGTTACCGATCAATTAAGGATAGCCTCAAACTATCAAAGCAAAACAGTGGGTATTGCCATTAAAGACAGGGCCGCTATTCTGCCTGGTGGTCATGCCGCTACCGGAGCATTCTGGTATAATGGTGATGGTAATTTCATTACCAGCACCTATTATATGAAAGAACTACCGGAGTGGGCTAAACGATTTAATGAGAAAAAAATAGTTGATACCTATTACAAAAACGATTGGAAAACCCTGTATCCCATCGAAACTTATACCTTGAGCACGGCTGATGATAAGGATTATGAGGGCACAGCAAATGGTGAAAAAAAACCGGTATTTCCCAAAGACCTGAAACAGTTTATCGGCAAAAACTACGGCGCGGTTCGCACAACGCCTTATGGCAATACACTCACTTTTGAATTTGCCAAAGCAGCTATAGAAGGTTATGATTTAGGAGGTGGTAAATTCACAGATTTTTTAGCCATCAGCTTTTCTAGTCCTGATGCTATAGGGCATACTTACGGACCAAACTCAATAGAGCAGGAAGATGATTATCTGCGCCTGGATAAAGACCTTGCAGACTTCTTCAACTATCTTGATAAAAAATTCGGCAAAGGCAACTACCTGTATTTTATAACAGCAGATCACGGTGTTTCAGAATCACCTGGTTATTACCTTGAAAACAAAATGCCTTCAGGTGCTATTTCAGGAGATGATTTTTCAGGAAAACTGACCGAAACACTGAAACAGAAGTTTGGCGTAGAAAAACCGATCCTTGCTTTCACCAACTATCAGCTTTACATGAACTGGGATGAGCTCAATCAAAAAAATGTTGACCGGAAACAATTAGACGCAATAGTTAAAAGCGTGCTGCTGAAAGCGGACGGTATTGCCAACGTATTAACCAATGAAGAGTTGGGTACAGCGGCAGTTCCCGAACCAATAAAATCTATGATGATTAAAGGATATAATGTAAAAAGAAGTGGCGACTATACTGTTGTTATTCAACCAACCTGGAAAGGCGGAAGCATAAAAGGCGCCACACACGGCACATGGTATCCTTATGATGCGCATATTCCATTGGTGTGGATGGGCTGGAAAATAAAACCAGGCTATACCAACCGTGTAACCGGTATGACGGATATTGCTCCAACAGTAGCAGCATTATTAAGAATACAAATGCCAAGCGGCTCTATTGGTCAGCCTATACAGGAAGTTACGGGAGGAAGATGATATGAATAATTCAGTTACCTGTATTTAGGGCTTGCTGTTTAACTCCATTTGGTGATATTCTGATAAAGATCATTGTATATTCATACTTTGGTTATTAAATTGCTGCAAGGGTTTTGAATCAAATTTTTCAAAAACCATGCAGCTGTTTCGCCATAATTAAATTTTACGAACCTTTTTTGCCTCCACAGCCGGCGGGCTGCGTAACCAGAACGCCGCTGCTTTTTGTCTTTTGAAAAAATATGTTTCGCATTTTTTCAATTTTGCCTTCGGCGAAACCATACAAAAAGAGGCGGCTAACCCGGTTACTGGTAAAAACTTAAAAAAATAAATGCCGGGAGTTAAACAGCAAGCCCTATTTAGTAACTATATCATAGTTTGTATAAAAGTGGGCGGTGAAAATATAATCACCACTCACTTTTTATTTTTTCTGTATTCTTTATTCATATATCTCCGGTATATCAATCAGGGTTTGCAGGTACATCAGGCGTGAACCTTTTACATTGGGGTGGTGATAATAATGTCCCCAGTTATTGATGCGGGTATAGTCTTCGTGCCACATCGTAGTTTTGTCTACTTCCTTACCATCACGGTTTAAGGAGGTAGCAATATCAAACCTGCAACCATTAATACCGTATTTTTTTCTAACTTTTTCAATCAGCATATTAGCTTCCCGCTGTGTTGCATGTTCATTAGCCGGTATATTATTGAGGATTGGTATGGCTCCGTTTGCCTGAATATATTCAATCAGCTCGCCCAGGTTTTGCTCTGTATTGCCACCATTGGTACCTATGGTAACCATTACATATTTTGCCTTTATATAAGGCAACTCATTCTTAATACGTTCAAGCACTTCCTTAATGGTGCAGCCACCACGTCCACTCGATATCGACCTCCCCTTTACATGCTGCATGATAAGTTGCGTCCACGATAACGAAAAATCCTTAGCCGGAAAATATCCTTCGGGCTGGGTAATGGAGTCTCCATATATCAATAAAGTAAGCCCGCTCTCCATTGCCTGCACACATATCTGCCTTATGGTTAATGCATCGCCGTCCAAAAGCCCGAAACAGTAATAATCCCATTGATGTACTATACCATGCTCATTGTTATATGCACCTTCACCAACGCCACCTGCACCGTTGCCGTTTATTACCACTTCCTGTTCTTCACCGGTAACCAGATCTGCAATAATAACTTTGGATTGCTGGTAATGGCGCTGTATTTCCACTATATATTCATTCGCAGGGTCGATCCTCACCCGTTTCCATATAGCAGGATTGGTTTCTATAGCAACCGTTTGCCCGGGAACATCTATTACCACTTTAAAATCTCCTGTACTACTTTGAAATACAGCTTTGGTAGTTGCAGAAAAACGAGCATGGTAACGCACCAGTCTTTCTGCCAGGGCATAATATTTATTCAACCGGATGATCTGCTGCTTTCCTGTAATAACCAATCCCTGCGCCGTAAAATTACAGGCTACATTATTCAATAACAGTTCCGGGAATTGATCACTATCGTTTAAAATTCTTTTATATAAAATTGTAGTGGCTGTTTGCTCAATCTGTGATTGTTGCGGGTAAAGATTTACAAATGTTTGTGTAAAAGCAAATAACAAAAGTATTTTTTTCATTGCTGCTGCAAAATTTGAATAAAAATATTGAACAAGATACAATTCAGAAGATTAGGAGCGATTTTCTTTGTGCATATTTACAGGCTGGTTGAAGTTAGTGCGATCAAAAAACAAAAATCCCTGCATAATTGGTTATTATGCAGGGATTTTCTTAGAAAAGAAAATTTTCCTGTTTAAGTTGGTTAAAAAACAACCTGCTATTTTGCTTTAGCTATAGGCTCTTCTTCTTTCATTTCCACAACATCAGCAACAGTACCTTCTCCAACATGACACTGACCTTTAAAAGTAACCGTAGGTTCAACCTGCAGTTTACCGGCACTGATATTACCTTTAATAATTGCCTTACCCCTAAGGTTTAACAGATCTTTGATCAGGATTTTACCGCTTACTTTACCCAGAATATCGGCTTGCTGGCCTTCCACATCTCCTTCAATCACACCTTCAGCACCAATCAACACCTTTGCCGAGCCTGAAATATTACCTTTAAGCGTACCATCAATCCGGATATCACCATTACTTATAATATCACCTTTAATTATTGTACCCGCACCAATAAGGCTTGTGCTTGAGGAAGATGGGTTAATTTCAATGTCAGACCTGGATTTTGATGAAAACATAGTTATTGGTTTTTAGTGAATTAATCTTCGGTTTTATCTTCCTTAGGTATGGTTAACAGGGTTGTATCTGTAATAATAGCTGTAGTATTTCCTTTTAATACATTTTGAATATTCTCAAAGTATTTATCTCTGTATTTCATTTCCTGCTGTAACGAATCAACCTGCATTTTCAATGTTATCAGCTCCCTTCGCTCCGATCCGCTTCCATAACCCGGCACATAATACCTCAGCGGCGTAAATACCAGCAAAGCAACGGTTAAACCCACCAGTAACACAAAAATTGTGCACAAAGTAATATATACGCTCAATCTCGAAAGCCTCAGCGTAACAACCTCTTCATAGGTATCATCATTCATAATCACCATTCTGTACCTGTTCCTGAGCCGTTGAAGCGTTGCGTCTGCGTCGAATATTTTTGCCATTATCAGTTATTTCTGTTAAAAATAACCACTTTGACCAAGTTGTAAGAACTTATACTTGAAAAAATGTACAATTGAAATAATTTCGCTGAAAATTAGTTTATTATACTACCGAACTACAACTTCATGTCCTATCGTAAAAAAGCTTTAACGACATTGGTTCTCTTTTTATTTTGTTGTGGTTTTATTTCATCTGCAATAGCACAAAAAGATGCTACACTGGATGTAAAAAAACCCGAGAAATATGAGAAACGTATATTAGGTTCGGATAAAACCTTTACTACAAAGTATACCATTCCACGCAGGCTGATGCAGGGGATGAGCACACATTACAATTTCTTTTTTAACGGTGAGATCAAGTTAAATGATGTTATTACAGGAGCCAAGCAGGCTTTCAGGGATGACTATACAGAACTATTGCCGTTTTATAATTATACTTTAGAAGCTACCGCTGCCCAAAAAACCGAGCTGGACTCAGTGTTGCAAAAGTGCAATGCCGCTATTCTGCTGCACGATTTAAGAAACGAGTGGATTGATGATATGTATTTTTTAATGGGCAAAGCATATTTTTTTAAAGACCAGATGGACTCCGCAGGCATCACCTTTCAGTATCTCAATTATTATTTTCAACCTAAGAAACCGGAAGAGCTGGGATTTAAGAAATTTGTAGGCAGCAACCTGAATGATGAGGGGAATGTATATAACATCTCTACCAAAGAAAGAAAAGGTGTTGTTCAAAAAGTATTTAGCGAACCCCCAAGGCGCAATGATGCATTGGTGTGGCTGGTCAGAACTTTTATAGAAGACAGCGCATTCGGACATGCATCTGGCTTAATCCAGACATTAAAAAGAGATGAGATCTTTCCTGAAAGGTTAAAGCCTTCATTTGAAGAAATGCAGGCGTACTTTTTTTATAAGCAAAGCATGTGGGATAGTGCAGCACATCATCTTATACCTGCATTAAGCAATGCGGAAAATATGGCTGAAAAGGCAAGATGGGAGTACCTCATCGGGCAATTATTCGCCCTCAGCAAAAACAAAACAGAAGCAAATAAATATTTCGATCTTAGCATAAAACACGCCATTGATCCGGTAATGATGGTATATGCAAGGCTCAATCAAATTAAGCTGGCACATGGAGATGATGACAAAAAAGTTATTGAAGATAATATTCAGGAACTGCTGAAAATGGCCAGGCGTGACAGGTATTATAATTACCGCAGCATCATTTATTATATGGCAGCCCAAATGGAAATGGAGCGCGATAATTTTGATGGAGCAAAAACCTGGCTCCTGAAAAGTGTAACCTATAATCAGGAAGACCTGACACAAAAAAACCGTTCATACCTCTACCTCGGAAATCTTGCTTTTGACCATAAACAATATGAACTTGCCGCAAAGGCCTATGACAGCCTTGATGCAGGCAGCCCGCTTATTAAAAATCCTGAAGAAATCGGGCAGAGAAAGGCGGCTCTAGCTGAAGTAATTTCAAGACTGAAGACGATATCTACACAGGACAGCCTCCAAAAAATTGCGGCCATGCCTGAGGCTGAAAGAGAAAAATTCCTGAAAGCGGCGGCAAAACGGCTACGTAAAGAAAGAGGACTGAAAGAAACCGATTCTTCGGGCAGTTTCAGCTCTAATAACCCCTATGCCAATAAAGGCGCCGGTGACATGTTTGCAGCTAACGGAAAAGGAGATTGGTATTTTTATAACAACTCCTTAAAATCAAAGGGGTTTTCAACATTCAGAAGTACATGGGGCACCAGGCCAAATGTTGATAACTGGAGACGCATTACCGATGTTTCAGCCCGGTCAAAATCGCCCAATATCAATCCAGGTGCAAGCCGGGTACCGCTCGACCAGAAAGAAGAACAACTAACCGACATCAGTTATGAAGGATTATTAAAAACAGTTCCGCTTACGCCTGAGGCATTAACTGCATCTAACGATTCTGTTGAATCAGCACTGTTCTTTCTCGGTAATACATTTAAAGACAAATTTGAAGATTACGGAGAAGCGGTAAAGAAATACGAAGAGTTGCTGAACCGCTTTCCCAATACACCCAACCTGGAGGAAGCGCTGTTCAACCTGAATTACTGTTACACTAAATTAAATCTTCCGGTTAAAGCAAAACAATACAGGGAATTACTGACGCAGCATAACAAGCAAAGCAAATACCTGCGGTTTATTGATGACCCTAAAGCTGCGCTGGAGAGCATTAATAAGCTGCAAACCGATGCCACTAAAAATTACGAAAGGATATATAACCTGTTCCTTGAAGGAAATTTTGAACAGGCTGTGATTGAAAAGATCAAGGCTGACAGTTTATTCGGCAACGTATACTGGACGCAGCAGTTATTATATATTGAATCGATTTATTACATTAAACAACGCGATGACAGTTCTGCAATAAATGCTTTAAAAAATCTTATAAATATCAACGCCGAATCGGGCATGGCTAAAAAAGCTGAAAATATTATTGATGTTTTAAAACGTCGTGCTTCTATTGAAAAATATCTTGCAGATTTAAATATTGAACGTGCCGAAGAAGATGCTGTCATATTACCCGAAGAAAAAAAGCCCGAACAACAGATTGTTGAAAAACAACCGGAACCTCAGTTAAAAGCTCCTGGTAAAGAACAGGTAGCCCAGCGTAAGCCGGAACCTAAAACTACCGATATAACAGCGCCCAAAGCAACCGCGGCAAGGCCTGCTATAGATTCTTCCATGCTTAAAAAACCTGTTGTTAAGCAATCGGGGTTCACCTATAATCCCGCCGAACCGCATTTTGTTGCTGTCGTACTCAATAAAGTAGACGTGGTATATGTTAACGAAGTGAGAAATGCATTCAACAGGTATAACCGGGAATCATACAGGGCACAACCGGTTGAAATGAGCATAGAAACATTAGACGATAACAACAAACTTATTTTAATGTCGGATTTTTCAGATGCCGCAGCAGCGCTCGAATATGTTGAAAGAACAAAAAAGGTTGCGGGTGCGCAGATTGTGCCCTGGCTGGCTGCCGACAAATACTATTTAACTATAATTTCACCGGCAAATCTTGATGTTTTAAGAACAAATAAGAATCTTGACATTTATAAGAATTTTGTGCAGTCAAATTATCCCGGACAACAGTAAAAAATCGTGCATTCGTGGTATTAATTCTAAAATATGCGCATGAAATTTGCAAAACATATACAATTGATATTTTTTAATAATTAATTACAGCTATGGCTAAAGCGAAAAAATATTTGTGGAGAATTTTCTTTATAGGACTGGGATGTGGCATTCTATTTATCCTCCTGATAAGCTGGGGTGTATTTGGGAAATTACCCTCACTTTCTGAGCTGGAAAATCCATCCATATTATCGGCTTCAGAGGTACTTGCCAGGGATGGAAGACTAATGGGGAAATACTATATCACCGACAGAACAAATGTTCCCTACAAAGATATTTCACCTAATGTGCTGAATGCGCTTGTTGCCACAGAAGACGAGCGCTTTTACAAGCATTCAGGTATTGACGGGCGAAGCCTTGCCAGGGCGGTATTTTATTTTGGCAGTGAAGGTGGTGCAAGTACCATTACACAACAGTTGGCAAAAAACATGCTTGGGCAAGGCAGCAAAAACACACTCTCCAGGATGATTGAGAAGTTGAAAGAAATGATCGTTGCCATTAAGCTGGAAAGAAATTTTACCAAGGAAGAAATCATTGCTTTATACCTTAATACAGTTGAATACAGTGATCATGTATATGGTATCAGGAACGCCTCCAGAACATTCTTTCAGAAAGAGCCCGACAGGTTGAGCGTTGCGGAATCAGCCGTTTTGATCGGGATGCTTAAAGCTACAGGTACTTATAACCCGAGAACAAACCCCAAACAATCGTTAGACAGAAGAAACACCGTAATAGACCAGATGGTGAGGAATAATTATATAACTGCTGCCGAAGCTGCTAAAATAAAAACTACGATCATTGATCTGAAATACGAAAAAATGACGCAGAACACCAACCTGGCTCCTTATTTTATTGATGTTTTGCGCAACGATCTGAGGAAATGGTGCAAAGAACATAAAAATCCAAAAACCGGTGAACCGTATGATATTTACAAAGACGGGTTAAAAATTTATACAACCATTGATCCCCGTATGCAATTGTATGCAGAGATGGCAGTGGCGAGACATATGCCAAATCTTCAAAAGGTTTTTGACAACCAGAAAAATATTAAAGATGGCAGTGTTTGGAAAACAAAAGATGGTAAAGCTGTTCTGGAAAAAGCTATGAAGTCGAGCGATCGCTGGCAAAAGATGAAGGATGATGACATTAAAGAAGCCGATATACGGAAGGCATTTAATGAAAAAACACAAATGAAAGTATTTGCATGGAACAGCAAGCGGGAAAAGGATACCGTAATGTCGCCACTGGATTCTATTAAATACTGCAAGCAGATGCTGCAGGCATCTTTTGTGATAACAGATCCGCTTACCGGGGAAGTGAGGGCATGGGTTGGCGGTATTGATTTCAAGACTTATAAATATGATCATGCCAACTATTCAACCAAAAGACAGGTAGGCTCTACATTTAAGCCTATTCTGTATACACTTGCCATCATGAACGGTTACACGCCTGAAACGCCTATTCCGCTCGACCCGGTCAATCTTGGCGGAAAGATAATTGCAGATAAAAAATATACAGGAACGCGTCCGCTGAGTTATTGTCTTGCAGCTTCCATAAATACTGCCGCTGCCAAATTAATGAATGAAATAGGTGTAAACAGAACGGTTGAATTTGCGCACCAGGCAGGTATACAAAGTAAAATACCTCCCTACCCTTCTATTGCGCTTGGCGCCGCAGATCTTTCACTGCTGGAAATGGTAGGCGTATATAGCATGTACCCTGGCGGAGGAATGCATACTGATCCCATTTATATTTCCAGGATTGAAGATCGCAACGGCAATGTACTGGAAGCTTTTAATACAACACATAAAGAAGTGATCAGCGAAGCTGACGCTTATATTATGACCAGGATGATGCAGGGTGTAGTAGATTTCGGTACGGGTAAATCTATGCGGAGCGCATATAACATAACAAGCGAAATAGCAGGTAAAACCGGCACCACCAACAATAACGCTGATGGTTGGTTTATGGGATTTACTCCTCAATTATTAGGTGGCGTATGGGTTGGAGCTGATGACCCGATATTGCGTATTTCAAACAACTATGTTGGACAGGGCGCCCAGATGGCAATGCCTATATGGGCCTATTTTTTCCAGGAAATATATAAGGATAAAACGCTGGGTATTGATCCGAAACAAAGATTTGTAGTACCGGCAAGCATCAAGAGTGAAATGATACAGGATTGGAGCGAACCTGCAACAGATACTCCATTTGTTGAAGGTGAGAATGCAGGACAGAGCGAATCCAACCAGTATATTGACGTTCCTGTTAGCGATGGAAGGGAAAGGGTTCCTACGGAATCCAAGCTTACTTCAGAAGAAGAAAGGATAAAAATGGAAGCGCAGGGCAATAAAAAAGAAGAAAAGAAAACTGATTCTTCAACCGGCGAAAAGAAAAAAGGCTTTTTTAAACGCCTGTTTGGAAAAAAAGATAAAAATTAGCAGCTACTGCTAAAACAAATGCTTTATCGTAATTGCCCTGGTACAATAATCTTATTCTCTTACTGCTTAATTGCCGCATGCACTTACTCTGCCAAAAGCAGCCAGCGTTTGTTGAAAAAGGCTGAGGCAAATGCTCCATATGATGTAATAGTTGTTCCGGGCATTCAATTTGAAAACAACCAGTGGGATACCGTTATGAAAGGACGTGTATACTGGTCAAAATTTTTGTTTGATAAAGGCATTGCCCAAAATATAATATACTCGGGCGCCGCGGTATATACACCATATTGTGAGGCAGAAATAATGGCCATGTACGCTGAAGCTATTGGTATTCCCAAAGCAAATATCTATACGGAAACCAAAGCAGAGCATAGCACTGAAAACATATTTTACGGGTATAAAAAGGCATTGCAACTCGGTTTTAAAAAAGTCGCGCTGGCATCAGACCCTTTTCAAACAAAAATGCTCAGGAAATTCATCCGCAAAAAAGTGAGTAAAGATGTTGCAATAATTCCTTTTGTAACTGATACTTTAAAAATGTTGCAGCCGGCTATGATCACTCCTTCTATTCCTTATGAAAAAGCATTTAAGGAAGATTTTATTTCAATAAAGGAAAGAGACAGCTTCTGGCGCCGGCTCCGGGGCACCATCAGGGGAAATATAGATACAACAGCCTATCGTTAGGGTAACATGAACTGATAGCTGACACAGCCTATAGCCCCCCGCTCACAATCCTGCGGTGATAATTAATTTGCCCGGTATGATAATTCAAATGCCCGAGCAGGTGCAACAAAAAGTAAGCTGTATTTGTTTTTTCATCAATTACAGGCAGTGGATAATCTTTTTGCAGATCATTTTTAGAGAGTTGTTCCAGTGTATCGGTTACTACCGCACGTGTAATTTCAATATCTTCCAATAGTTTGCCTCTTGGTACATTCTTCAAACGAAATTCCGCATCGCGGTTACGTACATAGCCAGAATCGCCCAGTACGGCGCCAATGTAATGCTGGAGGTTTCCGGTAAGATGAAGACAAAGATTACCGCCGCTGTTGGTAATGCCTTCTTTAACCTGCCACAATAATTCGTCTTTGGGATATAAAGTAATTTCTTCTTTTAGCTTATCGAGATCTTTCTGAAAAAGCGGAATAAGATGTAAAGTGATCATGATTTTTTCATTGATATACTGTGCGATTATGAACGCAATATCAGCATTTAAATTATCAGAAATAAATTTTTGTATTTACCTGTTTTGAACTTTATTTGAAAAATCCAGCTTTCAGCATTGATCATATGCTATTAAAATAAAAGTACTTTTCCGGAACGCCTTTTTCAATATTTATCCCGGCAAGTTTTTTACAACCATGAGTATTTATTAACAGAAACCATATTTAGTTCGTAAAAAGCAATACATGTTTTGAAAACCATTAAGAAGTTAAGGGTCATTAAGGCTTTTTACTTAATTTTCTTAATATCTTAATGGTTAATTATAAGAATTGATAGTATTCCCGGCTAATAAAAAAAATTGCCCGCTCTTTGTATTATTTAAAGAGCATTTAATAATGAAAAGAATTTCAGGCTTTCTGTTGCTTACCTGCTTAACTACATCAATATACGCGCAGTCTCCCGTAACTGAACAATCGCTTATTTTTACGTGATGGAAAATGGGCATTCCCTGGTAATGATATTGATGATGGGCGATACCGGTTAAGCCTGTATCTGTCTGACGATGAAGGGAAAACCTGGAAATGGAGAACCGCTATTGAAAATCATGAAAAAAACGAGGGCGGCTATTCTTATCCCTCACTTATACAGGGAAAAGATGGATTTTTGCACATGACATACTCTTATCATAACGACAAAAAAGTAAAATCTGTTAAATATGTTGTGGTAGATCCGGCAAGAATACTACAATAAATGCCGGTTTTATATTAAAACTGAGCTTTTATTATTAATAAACAGCCGTTTTTAAGCATAAAAAGCCTCCGAAAGCCTTGCCATTTCTGCATTTTTGCCTACCTTTGCCGTCCCAATTTTTTAAAAGCATTGGGTTTATATCATGTCAGATAATCAAATTGTTAACTCAAACGCTGATGTTCAGGAGGCTGCAACCGCACCTACAGCGATAACAAATCAACCTGCACAGGTACCGGCCGAACCGGAAACTGCTCACGACGATTTCGACTGGAGCATTGACAAACGCAACGTATCTTCTTATAAAAAAGAAGAAAAAGAAAAGTACGATGCAGTATACGAAAGCACTTTTAAGACCATTACAGATAATGAAATGGTGGAAGGTGTTGTGGTAGGCCTTACTAAAACCGATGTTGTAGTAAACATAGGTTTCAAAAGCGATGGATTGGTTTCATTGAACGAATTCCGCGATCTGCCAGGCTTGAAAGTAGGTGATACTGTTGAAGTAATGGTAGTAGAAAAAGAAGACAGGGAAGGACATCTTCATCTTAGTCGTAAACAGGCGCGTATTACACGTGCATGGGAGCGCATAGTTGAAATACACAAGACAGGCGAAGTAGTTACCGGTGTGGTTACCAGCAAAACAAAAGGTGGTTTGATTGTGGATGTGTTTGGTATGGAAACTTTCTTACCTGGTTCACAAATTGATGTTAAGCCTGTAACTGATTACGATCAGTTTGTTGGTAAAACAATGGAGTTTAAAGTGGTTAAGATCAACGAAACCATTAAGAACGCTGTTGTATCTCACAAAGCTCTTATTGAAAGCGATATTGAAGCACAACGCGCTGAGATCATCAGCAAGCTTGAAAAAGGCCAGGTACTTGAAGGTACTATCAAGAATATTACCGACTTCGGTGCATTCCTTGATCTTGGCGGCTTAGATGGTCTGTTATACATCACTGATATCAGCTGGGGCCGCATAAGCCATCCGAGCGAAGTGTTGAAAATGGATCAGAAATTAAACGTGGTTGTGCTTGACTTTGATGATGATAAAAAACGCATCAGCTTAGGCTTGAAACAACTTACGCCTCACCCATGGGATACATTGCCTGAAACCATCAGCGAAGGAAAAGTAGTAAAAGGAAAAGTAGTGAACATTGAAGATTACGGTGCTTTCCTTGAAATACTGCCTGGTGTTGAAGGTTTGGTTCACGTAAGTGAAATTACCTGGGCTAATACCCCTATCAATGCTAAAGAATTCTTCAAATTAGGTGATGAGCACGAAGCTAAGGTGGTAACGCTTGATAAAGATTCACGTAAGATGAGTCTTTCTATCAAACAGCTTACTCCTGATCCCTGGAATGAGATCGAAAGCAAATACCCGGTTGAAAGCCGTCATAAAGGACTGGTAAAAAACATTACGCCTTACGGTGTGTTTGTTGAGCTTGAGCCAGGTATCGGTGGCATGATCCACATCAGTGATCTTAGCTGGCTGAAACGCTTTAACCACCCGAGTGAGTACACTAAGGTTGGCAGCGAAATCGACATTATCATCCTCGGTATAGATAAGGAAAACCGCAAATTACAGTTGGGTCACAAACAGCTGGAAGAAGATCCCTGGAATGCATTACAGGATACTTTCGCTGTTGGAAGCATACACGAAGGCACTGTAATCAAGAAAGATGATAAAGGCGCAGTAGTTCAGTTACCTTACGGACTGGAAGGTTATGCACCTGCACGTCACCTCTTTAAAGAAGATGGCAAAACAGTTGGTGCAGATGAAACAATACAGTTTGTAGTGATTGAATTTGACAGGAACGAAAAACGCATACTGTTAAGCCATACACGCATTTGGGAACAGGCTAAGGCTGACGAAAAAGAAGCAGAGAATAAAGAGAGAAAAGCTGAAGCTGCTAAAACCAAAAAAGCAGTTAAAGACATCCAGGGCAAGGTTGAAAAAACCACACTCGGAGATCTTGGCGTACTCGCTGAACTGAAAAAGAAAATGGAGCAGGGCGGAGAAGAAAAATCCGCTGAATAAATTCCTGGCAGAGACAAAGCATGCTTTGTCTCTATCCACAAATAAAAAATCCGCCTGGTGTATAGCCGGCGGATTTCTTTATTTTAATAGTACCCCTCCTGTAATCCGTACACCAGTTACTTTTCATTAATGCGCGGGCAGATATTATCTTACCTTCGCCGCCACGTCTCCCATATAACCAAAAGTTGAGCATTAGCACAAAGCAGACGGGGACGTGGCGTATAAGCAGGGTTAATTCGAGATTACAAGCTATGCTGTTGTATTAGAAACCGGATTACAAAACTCACAACGTCCGGCTAAACACAATGCTGGTAGGAGACTGTAGTGAAGAAAAAAAGATTTTTTTATTTGTGGAAACAGGTTACAATAACGATATTTATTGCATTAACCCATTCAATTGCTCTTCTCCAAACTGCGCTAAACTTTGCAGTTTCAGATCAGCGGCATCCCATTTACCCGCATTAAAAACAGATGGCGCCGGCACTACCACACATTTCATGCGTGCCGCCTTAACCGCTATCATTCCGTTAAATGAATCTTCAAAACAAATACATTGAGATGGTGAAACGCCTAACTGCATGGCGCAATTAAGATATACTTCCGGATGCGGCTTACCATATTGTAATGCTTCGGCAGAAGTTATGCTACTCAGGTAGTGCCGGATATTTAATTTATCGGCAACAATATTTGCCAGCTTTATGGGCGAAGATGTAGCTATCGCCATCCTGAATCCCCTGTCTTTAAAAAAAGCAAATATTTCAGGTACCCCGGGCATAGCAACGCCATGTTTTTCAATTTTATCAATGGCTTTATTAATAATACCTGTTACCGCGTTGTTCGCATACTGTTCTTCTATCTTAAAAAAGTTGAACCAGTGCGCTATCCACTCCACAGTACGCAAACCCGTGGAACTATGGTACTGCTCAGGCGTAAGCTCAATATTAAATTCCTTTAAAAGCTCGGCTCCTGCTTCCTCCCATAAAGGCTCTGAATCAATAAGAAGCCCATCCATATCAAATATAACTGCATCTGATTTCATGGCGCAAATATATAACCAGGCAGCAGAATGCGGAGATTCTTTGGGCACATTTCGAATTTTCGAATATAGGTACTGCTGCGGCGGCACGAGGCATCTGCGCTCGCATTTTCCGCTACCAGTCAGTGTACCATCTACCGGAAAGTTAACGTCTGTGAAGGTTTGAAATGCACCCGATTCTTTTCTATTTGTTTCAGATATCAAGTCCCCTTATCAAACTGCTTTAATATTTTTTGAGCTCTCGACTTAAAAGCGGCAGTTTCATGAGGCATCTGATCCTGAATAGTAAGTTTTAACTCAGGTATGATTTCAGGATATTGCTTTGCAAGATTTGCAAGCACGGTTAAGCTGAAAGCCTTCACTGCAACCATCTCTTCCGGGTCAGCTATGTATTGAAAACATAGGTCCATTATCATGCCATGCAATGATTTTGGTATTTCAACAGCCTGTAAAAGCCTGATGGTATTTCTTCTTACAGCATTATGTATACCTGGTTTTTTCAGGTTCAGGATTATTTTTTTCAAATGCTTTTTAATGAGCTCAGGATGAGCGATTACACTATAGCTTAATGGCCATGCTGCTCTTTGCACAACGCGGTATTCATCATTAAAAAAAATAGCTATCAGCGCATCAAACCTCTTTTGATCCTTGCCGATATACTTTACAATGTATTCACATTGTTTTTTTGAATGTTCCTTTAAAATAGCTGCTTTTAAATCCATAATATTAACTCCCAATTTACGAAAACGATTGTGTGATTTTTTAAGATTATTCAATTTATAGCCGCGGGGTTTGTTGTTTTCCTATACTTTTAAATAATTTCGAATGATGCTTAAAAATGTACTTCAGGAATTTGGCCTTACCGCTCCGGAACTGGAAGTAATTCCTTTCGGGTCCGGATTGATCAATCATACCTGGAAAATAAATCAAAACAACGGCAAGGCTTATATTCTCCAACGGATCAATCATAATGTTTTTAAAGCTCCGCAAGACATTGCATATAACATACGATTGATAGGTTCCTATCTTGCAAAGCAATATCCCGAATACTTTTTTGTACGCAATGTATTTACAAATAAGGGTGATGATATTCATTTTGTAGAAGGAGAAGGGTATTTCAGGCTTGTACCTTTCGTAAAACAATCGCATACGGTAGATGTGGTTCAAACCCCCGGTCAGGCTTTTGAAGCAGCCAGGCAATTCGGAAGATTTACACATGTGCTGAATGATTTTCCCGTATCACAGTTAAAAGTAACCATTCCTGATTTTCATAATCTCACACTACGTTATAACCAGTTTATACAATCGTTGCAGAATGGAAATAAAGAAAGAATAACAGAGGCGCAGGAAGAAATTGCCTGGTTAGAGCAGAAACATTATATGGTGGAAAGGTTCGAAGCGATGAAAAATAACCCTGATTTCAAAATCAGGGTAACGCATCATGATACAAAGATCAGCAACGTATTGTTTGACGAGAATGATAAGGGCATATGCGTGATAGATCTCGACACCGTTATGCCGGGTTATTTTACAAGTGACGTGGGCGATATGATGCGTACCTGCCTGTCGCCAGTTAGTGAAGAAGAAAAAGATTTTTCCAAAATTGAAATACGAAACGAGTATTATAAAGCAATAGTACAGGGATACCTTGCCGGCATGGAAGGTGATTTAAGTGAAGCTGAATGCAAAAGCTTTTTTGACGGAGGTTGTTACCTGATATATATGCAGGCCTTACGTTTTATAGCAGATTATATAAACAATGATGTTTATTATGGATCAAAATACCCCGGGCATAATTTTGTAAGGGCAAAAAACCAGATTACTTTATTAAAGCGACTGCTTGAAAAAGAAGAAATGCTGAGAGCTATAGCGTAGCTATCCCTCCCGGCATCTTATTAATGTGTAAGGCGTATCATTATCAATGTGAACATCCACAGCCATGTCCGCAACTTCCATCTCCCTTGTGCTCGTGCTGATGGTGCGTATGCGCATTATGCACGTGCCCGTGTGAAATTTCTTCGGTGCTGGCCTCCCGGATATTTTTAATGGTTACAGCAAACTGCAATGTTCTTCCTGCAAAAGGGTGATTACCATCCAGGATGATCTTATCTCCATCAATATCCGTAACAATCAATTCCTGTCCATCGGAAGCCTGAACCATAGAACCCAATTGCAAACCATCTGCTCCTTCAGGAAATTGCTGACGGTTCACTTCAAACACCAGTTCAGGATTAAAGTCTCCATAAGCTTCACCGGGCGTAAGTGTTACTTTCTTTTCTTCAGCTATTTTCAAACCCGCAAGTGCATTTTCAAGTCCGGTAAGAATATTACCGTGACCATGCAGGTATTCAAGCGGTTCAAATTCCAGATTGCCGTCAACAATATTGCCGGCTTCATCGCTGGCGGTATATTGAATGCTTACTACCTTATCTTTTTCAACAACCATATTTTATTTTTATTGTGTTACTGTAAAATTGATCTTCCTTGCAAGCCAGCTTTGTTTTACAGGAATGATCCAGCTTTGTTCAAGCTCCTGTTTTGTTTGCACGGTATTATTGAAATATAATGTATCCGGTTGAACGAAACCATTTTCAGCCGCATACTGAATTTGCGGTAAAGGCAACAGTTCTATTTTATCATTTTTTATAAATGCCAGTAATTGCCTGTCGAATAAAGCAATATTGAACCGCTGCTCCAGGTCCTTTATTACTCTTACAGAGCTATCGGTACTGCAGCCGCTTACACCGGTTTGTGTTTCATCAGCCATCAATATAACAAATTGCCCGTAGAATATAGTTGCAAACCCTTTTACAGGCGAGCCATGTGCATTCCATTTACCAACAAATTCATTCAGTATTTCTTCTGTTGCCAATACTTCAGAAAGCATAAACTTCCTGTTTGCCTGGTAAATCCACACCCTGGAAAGGGGGTCAAAATCTTCGGGAAGTAATTGTTGATAGTGTAAATCCATCCTGCAAAAATACGGAAAGGATTGGAAAAGCCTATCGCGTGTACGTATTTCAAATTTTCAATGCATATTGGTTTGCGCCCCTTTGTTCCCACCACGAAGCAGAACAATAGTTAAAATACCTACAGGCTATTTGGCGGAGGAGTCCCGGTCTTCCTTTCAATTTCTACCAGTTCTGCCTTTCGCATTTCATCGCTGTTATATAACCCTTTTCCCAATAATTTAAGATCATCATTTGAAAACGTCTCAATCCGGTTCAGGTCAAATTCGTTTAAAAACACATCGCTCACATTCCAGGCACTCAGTTTGCCCCGGTAAAATGTCACTTCATCTTTGGTAACCTCAGCCACCCTGAAATACCTTACAGTTCGGTTATTGTTATAATCTGTATACCTGATTTTGTATATGTCGCCGGTGCTGGGCTGATTAAGCAACAGCGCGATGCTCTCCTTTCTTTCTTTGTTTACATAACGAATGTAAAAGAACAGGAATAAGCCTATCGCCAACGCAAGAATCAAAATGTTTTTTCCGTAACGCAAAAGATTTGAAATTTTAGATTTTAGGGTTTCCGGTTTTCTTTTTATATATGGTATCTTTCACATTTCCATACAATCGCATTTCCACATTCGCCCCACATTTTTAAATTCATTAATTCTCAAATTATTCCATCGCCATTGCTACTAACTCTGCAATATCCAGCACTTTAGTATCTTCTTCTTTCTCTTTACTTTTCACGCCATCCGTAAGCATGGTATTACAAAAGGGACAGGCAGAAGCAATAACTGCCGGATTAACACTCAGAGCCTCTTCTGTTCTTTCAGTATTTATTCTTACTGTTCCCTTCTCCTCCTCTTTAAACATTTGCGCGCCACCGGCGCCGCAGCATAAGCCTTTACTTTTGCAGCGTTTCATTTCAACCAGTTCGCTATCCAAAGCTTCCAGCACTTTTCTTGGTGCTTCATATATATTATTGGCGCGTCCCAAATAGCAACTATCGTGATAGGTGATCCGTTTCCCCTTAAAACCTCCCTCCTCTTTCATTTTTATCTTTCCTTCATCAATCAATTGCTGCAAAAATGTGGCGTGATGTATTACTTCGTAATTGCCACCCAGTTCCGGGTATTCATTTTTGAGTGTGTTAAAACAATGCGGGCAGGCAGTTACTATTTTCTTGATGTTATAATTATTCAACACCTGAATGTTCTGGTATGCCATCATCTGGAATAAAAACTCATTGCCGGCTCTGCGTGCAGGATCTCCTGTACAAAGCTCTTCCTTCCCCAAAACAGCATATTTAATGCCTGTTTTATTGAGGATAGTAGCAAACGCCTTAGTAATTTTTTGTGCACGCTGGTCAAAGCTACCGGCACAACCTACCCAAAAGAGTATTTCAGGATTCTCCTGGTTTGCAAATAATTCTGCCATTACCGGAACACGCATAGGCAATAATTTGTTTCAAAGCTAAACGAAATTTATTACTATCCTATTGCAACCGCTAAAGTTACCAGGGTAAACGCATCTAAATTAGTTTACGCTATTCACAAATGTGTATAACGAGGGGAGTTGGAAAAAGTCTGAAAAGTTATCCTGAAATGATTTTAGGATATGGACGAAGACCGATATATGCATTTAAAAAATGTTATCATTCTTTGATGACTTAACTGTTCCGAAAGTCGATCGCACTATATTACATTCCGTAAAAGATATAATTGGCATCACTATTTTATGCGGTAATAAGCGGCTGTGATGATTGGGATAAGATAGCGTTTTACAGACAACAGAAATCCGATTGACTTAAACAGTTTTTAGCATTGCCCAATAGCATTCCATCATATAATACCTTCAACCGTGTTTTTGCTGCTCCTGGTCTGCACGAACTCCGGCATTGCTTTATATCGTGGGTTCAGGGCCTTGCCCCAAATTACGAATACACCTGTTGTGAGCATTGATGGTAAACGGTTAAGCAATAGTGTAGTTGATGGCAAAAGGAATTCATACGTATGGTCTGCGCCTGGTGCAATGCCTGCAATATGGTTCTGGGTCAGGTAAAGACCGATGAGAAAAGCAATAAGATCACTCCTATTCCTGCATTGCTGGATTTATTAGCACTGGAAGAGGCTATTATTAACATAGATGCAATGGATTGTCGGCAACAAATTGCTGAAAAGATAATTGATCATAAAGCAGATTATATACTTGCAGTAAAGGAGAACAAGCCCCATTTACCTGATGATAATAAAAGAAGCCTTTGAACAAACAACTGAGCCTCCCGACCATTACAAAGACCATTTAAAAAAGCTAAACAAATTCAGACCTGATGAATATTTTGACCTGAAAGACTTTTTCAGGTCATAATTAATAAAATATTCAAAATCAACTTCCTCACCTCAAAATAATTTTGCTCTATATTTACCCTCTTTAACCAAACATTGAAAGAATGCCATCAGGTATTTTTGCCATTCTGGATGATATAGGCGCATTAATGGACGATGTAGCAGCAGCAAGTAAAATCGCTACACGTAAAACAGCAGGAATTTTAGGAGACGATTTAGCAGTGAACGCAGAAAAGGCCACAGGGTTTCTTGCCTCCCGCGAAATACCCGTGCTTTGGGCAATTACCAAAGGATCGTTTCTGAACAAGCTTATTATTGTTCCCATTGCCTTACTACTCAATGCTTTTTTTCCTGTTGCCATTAAAATAATTTTGGTGCTGGGAGGATTTTATTTAGCCTACGAAGGTGTAGAAAAAATTATAGAATACCTGTTTCACCGTTCACCTAAGAAACATTCTGTTATAGAGCAGGAAACAGAAGGCAATGCTGCAATCGCGGAAAAAAATAAAATAAAATCCGCTGTTACAACTGACTTTATTCTTTCGGTTGAGGTTGTAATTATAGCATTAGGAGCAGTTTCAGACAAAACACTGGCAATACAAATTATAGCTGTTTCTGTTGTTGCCATTCTTGCTACGATAGGTGTGTATGGACTGGTTGCATTGATTGTAAGAATGGATGATGCCGGCCATAAACTTATAAAACAGTCAAACGGCAAAGGAGCTTTATCGCAAGTTGGTAAATTATTAGTTAAATCGCTACCGGTTGTTATTAAGCTTTTAGCGGTTATTGGCACTATTGCATTATTGTTGGTTTCCGGAGGTATATTTGTTCACAACATTGATTACCTGCATCATGCATTTCCGGAGGTGCCGTCAATCATTAAAGAACCTGGCATTGGTTTTATTGCAGGGTTAATAGTGGTGATAATAGTGGCGGGGATAAAAAAAATCATTTCGGCTATCAGGAAGTAAGATTCACTTATAAAGCTAACTATAAATATGTCTCTGTTCATTTCCATATGTATTGGCATTGGGTTAGCTGCAAGCAGCGGCTTCAGGATTTTCATTCCCTTACTTGCTGCAAATATTGCAGCACTCACAGGTTTTCATCAGTTTGGTAATGGCTTTGAATGGCTGAATGGATGGACAGCATTCTACATTTTACTTACTGCAAGCATTGCAGAAATTGCCGCATATTATATTCCCTGGCTTGATAATGTTTTAGATCATATCGCAATGCCTGTTGCCGTTGCGGCCGGTACATTATTAAGTGCTTCATTTATATCTGCTGAGTGGGAGCCTGCGCTTAAATGGGGATTGGCATTATTGGCAGGCGGGGGTACTGCCGGTATTATTCATAGTGGCATGGGGCTGTTGCGTTTGGGCTCCACTGCAACTACAGGTGGACTAGGAAACCCGGTTGTTACCACGGCCGAAAATGGCGCATCAATCGGATTTTCGGTAATGGCATTACTCCTGCCTGTTTTAGCGATAATTGCAGTGCTGGTATTGCTTTTTTTTATTTTACGGAGAAAAAAACTGAAAGCCGGGATATGAGTCATTTCATGTCTCACAATAAAACATACATCATGTACATTATTTAGCCATATTTATTGTTATCACCGGCTCATTCATCTTTCTTTTACCCCGACGCCGTACGATACTCCTTTTGCGGTAAATTGATTTTATCCATGCTATCAGTCCGAAAATTATACCAGTCAGACCTACCGCGGCAATAATAACAGCAACAACTTCAGATCCGTTACAGGCTATACTACATGCTAATGCCGCCAGTAACGCCGTTAACACAACTCCTGAAAAAATAGCAAGAGCAAGCTTCCAACCTTTATTTTTTCCTGTTCCACTTTCGCCGGGCTTCGTTATTACTAATCGCTTTAGCTGCTTCTTCAATCCTGCTTTTAACTTCCGCCATTCTTTTATTGAAAGCTTTTCTTGCTTACCATCCTTACCAGGTACAACCACATTATTATTCCTTTCAGGAAAAACTATACTTGCATGGGCTGAATTATGCAATTGCGAAAACAAATTGGTATTAAATGTAATGATCAGTATAAAAAATGAGCAAAGCGCAATAATAAAATCGTTTATTTTCTGCCTGATATAATAACGGTATTCAAAGTAAACTTTCTTTTGTCGTTTATCGGGATAAATAAACACTGCAACAATGAAAAATAATAAAACAAGACTGAAAGCTTTATCAGAAAAATATATACCCTGCTCCTGCAATTGATTTCCTGTGTATAATGCTAAAAAGAAGAGCACGATTTTAATCAGCAGCATTATCAGCCGGGCTTGCACGGCATGATACATAGCCCATGAGGATATTTTTTTCATAAGCAACCATTTTAATTTCTTACCGGTAACTTTCCTTTTCTAATGTAAGCATAAAAAACAAAATTCCCATCTTTATAAAAACTTGCAGGGTTATTTACAATTGCACGGAATGGGTTGGGTGGAGATTACTATATTATCAAAATATCTTTCCTGATCCTTTACAGCACCTTTATTCCAATAGTTTTCAAAAAATATCGCATTGATCTTATAGCTGCCGGGTATATTATTCCAGTCTCCATGCCAGTTCAGATCATAGCTGCCGGCCTGCAAAACATCATCAATCCAAAATTCAAATATACCATCACTTTTACCGGGAGTATTCAATTTTACATGGGCTACAATACAATACCATTTACCTGCTTTAACATCACTAAAAATATCATTTACACCTCGCTTATTACCCAGCCAGCGCAGGTTCCTGAAATCATTATACCGCTGGGTTACCAGTTCCCCTTTATCATTTATCCCACTTGCGGGATCCATTACAAGATAATTATGATCAGCAACTCTTCCTCCAGACCATATATGTGCAATCATAGACTGCTGCCAGTTTCTCCCTGCAATAACAGTAGCCCTGGAAAGCTTATCCCCTCCTCCACCCTGCCAGTTGGGTTCAAATTTAATATCCATACGCCAGTATATTTCATCAAAATCTTTGTCAGGCATAGCGGCATGGCTCATATAAGGGTCAGGGGATCTGCCAATAGCTTTATGAAGTTTTCCTGCATCTACTTCTCCTTTCTGCCATCTTACACGCATTCCGGCACTTCCATTTCTCCCAGCATTCTCCATAAGTATAAAATCGCCATCATCATCATCGTATGCAAAATATCTTTCCCGCAAATCTTCCTTATTTTCAAAATCGTCACAAAATATTGTTCCTTCGGGAGCATTGCTGCAGGAAAAACAATCAGGTTGAGCATTAAGCCCTGCATTGATTAAATAAAGCAGATAAAGTACAAGATGATGCATGAATCTTTAATTTAAAAACAGCCTGGGTGCTTCTTAATTTTCTGAATGCCTTAAGAACCAATTATTATTTGCCATATCAATATAAATGCTTTAATTGTTAAAAAAAACTGTGATCCGATTTATTATTTTTTTTCTGCTTACTGCAATTTCAGGCTGTAAAACTACAGTCAGCTATTCCTCTAACGCCTCCCGCTTAATATACAATAATGATGGCAGTGAAATACTTGGGAACAATTGGTTTGATCAACGCCCGCTTACGATTGCAGATGTCAATCAATATGTAGATATGATCGCCCATTCACAGGTAACTACATTTATGATATGCTCAGGCAGTGATTTTTTTTATTACCCTTCAAAATATGGCAGGTTAATCGGCGATGATAAAAATGCAACATTGAGTTGTATAAATGATACTGCTCTATATAAAGCATTGCGAAGGTTTTATAACAATGCAGCAGCACTTGAAAAACAAGGCACTGATATTATTGAAGCCACAGTAAAGAGAGCTAAAGAAAAACAACTGGAAGCATTTATAACCTATAGAATGAATGATCTGCACTTTGCTGACACCAGCACTCATTGTTCACTCCAGTATAGTGATTTCTGGAGTGAACATCCAGAGTTCTGGACGAATGATACCACCTTAGCTGGCTGGAACAGCCGCAACGCGCTTGATTTTGCTCATAAAGAAGTTAGAGATCACAAACTGAACATCATAAGAGAACAACTGGAGAAGTACGGCGCATTAATTGATGGCTATGAACTGGATTTTATGCGTTTTATAGTGTATTTTAAAAAAAGTGAAGCAGAACAAAATGCACCGCTCATTACAGACCTTATCCAATCCGTAAAAAAAATCACAGATTCTGTTGGTAAAATTCATAACAAAAAAATATTACTTACCGCCCGTGTTCCCTCAACAATAAGCGATTGCAAAAAGAAAGGACTGGATGTACAAACCTGGGTGAAACTGGGATTAATAGATTTCATAACGCTTGGCGTGCATTGGAGAGGAGAGCCTGCCATGCCTGTAGCAAATTTCAAGAAAGCGGCAGGCCAGGCAATTCCTGTATATGCAACACTTGATGACGGAGGCTATAATCCCCGCGAAGTATACTCGCATGGCATGTATAGGGGAATGGCTTCCCATGCGCTTGCCCAGGGAGCGGCGGGTTTAAATTTGTTTAATTATTTTTTTACTGCTTACAATAAGGCTGGCGGTCAACTAACAACGGAACAGGGAACAGTAGTATGCAGGATTATTGCTCCTGAGTTATTACAGGAACTGGGCTCATTGAAAACATTAGAAAAACGAAACAAAATTTATACGTTGTCTGATGGTGCCACTTCATACGACTTAACGCCCAACAGCCCTTTACCATTAAAAATTCATTCAGATAATAAAGCGAATATTTTTGTTGGCGATGATGTTAAAAAGAACAAGCCAAAGGAAATTGTACTATTTGTAAGAACAGGCGATACGGATTCATGCTCTGTATCTGTAAACGGATATATATTGAAAGATACAAGTGCCGCATACCCGGAACTATACGACAGGCGGAAAGGATTAAGTAATGATCAGAAAGTTTGGGCATTTGCTGTACCGCACGATTATATAAAACAAGGTAACAACGAATTATTGTTCTCCTCCGCAAGTAACAATTTAATGGTGCTCCGCATTGAATTGGCATTGAATTACGGCGACATTAAAAACTATGGTTATTTTTAGTATACAATAAATGCACTATAACAATAATGACTAAAGCATTACTAACCGGGTACTGCCTGCTGATGTTGAGCATAACCTGCACTTACGGCAATACAGATAGCATTCCCGGCGTAAAAAAAATAAAGGACCTCATCATCTATAATGACGCTGCATTTTACTGTGCATTCCCTTCTGTTATAAAAAAGCCTGATGGAGAATTAATCGTTGCATTCAGGCGTGCGCCCAACCGGCTGATTTTTGGAGAGAAAGGCAACAATCATGTTGATCAAAACAGTTACCTGGTAATGGTTAGATCAAAAGATGGAGAAAACTGGTCAGCCAGCCCTGAACTGCTGTATGCACATCCATTTGGAGGGTCGCAGGATCCCTGCCTGCTACAATTAAAAGATGGAACAATATTATGTGCAAGCTACGGCTGGACACAGGTACGTGCCGATGGTATACCGAATTTGAAAAAACCCTACTTTGAAAACAGTGGGTATATTTTTCTTGGAGGCTATCTTACAAGATCAACAGATGGCGGCAAATCATGGAGCGATGCAATTTACCCATCGCATACAGCTGCTGAGATTCATTACAATGCTTATGGTCAAAAGCTGCCTGCATATAACCGTGGAGCAATGTATGAAGCAAAGGATGGAAGAGTGCTGTGGATAGTTGCCAGTTCAGACAGTGTAAAGAAAACATCAAATTATTTGCTAACGTCATCGGATAAAGGCTTAACCTGGCAATACAAAAGTGAAGTTGCCAAAGATCCAGCCATTTCCTTTAATGAAGCCGCTGTTTATGAAACACCCGGGGGAGATATCATTGGTTTCCTCCGCACTGCCAATTTTAATGATAATGCTGTTATAGCCCGTTCAAAAGATGGCGGCAAAACTTTCAAATGGGAGTCAATGGGTTTCCAGGGACATCCTTTAAATGCGCTGCGGCTTCCGGATAACAGGGTGCTGCTTACATATGGTTACAGGCATAAACCCTGGGGTATAAGGGCAAGAATATTAAATGCGGAATGCACTGATTTTAAAACAGCGCCTGAAATTATTTTACGTGAAGATGGCGGCAATGGTGATATCGGCTATACATGGCCTGTACTACTTGATAACAAACGAGTATTAATCGTATATTACTTTAATCAAGAAAACGGTATACGCTATATTGCAGGAACTATACTGGAAATAAAATAAACATATAAAAGCCTTAAAAGTTTAACTACAGCTATTTTTAGTAATATCATTCTGCTGAAATTTGCAAACGCTATGAAGCCTTTAATTATTTTGATCCTTGTTTTTGGGATTGCATTACTATCGGTAAAAACAATAAGTGGCAATTATGATCCTGCTTTTTCCGCAAGAATAGCTATGTCAGCAATGTTACTGTTTACCGCCATTGCCCATTTTGCATTTTCGAAAGGAATGGAAATGATGTTACCGGGTTTTATTCCCGCCAAAAAGGCTGTGGTGTATTTTACGGGGCTGATAGAGATAGCTGCAGCAATAGGTTTACAGGTATCAAACTTAATAACAACGACAGGCTGGCTCCTTATTCTTTTTTTTATACTGATTCTGCCTGCCAATATTTATGCAGCCATCAAGAAAGTAGATTATCAAAAAGCCACAGCAGAAGGAGCAGGAAAAAAATATCTTTGGTTCAGAATTCCCCTGCAAATATTTTTTATCGCATGGATTTATTTCTCAGCTATTGATTACCATTAATAATGCTGTTCGAACGTATCCGCCCATACATTACATATATTTTCCCGTGCATTTTATCCCTGATTAACCTCCAACTCACTTTCTCCCCAGCAAATACGTTGCTACATCTGCCAGTTGCTGCCCTGTTACGCCTGCCACTGCAGGTTCCGGCATCAGACTCTTATCCTGTTTTTTTCTTGAACTTATTTTTTCAACAGGAACAATATGCTGTTTTCCCGCCACATCTTTTATAGTGATGGATTGATTGTTCTCACTTATTAAAAAACCAAAGAAAGATTCTCCGTCTTTTATATTTACAAGCCAGGGCTCGTACCCCAACAATATTGCGCCGCTCGGATTGATGATTGCATCCAACAAACCAATCTTATCAAATTTCTTACCGATACTCGTTAACTCAGGACCAATATCATTACCTGTTTGCTGAATGCGATGACAGGAAGCACAAAATTCGGTGAATACTTTTTTCCCTGATTCCGCATCGCCTTTCAATACGGCAATCTCTTCAATCGGATATACTTTTTGCCCGCCGGGCTGTTTAAAATATT
Organism: Terrimonas sp.; assembly: GCF_003075435.1. Lineage (GTDB taxonomy): Bacteria > Bacteroidota > Bacteroidia > Chitinophagales > Chitinophagaceae > Agriterribacter. The sequence goes on along the minus strand of NZ_QCZJ01000036.1, from coordinate 16,874 downwards.
TACCAGCCTGTACTCTCACCGCAAGGTCGGGGTTCTTAAAAATGTATTCTTCCATCGGCGGAACAAGCAACTTAGGAAATTTATTATCAGCAGCCAGGCCTATCAGCATTTGTCCTCCTACAGAATCTCTTGCCATATCTCTTAACCTGTATCTCCTCGCATCAAATGACAGTCCCTCATCCAGCACCGCATGCATTTTCGCTTTCATTGTAGCTACTTTACGCTCATGCCCGGTATTTACATTTATTTTTTTCCAGTCAAGCAAATTATACCAGTCATTTCCCTGCCTGAACGAGAGCCAGTAGGAAGCCTGTTCTGCCACATCTTTCATCGTACTTTTGCTTAATGAGAACATTGTTTCAGCAGCTTTCTTGTCTTTCATAAAAGCAATAGCTGTAATAGCCGCCCTTCTTTCTTTAGCATCAAGCGTTGAATCTGTTGCTCTTTGCAAAAGATCGCCAAGCGCTGCCGCAGGATGCAAATCCCATGCTATGCCTGTCATCTTCCCGTCCCATTTACCGGGTGCTTTTCCTTCAGCAAACACTTGTTTTATTTCGGCATATAAGTCTTCCTCATGCCCTTTTACCGCAGCGGCAATTGTATTCAGGTACCATTTGTCTTCGCCATCATATTGTTTCAGCAGTTCGATAAGAACTGGTTTCGTTCTATCAAACGATAGATCACGTATAGCAACTGCCACCTCTCTTCTCACTAATGCAGAAGGATCGCTTTGCAATTGCAAAGCATAAGGCAATATATCAGGTACGGCTACACGAAGCGACCTGAACGCAGTAACGCGTATCATTTCATTGTCACTCTTTAGCAGTTGTTCTGTTTCAGCAACACCCTTCGTTCCGAGCTGCGGCAACAACCAAACGGCCCTTGCCTGTATGTATGGATTCTCATCTTTCAGTAATGCCTTTACCGGTTCAATCACTGATTCTCCTTGTTTCTTCAACGCGGTAAATGCCAGATACCGTACGTTGATAGCCGGATTCCGGAAGGCAGCTATCTGTCCTTCCGTATTACTCAAATCAATATTGGGTGTAGTAAGTTTTTTATTTTTGGGTGTGATGCGGTATATTCTTCCAAAGCCTGTAGTATCCTTCATCTGGTGACCGCCCACCACTGGATCATACCAGTCGGCAATATAGATAGCGCCGTCCGTTCCTATCGCTACATCACTTGGCCTGAACCATTTTTCCTTATGCGTATTTGCAGCGCTGTCATTCCACACATACATAGGATTATCATCACTGAGAGAAGTAATAAAATTGGTTCTCTTACCTGGCAAAAAACCTGACTTTTCCCGAATAGGGAGATACCCGAAAATCACATTTCTTCCGGCATCAGCACTCATCAGCATACCGCGGTACGCAGCACCTAAAGCATCACCTTCATTCAGCACTATTCCTGTAGGCGCTCCTGCCCCGCTCCTGTCGCCCACCGGCATTACACCCGGATCTTCCTGGTGCCAGTGCGCTGTAAATATATCCTGGTCGGGCCGTTGATCTGCCTGCCATGATCTTGTGCCATCAGTACTAAAAAAACCCGCATTACCACCTTCCATCAACCATGATACACGACAAGCCGCAACTTCATCATCATTATCATTCTGCCATATATTACCATAAGAATCCATTGTAAGCTCATAGGCGTTCCTGAAATTATGCCCGACCACTTTTAAACCCGCACCATCAGGTTGTATGCCCAAGGCAAGACCTCCCACCCAAACTTTACCGTCATCACTTTTCATATTGCCTTCATTCTTTTTATTATAAGGCGTGCCGCCGGTATAAATACTTCCTGACCGCAACGTCCATCCATTCTTATCCGTTACAATATGCGGACCTGCATTACCGGTATTAAAATACCAGTTCCCGTCCGGTCCGGCAAGCACCGCATGCAAAGAATGATCATGGTCTTTTCCACCAAAACCTGTGAGAAAAATTTCTTTCTTATCAGGAATATCATCGCCATTATCATCGGTATAAACAATGATATTCGGCGCACATGATACATATACTTTATTACCTATCACAGCAATGCCCAACGGCGCCACCAGGCTGGTATCCTGCACAAATAATTTAGCAGTATCTGCCACGCCATCGTGATCGGTATCTTCCAGTATCATTACCCTGTCGCCTTTAGCGTGATGAAAAAATTTAGTGGAATCATTGTTGAAATTCCTGTAATTCACCGCTTCGGTTACCCACACTCTGCCTCTCGCGTCAATATCAATATTGGTAGGATTAAAAAACATGGGAGATTCAGCCCACAAAGTAGCTTCAAGATCATCAGGAAGATAAAAAGGTAAATCTGTTTTGGCTTTCGTTGAGGGCTGTTTACAACTTATACTTATTAATAAAAAAAATACAGCGAAAAGAGGCAAGCGTTTAAAAATCATTTATAAAATAATTTACGTAAGTAAGCGAGATTATGTTTATAACTTAAAACGGTTTCCGCGCCTTTGGGTATGGCGCCTTCAATCTGCATCCAGCCATTACCGGTATAATTCATTGCATATACGGCATCAGCAACGCCATTCCAGTCTACACTTCCTTTGCCCAGTAAAAAGCCATTTTCTTTCATATGCAGTTCACACACTTTGTCTTTCCCCAATTTTTTAAATTCAGCTACAGGATCAAAACCGGCATCAGCCGTATTCCTGAAATCAAAATATACTTTCAGGTTCTTAGACCCTACAGCATCCATTATTTCTTCGTGTTCTTTTGCATTGAGATAAGATTCGATGCCCAATATCACGCCTGTTTCTTCTGCAAGCGGCATTACTGCTTTAAGGTGTTGTATTGCTGCTTCCTTTCTTGATGCGTCATTGCGCAGATCACTCGCATTAAAAAATGCCAGCAACACTACTTTGGTATTAAGATTTTTAGCTGCTGTTATCGAATACTTTATCCAATCCTGTGTGCGCGGATCGCTGTGAAAAGGATATTGATTAAAGAGCCCCAGTGCAAGACTTGAAACAATAATGCCTGTTCGCCCGGATGCTTTTTTATATGCCTCCTGCACTTCTTTGTGGCGTATATGCAGGTCGTTATCAGGACCACCCATATTTACCATAATACCATCTAAACCAATTTCTTTTGCTACATCAAAAGCTTCCACATTACTGCTCTTGCCAATAGACCAGTCGCATGCGCCAATTTTAATTGCAGGCATTGACGATGCAGCCATCAGGGTTTTAAAAACACCTGTTTGCATCAGCGACGAAAGCAGCAACGATTTCTTAATAAGCAGGCGACGTGAATACATGGCTTTAGGTTTTGAGGTTTGGGCTTTGGGCGGTCAGGTATCAGCTTTCAGGTATCAGCATCCAAGAAGACCCGCAACTTAAAACCTGTCACCACTGATCGCCCAAAGCTGATAGCTGACGGCTGACAGCTCATAGTCCAATAATTAAATATATCAATTTTTACCGGGTTTTGTAAACTTGCATAAATTTAGAAAATGGCGACCCAGATAAAATGTCCGAATTGCAGTCATGTGTTCCAGATGGAAGATGCGGTTTCTGAAGAATATAAAAAGGAACTGCGTGAAAAGATGAACGAGTATATCAAAAAGAAGGAAGAAGAAAATGTAAAAAAACAGGAAGAGTTCTTTAAAAAAGAGCAGGCATTATTACAACAAATACAACAAAAGGAAACGGAATACTCCAACCGCTTATCGCAGGAAAAAATAAAGCTCCAGCAATCGCTTGAGGAAAACCTGCGTAAAAGTATAAGCGCGGATTTTGAAAACCAGCTCAGGTTATTGCAGCAATCTAATAAAGACAATGAAATAAAATTACAGGAAGCACGCAATATGCAGCTGGAATACCTGCGCAAAGAACAGGAACTGAAAAATAAAGAGCAGGAGCTGGAAATACAGGTACAGAAACAATTGCTCGCAGAAAGAGAAAAAATAACGGATGAAGTGCGCAGGCTGGAGGAACAAAAAGTGCATGCCCGGGAAACCGAGCACCAGCTTAAAATGAAGGAAATGGAAAAGCAGCTTGACGATCAGAAAAAGCTGATTGACCAGATGAAACGCAAAGCCGAACAGGGTTCAATGCAAATGCAGGGCGAAGTGCAGGAGTTATTGCTTGAAGATTTGTTAAAAAACGCTTTCCCTTTTGACGAAATAAATGAAGTAGGCAAAGGCGCTAAAGGAGCTGACTGCATTCAAACCATCCGCAACCAGTTTGGACAGGAATGTGGTAAAATTATATACGAAAGCAAGCGTACGCAGCATTTTTCTGCCGACTGGATAGAAAAATTGCGGGTTGATATGCGTACCCGGGATGCAGACATAGCCGTAATTGTTACGCAGGCCATGCCTAAAGATATGGATCAGTTTGGAGAAAAAAACGGTGTTTGGATCTGCACTTTTGCGGAGGTAAGCGCATTGGCGCATATTTTGCGGGATAGTATTATTAAAATTTTCACTGCCACCCGGTCGCAGGAAAATAAAGGCGATAAAATGCACCTTTTATATGATTATTTAACAGGCAGAGAATTCGCCGAACAATGGAAGGCAATACGGGAAGGTTTTCTTTCCATGAAAATATCTATACAAAGAGAGAGAGACGCTATGGAAAAACTATGGAAGGCGCGGGAAAAAAACCTTGAAAAAGTATTGTTAAATGCCGCCCATATCCGGGGATCCATAGAAGGAATAGCAGGTCAGGACTCTATTGACCTAAATTTGCTTGAAGAAGAGGATAAAGATAATTTATTGGGTAACTGATACGTTATACCTTGTCCAAGCGCGTTTTGATGTATATCTGGATAATACCCATCATATTAGCTATTGCTTTAATCTGGCACTTTTCGCATACGCGTATCCGTCAGACGATTACTGAATCTGCTGATCAGCAGGGGCATGATAAACTTGCCCAGGAAGATGCGCATATTGAATGCCCGCTGGTATACAATGGCAGCGAACTGGAATTTTCTGATGAAGTATTTCATATTGTACTTTCAAAACATTTTCAATATTATAACCGCCTGCTGGATATTGATAAAGAAAAATTCATCAATCGCCTGCGCAAATTCATTCATAACAAAATATTTGTAATTCATGATAAAAAGGGATACCGCGAAATGCCGATCCTGCTCAGCGCTTCGGCTATACAGTTGACTTTTGGTTTAAAAAAATTCCTGTTATCACATTTCAATATCATACAAATTTTTCCGGAGGCTTTTGTGGGGCTGGAGCCCTTCAGAATACTTATAGGCAATGTAACCGGCAATACCATCAATATTGCCTGGAAGCAGTTTTTGGAAGGTTATAAAAACAAATATGATCTGCAGAATGTAGGGCTGCATGAAATGGCACATGCGCTATACTACCAGAATTTTGAAACCGAATTATATATTGATAAAGATTTCCGTGAATCTTTCCAGATGTTTAATGCCATTGGCGATAAAATATATCATGTAGAAAAAGTGCTCACTATCGGGCTTTATTCAGAATATGCCATTAAAGATTTCCAGGAATTTTGGGCAGAAAGTATAGAGATCTACTTTAAAAGCCCTGACCGGCTACAACTGCATTACCCCGAATTATATAAAGCGCTGTGTGATATCCTCAACCAGGACCCGCTAAACTATCCGAATCATTTGTTTCAGTCAAGTTAAAATGTCGTTTTAAAGAATATTGGAAGATAAAATCAATTCAGTTTCCCGGTTTGAAGCTTAATAAAGTAAAGGAGAAATCAGGGTAAGCCTAAATTCACATATTGCCTTACCTCACATACTTACCTATCTGCTGATATAATTTCTTCCTGTCTGCTGGCGCCAGTGCATCCGCTTCTGAGATTTTACCTTCGGCATCTATAATAATATATAACGGTAATGCATAGCCTTTTCCGTTCCAGAATATTCTTGAAAGATCTCTTATCAGTCTTTCATTGGCTTTAATATGATTACCTTTTAAATCAAAATACTTTATCAGTTCTTTCCATTCACTTTCTTTGTTTTCAACATCCACCGAAATAAACAAATGCTCTACTCCTTTTGACTGGAGATATTTGTGCAACTCAGCTTCATGATCAAACTGATCTTTACAGGTAATACACCAGGTAGCCCAGCATTCAATATATACAGTTTTGCCTTTAAACAGCAGCATTAAGTCCCTGAATGTGTTGATAGCTGCGTAATTCGGGATAATTTTTTGTTCCGGTGAAAACGGTTGGCTAACTTTTTTATCATAAGCAATGGCCTTATCTGCCAGTGGCTGAATAAAAGCTGTGTATGCGCTCTGCGGGTAACGCCTTTTAAAATCATTAAATAATAATCCTAAAGCTTTATAATTTTCTTCAAGCTGTAGTGACGAGTATAGCAGATCCGCCTGCACAAACTCAGCAACCGGGGGTTGCATGTTGTTTTGAATACGTCTGAACATTTCTTTCATATCTGCAGCAGGATCGGCAGGCGGCGCAGGCGATGAGCCTTGTTTATTCTTTTGCCAGCCCAGGTAACCACTTATATAATCTCCGGCATAGGTATTGAATTTATCGCTGTAACCAAAAGTTCGCAATGCCGGGGGATTATTCACCGGGTACTGCTTATATACCTTTTCCCATAGTGTACCGAAATCGGCAGGAAAAACAGGCTTGTAAAACGGGTTGTCTTTTTCAAGCAGGGTAGTCGCATATTTGCTGGCAATTACTTCTGATATTAGTGATGCATGATAATAATCAAGCGTAAGTACTATAAAATCGTAAAAAGCTTTGTCAATCTTTTTCTGTTCATACAACAATTTAAAAACGTTCAATCGTACCTGCTTATCTTCTTCCACGTGCTTCTGAAGTAAAGCAGCCGTTGTATCATTCTTATAGCGCATTATCAAACTTCCGGGATACAGCAGCTCCGCTTTTGTCAATTGTAATTGTCCTTCCCTGTTATTGCCTTCAATAATAAGGGGAGTTTCCTCATTCTCTTCGTCTATGGTTACCCGTAAAGCATCTCCTTTCTGTACAAATAATTTTATTTCCCTGTTAAAAATACTAATGCTTACAAAACCGGTTTGATTTTCATGTAAAGAAATTACAAATGGCTTTTTACCACGGAGAGTATCGGTGCGCATCGCACCCCAGAAAACCGTATGATTTACAGGCAGGAGAATATTAACAAGCCCTTCTTCCAATCCTGCAACTTTTAATTCAATAGTTGCCTGGGGCTTCTGCGCAACAACAGTCAGCACAAAACACCATAACACTAACAACAAGCCTGATCGTTTCAATAGCAATACATTTTTGGGTTGAGTAAATACTGCAAGGGTATTATAAATCTTAATCCAGCACCTGTGTGCTGATAATATCGTCTATCGTTTCTCTTCTTCTTATCAATTTGGCTTCACCGTTTTTAACCAATACTTCCGCAGGGCGAAATCTTGAATTATAATTTGAAGCCATTTCAAAGCCATAGGCGCCGCCATTATAAAATACCAGGTAATCGCCTTCTCTTACTTCCGCAATCATACGGTTGTCTGCAAATGTATCCGTCTCACAAATATTTCCTACTACATTATACGGCAACATTTTCCCTTTCGGATTTGATATGTTTTCAATATGATGATAAGAGCCATAAAACATTGGGCGAATCAAATGATTCAGCCCGCTGTCCACCCCGGCAAAACGGATATCGCCGGATTGTTTCAGCACATTTACTTTCGTTACAAAATATCCCGCTTCACTCACCATAAATTTGCCTGGCTCAAACCATACCCTGAATGTTTTACCATATTGCTTTGCATATGCGGAAAATGCCTCAGCTACCTTTTTACCAAGTAACTGGATATCTGTTCCCTCATCACCTGGTTCATAAGGCACTTTAAAACCTCCACCTAAATCAATTATCTCAAGCTCAGGGAAATGCTTAGCTGCTTCAAACATTACCTCAATGCCTTTTACAAATACATCCACATCTTTTATTTCGCTGCCGGTATGTATATGCAATGTACGGATATGAAGATTCGTATCTTTTACCAACTGCACTATTTTATCAACATCTTCTAACGGTATACCAAACTTACTTTTACTGTGACCAGTGGAGATTTTTAAATTGCCGCCTGCCATAATATTGGGACGCAGCCTTATCCCAACAGGATAACTATGCCCGTATTTTTTCCCAAATTTTTCGAGGTTGGAAAGACTATCGATATTGATATGCACGCCCAATTCTTTCGCCGCTTCAATTTCACTGAAAGCGATATTATTGGAAGTGTACAAAACCCTGCCCGGCTCAAAACCTGCCATCAACGCTAACCTTGCTTCATTTACAGAGCTGCAGTCAATATTGCAACCAATGCTTTTGATGTGCTTCAGCACATTAATATTGGTAAGCGCTTTGCATGCGTAAAAAAAAGTAGCATCAATGCCTGAAAATGCATCTGTCAGCCTGCTGTATTGCTCAGTAATTCTTTCTGCATGATATACATATGTTGGAGTGCCAAATTTTTCCGCAATATCAATTAATTGCTGATGACTTAATACCTGTGGCATAATTTTGAGAGATAAGAAGCAAACGAGGAAAATATACTCAAGGTTTTACTTCCTGGTTAAAAAATTTGGCTGCGAAATTACAGCAATAGCAGTAGATCAGGAAAAATAGGTTATTATTAAAAATTACCGATCAACGCCGGACAGGAATATACAAGTTGTCAATTTATACCGGGTTTACAAAAATTACCTGATTGAACAATGATCTGACAGCAATAAATTTTAAGGTTTTGTAACATTGAAAAAAGGAAAATTCCAAAAAAAGGTTGTACCATTAACTATCAATTAGCGTAATCTTATGGAAACCGACAAAGTATTTGCGGAGCAATATTCAAAGCCATCTGACTTTAAATTCAGTAGTAAAGTAGCCGGCGTTTTTGACGATATGGTTAACCGTTCCGTTCCCTATTATGAAGAAATGCAAAGAATGGCGGCTGAATTGGCCGCTGATCATGCAACAGAAGGTTCATATGTATATGATCTTGGCTGTTCTACAGGTACAACGCTGATCAATATGGATCAAAAAGTACCTGCTACCATTCCCTTTATAGGCATTGACGATTCAAAAGACATGCTCGACAAATGCAGAGCTAAGCTGAATGCCCTGGAAATCAAGCGTAAAGTAGATTTAATTACTGCTGACCTTAATAAAGATATTACTATAGAAAACGCATCGGTAGTAGTGCTTTGCCTTACGTTACAATTTGTGAGACCAATGAACCGTGAACGCCTGCTGAAAAAAATATTTGATGGGGTAAACCGGGATGGCTCCTTGATATTGATTGAGAAAATTCTTGCGGAAGACAGTCGTTTTAACCGGGACTTTATAAAATATTATTACGACATGAAACGCCGTCATAATTATAGTGAACTGGAAATTTCACAGAAAAGAGAAGCGCTTGAAAACGTGCTCATTCCTTATAAGCTCAGCGAAAATATAACCCTGCTCAGAGATGCAGGCTTTGAGCACTGCGAGATATTTTTTAAGTGGTACAATTTTGTTGGAATAATAGCCAAAAAGAACGCATGATAACTATAGGCAATTTCTTTTTTAAATACCGTAACCTGCTCTTTATTGTATTATATCTTTTGCTTTTCGTTCCTTCACCCCCGCTTTTCAGCGAAGCTGCTTTTGGATCAAACTATTATATATGGCCGCTGGTGCTTGGTTTATTGGTAACAGTAACAGGGCAAATAACAAGAGGAATGACCATTGGACTTGCTTATATAATAAGAGGAGGAAAAGATGGAAAAGTTCACGCAGATCAACTGGTTACCCAGGGCATTTTTAATCACTGCCGCAACCCTTTGTATGTAGGCAATATATTAATGCTAGCCGGGGTAGGCATCCTCGCAAATTCATTATTGTATATGTCGGTTATAATACCGTTATTCCTTTTTATATACCAGTCTATTGTTTTAGCCGAAGAAAATTTCCTCCGGGGAAAATTTGGTGAATCATTTGAAACTTATTGTAAAAAAGTTAACAGGTGGGTACCCTCGCTAAAAGGAATATCAGCTACATTTTCATCAATGAAATTTAAATGGAAAAGATGGCTGATTAAAGAATATAACACTCAATTCGTATGGCTCACAGGTATCACCCTGATCATCCTTTTTAAATACCCGCAGCTCACGCAAAATGATACCGGAAAAAGAAATGTGGTATTGGCTGTTATTTTACCGGTACTGTTATTATACTACTTCACTATACGATATCTCAAGAAATCAGGCAGGTGGAACGATTAAAGTAATCAAGGTCATTTAAAATGTAAAACAGTGACAAAAACAGCTTCTTAAAGCTGTTGGCTGGAAGCTGAAAGCTACCGTTGCTGAACTGACAGTTGAAAGCCTTAATAATACCCATACATGCTCCTTACCTCTCTCACTATATCCTCAATCACCGCGTCATCACCCTGGGCATTATAGGTTTGTTTCAGGCTGCTGCCAAACACCCATGCCACGCTCTGCCAGAAGCCGGCGGAAAAACTGCCTTTATAATCTTTGATGATCTCGTAGCAGGTATTGCCTGTTTCCCTGGCAATCAGTTTCATCAAAACTTTACCCTGGTAAACCGAGAGGTCAGTAAGCGGTTTGGTAAACTCGCTGCGCAGGTCCTTTTCGCGGCTTTTTACATAAGCTTTGCGCTTTTCCTTATCCGGAATACTATCCAGGTGCGCCTTAATATCATTAAAAACAACAGAAGCTTTCCTGGCATAAGGATAGGTAACATATACCGCGTTCCTCAGCCTGGTCCATTCCTTATGCGCCCTGCGTTGCGCCGGTGTAAGATCAAGAAAAATATATACGGTAGACAGCTCGCGGTAAGGCATGGTATCGCCCTTATAAATAATAGCAGGAACAGTAAGGGTATCATTCACTCCATACCTGCTTTGTGATTTTGCCGCAAAAAAGCACAGCATAACACAGAGTACGGTAAGGGTCGATTTACGATATAATTTACACACACGCGTCATTCAATAATTAAAATAAACGATTTTTCCTGATTTTTAATACGTCTGAGACAATAATGGTAACCCAACCGCTGCCAACATGGAATAATTTAACTAAAGCAAAGTTAAAAAGCTTTATCAGGGAATATTATTTTGCATAATATACGAACGTGTATAAATACAGGTTTGGGTATCTGGCGGGCTATTTATTCTTTATCTTCAGCAAGCACATGAAACAATGGATTGCATTTTCTTTGGTAGTATTACTTTTTATTGCATGTAAAATCAAACCCAAAAACGACACACCTGCAATAGAAGAACCCCCGGTTTCATCATTATCGGGGAAAGAACTGGCTTTAACCTATTGCAGCAGTTGCCATGCTTTTGTTAATCCCGAATTATTGCCTGCTTCAAGCTGGAAGCTCTCAGTGCTGCCTGCTATGGGTTACCGCATGGGTATATATAACCGCGGATCCAGGCCCGACAGCTTATTTGATGCTGGTATAAGCGGCGAAGTGGTGCGCAATGCCAATATATTTCCTGAAAAGCCTGTTTTAGCAAAAGAAGACTGGCATAAAATAGAGGAATATTTTATAAAAAATTCACCTGATACCATTTTGCCGCCTGTACGAAAAACCCCTATCCGTATCGGGCTTAAACATTTCCGGTATAAGGAAACGTTATTTTCGCATCGTCCCGCATTAACCACAATGGTTAAAATACTGCCAGACAATAAGGGTATAGCGTACGCAGATGGAAAACCCGGCCGAAGTATTTTAACTTTTTTAAACCCTGACCTCCGGGAAAATTTTAGCTTACCACTTAGATCAACGCCTGTGCAGTTCAGGGAAAAATCAAATGAGTTATTCCTCACTATTGCAGGAAATGGCATTTTTCCTACTGATGCATTCGACGGTTCTTTACAACGCCTGGTAAAAAAAGATACGGGAATGGGATTTCAATCAGGTGATATGCTTATTCCAAACTTAAAAAGACCGGTTTGTATAGCTTTTGAAGATTTGAACAAAGACGGGCTGGAAGATGCTGTGATTTGTGAGTTTGGTAATCAAACAGGTGAGCTGGCCTGGTTTCAGCAAAACCAAAACGGTGGCTATACCAAAAATCTGCTCAACAGTAAGCCCGGCGCCATTACCGCAATTATTAAAGATGCCAATAAAGATGGATTACCAGATATATATGTATTGATGGCACAGGCTGATGAGGGCGTTTTTTTGTACGAGAACCTGGGAGCAGGCAGGTTTAAAGAAAAACGGTTATTATCATTTCCTCCACTATACGGATCTCAGTACATTGAGCTGGCTGACTTTAACAAAGATGGTTTTGATGATATTGTATATGTGTGCGGTGATAATGCTGACAAAACGCCAATCCTGAAAAATTATCACGGCATTTATATTTTCTTAAACGATGGTAAAAACAATTTCCGCCAGTCTTATTTCTACCAGATGAATGGCGCATATAAAGCCATGGTAAACGATTATGACCTGGACGGAGATCCTGATATTGCTGCTATTTCTTTCTTTCCCGACTATCGCAATTATGCCACCGAAAGCTTTATTTACCTGGAAAATAAAGGGCACCTGAAATTTGACGATTACTCATTTCCGGAAGCAACAAAAGGGAGATGGATTGTAATGGACGCCGGGGATATGGATGCAGACGGAGATACAGACCTGGTTTTAGGCTCTTTTGTTTATTTTATAGCAGACGGAGACACAACAGGGCTGGGAAAACAATGGCTGACTACCGGTCCTTCTGTTATTGTTCTGGAAAATACAATAAGATGAGCGGGAGGAAAAATCTAGGATGCATTCCAAATCCAGGAAAAATATAAGGATGACATTTGCTTTCTTTCTACAAACAGTTGGCCGCTATGCGGCAGGATGCCGGTTACAGCTTACAAGTTCCCGGCTTACCGGTTGCAATATTCACTGGTTATTTCACAGAGGTACACGAAGGCTACACAAAGAGCCACAAAGAATAATAAAACACTCTGTGTAAATTTGTGTATCCTTCGTGGCTCTTTGTGTAACAAACCCATTCCCGCCGGGCAGACACCGAAATTCGTGGCAGGAAATATATCAGGGGTTATTTAAAAATAACTTCGGGCATGCCCGATACGCAGAATGGAGCACGGATAAAACGGATATAGCGGATATTTACGGAATGTATCGGTGTTTATCAGTATCATCAGTGTATTCCGTGGCTATTCTATAAAAAGTATTTGTTGTAATGCTAAATCATTATACACACGGCGCAACGCAGGAAACCTGTTTTTCAATTCATCCATAATGATGTCATTATAACCAAGCCAACACGAACACTATAATTAAATCACTGACTTGCGCGGGAGAAATCTGTTTGGCTTTTATGCCAAAGCTCAACTACTGTACTACTGCCCGGCAGATTTCTCTCCCGCCGCAATATACATTAACTCAATACAACGTGAGGGCGGGATCGAAATGACGTAAGAGTGCTTCCGTTTTGTAACTGACGTTTTCTTCATGGGGTATTATATATAATTGTCGCTTCATATTAATTTGTCCTCACCCCCCTACCAAACAGCTACCCTGTACGCACAAGTGTTAATACTTTTACAGCAGGGGCTGCTTATATACCCAATATAGGCATGTGTACAGGGCAGCTACCGAACAGGCAGGCTTTATCTCCTCTCCACGGAGTGGCGAGGAGAATAATGGTGCGACAATTTAGAATGCGCCCAAAAATCTATGAACCTAATTGGCTGAAAATCTCCGGAACATACTCATAAAAAACCCAATGGTCATAATAATCACCCCCAGCCATAGCAGCCCGATAAAAGGAAACTGAAACGCTTTTAAGGTAATATACTTCATTACCGCGTTAGATTCTTTAACACCCAGTTCAATTCCTTTAGCGGTTTTATCAACCTGCAGCACAAGGCTTTGAGAAATAACAGTATCACGTTTAGGTATTAAGTTATTGCCCTTGGCAAACAAGGCCGGGTTTGCTTTATAGCTCATGCCGTCATTGCTTACAACGCTTACATCTGCAAGCCACGCACTGTCAACCAACGGAAGATCTTTGTTGCTGTTTTTATTCGCTTCAATTACCTGGTCAACTAAAATATAGCCTTTCGAATAATATATCGTATCGCCTGTGCGCACAGGAAAATTTTTAAATGAAGCAGTATCTTTCGCGGCTTCAGGATCCGGCATGGAGGTTACAAACGTAAAAATATCTTTGTTCCAGTAATGACGCGAATCCGGGTTGGCAGAAAGACTTGTTCTTCCCTCCTCACCTTTCATTAAAAATGCATCAGGATATAATGTAAACTGCTCTTTTATCTTTTGTGTTGCAGAATCCTTATGTACATAATTTACTTTAAAATACATCTTCTCATCATTCGGCAAACTGGTATCTCCTTCATATGTTACCATGTATTTGCCCATAGGTGTAGGCACGCCCATTATAAGTGTAATATTCTCAAGCCCGCTATCAGGTCTTCCTTTAGGGTCTGTTAAGCCCGGTATCATTATGCCTGTTCTGTTAATAGATATCACTTCTTTTTTTGAAGAAGTAATTAAGATCGCAACAAGCACCAATCCAAAACCGATATGCGCAACCGAACCACCCGCTGATTTTAATTTTCCCTTTAAACCCGACCAGATATATGCGGTGTTCGCTACTACCGAATATATTGACGCGAACAATGCAAGATGTATAGCGCCGAGATACCCTGCACCATACTTATCATAACTTATTTTTCCGAAAATACTTATTGACAGGGAGATCAACGCCGCGATGAAAGTAGGAACGGCAACCTTTTTCATCCAGAAATTCCGCGGAGTACCTTTATACTTCAGGTATTGTGTTATAGCCGTAAGCAAACCGATAATTACCGCTATCAGTATCATCACCCTGTTATAAATATATTCAGGGTCTTCGCCTATGGCTTTGTTCGTTCCGAATATTTTGTTGATAATAGGCAATGAAGTATAAAACGTAATATATGCCGCGGATATTAAAAACACCAGCGCTCCAACAAACATCCAGAATTCCCTTGATGATATTTCTTCTTCTTTTTTTACAACCGGGATTTGTTTGCTGTTTTTAAAGTAAAGGAAAACAAACAACAGGGAGAATAAAGACATTTTTATGATCAGGTGCCAGAATAAAGAATCACCTTCTCCTGTAAATGAATGTACAGATGTATCGCCCAGTACACCGGTGCGGGTGAGAAATGTTGAATATATTAATGTTAAAAATGCAAGGAACAAAAACCAGAAGCTGGCTTTGGATGAATGTCCTGTTGATTTATTCACCAGCATAATATGCAGCCCGGCAACCATGATCAGCCAGGGAACCAGTGATGCGTTCTCTACAGGATCCCATGCCCAGTAGCCGCCAAATGTAAGCGATTCATAAGCCCAGGCTGCCCCCATCATTATACCAACCCCCAGCATCGCGGCACTGAAAAGCGTCCAGGGCAGGGCAGGTTTTATCCATTCACTATACTCTTTCTTCCACAATCCTGCTATGGCAAATGCAAAAGGAACAATGGTAGAGGCAAAACCAAGGAAGATCACGGGTGGATGTATTGTCATCCAGTAATTCTGTAACAGTATATTGAGTCCATTTCCATCACGCAGGTATTTTTGCAGGTATTGCGGGTCCTGGAAGATTGGCGCCCAGGGATTTTCATTGCGCATCAATACAAACGGACTGCTGCCGACCTTTACATCGAAAAAATAAATACCTATTACAAATGAAGATAAAAACACCTGGGCAAGCGAAACAACAGTCATAACAGGAGCCTCCCATTTCTTTGCCGTGCTTATTATCAATAAACCAAGTATGCAATGCCAGAAATTCCAGAGCATAAAACTACCTTCCTGCCCTTCCCAAAAGCTACTCAGCAAATATTCAGTAGGGAGTGTGCGGCTTGAATGCTTATATGCAAACTGGTATTCAAAATAATGGTTGTAAATAATGATATACAACATTACAAATGTCGCTATCACAGAAACAAATTCAATGTAAAAAGAAATACGCGCAAGTTTCTTCCAGCTATTATGCTCCTCTACTAATCTGGCCTGCGTAGCCTTAAAATAAGAAAACGTTGCAACCAAAGCAGCTATAAAAGACAAGAGGACGCAAAAATGTCCTAATTGCCCTGCCCATAAGTGTTCACCCTGATAAAGCATGTCTGATTAATCCTGCATTTTGTTTGTTAATTCTTTTTCCTGGTGTGCAGGATCGTCTTTGTATTTAGAAGGACATTTTAATAATATCTCTTTGCACTCAAATGTATCGCCGTTCATTTTACCCTTCAGCACTATTCTTTCACTCATTTCCAGCTCCGGCGGCTTGGTGCTGTGGTATATAACTTTTGTTTGACCGCCCAGTGAGTCAACCGCGTAAAAAGCAAGGTAATTGGGGTCTTTAACCGGGTCGTACTGAATATCCTTTGATCTGTCTAATCTGGCTATCAGGTGAATATATTTTCCCTGTTTCTGGCGGGCTGAAGCAATGGTATCGTAAGTAGTAAGATCTTTTGACATGGTAACCAGCATATATGCAATAGCTACAGCAATCAATACCAATGTTATTATATGAATTCTTTTCATAATGGAAAATCCGGTTGAACTCCGCAAAATTAGCTTAAAAACCAACGCAATACTCGTTTAAACAACTAATAAATAAGCACTGCTATTTTGCCTCCGCTTAAATTAAACTGTTCAACAAAATTTTAACATATTGATGGCTGTCGGGTATCAGCTTTCAGCGATCAGCTATCAGTGTCTTGTCCTAGCATAAGTAGACAGATTTAAGAACAAAAAAATCTGTAATACCATGACAAGAGATGTCCAAACGGTGATCCGGTATAGTATTAGCTTTAAGCAAAAAGTAGT
>NZ_QCZJ01000035.1 GCF_003075435.1 Terrimonas sp. | reverse complement strand
CCCAATCAAGGGCAGAGTCGTACTTGATAGTTTGATATGGTTCAACTCTAATTATATCACCACCGTCAAATATTTCAAAATATGTTTCAGAAGACTGTTTCATAAAAGTTGCCTACAACTCATAAATATACGAAAGTTTTCCTCTCCTAAAACTTTCGCTTTTTTTGTTATCGCCTTATTTTTCAAATGCTTATAAATATTGTTTACTACTTTAAAACTTTCGCAAATACAATTTAAAATATTATAATTTTAAATCGTCTAGAGGACTGATTATTTGCAGCATATCCCGGTTCGTTACATGCAAATAACGCAGCGTGGTTTTTATGTCATTATGTCCAGGCAATTTCATAATAAGGGTAACATCGGTTCCCCTGTCAAGCAAATGTGTTGCAAAATTATGTCGCAATGCATGTATACTTCCGGGTTTTAGAATGCCTCCTTTTTTCTTTGCGGCTGCCAACACCAGTTGTAAACTCCGGCTGCTGTAAGGTTCACCCGGGTATTGACCCGGAAATAAATAACCTTTTAACGATGGCTTTGCTTTTTTCCAGTACTCCCGTAACATAATCAGCAATACCGGACTCAATTTTACTATTCTGTCTTTCTTTCCTTTAGCCTGCTGTATCATTATGGTCATGCGCCTGCTATCTATATCTGCCGTTCTTAAATTAACCACTCACTCACCCGCAAACCTGATGAATACGCCAGCATGAGCATCGTTTTATGCTTAATATTTCCTGCTGACTTAATAATAATAGTTATCTCATCCTTGTTAAAAAAAGATGGTAGTTGTAATGGCTTCTTTGGTCTCGGTATTTCCCAAAGAAATTTCTCCTTTTTCAATACCTGCTCATAATAAAACTTCAGGAAGCTGCAACCAACTCACGCAGTCGCAAAGAATGGAGATTCCATAAGTGCGATCATCTCCGGCTGACTTAAAAAAGGAAGGAGAAACACTTTAATTTTATTAGGTAAATACCCGAAATATTTTTTAAAGGCAGTAGTAAAATGCGAGGCATGTTTATAACCGGCAAGTCTTGCAATTTCAGAAATCTTTTTCTCGCCTTCTAATAATAATACTCTCGATTTTTCCATACGTTCTTTTTGCAGGTAGCCATATACGGTAGTGCCAAATACCTGCTTGAAATGTTTTTTCAGGTAGCAATCATTGGTACCTATTTGCTGTGCAAGATCAAGAATAGAGCAGGAATTACCTATGTTTGAGGTAATAATATCTCTTGCCCTGTACATCTTTTCTACGTGAATATTATCAGGCAATTCTACTGCTGCTCTTTCACCCGCATTCTCAAACTGCTCCAGTTGCAACATGAGTAGTTCAATTACTTTCGCTTTTATGAACAGGCGTTTATAATACTGCTTCTGCTCGCATTGCACAATATCATACAACAGGGTTAACATGCGCGGGCTTACCTGCAATGCATATTCTCCTAATACCGCGGGTGTATTTTCATACACGCTGCTTACAAATACCTGGTGTAAAGGATGATTTTGAGGAATAAATCTTTCGAAATAATCAATAGTGAGATTAATGATAAAAACCTCAGCTCCTGCATCGCCATCCCACTTAATTTTAGTTTCCTGGTTTGAAATAAATACCAGGCTGTGTTCATTACGGTATATCTCGGCGAAGGCAGTATTGGTTTCCTGGTTAATATAAGTGCAATCAATTTTCTGGCAAAAAACCATACTGATATAAGATTCCTTACTCTTAAAAACAACTTCTTCTTTTTGTGCGCTTTTATAAATGAAATGCATGAAATGGATACCCGGGATAAGAAACTCTTTGCATTGATCTACGGGTGTTCTTACATGCTGTGGATTTTCGCGATCAATGATCTCATGCTCTTTTAATGAAAAAAATTCGGTGTATGCCAAGCTTACCGGTTGATGATGTCGGCAAATTCCAGACCTGGTTGTTGCAAAAAGTGGGTTGTTATTCATTTGCTCACATTATGATTTCCACACATTTGGCAAGTATAAGCGTATCTGGCTACAAAAATGTCATTTTATTGTAAAACAAAGTTTCGAAAAGCGAAAAAAATATCCAATACCTGCGATTGTTCTCCTTTTTGCGTAATCATATTTCCGTTTACAGTTACTCTTTGTTCCCACCTTTGCAAACTGAAACGCAATGTATTATCATCAAATCAGCCAAAACAGCACTGCTTTTTGTTAATCGGTAATCATCTGCTTTTCAATAACTAAACCGCACTTAACAAAGAGATGAGGCACAATAAAGCAGTTTTATATCTAATAAGTTTTCTCCTGTTTTTTGTTATTTACAGTAATAAACTTAGTGCACAACAAACTGTAACAGTAAAGGGAATTGTAACAGATGAAAAAAAACAGCCGGCAGCCCAGGCTACCATAGGCATTGCCGGTAAAGATAAATTTACAGTAGCAGGTGCAGACGGGCATTATCAATTACAACTTACACCCGGCAAACACAAATTAGTGTGCACAATGATAGGCTATGAAACACAGGAACTTGACATTGTCATTTCAGGCACACAACCGGCTACACACAACTTTCACTTAAAAAAATCAGATAATAAACAATTAAAGGAAGTAACCATACAAAGTATCTCCACTAAAAAACAAATAGAAACCTCGGGATTTGCGGTAAATGTGGTAGAAACCAGGGAAGCTGCTTTACGCAATATTCAAACCAATGAATTGCTCGACAGAACTGTTGGTGTAAGAGTACGTCAGAATGGAGGTGTTGGATCTGCTGTTGAATACAATTTAAATGGAATGTCCGGCAGATCAGTCGGCATTTTTATTGACGGGCTTGAAATTTCCACTTATGGATCGTCATTTAACCTCAACAATATTCCGCCATCCATGATTGAGCGGATTGAAGTGTATAAAGGTGTTTTACCTTCTCATCTGTCAGGAGATTATATGGGCGGCGCCATTAACGTAATTCTCAAAAAAGATGTTTCACAAAATAATATCACCGCATCAGTTTCTTACGGATCATTCAACACCTTCCAGGCTGATGCAAGTGGTATGTACCGGAACCAAAAGAATGGTTTTACAGTGAAGG
Organism: Terrimonas sp.; assembly: GCF_003075435.1. GTDB lineage: Bacteria > Bacteroidota > Bacteroidia > Chitinophagales > Chitinophagaceae > Agriterribacter. The sequence goes on along the minus strand of NZ_QCZJ01000035.1, from coordinate 50,590 downwards.
CTTCAGGCTTTTATACGTATACAGATAACGACTATGAAACCTGGGGAAAGTTTTCGAAATACATTGCATATAACGGGGTGGTTACGAGAAACTACAGGGCAAAGCGATTTAACGACTCCTACAAATCATATGGCGGTCGTTTTGAACTTGGCTTTACCAATGTGAAATGGGCTGATGTGTTTTTGTTTGGATATAACGGGTCAGAAACACATAATGAGATCCCTCATGGGCAAACCATGGGCAGACCTTATGTAGGACGTTTTAACGAGGCGCAGGCACATGTATTCAGCTTAAATTATACCAAGAAGAATTTGTTTACGGAAGGTCTGAATCTTACGTTTAATGGTGTATACAGCAACAGGAATATGTATTTGCAGGATACTGTAGGCTGGGTATACAACTGGGATGGTAATTACAGGCTCGATATAAATAAAAACCCTATGTACAGGGTTGGCGAAGGTCAGCAGGGTGATAAAGTGATTACGGACATCAACAGGAAAATAACCAACTTTCGTACTAATCTCAGTTATGATATTTTTTCAGGGCACAGGCTTTCAGTTAACCATGTGTTTTATACTGTTAACAGAAATGATGAAGATCTGCTGAAACCGGTTGACAATAATACTTTAAAAACCAAAAGTGATCTCTATAAAAATGTTGTGGCTTTAAATTATGAAGCGCAAACCATCAGCAATAAATTAAAGACAAACTTATTCGTAAAATATTACCAGCAAAACGTTGGCCGCAACAGCCCGGTTGTATCAGTGGTGGATGGTAAAAATGTAGTGACGATGGTAAAAAATGATGGAAAGGTTGGGGCAACCGGTTACGGATTGGCGGCATCGTATACTGTTGTTCCCCGTGTAATCATTATCGGATCAGCAGAAAGAGCGGTACGTATGCCGGGTGAATCGGAAATACTGGGCGACCCCAATGAAAATGTGCTGTCCAATTTTACCATCCGGCCTGAAGTAAGCAACAATTTCAATATTGGGTTCAGGTTAGGTTCTTTTGATTTTGGTAAACACAAATTCACACTTTCAACCAATGCATTCTGGAGAAATGTGAAAGATAAGATCATGCGGCAGGCAAATGCTAATCTTGTAGACCAGGAAGTGGAAGTTTCTCCTTTTATAAATTTAGGCAAAGCACAGTCGCTGGGATTTGAAGGAGAACTTGGTTACATCTATAATAACAAGCTGAATTTTCTTTTCAGTATTTCCAAATTCAATTCTGTGTTTAAGGGAACAGGTTCAGCAGCAGACCGGTTATCTCAATATTACAACAAACAGGTACCTAATGAGCCTTTTTTTACCATGAATGGGAATGTGCAGTACCGGCTGAATAATATCATACAAAAAAAATCTATTGTAAACCTGTTCTACAATTTCGGATATGTAGCACCATTCAATACTGTTTGGCCGAAGTCTGAATGGTTTACCACACCTGCTCAGCTTGTACACGATGCAGGAGTAAATTACCGGTTCCCTAACAGGAAACTTATTATAAGCATTGATGCTAAAAACATCTTTAACTCTGAAGTGTACGACAATTTTGGCGTACAAAAACCAGGCAGAGGTTTTTATGGAAAAATAACTTATACAATTGGCAAATTTTAATACAAATCAAACAATAGAAGTAGCATGGAAAAAAAAATGTTTAAACCGTTAATACTGGGTACTGTTGTAGCAGCTTTTGCATTGGCAAGTTGCAAAAAAGATGATAATGGTGGTAGCACAGAACCACCGGTAGATGAAAGCCGCTGGATTACGCTTTCAGGAGCCATTGATGATCCATCCAATACCAATCCCGCTGATGGCGATGCCGGAACAATGGTATATAGCCTGACTGCCGCAGACGCTAAAAACCCGAGTATAACCGTGAATGTTTTTAATGATGGTATGCATGTTAAATCTTCCCGCACAGCCCGTTTACAGGCTTCTGCTGATGGAAATTTTTTGTACAACATACAATATACCGGCGATGATGGTGGTATATTCAATAAATACAGTGTACATGGTGCTAATGACTTCAGAGCAAGCGGCGCTGAAGTGGAAACAGCAACTTATGTAAGCTCTTCACCACGCTGGTTAAAAGCTGCAGAAGGTATAGGTATTGCAGTAAGAGGCACAGCCAATGCAGTGGTATATGAAGGCACCTCTCCTGACTTTGTGTTCAAAGAGAGAACTGCTAAAATAGATATTCTTTCACTGGACCTGAATGATCCCAAGATCATCAACACTGCCACTACTGCTAAATTTTCGCTTTCTGAAGAAGAAACAGCAGCCGGTTATTATATTTCCCGTATTGATGTGCCTGTAGTTAACAAAGCTGGTAATAAAGTGTATATAGGTGTAGCCGTTTCTAAAGTTAAACCTGAGTCTTTCACCATTGGTACTGATGGTACTCCAACATTTGCTACAGACAATGCCAGCCCTAAAGCCTGGGCAAAGACAATCGTAGCAGACTATCCGGCCCTCACTAATCCTACACTTATATCTTCATCCAATACAAGAGCTAACACTAATGGATACCGCAGCACTATGCAGTATATAGGAACTGATGGTAATGTATACCAGGCTACTTCAGGTGAAGGCTATGGCAACGGTGGTTCAAAAATTTTAAAAATCAACGCTTCCGGCAACGATTATGACAACAGCTATGTATTTAGTTTGGATGCCGCTTTAGGCTTAAGCAATACTTATATTGAAACATGGAGATATGTTGGTGACGGAATTGGATTTGTAGTATACAGTTTGGTTAGCAGTGAGGGAGAACGTACAGGTGGTTATATTGCCCGTATTAATCTCAATGATAAAACAGCTACAAAATATACGCTTCCTAACGAATCAAGTTTGTATTTTGGACAGATCCAGAATATTGCACAGAATGGCAACGATGTTTTTATTGCAGTAGCAGTTCCTGGTCAGCAGGGTAATATTTATGTTTTCAATAAAGAAACCGGGGAAATGTCTGCGGGTGCAAAACTGGGCAACCAAACCGGCGGACAGTATATTGGAGCATACTAAAAACCAGCGGTAAACCCTAAGACTCGCCTACCGGAAGCCGGGTGTCAAATGCTTAGTTTACCGTCTGACTTTTCGCGATTAACTTAACACTAATTTGTTATCAAAGAAGCCGTAAATAATAACGGCTTCTTTGTCGTTTATACAGGTTTGTTCCATAGCGGTTTTAAAAAAATTATATTATGTTACGCTTGATCCTATTAGCGGGATAGCATAAACTTGCAGCAACTATGAAGGTTAACAAAGGCATTTGGCTGATACAATCCTGCAGCGTTGTGCTGATGGTATTATTGAGCAGTAATGTTTCAGCACAAACCATACGCAAAAGAGTGACAACTTTGATGGGATCCCGATTTGAGATCATTATTACAGCAAAAGATTCTGTATCGGCTGAAAAATATATTGATGCGGTTATTGCAGAAATTACAAGGATTGAAAATCTTATCTCAGAATGGCGGCCTGCAACCCAAATATCTGAAGTGAATAATAATGCAGGAATACGACCGGTAAAAGTTGATAAAGAGGTTTTTGAACTGACCAGGCGGGCCATATATTTTTCCCGGATTTCTGATGGAGCTTTTGATATCAGCTTTGCTGCTATGGACAGGATATGGAAATTTGATGATTCAATGACGGAAATGCCCTCTCCCGAATCAGTGAAAAAATCTGTAGCAAAAGTTGGTTACAGGAATATTATTCTCGATAGTATCAACTCCACTATTTTTTTGAAACTGGAAGGCATGAAAATTGGTTTCGGATCCATTGGCAAAGGGTATGCAGCAGACAGGGGAAGACAGGTTATGCTTGAGCATGGCGTATATGCCGGAATTGTGAATGCTTCCGGAGATATGACCGCATGGGGAACACAACCAGACGGAACAGACTGGAAGATTGGAATTACTAATCCATTCAATGCAGATTCACTGCTGGCTGTTATTACGCTAAAAAATGCTTCTGTAACCACGTCAGGCAGCTACGAAAAATACGTGGAGTTTAACGGCAGGCGCTACTCGCATATCATTAACCCCAAAACCGGCTATCCGGCTACAGGGCTAACCAGTGTAACGGTTACCGGCCCCGATGCAGAAACAGCAAATGGTTTCAGCACTGCATTAATGGTGTTGGGCAGGAAAAAAGGATTACGTTTAATTAAAAAATACCCTGCCTATAGTTGTATTATGATTACAGATAAGGGAAAAGTTGTTAAGTCTGAAAATTTTAATAAACATGTAGAGACATATTAAATGCGAAGTGTGGAACGCGGAAAACAGGTTCCACAGGATATACCCGCATTAATCAATGCCTCCTCTGCATTCATTATACTATTCCGTAACAGGTACATTGCCGTAATACTGAATCATTATACCACGAAGGGCAATTGCAATTACTGGTAATATCTGTAGATTAGCAATCCGTATAAACAAGTCATCACAGCATAAACCAGCGCTTTAAAATGATTTTAAATAATAAGATCGGTATCACACTTTCCGGCGGCGGCTTTAGAGGCATAGCCCATCTTGGTGTAATAAAATATTTGCAGGAACAGGGTATTAAACCGGATATGATTTCCGGTGCAAGCGTTGGCTCATTGATTGGTGCATTCATCGCAGCAGGATATATGCCTGATGAAATCCTGGAGTTCAGCAAAAAAGAAAAACTGTTTACCTATTCTGATTTCTTTACCAGCAGGGGAGGTTTGTTCAGCACGATAGTTTTTGAAAAGCTGATTAAAAAATATATTCCGCATGACAGCTTTGAAAAACTGAAAATGCCGCTATACGTATCCGTTACTGATATCACCCATGCCCAATCGCTTATATTCAACGAAGGCTCACTTTCATTTGCGGTGAAATCATCCTGTTGTTTCCCATTGGTTTTTCAGCCTGTATTATATAAAGATAACACTTACCTCTGCGATGGCGGGCTTTTAAATAACTTTCCGGTGGAGCAGCTCCGCTCTATCTGCAGTAAAGTAATAGGTGTAAATGTTGACCCCATCAGTACCCTGGAGGGGCCCCTGGGCTATAAAGCGATGATTGCCCGCATTATCAGGATGACTACCGCACTGAAGGCTGTTAATTCAAAACAGCTTTGTGATGTATACCTGCAACCTGATACCCTCAATAACTACAGCACATTTGAAACAAAAAAAATTGATGACATATTTCAACTTGGCTATGATTATGCCAAAGGATTTAAAAAAGAATTGCTGGCACTGAAAAAAAACAAGTAGACCGGCATCTGTATTGTCAACCCAGCTTAAATAAGTTCATCGTTATCTATTTTAAAACCGCGTATTTGCTTTTGATTATCATCTTTCCACCTAAACTCATTATTCTTTTCAAAATACTTTGGGTATTTATTTTTATATTTTTCTGAGACTTTATTTTTCTGTTTTTTATTATTGATATACAGATCACCGTCTTTTATTTCAATTTCAAAAGGTTCATTTTGTTTTATCAGTCCATCTTTCTCCAGGTCAGCTTTAAAATTATTCAATTCATCCAGTTTAACTTTTGCCTCTCTTAATTTAACCCTGGCTTTACGCATGTTCAGATCTACATCATTTTTCATTGCAAGTTCCATCTGTTTCCTGCCACGCTCCAGGTTTAGCCGGTTCAGTTCCATTTGCCTGTTTGCATTTGCCAGCATCCTATGCTGCTGCTGCATAAATTTTTTATTGATCATATCATAGTCAATATTTTCCTGCACATCTGCAAGTATCCTTTGACGTGATCTATACATATCCTGCAAGCCGGTTTCGTCGAGCGTCTTACGATAACTGTCCTTTATATAATTATCATAATCCTTTCCCAGTTCTCTTTTAAGCCTTTGCATACTGCGTTCCACTTCACGCATAGCCTGCTCAACCGCCTGCAGGTTTACTCTGTTATTCTCCAGATGCTCATTATCAGCGGAGATTCGTGGTAATCTTTTTTTGGGAGGTACCGTATCTGTTGTTGTTTGGGTATTGCGGGGGTATCCCCGAAAGGAATCGCCATCATTACCGGAAAAGGCTAATGCAAAAATTGTTATTGAGCTAAAAACCATCATAAGAAAAATGCGCGTACTTAATGCATAGTGTATCATGTGCGGAGTTTTAAATTATACAATTACGATAAATTTCGTATAAAAATACGATTATTTTCGTATTTCCAAAATTCACATCGTTATTTATCGATGTTTTTTATGCTTTATTCAACATTTAACATATCATCAAAGTCCGGAAGCTTTATTTTGCAGCACTGTATATCTTTGCCATAAATATCTATCTCATGAAAAAGTGTATATCACTACTTATTATTGCCGGCTTTGTAATAACGCAACACGCAATTGCCCAGGAGGAAGACCAGGAGCCGGTGCAAAAAGGTTTTGATAAATCCAAATTGTTTTTTGGCGGAAATTTTGGGTTAGGATTCGGCACCAACACTTCGGTGAATGTATCTCCGCAGGTAGGTTACAGGTTCAATGATTATTTAGCTGCAGGCGCCGGCGTGAATTTTAATTATTATAATTACAGGTATTTCGATTCGAGAGAAAGCTATGGATATACAGGATTCAATGTATTTGGACGCGTTTATCCCATTAAATTTATATTGTTGCAGGCCCAACCGGAATTAAATTATAGCTGGGGTTCAATAAAATATTATAACGGCAATGAGAGACAAAAACTAGCAGGACAATTTGTCCCTTCACTATTACTGGGTGGCGGAGCCGCAATACCAATGGGCGGCAGAAATGGAGCCTTATTACTTATGATACAATATGACATTTTACAAGAACAGCGCACTCCTTACGGGAACCGCCCTTTCTTTTCGCTCGGGTATAATTTCTAATCATCATAGCTGATATCCATCAAACCGGTGCAGGGTAAAGTTCTTTTCTCTGCATTGCTTTGTATAGCAAGCTGAATAATGCGGATGGTATTGTAACCGTGTTCCGGCTTTTGTTTTACCGGTTTGCCATTTACTATAGTATCATAAAGATCAAGATAATAATCAGCATAACTTCCTTTGAGCGAAGGATAACGTTCTTTAATAATTTCACCATTAACATCAGTATGCAGCAATCCATACGTATCTTCCTTTTCAGCACCCCAGTCCTCCCCTGCCGGTGGTTCCCCGGCTCTTAGTCTTGCCTCTTGCGGGTCTTCACCATATTTAATAAATGATCCCTTTGTGCCATGGATCATATACCTGGGTCCCTGCTCACGGAAAAGCATACCTGCATGAAGTATTACTTTATTAAACCCGTAATCAAGCCAGATATTAAAATAATCATCAACCCTCGCATGAGGCCTTTGAAGGCGTATGTCCGCGGTTATATACTTTGGTAACCCAAAAAAATATAAAGCCTGGTCAATAATATGCGCACCAAGATCATATAAGATACCACTACCCGGCAAAGGAGCTTCACGCCAGGCTGTTGGCCGCTCTTCCGCGCGGTAACGATCATAATGTGCTTCAAATTCGTGCACATCGCCCAGCAATTTATTATCCAGTATCTGCTTTATTGTTCTGAAATCACTTACGTACCTGCGGTTCTGGTATACGCTCAGCACTTTACCGCTACTAGCCGCTATATCAACCAGTTGTTCTGCTTCTTCAATAGTGTTAGTGAAAGGCTTTTCAAGCACAACATGCTTACCTGCTTCCAGAGCCATTTTGCTATAAGGAAAATGTGTATCATTAGGTGTAGTAATAATAATAAGGTCAATATCCGGGTCACTCACCATTTCTTCAATGGTACGCACAATTTTAGCCTGCGGAAACTGCGCTTTTGCTTCACTCCCTTTGCGCTGCAGAATACTCACAAATTCATATTGCCCTGGTAAAGTTGTTACAAAAGGAAGATGAAAAACTTTTGCAGAAATGCCAAAACCAACAACGCCTGTCCTTATTTTTTGCTTAGCCATGATACTGTTTTGAATAAAGATAAAGGAAAAATAAAAGCGTTTAAAATAGGGCCATCCTGATTTTTTGCATACAAAGACCGCTGCTAAAGCAGATGCCTCGTGCCCCGACATGACGGACTACAGTGCAGTATTCAGCGTTAGTGCTATTGTTGAACATTTATACTACTGTTCAACATACCTTCTCCTGCCTGTCGTGCCGACGCACCAGGCATCTGCACGAAATTACTACACGCAAAGATTTGAAATGCGACCTTTTAAACAGTAACCCCTTATTTTAATTCAACAATGCCGCAAGCTTTTTCTCATTAAGAATAATGATCTCTCCGGCATGTATTTCAATTAACTTCTCTGATTTAAAATCACTTAAAGTTCTGATAAGAGACTCAGTTGCCGTTCCGGCTATATTCGCAAGATCTTCTCTTGATATCTGGATCGAAAACTTATCCGTATGTGCTTTTTTATATTTCTGCTGCAAAGTCATCAGCGCATCGGCGACTCTTTTCCGCAGTGAATTATATGCAAGCCCCAGCAGCTGCTCTTCTTTTTCCTCAACATTTTTTGCAAGCAGCTTTATAAACTTTTGCATTACTTCCTTATTACTATCTATTAATCCCCTGAACTCTTCAACAGGAATGATCGCCACCTCTGCCTCACTGATGGCTTCTGCCGTTTCTTTATATGCAGATCCTTCCAGCATGGCAACATAGCCAATAAATTCTCCCTCGCCGTGTAACCCTACAGTAAATTCTTTTCCGTCCGCATTTGTTTTGAATGTTTTAATCTTCCCCTTTTCAATATAGTATAGTTTATTAGGATGATTCCCCTCTGAATATATAACCTGCTTTTTTTTGTAATGATTGACATGCCTGTCTTTTGTAAGATTCTCCAATGCCTTTTTTCCACCAGCCTCGTGCAGCATTTGCTGCATACCATCTGCATTCAGTTCAAAATTCTTTTTAAGCAGGTTCACTTTATTCAGCCTGCTTTCAATTGCACTCAGCAATTCAATATCGGTAAATGGCTTCGTTACATAATCGTCCGCACCCATTTCCATTCCCTTCCTGAAATCGCCCCGTTCTGCTTTAGCTGTTAAAAAAATAAAAGGTATGCCTTTCAGTTCAGGGTTAATATTCAGTAAATGAAGCACACCATATCCATCCAATACAGGCATCATTACATCGCACACTATAAGATCGGGCTTATTGGAAAGTGCTTTCTCCACCCCTATCTTACCATTTTCAGCTGTTTCCACTTTGTAACCGCCAAGTTCCAGTATCTCAGCTGTGTTCTCTCTTATATCATTGTTATCTTCTATTAAAAGTATCCGTTTCATGCCGGCAATTCATCATTTTTAAAAGTTATTGTAAATGCAGTGCCTTTCTCCAGCTTGCTTTCACATCTAATATCTCCATTCATTAATTCAACATACTTTCCTACAATATGCAGTCCTAAACCTGTACCCTGTATGTTTGTGGCATTTTTAGCCCTGAAAAAACGTTCAAATAAATGTTTCTGATCTTCAACAGAAATACCCATACCATAATCTTTCACCCCGAATATAATATAATCTGCATTTACACTGCTTTTTACTTCAATTTTCCCATCTTCAGGAGAAAATTTTATAGCATTAGACAGCAGGTTCATAAAGATATTCCTGAGCAAAGTGATATCGAGATATACATTAGCCTCGCCTTCGTGATCATATATAATATACTGCGTCTTTTTAGCTATCCCCTGCATCTCGCTGCATATATTCGTAATCAGCTCTTTTACATTGAAGTTGCTGTAGTGCGTTACAATTTTCCCATCTTCTATTTTACCTATAGAGAGAAATTCATTAAGAATATCAGTAAGATTATTTACTGAAGACTTGATACGCAATATATGCCTGTCTCTTTTTTCCTGTTCTTCGGTTTGGGTATATTTTGCCACCAGTGATGCAGAAGATAAAATAGTACTTAACGGTGTGCGGAATTCATGCGACGCCATAGAGACAAAACGACTTTTTAAATCACTCAGCTCTTTTTCTTTATTCAGCGCCTGCGCCAGCTCATCTTTAGATTCCTCGAGCTCTTTCATTGCCTGCTCCAGCTGGCTTGTACGTAATACAACCTTCTGCTCCAGCTCATCATTCAATTTTTCAATTTTCAGGTTAACTGCTTCAAGCTCTTTTTTTTGCTGCAATAGTTCGGCTTCAATTTGCTTTCTCCTGGTAATATCATTTATAAACGCAATAATAAAAGTAGCGTTATGACTCTTGTAGGTGCTTAAACTGACTTCCACATTAAATTCTTCGCCATTTTTTTTAATGCCAAACAGATCCATTCCTAAACCCATTGGCCTGGGCTGTGGATGAGCTGCATAATTATCACGGTAGCCTACATGATTATGATGAAACCTTTGTGGAATGAGTACTTCGATACTCTTCCCGGTTAATTCAGCAACATCGTTATATTCAAATTGTTTTAAAAGGAAATTGTTTACAAGGATGATCTCCCCTTTTTGGTTAACAATTAAAATACCCAGCGAAACATGTTGAAAAAGAGCATCAAATTTCTCTTTTTCGTTTAATAGTTCTATTTGCGCAGAAGCCATATCGGGAAATATCTTTTGGTAAAAATAGTATCCTTATTTCAAATAAAATCAGCCGGGCGGCAGGGACTTCGGTTTTAAAATGATATTTTAAACGCTAAAGACAAATATCCATTAGTTAAGCAATAAAAAGTTTTATAAAGGAATTGAGATTCCACAAATTAAGATTGCCTTAAATTTTTTAAAAAGCGAACTCCCTGCAGCCGCTACCTGTTATAAAACAGCACGTCTTCATTTGTACATTCATAAACTTTTGTTATTTTGAACCATAGGTCTGTACTTTTGCATACCAGCAACCGTCTATGGTTAGTAAAACACTGCAAATTGAAAAAACTTTTACTTTTCCCCCTCCTTGTATTTCATACTGTGATTTTTGCGCAAAAAATCGACAGTATATATTTCAATCTCTATACTGACAGCTTAAAAAAAGGCACTTACAATTATATTAATGTTGAAGGGAAATTAGCAAACGGTAGCATCCGCCCGCTTGACAGCACTCAATTGTCGTTTATAAGCTCTTATAGTAAATTTTCCGGGAACAGTTTATGGATACCTTTTGAAACTAATGAGGAGAAGATAAACATAACCGTGATCCTGAAAAACAACCCCAACAAGGTGATTTATAAAACCATTTATATCAAAAAGAAGAAGGAAGACTCACAACTGAAAACAGTTGATGAAATACTTGCTGATCCTCCCAAAACGAAATCAAAGAAACGGCATTAATGAAACCAACTATATCCATTGAGTATTGCCCCAAATGCGGCTGGATGTTACGCGCAGCTTATATGGCACAGGAGCTGTTAACCACTTTTTCTGATGATGTAAAAGCTGTTTCGCTCATTCCTTCTGAAATAAGCGGGCGCTATACCATAAGCATAAACGAACAAATTGTTTTTGACAGGAAAAGAGAAGGAAGATTCCCGGAAATAAAAGGGCTGAAGCAATTGGTCAGAGATATTATAAACCCTGGCAAAGACCTCGGACATTCTGACAAAAAATAATCTTAAGAAATAGAAAAATACCTGTACAGGTAATACATTGCCCACCCGGTAAATACAATTATGATTATCCAAACCCAGGAGGGTATACTTTGCGGTGTTTCACTACCTTCAATCAAAAAAGATTTCTGATCGCCTTTTCCGTATGCATTGATCATTAAAGGTAATACTCCGTCAACTATTGCATTTTCTTTGATTCCTTCAACTGCTATAGCCGGTCCGTTACGAACAATAAAAGGGATCTTGCGTATCCCCTCTTTGCCGGAAGGATCCCTGCTTACTATCTTCAGCACATGTTCCCCATCCGTTAATTTACGTGTGTCTAGCTCAAAACTAACAGGGGATAATACTTCTGCTACCGGTTTAGTATCATTATCAATAAAAATAAATATAGTACTGTTATCCTTCATAGTATTCGTTGTTTAAAATAACCCGTTTGATATGTCTTTCAGATCGCTCTCCGGGATATATTATCCACTTTACAAAATAAAAAGCTGATACAGCAACTATCACTACTGCTGAGCACACAATAAGATAATCCCAGCGGCTTTCAGGTGCAGTGCCATGCGTTATACCTTTTAAAACTGCCGGCTGGTTGCGTTCACAAACTTCACAGGCAAGTATTTTACAAACAGAAACAAGTGGCAGAAAAATACTGCATACGATCTTTTTCATTCTTTTGATATTTTAAGTTGAATGGCTTCCATAATTTTTTTTGCCTCCTCAGGCGTTATTTCACCACCTTTATTTCCCCAACTATTGCGTTCATAGTTCACAATGGCCGCTACTTCATTTTCTGTGAATCTCATATTAGTCCCCACAGGCGGCATTACTCCATATCCAGGATTGGCATCATAACCATTCATTATAATATCTATATACAATTGGAGATTATCGCCTGTCACAACCGGGCTTCCTTTTAAAGAAGGAAATGCCCCGGGTAAGCCTTCGCCATTTGCCTGATGACAAGCCTGGCAATTAGCAGCAAATAGTTCTTTACCATTTACGGCATTTGTATTATCACCGTTTCCCGGTAGTTGTTTTTGTGTTTGCTTGTACAAAAATTCCGGCGCATTTTTTCCATCAGGCAGCGCTGCCTGTTTTAAATACTGGAGATAAGCAACTAAATAAACAGCATCTTTATTAGCCACCACTTTGCTTTCTTTATCCTGCAAATAGGATGATGGCACATTAACTGCAATATCCTGTGCTGATATTTTTTTCTTTATGGTAAACAACCATGGATAAGCAGGCATTACGGATTCTTTTACAACAATTCTTGGATTGAACAAATGAACAAGATGCCAGTCTTGAGAAGGCTGACGGTTACCGATATTTGTAAGATCAGGCCCGGTACGCTCTGTGCCCATAAGCGTTGCAGTATTCCGCCAGAAATCCGTCCGGCGGATATTTGCATAATCTGCTGCAATTCCCGGCCTGCTGCCCCACACTTTATCCATGTCTACATTTCGCACCTGCTGCGTATGGCAGGCAACACAACCATTGGCAATAAATACAGCTTTACCTTTTATTACATCATCTCCGGGTTCAACTGCACCGGCAAGTGGCTTATTCTTATTTTGATTGTGTATGGCCGGCATAATAGCTACAACCAATGTAAGCGTTACAAACATGACTGCTGCCGTGCCAAATAGCTTTTTATGATTATCAAAAAATTCCATTATTCTTATTTCACAGATGGTTATATAATGTTGTATGTCCGGTTGAAAGATTTTGCTTTAATTGATCTATCGCTGTTTCCCTGATATCTGTTTCCGGCCTTCGTGCTATCATTTTATACATATTATAAGCAAAGAACAAATGTGATAACCACATCAGGCTGCCTCCTATAGCACGCCATAACCAGTAAGGCGCCATCATGGTTACACTTTCCATAAAAGGTTTACCATTCATCCACAATAAACCTTTAAGGGTTCCGCCATACATCAGGGGAATAGTATAAAACAACATCCCGATCAATGCGAGCCAAAAGTGTGCACCTATAGTAATTTGCGGCGCCTCTTTACCTGTAAGCCTGGGCACTACGGCATAAATACATGCCCAAAGAAAAAAACAGATAATGCCATACATGGTAAGATGAGAATGTGCCACTGTAAAATCAGTAAAATGCCAGAGCAAATTGGTGTAGCGGAAGGCTTCGGCAGTGCCCTGCATTGACCCTGTAAAATAAAAAACAGTACCCACCAGGAAGAAGGGAAGCGTATAGCTGTCCTTCACTTTATACCATGCACCGTTAAACGTCATTAAAAAATTGGTGGTACCGGCAATTACCGGTATTGCCATACCTGCACTACCTACTATTGCTACCGTTTGCAGCCACCAGGGTATAGAACTGAATACAAAATGATGTGTGCCGATAAGTGTATAAAACAATATCTGCGTCCAGAAAGCAAGCACACCCAAACTATAGGAATAAATAGGCTTATTTAACTGTTGCGGAAGAAAATAATATACTATGCCAAGCGTAAATAACATAAACCACATGCCTACACCCTGGTGCATGTAGTAACCCTGTATAATAGTTTCGCCTAACCCATTTTGCCAGTAAGGAATATAAGCTGCAAGAGAAATGATAATAGTAAAAATAATGGCAGAAACCATATACCAGTTAGAAATATAAATTTCCCTGGTCGTTCGTGATGCAATTGTTTTAATATAATTAATAAGAGACAATCCCAATGCAACTCCGAACAGCAGCATAACCGGCCAAATGTATTCTCTGTATTCTCCCCCTCCGTTGTTTATGCCTGCCATCAAACATATTGACCCTATAAGCACACAGGCATTGATGCAATAAAGTGCATACCAGCCTAGCCTGAGGCTATATAATTTAACATTACTTACCCTCGGCACTATGTAATAACCGAGCCCAAGCATACCAAGTGAAGCCCACCCCCAAAAAACCGAATTGGTGTGCACCGGTCGCAATTTTCCAAAACTAAGCCAGCTGGATTGATCAATATCAGGAGCTACAAACTTGATACCTACATATTCGCCTACAGTAGTTCCAAACAACAACCAGAATGTAGCACATCCCAGGTACCATAAAACCAATTTCGATAATGCCGGATCAATATTAGGACGGGGCAGCGCTTTCTTTTTAATAGCAACTATAGGCAAACCAGGCTCCTGGTTTATATTTAATAACCCTTTTGAATCTTCAGGAGGTTCATTACCGGATAATTCATTATTGGCTAATGTATATTCCAGGGCTGTTTTTCTTTTCTTAAGCGTTTCGCTTAATTCTTCATCGGTAAGTGTTTGCAGGTATTGGGCAAACTTGGCAGCCTCCTGCATATTAAGCTTGTTTTTATGTTGAGTTATAAGCCTATTCAGTCTTACAATAAACAGTAAAACAGCTGCAATAATGGGAATTAAAACAAGGATAATAGTAATAATAATTCCCCCTTGTGACAGGAGTTCACCCTTCTCCGTCATTGGCTGAGCTGTAAGGTTATTTGCGGAACCTGTAATAAGAACAGAAAGCAAAAGCATTAAGGAACTTTGTCTTCCTGTTTTTTTCCAGGCTTTGTATTTGATAATCGTTTCAATTTGTTTGCCCGTAAGCTTATGCATATGCGCCCTGAAGACTTTGCTATCACCTTTCTGCTGTAGCTCACGGCGTTTTTTTTGCAGCATTGATACCTTTTTCTTTAAAACCAAAACAGCAGCAAGTAAAAAAAACAACATTGCAAATATGCATCCCGTTTGCAAGTGAGCAGAGCTCAGGGTAAACCCGGAAGGCCTCATCTCCTGTCCATTTACGTTGCCGTATACTACCAAAAGGAGAAAGTTTATTATAAATCTCGATTTCATATTAAAGATATTAATACCTTTTTATCTTTTATTAGGTTAAAAAAATTATCGCTTAAGAAAAGCAAGGCTACTTTCAAGCGCTTCGGTAAATGCTCCTACTTTTGCCTTATCCAACATTACAAACAACTGCTTCCGTAATCTTTTAAACTCGTGATGTATAGGGCATGGCTCTGCCTCTGAACATTGTTTTAAGCCCAAACCACATCCCTGGAATACTTTATCGCCATCAATGGCTTTCACAACATCAGCTATTGACTGTTTCATAGAAACTTTATCCAGGTAAAACCCTCCATTAGGTCCCTTAGCAGACTGAACGATGCCCTTCCTGCTTAAATCCTGCAATATTTTAGCAATAAAATGTTCAGGAGAATCTATTCCCTTTGCTATCTCTTTTATCCCTACCCGCTCTCCTTCTTTTGTTTTCTGCGCTATAAATATTGTTGCTCTTATGGCGTATTCACATGTTTTTGAAAACATCTTTTCATTTTACTTATCAAACGTACATGAAATTTTTCATTCACAAAATACACAAAGGGTGAACAAAGAATTTCATCGGCGTTTCTCCTGGCTATAAAACAATAACAATTATTCAGGAGAAATTTACCGGTTAATTAAATATAAATCTTTTGTGATCATTCAAATTTTAATTCAGTTTAATTTTTTGTATACACTATAACAGCATACACTCAAACCCCCAATTGTGCCCGGCCTTCTTCTGTCAGCATTTCAAAATTCCACCTGGGCTCAAAAGTCAGGTTAATATTTATTGTACGCCCCGGAAATGCTATTTCCAGCGCATTGCGTACTCCGTTTGTTATTGCTTCCCCCATCGGACAATGAGGAGTTGATAATGTCATTGTTACTGTTATACTATTTTCCCCGTCAAAATCTATTTCATATATCAATCCAAGATCTATTACATTCA
The DNA here is from genome assembly GCF_003075435.1 of Terrimonas sp. Lineage (GTDB taxonomy): Bacteria > Bacteroidota > Bacteroidia > Chitinophagales > Chitinophagaceae > Agriterribacter. The sequence goes on along the minus strand of NZ_QCZJ01000035.1, from coordinate 34,294 downwards.
CAAAAAGCTCCGGATCTATTACATTATATAAAGCCTGTTGCGCTTTAATCTTTTCGTTTGCATAAGGCTGCGACAATGAAACGATCATGACAAAAGCGTTTTTTTGTGCAACAATACCTTCATAACATTCAATAAATATATAGTTGCCAACAGCAGCCAGAATACAGACGCAACCTGTACAATAATTGTGTTATTCATTAATATACCTGCTGCAAGCAATACCATTGCTGCTATAAAGATGCGAAACTGCCATTGCACCAATCCTTCGCTGTACAGGTTTTTAGGAAGCGGTATTTTAGCTTTCCCGGAAAGATTTTTATAATGCCTGTTCCAAACAATAAATGGCAAGGTTTTAAATGTTTTTCCAAGAATGAGCCCTGTAATCCACCCCATAAATAAAAACGCTCCATATACAATACTCCAGCGGGGATCATTGGCATATAAAACAAAAGGCACCAGTAATATCGCAATAACAATGCCTAGGAATGAAAGAAATGTTTGCTTCATCTGGATATCAGCTTTTTTCCGTACCCGGTTACGAAATGCATCATAAAGATACAGCAACCAGCAGGTAATGCCTGCAGCAACAAGAACTGCGTAAACAAACATTCTTAATGCAGGCATTTCAAGAAAGTATCCATCAAACAAGAAAAGCAATAACCCTGCATTCTGAAGTATAAAAGCGTACAGCAGTAACTTTTCTTTATCTGATTTGCCAAGCAAAAACATCGGAACCAGTTTACTGCTTACACCGGTAATTAATTGAAGAAACCATCCTGCCAGGCCGGCATGGGCATGGAGCTTAAGAAGCTCGAGGTGATTTTTTGTAAAGAAGACATACCGGAGATTAATGGCAAGCAATAAACCAATTAAAGTAGTAAATAATAACCAGAAAGCAGAGGAAAAAATAAACACCCGTACAACAGAATAATGAATAAAAACACTGCCTGTAAATGCGGTATTAATGAAATAAGCTAAAGCAGACAATACAACCAGCACTCCCCCGCCGATCATTAACCAACCGGTCTGCATGTTCCAGAAAGCATAAGCAAGGAATATTATTCCTGCAGTTAAAAAATACCAGCTTACCGAGGCTAATACAGGGTTAAATAAATCACGTTCACAAATCACTGGCAATAATTGATGAGCTGCCCCCATAATGATCATTGTGCCCCATCCCAAAGCAGCCATGTGTACAATAGCCAGTAAATGAGGGTTAAAATGATGCTGTGTAAGGCTGCCCGGATCTGCCAACAATAAAAGACAAAGCAACCAAAAAACAAAGGCTCCCGTTGCATAAAAAGGGAGTATGACTTTATCAGGTGGAGCATTTCCTATATGAATGTTTGACATAACAATGATTACCTGTAACCAGAAAACTTTATGCTTTTTTGAATATTATCATTTTTACATTTCCTTCGGCAATAGCATGTATATGCACCTCATAATGTTTATCAGCAAGCTCTTCCAGTAAATATACAGGTACACGTTTATGATGCACATAGAGCATACTATCCTGAGGCAATTTATTCAACTCCTGCAATATAACCTGCATAGGCTGCGGCATCTCCAGGTGCCGGACATCAGTTTCTATTACCTGTTTTTCAGAAAACCGCTTATATATTGCTTCAAAAGAATTACTATCATCAGCTGCTACAGCAGCATTTGCCTCTTTTTTTGCAATTCCACCTTTATTTTTAAGAAAATAAGTGTGAAATTCATCAGGACTTATGGTTTCTACATAACTGCTTTCTACTTTTTCCTGTTCCAATAAATGAATCAGCGGGGTAGGTATAAAGCTGTTAATGATACACAATACCTCACCGGGAGCTACATCTTTAAGCCTGTTCAATATTTCTTTTAAAGGATCAGTACCTGATTCAATAACAGGACGGACATCGTATCTCGTAATACATGCTTCATTCGCCCGCTGCAGCCATTCCGGCTTATATTGCACTTCACTAATATCAATTGGCGACGGCTTGTAATTAAACCCCAGGGGAGTAAGTGCATTCACAATATCTTCAACTTTACATCCCCCCATTTTTGCAGCCTCCAGTATTGTTACGCGGGGCGCCATTATTTTCCTAAGGATGGGATTTTTTAAACGCTGAAAAGGTTTTGCTACGCCTGCAATAGCATTAATGCAGCTCTTATTTGCTTTTATTAATGCTGATATTTTAGTATCGTTGCTGAAGCTCATTATATTTTCCATATCTCATCCTGATTTACAAATATTTGTTGCGCAGGTTTATTATTATAAAGCAGCAGCTTTTGGAAATAAAATATTATTCTCCAGGTGCAGGCACTGCTTCAGATCCTCTTCCAGTTCCAGCAGTTTTTTATATAAATAGGTATAAGAATTACATGCTTCTTCCGGTAGGGTATACCCATTTGTTATTTTCCTGAAATATGCAAGATCTTCTGCTATAATATGATGTTCCTTTTGTAATAAAAGGATAGATTGTTGTATCAGCCCTTCCTCATACACTACCGGCAATGAGGGGTCTTTTTTTCTGCCGGTTTTCTGTCTTATTACCGGAAAAAAAGTCTTCTCTTCTTTATTGATATGCACCAGCAGGTTTTGAAAAAAAGCAGGAACAGATTGTAGTAACCGGTATAGCTCAGGGTGTTGGTTACCATGCCGGCCGGCAACTTTCTCTGTTAATCCGCAGATGGTTTCAATATTTTCCCTTATATATTGATAATGTGTATTGCTGATATAATCGGTTAAAAATTCCGGGGACCATTTTGCAAAATCCTGGGATGCAGTAAGCGGTTGATTGCCGGCATTTCCTAATGCGGTTTCTAATTCTTCTTCTGTTATTCCGGCCTCAGCGGTAGCCTGCGCCAGCGTTTTATTTCCACCACAGCTATAATCAATTCCCTTTGCCTTAAATATAGCAGCTTTACGCATATCCTTAGCCGCAATCTCTCCAATGGTTTCTTCTCCCGGTGTATTCAATAGCTTTGCTATTTTTACCTGCCACCTTTGAGGCCCCTGCAAAAGATATTCCCAGCTAAATATATTCCCACGTTCTCCGAGCAATTGATAATACAGTGGCTTGGGATCATGATCATTGTCAATTACAAAACTTTCGCCGCTATCTAAAGCATCAAAGTATTTAAAGATGGTAGGGTGTTTAAGTTTTGGCTCTATCCGGGTTACATCTAATATTTCTGCTGTGATCATAGTGTATTATTTAAAATGTATTCAGTAATGTGAATACAAAATTAAGGATAATAAAAATAATAAAAGACATTTTTATCTTTTATTATTTTTATGCTAAAAGCTGCATAAAACATTGAACAAGCTCTTCAGAAAATGGATAACCTGGAAATTACTGGGGTGCATTTCAGATTTTCGCGAATCGGGCAATCATATGCAGATGCCTCGTGCCTCGGCATGACAGCAGCAGTGCGTTGTTCAGCATTGATACAAATGTCTGGCAATGGTAACATAGTTCGGCATTGCACCGCAGTCTGTCACCCCGAGGCACGACGGGTCTGCTGTAGCAGTAGTACCTATATGCGAAAATTTGAAATGCGCCCAATTACTGAGTAATACTTCAGGATTGAAATATTCCTTTGAACTTTAAACAAATCCTGTCTTCTTTTGCAAGGGAAGCCGTTACGGATAGGCCATTTTCTTCTTCGGTATACTTTATTACCGCCTTAACAACAGCAGAATGATCAGGAATTATAACAGAGAGAAACTTTATATGATCGGCTGATTTTAGCTGAAGATTATAGTCCAAAGCTGTTTCAAGGATTTCTTTTATCATCTGCACCTGGCAAACGCCGGGCACTACCGGCTGACCGGGAAAATGTCCTTCAAATATTTTGTGCGCAGGATTCAATTGCAATTCAGCAATAATATTGTTATCCTCATTGCTGATTGATCTTGTATAAAAAAAATCATTATTGAGCATCTCTTTGCAGGCGTTTTAGCTGTATATCAAAATTAAAATTATAATGCCTTATTCCAATGCTATCCGGCACATTATCAGCTCCTGGCTTAATTAAAGCTTCTACTACTTTTTTACGTTTGCTGCCACGTTCCATACGTATTAAACTATCGCAGGCACCGTCGGTAATATAATAGTATATGTCCCTGCCATCCGGGAAAACATGATACAAACCCTGGCTTTCTTTTGCCGTATACGATTGCTGTGCATCAAGATGGCGCATCAATACCAGCTCAAAATCTTTGCGCAATGTTTTAATCACGGCTTTTTTATCCATCTGGTCGAAAACATAATACACTTTGAAGTCATCCTGCTCAAATCCAAAATCAAAAAATTTAAACCCTGCTTCATTGGAAAATACCATACGCACACTACTGTCGGGCATTGTTTTTATAATAAGCAAGCCGCTTAAATGTTTACCGATCACATCAACCTGTGTAGTATATAAAGCGGTTGCAAATGCAGGTTTAAACTTTTTTACACAAGAAGGATCTGCTTCCGTGCGCTGCAATGCTTTGTAGGAAGATGAACAGGCTGTGCAGTATAAAACTATACTAATGAATAGTAAATAACGCATCAGGAAGATTGGTATTCAGTTCACGATTCACAAAATTGATAACAGTATTATCACCCGAAGGCTCATGCATTTCAATTGCAGTAACGCCAAAGCTTTTCTTCTCAATGATCATGTTGATATTTTTGAAAAGCTTTTTCATATTCTTATCTACAGGTATGAGCTCCGCCAGATAGGTACTGCTATTTTCAAAAACCTTTACGGTAAAATCGCCACTCTGCAAAGCTTCGCCTTTTACGCAATCCACCATTATTTTATTGATCTGCTGAAACAGCTTGTTTGATTTTACAGATACCTTATTCTCCTTCTGGCTGTCTTTTACATATACATTCGTGCCATTTAATATCATGAGGTATTGAAAAGGTTGAGTATATTCCATGCGCACAAGGTTATCTTTTTTAAACCAGAATTTTCCTTTTGATGTGATTTTTTCGGCCAGTAAACTCAGGTTCTTTTCCTGCACAAAATCACTTTTAATAGCGTTTGTTTTTTTAGATGCTTCCGCGAACTGCACTTTAAAAGCGGCAGCGTCTGCCACAGGTTTGTAACCGGAATATTGCGCATTGGCAACAAGGCTAGACATCAATATATACCCTAATAAAAAAATGCTACGCATAAGGCTCCAAATTAAGCAATTTATCCAACCGCACAATATCGTACCCCATTTCCCTGGCTTGCTTAATGAACGCGGAAAGTATATCCAGCGTAGTTTTGCTGGTATCATGAAATAAAACCACGGCGCCGGGTTTTAACGAAGCCGTAACTTTTGCGAGTAATTTGCGGGCGTCTTTTACCACTGTATCCATAGAGCGTATATTCCAGCCAACTGTAATATACCTGCCCTGCTGTATGGCTTTTTTCAAATTCGGATTGGTAACACCATAAGGCGGGCGAAAAAGTTTAGGTTTTTTGCCAATAGTTTTTTCCATCACACTATTCATCATCTGCAGATCTTCATACATTTTTTTAGCAGAAAAAAGATCAAACCACAGATCATGCGAATAACTGTGATTACCGATAATATGCCCTTCTTCGTGTACCTGTTTCAGTAAGTCTTCGTTCTCTTTAATACGTTTGCCTATACAAAAAAAAGCTGCCTTCACTTCATGTTCTTTGAGTATCTGTAATATCTGTGGGGTATAATCTTTAGCAGGACCATCATCAAAACTGATAGCAATTTGTTTAAGCGGTGTGTTGGCAGAACTGATGGTTTTTACATAAAAGTTGGAGCGTACATTATAACTCCCATAGGCGAGTGCTGCCGCATACAGCACCAGCAGTATGGCAAACACATAATAGGAAAATCCGTAGAAAAAATGTATACCTATAAGCGCTATCAGCAGCACAACAAATATAGCGGTGATGGTATTGAATCTTAACATGCAGAAAGCAGGTATAATGAGTGATGAATAGTAAGATAATGATTATAGATCAATATTTTTCCGGGCGCTTTTATTTTTTTATGCGCGGGTATTTTACCCGTTTTCATAATATTGGCAGCCAGCCATAATGCAAAAGCCGGTGCTGTTGGATATTCGCCGCAAAAATGTTTGAAAGCTTGTGTTGCAGTATCATTAAACAATGTCTTCTTCATATCTGCATACCATTTATCATTAGCGGCATCTCCATTTTCGCCGGATACCAGCAAACCGATATCCCCTGCCCTGATATTATTTCTATGCAAAAAATCATTCACGAAACCAGCTACTTCCCCGGGTGAAGAAGGTTTATACAAAGTAGCCATATCATCCAGCTTTGCATAGCTGTTACCGGTAGTTTTTTTTGACAACAAAAAGAACCCTGCTCCTTCGCCCGCTATAGTTCCTTTTGAATGGTTGTTATACAAATCAAGATTAGAAAAAGCATGTTGTTTATATAAACCGAAACGGCTCAGTAATGTATGACTGGTATCTGTTATTTCATCCACACCACCAACCAATACATCTTCAACTGCATTTTCATGTAATAATGTTATAGCATCCAGCATAGCGCTTTCAAAGGAAAACCCACGATGCACAAATGTATTATTATAGTTATGGCATTTAAGCATCAACGCTATCTGTGCACCAACGGTATTATGGGTAGATTGAATAAATGCTGTAGGTGTAAGCAGTTCTTCTTTATTCTCTACCATTTTAGATAAAAACAATTCCGTATCGGCAAGACAACCATAAGCTGTTCCGGTTATAATTGCACCGGGGCTTTGTACATCTGCCTGATGTAAACAATCTTTCGCTGTTGCAACGCCCATTTTAATAATACGGCTCATGCGCCTTATTATGCGTGCATCAAATAATTTGGTATAATCAGGCTCTGCACAATTCAACCTGTTGCTATTATAGGATGCCGGTGATTGCAGTATCTGCTCAAACGAAACCTGGGGTGATATGGCTGCGGCCGCTTTAATATACATTATGCCTGCAGTTTTGAAAAAATGAGTGAAGAACAATTACCGCCAAAGCCAAATGAGTTTGACAGCACATGATTTACTTTTTCTCCTTTGCGGAAAATGGTTTCAGGAGCAAAAGGCAGCGCTGCCATCTGCGTTTCAAAACGGAGATTGGGATAAATCAGTCCATACTGTAATGCCAGTACAGAAAACACCGCTTCAATACCACCGCTTGCACCAAGTGTATGCCCTGTAAATGATTTGGTTGAGCTCATCTTCGGATACTTACCTTCAAACAATAATTTAATGGCTGTGCCTTCAGCTATATCGTTATTCTGTGTGCCTGTGCCATGAAGGTTAATATAATCAATATCAGCAGGGTTTAGCCCGCTTTGTTCAAGTGCTCCTTTCATAGCAAGATAAGAACCTGTTCCATCAGGTGAAGATGCAGTTTGATGATATGCATCATTGGCATTACAATACCCGCTTAATGTGCAAACAGGATTTTGCTTTAACGTTTGTACTACTTTTTCAGAAACCAGCACAACATATCCTGCCCCTTCACCCAAATTCAGTCCACGCCGGTTTTCATCAAAAGGCTGGCAATACTGCTGATCAAGTATCATCAATGTATTAAAGCCATTGAGGGTGAATTTTGTGAGCGAATCCGTGCCACCGGCTATAGCAATATCCAGGATATTTTGTTTGATAAGTCTTGCAGCATAGAACACCGCGTTGGCCGAAGATGAACAGGCTGTACTTATTGTAGATACATAATTTTTTATACCAAGCACATCAGCCACCAGTTCTGTCGCAGCGCCACATTCATGATGTACCAGGTTTCTTAATCTTCCTTTTTGTGGATCACTTAAAAAATCCGTGAAAAAATCTTCTGTTTTATCCATCCCGCCTACTGTGTTGGCAGAGATAAAGCCACTGCGTAAACCTTTGAGGCTTTCCAGTCCCGCGTTTTGTATTGCTGCTTTTGCAGCAATAGCGGAAAGCAATGCCGTGCGGCTGATATGTGCAGGCATTCCTGCAAGTGCTGCCAGCGCTTCATTATTCATCTTTACCTCAGCTACCGGCAACTTTTCTTTATGAGCAGAAGAAAGATATTCCATTTTTGCCATACCGGCTTTTCCATTTTCAAGTGCAGCAAGATTCTCCTGCACATTGTTGCCAATGGCAGATATTACGCCTGCACCTGTAATAAAAACCGGTTTAGTCAAGAAGATTTGAAATTTGAAATTTGAGATATTTGTGGTTTATGGTTTGTTGTTTATGGTTAGAGGTTTCGTAAACTACAAACCACAAACGCAAAACCCTTTCCCTTCTACCCTACTTACACCTTCTACCTCACTACACCGTTTTCGGTTGATGCTCCGTAATATATTGTGCCATTGTCCTTACTGAACGGAACACGCTTTGTCCTTCTTCAGCACTGGCAAGCTTAATTTTATATTCCTGCTGAAGTAATACGATCAGTTCAAGAGCATCAATAGAATCCAGTCCAAGTCCCTCAACAAATAAAGGCTGGTCATCACCAATATCCTCAGGTTTTAAATCTTTCAGGTTTAACTGTTCAATGATCTGTCGCTTCAGATCAGCCATTAACTTTTCCATTTGCTAACTCGTATATTTTATTAATATGTTCAGTTTCCCACGGCAAAGATCGTTCTGTTGAGCGATTTTCCACCAAATAAAGTACAGCCTTATATGACCCTCCTAAAAAATCTACCCAGCCTGCAATACAGCAATCTATTGTTTTTCTTTTAAACAGATCGTTTACATAAAACTCCAGCCATGCCGCATCAAAATCTTCAGACACAAAAAAAGCATTTTCTCCTTTTAAACCATGCCTGATGCTGATTTCGCCGATCACAATATTAGGCAAAGTATACACAAATTGGGCAGGGCTTGGTATATTTTTCACTGTTTCAAAATAAGCAATGTCCGCATCAAGGCTTGCATTGGCATTACTCAGCACAACACCCGCTCCTGCTTTTCCATATTCTTCCGCAACATTCCTGTTTTGCAACAATATTTCCGTAGCTAAAAAGCCAAGCTTACACAGATTATCCATTTTATAATATTTTGGATAATCAGCCTGCAGATACTTGTATAAAGAAAGAAGGAACTCTTGCGGAGATAATGATTGCTCCTCAAACAAAACAGTACCGTCTTTTGAAGCGGCATTACCTGAAATAGTGCTATATGTGGTGATGTGTTGCAATGGACAATAGTGAATAGGCAATGGCTGCAAGATTGCAAGTTACGGGTTTCAGGTTACAGGTACCTAAACTAAAAACATATTGCTAAATAGTGAGCTGGTGTATGTACTTGCAACCTTAAACCTGTAACTTCTTAGCCGCTATACCTTCCACCACGCTTATTTCATTCCTCCTGCTCTTAAATCATCTCTCATTTTAATAATGCGCGCCAATTTATGCAGTGCGGTGGTATGATCTTTTACATAGGGATTTGTGGTATCCCAAACATATCCTGCCAGCACTGAACAAATCTGGCTTTTGATCAAAGGATCCTGATCGTCTGCAAAGAAGATAGTATCCAGTGTGCCTTCGTACCATGCCATTACATATGAGCGGAATGTATTTACACCCTGCAACATAATATCCATATATGATGCATTCCAATCTATTGTTTCGCCTTTCAGTTTTCTTACCACAAGTTTTCCTGCCAGTTGGCTTGAAACCGTTGCCAATGTAACGCCTGATGAAAATACCGGGTCAAGAAACTCGGTAACATTGCCTGTAAGCACAAAACCATCTCCATAAAATTTATCTGTGGTGGCAGACCATGACTCTAATGTTCTTGGCTGGAATACCAGTTCAACATCTTTAAATCTTTCAGCAATATCTTTTTCACCTGCAAGCATTGCCCGGTATTTTTCTTCGTCCGTTCCTTCAAAACCATCAAAAAACTCCCTGTCGCCCACAAAGCCAACCGATGTAATGCCGTTAGAAAATGGTATGATCCATATCCATACACCTTTTTTATGCACTACAATCGTAATACGGTTCGGCTCGTCTGCCATTGAACGCTTTTTATCAATAGTATGTGCAAACAATGCTTTACGTGGCGGAAGATTGGAAGGACGCTCCATGTTGAACAGCTTTGGTATCACTCTTCCGTAGCCACTTCCGTCTATAATAAATCTTGCTTCAATATGTTTCTTATTGCCGTTGTTATCTTCAACCGTTGTTACGGATCTTCCGTCATCATTAAAAACAATACCGGTAACGGTAGTTTCATATTCAACCGGTACGCCCATCTTTTCAACTTCCGTAGCAAGCGTATTATCAAAATCTGCACGGGGAACCTGCCATGTCCATTTCCAGCCCTGTGTAAACTGGTCTGCAAACTGGTAATCACATACCTTACCATTCTTAACAAACTTGGCTCCGTTTTTTTCCTGGAACCCCCTTGCCTTCACCGCATCAAGGAATTTAGCTTCTTCCAATGCCTCCATACATCGGGGCAGCAAACTTTCCCCTATTACAAAGCGGGGAAATTTTAATTTTTCTACTATCCTTACTTTGTAGCCTTCCTGGTGAACGATAGATGCGGCAACGGTTCCGGAAGGCCCCGCACCAATTACCAGTACATCTGTTTTTTCTGTTTGCATATATTTAGTTTAAAGAGATTAGCGGTGAGCATTGGGCTTTGAGCGGTCAGCGATTAACAGTTTGCTATTGGCCGATGCCAGGTCAACATCTCACATCATACCTGATAGCTTTAAGCAATTAACTGAAAACCCGCTGCTCATAGCTCACTGCTGATAGCTGACTGCTGATACCTGACTGCTGACCGCTACCCCTATTTCCTCTTCCTGCATTTCAGCAATGTATGACTAAGCCCGATATTATCAACCTGCTCCACAATTTCAAAACCCGCGTCATATATACATTGCTTAAAAACTTTTGAATCATACATCTGGCTGTTACCATTTGCCAGTGCTGTAAAATAAATGGATGTTTGCTGCAGGCAGAATGCTGCGGTTTCGAAACGCTGTGTATCCCAGAATGCTTCCAGGATAAGCACATAGCCATTTTCATCTATGGCATTTGCGCAACGTTTCAATATTGACACAATTTCCTCTTCAGAAAAACAATCCAGGAACTGGCTCATCCAGATGGCATCAAATCCCTTTGGAAAAGGCTGGGATTCATCCAATATGTTTACAGGGTGAAATGATACCCGGTCAGAAAGCCCGAGTTCTTCCATTTTCTTTTTCGCCATTTCCAGTTGGCCCGGCAAATCCATTATGGTAACATGTATATCATCGGCATGTTTTGCAGAAGCAATGGCCCACTTCCCGGTATTACCTCCAATTTCAAGCAGGTTCTTAATGCCATCTTTATATACATGCTTAATCACCAAAGGAAAAGCGATGTCTGAAAAGAAATGATCAAAGCCAAACCAGCTTTTCTGAATATGTGGTGGCAGTTGAGACAAACCCTCATACACCGTTGCCCAATTACCGAGTTCCTTCAAGCCTTCGGGTTTACCGGTTTCAATACTTTTATCAAGATGAAATAAGCCCTTATAACATACATCATGCACAAAATCCATATTTACTTTGGTCAATGGGTCGTGCAGTATAAAATAACCTGTTTTTGTAATAGTATACCTGCCATCATTCAGCAGTATCAAACCAATGCCTAAACAAGATTCAAGCAATACCCTTACGCCATAACGCGATACACCGGTTTTCTCAATGATCTCTTCAATAGTTAAACCATTGCTGGCGCTATCTTCAATAGCTTTTAAAATACCGTTATCTCTAACCACTTTTGCCACCTGGAAAACCACGGGTCCGAATGCAATAAATTGAGCGAGATGCTTAGCTTCTAGTGCTGTCTTAGTATCTTTTGTATAAAATTCCATGAAAACGTTCTGTTATCTTTTTATATGTTTATTTTTTTCAAAACTATTGCCGCATTACAGCCGCCGAAGCCAGAGGCAGTTTTAAGGCATGCATTATATATTCCCTGCTTCAATTGCCTGTTCACATTAACGGGTTTGGTTGTGCCTGGTGTATCAAAGCCGGGAGTGGGTAAAACTACGTTTTCTTTTAAAGATAAAACAGAGGCAACTGTTTCTATCAATCCTGCAGCGCCAAGCGTATGTCCATAATATCCTTTCAGGCTATTCAACGGTACATCCTGCAAGCCTGCAAGGTTAAAGGCCCTGGCTTCCATTTCATCATTATACATTGTGGCTGTGCCGTGTGCCGAAATAAAATCAACCTCTGTAGCATCAATCCCTGATTCCTGCATGCTCTGCTGTATTACCTGGTACAATTCTTCGCCGGTTCTTGAGGGACCTGAAATATGATTGGCGTCATTGCTTACAGCACCACCATTGAGCACTATAGCTTCTTTTCCTTTGGGTTTTTGGGAAGAAAGAATAATAGTGGCTGCTGCTTCGCCCAAGTTAATACCGGTGCGGTTCGCATCAAAAGGTTTACAAGCCTGGTTACTGATGGCATGAAAAGACTGGAAACCGGAAAGTATAAATTGCGTGATGATATCCGCGCCGGCAACAATTACATGATCATATTTGCCTGACTGAATCATGCGCATGCCTGTGATCAATGCAACCAATCCTGAAATACAGGCATGAGAAACAATTATGGGTTTATTGACGACCTTAAAGTGTTCCGCAATAAGTTTTGCAGATACAGGCAGGGACATCCTTTTCACCAGCGCTTCGTTCTGCGTACTGGTTTCAAGCAAACTGATATTGCCTTTGGTAGAGGAAATAATTAAACCTGTTCTTTCATCAGCGGGATTAATATTTGTCAGCGACAATGCATCACTTACAGATGCTATCAGCAACTGTTCAAATTTCGTGTATACATTATCGCTTACAAAACTTTCTTCCGGAAACAATGAGGCAAAAAAAGGCTCAGGAGAAAAGCGCGGTATATTATGCTGTTGTATACCGGATCTGCCTTCTTTCAATAAGGTGAAATTATCCAGCGCGGTACCAGCAATCGGAGAAACAATATTTTCAGCAATAATATAAACCGGGTTCATTAGTCTGGTTAAAAATTATATCAGTCCATTTTGCGCTTTCCATTCTTCAAAAAAATCCGGATTAGTTAGTTGCAATACCGAATTTTCTTTTTCTAAAAACACCTGCACAGAAGAACCTGTAGCTACAACCTGTTTGGTTCCGGCATTAAATAGCCTGTATTCAAATTTTAATTTAGCCGCATCGCAGGGAACAAAAGTCGTTTCCACGATCACTCTTTCACCATATTTTAAAGAACGTTTATAATCACATTGAATACTTACAATGGGTATGACATAGCCTTTTTTGTAAAAATCAAGATAACCAATACCATGCTCATTGCCAAAGGCTTCACGGCCATCTTCAAAATAACGAACATAGTGCCCGTGCCACACTATACCCAACGGATCTGCTTCATTAAACCTGACATTTATTTCAATCCTGCCGGATAAGGTCTTTTGCATTTATAAATTATTCTTTCGTGTGACTGAACGCTTTTAAAAGGGCACTAAATTAAATGAAAAAGTGAAAGATGCCTGTAAATCTTTCACTTTCGCATTTTAAAAGTATATATAATATCAATTGGCTGCCTTCCACTCTTTGTATTTCGATTTTTTTATATCAGCAAGTACTTCGTATATTGTTTTAGCCCAATAGTTTCTAAAACCAAAACCAGCAGCTTTAGCCGTCATCCTTTCAGTAAGCAATACCTTACGGCTCGACAAATCGATCAGCGTAACGTACATTGAGGCTTCTGCGCTTGCTTTATTCATGCTTTCCATAATAAACATTAGGCCGATGCCTTTTTTACCACCAAAGTCATAACTTTTAACTATCACATCAATATCCGCTTTTTTCAGGTGTACCGCATCAGAGCCTGACTCAACCAGCTTTTCAGCATCAATTTTTGCATTTTTTGCATTCACCAACGCGATATCATTATTAACAGTAGTTTTTGAAAATGCTTTCTGGAAATCATATTTCTTGGGTTCATTAATAATTACCTGGTTAATGGCCGGGAACTGCCTGTCTCTTATGTCCATGTTGTTCACTGCAACCTCATTTAAAATTTTGGCCCTGGTAAAATCAACGCCGAGGTAAGTAAGAGGCACCTCAGAAGAATTGAAGAACTCTTTAAGTGACTGGGCTGAGACTTGCTGAACGCCTGCAACCAGTACTATAAAAAGCAAAAGCAGTGATGATTTGAGTATACGTTTCATATTGTATATTTATTTATCAGGTTGAATAAAAATTTTCATTTCACATTGTGCTACTGGTTTTTGCCTGCAGGTTATTTTGCCGGAAATAAGCGCAACATTCAATACCTGGTTCTTTACAGTAATTTCCGTTTCAAGTATATCGTTAACTGAAGGAAGTGCAAATACCTCCAACTGTTGTACTGCCCCGATAAAGCCTACCGGCACGGGTTCATTTTTTTTACTGCACAGATAACCCGTATGAGCTGCTGCAGTTTGAGCTATATTCTCCACCAAAGCCGGTTCGCCTAAAAACCCATTGTTCATAAAAATATTATCCGCATCAACAAGAAATTTTGTTGTACAAGCCTGTGCATCTGCCTTAATAATTTCACTAACCATTACAAATGGCGGCCGTTGGGGAATGAAGGATAATATATCACTCATAACAGTTATTTGTTACCACCAGTAGGCGGATATTATCAGGACATGAAAGTAAGTAAATCCCTGATTATAGAGAAAATGTATCTAAAATGAATGAGCCGCCCAATCAGATGCAAGGTTGCAAATATTGGGGTACCAGGCGCGTCACGCTTGTGCTACTCATTTCAGATAAATAAATCAATCCCATATACTACCGCAAAACAGATAAAATAAAGCTTATCATTATTGCCAAAATTATATTTACGACTCACGATTAAATCTAAAAACTATTAACCGGCTTCTGAAATTAATTACAGGGCATCAGGTATTAACGGCACAAACGGGACGCCTGGTGCTCAAGTATTTTTAGCAGTCCATAATTCGCTGGCTTATATGCTTGCGCTATTAGGTGCTATTAGGTGAAAAGCAGGCAGGCAAGCGACCTGCGGTTTAATATTTTGAAGAAAGGTTTGTTTTTATACTTAATATCCGGATTATTGTTATGTTATTATCTTCAACTTTATATACAATCTTATTTTGCTTACTGAAAATAAAGACGCTGAGTGTCTCATCGTTTTTTGAAGGTCTGCCAATAAGTGGTTGCTTAGTTAACAAATGGCAAAATTCAATCAGATTCCTACGGAACTTCTGAGCATATATTTCTCCGAATTTATCTGTTATGTACTTATAGATATAGCTTCGTCTTATCAGCGCTCCTGGTGAAACTCAGCGTGTAACGTATCATTTCCGTTTGCTGATAAAGTCTTCAAGCGTTATTACATCACCCTTTTTATAATCTGCAATACCTTCCTGCACCAAACTCCATTCTTCAGCAGACAATTCAATCGCATCACTATTTTCTATATCCCATTCTATCTGGTGTTTCCAGTGTTTTAATAGGGTTTCGTCGTTTATAGAGTCTACTAAATTTTTTATAGATTCTTTATATTCATTTAAACTCATATTGAAGTTTTTTAGAGATATTAAAATCTCATTAAAATTAATAAGATTTAACTTTCCCTCCTGAAGAGAAACCCAAAATGTAATATAGAATGAATACGCTGCACACTTTTCCCAAAAAAATTGCCGGTTGAGTACAACCGGCAATTCATATAAAAAAATACAATCATTCATTTACAGGAGGCCTTCCTGCATTCAGCTCCCTGAGTAATTTTTTATGTTTTCCTGCTGATGTTTTTGCAGTTTTATCTGAAGCCAGTTCGTCCATCATCTGGTAGTGTACATTTGAACCCTGGGGAATTTTATAATCATTCCTGAACCCTACCAGCGAAACAGTGATATTCCTGTTAGGCGCCTGCACATCGTGAAACTCACGGATCTCTTCAAGCACATCATAGTCTATATACTCCGATTTAGAAGCATCAATAATTACAGTGCTTCCATCAGCAATTGAGCCAAATGTTTCTTTTATACTTCCTTTATTCAGGAAAGATACTTCCTGTGCCAACTCAAGACGGGTAATATCTCCGTTATCAGATTGCACCCTGCGGTAATAATAAGGTATCCGCATATTAGCCCTTAATAAATAAAATATATTGATCACAAATCCTATTGCAACACCTTTTAATAAGCCGAGGAAAGGAAGTGCTACAGCTACGGCAGTTACCACAAACGGTATAAATTCTGTTGGTCCTACTTTATACATATGCCTGAATAATGCAGGACGGGCAAGTCTGAACCCTGTATATATCAAAATGGCGGCAAGGGCGGATTTTGGTATATAATTTAAAATGGCCGGAATAGATGCAACACAAGTTAAAAGCAATACACCATGAAAAATAGCGGAGAGTTTAGATTTGGCGCCTGCATTGATATTGGCGCTTGAGCGCACAATTACAGATGTAATAGGTAAGCCTCCGATAAGACCGCTAAGCATATTACCAATTCCCTGCGCTTTCAATTCCGCATTGCCCGATGTATTCCGTTTCATAGGATCGAGCTTATCAGTTGCTTCAATACAGAGTAATGTTTCTATTGATGCCACCACGGCAATGATGGCTCCGAACTGCCATACTTTCGGATTTAAAAATCCGCTGAAATCCGGAAAGCTGAATTGTGCAAAAAAGTCTTTGGCAGAAGTAGGAACATTAAGCTGTACCAGGAACTCATCATCGAGATGAAGCGTTCCGGCAGTAGTTTTAAACAGCATATTCAAGAATGTACCTATTAAAACAACCAGTAACCCTGCCGGGATCAATTGAAATTTCTTCATTCTTTTTGTTTGCCATAAAGCAAGTATTGCTATTCCGATCACTGTGATCAGGAGTGCCCCGATTTTAATATGATCTGTAATACCGGTAAGAATTTCAAAATTCATACCCCGTTCACCATCACGCATACCAATCAACTGATCTGGTCCGTTATACCCCACAGCATCAGGTAACTGCTTAAAAATAATAGTAAGACCAATACCTGCCAGCATCCCTTCAATAACACTGGAAGGAAAGAAATTAGCAAATGTACCAGCCTTTAAAAAACCAAGTAATACCTGAAAAAGACCGGCCAGCATTACAGCGCATACAAAAATTTCAAATGCCTGCAGCTCTGCTAAAGCACCAACAACTATTGACACCAAACCCGCCGCGGGCCCGCTAACGCTCAACTGCGATTTACTGAGGTAACCAATAACAATACCACCAATGATGCCTGCCACTATTCCTGAGAAAAGCGGAGCATTAGACGCCTGCGCAATACCTAAACAAAGTGGTAATGCAATAAGGAAAACAATAAGCCCGGAAACGATGTCTTTTTTTGCGTATGCAAATAAGGATTTTTTTTCAGCCATATAATGTGTAATAAGACCTGAAACTCTGTTCAGGTAAATAAATAAATGAATAATAAATACAGTAGGAACCTATCTTATTACGCAAAACAATTGGGAGGCGGGACAGTTATTTCGAAATAGAGGTGAGAAAGAAGAGGCTCTTGTGCAATAACACGCAACGCCATGTCTTCATTTGCCAAACCCTGGAACTGAAACCTGTAGTTTGACGGTTCAGTTATACTATCGGCTTTAACAGCCTTATTCACAGCATCCTCATTACAGGATGTGTTACAACATTTTTCTTCTAAAACATAGCCTTTAGAAAAAACAAAGCTTATCACCTCGTAAGAAAAACTCTGGAAGGTAAAAAGCAATAATAAAAATATTGCAATGATTTTTTTCATCGTATGAAAGCAAAAATATGTAATTCCCGGCTTAACTTTTATTTAAACTTCAGAATAAAATGCAAATTATACTTAGTTAATAAAAAAATAATATCATGTAAATAAAGGATAGAACTGCAATTCATACATATCCGACAGAAATTTAAAAATAAAAAAGCCGCCCGTTAACCGGGGGCTCCTGTATCTTATTTTATACCTGTAGGAAATCTCAACTATTCATCCTTACTAGTATTATCATCTTCCTGCGTTTGATCAGTATTATCATCATCCATTTCGCTATTATCCTGCTCATTGGTGATGTTACTATCATCAGTAATCACATTATCATAGGGCTGCGCCTCATCCAGTTGTTTCTCCAGCAATTCACCATTTTCCCCTACTCTTAAATTACTCTCGGCTTCTACCTCAAAATGTTCAGCATTTACCAATGTTGGCTCTACAACCTGTTCAGCCAATATTTCTTTTATTTTAGGAAGATCATCAGCAGAGTTGATACCAAAATAATCCATAAAGGATTTTGAGGTAGCATATATCAATGGCTTACCAGGAAGCGCTTCATTTCTGCCGGTAATAACCACAAGATCTTTTTCCAAAAGTTTTTGCACAACATAATCGCAGTTTACTCCGCGTATGGCCTCAACTTCTCCCTTTGTGATAGGCTGCTTATAAGCAATAATGGCAAGTGTTTCCATTGCTGCGGCTGAAAGCCGTTTTAAAAACTTATCACCATTTAATTGACCAATGGTTTTATGGTATTCTGCTTTGGTAAGAAATTGCCATCCTCCCCCACTCTGCCTTACTTCAAAAGGATAAAATTCACTGGCGTATTTTTCGCGAATGCCCTGTATGGCTGAATCAACCTGGTCCATAGTAGCCCGGTCTTCAATAAAACCCAAAGCCTGGTTTACAAGATCAGCCAGTTCAAGACTTGTTAAAGGCTTTTCACTGGCAAATATCAATGCTTCTATATGTGGTATGATCTGTGAAATTTCCATGAGAGGCTAACTCAAATATATAAACTCAAAAAATCGTGCCGGGCATAATTCATTTCATTATTATGCCAATATCCAGGTTATCCCTGTAATGCTGCCGCGCCACTTACAATTTCGGTAAGCTCGGTTGTAATAGCAGCCTGGCGTGCACGGTTATAAGAAATTTTCAAACCTTTCAACAGCTCATTTGCGTTTTCACTGGCTTTATCCATCGCCGTCATTCTTGCGCCGTGTTCGCTGGCATTGGCATCAAGCACAGCTTTATATAATTGTGTATTTAATATTTTCGGCATCAGTTCTGCAATCAGCGTTTGTTTATCAGGCTCAAAAATAAAATCAGCCTTTGTGGTATTGCCTTTGTTTTCTACTTTAGGAATAGGCAAAAATCTTTCCACTACAAAACGCTGTGTAGCTGCATTCCTGAATTCGCTGTACACAACCTCCACCAAATCAAATTCTTTTTTGGAAAAGGCTTCAATAGCAGACTGGGCTACTTCCTGCACATGTTCAAAAGAAAGAGAAAGAAATATATCTCTATACTTATCAATTACAGTCCATTTAGCTTTCTGAAAATAATCGTATGCTTTTTTGCCAATCGGCCAAACAATAACATTGCCCTTTGCAAGTTGTCTGGGATATTTTTCCTGCGCCACATTACGGGCAGATTTGATGATATTGGCATTGTAAGCGCCACATAATCCCCTGTCGGAAGAAATTACAATCAATAACACTTTTTCAGGGGTACGCTCTACCGCAAGATCAGCGCCGGTATCGCCATCTGTATTACTCACGATATTGCTCAGCATTTCCTGCAGCTTCTGTGCATAAGGACGCATTTGGATAATAGCATCCTGGGCACGACGCAGCTTTGCCGCGCTCACCATTTTCATGGCTTTGGTAATTTGCTGTGTACTTTGTACTGATTTTATACGATTACGAACCTCTTTTAATGCGCCTGGCATATTTGAGAAAGTTAATTAGTTGATTGATAATTAGTTAATTGAAACTTTTAACGGCTTCTTTTAAAACGACCGCAAAGGTATTTGAAATGACCGAAAAAACCATATAATGCCTCGCTATGTTGAATAATTGGGGAATTTAATCAAACAACTCATCTCCCTGCCGTATTTTTTCATTATTCCTGAAATCACCCAAACTACCTTTCCGGGATTTTACCAAACCCTGTATATTAATGATTTTGTTATTGCTCAATTGAATAACCTTTACTCCAACCCTACTTTTATTATCAGATGCGAAGTATGTATTGTAAACAACATACTTATATCCTTCATTTGTGAATTGCAAATAATTAAGGTCCATGCCTTCGTTTTGCCTGCCGCCGCCTCTCAGGTAAAATGAATATTCAAACTTGTCCCAACTATGCTCTTTGCTACCCGGAAATTCAAATTCAATATTACCGCCAGTACCAAATCTATAGACCAAATATTTATTACCGGTATCTTTTGCAACTATTACCTCCTTTCCGGTTATGGTTTGAAAAGAAAATACCACCTGCTCATTAGAAAGAATATACATTTGAGCTTCGCTCCTGACGGAACAAATTAATATTGTGAATAAAACAATTATTCGCATTATCTTTTTCTTTAACTGTTATAACCAGCAAGCATTCAGGCTCTCTCTTTTACCCACTCCAATGCCTTCTTCAATTGCTGCTCCTGAGTAATATTGGAATTATCCAGTATCATCGCGTCTTCTGCCTGTCGTAAGGGACTTACTTCACGGTGTGAATCTATATAATCCCTCATTTCGAGATTATTCTTTACTTCTTCAATGGTGATATTAGGGTTTTGTGCAAACAATTCTTTAAACCTCCGCTCAACCCTTATGGCATTATCAGCAGTCATAAATATTTTTAATTCTGCTTTGGGAAAAACAACGGTACCAATATCTCTTCCATCCATTACGATACCCTTTTTCCCACCCATTTTTCGCTGCTGAGCCACGGCAAAATCACGTACCTGTTTTATAGCAGCTACCTCACTCACTTTTTCAGCAACCACCAGGTCACGAATAATATATTCTACATTTTCATCATTCAGGTATATCTCTGTTTTCTTAGTCACATCGTTTGTCCTGAATTCGAGTTGTATGTTTTGCAAAGCTTCTTTTACAGCCTTTTCTTTTTTCCAGTCAATGGAATTACGCAAAAAGTATAAGGTAATGGCACGATACATAGCTCCGCTATCAATATATACATAGTTCAGCTCTTTGGCCAACTGCTTCGCCAACGTGCTTTTTCCGCACGAAGACCAGCCATCTATAGTAATGATAATTTTTTTCATGAATGCTGATGCAAAATAGGTATAGTATGCGAAAAAAAGAAGGGAGGGGGAGTTTGAGGTTTGTAGTTTGTGGTTTATGGTTATATGCAAACGACAAACCACAAACCATAAACTATAAACTATAAGCCATAAATCACAAACCTATACCATTCACTAAAAAAAGAGGCTGCCTTCATTCAGACAACCTCTTATATTCATTCTATTCAAAAAATACTACGCTTCAGATTTTTCTTTTTTGCCTTCACCTTTTAACGTAAACGTTAACTGCGACTTGTCGGCATTAAGATCAGCGATTAATATATCGCCTGCTTTCACATTCATATTCAATATCTCTTCTGCAAGCGGATCTTCAAGATACTTTTGTATTGCCCTGTGCAGCGGACGTGCGCCAAACTGCTGATCATATCCTTTTTCTGATATGAACTTTTTGGCTTCTTCTGTAAGCTCCAGGGAAAATCCGAGGCTGCTCAGACGCTTCATCACGCCTTTCATTAAAATATCAATGATCTGGAAGATATGCTCCTGCGTAAGCGTATTGAATATCATCACATCATCAATCCTGTTTAAAAACTCAGGACTGAATGTACGCTTCAACGCTTTTTCAATAACCGCTTTGTTATTTTCATCAGCGCTTTGCTGGCGTGCCGCGGTTGCAAAACCTACACCTTCACCAAAATCTTTTAACTGGCGTACACCAATATTTGATGTCATGATGATAAGCGTATTCTTGAAGTCAACTTTCCTGCCTAATCCATCAGTCAACTGACCATCATCCAGTACCTGTAAAAGAATGTTATAGATATCAGGATGCGCTTTTTCAATTTCATCCAGCAATACCACGCTGTATGGTTTACGGCGAACACGTTCTGTTAACTGGCCACCTTCTTCATAACCTACATATCCGGGAGGCGCACCAATCAAACGGCTTACGGTGAACTTTTCCATGTATTCACTCATATCAATGCGGATCAATGCATCTTCAGAGTCGAACATATATTTAGCCAGCGCACGTGCCAACTCGGTTTTACCAACACCTGTAGGGCCCAGGAAAATAAATGTTCCGATTGGTTTTTTAGGATCTTTCAGACCTACGCGGTTACGCTGAATGGCTTTTACCACTTTCACAATCGCTTCGTCCTGACCTATAACAGCGCCTTTCAGATCATCTGCCATCCTGCGCAATTTCTCTGTTTCAGCCTGCACCATTCTCTTCACCGGAATACCGGTCATCATACTCACTACTTCAGCAATAGCTTCTTCGTCTATAGGATACCGTTTGTGTTTGCTTTCTTCTTCCCATTGCGCTTTTGCTTTTTCCAGGTCTTCCTGCAAACGCTTTTCATTATCTCTTAAAGAAGCAGCTTCTTCAAAACGCTGGCTTTTTACCACCTTGTTTTTTTCCTGCTTAATATCTTCAATCTTCTTTTCCAGCTCCACTATTTCGTTAGGCACATTAATGTTTTTCAAATGCACCCTTGCTCCCACCTCATCCATTACATCAATAGCTTTATCCGGCAACAGTCTGTCAGTAACATACCGGTCACTGAGCTTTACACAAGCATCAATAGCATCTTCTGAATATGTCACGTTGTGATAGTCTTCGTATTTAGGCTTGATATTCTGCAATATCTGGATGGTTTCATCCACGCTTGGCGGATCAACCAGCACTTTCTGGAACCTCCTGTCGAGCGCACCGTCTTTTTCAATATACATACGGTATTCATCAAGGGTAGAGGCGCCTATGCACTGCAATTCACCACGGGCAAGTGCAGGCTTAAATATATTGGATGCATCGAGAGAACCGCTGGCGCCACCGGCACCCACAATAGTGTGAATCTCATCTATGAATAAAATCACATCACGGTTTTTCTCCAGTTCATTCATAATGGCTTTCATTCTTTCTTCAAACTGACCGCGATATTTTGTACCTGCCACCAGCGCTGCAAGATCTAATGAAACCACTCTTTTATCAAACAATACTCTTGATACTTTTCTTTGCACTATCCTTAATGCAAGCCCCTCAACAATGGCTGTTTTACCAACACCAGGCTCTCCAATAAGAATAGGGTTATTCTTTTTACGGCGTGAAAGTATTTGCGATACTCTTTCAATCTCTTCTTCCCTGCCTACAATCGGGTCTAATGTGCCCATTTCTGCCAGGCGGGTAATATCACGTCCGAAATTATCCAATACAGGCGTTTTGCTTTTTGCATTGGCTGCCTGTGATTTTGATTTTTGCTGATAGCTTTTCTTTTCATCGTCAAAATCATCATCGGCATCGTCTGTATACTCGCTGCGTACATCGTTGCTTTTAACCATACCTAATTCGTTTTTAAAAAGATCATAGTCTACATCAAACTGGTTTAAAATCTGAGTAGCAATATTCTCTTTGTTTTTTAAAATCGAAAGCATCAGGTGCTCGGTTTCTACAGTGGGGCTTTTCAGCGCTTTAGCTTCAAGAACTGTAACCCTTATTACTTTTTCGGCTTGTTTGGTTAAAGGCAGACTATTAATATTAGCTATATTCTTTCCGGTTTTATCTTTAACCGCCAATTCCACTTCTTTGCGAAGTTCATAAAGGTCAACATTCAGGTTCTTCAAAATCTTAACCGCCATATTTTCCCCTTCCCTGATCAATCCCAATAACAAATGCTCCGTTCCAATAAAATCATTTCCCAACCTCAAAGCTTCCTCCCTGCTGAAAGAAATAATTTCTTTTACCTGGGTAGAAAAATTATTATCCATTTAATACATTTTAAAAGTGATCTGTACAATAATAACGAATAATTTTGACTTCTGATAAATAGAACATTGAAGGTGTGTGAATTATTGTGCTGAACACAATATGTAGACAACTAAAGATTTGAGGGCTCCTTATTAGAAAAGCGGAACCCGGTAACTTTAAACACCATTTACATATTCAGGCAAGTAATGAATAGCGGTAAACTCATTGCTCATAAAATCAATCTATCAAAAGAACTCGTTTATGAACGTCAAAATAGATACCAAGGAAAAATTTCATGTCATAACGATAATTCAGCCTTCAATATCTGCTAATATGACAGAAGAAATACGCGAAAAGTTGAATGAAGTTACAGAAAATCATGTTAAACATATTGTTCTGAACCTGGCGCCTGTAGAAAAAATTGATCAGGCTGTGGCGGTTTTTATAGCTGAGCAACAGCAAAATGCCTACGAACAGGGCAGATCCTTCGTGATTTGCGGGATGCAGCAGGCCGTAAAGGATGTGTTTAAGGAAGCCGATTTACTGGATATCCTAAACTATACCCCTACAGAAAGCGAGGCTTGGGATATTGTGCAGATGGAGGAGGTGGAAAGGGAACTGCTGGGCGGAGAAGAGTAAAACAGCAGGCTGACCGGCAGCACTTACGCTTACATTTTATCAAAGTTGTAAGCTGTATATAAAACTATTAAAATTACCAGCATTTGTTGCTGCCCTCATTTTTCCCTTGCACAATTGGAGGGTGACACTATCCTTAAAACAGAATATTGCCGGAGTACGGGGGAAGAATTACCCGTGGTCTATTCAGGAATATTGCGATTTGGAACAACATTTACTATCCAATAGCTATAATACAATATTATGCTGAGCCACAATTGGCTCAGGAAGCGGGGTTTCGTTAAGCATATCACGCATATCAATTTCAATGGTGCGGCTTATCTGTGTGATCGGCACATCATTGGCGCTGCCTTCAAAGGGATTTACCGAGCTTTCACCAATAGTATCCAGCACGTGAAAAACCCATGCAACAATAGCTGAAAAAGGAATATTAAACCAGATGGTGTAGCCTTCCAGCAATGTTCCGTCTCCTATTTTGCTGCATTCTTTTAAAAGCCCGAAAGGCAACAGCGTTACAAAAATGAACATAAGATATGTGGCCACAGAACCGAAATTCCTTGGATAGGGAAAATTCTTGATCCGCTCAGCTTTACCCTGGTTATCCGTCAATTTAATAATGCCATCCTGCAGTTCTTTCCACTGAAAATCATTAATAACACCGGATTGCTTTAATTCCGCCAGGGTTTCCGACTGCAGAGCTATCAGCTGCGTAGCCCTGTTTTTTTTAGAAAGAAGGTATTGCAGCTCATCTGCCGGTAAATATTTTCCAAGCTCATCTTCTGCTTTAGTTTCCCATTCAGGAACAATATACCTGCCCTTCTTATATTGCCGGTTGCTGCTGCGGCGCATGTTTTCCCAACTGCGTGGCTCACGCAGTTGAAAGCGTAACACGGTAAGCCAGGCAAAATGGCGATAAAACATTTTCTTAACCACGGCAGATTCTTTACCCAGCGCATCCCGTAAGGTGTAGCCAAAACTCCTGCTATCATTTATAATAGCGCCGTATATCTGGCGGGCTTCCCATATTCTGCCATAGCTGGCGTTATTTTTAAATCCTACAATAAATGCCAGTGCTGTGCCAAGGATGGCGATTGGCGGCCAGGGCAAGGCGATAAAATGAAAACCCATCACATACAGAACTGTCGGCACCGTGGCTATACAAAGCAGCAGCAGTGTATCCCGCAATGTCCACCTGAAAAATTCATAAGGACTGTAACGTCTACCGGTATGCATGCAGCGAAAATATTTAAAAAATAATTATCCAGGCAGGTGAATAGCACTAAGAGCAGAAATTTCGCTTTTAAAAAGATATTTTAGTGTCAAAAGATAAACATTCCAGTATTCGATCGCCTCTCATAAAAACTGAACTGAAGGTATCTTATGGCGGGAGAGAACTTTTCTCACCGAAAGTAAATGACATCATTACGGATGAATTGAAAAACAGGTTTCCTGCGTTGCGCCGTGTGTATAATGATTTAGCATTACAACAAATACTTTTTATAGAATAGCCACGGAATACACTGATGATACTGATAAACACCGATACATTCCGTAAATATCCACCATATCCGTTTTATCTGTATTCCATTCTGCGTATTGGGCATGCCCGAAGTTATTTTTAAATAACCCCTGATATATTTCCTGCCACGAATTCCGGTGTTCGCATCGGCGAAACAGGACTTGCTACACAAAGCGCCACGAAGGATACACAAAGTTACACAGAGCGTTTTATTATGCTTTGTGGTTCTTTGTGTAGCCTTCGTGTACCTCCGTGAAATAACCAGTGAATAATGCAACCGGTAAGCCGGGAATTTATAAGCTGTAACCGGGCATCCTGCCGCATAGCGGCCAACTGTTTGTAGAAAGAAAGCAAATGTCATCTTTATATTTCTCCTGAATCAGGTTTGGTACTCGATATGACGATACGCCCCTACTCCGTCATTGTGAGCCCGCCTGCATGAAGATTTGAGTTAAAGGTATTTTGCGGCGGGCGAAGCAATCTCTTGCAAGTTCGAGAATGAAGATTACCTTAAAGTTTTTTAAAAGCAAAATCACTGACACCGGGAGTCTCTCATCCCTTTGAAAGCGTATAAATATCTTTTA
Organism: Terrimonas sp.; assembly: GCF_003075435.1. Taxonomy (GTDB): domain Bacteria; phylum Bacteroidota; class Bacteroidia; order Chitinophagales; family Chitinophagaceae; genus Agriterribacter. The sequence goes on along the minus strand of NZ_QCZJ01000035.1, from coordinate 7,757 downwards.
TTTCAAGAACATGCTTATCATATCCGTGCAAAGCAAGATTGATCATTGCCCTGCCTACTTCTTCAAGCGTTAGAAAATAAGAGTGGCTGAAAATCCTGAATACTGGAAAAAGCACATTAATAACTTTATAAAAACCCTTTATATTTTTCGCGCCTTTTGTTGGCTTCATAAATGCAGGACGAAAATTATACACTGCTTTAAACGGAAGCTTCATTAAATCATTTTCAGTTTTACCTTTTACGCGTGCCCACATTTGCCTTCCATTTTCCGTGCTGTCTGTTCCGGCGCCAGAAACATAACAAAATACCATTTGCGGATTAACAGGCGACAATGCTTTTGCAAAATTCAATGTGAGGTCATAAGTTAGTTTGGTATATTTTTCCTCACTCATGCCTACAGAAGAAACACCTGAACAAAAATAGCAGGCATCATATCCCTTTGTTTTTTCAACTATAGAAGAAATATCATTGAAATTACTATGTAGTATTTCTTCAATTTTGGGATGAGCATAGCCGGCAGGTTTCCTGTTAATTAGTAATATTTTTTCCACTGCGGGTTTAACGATGCATTCCTGCAACACGCCCTCGCCTACCATCCCGGTTGCGCCGGTTATTATAACTTTAATTTTCATTTTACTATCACAATGTTTTTGCCACCTTTTCGAGGTTTACTTTCAAAATAATCAATGAACTTTCTTTCTATAATCATAACATCCCTTCAGGATTTTTCAAACACTTATGCCTCCTACCTCACACCTTACACCTTACACCTTCAACCCTCACTTCTACCCTTCTCCATTTTCCTCCAACTTTACGCCTGTTGTAGTAAAACTAATCTTACGCTGTTTATATAAATTACCCAATGTCATTTTAAATGTTTTCTTGCTCATTCCGAAAAAGGCATAAATATCATCAGGATCAGATTTGTCATTATACGGCAGGTAACCATTGTTATCATTAAGGAGCCGGAGTATCTTTGTAGTTTCATCACTCACTTTTTCATACCCTGCTTTTCCGGGAACCACATCAATTTTATTATCCGGGGTAATGAATTTTATAAATCCTTTCAGTTTTTCTCCGGGTTCAAGATCGCGGAACACATCACTGAAATGTATAACACCGGTATGTATATTATTGATGATGACTACAAATCCTAAATCACTTTTCCGGTATACCAGCAGGTCAACTTCATCTTTCTGTTTCACGGTTAAATTCTCGTTGCTTAAAAAGAAATCAATCTTTTCAGTAGCTGCTACCCTACCCGTTTTTTCGTCTATATATATTTTCACCAGATAGCTTTCATCCTTATACATTCTTGATCGCTGCTGCGACTTAGGAACAAAAATATCCTTCATCAGCCCCCAGTCCATAAAAGCACCATGCGGCGTTTCAGACACCACTTTCAATAGCACTATATCGCCTACAACGCCAAAGGGTTTTTGGGTGGTTGCAATCAGTCTTCCTTCAGAATCGTGGTATACAAACACTTTAATTTCATCACCTCTTTTTATATCCAGCGGCATAAATCTTTTGGGAAGCAGAATACCATCTGCCCCATCATCAAGATAGGCTCCGGGATCAACGATACGGGAAACCGGGAGTATATTGTAATCACCAACTTTTACCATATGCTTCATTATATGATAAAGGTATGTGATAAATAAAGATTTTACATAGATGGCTGGGGTTGAGTGTATTTCAAATTTTCGCGTATATGGCAATCTTATGCAGATGCCTCGTGCCTCGGCATAACAAACCATGATGCTGTGTTGAGCATTAGTGCTATTGTTGAACACTGGTACTATTGTGCAACATACTTTTAATTAAATCTTAATTAGGGCAGGATTCGAAAAGACGGGCGAGAGTGTTTGTATTTTACTATCAGCACTGAATCAAAGGGGGATTATTCAACCGCTTGTTCTCTAATTCCTGCACAGGCGGGATGTGCTATAATATACTGCCAGCATATGTTGCGGTATTGTAATTTAATTGCTTCAATTGATGTTTATATGCAGAAGGCATCAGTAAATCCTGTATTGGTTGGGCGCATTGTATTTTTCTGCAGAACCTGTAAAGGGGCAATATCGGTTTTACAACATAACCACCATTTAAACTCAGCAATCTTTTCACCGTGTGCGGGGCAAGTAAACTTTGCACTTCTTTTAAAACAAAGTAGCGGAAAATTCCCAGGTGCTTTTTATATTGTTTAAACAGGTCATCTGTATACCTGCTTCTTTGAAGATCATCTTCTAATTGCGCTGCATGCATTTGCTGCCATGCGCTATAGTTTACCGGCAAATCCTTTACCTGCATTCTTTCTCCAACTTTCAGAAAAACCTGCAGCACTTCTTCTTTTTCCCTGTCTGTTAATTTTCGTTCCAGCAATTCAAATGAAGCAACAGAATAATAAATCAGCATAAACAAAACATCACGGTAAGCCCATTCAGGAATTTGAGCGCCCCTTCCCTTTTCTACCGCCTGATGAATAGTATTCATTTTATCTATGGCAGCATGAGCAGCATCCTTATCGGCAAAAATGATCTGGCGTGCATAACCAACGGTAGAAAACAACCTGCCTATCGGATCTGCGGGTAGTTTACCGGTAAAATATAACCAGTCAACCGCTTTATTTAATGCAAATTCTGCAGCAGCGCCTGCAAAAATGAAGAGAATAGTATCCGACCTTCCCCATATCTTTCTTACAACCGATTTTTCGTCTACAAAATTTTCCATCTGCTTACATTATTTGTTATTGTGTTGGATTTTTTCAAGAAGTAAAATATTCCTGTATACTATAGTAAGTGGAATAATGCCGGTTACACCGAAAGAACAATCTATTAACCTCCAGAAAATCGGGATTTGTCTTATATGACCGGCTATCAAAGCAAGCGGTATTACAAGCACGCAGGCAATACACCCTGTTTTGATCACCCAGACATTCCGAACCGGGTCTTTTAAAACACCAATGAAAAATATGGCAATTACGATATGACCGAACGCCAACCAGTCGTAACCATACGCTATGAATGGATAATTAATATTGGTAGCACGAACAGCTTCATAACTCTTATATAGCCATTCATGCAATATGCTTTGCTCCGGCCACCATGTAATAATCCATGAAAGCCCTGTTTCAACCGCAAAAGCAGTTATGCCGCTTAATACAAGGGATATAATGAAGAAAATGCACCAGCTTCTAATGATCCTTTTATGGTGAGCAATACGTTTCATACAATATTTAAAAGCACTTTGAATTACAAAGTAAATATTAAATTTGCTTCCCTCCTAACTTTTTTCGATGAACTGTTTTGTTCACTGTAGAACTTTGCCCTCATATACCAAGCAGGTTTGAGCAATCCTGCACCACAAATTTGTAGAATATAATACACGTAAGCAGCCTGCCTGGCTTTGTTATCCACATCATTAAAGCAAAACAGCCATTAACAGCCTCCTTTGGCATAGTTTTTCTCCTCTCTTTTACAGAATCAATGATTGCATATTTAATCATCAATGAAATTTATTTTATGAAAACGAATGAAAAGAATATTGAAGTATTAAATGACCTGATACAAATTAATAACGACCGTGCAACCGGTTATGAAAAAGCGGCAAAAGAAACTGAGGCTGTTGACCAGGATTTACGCACTATATTTAACAGCCTGGCATCTGAAAGCCGTACCTATGCCAATGAATTAAGCAGGTATGTAAATCAGCAAGGTGGCACTCCTACAGATAGTACTACTGTTAGCGGTAAGCTATACAGGGTTTGGATGGATGTAAAAGCAACATTTTCCGGAAAGGACAGAAAAGCAATCCTGGAATCCTGTGAATATGGCGAAGACGCCGCACAAAAAGCCTATAAAGAAGCGCTGAAAGCAGACACAGATAACAGGCTTTCGCCGGATGTAAGGCATGTAATTGAAGAACAAAAAAATAAATTGAAAGGCTCTCACGACAGGATTAAAATGTTGCGGGATGCACAGCCTGCATAATGTATCGGGCTGGGCCGTAATTATTATATCTCGTGAAAAATTGCAATTGAAGAACAAGAACACGCATGTGATATGATAAGAACAAAGGTTCAGCCCTTTTTAAATTACTATTAATTAAAGATTATGATACGCAATGCAACAACAGAAGATATGAAGTCGCTGACTTTATGCCTGAATAAGCTTTTAAGTGAAGGATTCGAAGAAGATTTTAAAGCCACAGACGAAGGATTACAATCGCTTAAAACAAACAAAACTTATACACCCGAACAAATACAGGTAGTGAATTTCTACAGGTTTGAAGGAGCAAGTGATCCGGCCGACAACAGTATACTCTATGCCGTAGAAACCACTGATGGCGCAAAAGGAACTTTAGTAGACGCGTTTGGACCATACGCCGATGAAAAGGTTGATAAATTTATGAAAGACGTTGAGGAGATCTATAAAAAAAATACCGCAACAGAAAAAGCTGAACTGCTATAGATGGTTGAATACAGTTAAGATAATTACAATGACGAACACTACTTTGACAAATCCATCGATTTTGTTTGCAGACGATGATGAAGATTTGCTGGAGCTGGCTAAACTGAAGCTTTCGAAATCAGGTTTCAGGGTAAGGATAAGTCATAATGCCCATAATATAGCGAATATGATTTCAGAAGAACGTCCTGATTTGATTTTGCTTGATGTGAGTATGCAGGGTATTGATGGCAGAGATATATGCCAGGCGCTTAAAAATCATAAAGCGACATCTGATATACCTGTAATAATTATTTCTGGTAATAATGATATAAAAAATACAGCGCTGATGTGTGGCGCTGATGATTATATTGAAAAGCCTTTTCACACTGAAACAGTAAAGCAAAAAATACAAAGCATGCTTGTTCAGAAGTGAGGCGTGAAAAAGTAGTCCCTATTCATAATTTATTGCTTTTCCTCAGACACCCAGGCTACCGCTGTTTCCAGCTGGTCTTTCGAAAAACCGCGAAATTCTCCCGGCATCACGATACTGAAAATATTAGTGAATGTTTTGAGCGGCTCACTGTCGCTTAAAATGGCTACACGATTCCAGAGACTGAGGTTTTTTATACCCAACAAAGCATCCTGCAGCCATGCCCCGGCTGTAAAATGCTGCAAAGCCGTATCAATCACCATTAAATAATTCAGTTTCCCGGTTCTTTCTATTAATGCTTTCACCTCAGGCAGCACCTTAATTTCAAAATCTTCTTTAGTTACATCTCCCAATGCCTGAAAGCCAATCATATTGTCAGGTGTATTTTCAATTTTTATAATCATAAGCCTGTATTTTTTAGCTTGTATTGAAAACTTTATGCCAATCTGATAACAATAGAAATCTATATATAATTCTCTTTTAATATCCTTTTGCCATTTTAACTACAAGACTGTACATTTGCCGTCCAAATAATAATTTTAATCTTAAAAAAACTGGCATGGCAGAAAAAATAAAAGTAGCTAATCCGGTAGTAGAACTGGATGGAGATGAAATGACAAGGATCATCTGGAAATTTATTAAAGACAAGCTGATCCTGCCCTACCTGGATATAGATATTAAATATTACGATCTGGGTATTGAATACCGCGATAAAACCGACGACCAGATAACGATTGACGCCGCTAATGCCATTAAACAGTATGGTGTTGGTATTAAATGCGCAACTATTACACCTGATGAAGCAAGGGTAAAAGAGTTCGATCTTAAGCAAATGTGGAAAAGTCCTAACGGTACCATCCGCAATATCCTTGACGGAACTGTTTTTCGCGAGCCGATAGTCATTAAAAATGTACCCAGATTAGTAACCAACTGGACTGCACCTATTATAGTTGGGCGTCACGCGTTTGGTGATCAATACAGGGCAACAGATACCGTAATAAAAGGCAAGGGTAAACTTACTATGACCTTTACGCCCGAAGATGGCGGCGCTCCTCAAACTTTTGAAGTATACAACTTTAAAGGCGATGGTGTTGCAATGACCATGTATAACACAGACGAAAGTATTAAAGGTTTTGCAAGAAGCTGTTTTAATATGGCACTCAGCAAAAAATGGCCTTTATATCTTTCTACAAAAAATACCATTCTCAAAAAATACGATGGAAGATTTAAAGATATTTTCCAGGATATATATGAAAAAGAATTTAAAGCGCAGTTTGATGCTGCAGGTATAACTTACGAACATCGCCTGATTGACGACATGGTTGCCAGCGCATTAAAATGGAATGGTAATTTTGTCTGGGCTTGTAAAAACTATGATGGCGATGTACAAAGCGATACCGTTGCACAGGGTTTTGGTTCTTTAGGTTTGATGACCTCTGTATTGGTAACACCTGACGGAAAAACGCTGGAAGCAGAAGCAGCGCATGGTACTGTTACCCGTCACTACCGCGATCACCAGGCAGGCAAACCAACATCTACCAACCCCATCGCGTCCATATTCGCATGGACTAGAGGTCTTGCCTTCCGTGGTAAATTAGATGGCAACCAGCCTTTAATAGATTTTAGCGAAGCACTGGAGCAGGTATGTATTGAAACCGTTGAAAGTGGTAAGATGACCAAAGACCTTGCTGTTTGCATACACGGCAATAAAGTAAAGCATGGTGAGCACTTTTTATATACTGAAGAATTTTTGGAAGCAATCAATAATAACCTGATTGCTAAGCTGAAAAAGTAAACAGTTGTAGCAATAAATTTTAAGAAGCAAATTTCTTTTCAGAAATTTGCTTCTTTTATTGTATACAGAAAAACATTGGATTGCGGCGCAATAGGTTAAGTCTGCAAGTTTGCTCAGCGGGTGAAGCAATCTGCCAGGCAGCAGTACAAAAGTTGAACATCAGCACCCAACAATACACCGTTAAGCTACTTCTGCATTTAATGCTTTAATGGACTTGAGCGCCGAACCTTTTGATAATATTTCCTCTTCAATGTCAAAGTCGTCTTGTAATCCAAGCCAAAATTTTGCAGAATTGCCAAAGTATTTACTTAGCCTTAAAGCTGTATTCGCAGTAATTCTGCGGTTGCCTTTAAGAATCTCAGAAACTCTTGTTTGAGGGATATCTATATCTTTTGCAAGTTTGTAAGCAGTTATATTAAAAGGTATAAGAAATTCTTCTAAAAGGATTTCACCCGGATGAATATTTTTAAGTTTTGCCATTTTGTAAAATTTAATGATAGTCAATTATTTCAACTTCAAAAGCGTTTCCGGCCTTCCATTTGAATATTATTCTCCACTGATCACTTATTCGAATACTGTAAAAATCCTTAAGTTTTCCGGACAGCTTTTCTAATCTATTGGCTGGTGGAATCCTTAGATCAGCTATATCAACTGCGTTATTAAGCATCCTGAGTTTTCTTCTGCCAATATTTTGAATTTCTATTGGCAATTTTTTTACCCGGTTACCTATCCATATTTGTTCTGTATCAGAATTGCCAAATGAAAGTATCATACTGCCGTATTACGTTACTAACGCCAAAAGTAAGTATTTTCCAGGAATTTGAGAAATTTGAACTTTGGCTGTTAATGGCGTACCGGGGTATGGCATGGTGAAGTAATACACTTAAAACTTATTGATGACAGAAAAATGCAAAGACTCTTTTCATTGCGAGCCCGCCCGCATGAAGCTTGAATTAAAGGCATGTTGTATATTCCTGCACATGCTGACCCACTATTCCTGCACATGCTGACCCATCATTCCTGATCATGTTGACCCACTCTGATTAGGGATGGTCATGTATTGTCAAAGTACATTCTTGCAT
>NZ_QCZJ01000034.1 GCF_003075435.1 Terrimonas sp. | reverse complement strand
AGCTGTAAATCAAATAAGTTTATAATAATCCACAATTAAAATGTGGATTGTAAAAAGAAAAAAAGTAACAAAAAAAAGAAAAAGGGTAATAGTAGTAATAGTGTCTACTTTTTTCAGGACATGACAAAAAGATTGTTGTTGGCATCCAAAAAACCTGATAGCTGATACCTGATAGCTTACGGCTGACAGTTCCCCATACCATCTTCCCCTCTTTTACGTTAGATACCAAAACATTATATTGCAGGCAATGCCTTCTTCTAACGAAATAAAAGCTTTTATTAAAGGATTTTACTATTCATTCCCTGTACAACTGTTTATGCTGCACCTCAGGCGTTACCAGGTATTTCTCATTTTCTGGTTTATCCTTTTCAGCACGGTCAATGGTGATTTTATGAGCACGTTTGGCGCTGATGCCTTGTTTCTATCTCCTGAATACCTGGGTGAGGTAAACTGGTTGGGTATGGTTATAGTAGGCGCGGCAACAGGTATATTCTGCATGAGCTGGAATATTACCACGTTTATCCTGCACAGTAACCAGTTCAAATTTCTGGCCACTACCTCAAAACCGTTTTTAAAATATTGCATCAATAATGCCATCATCCCACTAACATTTATCATTTTTTATATCGTTAAAAATGTTTTGTTCGATATACATAGTGAACTATTATCAGCAGGCAGAATAATGTTGCTTATTTCAGGTTTTCTAACAGGCATAACAATAACAGTGATCATCGCCTTTCTCTATTTTTTCCGTACGGAAAAATCAATGATGCGTACAATGGAGCCGGTATTTCGCGACCCTAAAGCATTTGCCAAACAGTTTGGCATCGGCGGAAAACATTTTCATGAAAAGGGCATACTGCGTGTGGAATGGTTTTTCAATACAAGCTTTAAGTTGAAAATGCCACGCAATGTTTCTCATTACTCCCAGGAGTTTATTGATACGGTTTTTAAACGTCACCATTTCACCGCGGTAATATCCATCATATTCGCATTTTTGTTTTTAGCGTTATTGGGCATGCTGATGGATAAACCATTTTTTATTATTCCTGCCGCAGCTGCCATTCTCCTTTTTTTTGCTATACTCATTGCCGCATCAGGCGCATTGGCGTATTGGTTAAAAAGCTGGTGGTTCCCGGTGGTGCTGGTAATTATTTTAGTGTTGAATATTTTGTTTGAAAAAGAAATTATTGATCCGCGTAACAAAGCTTATGGTATAAACTATACTAACCGCAAAGAGCGGCCGGTATATAACAGGGATAGCATTATGCAGCTTTGCAGCATACAGCAGATGGAAGCAGACAAGCAGCACATGATTGGTATCCTGGAAAAATGGAAGCATAAACAAACAGAGGAAAAGCCTTTGCTCTATATCATTAATGTGAGCGGCGGTGGTACAAGGTCTGCAACATTTACATTGAATGTTATGCAGCAGCTTGATGCCATGATGCAGGGCAACCTGATGAATAAAACATTTATCATCAATGGCGCATCAGGCGGTATGCTGGGCGCTGCCTATTACAGGGAACTTTTTCGCTTAAAGCAACAGGGTAAATCTATTAACCTCCAGGATAAACGATACACTGAAAACATTTCTAAAGATTTACTGAACGCATTGTTTTCCTCTTTTGTAACCCGCGACCTTTTTGCACCGGCACAGCAATTTGAAACAGAAAAATTTAAATACTCAAAAGACAGGGGATATGCTTTTGAAGAGCAATTCAGCCGTAATACCGACAGAATACTTGATTACCCGCTGAAGAATATTATCAGTGATGAAGCCGAAGCTAAAGTTCCTTTAATGTTCTTTAATTCTACCATCACCCGCGACGGAAGAAAAATGATGATCAGTACACAGCCTGTCAGTTTTATGATGCGTAACTGGCCTGACTCTGCATCGGGCATCAGTTCAGAAGCAGATGCTATTGATTTTGCTGCCATGTTCAGGAAGCAGGATCCTTATGATCTCCGGTTGCTTTCAATACTCCGCATTAATGCCACATTTCCTTATGTGCTGCCTAATGTATGGTTACCGTCTACTCCAATTATTGATGTGATGGACGCAGGCATGCGTGATAATTTCGGGCAGGAATCTTCGCTGCGGTTGTTAAACGTGTTTAAAAAGTGGATTAAAAATAATACCGGCGGTGTTGTTTTTATACAAATACGCGACCGAAAAAGCGGCGAATGGGAAGACGGCTACGAAGACCCGAGTATTGGAGGTATGTTCACCAAGCCTGTTATGACACTTCAAAATAACTGGATGAAAATGCAGGACTATTACCAGGATGAAATGACGGAATACGGCAATAACAGTTTTCCTTTTTCTTTCACCAAAATCACCTTTATGTATACGCCTCTTCCAAAACAAAAAGGCGCTGCATTAAATTTTCACTTAACACAAACTGAAAAACTGGATATCAGGCGTTCGTTGCAATCAGCGGAAAATGCCGCTTCATTTAAAAGAATCACTTCGCTTGAGCAAGGGTCTTCAAAGGGCGTATCAGGCGAAATGCGTTAGGAATAATGCGGATATCAAACGAAGCCGCTGTATCCTTAGGATCTCCGTCTACGTGCAAAGGTGCTGCGCCCGGGTTATCAATTACGAGCTTTGCGGTTTGATAATATATTACTTTGTTTTTTGTATATAAACGCTCTTTTACCTTGCCGTTGGTAATTTGATGAAGCAACGAAAACAATAGTTGCAGCTTACTCATTTTTTGAACAATCACAATATCAAGCTGCCCGTCATTCAGGCTTGCCTGCGGTGCAATGGTAAACTGGTTACCGAATTGATTGCTGTTGGCAATGCTTATAAAAAAAGCTTCGGTATCAACCTTTTTATCATCCGCATTAATCGTAAATGTGTAGGGCTTTGCTTTTAAGAAGTTAGCATATGTTTGCCTGGCATAAGTAATAAGCCCTCGTTTTTTTTGTTGAGCAAAATCGTGCGCTACCTGCGCGTCAAAGCCAAGCCCGCTAAGCATGCAGGAAAAATGCCGGTTAATAACAAATGCGTCAGTCAATACCGGCTCGCCTGAAAAAATATTATCAAAAGCCCTGGCTGCTTTTTTTGAAATGCCGGCGCTCAGTGCAAGCCCGTTACCGGAACCACAGGGAATCAATCCGAAATTTACATTGGTATCTCTCAGGTCATTTACCACGCTGCTGATGGTTCCGTCACCGCCGGCTACCACAACATCTGTAAAACCCTCATGTAAAATTTTTTCTCTTACCTCGTCATATTTCCCTTCTGCATTGGTTGGCAGCAACAGGAATGCTGTTTGCATGGCAGGCATTCTTGTTTCTATAAGCCTTTTTATTCCAGACCTGTTGCCACTACCGGCTATAGGGTTTAGGAGAAATATGATTTTGCGTTTCATGCCAAATACGGTAATCTCGTAAAACGGTGAAATTATTTTAAATAGCGCATTATATGAAAATGTGCAACACTTTTCTTACTGCCGGTGTCAGCTTATTTTACTTACCCAAAACGTATTTCAATATGCAAAATTTTATCCGCATAGTCTTTGCTGTCATGACATTTGCTACACTGGCATTTAGTTGCTCTAAAGAAAAAAGAGCAATTACCTGTGAAGATAAAATGATTGAGAAACTTGGCGCGCAGGTTAACTGCTCAGTGAAAAGAGAGCTTGAGCGGATGGACAATGTATTAGCTAAAGGCAGCTATAAAGGGAGAATAATTTATTTTATGTTTACCGTGTGCCCATCCTGTAATACCGTTCCGCCGCAGGAAGGTTATGTGTGTGGTAAGGATGATAATATTGAAAAGATTGTTATAGATGACTTTCTGAATAACATAAGCAATGTAACAATTGTAAAAGGCTGCGGTGATTAACAGTAAATAAAAAACCGGCAGGAATACCGGTTTTTTATTTAAATATTTTCAGGTAAAATTTATGCTCTTTGCGAAACCTTTTTCCTGCTTTTTAAAGCCTGTGTAATAGAGGCTGATAAATTCTGCAGCGTTGGTTTACCTTCAAAGCGTTCGCCATTTATAAATAAAGCAGGGCCTGTAACACCGGCATCGGCACCTTCCATCTGGTCTTCCCTCACATACCAGCCGTATTTGGAATTCATCAGGTCATCCAGGAAATGTTTGCTGCTCACGCCTGCATCGCGGGCATAACCTTTAAGACTGATCGTGCCGAGTGTGCGCTGATGCTGCAGCAATATTTCATGCATTTCCCAGAATTTTCCTTCCTGGGCTGCCCCAATGGCAGCTTCAGCAGCCTTAAACGAGCGTTGGTGTATTTTGGTCAAAGGAAAATGGCGGAAATTGTATTTTACTTTTCCCTTATATGTTTCAAGCAACTGGCGTACCACATCGTGGGTTTTGGCGGTTTCAGAGCTCTCATAATCACCATATTCCACAATCAGCACCTTTGCATCAGGGTCGCCAACTATTACTTCTTTTGGAGCGATGATCCTTTCTTCAACTTTAAACTTCATATCCTTTCATTTTATGCTATTTATAATGTCAAAACAAGTGCCACATACGTTATAGTGTCTTTAACGGAGTTGTAAATAACCTGCTTTGAAGTTTACCGGCAAACATACGTTTGATTTCCAGTAGATTATTACAATATACAGAAAAATGACATATTGTCTTTATACTGCAACATGGTTTTAACAAAAAACAGGTAGGTTTGGGTGTAAAAACTAGTAATAATACGATGTCTAAAGCCACTAAATCGGAAATTAAGTTCCTGGAAGGCCCTCAGTCAAGATGGGAGGAATTTACGTTTACATTAAAAGTAGTAAGAGAATTTATCAAAGGGTTCAGGGCATTGCATTTTGCCGGGCCCTGCGTAACCATTTTTGGGTCAGCAAGGTTTAAAGAAGATCACCAGTATTATAAACTCACGGAAGAATTAGCAGCGGAAGTAGCTAAATTGGGCTTTACTGTAATGACCGGCGGCGGACCCGGTATTATGGAAGCGGCGAACCGTGGTGCAAAAGAAGTAGGTGGCAAGTCAGTGGGCTGTAACATTATTTTGCCTTTTGAACAAACGCCTAATCCTTATCTTGATAAATGGGTAGACATTAAATACTTTTTTGTACGCAAAACCCTGCTGATGAAGTATTCCTATGCCTTTATAGTAATGCCCGGGGGATTCGGTACAATGGATGAGTTTTTTGAGGCGCTCACGCTTGTTCAGACAAAAGTGGTGCAGTCATTTCCCATCATTGTTTTCTGCAAAGATTTTCATAAAAAACTGATGGAGTATATTGAGCACCTGAAAACAACAGGCACTATTTCGCCGGAAGATATTGACCTGGTATTGCTAACCGACTCAATTGAAGAAGCTATTGCATATCTTAAAATAAAAAGTATTGAGCAGTTCGGGTTGAAATATGCGCAACCCAAACCATTGGGCTGGTTATTTGAGCGGAAGTTTTTCAGGTGAGTACCTTTTTTTTTCCTGTTTCTCTTCAGCATGAATACAACAATTGCAAATCCATTCCAATTCTAAACTTGTGGATATTAATAAAACAGTGTTGAAATCTGCCACAACCCGGAGAGCGTTTCTTAAAACAGCAGGCGTTGGCGCTGTAGCATTAGCGCTACCCGGCTATTTGTCTGCTGCCGGTTATTCACCGCAGCGCAAAGTTAAGATAGGTATTGTTGGCGGAAGATTTGGCTTGAGCTTCTATTTTCATGAGCATCCCGCCTGTATTGTTGAAGCAGTAAGCGACCTGCGGGAAGATCGCAGAAAACTTCTGATGGATACTTACCGCTGTAAAAAAAGCTATACATCATTAACCGAATTGTTGAAAGACAAAAATATTGAAGCGGTTTTTCTTGCTACGCCTGCACCGGACCATGTAAAGCATACAGTTGAATGCCTTAAAGCCGGTAAACATGTTTTATGCGCAGTGCCTGCTGCAATGACGCTTGATGAATGTGATGAATTAAAAAGAACTGTAGAACAAACCGGGTTGAAGTATATGATGGCAGAAACCAGCGTTTACAGGCAGGGCGCTATTTCTGCAAGAAGGTTTTACAAAGAAGCAAGGTTTGGCAACATATTTAGCGCTGCGGCAGAATATAATCACCCGGGGCTGGAGAAATATTATTTTGAAGAAGGAAAACAAACCTGGCGCCATGGCTTTCCGCCAATGCATTATCCTACACATTGCACAGCATTCCTGGTTTCTGTAACCGGAGCAAGATTAACGCATGTAAGCGCTACGGGTTGGGGTGATGATAGCGATCTGCTAAAGCACAACCCTTACAACAACCCTTTCTGGAATGAAACAGCTTTCTTTAATACCAGTCAAAACATTCCATTTCGTGTTGAAGTTAACTGGAAGGGCGCACTGGTTGAAGCTGAAAGAGCAGAATGGCGGGGAGATAAGATGAGTTTTTTTTATCCTGACGGGCGAAGTAAGCAATTTTCTGTAATAAGCGCCGGAACGGCTTTGGGTAAAGATGATGCCGGATTTACACATGCCCACAATGTGGCAGAGCCCTACGAGGTGCCCAAATGGTGGGAAACAGATATGCTGCCTGAGCCATTAAGACACGATAGCGGTCACGAAGGTTCGCATACTTTTATTACACATGAATTTGTGGATGCCATCATCAATGATCGTACTCCCGAAGTAGATGTTTACGAATCCATTGCTTACACTGCTCCGGGTATTGTAGCACACCAGTCTGCCCTTAAAAGAGGGGAGTATATGGCAATACCTGGATTTGATAAGTAAGCTTTTGCTATCGTTTGAAAGCAGCATGATGAAGTCCTGCTCAATTACTTTTTACCCGGGGATATTCCTCTGTTTTTCTGTTAAGGGTATAACTAAAGTCCTCATCTCCTGAAAGCAGATGCCCCCTGGTATCAATAAAAAACAGGATATTGTCGTCTCCTTTAAGCAAATCAAGCGGTCGTGCCCATCCATCAAAACTAATACGGTAAAGAATACGCCCGGATTGCTCTGTAATAATTTGCCAGCTGCCTTTTGCCATCGTTTCTTTTCTATAACCTATGCCACCCATCATGAAATAAGATGGGTTTCCTGTGAGCGTATCCATGTAAAGAAGAATATACCACTTCATTTTATTGCAGTCCTCATTTTTTTCCAGGCCAAGCTGTATAGCCAGATCGCGGCACGGAGTCCTTCCCTCAAAAACCTGCGGATTGGGTGTTACTGATTGTTTGGCTTTCAGATTAAATGCACCTGTATCTATCGGATTAATATTATTTAATGCAAAGCTATATCCCCCGTTTCCAATAAGCATATTACTATTTCTGTCGAGCAGGTGCAATACATTCTGATTTACTTCCAGGATTGAAAGTACTTTGCCTTCATGCTCAAGATGATAATAATACCCGGATTGATTTAATTGTCCTTCAAAAGCTACACTTTGTTCATTTATAAATCCCGGTGTTCCTGGTTTAGAGATGCCATACTTTGCAACAAGCTTAAATCTTGGTGAATTGATTTCTAATTTCCAGCGTATAAAATCAATAGAATCAACCAAAGATATCCGGAAAAACTCCCTTACAACAGCATGCGGAGGTGTGGAACCTACATAAGTTTGGAGTTTTGCGCCCGCCTGACTGCAAATAATCATTAAAAACAGGAGGCAAAAAAAGGCTTTCATAAATTTTATTTTAAGATAGCAACTGTTTTACCACTTCTTCAACAAAATATATCAACTACCAATTTTTTTGACAAACAGGATTATAATAGCAGCAACCGGAATAAAACGGATTTGTGGATAGGATAAACAAAATGGTCATACAGCATATGGTTGTTTATCATCCGGCTCTGTTCCAAACCTTAAAACATGACCGTCGGGATCCTCTATCTGCATTTCGCAGGCCCATGGAAAATTAGTGGGAGCAAGCCTTATCACCACGCCACAGGACCGGAGGTATTGATGAAAAGCGGATATATCCCCGTCAAAACCGATCCATACCCATGTTCCTGAAACGCCCTGCCCATCCCGGCATAAATATAACCCTGTATTGTCGCGGTTAATGCAGGTAAAACTATCATCACCCCATTCAGCATTTTTAAAGCCAAGAATACCAACATAAAATGCCAGGCTCCGGGAAATGTCTTTTACATTCAGAATAGGAGTAATGTTTTCAAGTCTAAAACCTGCTGCAATACTTTCGCCCATATACCGCCGTGTTCAATAGTAATCAATACCAACATTCAATATGCAACAATTACAGTGTTGCATATTTTGCACAATGTCCGTTATATCTCACGCTTCCTGGATTTTGCATTTTATTAATAATGCAAAAATCAGGCTGAATAGTATCTGTTACTATTTATTTTTTGCATTATGTTCTTATAAATCATATGCTGGCATGAAGTTTTAATTATCTAATAATTGTTCACCCAAAAATAATGATCATGAAAAATGTTGCACAGGTAAAACAAGATCAGAAAAAGGGATTCAGTAATTCCAGGCCGCCTGCAAGAGATAAACTTGATAGTCGCGGGGATTTAGAGATTAACGAAAATCCGGCGGTTCATAATAAGAAGAAATTAAGAAAAGGGGTTAAGGATAAGAACAATGACCCGCAGGGCACCCGTTTGAAAAAGTAAGCGCAGTTATTAAGCATAAAAAAATTGCGCAGGTTCAATACGGTAAAGCCTGCGCAATTCTAAAAACATATCTCTCTTACAATAAATGCTTCTCCATCAAATATTCTGCTATCTGCACTGCATTGGTAGCAGCGCCCTTGCGCAGGTTATCACTTACAATCCACATATTTAAAGTATTGGGCTGCGTTTCATCTCTTCTTAACCTGCCTACAAATACCTCATCCTTTTCATGGGCGTCTTTGGGCATTGGATATACTGCATTTGCGGGATCATCAGCCACTATTATTCCCGGTGATTTTGCCAAAAGATTTTTTACATCAGCTAAATCAAAATCTTTTTCAAACTCCACGTTTACACTTTCGCTGTGGCCGCCCATTACCGGTATGCGAACCGTGGTGGCAGTTACCCTGATATTATCATCCCGCATGATCTTTTTGGTTTCATTCACCATTTTCATTTCTTCTTTGGTATACCCATTATCAACAAACACATCTATCTGAGGGATCACGTTCAGGTCAATCGGGTATTTATATGCCATGGGGTATTCGCCATTTTCTCCCTTAACAGATTTGTTTCTCTCACCATGCAATTGCTCAACCGCTTTAACGCCGGTGCCGGTAACGCTCTGGTAAGTACTCACAACAATTCTTTTAATGCCGTATTCTTTATGCAGCGGGTTTAAAGCCACCACCATTTGTATGGTTGAGCAATTGGGGTTGGCTATAATCTTGTCTTCTTTGGTAAGTGCGTCCGCGTTTATTTCAGGTACCACCAGTTTTTTGGAAGGGTCCATACGCCATGCGGAAGAATTATCAATTACTGTTATACCTGCCGCGGCAAATTGCGGCGCAAGCGTAAGGGATGTACTTCCACCTGCTGAAAATATAGCCACATCAGGCTTTGCTGCGATAGCATCTGCTGCTCCCACTACCTTGTACTTCTTACCCTTAAACTCCACTTCTTTTCCTATTGACCTTTCTGAGGCAACAGGGATCAGTTCCGTAACCGGGAAATTTCTTTCTGCAAGAACCTGTAACATTTTGGAGCCTACTAAGCCGGTGGCTCCTACTACCGCAACTTTCATTTTGGTTTGTTTTAATTTTTAAAGTAATGAAAAATAAAAAAGCCCTTCCGTTCAGGAAAGGCCTTGAATATATTTGTCATACAATACACTTCTTAACCTTTCCTCTGGAGGAACTGTTTCTTTGTGCGCTTTGTATGTTTCATTTTTGTCATAAACGGGGGCAAAAGTAATCAGCCTTTATCATTCTTCCAAAAAATAAACTAATCAACCTGTAAATACGTTTCATCAATAACAACTCATTGAGCTTAACCTGTGGTTTATTCAATATTTTTGTATTTGATCAAATCAGCAATTCTATGAGGAAAGGATTTGTTATAACAGCCATAATAGCTATCGTATTAACGGTTATCCTGAGTTTTACCGCAAGCATGTGGTGGCTTGTGGCGCTTGCTTTTGTATTGTTGGTAACCGGTATGGGCGTTCACGATATGAACCAGAAAAAGCATTCTATTATGCGTACGTACCCGGTGCTTGGGCGCATGCGCTATTGGATGGAAGAGCTAAGACCTAAAATGTATCAATACTTTGTGGAGTCAGATATTGACGGCCGCCCTATAAACCGCATTGACAGGTCAACCATATACCAGCGCGCCAAAAAGCAAACGGACACTATGCCTTTTGGAACGCAGTTGAATGTATATGAAGAAGGATATGAATGGATGAGCCATTCTATTGCGCCTAAAGATTTTAATACATTAGATCATAACCCGCGGGTATTGATCGGCAATAAAGATTGCGGACAACCATATTCAGCCAGCATTTTTAATGTATCGGCTATGAGTTTTGGCTCATTGAGCTCCAATGCTATTGAGGCATTGAATGCAGGCGCTAAAATTGGCGGCTTTGCCCATAATACGGGAGAGGGAGGGTTAAGCCCCTATCATTTAAAACCCGGAGGTGATATTATATGGCAGATAGGCACCGGTTATTTTGGTTGCCGGGATGAGCAGGGAAATTTTTCTGCTGAAGTATTTAAAAAAACGATTGATAAGCCGCAGATAAAAATGGTGGAACTGAAATTATCGCAGGGTGCAAAACCCGGGCATGGAGGAATTTTACCAGCCAAGAAGAATACGCCGGAAATAGCTGCCATCCGCCACGTTGCGCCTTACACTACTATATTCTCGCCGCCGTATCACAGCGCTTTTCATCATCCTAAAGGATTAATACAGTTTATACAGGAACTGAGAACATTATCAGGGGGAAGACCAACCGGGTTTAAATTATGTATCGGCAAAAAAAGTGAGTTCATAGGTATTTGTAAAGCAATGGTGGAACTGGATATATACCCTGATTTTATTACCGTAGATGGTGGCGAAGGCGGAACTGGAGCCGCGCCCCAGGAGTTTTCTAACTATGTAGGCGCTCCTTTAATGGACGGGCTTGCTTTTGTACATAATATGCTGGTTGGTTTTGGTATCAGGCATCACATCACGATCATCGCTTCCGGAAAAATTTTATCAGGCTTCCATTTGCTGAGGGCAATTGCACTTGGTGCAGACGCCTGTAACAGCGCAAGGGCGATGATGATGGCACTGGGTTGTATACAGGCATTGCAGTGCAATACCAATAAATGTCCTACCGGTGTGGCAACACAGGATCCGGAACTTACGGTTGGGCTGGTTGTTGAAGACAAAAAGGTACGTGTAGCCAACTATCACGAGGACACAATTAAAACATTCCTTGAGTTAACAGCCGCTGCCGGGCTTGATAATTATAAGCAACTTACCCGCTCGCATATTTACAGAAGGGTATTTATGAATGAAATGAGAACATTTGAAGATATATATCCTTCTCTTAAACCTGGATGCTTTGTAAATGGTGAGATTCCGGAGAAGTATAAGCAGGATATAGAAGCAGCGAGTGCGGATACATGGTAAGGGGATGTGGGCTATCAGCTTTCAGCAATCAGCTATTGTGCGGATTTATATTCACATTTCGCCTGTCACATATTACGTTTGCTATTCACCATTGCCCTATTTCAACCGCTTAACCTTCACCATCTCAATCCGGGTATCGCTCACGTTAATAATATCAAATTCGTAGCTGTCGATTATTATCCGGTCTTTTATTTTGGGGATCATTTCATAATTGCTGATGATAAAGCCGGATAAGGTTTCTGATTCGGTTTCTTCAAAATCGAAATGGTATTTTTTATTGAGATAATCAAGCTCAAGCCTTCCGGAAAAAATAAATTCATTTTCAGATATCTGTTTTTCAACAAACCTGTCGGTGTCGTATTCATCACGGATCTCTCCAAAAATCTCTTCCAGCAAATCTTCCATTGTTATAATGCCGGCTGTGCCTCCAAATTCATCTACCACCCATGCTATAGTCTTGCGCTCTTTGGTAAATTTTGTAATAAGGTCAGATGCACTCATGCTTTCCGGAACCGCGGGAATAGGCAATAATATTGACTTTATATCAGCAGGGTTTTTGAAAAGCCCGAGCTGGTGAATATATCCCACAATATTGTCTACATTATCTTCATACACTATTAACCGGCTTAGCTTGGTCTCTATAAACCTGCGTTTAACTTCTTCTATTGGCGTTGTAATATCTACAGCGTCAATCTCTTTCCTTGGAATAAGGCATTGCCTGATCTTAACAGAAGGCAATTGAAGTGCATTCTCAAAAAGCTGTGTATTCATGTCCTGCGATCCATCACTCTGGTCTTTATTCTGCTGAACAAATGTTTCAAGATCAACAGGATTAATGGCAGGCTTTTGATCAGATATGCGGATATTAAAAAGATATTTCAGTATCCACTCTGAAGCGTTTACAAACAGGGAGGCGATAGGTGAAAACAATCCATGAAAAAAGTCGAGAATACCCATTTGGGCAAAAACAGATAAAACAGAATCATTCTTTGCCCTGAAAAACGCCCTGAAAGAAAACTGTACAATTAAAATAATAATAGTTGATAGTAATGTTTCAAATATCAACCGCATGTATTTTATATATGCGGAAAAAGTTGAGGTAATATGTCGTTCTATCCAATCCCATAATGGCGACAAAAACTCGCCTACCAGCAATCCGTATATAACTATGGTAAGGGTAAGTCCCAGTATAGCAGTACCAATAAATTTTACGGGCTGATCAAGCAGTTGCGATAAGATTTTACCACTGCGTAATCCCTGCTTTCTTTTTAATTCAAAAGAAAATTTATTGGCAGATACGAATGCCACTTCAATCCCGGCAAAAAAACCAACCAGGAGCAAAGTGAAAACAATACCTACTATTTTTAATACATCTACATTATTCATCTATTCCAAAAATAACAAATTGGTGAAACAAAAGGAAAACTATATTCTGTAAAATATTGAGATATATATTGTTATATACCCGGAGTTGCAGGGATTTCGCTTTTAGAAAAAACTGTTTGCGGGCATCGTCATTTCGACCGCGCAGTACGAAGGCTATGCTGTAATCGCTTTTACGCGCGGGATTCAAAATGAACGATCACCGTTTGCATTTCACTGCCAGCACTAATACAAAGTGTATGACTATTCAACTTAAAAGCGAAATCCCTGCCGGGAATAGTAACGGAACGGGAATAATTATAGTGTGAACAAAAGGATAAATCAGCTATTGAGATAATTTATGATAATCTCCTCCGTTTCGGCGCAGGCCGCATTCAAATCTTTATTAATAACAATATGATGAAAATGATCTTTAAACGATAGTTCATAGGAGGCTTTATTCACCCTTGCAGCCAGTGATGCTGCGGTTTCTGTTCCCCTGCTTTGCAGGCGTTTCTTTAATTCATCTACCGAGGGCGGTTGTATGAAAAGCGACAGGGAGCAATCCGGGTACCGCTCTAAAATACGCAAGGCGCCTTTTACATCAATATCCAGCACAGGCATTTTATTCATATTCCAGATACGCTGTATTTCTGATTGCAAAGTGCCGTAATATTTTCCCTCGTAAACCATTTCCCATTCCACAAATTCGTTTTGATGTATCTTTTGTTTAAACTCATCTTCGCTCATAAAATAATAATCCCTGCCGCTCACTTCCTTCTCTCTCGGTTTACGCGTAGCCGCAGACACAGAAAACGCGAGTTGATCAGGATACTTTTGTAGCAGGTAATGAACAATAGAGGTTTTACCTGCACCTGAAGGTGCCGTTATAATAATTATTTTATGATTGTTTACTGCCATGCTTTCCTATTATATTCTTTTTATCTGTGCGCCCAGGGCGGTTAATCTTTTATCAATATACTGGTAGCCCCTGTCAATTTGCTCAATATTCTGAATAATGCTTTTGCCATCCGCGCTCAGCGCCGCGATCAGCAAAGAAACACCTGCGCGTATATCAGGGCTGCTCATAGTGATACCGCGAAGGCTTTGTGATCTTCCCAAACCAATTACGGCGGCACGGTGCGGATCACACAAAATAATCTGTGCGCCCATATCAATCAGCTTGTCTACAAAAAACAGGCGGCTCTCAAACATTTTTTGATGAATAAGCACTGAACCACGCGCCTGTGTGGCTATAACCAGCATTATACTGATAAGATCTGGGGTGAAGCCAGGCCATGGGTGATCGTAAATGGTCATCACAGACCCGTCAAGAAAAGTTTGAATTTCATATACTTCCTGTGCGGGTATATGTATATCATCTCCTTTAAACTCCAGCTGAATACCAAGCTGCCTGAATTTTTCCGGTATCTGCCCCAGGTGCTCAATACCTGCATTTTTAATAGTGATATCGCTTTGTGTCATGGCCGCCAATCCTATAAAAGAGCCTACTTCAATCATATCCGGCAACATGCTATGTTCTGTTCCGCCTAGATTGTCAACACCTTCTATTGTCAGCAGGTTTGAACCAATGCCATTGATTTTCGCTCCCATGCGTACCAGCATTTTACACAACTGTTGCAGGTAAGGTTCACAGGCGGCATTATATATGGTGGTTGTGCCGCTTGCCAGCACGGCAGCCATTACTATATTTGCGGTGCCGGTTACAGAAGGTTCATCGAGCAGCATATATGTTCCTTTCAGCTTTTCGGCTTCAAGGTGAAAGAATCCATCCTCAGGGTGATAGTTAAATGCCGCACCTAATTTTTCAAAGCCAATGATATGCGTGTCGAGCCTGCGGCGGCCTATTTTATCACCTCCTGGTTTGGGAATGAATGCTTTTTTAAACCGCGCAAGTAATGGACCTGCCAACATAACGGAGCCGCGTAAACGACCACTCTTTTTTTGATATGCCTCACTGCGTAAATAATCAATGTTTACATCATCAGCTTTAAAGGAGCAGACATGCTGGCTGATGCGGTCAACCTTAACATTCATATCCTTCAGCAGCTCAATCAATAAGTTTACATCGAGTATATCAGGTATGTTACTGATGGTTACTTTCTCGGGTGTAAGTAAAACGGCACTGATAATCTGGAGCGCTTCGTTTTTAGCGCCCTGTGGGGTTATTTCACCGTTTAGTTTTTTGCCTCCGGTAACTTCGAATGCATTCATATTAAAAAAGAATGTTTGCAAATATAAAACCCCGGGAATTCCGGGGTTATTTTATTTTTTGAGAAGTATATTTATTTAAACCTCTTCTTAAAATGTTTACCGTTATTTTTATTATTCCTGTCGTTGCGGCCATTGCCATTGTTTCTTTGCTGAAAATTATTCTTCCCTCCGCGCTGATAGCGGCCACTATCCCTGTTATCCCTTTCACGGAATGCTTTTACAAAAGGTGTGTTGGTAAACTCCAACTGCCCGTCTGTAATAGCGTTTAGCTCATTACGTATAGCATCATCATGCACCAGCTCTTTATGCCAGGTATTATAGGCAAGCTTCATATAGTAAGCGATAGAATTTGCAAATCCAGACTTCTTTTCAGGATTTTCTTCTTTCAGCGCTTTATTAATAACCAGCTCAAGATTTTTACCCAAATGGGAATATTTTGGATATTTCTTGGGGTAAGCAAGCATTTCAGGTTTTGCCTTTAATGTTTCGCGGGTAGGTATAGGGTAGGGGCTTTCAACATCCAGTTTAAAATCAGATATCAAAAAAAGATGATCCCATAATTTATGGCGGAAATCCTCTACGTTTTTTAAATGTGGGTTAAGAAAACCCATGAGTTCAATCAAAGCCTGCGCGTTTTTTTGCCTCCGCTCCTTATCTTCTATGGATATTACATAGTCGATCATTTTTTGAATATGCCTGCCATATTCCCGCATTATCAGGTGATTTCTTGTTGTATTATATTCCATGTAGCTTAAATGAGAAAAACAAAAATACGAAAGAGTTGGCAACTTTAAGTACCAACTCTTTCTATAATTTAACGAAGATATGTTTACTTTATGATAAGCCTGCTTACCTGTTGTTCTTTTGTTTTAACATCTATTATCTTCAGGAAATATACACCAGAAGCGTACCTGCTGTTAAACTGCAGTGCTCCCTGGCTTGTTCCGTTCAAATTTAAGCGGCTTGTTTGTACCACCTGCCCGGTACTATTTATAAGCTGCACCTGTATATTATTTTGCCTGGGCGTTCTAAACTGAAGGGTTACTCCGTTGGTGGCAGGGTTAGGAAATAAAGAAAGATTAGTTTGTAATTCATTGTTTGCATCAACCCATTTAATGGCCGTATATTTTACTTTTCCGGCAGCGTCTGTTTGTTTTACACGGAAATACAGTTTACCTGTTACTCCTGCTGGGCGCTCATGATCAAACATATATTTTACAACCGTTGCAGGATTTTCAGGCTTCTTGCTCTGCATACTTCCTATTGTGGTAAAATCTACTCCATTGGCACTCATTTCCACGCCATATAATATATTATTCTCTTCGTTTTCCTTGGTCCAGCTTAATGCTATACTACTATTTTCAGAAGCCTTGGCAAAAAACTCCAGTTTACCAGAAGGCAATACAGAATTGGTACAATAGGTATAAGTAATGCTCATACTGACATTGGTAGCCATTGTAATAACATTGCTCCCTACATGTGAACCAACACTACGGTAAGTAAATTGCGGGTAGATATCGTAAATCACAGCAGTCATACCGCCACCTATGTAGCTGGAAAATGCACTTGCCGGTATGGTTGTATTATAGGTTGTGCCCGCAGGAGGCAGAAAAGCACTTCCTCCCCATATATTAGTGTAATCACTATTTATTTCCCACGGTGGGAGTAAAGAAGGATTATAGCTTGGACCAACCAGAGCATCCGGAAAATTAACTGTGCCATCATATACTTCATCGGTACCAATGCCAGGCAGTGTGATCTCATCCGTTCTTTGAAATACGATCCTGGTAAAGTTGTTTGCAAAGTCGTCTGCATTTATAAGCTGTAACATGGTAAACCCATCAGTGGTCAAATTAAATTCCGCACCAATCAAAGTTCCCATAGATGGGTTAAATTGAGGAAGATAATAAGTCTCGTGCTGCGTTGCAGGTGGACCACCAACATTGTATGTAACCGTTTGGGGGCTGCCTGTAGCACACTGTGCATTAACACTCTTATTAAAGTTTAATAAAGCATAAACTATAATTATGTAAAAGTGTAGAGATTTTAGCCTCATAGGAATTCATTTAGGTTTACAATAGGTATGGATAATATTTTTCCGGTGTTTTCCATTTTGCCTGCGGTCAGACCGGTTAACTTTGCCCCATTCACGCTTCAATGCTCATGGCTCAGTTTAAAAACGGCCTTATTCACCTATTAAAACACCCATTTATTCGAATAATTGTATGCTATGGACGTAATGATAAGCCTATCCCGGCGATTTTTAACAAAGGACAACAACAGCAGTACCCTGGTAGAAAATATTATAACCACCATATGCAATCAATACCCCGGTGCTCATTTTTACCTGTTATCTTATGATAATAAGCAATACAAATTTTCATTGCCAGGCAATGTGCAAACAATAATTGCAGCAATTCCTTTTTTTTTGAGCCCCATAACAAAGTGGATATATCAACGTCAACTAAAAGCACTGGTTAAAAAGTTCAATGCTCAGATATTACTCCATATTAATGATTACATTCCTGTAAATGCAGCAACAACCTATTTGCTGCTCACAAGTGTTACAAACAGTAAACCAGACCAATTAAACAAACCGGATAGAATTATCACATCTTCCCTTTCCATTAAAAATGAACTTGTAAAAAACAACATTGATCCATCACGGATAAGGATTATCCAACCAATGGCTCTCAACATATATCAACCCCTTGATTGGGATACACGTGAACAATCAAAAAAATATTTTTCTGAGGGGAAAGAATATTTTCTTTTTAACGCCTCAGGAGCATCTCATACAAATTTCCTGAACGTATTGAAGGGTTTTTCGACCGTAAAGAAATGGCTTAAATCGGGTATAAGATTGATTATCGTTAATATGGAAACGGGAAAGCATACCGAGAATTTGCTTAACACCTATAAATATAAAAGTGATATAACAATATCAGCAGCAATAAGCAAAGCTGATTATCCCAAACTAGCCGGGGCGGCATTGGCGTTTATATACTTACCCCAATTTGATAGCAATGGTCTGCCATTGGTTGAGGCAATGCAATGCGGTGTGCCTGTAATTACATGGCATAACAATATTTTTTTTGAGTTAGGCAATGATGCTGTTTTATATGTTGAACCGAATAATGAGCAGGATATTGGCGAAAAAATGATGAAAATATATAAAGACGAAAAAACCAGGACAGTATTAATCCAAAAATCCCTGTTGCAGCTGCAAACATTAGCAACGCATAATACAGCCGCTATATTGGAATAATACCGGATTCTTAAGGAAAGAAATCCCTCCTTACATTTGCAGCTTATTTATAAATACAATGGAACAATCAAGAATTACTATTGATGTAAAATTAGATCATGATAAAATTCCGCAGCAAATACTTTGGAATGCTTCTTCAAGCAGCGCGGAAGATGCCCAGGCTGCCAAAGCAATGATGCTGGCTTTTTGGGATGGCAAAGAAAAATCTGCATTGCGTATTGATTTGTGGACAAAAGAGATGATGATGGATGAAATGGGCGATTTCTTCTATCAAACCTTTATGACGATGGCTGACACATATAACAGGGCCACTCATCAGAAAGAGCTGGTTGATGATCTAAAAAAATTCGCAGCAGACTTTTATGCCAGGTCAAGAAAATTGCTGGAGAAATAATAAGCCGTAGCTTTATTTATAAACTATCATTCTAAATTTCTACCGTATGTCACTGGAACAAACTATAAATGATAAATTGAAAACTGCCATGCTGGCTAAAGATGAAAAGGGGCTTCGCGGATTAAGAGCTATTAAGGCAGCAATTATAATTGCTAAAACCGCTGAAGGTGCAGGTGGTAAGATTTCAGAAGCAGATGAAATAAAATTGCTTCAGAAACTGGTAAAGCAAAGAAAGGATTCTCTTGAAATATATCAACAGCAAAACAGGCCTGAGCTTGCACAAAAAGAGCAGGAAGAGATTGAAGTAATTGAAGCATTTTTACCCAAACAGCTTGGTGAAGATGAGTTGAAAGAGGTATTGAAGAAAATAATCGCGGAAACCGGAGCTTCTTCACCTGCAGATATGGGTAAGGTTATGGGGGCTGCAACCAAACAATTATCGGGGCAGGCAGATGGTAAGGCTATCAGCGCAATGGTCAAAATACTGCTGTCAAACTAATGGCGTTTCTGTCATTTCACCTTCAACCTGAAACTTGTATTAATACCATATGTGGCTTGATATAGTTTTTATAATAATCTTAATTGCCGCTGTAATAAAAGGAATCAGCCGTGGCATCATAATGGCGATTTTCTCCTTTATAGGTTGGTTTATCGGTCTTGCAGCAGCCTTAAAACTATCTGCATCACTTGCCGCCTACCTGCAGGACCACACAGCAATAAATAGCAAATGGTTGCCTTTACTATCTTTTATTATCGTATTTGTAATAGCCGTTTTACTTGTGCAACTGGCAGGTAAGGCAGTAGAAAAAATATTCACCATTTCATTATTAGGATGGGTAAATAAGCTGGGGGGTGCATTACTTTATGCGGCCATGTATACGCTGGCTTTTAGTATTATACTTTTTTTTGCAGAGAAAATGCATTTGATAAGTGAGGCTACCGCTTCATCCAGCAGGGTATACGGTATGCTCAGCGGGCTGGGGCCATCTGTTATAGAAGCCATAGGCACGATTATGCCTTTTATTAAAAATTCATTTCACGAGTTGGAAAAGTATTTTGAAAATGCAGGTAAGAAAAGAAGCCTGATCTGATTTTATTGCTCCGGTTTCTTTTCAATTTTTATAGAATCAGCCTTGTTATCACCACTGCTGTCCTGCGAAGCAGGAACGCCCGAAAACTCGGAGTCTGAAACAATAAGTCTTCCGTCAATAGTTTGAAAAAGCTCTATTTTCTTAAAATCCTGAGAAGCCTTAAGTCCCTTTGTTGCAGGTATAATAGTGCCGTCTTTTTTTGTGATCTTAGCCGGCTTATCAGTATAAAACACCTGTTTATTTTGATCCCACCAAAGCTCCTCACACCTTACTGTGTCCTGTTTTGTTAACTGAATAGCAACCACACTATCACGCAGGTAAGCTTTGTTCTGTCCTTCAATATATCTCCCATACTTAGCATCTACAATGCTCTCCACCTGCATGGTCGAATCAAAAAAATCTATATGAAGCGAATTAGGAAACTCAACTCTCGGTAATGTATCCTGGTAGCGGTTCATTACTGGTGCGGTAAGCTTGGAACGCACTTTTCCAGCCTGGCTGTATAGCAACTCAACTTTTTTTGCTTCATCAACACCCATTTTTCTTTTTGCACGCTCACGCAAAACATTTTCATCGTTTTCGCAGGCTGCTAAAAACATGCAGCACACACAAATAAAAAGGGGAAGAAAAGAAATATAGTTGTTTCGGTCAGACATTATTGATAAGTGCGTTTTATAAACCAGATATCACTTAAAGAAAGCCCGACAGCAATGCGGTAAAAGCTTTCCCGGAGCGAATTGCTTTTATTGCCACGGGCGCCGATTTCAAATGCGGTATTTATGCTGGTATATTGTCCGGTATAAAGGCTATATCCATATTTACGCACAGGAAAGGATGCTCCGAACGTTACGGCATAAGTAGGCAGGTTTTTGTTAACCGTTACATAATCCGGTCCTACATAAAAACCGGCGCGGTACTGAACCTGTCCCCAATAGCTGTTGCTTTTATAGTTAGGGATGAAGTTTGTACCCAGGCGGAATACCCAGGTATTCTTAACATCGTCTTTGGTATCATAATACCTGTAATCTGCCCACTGGGCAATATTATATTCGGCGCTAACAGACCATGCCAGCTCTTTCTCTATTGAAATAGCAGCGCCATAAGAAGCAGGCATTATAATTTTACCCTTATCATCAGTAGAGTAATAAACACTGTCTTTCATGATTTCCCCATAAGTGGAATTCACTACATATGTTTCACGCCTGATATCTCGTGTGGCATTCAGATTACTTTTCAACTGTGCAAATGCGCCAAGCTTTAATAATACGCTTTTACTTATATGGGTAGAGTACTGAACACCGCCATGCAGGAATACGCCACCAAAATGCGTACTATCGGCCCATTTTCCTCTCTCGTAAAACACTGTATCATTAACCAGCGAACGCTGTGTTACATAATTTTTACTGCCGAACGCATATCCAAAATTAAAACCAGCTGTAAAATGCTTGCTGCCAAAACCGGTACCTACATACGTTTGATAAAGACCACCATCGCCGGTATAATTTGTTTGCACACTGTCTATACCAGGCAAACGTTCATTTTGCTGAAGCTGGTAACTGATGCGTGTCACGGGACGGATGCCTATATTCATTCCCCAGTTTCTTTTTTTTGCCAGGGGAAATCCAACCTGTATATAAGAAGGAATAATATAGCCCGACCTAAGCGTACGAACAGGATCAACAGCCCGGAGTGTTCTGCCGGTATAATCCAAACCGACATCAAACGTGGTATATTTTAAACGTGCATAAGACGCGGGATTTGTAAAATTTACTGTGACAGGGTCGTAATAAGTTGCTGATATACCGCCCATTGCGCGGTTAACGATATTTTGCCCCGGAAGAATATCTCCAAGTCCATACCGGGAATATGGCGAGTTTTCCTGTGCCAAAACATTATTGTTTACTGCTGATAGAACCAAACTGAAAAAAACCAATCTTCTGCAGTTAGTTATTATACTCACTGATTGCATACAAGCCTTTATAGATTAATTGAGGGTCTGCAAATATCTTATTTTTCATCAGTTGAGCAAAATAGGGTGAATCGCCCCCGGTTAAAAGCACGTTAAAGTTGCTATATCGTTCTGAGTATGCGTCAATTATACCATCAAT
This sequence comes from Terrimonas sp., assembly GCF_003075435.1. Lineage (GTDB taxonomy): Bacteria > Bacteroidota > Bacteroidia > Chitinophagales > Chitinophagaceae > Agriterribacter. The sequence continues at coordinate 33,522 of NZ_QCZJ01000034.1, read as the reverse complement.
TTCTTTTGCCATTCCTAATATCACACCACTGGTTATATTGGTTCTGGTATCATAACCAACCAATGGAAAATTCCAGTCTGCCTTTACCAGCGGCAATTTAGCAGTATAATCTCTTAATGATTTCAACCTCATTTCCATGCCAGGAGATATGCCGCCGCCTAAAAACTGCCTGTATTTATCTATAAAATTATAAGTAATACATGTTCCCAAACCAATTACAAGATTATGCCTGCCCGGAAAAAACTCCACTGCCGCAGCACAAAGCGCTAACCTGTCCGCACCAATCGTTTCAGGTTTTGTAACAGGAGCTGTAAACGGCAAAGTAGTGGTATTAGAAAGCAAATGAAACTTTGAATAATTGGCTAAGATGGTTTCAACCTCTTTGGTATGCTCTATTACAGAAGAAAGAATGGTTTTGGCAGGCGATGTTTCTTTCATCAGGTTGGCTATGGTAGAAGGCTCTGCGTCGGGTAAAACTTTTTCATATTGCAACGACCTATCATTGAATACTGCGTATTTAAGACGTGTGTTTCCAAAATCAAAACAAACGGTTATCATTTTGAGCAGTTTGGGTTTATAAAAAATGCATAAAGAGATCAAAAATCACAGGGATTTCGCTTTTAAAAGAAACCGTTTGCAGGCATCGTCATTTCGAGCGAGCAGTACGAAGACTATACTGTAATCGCTTTTACGCGCGGGAGAGCTTTTCTCACCGAAGGTAAATCTGCCGGGACCGTACTAATGCTCAACATTTGCTCTACTGCCCAACGGACCTGCCTGCCGGCAGGCAGGTTTCTCTCCCGCCGCAAGACACTTTAATTAATTTCAACGTACAGGCGGGACCGAAATGACAGGCGCCGTTTGCATTTCACCACCAGCACTAATGCAAAGTGTATAACGATACAACTTAAAAGCGAAATCCCTGTCAAAAGTCAGATAAATAATCCATTTATTTAATAAACATTAATTTTGTAATATCTTTTTCTTAATTCGATTTTCTTCCACAGACTGTTTGCCAGGAAACCTTTTAAAAACTGTAGCTGCATTTTACACAAAGCATGGCTATACAAAAACTTAGGTTAAATGCATCTTATCAAAACTATGACAGCAGAACATCAACGACTTTCCGTAAACGCATCAAGAAAAATACCACTGGAGCAATGGGGACCATATTTAAGCGAAAGACAGTGGGGAACAGTAAGGGAGGATTACAGCAGCAATGGTGATGCCTGGAATTATTTTCCTTTTAAAGACTCGCACAGCAGAACATATAAATGGGGTGAGGACGGATTGGCAGGTATTTGTGACTTTTTTGGAAACCTGTGCTTTGCCATTGCATTATGGAATGGAAAGGATAAAATACTAAAGGAAAGATTATTTGGATTGGGTAACAGTGAAGGCAATCATGGTGAAGATGTAAAGGAGCTTTATTACCAGCTTGATAATATTCCCACACATTACTATATGGAATACCTGTATAAATACCCGCAACAGGCATTCCCTTATGATAAACTGGTGCAGGAAAACCGTTCCAGGTCGCGGACGGAGCCTGAATACGAAATATTGGATACCGGTGTATTCGACAAAAATGAGTACTTCGACGTACTGACCACTTATGCCAAACAAAGTCCGCAGGATATCGTAATTAAAATTGACGTAACCAACCGCGGACCCAAAGCTGCACCTATAACGGTATTGCCTACCCTATGGTTTTATAACCGTTGGAGTTATGTTGGTTCAGATAAAAAGCCTGGTATCAGCTACCTCAGCAAAACTGCGGTAAAAGCAAACCACCATCGCCTGGGAACCTATTACCTGTATTTTCAAAAGCCGGATGATTGCTTTTTTACAGAGAATGAAACCAATATGGAAAAAATTACCGGCAAGCCTAATGAAACGCCTTTTGTAAAAGATGCTTTTCATGACGCGGTTATTGAAGGGAAAAACCTACAGGCATTACGCGATAAAAAATCAGGCACAAAATGCTCTCCTGTTTACAAATTGAATATTCCTGCCGGAGCTACTAAAACTATTTACTGCAGGCTCAGCAATAAACTTATTGAAAACCCTTTTGCTGTTGGCTTTGAAAAAATATTTACCACCCGCAAAGAGGAGGCAAATGATTTTTATGCCGCTATTTTACCTGCCGGTATGGATGCTGATATGGCAACCATACAGCGCCAGGCATTAGCAGGATTATTATGGAGTAAACAATATTATCATTATGATGTAGAACGATGGCTCACTACCGGCGATGGTATAACACCGGTTAGTGACACCAGGAAGCATGGGCGCAACAACGACTGGAAACACCTGAAGAACCAGGACGTTATAGCCATGCCTGATAAATGGGAATACCCCTGGTATGCGGCATGGGACCTGGCATTTCACTGTATAGCAATGGCGGTAGCCGATCCTTGTTTTGCTAAACACCAGCTACTCCTGATCATGAGGGAATGGTATATGAAACCCGATGGCCAGTTGCCTGCATACGAATGGAATTTCAGTGATGTAAATCCCCCGGTACAAGGATGGGCGGCTTTGCAGGTATACTATATTGAGAAGAAGAAAGAAGGCAAAGGAGATATATTGTTTTTGAAAAAAGTTTTTCAGAAACTGCTGATCAATTTTACGTGGTGGATGAACAGGAAAGACGTAAAAGGCAACAATTTGTTTGAAGGAGGGTTCCTGGGACTGGATAATATCGGCGTATTTAACCGCAGCTCTCCTCTCGGCAGTAATATGCATCTTGAACAGGCCGACGGCACAAGCTGGATGGCTATGTATGCGCTGAATATGATGGATATGGCTTTGGAAATAGCCATTCATGATAAAGCTTTTGAAGATACCGCTACCAAGTTTTTTGAGCAGTTTGTATTGATCGCTGAAGCACTAAACGAACATGGTTTATGGAATGAAGACGACAAGTTTTTTTATGATACCCTTTCCATTGCCGGCTCCCAACCATTGCAATTGCGCATTCAGTCTATTGTTGGGTTAACCACATTATTCGCAGTATCTAATATTCAGAAAAAATCACTGGATAAATTAGACGATTTTAAAAAGCGGATGACATGGTTTGAAAACTACCGCAAACGCAATAACTTATTTTGGCCTAATGAAGATCGTAATGATGGAGAGGTTGTACTGCTGTCTCTCCTGCCAAAAGAAAGACTGGTGTTTTTGCTAACACGTTTGCTGAACGAAAGTGAGTTTTTATCTGAAGGTGGTATAAGGGCGCTCTCAAAGTACCATAAGAATAATCCTTATTCCGTAACCATCAACGGCACGTCCTATAATGCCCAGTACGACCCCGGCGATTCAACCTCAGATTTTTATGGAGGAAACTCCAACTGGCGCGGGCCGGTATGGATGCCGATGAATTATCTCGTTATTCAGTCAATCAGGAAATACGGAACTTTTTACGGGGAAAATCTTACTGTTGAATATCCTACAGGCTCAGGTGTACAGTTAACATTAGGTGAAGTGGCTGATGAACTTACGAGGCGCGTGATAAGTTTATTTAAGAAGAATGATAAAGGCGAACGAAAACTTTATGGTGAATACAACTGGTTTTATAAAAATCCCGGCAATGAATCGCTTGTATTATTCTATGAATATTTTCACGGTGACTCAGGTAAAGGATTAGGTGCCTGCCACCAAACCGGCTGGACGGCCCTTGTGGCAGAACTTATAAACGAACTGCATCACAGCACCGCTAAAACAGATCTTGCCTCCGAAGCTGTAGCCGCAGAAAGATTGGCCAAACTGAGGAAAACTGTGGAGCAAGCAGATGAAATAGAATAAGCAGCAGGAAGTAAGCTTTCGCTAAAGCAAAATAGAGATTTCTATAGAACACTACAATACCTTTACGAGGTAACACATTCATCAACCCAGGCTTTGCAGGCTTGTTTGTAACCAGTACCTTTGCTCCACTTTTTTAAAAAGTAAGCAATGAGCACACAACATTTATCTGAGCAGGAAATCATAAGAAGAGAGAAAAGAATTGAACTGGAAAAGCTGGGCATTAATCCCTATCCGCCTGAAGCTTTCCCGGTAACGCACACCGCCGCACAGATCAGAAATAATTTTTCTGAAGAAACCAAGGACCAGTTTGCAGATATAAGTTTTGCCGGCAGAATAATGAGCATACGTGATATGGGCAAAGCCTCTTTCGCGGTGTTACAGGATAATACCGGTCGTATTCAGATTTATGTAAAACGGGATGATATATGCCCGGGTGAAGACAAAACATTATACAATACTGTTTGGAAAAAATTGCTTGATATAGGAGATATTATTGGCGTGAAGGGGTATGGATTTATTACCAAAACAGGAGAAATATCCATACATGTAAGCAGCTTTACAGTTCTATCAAAGTCGCTTAAGCCATTGCCGGTTGTTAAGGAAGCCGATGGTCAAAGCTTTGACGCGGTTACCGATCCCGAATTTAAATACCGCCAACGCTATGTTGATCTTATCATCAATCCCCAGGTTAAGGATACTTTTATAAAACGTACGGTAATGATCAACACTATCCGTGAGTATCTTAACAATCACGGGGCATTAGAGGTTGATACACCGGTTTTGCAAAGCATTCCCGGAGGAGCTGCTGCCCGGCCCTTCATCACGCATCATAATGCGCTGGATATTCCTTTATACCTGCGCATCGCCAATGAACTGTATTTAAAAAGACTGATCGTTGGCGGCTTTGACTGGGTATATGAATTCAGCCGCAATTTCAGGAACGAAGGCATGGACCGTACCCATAATCCTGAATTTACCATTCTTGAATTTTATGTAGCATATAAAGATTATTTCTGGATGATGAATACAACAGAAGCGCTTTTGGAAAAAGCGGCTGTTGCTATGCATAATACTACCGATGTACAGGTGGGCGATAAAACCATCAGCTTTAAAACACCATTCAAACGTGTATCTATACATGATGCTATTAAAGAACATACGGGCATTGATGTGAGCGCTATGAATGAAGATGAACTAAGAGCAGTATGCAAACAACTGCATGTAGAAAACAAACCTAATATGGGCAAGGGCAAACTGATTGATTCCATATTTGGGGAAAAATGTGAACATCACTATATACAACCAACTTTCATTACAGACTATCCTGTTGAAATGAGCCCGCTTACTAAAAAGCATCGTGAAAAAGCCGGGCTGGTTGAGCGATTTGAATTAATGATCAACGGAAAAGAAATCGCCAACGCGTATTCAGAACTTAATGATCCGATAGATCAGCGTGAGCGTTTTGAAGAACAATTAAAGCTGATGGAGCGCGGCGATGATGAAGCAATGTTTATTGATCACGATTTTTTGCGGGCTCTTGAATATGGCATGCCGCCTACTGCGGGTATTGGCATTGGTATAGACAGGTTGTGTATGCTGCTTACCAACCAGGCTTCCATACAGGATGTTTTATTTTTCCCGCAAATGCGGCCGGAAAAAAGAGAAGGAGAAGCACAGGCAATACAGGAAAGCTAAGCAGGATTATTTCCAATGATACTTATCTCTTTTGTCCTGCTTTTCGGGCATATAGCGTGCTGGTAACAACAGATGCTTATAGTGTGTTGATCATAGAATCTATTGATATTGCATATGCTATAGAAATATCTCACAAGCTGTTCCCTGAAATATTTTATCTTTTCTGCATCTGCACCAGTATTGCACAAATCACAAAGCAAACATTTTCTTAATCTAAAAGAAAAGGTTAACCCCAGGGATTTGCACATATCCCAATAAAAAAAACTGCAGCAAAATGCTGCAGGCCCTCTTCATAAAAAACAATTTTATCCATTCACCACAAGGCGGAAACCATTGCCATGAATATTCACGATCTCGATATTATCGTCTTCTTTTAAATACTTTCTCAGCTTTGCGATATACACATCCATGCTCCTTCCATTAAAATAAGTATCACTACCCCATATTCTTTTCAACGCTATTTCACGCGGCAATAAATCATTCTTATACTCTGCCAGCATACGGAGCAATTCATTCTCTTTAGGTGAAAGGGTTTGCGTTTTGCCTTCTACACTCAGCTCTCTGAGTTTCGGATTGAAATGATATTTGCCTAAATCAAACTCAACATTCGCTGTATCCTTGCTCAAATCCTCATTGCGTTTCAGGATGGCTTTTATTTTCAGCAATAAAACTTCGCTGTCAAAAGGCTTGGTAATATAATCATCCGCGCCAAGTTTATATCCCTGTATAATATCTTCCTTCATTGTTTTTGCAGAAAGGAAAAATAATGGAATATCAGGATTGATGTCTCTTATTTCTTCGGCTAATTTAAAGCCATCCATATTAGGCATCATCACATCCAAAAGGCAGAGTTCAAACTTTTCGCGTTGAAACGCCGCTAAGCCAAGCCGCCCATCTCTTTCAAGCGTTACATCATAATCATTCAATTCAAGATAGTTTTTCAAAACCAATCCAAGATTCGGATCATCCTCGCATAATAAAATTTTGTGCTTTTGCGCTTCCATAATCAAAATATTTAATTCAAAATAAATATAATCATTTCCTGCTTACGTATTACCATCAATAAAGTTTTGTTAAACCCTTTTTTTGAGATATCAATGAAGCAGCATTTTTAAAAACATGAATCTTTATTTTTGTTGCAAAAAATATGAGACTTACACCTGAAAATAAATTCAAAAAGTTAGTAGTTATTGGTGATAGGGTGCTTATTAAACCTGTGCATGGTAATGAGCGCACTGCCAGCGGTTTATATCTTCCCCCCGGTGTGCAGGAAAAGGAAAAAGTGCAACAGGGATATGTAATAAAACATGGTCCGGGTTATGCTATCCCGATGCCTGTTGAAACAGAAACCTGGAAGGCGGAAGAAGAGCAGGTAAAATATATTCCCTTACAAGCCAGGGAAGGGGACCTGGCTATATTTCTTTTAAGCGGTGCCACTGAAGTAATGTATGAGAACGACAAATATTTTATTGTGCCTCAGAGCGCCATCCTCATGCTGGAACGCGAAGAAGAACTTTAAAACATTTCAACTATCTTTCCCTAAAAATTTCCATTATGCCTGATAAAAACGGCTTTATTGATTCCATTAAAGCAGGATATAGTTTTAAAGGAGAAAGTTTTCCGCTTGGGGGCGCCATGCTTGATGGCGAAGTTCTGGAGGGGACCTTCGTTCAGCTGCCATTAAAAACAATGAACCGCCACGGGCTGATTGCCGGCGCAACAGGCACCGGAAAAACAAAAACCCTGCAGGTGATTGCCGAAGGACTAAGCGATGCCAGTGTTCCGGTTTTGATGATGGATATCAAAGGTGATTTGAGTGGCATAGCGGAAGCAGGCACAGAAAATGATAAGATAAAGGAACGTTATAGCAGGATAGGGCTTACCTGGTCTGCAAGAGCATACCCGGTAGAACTGATGACGCTTAGTAATGAAAAAGGCGTTCGTTTAAGGGCTACCGTTACTGAGTTTGGTCCAATACTGATTTCAAAAATTCTTGGATTAAACGATACCCAGCAGGGGCTGGTAGCAATGATATTTAAGTATTGCGATGATAATAAGATACCATTGCTGGATCTTAAAGACTTTACCAAAATATTACAGTATGTAAGCAATGAGGGCAAAGCGGAGCTTGAAAAAACCTATGGCAAAATAGCAACCACAAGCACCGGCACTATTTTACGCAAAGTGATAGAACTGCAGCAACAGGGCGCTGATGTTTTTTTTGGCGAACCATCTTTTGAGGTAGATGATTTGATGCGGATAAGTAATGATGGCGGCGGCATAATAAATATACTGAGGGTAACGGATATGCAAAACCGCCCAAAGCTGTTTTCAACTTTTATGCTGCAACTGCTTGCAGAGCTATATGCCGTATTGCCCGAAGCAGGAGACCTTGATAAGCCTAAACTGGTTTTATTTATTGATGAAGCTCATCTCGTATTCCAGGAAGCAACCCAGGCTTTGATGCAGCAAATAGAAACGGTTATTAAACTCATACGCTCAAAAGGTGTTGGCATTTTCTTTTGCACGCAAAACCCGCAGGATGTACCGGCTTCTGTGCTCAGCCAGTTAGGGTTAAAAGTGCAGCATGCGCTGCGTGCTTTTACCGCTGCTGACCGTAAAACCATAAAACAGGCCGCAGATAATTATCCGGAAACAACTTATTATAAGGTTGAAGACCTTATCACTCAAATGGGTATAGGAGAAGCCTTTGTTACATTATTAAATGAAAAAGGTATTCCAACTCCTTTAGTGCATACTATGCTTGCTTCTCCTCGTTCAAGAATGGATATACTGACAGATGGAGAAATTGATGGGTTCATAAAACAATCAAAGCTTGTAAAGAAATATGAAGAAACTATTGATAACGAAAGTGCTTACGAGATAATTAATGACAAATTAGCAGAAGCCGGGAAGAAGTCGCAGGAAGAAAAAACAACTTCCAGGAAGGAGAAAGAACCGCCCTCTGTTATTGAAAAAGTATTAGATAACTCTGTAACCCGGCAGGTGGGAAGAACTGCCGCATCTATCATTACCCGCAGTTTGTTAGGCGCTTTAGGTTTGGGCGGGCGAAGCTCTAAAAAGAAAAGCAGTTGGTTTTAGGATCAAATTGTCAGGTTGTACATTTTTACAATAAACATTTAATTTTTTTCTAAAAAGATCGCATTTTATACAACACAAAAAATTAAATAGATACCACGAAAAGGGTATTGCAGGAATATATATCCTGTATATCTTTGACTCGGTTTTTCATAGGATATTGGATTTTAAAAACGGGCTGGATTTTTATCCTGGCCCTTTTTTTTTATACAGAGTTTCCCTGAATTATCTTCCGTCATACTGAGTATATTTTCTCCAATAAGATGATCAATAATATTCCAGAGTTTTTGTTCTTCGGTTATGCCTAACTGTTGTACCAGTTCTTTAACTGTTGCCGGAGTTTTTTGAAGCAACGTAATTACCTGTAGTTCAAGTTGTGAAAATTCCTTTCTTGATATACTGTATTTTCTCTTTTTTGAAAGACAATTATCACACACGCCACAATCTTTAGCAGTCGTATCTCCAAAATAATTTGCGATGATTTTTGCACGGCACGTCGTTGCGTCTTTCACATAATTTGTGATAGAGGCAATTTGCGACACCAACGCACCTTTCCTTTCATTATAATGCTGCAGATTGATGGCTAAATTTTCTGCTGCTGGTCTTTTATATAAAAACTGTATCTGCGGTTGATCTTTTTGCGGTTGATAACTAATAATATTTTTCTGTGCCAGCTTTATCAAAGCCTTTATAAACTTGTTTGTATCAACCTTCAAAATACCTGCGAGTTCTTTTTCATTTACAGGTACCGGTGCATCAAATATGCCGCCATAAGAGCGAAGCAGCACTTTTATGTACGGCTCCGCTGCAGGATAATCCTTTTCAAAATCTTCAAGCGTATTTTTGCTGCAGGTAAATGTAACAGTTGAAGATAAAAACACCTGCTCATTATAGGTGAGCAGCCCATCCTGCTCCAACGCTTTTATTGCGTAGATGGTAGTAAGCGGTGCAAGTTTAAATGCCTTAACAAATTCCTGTATATTAAAATCGAAATATACGTCTTCACCCGCACCGGCAGGCACCTGCAAATAATTTACCAGCGCCTGGTATATTTTCTTTATTTCTGTGAGAGATGGAAATTTTATTCCGGGGAGCTTTTCCAACTCCCTGATATCATTATCATGATATAATAAAACAGCGTAGGATTTTTTTCCATCACGTCCTGCACGACCGGCTTCCTGGTAATAACTCTCTAAACATTCGGGTATATCCACATGAACAACCAATCGTACATCAGGCTTGTCTATGCCCATGCCAAAGGCATTGGTGCATACCATTATTCTTGTGGTATTGTTCAGCCACTTATCCTGTTTTTCGTTTCTTTGTTCGTGCGTAAGCCCCGCGTGATAGTAATCTGCTTTTATATTATGCAGCTGCAATAATTCGGCAATCTCTTTTGTTCTCTTCCTGTTCCTGCAATATACAATACCGCAACCCTGTACTTTGTTTACAATATCCAGCAGCTTATTGATTTTTACTTCCACATTCAATACACTGTATGAAAGATTAGAACGCTCATACGATAATTTAAAAACCTGCTGATGTGTAAATTCAAGTTTCTCACAAATATCTTTTTGTACGGACTCTGTGGCCGAAGCGGTTAACGCCAGCACCGGCACACCTGGTTTTTCTTTTCGTATATCTGCAATAGCCAGATAGGCAGGTCGAAAATCATAACCCCATTGCGAAATACAGTGCGCTTCATCAACAGCAATAAGGTTAAGCAACAACGCAGGCAAATATTCTTTAAAGAAACTCGTTTGTAATCTTTCAGGAGAAACATACAGGAATTTATAATTGCCGTATAATGCATTATCCAGTGTTTTCTTTACTTCAGGGAACGGCATGCCGGAATGAATTGCCAGTGCCAGTATGCCTTTTTCTTTCAGCTTAGCGACCTGATCCTTCATCAGCGCGATAAGCGGCGTTACCACCAGGCATATTCCTTTTTTCGCCAATGCCGGCACCTGGAAGCTGATAGACTTACCTCCACCCGTAGGCATAATAGCTAAGGTATCATTGCCATCTAATACTGATGTAATGATATCTTCCTGCAATGGGCGGAATGTGTTATACCCCCAGTTGGTTTGTAATATGGAATGAATATCTGCCAGTAGAAAAGTTTAACAGCAAATATCAGTGAAAGTAAGAAGTGAACGAAATGCGTTTTATTTGCAGATGGGTTATCGGAAAAATATATGGATCGCAGGATTATTTTTAATAACATTGATTTCCTGCTGTTCCCGGAAAAACATTGTCAAAAATCCTCTTTTAAGTGATGGCAATCCTATTATTATGGGCGACCCTTTTATGTATAAGTATAATAACCGTTATTATCTTACCGGCACTTATGGTTCTGCCAACGAAGGGTTCCCGTGTTATATCTCTGATGATATGATACACTGGAAATTCAATGGCATGCTGTGGCAAAAGAATGAAAACAGTTGGGCATCGGAAGCGTTCTGGGCACCTGAGGTAAAATTTTACAACAATAAATTCTATCTTACGTACAGTGGATTAAGTAAAGAAAAGAAGGAGCTGCGTATAGCCCTGGCCGTTAGCGATAACCCCGAAGGACCTTTTAAAGATTTGCATGCTCCCTGGTTTGATTTTGGCTTTGGCGCTATTGACGGCGATATATTTGTAGATCGCGATCAACCCTATTTATACTTTAGTATGAATGGCTTTAAAGACGGGTATAGTTTCGGAATTATATATGGGGTAAAATTAGCAAAGGATTTGTCTGCCCCTGTTGGCGACACGGTTAAACTGCTGGAAGCTTCCCAACCCTGGGAGCAGGTTAACTGGGAGCATAACCGCTGTAATGAAGGCCCTTTTGTTTTTAAATATAATGATACCTATTACATGACCTATTCAGGCAATCATACGTTTGAGCGAAATTATGGAATCGGTTATGCTACGGCATCTTCCCCGCTTGGTCCATGGACTAAAGCTGATGAAAATCCTATTGCCACAAAAGATACCATACAGCATATTTCTGGTATAGGACACAATTCGCTGCTGCCCACAAAGCATGAAAACAAAAAGCTCATCATATACCATACGCATGAAGACCCCAAACAACCGGAAAACCAGAGAAGAAATGCCAATATAGGATTAATAAAAATTGACAAAAAAGGCAAGCTGCATTTTGTTCCGGAGGTTAAATAAAGTGCAATAACCAATAAAAATCCTATCTTAACCCTTTAACACTATATCTTTTGCTATATGCAACAACACAAATTCAGCCGCAGGGCATGGAGTAAATTAATGTTAACAGGTTTTGCCGGATCTGTACTTCCTTCCGCGCTTTCTGCAAATAATTTATCATTCAAAGCATCTTTTATTTTAGGCGTTCAAAGCTATAGCCTGCGCGATAAGTCAAGAGAAGAGACAATACAGATCATGAAAGAACTGGGCATTAAAAGCTGTGAAGTATGGCAGGGACATATTGAGCCGCGGGAATTTCAATGGGCAAGAAATATTACCGCGGAACAATTAAAAGAGCGCCAGGACTCGCTGGTTAAATGGAAACAGCAGCTTGACATGAAAGAAATAGCCACGATGTATAAGCAATTCAAAAATGCCGGTATAAAAATACAGGCATACAGCGCCAATATGAATGATAGTACTTCCGACCATGATGTGGAACTGAATTTTAAAATAGCCAAAGCGCTGGGAACGGATACGCTTACTACATCAGCCACCATCACTTCAATGAAAAGAATTGATGCGTATGCCCAGAAGTATAAGATAAAAGTAGGTATGCATAACCATTCCAATGTTGACAGACCGAATGATTTTTCAACACCGGAAAGTTTACAAAAAGCAATGGAAGGTTGTTCATCTTTTACACGCATCAACCTTGATATCGGGCATTTTGTTGCTGCTAATTTAGACCCTGTTGATTTTATCAAAAACAACCATGATAGAATAGTTTGCCTGCATGTAAAAGACCGCAAAAAGAACCAGGGTGAAAATGTTCCTTTTGGTGAAGGTGATACTCCTATAAAACAGGTGCTGGAGCTGGTAAGAGATAATGGCTGGCCGATTCCCGCAAATATTGAATATGAATATGGCGGCGCTGATACCAAAACAGAGTTAGGTAAATGCATGCAGTATTGCAGGGATATTATTGATGGGAAGTAAAGTCGCCAGGCGACAAGATACCTGTGCGTGGCGAAAATGCCTTACGGCTTACCTGCCGCAGGCATGGCAGTCGGGGATGCCACGCACAGCAGACATACAACTGAATCGCTGTGCTAACTGTCTTTGGCTAGCGCAGCAGCCCACCGCTGATTGCCGAAAGCTGATTGCCATTCCTACACCACTTTCTTCACAAACAATCTTCCTGAATTAATCGCCAGCACCACATCACTCAGCCCCATCACCAATGCGCCAAACATCGGGCTGAGAAACCCAAAAGCCGCCAGCGGGATAGCTACTATATTATAGCAAAATGCCCAGAAAAGGTTTTGTTTGATGGTAAGAAAAGTATGCTTACCCAGGCCTAATGACAGCGGTAGATTTTTCAATCCATGATTCATAAGTACCACATCAGCGGTTTGCACGGCTATATGTGAGGCATCGCTCAATGAAATACCAATAGTGGCTTTTGCCAAAGCCGGCGCATCATTTATACCATCACCTATCATGGCAGTTGGCGCCTGTTTTGTCAGCCTTTCTATATGAGCAAGCTTTTGTTCAGGTGTTTGTTCAGCTATCACTTCATCAATACCCACTTCACCGGCTATAGCTTTTGATTTAGCCTCGCTGTCGCCGCTTAGCAAATATGTTTTTATCCCTTTTGCCTTTAGATACTGTACTACGGTTTTTGCTTCCGGGCGTATATCATCTTTTACATCAACCCAGCCAACAAGGCTTTTGTTTTTCAGTACATATACATTATGCGATTTATCATCGCTGATGCCTTCAGTCACTTTAAATGAGCCGGCTATATATTCATCTCCTTCTTTACTGGTAGCTTTCATGCCCAGCCCTTTTACTTCTTCAATCTTATCCCAGCGTATATCTCCTTTCATTTTCCAGGCGGCCGTTATGCTTTTTGCAATGGGGTGATTGGAATATTTTTCGAGAGAAAAAACAATCCGTTTAAATTCCTCCTCGGTTAAATTACTATCTGCTATTTTAAATGCAGCTACTGTTAATGCCCCGGTGGTCAGCGTGCCTGTTTTATCAAATACCACCTGGCTGATATCTTTAAATAATTCAAGGCTTGTAGCATTGCGGAATAATACGCCACTGCGGGCTGCACGTCCTAAGCCTACCGCTACAGCGGCCGGTGTTGCCAGTCCTAACGCACACGGACAGGCAATAACCAGCACCGCAATGCTCCGCATTAATGATGCTGTAAAATCATGCAATACCCAATAGTTAATAATAAACGTGAGCACCGCAATTGCTATTACTGCCGGCACAAAAATGGCACTCACTTTATCTGCCATTTGCTGCACTGGTGGTTTTTCTCCCTGCGCCTGCTTTACCAGGTTTACAATATTTGCCAATGCTGAATCAGAAGCAGCCGCTGTTACCTGGGCTTTTACTGTACCATTCACTACAAGGCTTCCGCCTATCAATAAATCTTTAGCGTGTTTATCAACAGGCAGGCTTTCCCCTGTAATAATAGCTTCATTTATACTCGCATCACCCCATAAAATTTTACAATCCGCAGGCACCTGTTCACCACTTTTGATCAATATAAGATCTCCTGAACGCAGGTCAGCATTGTCAACCGGCATAATTACTTCCTGGTGATTCTCGTCAAAGGCTATCATATTGGCAACAACCTTCTGCGATTTGGCCAGTTTGTTCAATGCTTTCTGGGTTGATTGTATAGAAGCGCTTTCAAGGTAATTACCAAAGAAAACCAGCGTGATTATGGTAGCCGCGGTTTCATAAAAAAGGTAATCCTCCCCGAGGTTTTGTAAAGTGCCGATCAGGCTATATGCAAAAGCCGCTGTTGCACCAACCGCTATCAATACATTCATATTAGGCATACCATTCCGCAAGCTCTTGATAGCGCTTTTGCCAAAATAACCCATACCAATAATATATACGGGTGCACACAAAGCCAATTGTACCCAGGGGTTCATCAGCCAATGCCAGCCCAGTACGCCATGAAACATGTGCAGCAACAATACAATAGTAAAAGGCAGGCACATTAGGGTATATCTTAAATGTATATTGATAGCAGGCTTTGCAGGCACCGATCCGTTATCTGTAATATTGCCTGCCACCTTATATCCTAAACCTTCCACACCCTTTTGTATTTGTGCAGGCGTGCTTTTGCCATTTATCTGAAAAGCTACATCGCCATCTACAAAATTTACTTTAATAGCAGTAGCGCCTTCTTTCTCCAGATAGCGCCTTACGGTTAATGCACAATTGGTGCAATCCATTCCTTCTACTTTCCAATGTATATTTTCCATGCCGCAAAATTAATTTGAAGCTATATGGTGAACGAATTGCAGCAGGAATATCTTTGCAACATAGTAGCAGTAAAGGCTGAAAAAGCCAATTATCTTTGCAACCTTGTAGCATTCAATATATGTATGGAGATTATAACAGCGCTTGAAAAAATTGGAGAAGCCGCCAATACTTTTTGGCAAAACGTTGATGGTAAAGTTTTTGCTTTTGAAGGAGAAATGGGCGCCGGCAAAACTACTTTTATCACAGCGCTCTGTCACGCCAAAGGGGTTAAAAACCCGGTAAGCAGCCCTACTTTTTCACTGATCAATGAATATAGCTATACCGAGAACGGGGTTACGCGTCCTATTTATCATATAGACTTCTACCGGATAAAAAACGAGCAGGAAGCCATAAATGCAGGCATTGAGGATTGCCTGTACTCCGGCAATATATGTTTTGTGGAATGGCCGCAAAAAGCGCTTAATATTTTACCGGAAAATACCGTGCATATTTACATTGAAGTATTAAGTGAAAATACGCGGCTTTTGAAAATTGATTTTCACAGGTGATTTTTTTGTAAATTGTCCGCTCAAATCTATCGCGATTATGCCGGCAGAAAAGCCATTTGTGGGAGCTTCCTTCAGCTATGAAACATTAGAAGAGACCCTGGATATTAAACCCCGCGAAGCCCAGTTATTGATTGGACTTCCGAGGGAAAATACTTTTAATGAAAACCGTATAGCGCTTACGCCTGATGCTATAAATGTATTGGTGAGCAATGGTCACAGGGTAGTGGTGGAGCACAGGGCCGGCGAGGGTGCTCATTTTTCTGAAAAAGATTACAGCGATGCCGGCGCTAAAATTGCCTATGATAAGAAAGAAGTTTTTCAGTGCGATCTTATTATGAAGTCCGCACCGGTAAACGAATGCGAACTGGAGCTTTTGAAGCCGGATCAAACGATCATCTCCCCTATTCATTTACCTGTAATGAAAACATCCATCCTGCAAAGCATGATGGAAAAGCGCATTACAGCACTTTCTTTCGAAAACTTTAAAGACGACTCAGGGCATAACCCTATTGTAAGAAGCATGAGTGAAATTGCGGGCAGCGCGGTTATGCTGCTTGCCGGTAATTATTTAAGTAATGCCAATAACGGAAAAGGAATGTTGCTGGGAGGTATTTCAGGAATCCCGCCAACCAAAGTAGTGATTATTGGCGCAGGTATAGTAGGCGAATATGCAGCACGTACTGCACTTGCAATGGGCAGCAGCGTGAAAGTGTTTGACAATAATATTTACAAGCTCAAGCGCATGCAGGGCAATATAGGGGTTCGCATGTGGACCTCTGTTATCGAACCTAAAATATTAGCGAAACAGCTAAAAACCTGCGATGTGGCAGTAGGTGCTTTGTCCTCTTCGGGAGGAAGAACGCCGATTGTTGCTACAGAAGAAATGGTTTCTATTATGCGGCCCGGAAGTGTGATACTGGATGTTTGTATTGACCGTGGCGGCTGTTTTGAAACTTCTGAAATCACCTCACATGAAAACCCTGTTTTTCTTAAACACGGCGTAATTCATTACTGCGTACCCAATATACCCTCAGGTTTTGCACGCACTGCCTCCCAGGCTATCAGCAATGTGCTGATGCCCTTATTGCTGGAAATTGGCGATGAAGGCGGCCTTGAAAAGCTGGTATGGCATAAGTTTAATATCCGCAGCGGTATTTATCTGTTTAAGGGGGCACTTACCAATGTGTATCTCAGCCAGCGGTTTAATTTAAAATATACTGATTTGAATTTACTGATCGCAAGCAGGAGATAAACCATCTCCAGGATAAAACCATACATCTTATTTATTCTATAAGAAAAGCCATCCTTATCGGATGGCTTTCTTCTTTATAATATTTCAATAAATCAATTTATTGCTTAGGCTCAAGCAGCTTAAAGAACTGATCAAGCTGAGGCAGGATAGCTATCCTTGTTCTGCGGTTTGCAGCTCTTCCGGTAGCAGTATTGTTGTCAGAAACAGGAATGTACTCACTACGTCCTGCAGCTACCATTTTAGCTGGTTCTATGCCATATTGTTTTTGCAGAACTCTTACAACAGATGTAGCTCTTTTAACACTCAGATCCCAGTTGTCAAGTAAAACACCTTTACTGTAGCTAAGATTATCTGTGTGTCCTTCAACCATAAATTCAATATTTGGTTGAGCTTTCAATACCTGTGCAACCTTTCCTAATACTTCTTTTGCTTTATCGGTAATATCGTAGCTGCCACTTTTGAAAAGAAGTTTGTCAGAAATGTCGATAAACACTACACCTTTATCAACTTTTACATTAATATCCTGGTCATCAAGATTACCAATAGCTCCTTTAAGGTTCATTACAAGCGCCATATTTAAAGAATCTTTACGCGCCATAGCAGCCTGCAGATCCTGGATATACGCATCTTTAGCACCTATATTCTCAAGAGATTTTTTGATGCTTTCAGCCTGTGCAGTAGAAATAACTGAGAGATCTTCCAACTGTTTTAAAGCAGTTGTATTGTTTTCTTTGAGGAAAGCAAGTTGTTTGTTCAAATCAGCAATCTGTGCTTCATAGGCCGTCTTCTGACGTTCAGCTTCTGCTTTGGTATCTTCACAAAGCTTAAAATCACCCTGCAATTTTGAATGTGCCTGGTTTAGGGAGTCTAACTGCGCCTGTGCAGCTTTAAATTTTTTGCTGCTCACGCAAGAAAACAGGAAGGCAGGAGCAACAGCCAAAAGAAAAAAATACTTCAATTTCATTTCGTTGTTTTTTGAGATGTTAGGTATTGGTAAAGATATGATATCAGGCTGAATTACAGGGCTGATACTTAAAATTTATCGCGCAAAGCTATTGATTTAATAAAAAAGGGAGAAATAATATCTTCATTATTTCTCCTTTTTATATATGTAAGTATGAAATTTCAAAAGGCTATCCTCTTCTCACCCTGCCTTCAGCATTTCCTCCGGAAGACCTGCTGCTCCTGCCACCATCGCCTCCTGTGCTGCGGTTGCTGCCTGCCGGTCTGTCAAAACTTCTTTGCTGGGCAGGCTGCTGCCTCGGCTGATCAAAACTGCGTTGCGCCGGCTGTTGCTGTCTTGGCTGGTCAAAACTCCGCCGGGCAGGCTGCTGCTGTCTTTGCTGTTCAACGTTTCTTTGCTGTTGTGCCCTCGCTGCATTGTTATTCTGGGATTGTGCTGCCTGCGCTCTTTCTGATCTGTTAAACACCGGCTGCTGGCTATTTCCTTCAGCAAGTTGTCTTCTGACAGGTTCATTGTTTCTTACATTATTATCTCCTGAAGGAAAAGTTGCCCTGGAATTCCCATTACTACTATTGTTTGTATTACCTGCACTTCTGTCAAAACCTCTTGAAGGTCTTGAGCCATTCTGATTATTGATCACTCCATTGTTTGATGGCTGTCCATTAGCTACCCTTGGTGAACGGCCTCCATCAATAGAACCGTCGTCTCTTCTTACAACAGATGGCCTGCTGTTATTATTTACACCTGCATTTCTCTGAACAGATGGGCGGGCATTACCGTATCTTCCGGGCGAAGATTGTGGTGTTCTGGTATAAGAACCTATTCTGCGATTGTCTCTTGTTACTACATCCCTTCGATTATTATAAATATTATTATTGCGATAAATGTTCACGTTATTTACAATATAGGTATTACCACCGCGACGTCCATAGTATCCACCATAATAACCGCCATAATTATAATGGCCTCCATAGTATCCATTCCAGCAGTAAGAAGGGCGATAGATAGATGGTCCCCACCATCCGCCCCAATAACCCCACGGACTGTATGAACCAAAACCCATATTGAACCATCCCCAGTTATAATTAAAGCCAAAGCCCCAACCTGTCCACGGGTTGTAATGCATATTGAATCCCCATGTGTATGGACGTGCAAAATAATGTCTTCCCCACCAAGGGCGGTAATAATAACCCGTACCATATACTACTGTTGGACCATATATATATGTATTAAGATATCCGGGGGTATAGCCCATGTATACGTAATCAGGAGTTACATCGTAAACATAAACATATTTCATTCCGTATACCGGGTAACTGGCAGGAATATATGTAACTGCATAGGGACGCTCAACTGCTACACTCCACGGGCCTGTAGCGCTATATGATTGAAACCACACACCATTATCTACCGCGTAATAATTCCCTCTCCAGCGTATTACCTGCCCGGATGTATTTACAGCATAATCCATATCAGTGCCCTCAATGTCTTCAAACTGAGGATCTCCGTCATATTGAATATCTGCTTTCGCGTTCCGGCGATCTACTTTTGCCGTTTGAGGTACCTGGGCATTCATCACCGCATCTTTCGCAGCAACTGTTCCTGCCACGCTTGCCAGCACATTATCTTTAGGAGACCCTTCGGGGATTTTGGCAAAATCAGCAGGCAATTTATCAGAAGCCATATACTGCCATTTACCATCAAGCGCTGAGGAGCGATACCAACGTCCGGAAAGCAATACATAATACTGCTGACCATCTACATCCATAAAAATATCGTTGTTTGAATTCTTTACATACAAAAGGTTTGTTCCCTGTATTGATGTAAAATTAGGTTCGCCATTTGATTGTAATAATTCTGCAGGCTCAATACTTACAATAATATTTGAAATGATATTATCATTGTCTTCCTGCTGCACATTATTCTCTTTATTTGCAGCGGCTATATCAGTTTGAATTGCTTCAAGGTTGGAGGGAACATTTGTGGTAAGGCTGAAAGGACCGGTTGCAGCATTAGCTACATACCAGTGTTTACCACCATACAAATAAAATCTGTTATCATTATTCTTAACAATAATAAAAGGAGTGTTTACAACAGCCTGAACATTCCATTTACTGTTCATCTGCAGTTTAGGCGCACCATCAATTACTACAAGTAATGAAGGTTTGCTGGTATATAATATTTTAGGAGGATTGTTATTAAACCCTGAGGCCAACCTGGTTTCTTCCTGGTCAAGCTTTAAGGCATTACTGATTTCACTTACGGGGAGCGATAAATTCCAGCGTGTCATTGCAGTTGCTATATCATTACGCAACATATCCAGCTTGCTCTGCTCTGTTTCATTCGGAAGCTTTACTTCACTGATATTTACAGACTGCACATTGAACTGCTGCCCCTGTGTGCTGGCATCAGCATTAAACCATATCATTCCGAAAACAGGATCATCACTGTTTTTACTTAATACTGAAATAGCGGCGTTTGCCTGGAGATTACCATTTGTATACGCTTCGGGCTGCCACTGATAAATTTTTACCAGGCTGCCATCTGAAGCAGTGATGGTTTTAGGCCATTCATTTTGGGAAACGCCTGTTGCCGGAAAAATTAACCCGGTAATAACCGAGAGCATAAGCGTGTATAAAGTTTTCATATTTCTAAGTTTAAGTTGCCGGTATGACGATCATACCATTTATTAGTTTAAAAATAACGCATGAAAGATGCATTTGTAACAGTGACTTTGTTAATAATTTAACTAATTCTGTGAAAGAAATGCTAAGAACGATGAACAGCCCTGCCCCTTAGGGCGGGGTATAATAAATTTTTAACCCGCCCTGAAGGGCGGGGAAATGCATATCTCTTTTTCCCTGCCCTAAAGTGCACGGCCATTCATCCCCCGAAGCGTGACGTTATTCATCCCTTAAGTTCTATGGAAATCTTCCCGACCTCAAAACCAAGGCAATTTCAAATCTCAAATATTATAATGTAAACTTATACCCTACCCCCCTGATGGATTGGAAATAACGTGGATTCCGGCTGTCTTCTTCAAAGTATTTCCGGAAACTGAGAATAAAGTTGTCTACAGTGCGGGTAGTGGGATAAACATTATATCCCCAAACGGATTGCAGTATCTTCTCGCGGGGTACTACATCATTTTTATTTTCAAGCAACAGCTTCAGCAGCATTACTTCTTTTTTACTCAATTCAATATTTTCACCCCTGAAGTTGGTAGCTGTTTGCGCCTTGAAATCAACTGTATTTTTACCAAACTGGTAACGGTCTTCTATTGTTTCTTTATCCTGGAGCTTTTTGTTTTTGTTGATCAGTTTTTGAACCCGCAGTAGTAATTCTTCAAGATTAAAAGGCTTGGTAATATAATCATCTGCGCCCTTTTTTAATCCAAGCACTTTATCAGCATTGGTGCTTTTAGCGCTCAGCATTAATATAGGCACATCATTATTTTTCAATCTCACATTTTCGGCTACGCCAATACCATCAAGCTCCGGAAGCATTACATCAAGAATAATAAGATCAAAATACTCTTCATTTATTCTTTTCAATGCATCAGAACCATTGCCTGCACAGGTTACTTCATACCCTTCCAGCTCAAGGTTGAGCTTTAAGGCTTCCTGTAAATTTTCCTCGTCTTCAACCAATAAAATATATCCCTGTTTTTTTTGCGTGCTCATAATTATGCTGGTTCTGCGGTGTGTAGTGTAATTGCAAAAATACAACCGGAGGGTATATTATCAGTAACCTTTATGATGCCGCTATGGTCTTTTATAATTTTTTTAGTAAGGTATAATCCAAGCCCGGTTCCCTTGGTTTGCCTGGTGTTTTCATTACCGCTACGATAGAACTTCTCAAATATCCTTTTCTTTTCTGCGCCTGATATGCCTTCACCTTCATCTTTTATCTCAAGCAAAACATTGCTATCATTTTTTTTCAGGCTTATGGTAACTACTTTTTGCCTTCCGGAATATTTTATCGCATTATCTATCAGGTTATTTACTGCCAGCTGCAACAGCAGATCATCTCCTTTCACATATATACCTTCTTCGATCTGCTCTTCAACTATAGTAAAAGCAGGGAACCTGGTTTTAAAATAATCTACACTTTCATATACCAATTCTGTAAAATTGATCTCCTGGTTATCGAGCAGGTAATTGCCGGAGTCTATTTGTGAGGCAAGCAGTATATTATTACAAAGGTCATTGAGCCGGTTTGCTTCTTTTAATGTATTATCCAACAACTTCTCCTGCTGGGCGCCCTCAAGTTTACGCTTCAGCATTGTTTCAAGATTAAGTTTTGCAACAGCGATAGGGGTTTTTAGTTCATGCGTTACCGCCATCATAAAATTCTGTTGCTGGTTATTCAGCCGTATCTGTTTCCGCGTAGCACGATATACAAAAACAGCGCCTACCAGAATCAGCAGCATAAACGTAGCGCCCTCACCTATATACTGAAATTCCTTTTTCCTTCTTTCGGTTTCAATTTCAGCAACACGGTTAATATAATCCGGCTGGTCCATTTTAAGCTGCATCATTTTATATGACGACATCTGCTCATTTTGCTTAAGCAGGGATATAAACCAGAATACTAACGCGGTAAGAATATATGTGAGCAGAAACCAATATGCTATGGTAATAACGGTAAGCCGCTTTCTTTTGTATAAGCTTCTCATTATTGCACAACTTTTTCAACCCGTATGCCGGCATTCATTATGTGCTGCAGGGGTGTTTCACGCATAACCTGCTCAATGGTAAAAGTAGTTTTGCCGGGTGTTTTAAACCGGAATGGGTGAGGTGTGATCAACTGTCTTACTTCATATATATCATCCATACCGGTACCAAGCCAAGCTTCATTAGAGGCCAGTGGGATTTCCACACGTTGTTGTTTTACAATATCACCGGGTAGCTGAAACTGCACATTCAGCCATATATTATTATAGCCATAGGCATGCGTATGCCTTAGCGTAACATATATATTATATAGTGATGTGGTATCTGCAATGTCAAAATTCACGGAAGGTTTAAAAGAACGCTCCCATGCCTGATTGGGAATAGCAATGTTGCGCTCAAAAAAATCATTTGTTTTGCAGGATGAAAAATATAAAACAAAAAACGCCGGTGCCAGAACTGAAATTACGCTAAAAGTATACTTGCCCATAGATGTTATATCTTCTTGCTTACAAAACATTTAAAACCTGTTCTTTTGCTTTTTCCAGCTCGTCTTTCATAATTACCACCGCTTTTTGTATTTCAGAATCATACGCTTTTGCTCCGGTAGTATTTATTTCCCTGCCTATTTCCTGTAATACAAACGATAATTTTTTCCCTTTAGCATCTCCGGGCTCTTTTAATAAGGATATAAAATATTCACAGTGGTTTTTCAATCTCACCTGTTCTTCATTAATATCTATCTTCTCAATATAATATATCATTTCCTGCTCCATTCTGTTGCGGTCAAAATTATCCTTGCCTACATTCTCTTCCAGCAGCTTAACTAATCCTTCCCTAATTTTCTGCTGACGCAGTGGCTCAAGTTTAATCACTTTGTTTTGCAGCTCTCTTATATTATTTATTCTTAGCTCCAAATCCCTTTCCAGCATTTCTCCTTCATTAATCCTATGCATATTAATATTGGTTATGGCCTCATTCACCACATCCTGAAAAAGTGCCCATTCATCTTTATCCATTATTTCTGTTGACGGCACCACTACTTCAGGAAGCTTTAACAGCGAGCTGAGAATAGAGCCGGTATCCAGCTTAAGGCTCTCGGCCATTTCAGCTAATTGCTGGTAATACGATTTAGCCAGCTCCGTATTAATCACAACAGGTTTGGCCGCTCCATTTTGCTTTAATGATATGGTACAGTCTATCGTTCCCCTCAGCAATTTTTCTGAGAGCAGGTTCCTGATATCAAATTCATATGCTTTTAACAGCGAAGGAAGCTTCAGCAAGATCTCAAATTGTTTCCCATTCAGCGATTTAATTTCAACGAGGAAGGTTTTCTTTCCTATCGCTTTTTCAGCACGTCCGAAGCCGGTCATTGATTTAACCATGTTTTCTATTTATAGCAAGGTAATTTATTTTCCGAAGAGTTGACGATAGATTGTATTTCCTGACAAGGCTTTAATATCACCCGGCTGCAAATCTCCTATAGTAATATTACCTATCGCACTTCTTATTAAACGCAATGTAGGAAAACCAACTGCTGCTGTCATCTTCCTTACCTGCCTGTTCTTGCCTTCAGTAAGGGTTAATTCAATCCATGATGTTGGAATATTTTTCCGGTAACGTACCGGAGGATTTCGATCTGGTATTAAGGGTGCTCCATTTATGAGCGTTGCTTCGCAGGATTGCGTGCGATATGTTTTGCCATTTATATTAATGTCAATGCCGCCCTGCAATTTCACCAACACTTCTGTTGTTATCTGTCCATCAACCTGCACCATATACTTTCGTTGATGTTTAAACAAAGGGTTTAGTAATTTATGATTTAATGCTGCATCATTGGTAAGTATAAGTAAACCCTCGCTATCATAGTCAAGTCTTCCCACAGGATAAATATCTCTTCCGGGGGAAAAGAGATCTTTCAAACACCGCTTGCCATCCACTGATGTAAACTGTGAGAGCACCATGTAAGGTTTATAGATAATGTAGTATGAGTGATGCATGTGCAAATAAAAAGCCCCCGGTTAACGGGGACTTTTATTATATGGATGGGTTAGTAAGTACCGGGAAATAAATTTCCCGACACAATATTAAAAATAATTTTTACTACCAAGAAAAAAAATCAAATAAATTTTATACACATTTTTAATATTGTTTCTGTGGATATCAACCCGCTCATCGAAAATTTTGATGCCTGCTCAAACCTGTTTGCGGATATTTTTTCTTCATCGCCTATACTGCATACACAGATTTTATTTCTGCCAAGCATGTCCTTAATATCATCTTCTTTGTTTATTGTTACATACACACAGCCTGTAATGCTTAGCTGTTACAGGTTTCAGGAGTATAGCATTAAAACATGCAACAGGTTATAAAGCATAAACAACAGCAGAATTACTTTGCAATAATCTTGCAATGCTGATTTACTTTTGTAAAAAATCGCTTCATGAAATTTCCATCTCCTGTTTCGGTACAATGGGTTGCTGATTTAATAGGTGCCCGGATTGCCGGCAACCTCAATGCCCATGCAACCGGTATTAACGAAATTCACAGGGTTGAACAGGGTGACATTGTATTTGTTGACCACCCTAAGTACTATGATACCTGCATTAACTCTGCGGCAACCTGCATCATTATAAATAATGAAACTACTTTTCCGGAAGAAAAAACTTTGCTGATCACAGAGCAACCATTTGAGGCCTACCTGGCTATAGTGAAACATTTCCGGCCTTTTATTCCTCAAACACAAAGTATACACAACTCAGTAATTGCAGGAGAAGGAACTGTTATATACCCGGGCGTTTTTATTGGCAGCAATTGCATTATAGGGAAGAACTGCATTATTCATCCTAATGTTACCATTCTTGATCATTGCATAATAGGAGACAATGTAGTTATTCAGGCAGGAACAGTTATAGGCTCGGATGCTTTTTATTATAACACTAAAAAAAATAGGGAGGTATGGTTTAAGAAGATGGAAAGTTGTGGAAGAGTAGTTATTGAAGATGATGTTGAAATAGGCTCCGGTTGCACAATTGATCGTGGTGTAACAAATGATACTGTAATTGGTAAAGGCACCAAGATGGATAATATGGTGCATATAGGCCATGATACTATTTTAGGAAAGAACTGTTTGTTAGCAGCACAGGTTGGCATTGCAGGCGGTGTGGAAATAGGCAACGGAGTAACACTTTGGGGACAGGTTGGCGTAAGCAAAACACTTACGATCGGCGATAATGCCGTTGTATTGGCACAAAGCGGGGTGCCATCATCATTAGAAGGAAATAAAACTTATTTCGGTTATCCTGCAGAAGATGCCGGACTTAAAAAACGTGAACTGGTTTGGATAAAACGTATCCCGGAATTATGGAAAAAGGTGATGGGGTAGCGCGTAATTTATGATTTAAATGCCCCGCATAGTTTCGCTTTGTAGTTGATGTGGTAGTTAATATAGTTTGGAGCTATCCTACCGCACCAAAAAGATGAGGGCTTTAGCTGGATTTCAACCATCTTTCATATTTGTTCGGCAGTAATGATTATATACCTGTGTACAGCGTAGCAACCGCAGGCAGGGAAAAGAGCGCGGTGCTGCAGCGCTATTGCCATTAATATGTCTGCCACATCCAACAACAAATCCGGACCTGGCATTTTCACATTCTCACACTTCCACATTCTCACATTTTCAAATCATCACATTTTCAAATCTCCCTTCCCTTGCTCAAAGAAAATTTTATTATCTTCAAATTGCATATGCGTAATATCAGTAAGGTCTCACCATTCCTTTTTTGTTTATTGGTGCTTCTTCATTCCTGCGTAAGCAACAACAAACAAGATGATACAGCTTCAATAAATGCGGTTCCCCGGCTTTCTTACAAACTGGTTAATACCTACCCGCATGATACTTCAGCATTTACAGAAGGGTTAGCCTGGTATAAAGGAAAATTATATGAAAGCACAGGTTCGCCTGATAATATGCCTCACACCAAAAGTTATTTTGGAGTTGTGGATATTAAAAGCGGTGTTGTTAAAAACAAAATTGAGCTTGACAGAAAAATATTTTTTGGAGAAGGCATTGCCATTATCAACGACACAGTATTTCAACTCACCTATAAAAACAGGAAAGGCTTTTTGTATAATGTAAATACACTGCAAAAAACAGGGGAATTCAGTTATAACAATAAAGAAGGCTGGGGACTGACAACGGATGGTAAGCGTCTTATTATGAGCGATGGTACGGATATGATTACCTGGATTGATCCGCACAGTTTTAAAGTTGAAAAAGCATTACGGGTTTCAGAAAACGGAAATGCAGTTAGCAACCTGAATGAGCTGGAGTATATTAACGGCTATATATTTGCCAATGTATATACCACAAATACAATAGTAAAAATAAATGCGGAAACAGGAGAAATCATTGGGAAATTAGACTTGTGGAATATTGATAAAATGGCGAGAGATGAATATCCGAAAGCATTGCACATGAACGGTATTGCTTATGATAGCACAACAAATAAACTATTGGTTACCGGTAAAATGTGGCCGAAGTATTTTGAACTGGAGTTGCTGTAAATTTTATTGCAGATGATTCTCCAGCACCCTCGCCAATTGTTTTACTGCTTCATTATTTTCGGCCATTGCGCCTTTTGAACGAACAGGTAAAATAGATACGCCATTATAAATGCTGTAATGCAGCGTGAGCTTTTGCCCGTTAAAAACAAAATCCCAGTACGAAGTGTTGGAGTCGTCAATCTTATTTGTGAAGTTAACATTCAGCTTATCCGTTAGTAATCCGGCAACACCGTAAAACTTATCAAAGCCGCAGTTTTCATCGATTATAGCTTCTATACAACCATAATCATTACGCAGGGTCAGGTTCATGGTTTATAAATTTAAAGATGATCTAATTCTTAAACGACTTAGCCTTGGGCACTTTCTCGCCGCTGAGAACCCTCTCTGCCCCAACGCTTTTTCCGTTAGCAGGGCAACCGTACTTCGCGGAGCATCCGCTTGTATACGACATTATTAAGAGACTACTTGCTGCATACAAGAGTAATTTTTTCATAGCATCTGGTATTAAATAAGCTGTATCAAACAGATTTATTACTTATTCTAAACGATTAATGAGCATTTTTGGTATGCAAAAATACCAAATCTCATTTGCCGGGTAAGTACAAAATATTTATTGTTCAGCTATATAATTCGCAGAGCTGCAATAGTGTTTTAAAAGGATAAGCGATATTTGCTACTTAAAACAATATAACCGATAAATATATATATGTTACTGGCTACAGACCTGGATGGAACTTTTTTAGGGGGAACTGAAGATGAACGCAAAAATCTCTATCATTTTATTAACAAACATACTGATATAGCGCTTGTTTTTGTAACAGGCCGCGGATTGCACAGCGTGCTTTCGCTTTTCACAGGAGACCTTATGCTTCCTGTTCCTGAATGTTTTATTTGCGATGTGGGAGCTACTATTCTTAACGGTGACACGCATGAGCCCATTGAGCCAATACACAGCAGCATTGAAGCAAAATGGCCGGGCAAACAAAAGATATTAGAAAAATTAAAAGATGTGCCCGGGCTTATTCCGCAGGATGTGCCGCAGGAAAGGAGATGTTCTTTCTTTTTTGATGAAGATATTGACCGGGAAAAACTTGAGCAAACTGTGCAATTATTGAACTGCGATCTTATAATGTCTGCTGATAAATTTGCCGATGTACTCCCCAAACACGTTAACAAAGGAAACACTTTAAAGCAATATATTACATTGCTTAACTATCCTGCAGATGAGATACTGGTTGCAGGAGATACGTTTAATGACCTCTCTTTATTTGAAACAGGATACAAAGCCGTAGCCGTTGGGAATTCAGAGCCCGGACTTATCAGCGCCACAAAAAACAAACCCCATGTTTATCATGCAAAAAATGAGGGCGCAGGGGGAATATTTGAAGCGTTGGAGCATTTCGGGTTTATTAGCTGAGCTATCTTCCTGTTCGATACTTTTTTTAATTTTGGCTCAAATGTTTTTATGAAACACGCTAAACCTTATGCCCTGGGCAAATTATGGTTACCATTATGGGGTATAATATTCCTGTTTTCTTCCTGCGTCCATATAAATTCATCACATCATTTTGCGTATGCACCCTCTGCCATCAATGCTCCTTTTTTAAAAGAGAAAAATCAGCTCAGGTTATCTGGTAATATTACATTGGGCGAAGGTGATGAGGATAACAGCAATAGTTTTTCAAATTATGGCAAGCACCTGAGAACGGCATATGCCATCACTGATCATTTTGGTGTTACAGCAGCATATGCTACCTCAAAAGAAAAGGATTCATATAATCCCAGCTTTCCTGAGTTATCCAAAACAATAGCTTACCGGCGTAGTTTAGTCGAGATAAGTGCAGGCTATTTTACAGCCGTAAATAAGAAAAAGAACCTTTACCTGGAGTGTTACGGTGGATATGGACCGGGAAGAAACAGGATAACGGAAAGCTACGAATACCCTGATACCGCTAATTATGCCGGAGGTTTTTTTAACAACAATTACCACCTGTTGTATATACAACCTGCAATAGTGCTTCATCATGAAAATATTCTGCAGATGGGAATTTCGCTTCGTACAACTATGATAAAGTTTGGACCAGCTTCAACCAGTTATCGTGAAGATGTGTTGAGAGATAGCGATGTGAGACTATACGGGCTCAACAAAGAGCCTTATGTTTTTTTTCAACCGACTTTGAGCTTTAGAATACCATTATCAAAAAGAGGAAAGTTGAATTTAAACCTGGAAGCAACCAGGTCATTCCCGTTATCAGGAAAAAATATATATACCCGGGAAAATATTTTGTTGTTGGGACTTACCTATTCTCCTCTTTCCGGAAAATAAATGCCCCGCAAATTTTATTCAGGTATTCTTTGGCTGGTCTTATATTTTTAGCCTATATTTCTTTATAAATTCAATTCAATGCCTGAAAAAAGATTTCAACCTTTTGTAGCACCTGAAACCAAAATGGCTGAGTTTACCATTAAAGCCATTATCACGGGTTCTGTTTTTGGAATTATATTTGGCGCGGCAACCGTATACCTTGCGTTAAAGGCCGGACTTACAGTATCTGCTTCCATACCCATTGCGGTAATGGCGATAACATTAAGCCGTTTGTTTTTAAAAACCACGATTCTTGAAAATAATATTATTCAGACAACAGGCTCAGCGGGCGAAAGCATTGCAGCCGGCGTAGTGTTTACGCTGCCTGGTTTTTTATTTTTAAGCGATAAATCCAACGAGAGTTACTTTAACTATATTACTATACTGGCGCTTGCCATGCTTGGTGGTGTGCTTGGCACATTGATGATGATACCATTAAGAAGACCTTTAATAGTAAAAGAACATGATACGCTTCCCTACCCTGAAGGAACGGCCTGCGCATCTGTTTTAAAAGCTGGTGAAAAAGGCGGGCATTTTGCCAAAACTGCATTCAGTGGTTTAGGCGTTGCGTTGGCATATGCATTCCTGCAAAAAGTTTTTCATGTAATTGCCGAAACGCCTGCATTCATGACGAAGCAGGTAAATAAATTTTTGCCATCAGCAAAAGTGAGTGGGGAAATTACGCCGGAATATCTTGGTGTTGGATATATTATTGGGCCTAAAATCAGCGGTGTATTGGTGGCAGGCAGTGTACTGGCTTCATTCGCGCTTATACCCTTACTGGCAACGCTGGTACCACCAGAAACTATAGCCGGGCAACTCGTAAAGCTTGGCGTACTGGCAGATATTACAAAGCCCGGAGGCAGGGGCGGCTGGAGTCCCGATACAAGAAGTTTTACTGATTTTTCTGTCGCAATCTATTGGGCATATATACGGCAGATAGGCGCCGGTGCAGTAGCCGCAGGCGGGTTTATTACACTGATAAAAACAATTCCAACTATTGTTGCTTCTTTCAAAAGCAGCGTGGGCTCTTTAAATAAAAAAGGAGATACAACAGGCAGCGAGCTGCGTACAGATAAAGACCTGAGCCTGAAAGTTGTTGGTATCGGCAGTATAGGGCTGATATTGATCGTTTCTGTATTGCCTTTTATTCCCGGAGATAATTTTTTCAGTCGTATACTGGTTGGCATACTCATCATTCTGTTTGGTGCTTTATTTGTTACTGTATCATCCCGCATCGTTGGTTTGATCGGCTCATCCAACAATCCCATTTCAGGAATGACAATAGCTACCATACTCGGCACCTGCCTGATATTTATTGCAGTTGGCTGGACGGGCAAAATGTACGAACCGATGGTATTGGTAGTAGGAGGAATGATCTGTATTGCTGCCGCTAATGCCGGTACAACATCGCAGGATCTGAAAACAGGATATTTGGTTGGCGCTACGCCAAAATACCAGCAGATGGCATTGTTTATTGGTGCAATTGTATCTTCTCTTGCCGTTGGGATAACGATAAAAGTTTTGGATACCCCTACGCCTGAAATGGTAAGCCAGGGAATTCATCATGCTATCGGCCAAACAAAGTATGCTGCTCCGCAGGCAACATTAATGGCAACCCTCATCAAAGGCGTACTGTCTTTTAATCTTGACTGGCAATATGTATTAGTGGGTGTTTTTATTGCCATTGTTGTTGAATTATGTGGTATAAAGGCACTATCATTCGCAATCGGTTTATACCTTCCGCTGGCAACAACATTGCCTATTTTTATAGGAGGCGTTATACGGGGTATTGTTGACTATAAGCAGAAGAAAAAAGGCGAGCAGCTTTCTCCTGAAGAAGAAGACCTGGGTAAGGGAAATTTGTTTGCTACGGGCCTGGTAGCCGGTGGCGCTATAGCAGGGGTGATTGTGGCATTTCTCTCTGTAAACGGTACTATTGCAAACTGGTTGTCAAAAATTAATCTTGAGCATGATCTTTCTTCTTTACTTGGCGGAGCATTGGGTTATGAAATTTTAGGCGTAATATTTTTTGCAATACTTGGTGTGATATTATACAGGGTGGCAACAGGGAAGAAAGCAGAAGCGTAGGTTTACCTTACCCAACCTTAGTGTTAAGAAACACGAATACTGTTTATGTAACAGTACACAACAAACTACTTAAGGTATGAAAAAACTACTCCTCGGGTCAATTGTCCTGACTTTGTTCTCAATTTCTATATTGTTATTCCAGATCAGTTGCCGCAAAGAGGTATCCGCAAGAAATATGGGAGATGGAACCGCCGCCAAAGTTTTGATGTCTAAAGATGTAGAAGTAAAGTATTTTGTGCAAACCGGTGTTGATTCTTTAAATAACCCGCATTTTGATGAGCGGATATTTACCTGTCTCGAATTTTATATTTTGAAAGATGATGAAACTGCACGCGCTAAAATAAACATTAGCTTACCACCTGATGAATATCCATGGCTCGAAGCATGTCTTTCAAAGGATGGCAGCAAAATATTTTTTGGTACTTACCATAAAATTAAAGGATACTCAGGTGTGTACGCCTGCAATGTTGACGGCAGTGATGTTCACATGATAGGTGATGAAAGTTTTTTTCTGCGCGATGTGAAATAGATTAATCTATCCTGTTTGCACCAAAATAGCCATGCAGCACCCCGGGCAGCGCTATATGGTTTTCCTGCTGGTTGTTTTCAAGCAGGCACGCAACTATACGGGGCAGCGCCAGTGAGCTTCCGTTAAGCGTGTGTGCCAGCTGATTTTTGCCATGCTGATCTTTAAAACGGATTTTTGCCCTGTTTGCCTGGTAAGCTTCAAAATTACTTACCGAGCTTACTTCAAGCCATTTTTCCTGTGCAGCGCTGAACACCTCAAAATCATAGGTAAGAGCAGAGGTAAAGCTCATGTCGCCACCGCAAAGTTTAAGAATACGGTAAGGCAGTTCAAGTGTATTCAGCAATCCTTCAACATGGGCTACCATTTCTTCCAAAGCATCGTAACTTTTATCAGGATGTGCGATCTGTACAATTTCTACTTTCTCAAACTGGTGTACCCGGTTAAGCCCGCGCACATCTTTACCAAAGCTGCCGGCCTCCCTTCTGAAACACGGGGAATAAGCCGTCATTTTTACCGGCAATAATGCTTCTTTAATAATTTCATCACGATAAATATTGGTTACCGGCACTTCAGATGTAGGGATCATGTAAAAGTTATCTTCCGGCATGTAATACATCTGCCCTTCCTTATCAGGCAACTGCCCTGTTCCGTAAGCAGACGCCTCATTTACCATAAAAGGCGGCAGGTATTCCGTGTAGCCGGCTTTTGTATTGTAATCAAGAAAATACTGAATAAGTGAACGTTGCAGTTTAGCACCCCTACCTTTATAAAGCGGAAAGCCGCTGCCTGTAATCTTTGCGCCGGTTTCAAAATCAATGATGTCGTATTTTTTTATCAGTTCCCAATGAGGAACGGCATTTTGTGGCAAAACCGGTTTGTTTCCTCCTTCCCGCACCACCACATTATCTTCAGGTGTTTTGCCCGCAGGCACTTTTTCTGAAGGGATATTAGGCAACCTGATCAGCTCAGCCTGTAATTGCTTTTCTGTTTCGGAGAGCTGTTCACTTATCGTGGTTATCTTTTGCTTGTTTGCCGCAACGGCCTGTTTTGCTTTTTCGGCTTCTTCTTTTTGCCCTTTTGCAATCAGTTGTCCTATTGATTTTGAGCTGCTGTTTACAGCAGCCTGGGCGGTATCAAATGCCAGTTGCAGTTTTTTTCTTGTATCATCCAGTTCTATTATTTTATCAACCAGGCTTATATCGGCAAAATGCTTTACCGCTAATCTTTCTTTAACCCATGCTGTGTTCTGCCTGATCGTATTAACCTGTAACATGCTGAAAAATTTTTGCAAATGTAACTGTAAAGCTGGTATTAGCGGTCAGGTATCAGCCTTCAGGTGTTACAAAGCCCACAGCCGTGTCTTGTCCTAGCATAAGTAGACAGATTTAAGAACAAAAAAATCTGTAATACCATGACAAGAGATGTCCAAACGGTGATCCGGTATAGTATTAGCTTTAAGCAAAAAGTAGTCAGAGAGTTAGAA
>NZ_QCZJ01000033.1 GCF_003075435.1 Terrimonas sp. | reverse complement strand
GTGGGTCAACATGCAAGAATGTACTTTGACAATACATGACCATCCCTAATCAGAGTGGGTCAACATGATCAGGAATGATGGGTCAGCATGTGCAGGAATAGTGGGTCAGCATGTGCAGGAATATACAACTCTGAGAAGCGGAAGTTGTGAATTGCTTTCAAATTATTAAGTAGCTTAGTTCTTTTACAACATTCTATCGTCATCTTACCCTTGCCCATTAGTTGTGAATTGCTTTCAAATTATTAAGTAGCTTAGTTCTTTTACAACGGCATCTCGCTTACGATTCATGCGGGTATAGTTGTGAATTGCTTTCAAATTATTAAGTAGCTTAGTTCTTTTACAACCTCGACCGCCTGACTTGCTATCCTGTTAACGTTGTGAATTGCTTTCAAATTATTAAGTAGCTTAGTTCTTTTACAACTGATGTTTTTGTAAAACCCAATTGAAACAAGTTGTGAATTGCTTTCAAATTATTAAGTAGCTTAGTTCTTTTACAACTATATGATGCACTACTGTAAGCCGTAGGAGTTGTGAATTGCTTTCAAATTATTAAGTAGCTTAGTTCTTTTACAACCGCATGTTCAGCAGCTTCCCAGCTGCCATGTTGTGAATTGCTTTCAAATTATTAAGTAGCTTAGTTCTTTTACAACTTTAGCCCATAACCATCCATCAGGCAATTTGTTGTGAATTGCTTTCAAATTATTAAGTAGCTTAGTTCTTTTACAACCGACGCGTTAATGTATCTTGAATCACTAGGGTTGTGAATTGCTTTCAAATTATTAAGTAGCTTAGTTCTTTTACAACAAATCGACGCTTTAACCCGTCTTGAATCTGGTTGTGAATTGCTTTCAAATTATTAAGTAGCTTAGTTCTTTTACAACCGTTGCTTCGCGACCGTTCAACAGGTAATGGTTGTGAATTGCTTTCAAATTATTAAGTAGCTTAGTTCTTTTACAACAAGGAAAGCCATTACGCGGGCTTCGGTGTTGTTGTGAATTGCTTTCAAATTATTAAGTAGCTTAGTTCTTTTACAACTTCGGTTTGCTCCAAGTCAACAACAGGGGGGTTGTGAATTGCTTTCAAATTATTAAGTAGCTTAGTTCTTTTACAACGGGGTTGGCGTTGCCGCATCGTCACCGTGAAGTTGTGAATTGCTTTCAAATTATTAAGTAGCTTAGTTCTTTTACAACACAACAAGTTTTAACAATGCTAACCTATGAGTTGTGAATTGCTTTCAAATTATTAAGTAGCTTAGTTCTTTTACAACATTTTTTCTTTTAAAGATGAAAGCTAAAGAGTTGTGAATTGCTTTCAAATTATTAAGTAGCTTAGTTCTTTTACAACCCCTGACATTAACGATTCATACAATAACAGGTTGTGAATTGCTTTCAAATTATTAAGTAGCTTAGTTCTTTTACAACCTTTTTAATGTCAAACATATTATCTACGTTGTTGTGAATTGCTTTCAAATTATTAAGTAGCTTAGTTCTTTTACAACTGAAATAGTAATGCATGGCTAGGGATAGCTGTTGTGAATTGCTTTCAAATTATTAAGTAGCTTAGTTCTTTTACAACCAAGTAAGTAGTAAGAGCCACTATCATCCAGTTGTGAATTGCTTTCAAATTATTAAGTAGCTTAGTTCTTTTACAACCCTGTTTCATTCAGGTTTTCATCATCATAGTTGTGAATTGCTTTCAAATTATTAAGTAGCTTAGTTCTTTTACAACGCCGCCGGTTGCCGTTAAGTCATACTCACTGTTGTGAATTGCTTTCAAATTATTAAGTAGCTTAGTTCTTTTACAACTGCGTTTAGGTTTTATATAAGCGCGTACCGTTGTGAATTGCTTTCAAATTATTAAGTAGCTTAGTTCTTTTACAACTCAATCAGTAAAGAATGCAATATCCTACTTGTTGTGAATTGCTTTCAAATTATTAAGTAGCTTAGTTCTTTTACAACTTAGGATCTGTTAATGTAAAAGGCGTACCGTTGTGAATTGCTTTCAAATTATTAAGTAGCTTAGTTCTTTTACAACTGTGAGCTGGGATTATGCCATTTACCAATCGTTGTGAATTGCTTTCAAATTATTAAGTAGCTTAGTTCTTTTACAACAGAAATTTGGTAAGTGCTTGTTTCTGAACTGTTTCAACGGATTTCCGGGATGGGAAAAATGGTTTTAACTTCGATTTTTTCAATCCTGGCCTTCCAAAAAGCTGCTTGATAAACCTATAAGGTTTGCAGGGCTGTATAGCAGGCTGCAAGCTTTATAGGTTTTTTGAAGCGCTCTAAAATAATTCCAACTGCTGTGCTACCGGCGGCGTATCCGTAAGTTCCTTTCCCCTGAAAATCTCCATCATGCTGAATTGTTTATCGGTAATGCACATAATGCCTACATGCCCTTTTTCAGGAAGGATTTTTTTCACTCTTTTAATATGCACATCGGCATTTTCCTTGCTGGCGCAGTGTCGCAGGTAAATGCTGAACTGGAACATATTGAAACCATCTGCCATAATTTCTTTACGGAATTTGGCATAGATCTTCCTGTCCTTTTTGGTTTCTGTGGGAAGATCAAAAAATACAAGTACCCACATAATGCGATATGCGTTAAGGCGTTCAAACATAAAATAAATGCGGTCGCTCCGGCTCCCCGAAGGGGGAGAGATGCTACTACGCACAGATCCATAGTTTCGGTGCGTAAAAAAGTATAAAAATGATGTATGCTGGGTTCGGTAATGAGGGTGTGCTGCAAACCTTATAGGGTTGAGATAGCCTTCAGCCCATCTCCGGGTACAGTATTTTCCTTGCCTTTCCTTCGTAACATTTTGCCAGGCTGGCGGTGGTACGCTGCACCGCATTCATTAAAGGGCTTTTCTGTCCGTCAATCTGCACATCCATTGCGGGAATTTCAAGCAGAGCTTTCTTCATAGAGGGTGTCATCTCAAGGAATTTTCCGTTGCCTCGTATAATCTGGCAGACGATCTTATCAACAAATGGCCGGTAGGGTTCCATAATATCATCTGCAAGGCAATAGGCATTGTATTGGTTACGGTGATGGATGCCAAGCGTTGGCAACAGTCCTGAGGCTGTAAGGCTTCGGGCAACCAATGCTCTCAGTATAGCATAACCGTAGTTCAGTAAGTTGTTGGGTGGAGGTCCATATCTTTCACGCCGGAATTCCAAAAATTCCGGGAATATCTTTTTCCAGTAATATGCGGCGGCTTTGGCTTCATGATTGTCGCTGTCGCCGCTTTTTACATCCCTGGCATAGGTGAGCAGTAGTTTGTGTTCTTCGCGTTCTAACTGCAATAACGCCGCCTGGTTTTCTATTTTGCAGGTTACGGTTTGCTGCCACAATTGCTTTTTTAAAGGTAAAGAAGCTTCTATCTGTGCCTGGAATTTCTGGCTTTGCAGCGTGTGCCCATCCAGGTTGAACATCATACCGGTTGGGTGATGTGTATCATCGCAGGTAATTACTGCTGTATTATTTGCCAGCAGTTTTGCCATCAGTGCCTGTGTAAGGGTAATTTGCTGATGATCCAGTATCAATAACCCTATATCTTCAATGGGCGCCGATTTTGTTTCGCCACTGTCCTGCATCTCAATCACCAATTGATCATTTCTGGTTTTGAGATAGGCCGGGTTACCGAAATAAAGGGTTCGCTTGATCATGGGAAGCAGGGTTTATAGTAAATGGATTGTATGCTTTACATTGCCGGGGTTAGCTGTGCAGTCTTCTAAGGGGTATTGCCGGAGAGTAAATATTTATCAGTAACTCAAAGTATTCTAATTTATTGTTTTTTTCTGTATTTATTGATTCTTTCCAGCTCTTCTATATCAGCTTTGTCTTTCATTCTGCCGGTGGTTAGCTTTGACAGGATCAAATGATTATAGTGTATTACAGGAATGTTTTTATTCTTCAACGGAAAATAATTTACATAGTTTATTATTTCCTCAAACTTTAGGTTGTCGATTAAAGTATGAAAATCAGTTCTGCGTGGCTTTTCTCCAATGCAGAATACAGATAATGGGTTGTTGAAATCCATACCATGGAGTGATGCTATATCTGTTTTCTCTATGCCAAAATCAATTAACGCATTTGCTAATCTTTCTTTATTGGCATTGCTCGATTTCAGCCAAATATCCAGATCTCCTGTAATTCGTTCATAACCATAATATATGACAGCATAGCCACCTACCACCATAAAATCAACCCTATGTTTGGCTAAACATAATAATAATTCCTGGTGTTCTTCTATGAGAATATTCATTATTTCTTAAATTTTATTCGCTTGCTCATGGGTTGTTTAAGCTTTTCGTCATATATATTTTTTATAAGTTTCGTAGTGTTTTTTAGATGCTCAACTGGGAGAATTACTGCCATTTGTTTGGCTTTGTCCTCATCCATTTCTTCAAAAGATGAAAATTGTTTGATTCTATAGTTAGAGTATGAGCTTTTAGATTTAGCCATAACAAAGATGGTTTTTTAGTTGTTCATCGAATTTTTATATGGTGATATATTGCCTATGCGACCAATCAATAATCCTATATCTTCAGTCAGCGCCGATTTGGTTTCGCCGCTGTCCTACATCTCAATAATCACGGATTGTTATTGGTTTTAAGAAAAGCAGGATTGGTGAAGTAAAGAGTTCATTTGATCATACTATTTCCATTGAATTGTACCGTCCATATTAACCACGAAATCATATTCTTCACCTTCAACTAAAAAATCATATTTGCTATAGCTAAACCTCAATGTTGGTTTTGGATTTTCCCAATCAATTTCTGATTCTAAATACTTTTCCTCTATTTTATTTCTTGCTTCTAAGTGATATTTAAAATTCAATCTTCCGTCCTTTTCAAAATTAGTATATACATAAAGTCGATTAAAAATATCAGCATGGCTTAGATCTTCCCTTATTTCTTCGTCTTTTACAAAAATTACCCTTGCCCCAGGTGTTAAAATGTATTTTAAATCTAATTGCTTCTCTGTTTTTCCTTTCTTGATGGAAATAAATGGCGTAAATAAATCATTCTCGGTTTCAATATTCTCTACCGAAAGTGCCTGTGCTACCTCCATTAGGTTTCTGAAATCAAAATCTTTTTTCGTTTTTTCTTTATCCTGATACAATGCAAAATAACTGTTGGTTGCATTTGCAGCGTAATAATGTTGCTTGTATACTTTTGAAGAAAGATAGGTTTGCTTCTTGATTTGCAATGGTTCGGAAACGCTTGCCCACACACGGATATGGCGAATTTTGCTACCATGAGGATCACCGTTTTTATCTAATAAATGAATACCTGCTTCAAAGGCTTCTTTCAAACCTCCAGCTTTATCAATTTGCTTTTTTATTTGGGCTTTCAATCCATTATCAACAACTTGTTTTTCGATTTCTTCCCAAGTTTTAAACCCAGGTGCATCAGGTTTCGATTTGTATTGAAATGGTACACGGATGGTAAACTTCAACTTGTCTTCCTGCATAAAATTACCGTTTTCATCTTTTTGCATTCTTCCATTTTCGTCAAGTTTGGCAGGTTTCATTGCCCCGTAGAATGTTTCCTGATGCAATTGCCCACGGATGCTATCGCCGGTTGCTATTTTCACCTTATCGGTGTCTTCTATAAATTGAATCTTTCCTCTTTTGCGAATCACTCTTTTTGCCCTGGAAAGGAACTGAATATTGTTCAGGCTATTAATAAGTACATTATCATCAATTTCAAAAATAGAACTGACATTGAATGCAGGAAATGGTTTTAATGTTTGGAAGTTTCTGCCTTGTTCCAAATCTTCAAAATACGCTTTCAGCATTTCTTCCCGCTTGGCTGCTTGCGGAATTAAGGTCAAAACGGTTGCATCTTTTGCATGATGTGAATGTTTGTTCCTGTCTTTTTTCCCATCGAAATTCTGTGGTTGAATAGCATAAATTTTTCTAAAAATGGCAGTTACTTCTCCTTTTTGCACATCCACTTTTTCGAAATAAGTTTTAAGATAGTGTAAAGCATATTTTGAGATTAATTGCGTATCTACTAATTGACTGTTTTTAAAGCCGGAAGTGATTTCCTGTACTTTAAATCGTTC
Source organism: Terrimonas sp. (assembly GCF_003075435.1). Lineage (GTDB taxonomy): Bacteria > Bacteroidota > Bacteroidia > Chitinophagales > Chitinophagaceae > Agriterribacter. Next base: position 53,661 of record NZ_QCZJ01000033.1, on the reverse strand, counting down.
AACTTTACTGCTCCAATATTCCAGTTCCATCTTCCAAAGATGCTTTTGCCTGATAGCTTCATCTTTCCATTGTTTGTCTGCTGCCTTTTTCGATTTGGTTTGCCAGAAATCTATTTGTTGTTTTATGCGTTCAATTTTTTCTTCCCAGGGTTTTATATTTTCTAAAACTAATTCATAGTCCTTTTCAGGCAACTGTGATGGGATTTTATTCTTCTTAACCGTTCGGTTGAACTGCATAAATGCAACTGTTTTATTCGCTAACGAATTATCAAAAGACTTGCTGCGAGGTAAGGTATGCTCAAAGTCAATTACGTTGGTGTTAAACAAATCGCTTATACTGATAATTTTTCCGGTATAAATGCAGATACATTTTTGTTCACGCCACAAGCGATATTTTTCAATATCTGTTTTCTTTGCAGTAATATCTTTGTATGATTGTTTTTTGTTTTCATTCCATCGGATGCCTTTAATTTCCTTTTTTACCTCTGAAATTTCCGGTACGGATTCTTCTTTGTTCTGTTCGTACCAAAGCCGCATTTTATCAATATCAGCTTCTTTTTTGCTATCGGCGCTCACTTTTTCCTGCTTCACTAATTCATCTATCGCCGCTGCAAACTCCATATTTTCTGCTTCTCTTTGCCGCTGCCAAGCCTCGATAGCCCAACGCTTATTTGAATCGCTTAATTGTCTGGCAACTTCAACCACTACTCTTGTATCTGAATCTATTTGGTTGGTTTCAATCAGGTAGTTCAATAATTTTTTCAGTTCCTGCAAAGTACGCATTGCCATTGGGTTCTTGAACGAACCCGTTTTGGGGCTACCCATTTTTACCTCACCATTTTCATCGGGCATTGCAGGTGGATAAATGCTAATGTCGGAATGATGATAAATCTTTTTTAGTTTTAAAACGTCAATTTTTAAGGTCTTTGAAGCATATTCAGCTAAGGTGTCTTTTAACTTAGGTTGTTTGTAGAAGCCGGAGTCCGCTTTGTAATAATTTTTGCCATTTGAAGTAATCAAAAAATATCTTTCTCCATCAATATCCACACGCTCCAATTCCTTTGTTTTGAAAAATGACTGATAACAATCTTTTACGGTTAAAAAAGTCATATCAGCTTCTTCTTTTGTTTTGGATAGCCAAACGCTTTCTCCATAATGGTCAATAATAGCATCTGTTATGTCTTGTACATCGCTTTCATCAAGTATATAGCCTTCATTTTTGAAGCCAAATTTCTGATCCAAATTTTTGTATTTGGCAACAAGGCCATTGATGATTTGAATAATGTGTTTTTCGTCCCGATTTTCTTTAATGACATCACCAATGTTTTGTATAAATAAAGCTTCACTTTTACTCCACAATTCTTCACCAACTAGTGAAGGTAAGTTAGCAAGCAATACCGATTCGGTGTATTGCAATCCTTTAAACAAAAAGCGATTAATTTTATCAATAGCATTAATGCTCAGCATTCCATAGCCAACAGGCAGTGCGTTCCATGCATATACGAATTGCTTGGTCTTTTCTTCATCTAATTTTAATTTCTCTAATGCAAACGCTGAAACAAACTCCTGGTCTTCAAACGAAAACAGAACATGCCAAATATCATAAATGTCGTAATGGCTTTTATTTTCTTTGGGTGATGGTACTTTTTCTATTTTTATATCCAGGTAATCATCGCCAAAAATATCCTTCAACCTTGCAGAAACCGGACAGGCTGTAACCGTTTGTTTTGATTTGTAATTTAAAATCCACTTATAACCCTTCTTTTTTATGAAGTCGGCAATTTCAGAAAACGGAAAATAGGCTTTAGATTTTCTGAAAAACTTTTCATTGAGTATTTCTACTTTTAATTCCAATGAAATCGGTTTCCAAATCGAATTTTTATTATTTTCTTCTTTGAATTTTATATTGTTTAAAAACTGCCACGCTCTGAACAATTCAAAACTTGGGTGACTTATCGGCGCCCGATATTTACCAACCTGAAAAGATTTATTTGTTTTTGGGTCTATACGTGTTTCCTGTTCCAGTGTACAAAGCCCAATCAATCCTTTTTGTGAGCGCAATGGACGTTTATAAAAAATAGCACCGTCATTTTTGTTTTTGCCGGTTTCAACCAATCCTTTATATAAATCACTATCTAAAGAAATGTTTTGAAACTTGAAAATTTCGTTGATTTCCTCTTTAAAATTTTCACGAATTGCATATTGCGCCATATTTTCCCGAATACGCACTCCATCATCTTCCAAATATGCAAACAACGAACCGATGGTTTTTGCTTGTGGATATTTTTGAAACTGAGTTACTAGTTCTTTATTTTTTTTCTTTTCAGAATACTGCAAGTCAATATCTGCACCTTCGGTATTTTCTTTTACATCATCACTACCTTTTCGGCTACTTTTAAACCCTCTTCGTTGGGCAATGTGATATAATGCCCTGCCTAATCTATATCGGTTTGCTTCTTTCGAAAAATCAAATTTCTCTTCCACTAAATTTCTCCTTAATTGATAAGGACTTTTGTAGTTGGGAATTCCATCGCCATCAAAATCCATCTTTATCCATTGCTCAAAAAGAATTTGATCTTTGGGATAAACCCTTCCGGCATTTTTATTTTTTCTTGCTTCTTCTTTTGAGTAATGTCTCCATTTATTTAAACCGTCTAATGACAACGGGCAATAGCCTTCCTTAATTAAAACATCAAGCGTTGCCCATAGCCTGTATTTTCTTGATTGGTACAAGCGACGGGTTGAACGCTTTTTGGTGCGTTCCGCAGCATAGGAGTATTCTCCGGTTTTGCTGTTGCCAACACCTTTGGTGTAGGTTATTACACCAGCTTTTTCTATCTGATTATCAGGTAATTGTGTATTTCTGATAGACCATCCAACACTATTTGTACCTAAATCCAATCCTAAAATTTTGCTCATATCTATACTTATTTTAGATTTGCAGTCGAAAGACAATTCACAATAAGGCTATAAGCCGAAGAAATTCTTAGCTCTGCCTCGGTGGAGCTTTTTTATTTGCAAAATAATAAAGAAATGAGGACATACTTAAACAACAAAATTCGTTTTGTATTAATTTTTTCATATTATTGTGAAGGCAGTAGATAAAAAGTTGCAAATTTTTAGGGCAAGTCTCCAAGCCTTGCCTATAATTTCCCCCAAGGATTATATATTGACTGCTCCTCTTATACACGTGTTACAATCTAAATATGTTGTTTAAGTGTTGTGAATTGCTTTTATTGGTGGCACTATCAAAGTGCCGCCTTTTTTATTCCCCGAAACTCTCTTACTTGAAATTACGGACAAGGGTTCATGTAGATGATATTGCAGGTAATGCAAGCAACGGGTTGAAGAGTTAAGTTACAAACTTTCAATCAAAAAAACCGCAAACATTGAAGGCACAATCCTATTTCCCAAACATCCTCTCCAGATAATCCTTCTTAAACGCAATATAGGTGGGGTTACCGGATGGCGTGATATTCGGTTGCGCGGTGGCAAACAGCTCTTCGCCTAATGTTTTCATTTCCTGTTGGGAGAGTGAGCGGCCGGGTTTTACAGCGTGCTGCCATGAAAGACTGCGGATCAGTTTTTCTCTTCTTGAAAATTTTACCTCGCTGTTAAAATGCTTGAACTGTTCCAGCATTTGCTCGATGGCGGTTTTTTCATTACCGGTTTCCACATCGGCAGGAGTGCCGTGTATTACAAATGTGTCTTTCCCAAAAAGCGCTATTTCATAACCTAATACGGCAAGATCCGGTAAAAGCTCCTGCAATAATGCTGCATCTGCTGCAGCAAGCGGCACGGTTAATGGAAACAAACTTCGTTGTATTGGAATAGGTTTACCCTTTGCTGCAATAATATATCGCTCATACAAAATTCTTTCATGCGCTGATTGCTGGTGTATGAGTATATAACCGGTGTTGGTGGAAGCCACTATATAGGTATTGTGCAATTGCAGCATGGGCACATCTTCCAGTAATTGCAATTTTTGATCGCCGCTTCCCTGCAGGCTTCGGTTAGCCGTAACCGTTTGTTCGTATTCTAATTTGTCAGACACCGGTTCAGTATGAGCGGCAAGCAGGCTTTTAAAGCCGCTTTGTTGTTTGGGTTCAGGATAAAAATCTTTCCAGTGCTTCAGCTCACTTTTGCTGTCAATAAAATGCGCCTGGTTTTTTTGCGTGAACGTATTGTAGAGCGAGGATGCTTCGGCATTTGTTTTCTTTTCTTCGGTAAAAGGCTTTTCCACGGCATCCAGCTTTTGTATGCCGGGATCAAGATCAAAATTTAGTGTGGGCATAATGCTGAATTGCGCCAGCGCGTGTTTTACGGCTGCCTGCACAAAAGCATATATGATCTTTTCATCTTCAAATTTTATTTCCTGCTTGGTAGGGTGCACATTAATATCAATCTGCGCAGGGTCAAGATCAATAAACAGCACATACATCGGGAAACTGTCTGCCGGTATCATTGCCTGGTAGGCGCTCATTACCGCGTGATTCAGATATGCGCTGCGGATAAAACGATTGTTTACAAAGAAATACTGGTCGCCTCTCGTTTTCTTGGCGGTATCAGGCTTTCCTGCAAAACCATATATGGTAAGGTAATCCGTTTTTTCCTGCACGGTTACCAGTTTGGCATTATAGCTTGCACCAAGCAAATGAACAATGCGCTGCTTGAGTGTGCCTTTTTCCAGATGAAAAATTTCCTGCCCGTTGGCAGTGAGCGAGAAAAATATTTCAGGAAAGGCCATTGCCACACGGATGAACTCATCCACGATATGGCGCATTTCCACGGGATTGCTTTTCAAAAAATTCCTTCTTGCCGGCACGTTGAAAAAAACATTTTTCATGGCAATGCTTGTTCCTTTCGGAAAAGCGATCATCTCCTGGTTTTTTACAACGCTGTTCTCTATTTCTATTAATGTGCCGGTTTCGTCTTCCGTTTTCCGTGTTTTGAGTTCCACCTGCGCCACAGCGGCTATGGAAGCAAGCGCTTCGCCGCGAAAGCCCATGGTACGTATGCGGAACAGGTCGTCTATATTATTTATTTTGGAAGTGGCATGGCGTTCAAAACTCATTCTCGCATCGGTTTCGCTCATGCCGCTGCCATTATCTATCACCTGTATCAATGATTTGCCTGCATCAGCCACAATCAGTTTGATCTCTGTTGCACCTGCATCCACCGCGTTTTCAAGCAATTCCTTTACCGCGCTTGCCGGCCGCTGAATCACTTCACCCGCAGCTATCTGGTTGGCAATATTATCCGGCAGTAATTGAATCTTATCTGACAAATGCTGAAAGTTTAAGCGGCAAAAATATGTGAAATTGAGGATAAAAGCCTATTACTGCCTGCTCCTGGCTGCCGGTAGGTGAGCTGCTGCTCCCTTTCACTGGGAAAGGGAGCAGCAGCTATAGAATAATATCAAACGCTATAACTACCACATCCGCATTTTAATATATCCAGATAAAACGTTTTCTGGTATTTGCTTACACTTTGGTATTCATAACCATCCGTGTACTGCATTTCATCAACCTGCTTTGAGTTGGAGCACCCCTCTACACTCGTAAAGAGGGTCCGGGAGTGAGGAATTTTCAAATTTTCAAATCAACAGATTTTCAAATTCATTCCCACATTTCCATATTCCCGTATTTCTTTAAATTCGCTTCATTATGAAGTATATTTTTCTTACATTATTCGCGTTACAGTCTCTCTCCATATTTGCACAGCGCAGTAGTAGTTTGCCCGAACAGGCATGGGTGGATAGTGTTTTTGCAACACTCAGTGAAAACGAAAAAATTGCACAGCTGATGGTGGTGCGTGTCTCTTCAATCAGTAATGGTAAAGTAACTTTTTATGGCGACGAAGTAAAGCAGGCAATCAATACCTACAATATCGGTGGCATCTGTTTATTCCAGGGAGGGCCGGTGCTGCAGGCAAATTATTTGAATGAATTTCAGGCTCTGGCAAAAACACCCTTGCTGGTTTGTATTGATGGCGAAAATGGTTTAGGCATGCGCATGGATAGTGTGCAAGCCCTGCCAAGACAGATGATGATGGGCGCTGTGCAGGATGCGCAATTGATTTACCAGTATGGCAAATGGGTAGGGCAGCAATGTAAACGTATGGGCATACAGGTGAATTATGCGCCGGTGGTTGATATCAATAATAATCCTGCTAACCCGGTCATCAACGACCGTTCCTTTGGTGAGAACAAATATAAAGTAGCGGAATATGGTGTTGCGTATATGAAGGGTATGCAGGATGTTGGCGTTATGGCTTGCGCAAAGCATTTTCCCGGGCATGGGGATGTGGCTGTAGATTCGCATTATGATTTACCGGTAATTAATAAAACAACAGAACAACTTGATTCGCTGGAACTATACCCTTTCCGCGAAATGTTTAAGGCAGGTGTAGGCAGTGTAATGATCGCTCATTTGTTTATTCCGGCAATAGATAATACCGCCAACAGGGCAACTTCCATCTCTTATAATAATGTAACCAAATTGATGCGGGAACAAATGGGTTATAACGGACTTTCATTTACCGACGCGCTGGAAATGCAGGGCGTAAAAAAGTTCTTCCCTGATGGAAAAGCTTCGGCAGAATCATTGATTGCCGGTAATGATATGCTTTGTTTGCCCGGCGATATACCCGGAAGTATTGAAGAAATAAAAAAAGCCATCCGTAAAAAAGACCTGACCTGGGCACAGATAGATGAGAGGGTAAAGAAGGTATTGCGTGCAAAATATCAATATGGACTAAGCAATATACAACCCGTAAATATAACAAGGCTTGCAGATGATTTAAATGCTCAAACGCCGCAGATCAGTAAAAGCATCGCAGAGAATGCCATAACAACATTAAAGAATGATGATAATATCATTCCGCTGGTTGTTCCTCAAAAAATTAAAAAAACAGATAAGGATTATAAGGTGGCTTACCTGGGAATTGGTATTGGTACAGATAATGCCTTTGCCCGGAGAATAAGAGCGGATTATAATGCAGACGCGTTTTATTTTAACTATAAGGAAGACGGAACACGCATTGCCACACTTGCCTCCCTGCTTCAGACAAGATATGATGTGGTAGTGATCGGGCTGCATAATTTTAATCGTTTCCCGGCAAATAATTTTGGCATCAGCGCATCATCTGTACAATTACTTAAGCAGGTGCAGTCCGGTAATAAAGCCATAACATTTGTATTCGGTAATCCTTACGCGGTAAAAAATATGTGTGATGCAAAAAACCTGGTAGCCTGTTACCAGGATGATGCTATTACACAAACTGCCGCCGCTGATGTTTTGAGGGGTGTAATAGTTGCAAAGGGAAAATTGCCGGTTACGGTTTGTGAAAATTTTCCTTATGGCTCTGGTATTGAAACAAAGCCCTTGCCCTTTGCACAAACAGTAAATGCAGATAATAACCAGTTGAAATTTGCAGCTATTGATTCAATAGCAACAGTAGCTATTACCCAGCGTGCAGCACCAGGTATGGAAGTGATGGTGGTAAAGAGCGGACGTATAGTTTATCATAAGGCGTATGGTTATTACAGTTATGATAGTACAGAGAAAGTAAAGCTTGAAACACTGTACGACCTGGCATCTGTTACCAAAATTTGCGCAACCACTATGTCGGTTATGCGTTTATACGATCAGGGCAGGCTTGACCTGAACAAAACACTTGGATATTATATTCCTTCTGTACGGGGAACGAATAAAGCTAACCTGAAAATTGACGATATATTGTTGCACCAGGCAGGGCTAAAAGCGTTTATTCCTTTTTACAGGGAAACAATAGATACAGCAACCGGCATTCCTTTTAATGGTTTTTATAGCAAAACACAATCACTGCAATACAGTGTACCTGTTGCCGATAGTATGTTTATGCGCAAGGATTGGGGTGATACCATTTATAAAAGAATCCTGCAAAGTGAAGTGATTCCTCCGGGGAAAAAATATATATATAGTGATAACGATTTTATTTTTCTCGGTAAAATAGTAGAGGCCATCAGCGGTATGCCTTTAGAGGAATATGTATATAAAGAATTTTACCGGAAGCTCGGGCTGACCACTACCGGTTTTCTGCCATTGAAACATTTTGCCGCAGACCGTATTTCGCCAACAGAGAATGAACAGGCTTTCAGGAGGCAATTGTTGCGCGGGTATGTGCACGACCCCGGCGCCGCAATGTTTGGCGGCGTTGCAGGACATGCGGGTTTATATAGCGATGCTTATGATCTTGCCGTATTAATGCAGATGGTGCTGAATGGTGGAACATATAATGGTTATTATTTTTTCTCTCCCGAAACAATTAAATTATTTACAGCATATAGTAGTAAGATCAGCCGACGCGGTTTAGGTTTTGATAAGCCTGAAAAAGATAATGCAACAAGAAAAGAACCCTACCCCAGCAAATATGCATCTCCCCAAACTTTCGGGCATACCGGTTTTACCGGCACCTGTGTGTGGGTAGATCCTAAGTACGACCTGATCTACATTTTTCTCAGCAACCGCGTAAATCCGGAAGGAGGAAGCAATGGAAGATTGTCGAAGCTGAACATACGGTCTGATATACAGGACGCGATTTATAAGGTGCTGGAATTGAAGTGAGGAAGGGATAAGGAGGAAGGTGTATGGCGTAGGGTGAAGTGTATAAAGAAAACGGGTGGCTGAAACACCATAACCGTCAATTCAAGCCCAAAGGGCTTGAATTTGAATAGCCGTGAGTGGAACTCACGGTAAAATGGCGGAGTTTTTGTTGAACCCCGCAGGGGTTCAATGTAAAAACCGTTTCATTCGACCACCGGTTGCACCGATGGCTATTCAAATTGAACCCCATTCGGGGTCTTTTGTTGCTCATATTTTTTAAGTTGACGGCTATGCTGAAACACCAACTGCTGATAGCTGAAGGCTGACTGCTGATACCCCTCACCTTTATTCTGCCTGTTTCATATGTATATACTGCGTAGGCGTCATGCCAAATTGTTTCAAAAAATTTCTCCCAAAATTATTTTGCGACTGAAAACCTGCCATGTCAGCTATTTCCGCAATTCTGTACCTGCCTTCCGCCAGTAGCTCCGCTGCCTTTTTAAGCCGGGTTATATTGATCAATTCATGAGGCGTAAGGTTTGATATGCCTTTGATCTTTCTATACAGTGTGGGGCGGCTCATATTCATGGCTGCTGCGAGCTTTTCTACATCAAGCATAGTGTCTTCCAGGTATTGTAAAATAATGCTGTGCAGTTGTTCAAGAAATGCTTCATCTGATTTTGAGTGCGCTATACTGTTGATATGCGCAAGTGGAGAATTAGCGAAATATTCTTTTACCCTGCTGCGGTTATTGAGCAGGCTGGCAATCTGTGCCTGGAGATGAGCAGGTGAAAAAGGCTTTTCGATATATGCGTCAGCGCCAATTTCCAATCCCTCAATTTTTGATTGAAGTGTATTTCTTGCCGTTAGTAATATTACAGGTATATGGCAATGATCAATATTGGTTTTTATTAACCTGCATAGTTCAAAGCCGTCCATCTGTGGCATCATCACATCACTTACAATCAACTGAACGGTTTCATGTTTTAGCATTTCCATGGCGCTTATTCCGTTAAGTGCAGTATGAATGGAATATTTTTCCTGCAGCTCGTCTTTCAGAAAATCCAGGATTTCTTCATCGTCATCAATCAACAATATAGAGGGCAGCATAGCAGTACTATTTTTTTATAGTATAGGTTTTGTGTGGTGCAACGGCAGCATTAAAACGAAGGTATTTACTTTTTCATTCATCCTTGGTTTCAGGTAAAGCCTTCCCTTGTGCAATTGTGTTAGTGAGCGGGAGAGCGCCAGCCCTATACCAGTTCCTTTTGACCGTTCGGTTTCTTTCAGCCTGTAAAACGGTTCAAAAATTTTTTCGCTCTTATCATCCGGAACCAGGTTACCATCGTTGGTCATCTCCATAATAAAATTATTTTCCTGTGCGTACAGGCGTATTGTAACAGCCCGCGCTGCATATTTTATGGCATTGCTTAAAAGGTTAGTGATTATTTTATTAAAGGCATCTTCATCTACCCATGCTATAATATCCGGGGTGGGCAAATCAAGCATGCAGGTAATATTTCTTTTTTCTGCCAGCAGGCGGAAATCATTATTGGTTTCAATAAGTATAGCGTTTATGTTACAACGGGTGAAGCTGAGGGTGAATGCATTTTCTTCTGTTTGCCTGAAATCAAGCAGTTGATTGGTGAGGTCTACGAGCCTGCCGGTGTTTCTCTCCATGATGTGAATGTTCTTTTGCACATCAGGTATATTTTCTGTTTGTTGAACTATTTTTTCGAGCGGTCCTTTAATCAGCGTTAATGGTGTTTTAATTTCATGAGCCACATTGGTAAAAAAATCTATTTTGGCTTTATACAATTCTTTTTCTTTTTCATGCTGCATTAATTCTATTCTGCGCTGATGTTTTTCCTGCTGGCGAAAGTGATATCTTCTTATAAAATAAAAAGCGATGCCCATTGCCGTTAGCGTATACAAAGCATATGCCCAGGCAGATTCCCATGGTGGAGGTAATACCTTGATGGTAAGCTGTGCCGGTATTGTGCTCCATGCTCCGTTTCCTGTATTGGCTTTTACATTAAATACATATGTACCTGCAGCAAGATTGGTGAAATACGCTTTTCTGTTGGTTTTTAATGCTGTCCATTCTTTATCAAGCCCGTGCATGATGTATGCATATTGTGTCATTTCAGGAGAAATAAAACTTAATGCGGCAAAATCAATACTGAAGGAGGATTGCAGGTAATTCAGTGTGATCTGTTCTGTTTGCAGTATAGATTCGGAAAGTAACCCGGATTGATCGCCCGCTTCTATTTCGCGGCCGTTTACCTGCAGTCCTGTTATATATACAGAAGGTATTTGCGTGTTGGTAACAAAGGTTGCGGGATTAAAGCTGATCATACCTTTAACGCTTCCAAAGTATAGCCTGCCATCCCTGGTTTTACAACCTGAATTATAATTAAACTGGTCATTTAATAATCCGCTGGATGCTGTATATACCCGGATGCTTCCCGCAGAAGCATTCATGCGCACCACTCCCCGGCTTGTGCTCACCCATATATTGCCTTCATCATCTTCCTGTATTTTAAAAATATAGTTACTGGGTAACCCATTGGTGATATTATACCTTGTAAAAGTTTGGGTTGCTTTGTTAAACCTGCATAATCCATTGCCTTCTGTGCCAACCCACAACACACCTTTACTATCTTCAAACAAAGTATTCAGCATATCCCCGCTTATGCTGCTGCTGTCACTGGATTGGTGCCGGAAATTGCCATATGTATTTTTATACCGGTTGTAATAATATAGTCCTTTATTCAACGTGGCAACCCATATCGTGCTGTCTTTGCCTTCAATAATATTGTAAACAAAATTGTTGCCCGGCAACTCCTGCACATGAGTAAAAGTTTTTTTCCGGGGGTCGTAGCTTGTAAGATCGAGCGTAGTGCCGATCAATATTTCTCCTGAGCTTATTTTACAAAGGCTCACAATAAAATCGCTTTGAAAAGTATCAGGTCCGCGCTTATAATGTTTGAGTATCTTCCCGCTATGTATATCCATCACATCAAGCCCCTGTTCAAATGTACCTACCCATATTTCATTATCATTAATGGCCAAGCCGTGAATATTATAGTGTGATAAGGTAGACGGAGTGCCATCAGGGTAAAACCTTGTGATCTTATTGGTGCGTGTATCAAGCTTATTCAAACCACCGTCTTCAATACCTATCCATAGATTGCCTTGTTTATCTTCTTTAATCTCCCGCACAGCATTCCCGCTTATACTATTACTGCTGCCATCCGGAAAATATTTTTGAAAATAATTGTACTGTTTTGAAAAATAATTTACGCCACCAAAATAAGTGCCTGCCCAAATACTGCCTTCCCTGTCTTTAAACAGGCAATAGGTAGCATTATCAGACAATGCATATGGGTTGTTGAATTGCTTATTGAGATTGGTGTGGCTGCCGGTACGTGTATTATATATGTGAATGCCGGACTCACTTGCAAGCCAGAATTCCTCTTCACTGATTGCAATGCAATCACGTATATAAATAGGAGAACGGTCTTTATTCCAGGTCAGTACATCTTTATATTCACCCGTGCTGATGATGAATAATTTTAAGCCCTGGTGAATAGTGCCTAACAATAAGCTGTCTTTACCTGCAGGCACAATTTTAAATATCCAGCCTGAAGATGCGGCAGGAGAATGATTGAACACATTATATGCAGAGGAGGTTCCTCCTGCAATATTATAACGGATCAGCGTTTCATACGTGGCGAGCCATATTATATCATCTTTATCAATGTATAAGGATGATATACTGGCATTGCCGGTAATATCAACACGTGTTGCTTTTGGAGTGCCGGAAGTATACCGGTATAATCTCCCTCCCATAATAAACCATATAACGCTCTTGCTGTCCTGCGCAATGCCGCTTACGATCGCGGAAGCGCTATCATCCGTTTGCAGTTGTTTAAATTTTTCCGTTGCAGATAAATAAGCATAGATACCGCTTTCAGTTCCTATCCATAATTGTTGCTTACTATCCTCAAATAACTGGTGTACAAAATTGTTGCCGATGCTCACGCTGTCATTTTCAGCATGCCTGAAAATTTTAAAATTATTGCCGTCATAGCGATTCAGCCCGTCTTTGGTACCAAACCACATAAACCCTTTATGATCCTGTAAAGCACAAAAAACAGTGTTGTGCGAAAGTCCGTCTTCTACCTGGTAATGCCTGAAGTAATAACCCTGGGCATAAACATGTTGAAGCAACAGCAATGAAATCGTTACCAATAAAATAATTGCTTTTTTCACAAATAGTAAACAGTCGTTTCAACAAAAATAGAATTATACAGGTAAATGGTATAAGAGAAAATGTTTATTCCTGTAAATAAAATATTGCCGGTGATACAAATTGAAGAAATTATGAGACAGATGAAACAGTATAACAGGTAAAATGTTTTTTTCTTCACATCGACAAAATAATGGAAACGATTCCATTTTATTTTTTAAAATAATAACTGCCATATGAGTGAAAATTTCCTTGCCAGGCGATGCGCTCAGATTTATGTCTCCTCACATAACGTTGCATCGGCAATTAAAAGGATAACAATGCTTTTTGCAATCCTTTTTTGTTTTTCTCAAATCTCTTTTTCTCAAAGCAACCCGGTTAATGTTACCGGTAAGGTAACAGATAGCACAGGCAATGGTATTGCCAATGTTACTGTTACCGAAAAAGGAAAGAAGCGTTCTGTTATTACAGACGGAGAAGGTTTATTCAGTATTGCGGTGGCCTCTCAGAATTCGGTGCTGGTATTTACCTCTGTAGGATTTGTGTCGCAGGAAAGAAAAGTAGGAGATCAGGCTGCATTGAACATTACACTCCAGGCTTCCAATACCAGTATGGAGGAAGTGGTGGTAGTGGGCTATGGAAGCAGGAAAAAGCAATCGCTTACAGGCTCCGTAGCTACGGTAACTGCTGATGATATCAGCAGGGTACATGGCGGCTCTACTGTGAGTACAGTGCTTGCAGGTAAATTACCCGGTGTAAGTTTCAGGATGCCTGATGGCAGACCCGGCGCTTCTGCCAATGTGCAGATACGTGGTATGGGCGATGCCTTATTTGTAATTGATGGTATACAGCAGGATGCCGGGCAGTTTAATAACCTGGCGCCAAATGATATTGAAAGTATTTCTGTGCTGAAAGATGCTTCTGCCGCTATTTATGGTATACGTGCAGCAAATGGTGTTGTTGTAGTTACCACCAAACGTGGGCGGTTGAATAGTGGCAACCGCATCAATTTTGATTCGTATGTAGGGTTTCAGAACTGGATGCGCTTTCCTGATGTGTTAACCAACTCTTATGATTTTATGCGCTACAGGGCCGAAGCGGAAATTAACCGTTATGGCTCTACTACCATTACACCAGAAGAGATTGAGAAATACAAACAGGGTACAGAACCCGGGTACCAGAGTTTTAACTGGAAAGATTTTATCATCAAACCTAATGCGCCCATCAATTCATTTAACCTGAATGCTACAGGTGGTACTGATAAACTGAACTATTATTTGTCTGCAACAAACCTGTATCAAAACTCTCCGCTCGGAAGGGAATACCTGTTTAAAAGAACCAATATCCAGAGTAATGTAAATGCTAAAGTAGCGAATGGCTTAAAAGTAGGTATGATGATCAATGGAAGAATAGAAACCCGTGAAAACCCGGGTGTGCCTGGTGGTGATGATTACTGGCTGGCGCGTTTTGCCATCCTGCGTAACACACCATTGGAGCGGCCGTATGCTAATGATAATCCTGAATACCTGAATGACATCAAACATAATGAAACAAACTGGGCTTATCTTAATTATAAAAATGCAGGTAAATTAAAAGATGACTGGCGTGTATTACAGGCCAACTTTACCGCGGAATATGACATTCCCTGGGTAAAAGGGTTATCAATAAACGGTATGTATTCCTATTATCTTGCCGATAATTTAATGAACAACCAGGAATTTACTTATAAAACCTATACCTATGATGCAGTAGATGATGTTTACAAACATACCGGCGGTAGCACTAACCCGTGGCGCGAAAGAAACCAGGTAAAACAAAATAATATTACCACGCAGTTACAGGTAAATTATAAAAGGTCATTTGGTTTACATGATATAGCCGTGACGTTCGTGAATGAAAGGATCTCTAACTCAAGGATACGCAACTGGATACACTCTGTACCCAGCAGTAACGCGTTGCCATTGATTTATTTTAATACTGCTGATACATATACAGATGAAGATAGCAAGGAAGCGAGAATTGGATATGTTGGAAGATTTAATTACGGCTATGATAACAAATACTTCCTGGAAGTTGCAGGCAGAAGGGATGCGTCTTATATCTTTCCTCCGGATAACAGGGTAGGTTATTTTCCTTCAGTATCTGCCGGGTGGCGTATTACAGAGGAATCTTTTGTGAGAAACCTGCTGGGCAATTCCAGGGTGATAAGCGATATCAAACTCCGTGCATCTTATGGTATATTGGGTGACGATGGTACGAGACTGGGGCTTGGTGCATTCAGGTATATTGAAGGGTATGATTATAACCAGGGGATAGCTATACTGGATGGTATTGCTGTTGTAGGCTCAAGAGACAGGGGTGTACCTACTACCAATATAACCTGGTTAAAAAGCCGGATGACAGATGTTGGTGTTGACTTTGCTCTGTTTAACAATAAGCTGACAGGTACTTTTGACTATTTCTACCGCAAGCGTTCAGGCCTGATCACTGCAAAAAATGATGTGCTGGTTCCTTCTGAAATCGGCTATACATTACCGATGGAAAACCTGGAAAGTGATGCGCAGTATGGACAGGAATTTTCACTCGCCTATAACGGACAGGTGAGGGATGTTGCAATAAGAATAGGCGGTAATGTTTCTTACTCAAGATCTAAATTCCTTCAACGGTATAATCCTCTTTTCTTTAACTCATGGGATCAGTACCGCAACTCAAGCGTAAACCGCTATACAAAAATTGCATGGGGGTATGAAGTGGTTGGCCAGTTCCAGTCTTTTGAAGAGATCAACAAATACCCTGTTAATATTGACGGACAGGGTAACCGCACATTACTTCCCGGTGATCTGATCTACAAAGATTTTAATAATGATGGAATGATCAATGATTACGATCAAAGACCTATTGGTTATGCAGGAGGAAGTCTGCCTAATATAAATTATGGATTGAGCATTGGTCTGGCTTATAAAGGTTTTGATTTTACTGCTGATTTCTCCGGTGGAGCAGGATACTCCTGGTATCAGGATTGGGAAACCCGATGGGCTTTTCAGAACGATGGAAACCTTAATACCATTTTTACGGATCGTTGGCACAGGACTGATATGTATGATTTGAATAGCGAGTGGATACCGGGCAAGTATCCGGCCAACAGGTTTAATGAATCCGGGCACAGTAATAATAACAGGATGTCAAGCTATTGGGCACACAACCTGAAATACCTGCGTGCCAGAACTATTGAATTGGGTTATTCGCTTCCTTCTCATTGGATAAGCAAAGTAAAAATGCAGCGTGCACGCATTTATGCAAATGTGTACAACCTGTTTTCGATTGACAACCTGAAAGAGTTTGAATTGGATCCTGAAGTAAATGACGAGAATGGCTTGCAGTTCCCGCAAAGTACAGTCTTCAATTTTGGCGTTAACCTTTCCTTTTAAAACTAACGAACTCAAAAGCGTATGAAAAAGTTAATCATATATTTATCCCTTGCAGCAACTACGGCAATAAGCAGTTGTAAAAAAGATAAGGATTTTATAAATGTGCAGCCACTATCTATACTGGATAATGAGCAGGCATTTTCTGACCCGGCACAGGTGCTGTCTATTCTTGCCAATTTATATAACAGGCAGATGGATTTCAGTACTGTTAAGGATTGGGCTACTATGGCAGATTTCAGTGAGAGTTTCCCTTCTGAAAATGGAAGAGTGAATATTGTACAACGTAATGGATGGGGTTATGGCGAATGGGGCTTCAACTGGTTTGATGCTTATGCTTATATGAGAGAGCTTAACCTGTTCCTGCAAAGATGTGCGGCAGCCCCTGCATTAACGGAAGGGGATAAAAAAAGATTTTTGGCTGAAGCAAGATTTTTGCGTGCGAACTATTATTTTGAAATGACAAAAAGAGTAGGTGGTGTACCGTTGATAACAGAACCTTTGATATATGATTTAAAAGGTGACCCCACTTACCTGCAACATGCCCGCGCAAAGGAATCTGAAATGTATGACTTTATTATATCAGAAGCAGAAGCAATAAAAGATGATCTGCCGGCAAATGCTACAGAAAAAAGCCGTGCATCAAAAGGCGCTGCACTGGCAATGGAAGCAAGAGCTGCATTATATGCAGGTTCAATAGCAAAATACGGCGCTTCAACGCCGCAGGTATCACTGCCCGGTGGTGAAGTGGGTATTCCTGCTTCAATGGCAAATGATTACTATACTAAAGCATTAACTGCCGCTAAAGCAATTATTGATGGCGAAGCCGGGGGGTATGCGCTGTATAAACTTAAACCAGACCTGGCAGAAAACTTCGCAAGTGTATTTTTGGATAAGGCAAGTAATCCTGAATCAATTTTCATTGAAGACTTTAAACTTAAAAGCGGTAAAGTACATTATTTCACAGGTTGGAATCAGCCTCGCTATGGCGCTGAAGAAGAAGAAGGCGGACGCATCAATCCCTCTCTCAACCTGGTAGAGGCTTTTGAAAAACTAGACAATACTTTTGCACCGTTACCGGTAAAAGATGGTTCCGGCAATCCAATATTCTATAATAACCTTACCGAAATTTTTTCGGGAAGAGATGCCCGTTTGGCCGGAACTGTTATTACACCTGGTTCAACCTTTAAAGGCAGGGCTGTAGATATATGGGCCGGTTACCAGCTTGCCGATGGAACTATTGTAACCGGCGATGACAGAGGTGCTCAGAAAACATTGCCAGGTGGAACTACACCGGTGCAGGTAGTAGGGTTTGACGGACCAGTGCCCGGAAAAGAATTTACCGCGCAATCAGGATTTTATATCCGCAAATATCTTGATCCTACGCCCGGAGCCGGTTCAAGAGGCACAAACAGTGAAGTGCCTTTTCAACGGTATCGCTATGCCGAAGTATTACTGAATGCTGCAGAGGCTGCATTCGAATTGGGACAGGCGGGTGTTGCAGCAGATTATATGAACCAGGTAAGGGCAAGAGCCGGCTTAACAATTCCGCTTGCCGCCGGCGATATTACATTCGACAGAATTGTGCATGAACGTCGTGTAGAGCTTGCGTTTGAAGGACATATATTCTTTGATATGAAACGCTGGAGGCTGGCTACCAAAAGATGGGATGGGAATAAAATGACGGAAGCTGATTTGCTGGCTAATATCGGCGATGCTGAAAAAAGAAGCACACAGCCATATTCTTTATGGCCGTATAAATATTATAATCCCGGCAATCCTAATCATGAAAAATGGTTGTATAAAATTGTATTACTGCCTTCTGTTACCGGCGCCAATAATTTTCAGCTGGGTAATTATTACACATTTATTGGTGATGACGTAAGAGCGAACAATCCGAAAATTGTAAGACAACCTAATCAATAAAAAAATTACACATGAAAAATTTATTCAAACATATAACGATAGCTGCATTGGCAGGTATGTTGTTTTTATCATGCAAGAAAGATAATTATGAGGCGCCATCCTCCATGCTGAGCGGTGCATTATTGTACGTAAAGGATACGGTATTTGTTGAATATGACCGGGTACCGTATCAGCTCTTCCAGTATGGTTTTGGAAAAGTAGGTCCTATTGGCAGCTCTTTTAAGCAGGATGGTACATATTCTTCTTTGCTGTTTGACGGAGATTATAAATTTACAATCCCTGGTGGGCAGGGACCTTTCCGCTGGAAAGAATTATCTGCCGGAACCCCGGATAGCATTGCTGTTACAGTAAAGGGCAATACCAGCCTTAATATTGATGTTACGCCCTATTATATGATAAGAGGAGCACAGTTTAATGTTTCGGGTGGTAAAACGCAGGCATCATTCAGTATAGAAAAGATCATTACTGATGCAGACGCAAAAAATATTGAAAGAGTTACACTGTACATCAATAAAACACAGTTTGTTTCAGGTGCAAACAATATTGGTTCAGCAAGTATAAATGGCGGAGATATCAGCGACCTTTCTTCCGTAAACCTGGAAGTAAATATTGAGATGCCGGCTAACCAGGCTACTCAAAGTTATGTTTTTGCACGTATAGGCTTAAAGATAGAGGGGATAGAAGATATGATTTTTTCCCGGATACAGCGCCTGGATTTTTAATGAAGAAATAAAAGAAGTAAACGCCGTCATCAATCACTTACATCTGTTTTCTTCTTATCTTGAACGGGTAACATTTTTATTCTGAAACATATAAATTTTACTGATGAAGTATTCCTTTTTGTTTTTAATGTTTTTTGTGAGTGTAACAGGTTTTACCCAATCTCAATGGCAGCCGGTTGCAGGAAAAATTTCAACAGAGTGGGCTGCAAAAGTTGACCCGGCGAATGTGCTGGCAGAATATCCCCGTCCGCAACTTACCCGTAGTAACAATTGGATTAATCTTAACGGACTATGGGAATATAATATACAACCGCGACAGGATGTGGAGGAATTCCCCTCGGCGTTCCAGGGAAATATTTTAGTGCCTTTTGCCGTTGAGTCATCCCTATCCGGTGTAGGCAAAACTGTGGGAAAAGATAATGTGCTATGGTATAAAAGAAAAATTGATGTGCCGTTGACATATAGAAAAGGCCGGGTGTTATTACACTTTGGTGCGGTTGACTGGGCAGCTGATGTGTTTGTAAACGGAAAAAAAGCCGGCAATCACCAGGGAGGCTATGATCCTTTTTCATTTGATATTACTGATCTTCTTAAAAAAGGAACAAGCCAGGAAATAGCTGTAAGGGTTTGGGATCCTTCTGATGAAGGACCACAGCCACGCGGTAAGCAGGTTAAAAAGCCGGAAGGTATCTGGTATACACCGGTTACAGGTATCTGGCAAACGGTTTGGATTGAAAGTGTTCCACAAACCTATATTGCTGCCACCAGGCAAACACCTGATATTGACAGCAAAAAACTTACATTAGGAGTAAATGTATTGAACCTGGCGGCAGGCGATGAATTGAAGGCTAGTGCCTGGGATGGCAGTCAACTGGTGGCGGAAGTTTCCGGTACAGCAAATACATTGATTGATCTGAATATTCCCAACCCAAAATTATGGTCACCGGCATCTCCTTTCTTGTATAATCTTAAAATAGCGGTTATACGTAAAGGTAAGGTGGTGGATGAGGTGGGCAGCTATTTTGCCATGCGTAAATCATCTTTGGCAAAAGATGCAGAAGGTATTTCAAGAATGATGCTGAATAACCAGTTTGTGTTTCAGTACGGTCCGCTTGACCAGGGCTGGTGGCCTGACGGATTATATACCGCTCCTACAGATGAAGCTTTAAAGTTTGATATCGTTAAAACCAAAGAACTTGGCTTTAACATGATCCGCAAGCATGTAAAGGTAGAGCCCGCCCGTTGGTATTACCATTGTGATAAAGAGGGTATACTGGTATGGCAGGATATGCCGAGTGGTGATATGGGTGGTAACGCATGGGATATGCGTGCCGGACAAATAACAGGACGGCAATTAGATAAAGACCGTACGCCGGTATCGGAAGAAATTTATCGTAAAGAATGGAAAGCGATTATGGATGCATGCCATAATTTTCCTTCTATCGTAGCCTGGGTTCCGTTTAATGAAGCCTGGGGACAGTTTAAAACCAAAGAAATTGTAGACTGGACTATGCAGATGGATCCGTCACGTTTGGTAAATGAATCAAGTGGGGGCAATTTTTTTGGCTCTGGTCATATACTCGATATCCACCATTATCCTGACCCCGAAATGCCTGATCCAAGAGTATTTGGAGATAAACCGCAGGCTTTGGTACTGGGCGAATTTGGTGGCTTGGGATTGCCGCTGGAAGGACATACCTGGCAGGATACCAAGAACTGGGGATACCAGAGCTTTAAAAATAAAGATGAGCTGTTTAACAAATATGCTGAATTTATAAACAGGCTTCCTAAGCTGATAAAGATGGGCTTATCAGCCGCGGTATATACACAAACAACGGATGTGGAAATTGAGACCAATGGTTTCTTTACGTACGACAGAAAAGTGTTGAAGATACCTGTGGAGAAAGCGCAACAGGTACACAGGCAGTTGTATCAGTAAGAATCCTCTCCAAAGGAGAGGAGGCCAAAGCAGAAAGGCCGGCTCTGTGAGGTGTTGGTAATTAGTAAAGTTGCTGAATGTTGGTCATATCACTACTATAGATGAATTGGAAGGTATAAAGCTTATTAAAGATATGCAGCGTTGCCCCTCTCCATTGTATGGAGAGGGGTTGGGTGAGGACAAATTTGAAGGCTATGAAGCTTAATACAGATATATGACAATACTTTTTCTAACCTGATTGTTATGGCGATAGAGAAGAGGAAAAAAAATATTCTACTGCTAAGATGGTGCATCGTGCTTTCTTTTCTTTTGATGTTCGCATCCTTCTGCCCTTTGCATCTGCATGCACAGCAAACCTTCACCAATCCACTCCTTCCTTCTGGCGCAGATCCTTATTCTTTTTATAAAGATGGATACTATTACTATACTAACACGCTCGGTAACAGGATAGGATTATGGAAAACCAGGCATCTTGCTGATTTGAAAAATGCTGAATACAAAACCATATATACTCCGCCTGCCGGTACTATGTATTCAAAAGAGTTATGGGCGCCGGAAATAATTTTCATTAACAACAGGTGGTATGCTTATTATGCGGCAGATGATGGTAATAACAACAATCATCGCATGTATGTGCTGGAAAATAAATCTCCTGATCCCATGAAAGGTGAATGGAAGTTCAAAGGAAAGGTTGCTGATCCTTCTGATAAATGGGCGATTGACGGCGACGTGTTTGAATACAAAGGGCAATGGTATATGATATGGAGCGGATGGGAGGGTGATGTAAATGAGCAGCAGAATATTTATATCGCGAAGTTGAAAAACCCATGGACTATAGAGGGAAACAGGGTTTGTATTTCCAAACCAACTTACGATTGGGAAACACATGGAGATCTGAATGACGCGAATAATCCGCCGCATGTAAATGTGAATGAAGGTCCGCAGGCTTTGATGAACAAGGATAAGCTGTTCATTATATTTTCCGCCAGCGGTTGCTGGACGGATTTTTACGCACTGGGTGTTTTAACGTTTGAAGGGAAAAACGATTTGCTTGATGCGTCAGCGTGGAAGAAACATGCTGAGCCTGTTTTTAAACAATCAAAGGAAAATGGTGTATATGCCCCGGGGCATAATTCATTTTTTAAATCACCTGATGGTACAGAAGACTGGATATTATACCACGCCAATGATCAACCCGGGCAGGGCTGCGGAAAATTCCGTTCGCCCAGGGCACAAAAATTTTCATGGAGCAGTGATGGATTCCCGGTGTTTGGTGAGCCTGGAAAAACAGGAACAGAGATAGCAATACCATCAGAGAAGAAGCCCCTCCCCGCCGCTCCGAAAGGGAAGTGATCCAAGCACGGAGGCCTGTTTTTCGAAGATGCTAAAAAGCAAAAACCTGTAGAGCGGTTGCAGCATAGAATTACCATAGTTGAAATGGGAGATATATAGTTCATTAAAGATATGCAGCACCGCTCCCTTTCCCGGGGAAAGGGAGAAGGAGGGATAGGCTGAGGAGGAAGGGAGGTGAGGCGGCTAAAAAGATTACGGCGGAGGGACTCTAAAACCTGTAAGGTTTGCAGCGCTGCAATGCTGCCCGGCAAACCGTATAGGTTTAAAGATGCTAGACACCATCGCCGTCATGGCGATCCCACCCGGATAGAAATTTGAGTTGAAAGAATGCTGCGGCGGGAAAAGCAGTCCTCGCAGCAGATAGTGTTTTATGAGCTCATTACACGCTTCGATAAAAGCTGCATAGAAATATGTAGTACAAGCGAGCGTGGCAAGGAACGCTGAAGCGTGATCTGCAGCCGGTCTCAAAAAAATATACACTAATTGGCACACTATTATATGAAAAAAAATATTTTATTTTTCACCTTTTCACTTCTCCTGTCTTATGTGTCTGCACAAAATTTCCGGGCACCCGCTTATCCGCTTATTACACATGATCCCTATCTGAGTATATGGTCTTTTACTGATTCTATAAATGCCTCGCCTACCAAACATTGGACAGGAAAGGATCAGTCCCTGGTAGGTATTCTTAAAGTTGACGGAAAGTTTTATAAGTTTTTGGGAGATGTTGAAAAAGTATATGATGCTGTTGTTCCGGCTTCTGATGAAAAAGCTTATGATATGATGTATACCGAAACAGAACCGCAGGGTGACTGGACTAACATAAGCTATGATGATAAAAGCTGGCAGAAAGGCGCCGCACCGTTTGGTGATGATGAATCAAGCGTAAAAACTTTATGGAAGTCGCACAATATATGGGCACGCCGGACCTTTAATATAAGCGAACTGACAGCAGATAAGCTTTTCTTAAAACTTCATCATGACGACAATGTGGAAATATACCTGAACGGACAAAAAGTATATGAACATTCCGGATGGACGAACAAATTCATTTACCTGCCGATTGACAATGAGATAAAAAATAAACTGTTGAAAGGTAAGAATGTACTGGCAATACATGTGGCCAATACAGCCGGCGGTGCCTGGCTTGATGCAGGTATTGTAAAAGAAGCTAAGAATATTACCAGCAAATTGCTTCAGCAGGCTGAGCAAAAAAAAGTAACGATTGATGCTACACAAACTACATATAATTTTACCTGTGGTGCTACCGATCTTGAGCTGACATTTACTTCTCCATTGCTGATCAAAAACCCTGATCTGCTGGCAAGACCGGTTTCTTATGTGTCAGTAAAAGTTAAATCAAATGACGGGGCTGCGCATTCAACCTCGTTATATTTGGGCGCTTCTACCGCGCTTGCGGTAAATAATAATTCGCAAACTGTAGTTGCCAATGGTTATACTGCCGGGCAACTGAATATCCTGAAAGCAGGAACAAAAGAACAACCCGTACTGCAAAAGAAAGGAGATGATCTTCGTATTGACTGGGGGTATATGTATGTGGCAATACCTGCAAAAGACAGGGCTGTACAATATATTACACCGGTTAAAAGTGCGTTCAATGCTTTTTTGAATGATACCTATCGTGCTAATACAGGTTCAATAGAAGGAACACAACTCATGCTGAACTCCGTTATTTCTCTTGGAAGAGTAGGCAATGAAATAGTGAATAAGATCGTGATGATCGGGTATGATGATCTGTATTCCATACAATACTTCGGGCAAAATCTTTTGCCCTGGTGGAAAGATGGAAAAAACACAACCATTGAAAAGGAGTTGTCGAAAGCTTTTACAGATTACGGCCCGGTAATTATAAAATGCAAAGAATGGAATACTAAATTATATAATGATGCGCTGAAAGCCGGCGGTGAAGATTATGCACGCCTTTGTGTGCTTGCCTACCGGCAAAGTATAGCCGCACATAAATTAGTGAAAAGCCCGCAGGGAGACCTGCTGTTTCTGTCGAAAGAAAATTACAGCAACGGATCAATCAATACGGTTGATCTTACCTATCCCTCCGCACCTTTATACCTTGCGTATAACCCGGACTTGTTGAAAGGGATGATGAACGGTATTTTTTATTACAGTGAAAGCGGTAAATGGGCAAAGCCTTTTGCAGCGCACGACCTGGGGACCTACCCCCTGGCAAACGGCCAAACATACCCGGAAGATATGCCTGTGGAAGAAGCCGGTAATATGGTTATTCTTGCAGCGGCTATTGCTAAAGCAGAGAAGAATGCGAAATATGCAGAAAAACACTGGGCTACTTTATCTACCTGGGCAAATTATTTACTGAAAGAAGGATTTGATCCGGCAAATCAATTGTGTACTGATGATTTTGCAGGGCATTTGGCACGTAATGCCAATCTCTCTGTAAAAGCCATTGTTGCATTAGGCTCTTATGCAATGCTGGCAGAACAATTGGGTAAAAAAGATACGGCTGAATTCTACAGGAAAAGCGCTGCTGAAATGGTAGCCAAATGGATGGAGCTTGCAAATGATGGCGATCACTATGCGCTTACATTCGATAATAAAGGAACCTGGAGCCAGAAGTATAATTTAGTATGGGATAAAATTCTTGGACTAAAACTTTTTCCGAAAGCAGTATATAATAAGGAGATTAAATACTACCTCACCAAACAAAACAAATATGGTTTGCCGCTGGATAGCCGTAAAACCTATACCAAGTCAGACTGGATTATATGGACTGCTACTTTAGCAGACAACAGCAATGATTTTAACGCATTGATAAAACCAGTATATCAGTATATAACAGAAACGCCTACACGCGTGCCGCTGAGCGATTGGCATGAAACAACTGATGGTAAGCAGGTGGGTTTCCAGGCAAGGAGCGTGGTTGGAGGATATTTTATGAAATTGTTAGATAAATAATAAATATAAACTGGTAGCAGCAAATGAAACAGTTAATGGTAAGATGTATATACAGTTGTACGCTATCTTTTTTTGTATTAATGGTATCTGCACGATCAAATGGCACAAAACCCCCTGCACCGGTAGCAGATAAATATATTGAGTTACCTGTAGGCGCTATTAAGCCTAAGGGGTGGTTATTACACCAGTTGCAGATAATGAACAATGGTACAACCGGGCATCTTGATGAAGTACATGATAAAATTAAGATTGATAATGGATGGCTTGGTGGCAAAGGTGATGCATGGGAGGAAACACCATACTGGCTTGACGGTGCTGTGCCATTGGCTTACCTGTTGGATGATGAACGTTTGAAAACAAAAGTGTTGCAATACATTAACTGGACAATTGAAAATCAAAGACCTTCAGGATATTTTGGACCTGTTACCAAATGGGAGAGAGAAACAGGAAATAAGATTTCTGTGAATGATTGCGATAAAGGAGAGGATTGGTGGCCAAAGATGGTAATGCTTAAAGTATTGCAGCAATATTATACTGCCACTAACGACATGCGGGTAATAAAATTAATGAATTTGTATTTCAATTATCAACGCCAAACACTCGCTGCCTGCAATATAGGCAAGTGGACAGAGTGGGCAACTTCTCGCGGCACTGATAATGAAATGATCATTCAATGGTTATATAATATTACCAAAGACAGGAATTTATTGACACTCGCTGAGCAGGTACACCAGCAAAGTTTTGCCTGGAGTGAATGGTTGGGAAATCGTGATTGGGTGATTAATGCAGCAACTTATCAGAACGGTGATAGATGGATGACAAGGCATGGAGTGAATGTTGCCATGGCTTTGAAAGACCCCTCTGTTCAATACCAGCGTAGCGGTGATGCAAAATATATTAAAGCACTGCAAACCGGCTTTAACGATCTGATGACCCTGCATGGGTTACCAATGGGTATTTTTTCAGCGGATGAAGATTTGCATGGTAACGATCCAACCCAGGGTACAGAACTTTGTGCAACCGTTGAAGCCATGTTTTCATTAGAGCATATTATTGCTGTAACCGGGGATCATCGTTATATGGATGCATTGGAGAGAATGACATTTAATGCCTTACCTCCTCAAACAACGGACGATTATAATAACAAACAATATTTTCAGATTGCCAATCAGGTGAATATCAAAAGAGGAGTATTCAACTTTTCTTTACCCTTTAACAGGGAAATGAATAATGTATTGGGGATGCGTAGTGGTTATACATGCTGTTTAGCAAACATGCACCAGGGGTGGACGAAGTTTACAACACATTTATGGTATGCTACACCTGCAAATGGACTGGCTGCATTACATTATAGTCCTAATACTGTTAAGGCAAAAGTAGGTGCTTCAAAAACAGAAGTGACGATTGATGAAGAAACAAATTATCCTTTTAGTGATAATATTCAGTTTACCATGCATACAAAGCAGGCAGTACAGTTTCCGTTTGTGTTACGTATTCCCGGTTGGTGCAATGAATCAATAATTACATTGAACGGAGAGCCTTTGGGAAAGGAAAAAGGCGGACAGGTAATAACGATTAACAGGCTTTGGAAGAATGGTGATAAAATTGTATTACAATTACCCATGACCGTTACAACTTCCAATTGGGGAAAGAACTCGAGGGCTATAGAAAGAGGACCATTGGTGTATGCTTTAAAACTTGGAGAAAGATGGGAAAAGCAAAAGGAGGAAGTTGAAGGCGATTATTTTAATGTTTTTTCGGAAGGTGATTGGAACTATGGTATAGTTGAACAAATAGTAAAAGACCCTGCTGCAAATGTTGACGTAACTGAAGTAAAACCTGTTTCCGGCAATTTTATCTGGAACCTGGTAAATGCACCTGTCGAAATAAAATTGAATGCAAAGAGAATTCCTGATTGGAAAATTGTGAATGATGTAGCGCCGCAGCCTGTAACAGCAAGAGATGGTTTATATATGGGTAAAGTAAATCCGCAGGTAGAAAAAATTACACTTGTTCCTTTTGGGTGTACCAAGGTAAGAATCGTTGCTTTCCCGGTGGTCAGGTAAAATTATATAAATGTTTCATTCTATATAGTATCGTACCAATATGCAGCAGTCTGTTACCATTAATGATATTGCCAAAGAATTGAAGATAGCTGTTGCTACCGTTTCAAGAGCATTGAATGATCACCCTGCTGTTAAAGAGTCTACCAGAAGAGCAGTGAAACAAACTGCAAAGCGGCTTAATTATCAGCCTAATACTATTGCGGCATCACTTCGCTCCGGACGTTCTAAAATTATTGGTGTACTTATTCCGAGTGCGGAGATAAATTTTTTCGGCTCTGTTATTCACGGTATTGAGAAGGTAATGAGTAATAATGGTTATAATGTACTCATTTATCAATCCAATGAGCTATATGAATTTGAGAAGAAAGGGATTGAAACTTTTTTAAGATCAAGAGTAGAAGGGGTTCTGGCGTCTATTTCAAAGGAAACCATCAATCTTGATCATTACGCTGCATTAAAGAAGAGAAATGTGCCGTTGATATTGTTTGACCGTGCCAATGATGCACTTGGCGTGCCGAGTGTGGTAGTAGATGATTACCGCGGCGCATTCGCGGCAACCAGTCATTTAATTCAACAGGGCTGCAGGCGTATTGCGCATATTGGCGGACAGCAGCATGTTGCTATATTTAACCAGCGGTTGCGGGGTTATATTGATGCATTAAACGTGTACAATATACCTGTTGAAGATGATCTGATCGTATATGGGAAAGTCAGTATTCAGTCTGGCAAAGAATGTATGCAGGTATTGCTGGAAAGAGATCCTGATGCTGTTTTTGCCGTAGAAGATTTTACCGCATTGGGCGCTATCCAGGCAATTAAAGCGGCAGGTAAAAAAATTCCCCATGATATTGCTGTAGCAGGTTTTGCCAATGAAGCTTTTGGTGAGTATATTACACCTTCTTTAACCACGGTAAACCAGCAAACAGGCCGTATGGGCGAAGAGGCAGCAAAACTTTTTTTTGAAATACTCAACAGCAAAAACAAAGATGCGCTGTATGCCCGTAAACTGGTATTGGAACCACAGCTCGTTTCCCGTGAATCGAGTTTAAAAATAAAAAACAATGACGATGAGTAAAAAGTTTAATTATCATGGTTTAATAGCGATGGCAGCCATAAGTTTATTCGCATGTAACAATACATCGCAGCAAACAGATTTTTCAGATGCTGCCGCCGCATCACAAACCACGGCAGATGCTGCTACAACATGTGTAAGTGCTCTTGAGAAAAAATCGTTTGAGGAAACTATTGATGGCAAGACTACCGGTTTATATGTGTTGAAGAATAATAACGGAGCCTGTGTGGCCATCACCAATTATGGCGGCAGGATTGTTAGTATTGTAGTGCCTGATAAAAATAACAATCCAACGGATGTTGCTGTTGGCTTTAAAACAGTAAAGGAATACCAGGGTCCCGGCGATGCGTATTTTGGCGCATTGATCGGCAGGGTGGGTAACCGCATAGCAAAAGGCAAATTTACTTTAGATGGTAAGGAGTATACATTGGCAACCAATAACGGACCCAACTCACTGCACGGCGGAAACAAAGGATTCAGCGCAGCAGTTTGGGATGCAACACAACCCAACGACACAACGCTTTCGCTTTCTTATGTATCAGAAGATGGTGAAGAGAGTTATCCCGGAACGCTTACCGCTAATGTAACCTACACACTCGGTGCTGATAATTCAATCAGGATTGATTACAAAGCAACTACCGATAAGAAAACGGTTGTTAATCTTACCAACCATACCTATTTTAATTTGAATGGTGAGGGTAGCGGCACTATATTGAATCATTTGGTGCAGATCAATGCAGATAAGTATACACCGGTTGATGCAACATTAATTCCTACAGGAAAGCTGGAGCCGGTGGCCGGCACGCCCTTTGATTTTACCAAACCAACCGCTATCGGTTCAAGAATTGATACGGTTAATAATATTCAATTAAAAAATGGTGGTGGGTATGATCATAATTTTGCGCTTGCCAATGCCGGCCCGGCTTTGCATGACGCCGCTGAAGTAACCGGTGATCAGTCTGGTATTGTAATGAATGTATTAACAACAGAACCCGGGTTACAGTTTTATATAGGTAATTTCATGAGTGGCAAAAACAGCTTCAAGAGTGGCGCTAAAGATGATTACCGCACGGCATTTTGTATGGAAACACAGCATTTTCCTGATGCGCCCAATCAGAAAAATTTTCCTTCCATAGTAATAGAACCGGGTAAGGAATATACATCAACAACAGTGTATAAGTTTGGAGTGAAGAAGTGAATAGGCAATGGTGAATGAGGAATGGTGAGAGGTGAGAAAATAGATGTGAGAGATGAGCAAGAGTGACAAAAGAGTAGTTTGCAGAAGGAAAATGAACCAGGCATGAATTACACCGCCCTTCAGGGCGGTGAAAAAAATTATCAGCAATGAACATTGACTTCCTTAGAAATAAAACCCTGGTTGCCGATGGGGAAACAAACTGGCAGGAGGTTGAAAAAGGTATATCAAGAAAAATAATGAGCTATACTGATGATATAATGCTGGTTAAGGTGAAGTTTGATAAGGGAGCTATAGGGGCAGAGCACCATCACCCGCATTTGCAAATGAGCTATATAGGTAAAGGTGTGTTTGAAGTAAAAATCGGGAGTGATATACGTGAACTAAAAGAAGGAGATGTGTATTTCGCACCATCAGATATTGAGCATGGAGTAGTATGTAAAGAAGATGGAATATTGATTGATGTGTTTTCTCCTGCACGCCAGGATTTCTTATAATGAAGATATTAAAACCTATTACTTCTAAAATAAAGAACTAAAAGGTTGCAGCGCTAATAGCTGATGCCTGATTGCTGATAGCTTAAACAAATACAACAATGAAAAAACTATTGTACCTGCCTTTTATCTGTGCTGCGGCGATACTGCTGCAAAACTGCGATGCCGGCAATGCTGATAAAAAAGCAGAAACTGATGCAGACTCAATCCCTGCTGCAAAGGAAAGAACCATTTGGACGAAAGAAGAAGCCAATGCCTGGTATGCAAAACAGGGCTGGCTGGTAGGCTGCGATTTTTTGCCCAGCACAGCCATCAACCAGTTAGAAATGTGGCAGGCAGAAACATTTGATACCACTACTATTAACCGTGAGTTAGGTTGGGCCGCGGCAATCGGCATGAATACAGTTCGTGTATACCTGCACGATTTATTATACCAGCAGGATGCTGCAGGGTTCTTACAACGCATGGATATATTTCTGCAGATTGCATCCAGGCATGGCATAAAACCATTGTTTGTGTTATTCGATTCTGTTTGGGATCCCTATCCAAAATTGGGTAAGCAACGCGATCCAAAACCAGGTGTGCATAATTCCGGGTGGGTACAAAATCCGGGTAAAGATGCGTTGCTGGATAGCACACAATATCCACGCCTTGAGCAATACGCAAAAGGAGTGGTAGCAAAGTTTGCAAAAGATGATCGCGTATTAGGCTGGGATGTATGGAATGAACCCGAGAATATGAACAATGAATATTACAGGAAAATGGAACCCGCCAATAAACCCCAGATTGTTGAAATGCTATTGAAGAAAGTATATGAGTGGGCTCGCTCTGTTAATCCGCGGCAACCGCTTACCGCAGGGTTATGGTCCGGCGATTGGTCTGCACCTGAAAAATTAAAAACCATTGAGACGTTAATGGTCGAAGAATCAGATGTAATTTCTTTTCATAACTATGACGATAGTGCATCATTCGAAAAAAATATCAAAGAATTACAACGCTATGGTCGCCCATTGCTTTGCACAGAGTATATGGCAAGAGGAAACAAAAGCACTTTCCGGGGCTCATTGCCTGTAGCAAAAAAGTACAATGTTGCCGCATACAACTGGGGACTGGTTGATGGAAAATCACAAACCAAATATGCATGGGATAGCTGGAAAAAAGCATATACCGGCGAACCCCCTATATGGTTTCACGATATTTTCCACAAAGACGGCAAACCATATAAGCAGGAGGAAGTTGATTTGATAAAACAACTTACCGGAAGATAAAAATTGTAATGGCGCACGGGTTCCCGAATAATATTTGTGAACCGGGCTTAATTGCTGCTATTATGCTGCTGTTGCATCGCACTCTTGTACGTTTATATCGCTATTCGGCATTATGAAGCAGCACTGTAATTATCTCAGCTTTTCCCGGTAATACTTCCTTGCTAGCGGTTAAATAAAGCTGTATTATCAAAATGAAAGTATCAAAAGCCTTACATACAATATTATTGCTTATTTCGGTTATACTTTACCGTGAGGGTTCCTTCGCACAGCAAATCCGTAAGGCGCCGGCACCATTATACCGCGACCCGGTATATGATGGTCCTGCTGATCCTGTTTTAATATGGAACAGGGAAGAGAAAAACTGGTGGATGCTCTACACGCAGCGACGGGCTAATATGGAAGGTGCTGATGTGGCTTATTGCTACGGCACTTCAATTGGTGTTGCAGTGTCTGCTGATAACGGCCACGACTGGGTATATAAGGGTGCTTTATCCCTGGATTTTGAGGAAGGTCAGAATACTTTTTGGGCGCCTGATATTGTGTTTGATAAAGGACTGTATCATATGTTCGTTACATATATTAAAGGGATGCGTAATCATTGGGGCGGGCAGGCAAGGCTTGTGCATTATACAAGCACCAATCTGTGGAACTGGAAACGCATAGGTGATCTTACGCTCACTTCTGATAAGATCATTGATCCGTCTTTAATTAAAACACCTGATGGCGTATGGCATATGATGTATAAAGACGAGCACAACAATAGCGATGGCAATATGTTCATGGCAGAGAGCAAAGACCTGGTGCAATGGAAAATCAATAACAAGCCCGTATTTCCCGGAAGCCGGCAGGAAGGGCCTAAACTGTTTTACTTCAAAAATTTTTATTGGTTGCTTACCGATGAGTGGGCAGGCATGCGGGTATACAAATCAAAAGATATGAAAACCTGGGAAAAGCAGGGTGTGATATTAGACAGACTGAGTAACCGCCCGGATGACACACCTTCAGGAGCGCATGGAGATGTGGTGGTGGTAAATGATAAAGCGTATGTTTTTTACTTTACACATCCAGGCCGCAAAAAGCATACAGCATCACCTTTAGACAGCAATGGAAATGTTCCATATAGTATGCGCCGCTCTTCCATACAGGTGGCAGAGCTAAAAGAAGAAAATGGCAGGCTTACCTGCGATCCGGGAGCTGATTTCGATTTCTGGTTGCCTTAGGGATTTTGCTTTTAGAATAATGTTTTATATCTCAAAAGAAAAATTACTTAGCCAAGCAATTAAAAAATTTATAATAGAAATGAGATTGATTTACCGCGCAGGAGGCTAAGTTATATGTTTGCCCAAGTGGCACGCAATGACGTGCGGGAAGTTGAATAGTAATATACTTTGATTCAAAACTGATAGTACAATTAAAGCACTTTTTCCGTCATTGCGAACCCGCCGGCATGAAGATTTGAGTTGAAGATATATTGCGGCGGGTGTGGCAATCTCCTGTGGTTGCTGCAATGGAGATTGCCTTGCTTTTTCTAAAAGTAAAATCCCTGTTGGCTTCCCGCTATTGCGTAATAATGAAATATATAACAATGAATAAATTACTTTTATACAGTTGTGTTTTAATACTTGTTTTGTCAAATACATTAAAAGCGCAAACCACACAGGATGATGCCATTTATTTTGCCGATCCCACTATATTTCATCATAAAAACAAATTCTATCTCTGCGGCACAAACGGGTTCAATTCAGATTCCGGGTTTTACATGGCGGTTTCCGGTGATCTGCAGCATTGGAAAAAA
This sequence comes from Terrimonas sp., assembly GCF_003075435.1. Taxonomy (GTDB): domain Bacteria; phylum Bacteroidota; class Bacteroidia; order Chitinophagales; family Chitinophagaceae; genus Agriterribacter. The sequence continues at coordinate 20,617 of NZ_QCZJ01000033.1, read as the reverse complement.
ACAACAGGCAATAAAAGAGTTTTATCCAAAGGAGAGAGCTTTGGCACAAAGGGCTTCTGGGCGCCACAGTTGTTTGTGCATCACAACAAAATATACATGGCATATACAGCCAATGAAAATATTGCTATTGCAGAGAGTGATGCTCCCGAAGGGCCATTCAAACAAAATATTTTTACCCGGCTTGCAGCACCGGTAAAACAAATTGACCCCTATATATTTAAAGATGATGATGGCAAACTGTACCTGTATCATGTGCGGCTGCAGGATGGTAACAGGATTTTTGGCGCGGCTTTAAAAGACGATCTCTCTGCAATTGACACCTCAACCTTACGGGAATGTATAAGCGCAGTTGTTGATCCTCAATCCTGGGAAAATACCCAATATGTAAAATGGACGGTTACAGAAGGTCCAACGGTTTTAAAGCGCGGTAAAAAATACTACATGTTCTATTCAGCTAATGATTTTCGTAATCCTGGTTATGCGGTTGGTTATGCTACGGCAGATCACCCGTTGGGTCCATGGAAAAAATCAGAACAGAATCCCATTATTAGCAGGCAGATGACAGGCATTAATGGCCCGGGGCATGGCGATATTTTTACAGACGATAAAGGGACGATGTATTACGTATTCCATACCCATAATTCAAACGAAAAAGTTGCACCAAGAAGAGCAGCCATCATAAAAATCTCTTTTGAAAGAAAAGCTGGTTATGAGAAAATAAGAGTGGATGAAGCTTCTTTCAGGTATTTGAAATATGAATGAAACGAGGTAACGATAGAACATGAGGATTTTGCTTTTAGAATAACGTTTAATATTTCAAAAGATAAATCACTTACTTAAGCGATAAAAAAAGTTTTATAAAGGAATTGAGATTGCTTTATATTTTTATAAAAGCGAAATCCCTGTTAACTCAAATGCGGTTTCAGAAAAACTGTTATTATATATTACCCAATAATAAATCTCCGGTTTTATAAAGTAAAATCAATGCTCCTTCGTCTTCAGTATCATGTTGATTGATCAAAAGAAAATTGCAATAATCGGCGGTGGTCCCGGTGGACTTACGCTTGCAAAGCTTTTACAAATAAAGGGCGCGGAAGTAAAATTGTATGAACGTGATGAAAGTAAAAATGTGAGGGTACAGGGTACTACGCTCGACCTCCATGAAGAATCAGGTCTTGAAGCACTAAGGCGTGTCGGGCTGATTGATGCTTTTTATGCGAACTACCGTCCCAATGCCGGACGCCTGCGCATTACAGATAAGCATGCTGTTATTCATTTAGACGATCATGCTGCTGAGAATGCTTATGCAGAGACCCGTCCTGAAATTGACCGGGCACCGCTGCGGCATATTTTACTTGAATCATTACGGCCCGGCACTGTTGTATGGAACAGTTATTTTGTTTCTATGGAAAAGCAGGATAAAGGCTGGATATTACATTTCAAAAATGGTGCATCTGCTTATGCAGATATAATCGTTGCTGCTGATGGCGCTAACTCAAAAGTTCGTTCATACATCACCGGTATTAAGCCTGTATATTCAGGCGTAACCATTGTGGAGGGTAATGTATATGATGCAGAAATAAATGCACCGGAACTTTTTAAGCTTGTGAAAGGCGGAAAACTTTTTGCTTTTGGTGATGAGCAATCTTTGATTTTAAGCGCCAAGGGTGACGGTAGTTTATCATTTTGTACGGGCTGTAAAGTAAGGGAGAATTGGGTGCAGCAAACCGGTATTGATTTTAACGATAAGCAGCAGGTATTCACCTGGTTTAAAACCGCATTTGGCACATGGAATGATATTTGGCAGGGATTATTTAATGGCGATGACATTTGGTTTATACCGCGCCCACAATATCATTTTCCTTTAAATCAGCAATGGGCTGCTTTGCCTGATGTAACAATGCTTGGCGATGCGGCGCATCGCATGCCGCCGTATGCCGGTGAAGGTGTAAACCAGGCCATGCAGGATGCATATGAATTGGCAGATAGTTTAACAGGATATCAATTTGCAAATACACAGCAGGCCATTGCATATTATGAAAGCAAGATGCTGAAAAGAACTTCGGAAGTAACTGCTTTTACATTGCATAATACTGAAATGCTTCATGCTGAAGATCCGATAAACAGGATGCTTGAAATAATGGGTGGTTGATATTGTCTGATAATAGCATTCATTCAACATTATTTTGGCTTATCAGTGTGTACTACAAAGTCTGTTTACCTGTTGAACATTGTAGATTCGCGCTCTATTATTTTCCCGTTAACATTCACTATCATTGGAATGTGATGTTTGTTTTTTATTCGTCTTATGGCCAGCTCAACACTGATATTTGCCATTTCTTCACAAGGTTGAAGATAGCTGGTAAGCGGATATTTTAAGTATTGGGAATACTTCATATTATCATAACCGCAGATAAGGCAGTCTGAAGTGATCTTTATATTTGCTTTTTCTAATGAAGAGAGTAAGACCGCGGCAGTAGAATCATTGGCGCAAATAATCCCGGTTTTGCCAGGCACGATCTTTATTGTTTTTATAAAATTAAGGTCAGAGGGGTCTCCACAATATATGTTCTCTTCAGTAAATTTTAAATGATGCTTTAATACGGTATCCCGTATGCCCGATAACCGGATGTCTACCGAGTTAGCTGAGTTTGGTCTATAAAAAAAATGAATTGTTTCACAACCGTTTTTTATAAGATGGCGCGCCATTGCACCCCCGGCAGACAGGTTATCTAACCATATTATATCATAACCTCCTACGTCTGGTTGAGTTTTAATGCCGCGATCAATTAAAATAAGCGGAATATCAGCGTCAATAATTTTATTGAATATTCTTAAATTTATTTCATCTGCATCTGGAAGTCGTTCAAGTGGTGAGAAGAGGATGGCATCAACTTTTTGGGATATATAATGTTCACAATAATGCTCAATCTGTGTTCTTCTTATTTCTGCATTACTTACTGTAGCGCCTTCCCATAAACAATTCAAATGATTTTTTTTCGACAATTTCAATATCTGATCATTGATTATTGTAAAAATTTCTGACTCACCGGAACCCGGAAGCAATAACCCTATAGTATATGTTGACCTGGCATTATTATGTATAACCTGGGATCCGTATCCTCTCGTTTTCTTGATATATCCTTTATGCTGCAATTGGTTATATACTTTAGCAATAGTAGGACGTGATACTGCATATTGTTTGGCAAGTGTATCTTCTGAAGGCAACAGTGTTCCATTTTTATAGACGCCTGTAATAATACCCTCCTCTAATGATTCCAGGATATTGAGTTGTTTTCTACGCAATTGTTGTGAGCTTTTATATTGATAAAAATATAATTTTTCTATATACTGAAGCAGATCCACTGTTATTTACAGTATGGCTTAAAGATAATTATTATTTCAACTTTACTTTAAATGATAACTAAATGTAAACATTATAAACAATTCACTATTTATTTTAATTATGCAATAAGATATAATAGATTTTAAAAATTATTATTATATGTAATATTTTAATTATTGTTAATAAATAAATTAAAACATTATTAATGGATTTTTTGGAATTTGAAAAGCAGCTTTTATTGTTAATTAAAAGTTAATACAATTTTGTTTTGTAAATATATGTTAACTATTTGTACGATATTTTACTAATATTTATTTACATTTACTGTACATATAATTATCTTATTTTTTACTAATCAAAATCTAACGACATGCTTGTGTTTACATTTGGAAGAATGAGGATTGCGGCTATGCTTTTCTTCCTGCCTCTTGCAACGTTATCAAATCCGCTGCCAGGTATCGGGAACATAAAACCCCGGGTTAATCAACAAACAGACATTTTTGCCAGTGGGAAAGTGCTTGGTGAAAACGGCGAACCCTTGTCGGGGGTAACGGTTTCTGAAAAAGGATCCGCAAACCATAGCACATTAACGGATGAAAATGGTTCTTTCTCGTTTAAAATATCATCAAAAAGCAGCATCATAGTTATAAGTTATGTGGGGTACAAAACAATTGAAATGCCTGCATCAAAACTGGATGGCGCTGCAATTTCAATGGCAAGAGATAAATTAAATCTTGATGAAGTAGTAGTAACAGGTTATGTGTCGCAGAAAAAGGCAGATCTTACCGGCGCTGTATCAGTTGTAAATGTTAACCAGATAGCATCAAATACTTCGGGGAGCGCTATGAGAGCGCTGCAGGGAAAAGTTGCCGGCATGTCTGTTAGCGCCAATGGTTCGCCTGATCCAACAGCAACAATAAGAATACGCGGAGAAGGGACTTTAAACAATAATAATCCGCTGTATATAATTGATGGAACCCCCACCACACGATCAATGGGTGAGCTGGCACTAATGGATATTGAATCAATACAGGTATTAAAGGATGCGTCCTCCGCATCAATTTACGGATCACGTGCTGCTAACGGTGTTATTATTATAACAACAAAAAAAGGTAAGAAAGGTACAGTTATAAATGCCAGCGCTTCATATACATCGGTAAGCAGCAAAAAGCCACTCAATCTTATGAATACCGAGCAGCGTGGTATTGCACAATATTGGGCAATTAAAAATGATAACCCAAATGCAGATCCGACTGCCGTGGGTATCGGCGGTATTTATAGCTATACAGATCACCAGGATGCTAACGGAAACTTTGTATTAGATAAGGTTACCTGGAGAGAATACCTCGATCCCGTTGAAAAAACCATGAAATCCGCTGATACAGACTGGCAGAAAGAAATATTAAGAAGAGGACAGGTACAACAGTATAATGTTAGCTTATCAAACGGCAACGAAAATTCTCATGTTTTCTTTGATCTTGATTATTATAATAACCAGGGTACTATAAAGGGCAGTTTTTTTAACCGCTATAGCGCAAGAATTAACAGCGATTACACTTTCCTCAATAAACGGGTAAAAATTGGCGAAAATCTGAGCATTTCAAAATGGCGGAGAAGTACCAATATAGGTGACGGCAATCTTGGTTCTACCAAATCCCTGATGTCTATTGTGCCCGTGCACACTGTTGACGGCATAGGCTGGGGTGGCCCTATAGGAGGAATGAGCGACAGGCAAAACCCTGTGAGGTTAATTGAGGATAATCTTCAGAACTACCAGGATCTACTGAGGTTATTTGGTAATGTGTATGCTAATGTGGAAATATTAAAGGGACTGACATTTCAATCATCACTCGGTTTGGATTTAACAGGCAGTTGGCAAAGGACCATGGATCTCACCTATCAATCCGGCTTTCTCAGCGAAGATAGAAGTAAAGTAACGCAAACATCTGCTTATGATTTCAGTTGGAATAACAGTAACGTGCTGCGTTATGTGTTTGATAAGAGCAGGAATAATTTTGATATAATGCTTGGTCAGGAATCAATAGGCTACCAGGGAAACGGTTTTTGGGCCAGCCGGAGAGTGTATGCGTTGGAAACACCCAATTATATGCAACTGGATCGTGGAGAAACTGAAAGAGATAACGGAGGAAATGAAAGCAGGAATGCAATGAGCTCATGGTTCGGAAAAATTAATTACAATTACGACGGCCGCTACCTCGCTTCATTTACTTTACGCCGCGATGCTTCTTCAGTATTCGGGGAAAATAACCGCTGGTCTACCTTCCCTGCATTTTCATTGGGATGGGTGCTCTCCAACGAGAAGTTTCTCGGAAATCTGGCGCCAGCTTTATCGCACTTAAAACTAAGATATGGATGGGGGCAAAACGGAAACTCCCAGATAGATAATTATGCAGCATTTCAGATGTATGAGTTTTTGTATGACTATAACAGTGTTTGGGATTGGAATTGGGGAACTGCATATGATTTTACAGGACAGGGGGGAAATTTACCTTCCGGGTTCAGAAGAACTCAGAGAGGCAATCCGAATCTGAAATGGGAAGCCACATCACAACATAATATAGGCGTGGATTTTGGTTTTTTAAATTCAACATTAAACGGATCATTTGATTATTATCTCAAGTACACCAAAGATATTTTAATGAAGCCCGGCTATGTTGCTACTTTAGGTGAGGGTGCCGGAATGTGGTTAAATGGCGCAGACATCCGTAACAGGGGATTTGAGTTGTCGCTCAATTATCAAAACAATATCGGCACAGTTGGAACCAACATAGGCGTAGTGCTTGCGCATAACAAACAAAGGATTATTAAAGTACCTGACGTCGTGATCAACAATTTTGCCGGCGATGGTAAGGATGATAATATACTTGGACGATCAAGAAACTCATTGTACGGATATATTGCAGACGGACTATTTCAAACACAGGAAGAGATAGATAACGCTCCCGCTCAGGTTGGGGCTGCGCCGGGCAGGATAAGATACAGGGATATTAACGGGCCTGATGGAAAACCTGATGGAAAAATTGACAACTACGACAGAACCTGGATAGGTGTACAGGATCCAAAACTGGAGTATGGCTTCAATATCGGGCTTACATGGAAAAACTTTGACTTTAACCTGTTCTTCAACGGAATATTGGGTAAAGACCTGAACGTTCAATCATGGAAAAGCTGGACAATATACTCTTTGGGAACTGTAGGAGAAAATTACGATGTTAGATTGCTTGATGCATGGACCCCCACAAATACAGGCTCAAAAATACCTGCCATTTCGGTTAATAACTATAATGAAGAGAACCGGTTTTCAACTTATTATGTTGAAAGTGGAGCTTACTTAAAAATCAGGAATGCAGAATTGGGTTATACCTTCTCAAAATCGCTGTTGAATACAATAAAAACATCCAGCCTCAGAGCGTATTTAAGGTGTGATAATATTTTAACGATAAAGAAATCCCGGGGTAAAAATGCATATACAGGTCTTGATCCCGAAACGCCTGGCACAAGCTATCCATTACCTTTTTCAATTACAGCAGGAATAAAATTAACCCTTTAAATTATTTATATAATGAAAGCAATAATATACTCAGGCATCGGGCTACTGATGTTATTTTCAATTGCCTGTAACAAAAATCTTGATCAAACCCCAATGGGTTCTATTTCCAGTGCCGATTTGAATACGCCGGAAGGTGTGGAGCAAATGATCAATGCTGCATATTCATTTTGTGGTCAAAACCATTTTAATAAACAAATGGGCCTGCCCTATGAGGAAGGTTCAGTTCGCGCCGGTGAGGCTTACAAAGGGGGCTCTGGTACTAATGATAATGCAGAGAGAAATCTTTGGGAAACATTTGTGTTTATGCAACCTACCACAACAGGCGATCTGGACAATTTGTGGTGGGTTCATTATGTTGCTGTAGGCAGAATTCATGATGCTTTACGCAGAGCCAAGGATTTGGATGAATCAGTTTATCCCTTAAAAAATGAGAGAATAGCGGAATTGCGCTTTCTGCGTGCGCATATCTACTTTTATATGAAAGTGTGTTTTAAGTTTTTCCCTTACATTGATGAAGATACACCAGAGGAAGAATATGATAAAGTAAGTAACGATGCATTAAGTGACCAGGAGCTTTGGAACAAATTGATTGATGACCTGAGATATGCTGTTAGTATTTTACCAATAACACAGGAAGAAGTAGGCAGACCTACAAAATTTGCAGCGGAGGCATATTTAGCAAAGGTTTTACTTTTTGCAGCATATGAACAGGACGCTACAAACAATGTAACCTCTGTAAACAGAGACAAGCTTACAGAAGTTGCAGATCTTTGTAAAGATATTATTGATAACTCCGGCAAGTCTTTGTACAACGACTTTGCTAAAAATTTTCTCTCGGCTTATGAAAATGGCCAGGAATCTATCTGGGCTATTCAGTACTCTGCCAATGATGACAATTCGCCAACCGGAAGGCTTAACGCATGGTTAATATACCCTGTTAACTCAGAATATGGTTGTTGTGGTTTTTTGCAACCTTCAGAAAATTTAATGAACAGCTATAAAACAGTTAATGGTGTTCCGGATTTTGAGCATTACAATTCAGGTGATGTACTGAACAATAAAGCGGCCTTTACAAGCCACACTATTGATCCGAGGTTGATGCACACGGTATGTGTTCCTGAAATGCCCTGGAAATATGATCCAAATTTTATAATGCAAAAAAGCTGGGCAAGAACCCCGGAAGTATACGGGTATTCTATGAGCCAGAAAATGATTGTATTGCCTACAGATCCCAGCTTCAGAAAAACAAATCCATTTATGGGCAGTGGATTAAATTGGGATGTATTGCGTTTGGATGAAATAATACTGATGAGAGCGGAAGCCTTAATTCAATTGGGCGACCAGGCAAAACTTGATGAAGCACTTTTACTGATAAACCAAATAAGGACGCGGGCTGCCGGCAGTACAGGTATGTTAAAATTCTCAGATGGTACTCCTACGGGAAATTTTTCTGTGCAACCATATCAACCAGGCGTAAATTGCCCGGTATGGAACCAGGAATTTGCTTTTAAGGCACTACGCTGGGAACGTTTGCTTGAGTTTGCTACAGAGGGTAAGCGCTTTTTCGACCTGGTACGTTGGGGAATTGCATCGGAGGAAATGAATACGTATTTTAATACAGAAAGAACAAGAAAAAGTTATTTAAAAGATGCGAAGTTTACCAAAAATCGGGATGAATATTTCCCGGTTCCGCAACAACAGATTAATTATGTAAAGGGATTGTATAAGCAAAACCCGGGGTGGTAACTGCATTAAAACGGAAACCTGTATTTTCCATAAAACCCAAACCATTTTTAATGTTAAGAGTATTATGTTATTTATCAGTCTGCTCCCTGTTGCTTTTATCCTGCAATTACAAAACATCGCTGGTTCAGGATGCGGTTGCAGCCTGGTCTTTTGCCGATCAAAACGATCAGGCTGGTTTTAACAGCTCGTTATTGGAACAGGGATCAGTAAAGTTTCTTAATCTGGAAGGTGATGAAAAGCGTAGCTCAATAGAAAGTGGCAACGATGGAAAAGCAGTATACCTCGATGGATCTTCATGGCTTGATGCAGGGCAGGGAATAAATGATGAACTTAATATAACCGGTAAGGGAATAACGCTGTTTGTAAGAATGAAATCGGATTCCATTAAGGAGTATAACCCGCTGCTGACCAAATCCGGCAACGATCAAACCATTGCTTACAGCGTGGCTTTGCGTAAAATAGAGCAGGATGTGTATATTGAAGCAATGCTTGGAAGTGATGATATTGGCGGGGCGCATCTTTTAAAGTATAAATTGCCAAAAGAAGAATCATTAAACTGGCACAACATCCTGTTCCGTTTCAATGGCAAAATTTCAGAATTATATATTGATGGTATTTTACGGGATAACGAGGTTACCGTTGGTGAAACAAGGGATTGGAATAATCATCCAGCATTGATTGGCGCTCAGTATGAGCAACCTTATACAAATGGAGATAGCGCAAAAAATACCATTGAAGCTACTTTTAGAGGATGGGTTGATTGTATAGCCATCTGGAATCAGTTTCTGCCGGATGAAAGGGGTGCATCTTTATCAGGTGTGGCGGCGTTAAAAAAAGACGGATTACCCGAATACTATAATGAAAAATACAGGCCGCAGTTTCATTTTTCTGCAAGGAAAAACTGGATCAATGATCCCAACGGCCTGGTATATTATGATGGCATGTATCATCTGTTTTTCCAGTATATGCCTCCACATCGGCCCGGGGCTTATAAGGATTGGGGACATGCTGTAAGTAAAGACCTGGTGCATTGGGAGCAATTGCCTTCGCACATTACGCCGCATAAAGTTTGGGCAGGTTGCTGGTCTGGTTCTGCAGTGGTGGATAAATACAATGTGTCCGGCTTTAAAAAAGGAAATGAAAGCCCGATTGTTGCATTCATCACCAATGGTGGTAATCCTAACGATGGTTTGGGACCAAAGTGTACGCAAAATATTGCCTATAGTACTGATGGTGGAAAATCATTTACGTATTATGATCAAAACCCAATAATCAAAAATATCCATGAAGCTAACCGGGATCCTAAAGTGGTGTGGGATGAAGATTCTAAGAAGTGGATTATGTCTATCTACATGGACAGGGGGTATGAGTTTGCGCTGTTTTCGTCTTCTAATTTGCTTGACTGGAAGCAACTGTCTACTATTTCTTTAGATCGTATTGCTGAGTGTCCGGGCTTTGAACCTTTTCCATTGGATGGAAATAAGAATAATAAAAAATGGGTGTTTTCCGGCGCCAATGGCAACTATGTTGTAGGAACTTTTAACGGTAAAGCATTTAAACCGGAAACAGGTACTCTTGTTGGGGATTATGGTAATAATTTATATGCACCGCAGATATGGGATAATGCTCCTGAAGGTCGCAAAATTCAGATAGCGTGGCTATCAACAAACAGGTATCCCGATATGCCATTTGAACAACAGATGAATTTTCCTGCAGAACTTGAATTAAAAACTACACCTGGAGGGATCCGGTTGCTTAGAACGCCGGTAAGAGAAATAAGAAACCTGTACGATTCGGAAATCAAATGGCAAAGACAGGTTATTCCACAGGGAGATAATCCTTTAAGTGAACTTAAAGGAGATTTGTATGATATGGATATGGAAATTGATTTGAAAAAAGCTACTTCTTTTGATTTTAGTATCAGGGGTGCAACTATTAAGTATGATGTGGCCAAACAAACACTTCGTTGTGGCGGTACTGCAGAACGGAGTGGTTTCCCGCCGGACAATTGGAAGGCTTATATCAGGAAAAATCCGGATCAGCTTAACAATATGGGAGAAGCGCCACTGGCGCCGGTTAATGGAAAAATAAAATTGCGGGTACTGGTAGATCGTACCACACTCGAAATATATGCTAATGACGGGCTGGTGGTGATGACTTCCTGCTTTATGCCGGATGAAACAAAACACTATGCGTTAACTGCAGATGAAACAATAAATGTTGAGGCAACCATTCACTCTTTAAAATCTGCATGGACGCTAAACCGAAAATAACAACAGCACCCTTTGCAGGTGTGCCTGATAAAGCATTCGTTTTAATATCTATTATTTGACAGTTTAATATGCCTTATATGAAGAAAATAATTCTGGTTATAACAAGTTTTTATCTTTTGCAATCGGGGCTCGCCCAGTCTGGTGCTGTGTCAGCAAAGCTTCACACACTAAGTCCTTATTTTTTATTTACTGCATCCGGCACACCATCTGCTACGCTGAGTACCAGCCGGCCCAAGGGAGATTTCACAACAGACAATACCAGACAGGAAAGCTTTACCATAAAGATGTTGGTAAATTTTCAACCTTTTAGTGGGGAACAAACGTTACTGGAAGTGCCGGGGATGATAACCATTAAATTACGCCAGGCTGATCCTGAAAATCGTAACCGGCAAAATTATCCGGCTGCTAAAATGCAGGATGGATCCTTGCCGGTTCTGGAGGCTGGCATCATGCTGAATTCTCCCGGAATAAATTTATTTACGCGCCAGTTGGAAATAGGACACCCGTTGGCTTCATTAAAAAATCCATGGGGAAAACATGAGGTAATTGTACATTTTACAAAAACACACTGGACCATATATGTAGACAATGAGCTTATGGATAACGATTTTGTTGTAGGGTATCCGCATTGGTGGCATCAACGTTCCTGGCAAATTAATCCGGCGGTGGTGAGTGAAGCCAGCCTGTATTTGCCGGGCATGAACGTAGAGCGTGACAACAAGAGAAATATTGAGCAGATGCCGGGTCTGCAATACTGGACTCCCCGCGGACATAATAGTTGGGTAGGCGATGTGGCTACCATTTATCACGATGGACGCTATCATGTTTTTTATCTTTATGACAGGCGACATCATGCCAGCAAGTTTGGAGTAGGCGGACATTACTTTGAACATTTTTCTACTACAGATTTTATTACATGGACAGAGCATGAGGCAGCAACTCCTATTGAAGAACAATGGGAGACTATCGGAACCGGTAGCCCTTTTGTATATAATAACAAGCTGTGTATCTCTTACGGTTTGCACACATCGCGTATTTATCCTGATTCTCTTACAGAATATCCGGATATGCTCAGGTACTTTAATCAACATAAAAAATCTGGAAGCTTTTCTTCAAATCCTGAAGAAGCATATCCTTCAGGAGCTACTTACTCAGTAAGTCAGGATAATGTCAGTAATTTTAAAAAAAGTGGTGCTTTATTTCACTACAGCGAAAATCCCAGTGTGTTCACCACTCCTGAAGGTAAATTAAAAATGTACGCCAATTATAAGGCAAAAGGTACGTGGGAATCAGCTTCGCTTGACAGCGGCTGGTATTGTACCGATCCGGATTTTCCATTGGGTGGTGATTGTACGTTCGATTTCAGGTGGGGCAAATATGAATACGTGGTAGGTGGTTTTACAAGCTTATGGAGAAGAACGATAGGTAAAAATGAACCCTGGAAAGATATAGTAGCGGAAGGAAAAGATTTTTATAATGGTGTAGGCGTTCCATCTGTATCTCCGATTGGTAATGGTCGCTATATAATGGCCGGTTGGATGCCCATTACCGGGTGGGGTGGTCCGTTCCTGATTCATGAACTGATCCAGTATCCTGATGGAAGAATAGGAACAAAATGGATGAAAGAGTTGATACCGGCCACCACTGATGCTGTTCTGTTGGCCAAAAATGTAGAACAGAAAAATGCTTTCCCGGTTAAAGATGAAAACTTCATCCTCACTTTTGATGTGGTTCCTCAAAAGAAAAAGAATGGTAAGGTAGCGCTTTCGTTTTTGCCTGCTGACGGCAGCAACAAAAAGGGTTGCGAAATGCAAATCAATATCGCAGCATTTACGGCTCAATACAGCGATGCGGTTAAAGACGGCTTTGGCGAGATGCAAAAATCTATACGAAATGGTGGCAATCCGAGCCTGGTAGGCAATTACGCTATTGAAAATATAATGGGTGTTGAAAAACCATTTACCGTAAGGATATTAGTAAAAAGCAATACTAAACTGGGCGGCACCATTATAGATACAGAAATTGCCGGGCAGAATACCCTGGTTACTTATCGTAATGGATTAAATGTTGACAATATCCTTTTTAATCAGGAGCGGATGGATATACATAACCTCAAAATCATGAAAATTGTTGATTGACCTGGTATTGATATTTGCTTAAAAGGTCTCCTGAAATACTTTTATTAGTAATAAACTATTAACAGCGTTACATGAAAGATTTGCTCCATCCTGAAAACAAAGACTACATTGTTACAAAAACACTCATACGCGCAGCCATTGTTGCATCATTAGGCGGTTTGTTATTTGGTTTTGATACCGCAGTTATTGCCGGAACAACTGCTTCTATTGAAAGATTATTCCAGCTTTCTGACTGGGCAATGGGATTTGTTGTGTCTTCCGCCCTGATCGGAACAATTACTGGCACGGTTATATCTTCAAAACCGGGCGATATATGGGGCAGGCGGCAAAGCTTAAAAGTTTTAGGATTTTTATTTATTGTATCTGCTGTAGGTTGCGCATTGGCATGGGACTATTGGTCGCTCTGTTTTTTTAGATTTATCGGAGGACTGGCCATCGGCGGCTCTTCTGTACTCGGGCCAATGTACATTGCAGAAATTTCTCCTGCAAAGCTCCGTGGACGGTTGGTTATTTTATTCCAGTTTAATGTATGCCTGGGCATCCTTCTTGCTTATTTATCAAATACGTTGATCGAAGTATTAAACCTTGATGTGCTTCATGTTCAGTGGAGAGTAATGTTAGGCATTGGAGCCGTGCCTGCTTTAATCTTTACCATTATGTTATATACTATTCCAAGAAGTCCGCGGTGGCTGGTATCGGTTAATAAATATGATGAAGCCCGGAGAGTGCTGGGGCAGATAGGTGAGGTTCAGATAGACCGGGAGATGGAAGAAATAAAAGCATCATTAAAATCAAATGTGGGACAGTTTAAAGAAAAGCTGTTTCAAAAAAAATATCTGTATCCGATTTTCCTGGGAGTTGCAGTGGCAGCCTTTAACCAGTTTTCATTCGTTAACGGGTTCTTATATTATTTAAACGATACGCTCAACGAGATAGGCGCTAAGTTTGGCGGTAAATTTCAACCTGTTATTATTGGTGTTGCAAATGTAATTGCAGTGAGTATCGCTTTGTTAACTATAGATAAAGTAGGCAGAAAAAAACTCTTATTGATTGGTTCCTGGGGAGCAGCGATTCCTCTGGTTTTATGCGCCTACATAGCATGGAGCAGAAACTTGATTGAATTGTTTCCATGGAGTATAGCAACTTTCATTTTATTTTTTTCATACTCCCAGGGGGCAGTGATATGGGTTTATATAAGCGAAGTATTTCCGAACAAGGTCAGAAGTAAAGGCCTGGCTTTAGGCAGCTTTACACATTGGGCGTTGGCAGCCATTGCGGCACAGGTATATCCGGTGATTGTAGCTATTCCTGCAATTGGTTTATCAATTCCCTTTATTGTAGGAGCAGTTATGATGATTGTACAATTCTTTGTTGTGTGGTTTTGGTTTGTGGAAACCAAAGGTGTTCCGTTAGAACAATTAGAAGAGAAATTGGGAGTAAAATCCAAAGAATAATAAAAGAAGATTATGCATTTTATTGGAATTGATATTGGTACAACTTCTATTTGCGGTGTTATATACGACTTTTTAAATCAAAAAACAGAAGCGATTAATGTAGAAAATGAATCTGGGATCGCTGTTGATAACTCCTGGGAAAAGATACAGGATCCTCAATGGATAGTTGCATGTGTTATTCAGATAATTAAAAAATTTGAATCGAAATACAGCGATATTAAGGGCATAGGTATTACGGGACAAATGCATGGAATAGTTTATGTAGATAATAACGGGAATGCGGTAAGCCCTTTATATACCTGGCAGGATAACAGGGGTAACCTGATTTTAAATAATAACATTACCTATGCTGAATTTTTAACGGATTATTCCGGGTACGATCTTTCTACAGGATATGGATTGGTGACACATTTTTATAATATTAAAAATTCAATGTTACCCCAAAGTGCTGTAAAGCTCTGCACCATTATGGATTACACTGTAATGAAATTAACCGGGAGAACAGAACCTTTAACGGATCATACAAATGCAGCCGGGCTGGGATTTTTTAATGCCCGGGAAAAAAAGTTTGACCTTTCATCTTTAGGCAGTATTGGTATTGATATTTCTATGTTACCTGAAATTGGTGAATCTGCTGCGCTTACAGGTTATTACAATTCAAATATTCCTGTATATTCTGCTATCGGTGATAACCAGGCAGGTTTTATCGGTTCCGTAAGAGACAGGAAAAAATCGATACACGTAACCATTGGAACCAGCAGCCAGCTCTCAATATTTTCAAAAGAGTTTTTTAAGGTAAGCTCGTTAGACACCAGACCTTTTCCCGGAGGAGGGTATATCCTTGTAGGGGCTGCATTGTCAGGAGGTCAATCGCTATCTGTTTTGCAATCATTTTTTGATAGTGTTATCAGGGTAAGCAGCAGAAATACAACAGAGGTTGCTGACTTTTATGAAATGATCAATGCTCTTGATTATACAAAAGGCGATCCGGCGGGGCTTACCGTTACAACCTTGTTTAATGGTAGTCGTTCTAACCCTTTTGGCAGGGGAAGTATTTCAAATATTTCAACAAAAAATTTTACTGCGAGAGATTTGATCCTCGGTTTTATGCGGGGCATTTGTAATGAAATATATGATTTTTACAGTAAAATGCCTTACGAACTGAAAAAGGATAAGCATATAGTAATTGGATCTGGGAACGCTATAAAAAAGAACAACCTTCTTTGCCGGGTGCTTGAAGAAACTTTTAACTTCAGGGTTGTTAAATCCGGGCATGATGAAGATGCTGCTTTCGGTGCATGCATTGCTGCTGTAGTAGGGGGCAACTATGTTCCGGGCTTTGATACAATACAATAATTACAGATTTCCTGTCCTTATTTTTTTGATATCACCTTTTTTCTTTCAGCTATTATATTCATTACCCCTTCCGCATCACTGCTGGCGGTGCCTGTTAGTGCATTGTCTTTATGCTGAAGTTTTATTAATACGGAATTCCCATCTACATTGATCCTGAATTGCACCTTATTATGCTCCACTTTTATTTCCTGTGCTGTAAATGTCTGGTAGTTAACCGTCACTTTTGCAGTCCATTTATTTGCCGCTTTTTTAAGCTCAATGGTACCCTTCTGATATTCAGAAGGCGCCTCTGGCGATTTGTATTCATATATCCCCTCCATTCCTGCAGGAGGATTTACAGACGGGTTCAAAGCAAATGTAGGCAGGGCATAAACGATCAAAGCGCTGAAAAGGAAAAGGATTGTTTTCATTGTTTTTCTGATTAAAGTTTACTTCAAACGTACATGAAATTTTTCATTCCTGAAATACACAAAAGATGAATGAAAAATTTTACGGGAGTTCCTCTTGGCTAAAAAATATTAATGAATATTCAGGATAAACTTACCAAAAAGCTTTTGAATTATATATACTCTTTAGCACGGCTTTGCTCCCTTTGCGTAATTCCTTCGCACGCTTTGCGGTTAAATTTTTGCGGGTTGATAATTATCACTATCAGACCATTGAAATTCATTTTTGAATTCTTGTTCGAGCACTATTCCTTCTGTATGGATACCTGTTTGCCTGAGTTTACTTTTTTTGATTCCAAAGAATTGATAACGAAATAAACACTATACCGATGAGTAAAAGAAGCAGGGATAATGTTCAGCAAATATGTTTTGAATCATTGTGGTTACACTTAAGTAATGAAAATAATAATTCTATATTTGAACACCCTGGCATAAAAAATAAACATGCTGCCGGAACCACAGCTTTAAAACTTATCGCCGTTACGCTCTTGACCCGCATACTCCATTTGTGCTAAATTTACAGTGCTGTCCCGTTGCAGTTTTCCTGCAATATTCAAATTAGCCAGGTCAATCATTTTGAGAATAGATGCTTTAATAGCTGGTCTTTCAGAAAAAGCGATGAGGTGTCCACGATGAGGGATCATATTAATATCAAGGTAAGGCGCGCTGGTTAAATGTGTTTTCGCGAATTTGGCATTGGTAGTATACACAAGGTCATCGTTGGCGCCCTGTATATAAATAACCGGCACTTTAATATTGCTCCAGTAAGGCAGCATTTTAGCCAATTCTTCTTTGTGCCGGATTTTTTCTTTATTGGCAGTTTGCAGCATCCGCGGAATAAACCAATGAAAGATGGGCCATTCAATATAAGGTGTAACCCAGTATATTTTTTCCTCGCCCGGTGCAAGTGCAGGTGCAATCAACACCAACCCGTCTACCAGATCAGGATGATCCATAGCAAGGCGGCAGGCTATAGAAGTGCCATAAGATGCACCAACAACAATCAAAGGATGATGTATCTTATTCAGGCTGTCAATAACAGGCATGATCAG
Organism: Terrimonas sp.; assembly: GCF_003075435.1. Taxonomy (GTDB): domain Bacteria; phylum Bacteroidota; class Bacteroidia; order Chitinophagales; family Chitinophagaceae; genus Agriterribacter. The sequence goes on along the minus strand of NZ_QCZJ01000033.1, from coordinate 3,235 downwards.
TTGCACCTGTTTTTCAAGAGAAGGTTCAGCCTGGCCAAATCCGGAGAATCCATAACCGGCACGGTCAACTGCAAACATTGAAGCATGTTGCAGCAGTGTACTGTCTGTCATGTAATCCCTGTAATAGCTTAACGAGCTGGGCGCTCCATGTATAAATAAAATGGAGGCAGAAGATGTGTCGTTGCCGGATGAAGCGTAACGTATTGTTCTGTTTAGTTTGTTGTAGTAAGATATGTTTGCCTTTAATCCTTTATCAGCAAAATATTTGTTGTATTCCTCATCAGTCATGCGAAACTGAACAAACCTGTCTGCAATTAGAAGAAAGATAATAAAGAGTGCGATCGATATAATAACGATCCTCAAAAAAATCCTGGCAGCTCTTTTCATAGTTCAAACTTAAGCATAACCACCTTAAATTCCGGTTAAAGAAAGTTGCTTTTGTGTTAATGAATAAATGGCAGGCTGGAAGATTTCAATTTTCCACATATAGGTGCTCCTGCTACGGCAGAGGCCTCGTGCCTCGGCATAACAAGCGACATTACGATGTTCGGTGTTTGTGCTATTGTTCAGCATTTGTACCATTGTTCAACATACATTCTCCTGCCTGTCATGCCGAGGCACGAGGCATCTGCACTCTGGCTGGACGAGCATTCGTGAGATATGAGACGTCAGACATAAGCACCATCTTCACGTCTGACGTCTCACCATTGACTATTCACTAATTCCTCTTACTTACCACCAGGTTGTATCTTATATAAAACTGAAAGGCCTGGTTGCGTGCCTGAGTAGGCGGAAGAATATTATTCACTTTCAGGTTAACAAAATTATTCAGCGCCTGGTTATAGCGGAACCCAAACATAAACCTGTCCACATAGTAATTTGCATCAAACAGGTAGCGCCATTCAGATGCATTTATTTTTGAGGAAAGCGAGTCGTCTTTAATTTTAAAGGTTTGAGCATTTAAGATGGTATTGTTATTAGATAGCTGCTCCCTGTAAGCCAATCCGCTGTTGAAAGATGAAAATTGCAATCCACTACCCAGGTAGAAATTTTTTACCGGGCTATAGTAAAAGCTCAGTGGCATATTAAAATAGTACAATTTTTTAAGGTATATGTTTTCAGTATATCCCACATTGTTCATGGGAATGGTTGTGTTGTTCTGAGCCAGCAACAGATTAGGTGTTGCCTGGGGAGCATTAAACTGAAATTCACTTAAAAGATATATTCTGTCAGTTACGTGCAACTGAAGGTATGGCGAAGGAATATAATCGGCAATCATATTTTTTCCCGCGCCTGAGTTGTAATTATAGCTTTGCTGAGCTGCGATAGCGAAGTTTTGATATGGCGCTATACCTGCTGCAAACCACCTTTCGGTTTCATTGCCCCAAAAGCTCCAATGACTTTTATATGATTTTGCAAGCGCTCTTTCCTGCTTTCTTTCCAGGCGTTTCATTTCCTTCAGTATCGTTTTTTTCTTTGCTGTTACATCAGGCAATTGCCAAACATTGCCAGGCACAGTTAATGTTATGTCAGATGCCGGCGCAGGAAGCGCATCATTTTCAAGTTTTGCAGGTGATGCTGTTATAGATTGCGGTGAAACAATACTATTGTTTTCATTGTTGCTAACGGTAAACTCATTGTTTGCAGTATTTACCTCTTCCCTGCTGATGGCATTTATTTGTGATTGATTGTGCTGAACAATGGATGCAGCTATATCTTCTTTTTTCGATGCCTCATCTTTTGAATTGTTAGCTATTGCTTTACTGTCTTCCCGGTTGTTTGTTACAACTTTACCCGGAATATCAGCAGCGGTATTGCTTTTTGTTTTGTCGTTTTTTGCAGGAGGAACATTATTAAACAAAGCATGTTCTTCATTCAGCGTATGAGATGGTTGATTGTTTATTAGGTTATTATTATGCTTCGGGATAGAAGGAGGAGCAGTAAAACTGGTTTCTTCCTTTTGTAATGAAGCAATATTTTTATCAGGCGATGATACTGTTTTATTTTCCTTTTCTACCGGCAGGATTATTTCGTTGGAAGGCAAAATGCCTTCCTTGTTATCTGTAGTAGAGGAATTGATTTCTGCCGTAGCATTATTGTTGGGTTTATCAGCGCCTGAAAAATATACACCTGAGCCAATAATCCCTATCAGCAAGAGCGTAAGCCAGCCAATATGCTTCCATCTCCCGTCAAAGCGTTTTTTACCTGCAGGTTCTTGTGGCATTTCCTTATTCAGCATATCCTGCATTTTTTGCCATGCTTCATCCTTTTCAGGAAGATGGAGTTCCTGCATTTTTCCTGCAATCAGTTCTTCGTATGGTAGTTTCCGGTTCATTATGCCACCTGTAACGTTTTGAGTGATTTCTGTAATAAGCGCCTCGCTTCGCTAAGATGCCATTTGCTTGTGCCCTCACTTATACCCATTTTTGCTCCTATTTCTTTATGCGTAAAGCCTTCCACAACATACAGGTTAAAAACAAGCTGTGTTGATGGAGGTAATTTTCTTATTAATGCAAGTAACTCTTCGGCATCTAATTTCTGCATTGCTTCACTATCCGTATAAGGTTCTGCTGCCCTGCTTAATTCAACTTTGTTAAGGTGCTTTTGGTTCTGGCGGATAAAATCGATAGCTGTATTTATCATTATCTTCCTTATCCAGGTATATAAGCCCGCTTTTTCTTTATCAAACTGGCGCATGTTTTTAAAAACCTTCAAAAATCCATTGTTCAATACCTCTACAGCGTCATCTTCATTTTGAGTGTATCGCATACAGATTAACGCCATCGCATCATAGAATTGCTTATACAACAATTCCTGCGCACGGCGGTCATTGCGGATGCACCCGTTTATAAGGTCAATATCTGTTGCTGTATTGCTCAAAAATGGTTTAGTTTAATCACCTGCTTATTTATAGCCTACTCTCAGGCAAAAAACTGCTCACCTTGAATTTAAAAATAAAATTGCTTCATACCAATTGCATTGACCCTTTTTTGAAACACTATAACATTATTTAAACATGTGATAGTTTATATATTACGGGTAAAGGCTATAAAAGGTTGGTGGGGTGAAGGTTACAGGTATCAGCGGTTGGCTATCAGCTATCAGGTTTCAGTGTCTTGTCCTAGCATAAGTAGACAGATTTAAGAACAAAAAAATCTGTAATACCATGACAAGAGATGTCCAAACGGTGATCCGGTATAGTATTAGCTTTAAGCAAAAAGTAGTCAGAGAGTTA
>NZ_QCZJ01000032.1 GCF_003075435.1 Terrimonas sp. | reverse complement strand
AACAAAACCTGGGTGGTGATGTATTGAATATAGTAAGTAAAAACGCATTGGTAAGCGGGCCGAATAATGCCGGTTATGGTTCTGCAAAAGCTGCGCAGTTGCATTTGTCAAGACTGAATGCGGCCGAACTTGGAAAAGACCATATAAGGGTGAACGTAGTAAATCCAGATGCTGTGATTTCCGGCAGTAATATATGGAGCGGCGGCTGGGCTGAAGGTCGTGCAAAAGCGTATGGTATAAAAGTAGAAGAGCTGCCTAAATACTATGCAGGCCGCACATTGCTTAATGAAATTATTTTACCGGAAGATATTGCCAATGCATGTTTTGCCTTTGTGGGCGGGTTGCTGAATAAATCAACAGGTAATGTGCTGAATGTTGACGGAGGTGTGGCGATGGCTTTTGTGAGATAAAGTATTTAAACCTATAAGGTTTGCAGCGCTGCCTGTCTGCCCTGCAAACCTTATAGGTTTTAGGCAAAAACATAACAATAACATGCAACGCCAGGCTTTCATATTAAAACTACATAAAGGGTACGAGGCGGAATACAAAAAACGCCACGACGAAATTTGGCCTGAATTGCAGGCATTATTAAAGCAAACAGGCGTACAGGAATATTCCATTTTCTTGGATGAGCGTACCAATAATCTCTTTGGATATTTACAAATAAATGATAACACCGCTTTGGATGATTTACCCAAACACCCTGTAATGCAAAAATGGTGGAACTATATGAAGGATATCATGGAAACCAATCCTGATGCTTCACCAGTTAGTGTTCCTTTAAAAGAAGTTTTTTACATGCCATAAAATATTTTAAAATATGCAAGTAGAGAAATATAGCATAGATAATTATAATGAGGGCTTGCTGAACGATCATAAGCGCAGGCTCGATTATACTGTTTCAACTATAACGAATGCAGAAAAGATAATAGCTAAATTAAAAGAGTTTCAGGTAGCAATACCCAGTTGGGCTTTGGGTACCGGGGGTACAAGGTTCGGTCGGTTTTCAGGCGGCGGTGAACCGCGCAACCTTGAAGAAAAAATAGAAGATATAGGTTTGCTGCATAAGCTGAACCAGTCCAGTGGGGCTATTTCTTTGCATATTCCATGGGATATTCCGGAGAACGCCTCGCATATTAAAGCGCTTGCCGCACAAAATGGTTTGCGGTTCGATGCAATGAACTCCAATACTTTCCAGGATCAACCTGATCAGGCATTGAGTTATAAGTTTGGTTCACTGCAAAATGTAAATAAAGCTGTTCGTCAACAGGCCATTGATCATAATATTGAGGTGATAAAATATGGTGTTGAATTAGGGTCAACATCATTAACCGTTTGGTTGTCTGACGGCTCTTGTTTTCCCGGTCAGTTAAATTTCAGGGAAGCTTTTCAACATACGTTAGCCGGATTGCAGGAGATATACAAAGCATTGCCCGACGACTGGAAAATATTTGTAGAGTACAAAGCTTTTGAACCTAATTTCTACTCTACCACAGTTGGCGATTGGGGGCAATCATATTTATATGCAAGCAAACTTGGTCCAAAAGCATATACCTTGGTTGATCTTGGTCACCATTTACCCAATGCTAATATCGAACAAATTGTTTCTTTGTTATTGATGGAAGAAAAGTTGGGTGGGTTCCATTTCAACGATTCTAAATATGGCGATGATGATTTAACTGCAGGAAGTATTAAGCCTTACCAGCTATTCCTCATATTTAATGAATTAGTGGAAGGAATGGATGCCAAAGGAATGGATCATGTTACAGACATGGGCTGGATGATTGATGCCTCGCATAATGTAAAAGATCCCCTGGAAGATTTATTGCAGTCTGTTGAAGCAATTATGTTATCGTATGCACAAGCTTTAAGTGTTGATAGAAAAGCGCTGAAGGAAGCTCAACAAAATAATGACGTGGTAGCTGCCCAGGAAATATTACAGAATACCTTCCGTACAGATTTAAGATCCCTGGTTGCTGAAGCCCGGTTACGTGCAGGCGGTGTACTTGATCCTGTGGGCTTTTTCCGCAACGAAAAAGTGAGAGCAAAATTAATTAAGAATCGTGGAGCAAAAACAGTAGCAACAGGATTGTAGTAGTAAGTGATTGGTGGTATGTGGTAAGAATGGTGCAGGGGTGAATGAAGAACAAGCAAAGGTGAAAAGTGAGAGGCGAAATGTAAAAACGCAAAACTGAAACTGGAAGTTTTTAAACGTAAAAATATTTTTGCGAACCTTGTGGCTTTGTGTTGTAGTGCCTGTCGGTAGGCAGGGTTTAAATATTAAATTTCAAATTCCGGCATTCTCAAACAATGATCCCCGTAATAGCGATATACGACATAGGAAAAACAAATAAAAAAGTATTTCTGTTTAATGAAGATTATGAGATTGTATATGAAAAAAGTACCAATCTTACAGAAATACAGGATGATGATGGAGATATGTGTGAAGATGTGCAGGCGCTCACCAATTGGGTAAAGCAATCATTTGAGGAAATACAGCAATTAAAGGAGTTTGATATTGTGGCGGTAAATGTAACGGCTTACGGAGCAAGTTTAGTTCATATAGATGAAAAAGGAAAACCCGTTGCACCATTATACAATTATCTTAAACCATATCCTGAAGATTTACAAAAAGCATTTTACGAAAAGTATGGAGGTGTTGTTAAGGTGTCGCAGCATACAGCGTCTCCGGTATTAGGTAGTTTAAATTCAGGTATGTTATTGTATAATATCAGTAAAAGCAAGCCAGAGGTTTTTAAGAAAATAAAATACTCCCTGCATTTACCTCAATATATCAGTTCGCTGCTTAACGGAATGTTTTCATCTGATATTACCAGTATTGGTTGTCATACCATGCTGTGGGATTTTACTACCATGCAATATCATGAATGGGTGACGAAAGAAGGAATTGCAGATAAGTTAGCACCTATACAATCTGCTGACGATGCTATAGATATTGCAATACAAAAAGGAACAGTAAAAATGGGTATCGGACTACATGATAGCTCAGCAGCACTGATTCCTTATTTGCTGAATTTTAAAGAGCCATTCATTTTATTATCTACAGGTACATGGGCAATAAGCCTGAATCCTTTTAATGATACTCCTTTAACCGAAGAGCAACTGAAACAAGATTGCTTATGTTATCTTACTTACAAAAAGCAACCGGTTAAAGCTTCTCGATTATTTGCAGGCTATGAACATGAGCAGCAGGTTAAATTATTGGCAACACATTTTAATAAGCCCGCTAATTATTATACTACAGTAAAATTCGATAACAGTATTATTGACCGCTTAACTAATGATCAATCAGGCTTTAATCTCTCTGATGGGCAAATCACAGCTTTTCCTTCCAGGGATATTAATTTGTTTTCAAATTATGAACATGCCTATCATCAACTTATTGCAGATATTATTTACAAGCAGGTTATTTCTACAAAATTAGTACTTGAAGGAAGCCGTGAAGTAAAACGCATTTTTGTAGATGGAGGTTTTGGTAAGAACCCTGTGTATATGCACTTGCTTGCAGATGCATTTCCTAATATTGAAGTATACGCAGCATCTGTAGCCCAGGCTACATCTATGGGTACCGCTTTGTCAATCCACGAACATTGGAATACTAAGGAGCTTCCTGCCAGCATCATTGATTTGATGTATTATCATAGTAATAAGTAAGGTTCGGGACTAAGTTCCGGAAGAACATAGGGAATACGAAGTTGGAAACTTCGTATAGAAAGAGCTTTATATATTCTGTTTCATCATTTTCCCGATAAATATTTGTCAAGCCAGGCAATACAGGCATCCTCATCCTGCTTTTCATAAGGCCAACCATGATCCTTTCCCTGCTTGGAGATCAACCTGCAGGGAACATCATGCATTTTCAGTTCAGCAATCAATGAAACAGACTGGCTATACGGCACCAGACCATCATCGGTTCCGTGGATGACTAAAACAGGAGGCGTGTTTTTTGTAATGAAATAGTATGGGGAAATTGATCTGAGTATTTTGTTTTGGAAATCCCTGCAACTATCCGGCGTGGCAATAAAGGAACCATTAGCAGAAACATTCCTTACTTTAGGAAAATCAAACCAGTTGGAATCGGCGTCGGCATATTGAATGAAGTTGGTAGGAGGATAAAAACAGGCCACTGCGCGGATCTTACTGGAAACAAGGTTAACAGCATCAACCTTATCTTCTTTGGGAACATTATATTCCTTTCTGTATGCTTCTTCTGTCATGGCCTCCTTTCCAAAAACGGCTGATGAAACAGACAAATGACCGCCGGCACTATGCCCCATTACGCCCAGCTTTTCCGGATCAATGCCATATTTGCCTGCATAGTACCGGATAAATTTTATGGCACGTTGCACCTGGCTGAATATCTCCGGGATATTATATCTCGGCTGAGACCCATGGCTGATAATAAAAACAGTATACCCTTTATCAGTATACGATCTGTAGGAACCGGTGGATATACTCGTGGCATCTCTTGATACCCATCCTCCGCTTAAGATGTATAAAATAGCCGCTCCATTTTGTTTTACAGGGCGGATCACGTCAAAAACAAAAGCCATTCCATCCCTGTGGTCATAAACAACATCTGATAGGCGCGTAACCTTCTGTTGTGCAATAGTATTGTTGAGTGCAACGATCGTAAATGTCAATAAAAGAAAAATATACTTTTTCATTTTTAAATAATTAAATGTCCGGCAACAAGCCAAATAAGTACACAAAAAAAACTGATGGCACTTTGCGCTCTCTGCGGCAAACTTTGTGTCCTTGCGTGAATGGCTACTTATCTTCTACGCAAAGCCGCAAAGAAGCGCCAGGTACGTCAGTATAGTTAATAAACAGTATCATGGCTGCTCATTGATTATACAATTTAACGGCGCCTGGTTTTTGTCTACACAACCTATTACCTGTATAACAGCAGCTTTATTTTCTACACTTATGGGATTATCAGCCATGTATTTTACCATTCTGCACCCCGTAAGGGTTACAGTGAGTTTTTTGTTTCCTCTTACCAGTAAATAATCCCAGGATTGATGTTCGGGTACAGTGGTCAGGGCCAGGTTTGGGCCGGAAAAGATCTCAACATTGCTTAAAGAAGTGTGCCCTTCTCCTTCTATAATAACAGGATGCAGGTCATTTACTTTTTCCCCGGTGTTTGAAATGATGGAACCCTGTGATATCTGCCAGTTCCTGTTCACTGCCTGGCTTCCCTTTTTATAAATGCCGGTGGCTACACAATCAAAATTAAAGTTGGTCAGTTGTCCGTAGGTATCGCCGCCGAGCATAATACCGCCGTAGGTTCCAAACGTGAAGAGGTCCATCAACTGGGCATTGTCTGTATAGTCAATAGCATAGGCATAGGTTTTTTGTGCCACCACCGCGTCGATAACCGCAGGGGAGTAATCTCCTTTAAACAACCGTTGAAGTGCAGGGTTCACATGGCAATGCAATATGCGTGGTATATCATAACAATGGCTGATGCGGATAAATTCACCGCTTAAAGGATACCCGTAGCAATGCTCAGATATTACCAGCGCCACCGGGTGCCGCAGGCTTGCAGTAAAGTCCATAGCGAGGTATTCTCCATAAAAAGTCAGGCAGGAGAGGTATACACCTTCCACCAGCTTGTTTTTTGCATTTTGAATAGTGGCGGGATAAGGAATGATTACTTTTGCATCGGTAAGCGTTTGGTCAGGATACCAAAATTGTATACCCTTGATTTGTGTGGCAGATTCTACGGTAATGAAGGAATTTGTTTTATCTGTGATCTTAAATACACTGCCCACAGGTTGCTTTTTTGAAGGATGAGAAGTTCCCCCTGGAACGGGTCCATTGGCGCCAATCAGCGATACATTGGGTTTAAGGATAATTCCGCCATCAACGGCATAGGGTTCCTCACCGGGCTCTACAAATAAGGCAGCGCCTTTCCGGGAAGCCCAGTCAATTGCTTTTTGCAGGTTGATCTTATTTACGGCCGCAGTATTAGAGGGCGTTACATTAAAATCCCGTATACTTTTAAACGCCTTGGTTTGTGCAAACGTGTTGCTGCACATCAATACAAATACATACAAAAGTTTATTGACGGTCATAAGATTTTCGTTTAAACTATTTTGGTTTATTGAATGTATATACAGGCAGGTAAATACCGGAAGGCGTTCCAGGTCCAACATGAATTTTTTGGGTTGCCTTATGTACCTGTTTTGCTTCGTATATGGGCTCGCAGGTATTAAGGCTTCTGTTAAACCTGGGAAAACGACTCGGGCATATAGTTACCCGCAATTTGTGCCCCGGGTTTAACTGGTAACCTGTAGCCCATACGGAAATGTCTTGTTTTTGCGCTTCTTTGCCTTTAAAAAAAACTTTTGAAGCGCCTTCCTGTATGTTAATGATCTTTCCATTGGGAAATACATCTTCTAGGCATACGATTATATCACTACAGTCTGTATTGCCTGACAGCCAAAGAGAAGCTGATATGGGACCTAACAATATAAGCGGTTCTTCAAAAGCAGGCGTTTCAAAATTTACCTGGTCGGTCCTGCTGATATTCCTGTTTTGCAAAGCCGGTCCTACGCTATCGCCCAAAAAGGTCCCGCCATAATTGGGATAAGGATCGGAGGGGTCATATGTATAAGCATATATTTTGCTTTTTGCCGGAGGCTGAATGCTTAATGAATGATCTGCCTGCAGGTAATAAGGAACGCTGGTAGTTTCTTCAGGGGGCCACACATCTGAACCTGCATATTCATTTCTTTCCATTATGAATAAATTAAACCTGCTTTCCTTAAGCGGAGGTGGAAGATGGACGCTCCTGCCTTTCAAAGCGCTCAGCATATACTCAAAACTCATTTGCCCGTAAGATCCGGTTCGCTTTTCTCCTCCGTAATCGTTTTTATAGCCTGTTAGTCCATGTGCCCAGGGTCCGATTATATATTTGTTTTGCGGGTTTCCCTCCTTCGCTAATTGCTGCATGCCGTTTAGCTGGCCTTTCAAAAAAATATCGTACCAGCCTGCTATGGAAATGACAGGAGAGGTAATGGGTCCGTGAAATTGCAGTTTGTCCCAATACCCGTCTCTTTTTTCATGCTTCAGCCAGTCCAGCAGGAATGCGATAGAGTCGGCTGCTACGGAGAGCGGCAAACGGCTTAACCGTTGACGGACTCTTTCCGCCGACATGTCTTCCCCGCTTTTTGCAGCATTGGCATACCCCCATAAAAAGGCAGATTGCAAGGAAAGAACACCGTCCGGGTATATGAAGCTATACATATCGTCGCTCGTAAGCAGTGGCGCGGCCGCATCCAGCGAATCTGCTATCACCCATTGGGTATAGCCCATATAGCTTACTCCCCAGCCGCCTACTATGCCATTTGACCAGGGTTGTTTTCTTATCCACCTCAATGTAGATAATCCGTCTGCTCTTTCATTTGCGAATGGATAAAATGCACCCCCGGATTTATATTTTCCTCTTACATCCTGTATAATGATCGCGATATTGTTGGAAAGAAATCTTTTATCTATCCACATCTCAAGCTCTTTATTGTAAGGAGTGCGGATCAATACCGCGGCAAAGGCTTTATTGGTGTCTGGCAGAAAAATACGAGTACTCAGCGCAATCCCGTCATCCATAGTAATATTGGTTTCAAAAACTTTAACCGTGGAAGAATCCGTTGATTGATACATTTTTCTGCGCCGGGCTTCTTTGCTGAACAAAGCAATGCCTGAATGGTAGAATGACCTGAAATCTTCAGCAGACTGCTGTCCCGCATAGGGCGCATAGTATTCGGTTGTTCCGGAGTTACGCCAGGACATCGCATATGCCAGCCTGTGCTTTTTTACCGTTTCTGAAAAAACCTGTGTCCACCATTTATCATCGGGCAGTTTATTATATCCGAATTCCGTTAGCGCAGGTATCTTATTTTGTTGTAAGGCGATAGCATTCAGCATTGCCAGGCCTTTTCCCAGCTTGCGGGCAAAAGATTGGTTGGAGTGATGTTTTTGCTGGTAAATATCAAAGCCTACGATATCCACCCATTCATTGCCGGGATATCTTTGTAAAAATTCATTTTCAGATTTGAATACATCCGTATTGAAGGCATACAAAACATTGTGAACGTTCTTTTCATCCCGCAAGTAACTTACGGTAAACTGCCAGAGCTGCTTATATTCACCTGGCGTGGTATTCTTTCCTCCCCACCAGAACCAGTTGCCGTTAAGCTCGTGAAAAGGGCGGAGGATAACAGGTATTGATACGCCGTCTTTATCTTTCAGGCTAAGCATAAACCCGGCAACTGCATCCAGCCAGTGCCTGTATATTTCATGTTTTTCATGACCGGGCAAAACAGAAGAAACCGTTCCTTTTTTCGCATCCCAGGCAGCTCCCCCGGTCAGCGGGTTCATCATGTGCCAGCTATAGGTAATTATTTCTCCACGTTCATATCCTTCTACCGTATGCTGCTTTATTTCTGTAAAAGGAACACCGGTTATATTTACCGGGCTTCCTGTTTCAATGCCTGCCAGGTCCCAGCCGCACAAGGCAGGGTGATCTCCGGTCACCTCTTTTATATCACTTTTACCGGGTATGGACTTCCAGCCAACGCCGTAGGCTAATGCATCCTGGTGGCCGAAAAGGAACTGCCCGCTTTTTGACAGTTCCACAAGGTTTTTATATAGATAAACTGTTTCCCTGGTGGCTTTCCCGTCGATCGGTAACCCGTTTCCATACGCCTCAAAAAATAGCAACAAGCTCAGGTACGTGGTTTTCAGCATTATTTTAAATACACCCATATCATTCCTGTTGTTGTGATTAAATATTAGATCGTCCGCCCCGCAATACATATTTCTGTATCTTCCCGGTAGCTGTTTTAGGAAGCTCTTTAACGAAAGTTACCCACTGCGGTTTTTTAAAAGATGCAAGGTGTTGCCCTACAAACGACCTGAGATTGTCTTCCGTAACGGAATATCCCTGGTGCAGCACCACAAAAGCGTGGGGTGACTGTCCCCACTTTTCATGCGGCATCCCTACAATAGCCACTTCTTTAACAGACGGATGGCGCAATAAAACCGATTCTACTTCTACGGAAGAGATGTTCTCACCGCCGCTGATGATAATATCTTTTGCCCTGTCCCGTATCTCTATATAGCCATCAGGGTGTATTACAGCCATATCCCCGGTATGGAACCAACCATTTACCAACACTTTGTTGGTAGCCTCCGGGTCGTTGTAATAGCCTTTCATAACTACATTTCCCCTGGCTACTATTTCTCCCATTGTATTACCATCGTGCGGCACTTCGTTGTCTTCTCCATCTATTACCATCAGTTCCCCGGAAGTGATCAGCTCTACCCCCTGCCTTGCTTTAATAACAGCCAGTTGAGATGGGGTGAGATGGCAGTGTTCAGGAAGTGGTTCGCAAATAGAAATAAAAGGCGCCGTTTCTGTCAGCCCGTATACCTGTATAAGATTCCACCCCAGCTCATTTTCAATGCGCTCAATAGTTGCCGCTGCAGGCGGGGCGCCCGCTGTAATCACACGAATGCCTGCAGGAGCTTGCTTACGCAAACCTTCCGGCGCGTTAACAATACTGATCAATACCGTGGGAGCTGCGCAAAACAAGGTTATGCTTTCCCGGTTAATGAAATGGAAAATGCTTTGGGCGTCGGTCTTTCTCAGGCAGACATGCGTGCCACCACAGGCCGTGATGGTCCACACAAAAGTCCACCCGTTGGCATGAAACATAGGGAGGGTCCAGAGGTAGCGCTCTTTTACAGAAAGATCAAAATGAACAAGAGAGCCGATTGAATTCATATAGGCGTTCCGGTGCGTGATCATCACGCCTTTGGGTCGGGCTGTTGTGCCGCTGGTATAGTTGATGGTAATCAGGTCCTGCTCCTGAATGTCTACGGGTGCATATTTTACCCGCGATAGCTTTATGCGTTTTTCATAGCTTACCCATCCTTCTCTTTCTCCTTCCAGTGCAATAAAATGCTTTACACCCGGTAACTGGTCTTTTATGTTTTCTACTGCCGTCAGGTAATCGCTATGTACACATACAGCTACCGCTCCGCTGTGGTTGATGATGTAAGCAAACTCTTCGGCGGAGAGCCTGTAGTTTACAGGAACCAGGATCGCCCCGGTTTGTGGAACACTATAAAATGCTTCCAACTGGGCATGTGTATTGGTAGCTATATACGCTACACGGTCTCCCCGCACAATACCCATTTGTTGCAATGCATACGACCAGCGATCGCAACGATCAAAAAACTGGCTGTAGGTATACTTCAGCTCACCATCAATCACCGCTACCCTGCCGGCATACAGCTTCCGGGCGCGTCTTGAAAATTCTAACGGAGTGAGAGGCATTTCCATAACAGTAAATAATATTGTGTTTGAACATTCATTTGGCGGTTTGCATAAGGTTTTCTGTTTGATCACTTATTGCTGTAATATTCCTTAAAGAGGTTAAAAAAATTATAAGGGTCTGTTACTTCAATATCCAGGTCGGGACGTATACGCTTTAACTCCTCTATACCGGCAATTACATTTGAAGGCGAAGTCCATACGATCCTGAAGAAATGAAATGCCGGCGTTGCCTCACCCGTTGGAATGGCGCCTGACATTGCTTTTGCGGCTTCTCCCACGCTTTTGAATTCATTGGCATGGTTATGCAGGTCCATAACCGGCATACCCTTCCATACTTCCGGCTTTGGATGTTTTACGGTTTCCGTATGAAAGTCGTAAATGATCGTAGCAAACCCATCGGGCGAAAACTGTGCATAGGCGTCTTTTACCTGGTCGGCAGGCTCATCCCAGTCTAAAACCATCGGCGCTATGGTCAGATCGAGCTGATTAAAGAACTTTTGATTGTGCCTGATGAACAATGGGAGGTATTGCGGTAAAATCCTGTTGGGGTTGATATATCCCGCGGCGCTGGCATCTGCACCGAAATAATCATTTTCAGAGACTGTATTGTAGAAGTATTCTATTATATCAGGATATGTTTCAATCAAATTTGGATTTATCCCCCAGATGAAGGGTATTTTCCCTCTTTGCTTATCCTCCCAGTGCTTATATAAAAATTCGTACAAAGGTGTAGCGGAATCATAATCTGCCATCAGGATGCATATATAGGTTTTGTTCTCTAATTTTTTTTCAACAGATGGGCGATGTTGTTTCAGCTTTTTTACCGGTGCCTGGCTGTGGAATGACTGATTGAAGCAATAACTTGCTGCCGTATTCTGATAGCAGTTATAAGGCGACATTAAAAAAACAGACTCCCACTCTGTTGGAACAGCTTCATGCCTGCTCGGGTGATCGGGCATATTGCTGTATTTGGAAAACGGGAAAAAACCTGCTATTTCCGTCATCTCTTTACCATCGGTTTGTCGTAATATCTCGCCCAGCATCATTTTATACGTTTCCAGGTCCGTACCCAATGGCTGCTCCGGGTCGTCCTGGGGCTGTTCATCCCCCCAGGGAGAAAGATCAAACACAAATGAACCTTTGTGTACAGCCCAATCCCTTGTAACTACATAGCCTATATCGCCTTTGGCTCTTGTGGAATAAGCATCCTCCGAAAGAAATACACGATGCATATAACAACGTCCTTTGCTCAGGTAGTTTTTGATTGCCCACCTGTAGGCATCGTTTTTTGCGCTGCCCGATTCCTTTCCGGTAAACATTCCCCTGAGGTCCCTGACAACAGGAATACCCCATTTTTCCAGGTATTTTTCCGCAAACTCAGGGCTTAATACCACCGCATTTTCTACACCGGCAATGGTGGTGGCTACATTTATGGTAGCGGGCACATGGGGATCCCATATAACAGCGCCATTAATCCTGCTCCTGACAAGTTCAAACAATGCATCCATACTTTTAAGGGTATCTGCTTTTGTATCACGGAGCCAGCCAGTTCCAGCACTGAATTTTTTTAGCCAGTACTCCGGCTGGGTATTATTTTCAGAGATTACGTATACAACAGGCTTTTGCCTGTTGGCAATACCCTGTAAACAGGCTACAAGCATAGCCTCATCATACCTCTCAATGTTTTCTTTCCGGATAAGGTTGTATATGTATATATGTCGCTTATTCTCACACGCAATCTCAAGGATAAGAAACATACTCATCAAATAAATACATACAGGCTTGATCATCCCTGCAAAGAGATTTTTGTTGAATGTATTTTTAGCTTGCACTGAATTATTTTTTCTAAGAGATTTTTTAATCAATAAATGGGTTGGTATCTTTTTCACCTTGTGGCAGGGGAAGTGTTTTTGCTGCGGCGGGCATTGTTTTACCAGACTCCGCAGCAATTTGCGCGGTCATATCAATCTTGCCAAGCATATCCCAACGACGAAGGTCAAACCAGTGATGCTGTTCGCAGGAAAGTTCTACATACCGCTCTTTCATCAATGCTTTAAAGGCATCATCGGCATTTGTAAATTGGCTTGTATAAGGTTCAGCTGCAACAGCAGGGCGTGTTCTTACTTCATTAATGAGGTTAAAGCTACCCGGAATATCATTGCTGAACAGTTTGGCTTCTGCAAGCAACAATTTAACATCAGTTAAGCGTGTCCAGACTGTTGAATTTTCTCCGGCATTTCCCCCAAAGCTTGAAATTACACTCACGTTTTCAAAAGGCATATACTTTTTAAGCATGTAGCCGGTATTTGATTTTCCTTCCTCGTGGGGAGCATAAGGCCAATTGCCTCCAATATATGTTGTAGCGCCAAGCGTTGTTCCATCGGGATTTGTTCCTCCATAAAAAGTCATAGCAGCACGCGGATCAATATAATCACTTCCATTAAGTGTATATACAAACTGATTGGCATTTGCATTTGAAACAGCCGCATCAGTGAGGGGAAAATCACACATGTCATTTCGTGAATAATAGTTCATTTTGTTGTTGTATGAATTCTTTCCGGACTTCTCATGCAGGTCAATCAAAAAATAAAACCAAAGACTTGCCGCATCGCTGGCATCATGAATAGTTTGCATTATAATCTCCGGATTAATGCGGTTGTCATCGTTAGAAAACATACCATAAAAATCAGGAGAATAAGTATATCCTGCAGTTACATCATCTATTACATTATTTAACTGGGTAATAGCTTCATTAAACTTAGCAGCACCGATATAATATTTGGCAAGATAAGTTTGTGCAGCACCTTTTGTTATGCGCCCGAGATATTTACTCTCCCATTTAGACGGCAGCATTTGTATAGCACTCAGTAATTCGGGTTCTATAATAGTGGAACCAATTTGAGCAACAGGCGTTAATGCTTTTGCCGGATTTGTTTTAATATCACTGGCTGTAAGATGCATAGGAACATCGCCATAAAGTTGTGTGAGATAATAATAACTCCATGCTCTGAAAAATTTGCATTCTCCGATCATATACTCCTTTTGCTGCTGTTCTGATTCGATAACAGGCTGCCATGTTTCGATCTTTTCCAAAGCAAATGAAGCACGCCACACCTGGCGAAAAAGTGACTTCCATATCCATGCATTAATCGGGTTATTAGCGTCAACATTATAATTGTTGAACTGAGGCTGAGTAGGTTCTGTTCCGGTGAGCAGTGCCATTTCCTGTCCCAGCGCATCAATAGCATGGTAGAAATATTTATCAAGTCCTGGATCAACAAGATTTGAATAAACTGCCGCTACCGACTCAAGGCATTCGTTCATATTTGAGAAATAATTGCCTTCATTAAAATTCTGCGGATCATTCAGGTTTACCATGTCTTTTGAGCATGAAAAAAATACAGATACAAGAATAACAAACAACACTTTTTTTATCTGTATGTTTCTTACTTTGATTAATCTTGAGAAATACATATAAATAATTTTGATTCAGTTGATGAATTGGCTATTTGTAAGCAGTTTCTGAAATATGCTATTTAAATGACAGGCTAACACCCAGCATAAAAATTCTGGGATTAGGAAAATTGTTATACTGACCAGCAATGCCTCTCTGAAGATTATAATTAGCCTCGTTCCCTCCTCCATTAGCATTCATTGATCCTAACTCAGGGTCGAAGCTTTTATACCCTGTAAAACACAATGCGTTTTGAACCGTAATATATATCCTGCAATTATCTATGTAGTCACTGAAATCTTTGGGAATTATTGTATATCCCAATGTGATATTTCTTATTTTCAAAAAGCTCCCATCTGTTACAAATCTGTCCGACACCCTTCCATTCCTGTTATTATCACCACTTACGGCTCTTGGCACATCAGTAATATCTCCTTCCTGCCTCCATCTTTTTAATCGTTCTGTTGTGCGAATGGTGTGAGAAAAGAAATCATATATCTGAACCCCGGCAATACCGGTTCCTCCTATATTCAGGTCAAACTTTTTATAATAGGCACTAATATTAAAGCCATAGTTAAATTTAGGAATCGGGCTTCCTATGAACGTTCTGTCATTATCATCAATTTTTCCATCAGGTCCTGTAGGCTTACCATCTGCATCTTTGGGTCCTGCAATATCCTTAAAAGCAATATCACCTGCGGCTGCACTTAATCCATATTTAGTATTATAGACTTCTGCCTCAGCGGTAGTAGAAAGCACTTTATCCATTTTATATCCATAAAATGAGCCAATAGGATTGTCAATAGTAGTGAGTGTAATGAATTCACTTGATTCAAGTGGTGCATTCCAGATTGGTTCACCGGTACCAAGAGATGTTACCTTGTTTGTAACATATCCAATTACGCCGGAAAGGCTGAACCTGAAATTTTTCCCGATATGCTCATTATATCCCAGAGATAAATCAAATCCTCTGTTACGTACAGAAGCTGCATTGGAAAAAGGAGCAACATCAATACCTGCAGAGGGGTTAATAGGCACCTGTACAAGAATATTGTTGGTGTTGCGAATATAAAGATCCAGAGATGCAGTAAACTTATTTTGCCACATGCCGAGGTCAATGCCAATATTATATGCTTCAGAATCTTCCCATTTGATTCCTACGGAAGCTAAAGCATTAGAAGTAGTTCCCTGTATCCATGTTCCAGGAAGCCCGAAAGCCGCGCCAACTCCGTTGGGAAATCCTGCCGAATTATACCCTTTAAATAATGTTGATAAATATCCATAATTGGGAATACGGTCATTGCCTGAGAGTCCCCAGCTCAATCTTAGTTTTAACTGATTAACTTGTTGAATATTGCTGAAAAAAGCTTCTTCATTAACTTTCCAGGCAAATGCTGCTGAAGGAAAACGTCCCCAACGATTCTCTGGTGCAAAATTAGGAGAAGCATCCTGCCTGTAATTCAGCGTTAGCAGGTATCTGTTCAAAAAGGAATAGTTAATACGACCGAAATAAGACAGATAAGCATAATGGCTTACTGCTTCTCCTGTTACGCTGGAAGTGGGTGTTTGAGATATCATTAACACATTATAGTTTTCCCATGGAAGATCGGGAGAACTGGTTCCTATTCCTCCCATTCCATAGGAGTTATTGAATGTTGCTTTAGAGCCTGACATCCCTGCCATTGCCGAAATGTGATGCTTTCCTAAAGACTTGTCATAGGAAAAATAATTTTCCCATGTGGAGGATTGTGACCAGCTTATATTTTTTGTTATCTGTGCGGGATATTGTAACCCGCCCTGGGCATAGGTTGGGTACCACTCCTGGTAAAATGGAGAGCTTTGTGTGTAAATCAACTGGCTTCTGAATCGTAGTCCATCATAAATATTCACTTCTCCATACACCTGGTTCTGCAATACCCCTGTTTTACTTATTCGTTGCCGGGTAAAAATTTCGGGTAAAGGGTTAAAACTGCTTCCGGCATCAAGGGCATTGGACATTTGTGAATACCCCCATGAATTATCCGCATCATATAAATCCATATAGGGCGCATAGTTCAAAGCAGACATTAAAGAAGCAGCATATCCTGTAAAAGGAATACCATTATCTTCAATTCGGGCATAGCTCATATTATTTCCGATTTTGAAGATGCTCCGGTATTTATACTCGATGTTAGAGAGTATGTTTAATCTTTGATGGTTGAAGCCTTTAATAATAGCATCCTGGTTTCTGTAGTTTAAGGAAAAACTGTAGTTGATATTGGGCGAACCACCGCTTAAGTTTATATGATACTCCTGCTGAGGTGCATTCTTAAATAAAACATTCTGTATATCATTTCGTGAAGTACGTGCCCATTCTTCCGTGTAACCCAATCCTCCATCACTAACAGGCATAAATCGTTTTGCTTTTGACCAGAAAGCAGGATCAGTTTCTACAGCCAAATCAATATATTGACTTGCGTTTAACATTGGCAGTTTTCTGGGTGTTTGTGCTATGCCTGCATATGCATTTAAAGTAACTCTTAAGGGGCCTGTTTTCCCTTTTTTAGTCGTAACTAATACTACCCCATTGGCGGCCCTGGCACCATAAATAGCTGTAGATGCGGCATCTTTTAACACTTCAATTGATTCTATATCATAAGTATTGATGGCTGAGAAGCTGCCCGGCATACCATCAATAATATAGAGAGGATCGGCATTATATAAAGTTCCGGTTCCGCGAACCAGTATTTTACTTCCTGCTCCCGGAACTCCGTTTGCATTTACAACATTTACACCTGCAACACGTCCCTGTATCATGCTGCCAACATCCGAAGTAACCACATTACCTATATCACTCTGTTTAACTGATGATACAGCACCGGTCAAATCAGCTTTCCTTACAGAGCCGTATCCAATAACAACAACATCATCCAGCACTTCCTGCACCACAATAAGTTTTATATTCAGTTCCTCCTGTTTGCCAACTATAGTTTCCTGGCTTTGATAGCCTACAATTGAAAAGATCAATACGTTTTTCTCCTCTATCCCATTTAAAACAAAATATCCTGACGCATCTGTCTTTGTCCCCCATGCAGAACCCTTAACTGTTACCGAAACTCCTTCCAAAGGCTTTCCTTCAGCATCCGTTACCCTGCCCTTTATGTCAATAGGAGGCGGGGCATCTAAGGAATCACCCGTCTGGTCCAGCACCTCCTTTTTTTCAAGAAGACGTATGACCACGGCTGTTTTAATAATTGTATAGGTTAAAGGCTGTCCTTTGAAGCATGCGTCCAGCGCCTGTCTGATATTCACATTCCGGAGATTTAAATCAACATTTTTAGCAAGCTTTAGCCATTCGTCCCGGTACACAAAAGTGTACCCGCTCTGCGCCTTTATCTCCATGAAAATTTTTTTTAAAGGAGCATTTTTTTCCGAAAGAGTAATGGTTTGTGAATGGCTGTTGGCCGATACCTGAAGACAACCAATCAATAATAAAATTGCAGTCAATTTCATGATACGCACCGTTTTGGTCAATGCACTTATATTAATGCACTGATAGTGACAAAGAGCCGTTAAATACATAACTTTGTAATGTTTGGGTTAAACAATCAATGGCAATTGGTATGTTGTTTTCCAACGCAGCTTATGCAGCGTGGGTCGCCTGAACGATTTACCGTCCTGCCTGTCCGCAGGACGGTTTTTATATTCAGACTGATGATCAATTAGTAATAATCAGTGTTTTTCCCTCCAGTTGGCAACGCACATCGCTTAGTACCAGCACTTTTAATACTTCCGATAAGTTCAGGCTTCTCGGCACTTCGCCGGAAATGGTACCGGATGGAACATTTCCTTTGTAGACTACTTCAATATCATACCAGCGTGCTATTTGCCGCATAATGTCGGATACTTCGCTATTAGTCAGTTTAAAATAACCGCTCTTCCATGCAATAGCAGCCTGCCCGTCTGCGGGGGAAACGTTTATTTTAGTGTCTCCATTTTTTACAAGGGCCTGCTCATTGGGTTTAAGTAAAGTGCTTGAGGTGCCGAGATTCACTTTCACCGATCCTTCAATCAAAGTAGTACGTATAAAAGGTTCGTCGCTGTAGGCATTAATATTAAAATGCGTTCCCAGTACTTCAATTTGCTCTTCTCCTGCTTTTACCCTGAACGGCTGTTCTTTATTGCGGGCTACTTCAAAATACACTTCTCCTGTAATTTCCACATCGCGGTAATTGCCGGTAAAAGCTACAGGAAACCGTACAGAAGAAGCCGCGTTCAGCCAGAGTTTTGTACCATCCGATAAAGTCATGGAATATTGTTCTCCCCTGTTGGTGGCAAGTGTATTGTATACTGTTTCTTTTTGTTTTTCCGTAGAGATGTTGTAGTAAAGGTGACCGTTAGAAGTATTTATCTGTGCAGCTCCTTCTCCGGTAATGATCTGTCCCCGAACCGTATCCAACACAACCTGTGATCCATCTGATAATGTGAGCTTTGCTTTAAATTGCCCCGGCGCAACGTCATTTACAGTACTTTGTTTTTTATCAGCAATTGCGTGGGTCGTATTGATTTTCGATTGTCCGGAAAAAAAGATATAAGCTCCGCTGGCTATGACCAGGATGCAGGCAGCAGCAATGCCTGAAAACAACAAATACCTGCTTTTTGATTTTGACTGAAGAACAGCAGGTGTATTGGTCCCGGTAACAGAACTAAACAGGTGGTTTGCTTTTTCTTCAGCCATGTCTTCCAAAGGTTCAAACCGGTTCCACATATCCGACAAATAGTGCTTTAGCTTTGTATCATCCTGTGCTTTTTCTATCCAATAAGCCAGCTCTTCTTTTTCTGCCTGTGTGCAGCTATTGTTGAAAAGGCGATCCATCAGATAGTAGAGTCTTTCATCTAATTCTTCCATCTTCTCTGTTTTTTAATTCTGAATTGAACATTCAAAAGCGGCACAAAAACCCAATAATGTTATATAGGTAAGATATATGACAACGGAGAAAAGAGAAAGTCGTATGGCGTCAAAAAAAATTAACACATAAAAAAAGAGGTGAGCATAATTACAAAAGGTATAGTAATAAAGTAATAAACGGCTTTTAATTTCTTCCGTATGTTCCGGAATGCCTGCGTCATATGGCTTTTAACCGTTACTACAGAAATATTAAGCTGCTCAGAAATTTCTTCCTGTTTCATTCCTTTTTCCTTGCTTAGCAGGAATACCATCTTCTGCTTTTGCGGCAGTTCATCCACCACAAAATGAAATAAGCGGCGAAGTTCTTTTCTTTCCAGCCCTTCACACACTTCTTGCACTGAAGCTGATTGTTTTTCAATTTTTTGTAGCACAAGTGTCTCTTTGGCCATTTTTTTCATGGCATTCAGAAAGTGATTGTGGGCTACACGGAAAATATAGGCATTAAAGTTTTTAATGCTGACCATATCTGCCCTGCGTTGCCATATTTTAGCGAATACATCCTGGGTAACATCTTCGGCTGATTGGACTGAGCCGGATATACGAAAGATAAAAGAGTAAATTTTGGGTCGGTAAGTGTGGAATAACACAGCATAAGCCTTTTCATCACCATTGGCTACCTCATCTAAAAGACATCTTTCTCTATCTTCAGAAGCGCTAAGCATTCGTTATCATTAAGCAGGTTTTGAAAGATAACAGGCTGTTTTCTATTAACCCTCAATTAAAAATATAAAATATTTTTTTCAGTTCACTAACATTTTATGGTTTACCAAGCACCAATGCTGAATGAACTTCATACACCTTATAAGAAGACAACCGGGAAAGTGAAAAGTCGTAGTTGGGATTAAAATTTTATTTCCCAGAGGTTGAAACTCCATATTTGCATTTTCGCAAAATCAAATATTCCTCCATTCCATTTGCGAAAGAAGCCTGCGATTTTTCATAGGGAGCATAGAAATTACCCGTAAATTTGCGCTGCAAAAAGGCAGTATACTTTTCCGCTTACGGGCCTAATACATATGACGAATAATTTTAAGCAACTGGCTGCAGAACTGGAAGGCGAGTTTTATGATGATGATGTTATCAGAACATTGTATGCTACCGATGCGTCTGCATACCGGGAAATGCCACAGGCAGTGGCTATTCCAAAATCTATTGATGATATAAAAAAACTGATCGCTTTTGCGAATAAGGAACATACATCGCTTATTCCCCGTACAGCAGGTACTTCACTTGCAGGGCAGGTAGTAGGCAATGGTATTATTGTAGATGTGTCGAAATACTTTACTAAAATATTGGAGCTGAATAAGGAAGAACGCTGGGTAAGGGTTCAACCGGGTGTAATTCGTGACGAGCTGAATATGTTTTTAAAACCGTATGGATTGTTTTTTGGTCCTGAAACGTCAACGGCTAACCGAGCGATGATCGGCGGTATGGTGGGTAATAATTCCTGCGGATCAAATTCTGTAGTGTACAGGAGCACACGTGAACATTTACTGGCAGTAAAAGCGTTACTGAGTGATGGCTCTGAAGCGGAGTTTTGTGCGATGGATATTGACAGCTTTCATGCCAAATGTGAAACTGATACGCTTGAGGGAAGAATATATAAGGATATAAGGAAACTGCTGAGCAACTACGATAACCAGCAGGAAATCCGAAAAGAGTTTCCCAAAAAAACAATAGAAAGAAGAAATACCGGGTATGCCGCAGATGTATTGCTTGATACGGCGCCATTTACAGCAGGCGAACCTGATTTTAATTTTTGTAAACTGATAGCAGGATCTGAAGGTACGCTTGCTTTTATTACAGAAATAAAGCTGAATGTAGTACCGCTGCCTCCAAAAGTTTCCGGTTTGTTATGTGTGCATTTTAATTCAATTGATGAAGCATTGCGTGCCAATCTTATTGGTTTAAAATACAATGTATCTGCCAGCGAGCTGATTGACCATTTTATTCTTGAGTGTACTAAAGACAATATTGAGCAGCGCAAGAACAGGTTTTTTGTACAGGGCGATCCGGGTGCTATACTGGTGATTGAATTCAGCAGGGATACAAAGGAAGCCGTAGAAGCCGCCGCTGCAGCAGCAGAAGCTGAAATGCGTACCGCAGGTTTAGGGTATCATTTCCCGTTGTTGATGGGCGATGATACTAAAAAGATATGGACATTGCGTAAAGCAGGGCTTGGCCTGCTGAGTAATTTGCCGGGCGATGAAAAAGCGGTGCCTGTTATAGAAGATACAGCAGTGGATGTGAATGACCTGCCTGATTTTATCCGGGACTTTAATGTTATTCTTGCTAAATATGGTTTGTATTCTGTGCACTATGCGCATGCTGGTAGTGGAGAAATACATCTGCGTCCTATCATTAATTTAAAAACAGCAGAGGGAAATAAATTATTCCGCATTATAGCGGAAGAGATAGCAACGCTGGTAAAAAAATATAATGGCTCATTAAGTGGTGAGCATGGTGATGGCAGATTACGCGGAGAATTTATTAAGCAGATGGTAGGCGAAAAAAATTACGCGTTGCTGAAAGAAATTAAAAAGGCCTGGGACCCGCATAATATTTTCAATCCTAACAAGATCGTTGATACGCCATCCATGAATACGATGCTGCGCTATACGCCGGGACAGCGAACGCCGGCGTTTAAAACAGTTTTTCGTTATCACAACCAGGATGTATTGCAGCATGCGGAGCAATGTAACGGCTCCGGTGATTGCCGTAAAACACATTTATCCGGTGGAACCATGTGCCCATCGTATATGGCTACCCGAAATGAAAAAGATACTACCAGGGCAAGGGCGAATATACTGCGTGAGTTTTTAACACATTCCACAAAAGCGAATCGTTTTGATCATAAAGAGATCAAGGAAGTGATGGACTTGTGCCTGAGTTGTAAGGCCTGTAAGTCTGAATGTCCTTCCAACGTGGATATGGCAAAACTGAAGGCTGAGTTTTTACAGCAGTATTATGATGCGAATGGTATACCGCTGCGCAGCAGAATGATAGCCAACTTTGGTAACTTTTCAAAACTGGGCGCAATAGTACCGGGTGTATATAATTTTTTTATGACCAATGGTTTTGCCAGCGGGTTAATAAAAAAGTTTACGGGCTTCGCGGCTGATCGTTCTATGCCGCAATTATATAAAACCACTTTGCTGAGTTGGTATAAAATACACAAAAGAAACAATACAGCCCCTGCTCCTGCAAAGAAAAAAGTATATTTCTTTTGCGATGAGTTTACCAATTATAATGATACCGAAATAGGGATTAAGGCGATATTGCTTTTAGAGCGGTTAGGGTATGAAGTGGAGATACCGCAGCATACAGAGAGCGGGCGCTCATGGTTAAGTAAAGGATTACTGCGTAAAGCAAAAGTTATTGCAGCACAAAATATAAGAAATCTTGCACCATTCATTACAGAAGAAACACCTTTGATAGGGGTAGAACCTTCTGCTATACTCACTTTCAGAGACGAGTATATTGACCTGGCTGATGATGATATATTTGAAGCGGCAAAAAACCTTTCTAAAAATGTATGGACGATAGATGAATTTCTTTCTATGGAGCTGGATCGTGGCAGGATTGATACGACCTTATTTACGTCAGCATCAAAAAAAGTAATGCTGCACGGACATTGCCAGCAAAAGGCATTATCATCTGTAATGCCAACAGTTAAGATACTTTCTATTCCTAAAGGTTATAAAGTACAAACCATTCCTTCCGGGTGCTGCGGCATGGCCGGCTCTTTCGGCTATGAAAAAGAACATTATGAGCTTTCTATGAAGGTTGCTGAGCTTGTATTGTTGCCGGCAGTAAGAAAAGCAGAAGGAGATGATATTATTGCTGCACCCGGCACCAGTTGCAGGCACCAGATAAAAGACGGGGCTTCTAAAAAAGCATTGCACCCTGTGGAGGTATTGTATGAGGCATTGTTATGATAATTTTAGTACGGTAATATGAATACATACAGGCCTGAATTAAATGAAAATGGCTTTACAACTATAGCGGATATATATTCCATGCAGGAAGTTCAGCAAATAATTTCTATTATTGATGAAGCAGACAAAACAAAGGATACTTTTCGTAAATCAAATGATATTTTTGCTATCCGCCAATTTTTAAAAGAAATTCCTGATGCAGGTGAATTAATTTTTAGCCATAAACTAAAACGTGTAATTACAGGTTTGTTTGGAAGCAAGTATTTTGTGGTTAAGAGTATATATTTTGATAAACCTGAAAGTTCTAACTGGTATGTATCTTATCACCAGGATTTAACGATTTCGGTTGATCACAAAGTAGCATACAAAGGCTTTACACGATGGACGACTAAGTATAATCAATTTGCAGTTAAGCCTGCCGTAGAATATCTTGAAAATATATTTACTATTCGTATTCATCTTGATGATACTAATGTAAATAACGGCGCTTTAAAAGTTGTACCTGGTTCGCATGTGAGGGGAATATACCGGCCGGAAACAATTGACTGGAGAAAAGCATCTGAAAAGGTGTGTGAAGTGCCTGCAGGAGGAATTATGATCATGAAACCTCTATTGCTGCACAGTTCAGGCAGAACAACAAATTTCAAAAGAAGAAGAGTTATACACATTGAGTTTGCTGATAAAGCATTACCTCAGGGAATGCAATGGGCTGAGCTTCTGATGATCCGGAGCTAAGTTTGCTGGTTTGTAGCTCGTACTATAATATTTCTAATTCAAAGCAACATTACTATCCTCACCATTTTTATATAACGGCAGCTCTACAAAAAATGTAGTGCCCTTTCCCTCAACCGTATCAAACCAGATGTTGCCTCGTGCCTGCTCAACTATGCCTTTGCATATGGCTAATCCTAAACCGGTGCCGGATGTTTTTGTAGTAAAGTTGGGTGTAAAAATATTGACACGGGCGGTTTTAGAAATACCTGCGCCGGTATCCTTTATGCTGATAGTAACAGCATCATTGTTCTCATCCTTGAGTACGGAAACATAGCCGGTTTCATCCTCAGGGATCGCCTCAATTGCATTTTGCAGCAGGTTGGTAAAAAGCCTGTTGATCTGTGTTTTGTCGGCGCTGATTATAATTGGGTCATCGCCGGTATGTAGCTTTACGCTCACTCTTTCCTGCACATCATGCAGGTACACGAGTGAATTTAATAATACATTCAGATCAAACACCTCGTTTTTTGAATTGCCGATATTAGCAAACTGTGAAAACTCCGCAGCTATGCGTGAGAGGTGGTCTATTTGCTCAACCAGGGTTTGTGCTACATTAGATGATAGTTCCTTTACATTTGGCGCATTATTGCTTATGGCTTTTTGAAGATATTGAATACTCAGCTTCATCGGTGTAAGCGGATTCTTGATTTCGTGCGCCACCTGTCTTGCCATTTCGCGCCATGCACCTTCTCTTTCTGTTTTTGCAAGAGCAGCGGCGCTGTCTTCCAGTTTTTGCACCATTTTATTATATTCTTTTACCAGCACACCTATCTCATCTTTTTTAGTCCATACTATCTCAGCATTGTGTTTACCAAGATTTACATCACGCATCATGGCGCCGATAAGTGTAAATGATCCGGTAATCCTGTTGGTAAGGAACAATGCAATGATGCCGGCTAACAAAAATATAAATGCATTTATAGTAATAATGGTTACAAGAAAGCTGGCGATCTGTTGCTTCAGCCTGTTCTGCGAATTAAAATATGGAATATTGAGATAAGCAACAGCATTGCGGTTGTCGCCTAATACAGGTACATAAATGCTCAGGTATTTCATCTTTCCATAGCTTTCTTCCTGTATATATTGTATTTTTTTGAGCTTTTGAAGATTGTATAGCGCCAGCGGTTCCATCATTCTGCTCAATACCCCCTTGTTATATACAAATGGCTGAGAAGAAATCTGAAGTGATCCGTCTGAATTATAGAGGTTCACATCAACGTCATGTGATTGGGCAAGGTTTGCTATTTGTTGCCTCAATTCCCTGCTGTATGCAGAATCATATACCTGCATCACTTCGTCCTTCATACGGTGATCGCTTATTTTGCTTTTTAATTCTTTAGAAATGTCCTGGATGGATTTGCTTAACCTGTCTTTATTATTTTTATTATACGAAGATGTAAAGAATACGATGGTGGTTCCGCCTACGATTACCAGGGCAAACACACTCACAAAAATTACGGTTGCATAAATCTGCGACCTGATATTGAAATCTGTGAGCGTTCGTAATGCTCTTATCCTGAATCCTGAGAGAATGATAATGCTGGCAACCTGGAAAATTACAACCAATATCAAAAAGCCAACAAACAGGTATGAGAAAAGAGCGATAGCTTCCATAATAAAACTGCTGCGGCGTGTTATCACAACAACCTTGTTGCCCGATTTATACCACAGTTCGCTGTAGCCATTTACATACCTGTCGTAAAAATCCTGTTTAGGAATGTTTTCATCATTCAGAACAGTTGGAAAGCTATAATCATTAACGTAAGCCTGTAAATTTCTGTCAACATAAATGGCGTATGCATAGTCAGGTGTGTTCTCAAAAGAAAAATCTTCCGCCTGCTTAAATAATTCGGGATACAAGGCATCACTCCTGTATCGCTTGGGATTAGCAAGCATAAAAAAATATGCCCTGATGTTTTTAGAACTATCTCTTATTTCCCTTGAATATACATAACTGAACTTGTCGAAAGCGGTTTCATAATATCGCAGCTCAGGAATTTTAGTAGCCTTGCCCTGCACGGAGTATATGCTGTTGATCTCATCATATGTAAGCCTCCCTCCATTGCCCAGTGGTTGTTCCTCAGCGTTAAAAAAGAAAAGCTCAGTCTCATATTTGCTGGTAAAAGGTTCAAAATACGCATTCAGTATACTGTCTTTAAATCTCGCATTTTTTGCAGGATTAGTAATTTTATCAAGATTGCTGAGAAAAAATATATTAGTAAAACTTTGGGTTACTATGTTTAACAACCGCTCACTTGACGGATCTGTTTGTATAACCAGTTTTTCCGCAGTTCTTTTTCTTAGCTCAAGCTCACGGGTGCGGTTTTGTGATATGATTATGGCTGCAATAGACGCAGAGAAAATAAATAGCCAGAACATCGCGTTCCCGGCAACAAAATTACTCCGTACAAAATTGAGCGGAATTTTGTTCATCAGGTATACATAAAATAATACCCAAACCAGGATGAGTAACTCAAAAAGTATATAAGGACTGTTAACTCTTACACTTAAAATTAAAAGGCCTATAAAGGCAACAAGTACAATCTGCACATAGTAGGCTTTCCGGATCATTCTTTCCATCATGTTGAGGATGGCCTGGGAGAATATAAAATAGCTTATGGATACACAGCATAATACCGCAAAGCCAAATACACTGTAAATATTAAGTGTAAAGAAATTGGTTACATCAAGTGATATCTGCGAATCGGCAACGAGGCTTCGTATAACATGACCGCATATTAAAGTGGTTACCAGAAGAATGGTAGATAATAGAATCAATATTGCTCTTTTCCATGCCGGGCTGAGTGTATCAAGCCTTAATCCCCGGCCATAAAACTGAACACGTGCAAAAATTACGAGCCAGAAAAATATCAGAGAGTTTATGAGTAAATCCCCCAGCGAGGGTGAAATAAAGCTTGAACCGTATACACGGGGATTAAACAACTCAAACTGGCGGAAATTAGCAGGTATATGAAAAATATAACTTAAAAATCTTAGCCCTGTTAATAAAATCACCATAAACGCAACTCCTGCAACCGGGCTTATGGATTTTGAAATAGCAATACCGATATTATGCAGGAAAAAAAGAATAAGCAGAGAGCCTGCCACTCTGAAAAGGAGCGTTACCCAGTCATATCCTTCGGCATCGCTGAATGGTTTAGGCTGCAGGTAAAACAATGTTTCACCTGTTTTGCTTCGTATAGGAAAATCAGTTGGAGCAAATGAAAGGGAATAACTATCCTCAAGATTACTTTGATTTACAAAACCATTCCGGAGATATTCGCTCTCGAGCACATATTGCCGGCGTATCGGCAGCAGGTAGAGGGCAAGTGAATTTTTACTGCCGGTATTCAACCTTTTTTTTATTACCTGGTACTGTCCGTTGGTTAATGATTTGATAAAGTTGGTACTATCATTCATTAATAACGTTTCCTCAGGCAATATAGATTGGGTATTCCAGAAGATCAGTTCATAGTTTGCCGTGTCTATCTGGTTGTAAAGAAAAAAACTATAATCTTTCTCTCTTATCTGTATTACATCTTCTTCTTTTTCTTCGTTGTAAGTAAACTTTCTTATTAAAGAGGTATCTCTTAAAAAACTATCAAAATCTTCTTCATTACGCCACACATATTTTTCCAGGGATTTTTTTACTCCTCTGGGAGATGAAGTATAAGACCAGTAGTTACTAAAGATAAATGAGAGCGTAAAAAGCCAGGCTGCCCCAATAAGCAGGTATCCATTATTATAAAACAGATCGCCCCAGAATTTTTTCAAATTGCTTTGTTTTGTATTTTAATACGGTTCCATATCGCATCCATCTCTTCCAGCGTCATGTTTGCCAGGCTTTTACCTGTTCCTGTCGCGGCTTCTTCCATTTGAGTAAACCGTTGTATAAATTTTTTATTGGTACGTTCCAGTGCGTTTTCCGCGTCAATATGCAAAAATCGTGCATAGTTAATTAAAGAAAATATAAGATCGCCATATTCTTCCTCAACAGCATCCTGGTTGTTTGCTTTTATTGCCTCCTGCAACTCCTGCATCTCTTCTTCAACCTTTTGCCATACCTGTGCGCGGTTGTCCCATTCAAAACCAACCTGCTTTGCTTTTTCCTGCAGGCGCATAGCCTTTACCGTTGCCGGCAGCGATGTAGGCACGCCACTCAGTACAGATTTTTTTCCTTCTTTCAGCTTTAATTTTTCCCAGTTTCTTTTCACGTCCTCATCATTCTCAACCTTTACATCTCCATATATATGCGGGTGGCGGGCTATCAGTTTCCCGCATATGCCATTGATAACATCATCAATCGTAAACTGTTGCTGTTCTGCGCCGATCTTTGCATAGAAAACAATATGGAGCAGCACATCGCCTAACTCTTCTTTTATATCCTTCCAGTTGTTTTCAGTAATCGCGTCTGCAAGTTCGTATGTTTCTTCTATGGTAAGAGCGCGTAATGTCTGGATGGTTTGTTTCTTATCCCAGGGGCATTTTTCCCTGAGGTCATTCATGATATTTACTAATCTTAAAAAAGCAGTTTCAGTAGTTTCCATAAATACTATTATACATTATATGCTGATATAACAAAAAACACAAGAATAAGGAATGTCATTACTATGGATGTCATAAAGCCCAGGAACAGGTATTTAATAAATGTTTTAAAACGTCCCTGCTCATAAAAATTCCGCATGGCTTTATAGGTATAGTACATGATATATATGACTAATGCCGCTTTAATGAGATAGAAAATCCACCATCCTGCGTTATCGCCTATTGCATCGAACATATAATACAGCAGCAGCAAAATAAAAGTTGCGCAATAGGTATGTATGGCAAATATGCCATGGTCGGCATAATAAAATTTTGTACGCCTTACGTAAAGTAATTTTAGCAGGAATGCAAAAATGGGGAGTGATACGAAGAGCAATGTAGGAAATGAATGCTTGAATTTCTCTTTCAATGTTTCAAAAGCTTTTCCTCCGTCTTTGCTTTGTTGCTCATGCCAGTGTAACAGCTTCAGTATAAGAGAGCGCTTAATAGAGCCATCCTGTTTTTCGGGGGGAAGTTCTTTTTGTACGGCGAGATATGTGGCTTCATCTTTATAAAATTCAAAGTCAAGAACATCCGTGCTGACGTTCCGGTTTCTTTTTACAGTAGGGGTATCACTTTTAGCTGCGGTATCTTTTTTACCTATTGTGTTTTTTGCGCTTATGGTATCTTTTTTGAGTGAAACAGGTTGTTTGTACCTGTAGCCGGTATCCGTGTTATGTTCAGGAGAATCAATAGCACCGCTTTTCTCTTTATCAATCTCTTTTTGCACTTCCCGGGTCACAGAATCAATCGTTCCCTTTATCTCCGGTATTTTTTTACGGATGAACACAGGAAGATCTTCCGCTTGTTTATCTTTTGCACCTTCGCTGCTTTCCATTTTGCTGATGCTGTCAGTTAATGTTGCAATTTCTATGTCATATTTATGCATTGCTTTGGTAACTGCAGCTCTTATAAGGCTGTCTTTAGTGCCCTCCTGCATTTCTTTTAAATTCTTAAGCTCGTTCTGTTTAAGGATTAATGCCTCTTTTAATCCTTCAATGCCTTCTTTTTCAGGCTCGCTATGCGGGCTGATGAATGAGAAAAATATAAGAAAGAAAAAGGCTGAGGTAAAAACATACATTCGTATCGGGTGCAGGTATGTCATTCGCTTTCCTCTTACATATTCAGCAGTAAGAAACCCCGGCCGTAGCAGCAGGTATTTTACAGTATTGAAAAACTTGCCATCAAAATGGGTGATATCATAAAAAAAATGAGTGATAAGATGCCATACTGATTCTTTGGGCTCTATATTTTCCTGTCCGCAAACATGGCAAAACCTGCCAATCACTTCTGCATTACAGTTTAAGCAGTTTTTTTCCTTTCTTTCCTTAAAGTGCGACACGCTGTAAATTTTATTAAAAATAATACTTTTGCTTTCTATGAAGCATCCTCAGTATTCTATTATGAAAAAACTTATCCTCATTTGTTTAACCTTTTTGTTTGCCCGGTTCTCCTTTTCGCAATATTATTACCGGGATATAATACTTACCGGTCAGAACGCTGCTGTGCAACAAGCTTATAAAAAGAATAAAGTGCGGCAGGTTTCCCTGCTCAGTTTTGAAGCAGATGGTATACCATCTGAAGATTTCAGCTGTAATATAAAACCGAACAGTGGGTATACACAGATCAGGACCGTAACAAGATCTGGGGTAGCCGGTAACTCATCCCTTACTGCTTTCTATAATTTCAAGGCACAGTTATATAAGTCTGTTGACAGCACTAATGAAGTGCTTACCGTTTATGAATATAGTTTTGATTCAACAGGTAAACTATCAGCCGCAGTTAATACCGTAACCGGGCTTATGGATAAGAGAAAGCAAACAGAAAAACATGTATGGTTCTACAATGCGCAGGGCCTGCCGGAATATATGCTATACATAAAAAATAATACAGACACCACCACTGTAAAATTCTTAACGGATGAAAAAGGGAATATTCTTGAAGAAGAAAGCTGGTGGAGAAATGTTTCAAAAGGCAAGACGTACTATTATTATGATTCGCTTAACCGCTTAACCGACATAGTAAGATATAATGAGAGATTACAAAAGCTTGTACCGGATTATATTTTTGAGTATGATGAAAACAACCGGCTGGTACAAATGATTAATATGCAACAGGATGCCAGTAATTATATTATCTGGAAATACCTTTACAATGAGCAAGGCTTACGAACGGAAGAGCGCGGTTATAACAAGCAAAAAAAGCTGGTTGGACGAATTGAATACCAATATACCTTATGATAAGGACATTCCTGGCAACGAATGCAACATGGAATGCATGCCTGTGGCGGATAATTACGAAATGTATCCTCGGTAATCAATATCATCCGTGTATTCCGTATGCTATTCTATGAAAAAGAAATTGTTGTAACCCTGATTCCATCATGCGATACAGGGCGATGGAATCAGCGGCAATAAAACTGCAATCGTTATTTATTTAATTCTTCCAAAGCTTTTTTAACTATAGGATCTTTAACATTATTTACTTCGTAAAATCCTTCATTGCGCCATTGCTGCCTTGCAAACAAGCTTTTTAAACGCTGGCGCAAAAACGATTTATCAGACGGAGAGAGCTCGTTAAGTGGAATGCTATCCTTTTTGGCAAAATCAGTAAGGGCATTCCATACTTTATCGTCTACATCAAAGCCCTTTTCAAACGATGCAGGATCTGTAAATAATTTAAACTGGCTGATATTGTCAACATAATAGTTGTATACAAAATTACCGATTGTGTTTTTGGTATATAACCTTGCAATTTTATCGGTAATACCTGCGGTATCAATGGCAACAAAAACATCAGGCGTTATTCCACCGCCGCCATATACCTTTTTACCATCCGGCGTTTGGTATGCCTGACCTTTATCATTCCTGTTGCTGTCTGCATTCATCAACCCGCCTTTGTGGTAACGATCCAGTAATTCATCATTATAATTTTCCAGCCCCTGGTCATAAGGTTTCTGAATAGATCTTCCCAGCGGCGTATAATATCTCGCAATAGTTAACCTCAGCGCTGACCCATCGGTTAAATTATATTGTTCCTGTACCAATCCTTTGCCGAAGCTGCGGCGCCCAACTACCTCTGCTCTGTCCCAATCCTGCAACGCGCCGGTTAATACTTCGCTGGCTGATGCAGAACCTTCATCAATAAGCACCACTAACTTCCCTTTTTCAAAAATACCTTCCCTTTTCGCCCTGAATTCCTGCTTGTTTACATGGTCGCCCTGGGTGTATACAATAAGCTTGTTGTCATCTAAAAACTCATCAGCAATTTCCACGGCTTCCTGCAAAATGCCTCCTCCGTTGCCCCGCAAATCAAGGATCATTTTTTGTACGTCCTGCTCTTTTAGCTTTTGCATGGCTTCCATAAATTCTTCGTATGTAGTTTCAGAAAATTTGTTCAAACGGATATATCCTGTAGAAGGAGCGATCATATAAGCGGCATCAAGAGAAAACAATGGAATAATACCTCTTGTAATGCTGTATTCTTTTTTCTCATTGGCGCGGAGTACAATTACTTTGATTTTAGAGCCTCGTAACCCTCTCAATAACTGGCGCACCATATCGCCATCTATTTTTTTACCAACCACCGCAGAGTCACCTATTTTCAAAAATTTATCTCCTACCTGTAAGCCAGCCTGTTCCGAGGGCCCTCCTTTCAATACGCTTAATACATTGATGGTATCATTAAAAATATTGAATTCAATACCAATACCTTCAAACTTACCCGCCAGGTCTTCATTTACCTGCTGCAGGTCTTCTGCCGGAATAAATATGGAATGCGGGTCAAGATGGGTGAGCATTTCCTGTATTGCCGCATCTGCCAGGGTGTCTGTTTTTATAGGATCTACATAGCGGTTGGAGATAAGATCCAGTACTTCCTGCACAGTACCCTTTTTTTCAGTTGAAAAGAATTTCGCGCCAACCGGCATCTTTTCCCTCATTTTATAGCCGAAAAACATGCCTAAGATCATCACCAGGGAGAAAATCAGGGGTAACCACAATCTGAACCTGTTATTACTCATTCGTCTGCGTTTGTATATTATCTTTGAGAGCACGAATTTCATAAAATAAGTTCAAATTAATAATGCCGGTTATAAAATTGATAGCAGATAGCGGAGCAACAAAGGCGGAATGGTGCCTGATTAATGGCAAAACGAAGAAAAGTATTTTTACACAGGGCATCAGTCCCTATTTTCTTAATACTGAACAGATAAGTACTATACTACGCAATGAATTAGCGCCTTTTACGGGGAAAGCCGAAATAGCCGAAATTTATTATTATGGCACAGGTTGTATTAATACTGCTAATGCCAATATTGTTAAAAAAGCACTGAAAAGCGTTTTTAAAGCTGCCGTTAAAATTGAAGTAACACACGATGTAATGGCTGCTGCAAGAGGATTATATGGAGATGATAAGGGCGTAGCCTGTATTTTGGGAACTGGTTCAAGCGCCTGTTATTACAATGGCAAAAAAATAACTAATAATAAACCCGGGCTGGGTTATGTGCTGGGGGATGAAGGAAGCGGCGCCTGTCTCGGAAAAAAAGTGCTTCAATATTACCTGTACGGAACTTTTGATGAAGAACTGCAGGGGCGGTTTGACCTTAAGTTTAATATTAATAAGGATATTATACTTGATAATGTTTACAAAAAGCCGATGGCAAACCGCTATCTTGCATCGTTTGCTCCGTTTTTGTCAGAAAACCGCGGACATTATATGGTTGAGAATATTATTGAAGATGCCCTGAACGATTTTTTCTTTCAGCATATCTGCAAGTTTCGCGAAAGCTGGACGCAACCTGTTAGTTTTGTAGGCGGTATATCCTATTATTTTAAAGATGTTTTACAGGATCTTTGTAATGCATATGAATTTACCATGGGAAGGGTACTGAAGAATCCTATGGAAGGATTATCCGAATATCATAAATAACCAAATTCTGCTGATTAAATACCATGAATGATTTTATCAAGATAACTGAACAGTCTTCTCCTTATCGTCACCTGGAGAAAATGCCTGTTGCCGAAATTTTAGCTAACATCAATAAAGAAGATAAAACAGTGCCGGATGCTATCGAGCGTGCTATCCCTCAAATAGAAAGGCTGGTTAATGCGGCAGTTGATAAGATGCTTGCGGGCGGCAGGTTGTTTTATATCGGCGCCGGTACAAGCGGGCGGCTTGCTATAGTAGACGCCAGCGAATGCCCGCCTACTTACGGTGTACCGCCTGAACTGGTGGTAGGTATTATTGCCGGCGGTAAAAAAGCTATGACCCAGCCTGTTGAATTTGCGGAAGACAGTTTAACACAGGGATGGGATGACCTGTCTGGACATCATATAAATGATAAAGATGTGGTGATAGGCATTGCTGCCAGCGGTACTACACCTTATGTGATTGCTGCCTTAAAAAAATGCAGGGAACAGGGCATTATTACCGGTTGCATTACCAATAATCCTGGTTCGCCTTTAACTGAAGCGGCAGATTATCCTATAGAAGTAGCTGTAGGTCCTGAGTTTATAACAGGCAGTACAAGAATGAAAAGCGGAACTTCCCAAAAACTGGTGTTGAATATGATCTCCACTTCTATAATGATACAATTGGGAAGGGTGGAGGATAACAGGATGGTGAATATGCTGCTGAGCAATACCAAGCTGGTTGACCGCGGCACTAAAATGCTGATGGAGCGCTCAGGCATTACGGATTATGAAAAAGCCAAAGTGCTTTTGCTGAAATACGGAAGTGTAAAAAAAGCTATAGAAGCAGAGAAAGTGTAGGTGACATAAAGGAAACCTGGGTTTTGGTGTTATAATCTAATTTAAAAGTATGTCCTACACAATGGACGCAGCGGAACAAAGTTCGCAAGGGAAAAAGTGTCGCTCCACAGCGAGCTTTGCGATAAAAAAGCTTAATGCCCTTAATGCCTTAATGTTTATTAAAGCACAATGCTCAGAATTTAGAGAACATCTCCATAAACTCCTGGCGCTTGCTTCTTGATATACTGATAGATGCATCATTGTCCATAATGATATATCCACCATCGCTTCTTACAAATTTTTTGATGTGATTAAGGTTAATGAGAAAAGAGCTATGCACCCTGAAAAAATCAGGGCCGCTGAGCGCTTCATCAATTTCTTTAAGCACTTTTGAAACAATGATCTTTTTGCCATCTGCCAGCACAACCGAAGTATAATTACTTTCTGCTTCGCAGTATATAATATCTCTTGTGGCAATAAAAATCAAACCATCGCCTGAAGAAAGCGCAATGCGTGGCGGTGTTTGTTTTTGAGGCTGTTGTATATTTTGCAATAAAAGCTGAAACTGTTCCTTGGTGGGGATGCTCTTTTTTTCTTCAATACGTTTAACGGTAGCCTGCAGATCATCCGGGTCAACAGGTTTTAACAGGTAGTTCAATGCACTGTAATGGAAAGCTTTTATGGCAAACTGATCATATGCCGTACAGAAAACAATATCGAATGCAATTTTGTCTAACTGCTCCAGCATATCAAAGCCATTCATCTTTGGCATTTCAATATCAAGAAAAACCACTTCAGGATGGTATTTGTTGATGGCTTCAATTCCTGCTTCCGCGGAATTGCACATGTCAAGTATTTTAACCTGCGGGCAATACGTTTTCAATAACCACTCCATCATTTCAAGAGCGTTCTTTTCATCATCAATTATTATACACGTAATCATAATATCATTTTTAATAGGCATCAACGGGAATTTTTAATATTACCTTGGTACCGGTAGCTTCACCCGATCTGTCTTTCAGGTCAAGCACTTCCACTGTGGCATCCAGTAATGTTTGCCTGTTTAACAAAGAAAGCCTGTCTTCTGTTAATTTCATTCCCAGCGATCTTTTGGTTGAGGTTGATTTGCTTTTAAGCTCCTTTGCTTTTTCGCGGCCTACACCATCGTCTTCAATAGTACATTGCAGAATGTTCTGAATTTTCCTGCTGAAAGTAATGTAAAGATGACCGGCGGTCTCCTTATGCAATAAACCATGCCAGATAGCATTTTCAACAAAAGGCTGAATGATCAGTGGCGGTACATATATATGATCCTGTTGAACATCTTTATCAACGGAAATGGAATACGTAAACTGCTTTTCAAACCTGATGCTTTCCATTTCTATATAAAGCCGAAGAGCTTCTAATTCACTGGCCAGCGAAACGGATTTATTGTTTGAATTATCCAGTATCAGTCTTATCAGCTTGGCAAAACGGGTAAGATATAATGAAGCTGTGGCCTGGTCACTCTTTACGATATACCTGTTGATAGAATTAAGACAATTAAAAATAAAATGCGGGTTCATTTGCGCACGCAGGGCCTGCATTTCAATTTCTGCCATTTTTTGCTGGGTATCACGCAAAACGCGTTCTGCTTCCTGCTTTTGTCCTTCAATTCTTGATCTTACTATTTTGCTTGCACAAAGAGAGGCTATTGTTGTAAGAATAAATAAATGCCGCTGTGTAAAAAACCTTTTTTTCGAATGCTCACAGTCAATAACTCCCAATACCTGTTCCCCGGCTTTGATAGGAATAGCTATTTCGGAATAGCGCAT
This sequence comes from Terrimonas sp., assembly GCF_003075435.1. Lineage (GTDB taxonomy): Bacteria > Bacteroidota > Bacteroidia > Chitinophagales > Chitinophagaceae > Agriterribacter. The sequence continues at coordinate 24,706 of NZ_QCZJ01000032.1, read as the reverse complement.
CGCATCATCCACTATATATCTTGGATCAATAGAGGTATCATTTACAATTTCTGGTTTGCCTGTTAAGGCTACATTGCCTGTAATGCCTTTGCCTATAGGGATTTCAATAGGGTTGGTTATTACATAATTTTTTGGGCTCTTAGGTCCGAATGCAGCTTTTTGTACCAATACCTGCCTGTCTTCATCTACCAGGTAAATAACACAATCTTCAAAGGATAGCTGGCTGATACAATTTCTTGCAACATCCCACAAAATATCATCTACAGACTGTCCGGCATGAATGCTTGAGGAAAAATGATTAATGGATTGTTCTGCCTCCAGTTCCTCCTGTTTTTCCCGGATTTTTATGCGATGATTGCGCATGATCAGCAGCACAATGCCGATAATTGATACACCGCATAAAGAAAGAAACCACCATGTTAACCAAAACGGAGGTAGTATTTCAAAAGAAATTTTTGCTTTGGCGTCTTTCCAGTCTACCTGGTTTAAGCTGCCCTGTATTTTGAATGTATAATGACCTGGCGACAATGAAGTAAACCTGATCAGGTTACCTGCTCCTGCATCTTTCCATTCTTTATCAACACCTTCAAGTTTGTAACGGTATTTTACCTTTTCCGGGTTATTAAAATAAGCTGCACCAAATTCAACATCAATAGATTGTTCATCATATTTGACCGGTGCTATACTGTCAAATGAAATAGGCGAATATGCTTTATTGCCTATCCTTATTTTTCTAACATAAATATCATAGGGCTCCGGCGTTACGGAAAAACTTTCAGGATGCCAGTAATTGAGCCCATTGGTTCCGCCGAAATAAATTCTGCCATCACTGTCCTTATACCATGCGCTGCCATTAAAAGTGTAGCCCTGTATATTGTCTGAATAGTCATATTTGCGGAATGTAGACTTAACAGGGTTAAAGCGTACAATACCTTTGTCTGATGCTCCCCAGATAACGCCATTGTTGTCAAGATAGGTTATTGCCAATGGCATTCCATCAAAAACATCGGTCATTTTTGTTATTGATACTGTTCCGGTGTGCTCATCATGTTTAGCCGTAAATAAACCTCCGTTGCACGAAAACATAAAACGGTTATCGCGTAATAGCAGTCCACTACTAACAGGTAAAAAACCGGCTGGAAAATTTACTGTATTCAATTTTTTAAATGTAGAATCCATATAGTATAAGCCGGTAGCGGAGCCTATCCAGGTTATACCATCCGAGCCATTAGCAGTAACAGTTTTAAACTCCGGAACATAATCAATCGGTATAACCGAATGTATTTCGTATGTTTTTGCTTTTAGTATATAAAATGCACTGCGGGCCGAGATTAAAAAATCTCCGTTGTTCATTTTTATAATGTCGCTGATAAAGTCTTTTTCTGCTCTTTGTTTTACAGCATCGGTTGTATAGCGGGGATGTGTATAGGTTTCTGTTGTCGGATCAAACAACCATACTCCGGTACTGGTTGGACCAAGTATCAGGTATTTGCCATCATATTGCAAACCTCTTATGGATTCGTGATTCAGTGTTTTTTTGCCATCTCCGGTGGGAGAAAATACCTTCCAGTTGCCACTTGTTTTACCAAAACGTGCAAAGCCATACCCGGTTGCTGTCCAGATATTGCCGTCCTTATCTTCAATAATTCTTCTTATATCATCAATACCTGCAGAAATTTCATCATCCATTTGCTTAATCTTCACAAAGCCGATTGGCTCATCACGCACAGCGAATTTTGCAACGCCTTCGTTAGTTGCCATCCATGCATTCCCTTCTGTTGTATCATAATAAATATAGGTGGCATATTCATTTGTTGCCACCCGCATGCCATCAAGAAAAAAGTTTCTTTTTAGAAAAACCTTGCTTGAAGCGTCATATTCAATAAGTCCCACCGAGGACGCTAATAAAAACCGGGAAGGTGCGATAGATACTGTATTTCTTAAATTAAAAGAGGTTTTTGCCTTTTGGTCAAAGTAAGCTGTAGTTATTTTTTGGGTATTGAAATCATACCAGCGCACAACATCCCCTCTTGTATTGATCAGGAGGCTATCCCTGGAAATAGGATAAATACCGTATGTTTCAATAGCAGGCAGGCTGTCAACTTCTTTTGTTTGAATATTGTACCTGAATAAATATTTGTCATTATGAACAAACAGCAGGTTCTGATACATCTCGCTGGCATTGGGGGTGAACCTCCGCAATAAAAAAGGATGATCTTTGATCTGCTCAAACTGATTTAGCGATTGATTGTAGGAGAAGCATCCGTTATTGGTCAGTAATACAATTTCACCACCCGGAAATTCCATTATATACCCGGATAACAGATCCTGGTTATTTGTTTTAACATGGATTTTTTCAAACGTATTTTTCTTCTCTGAAAAAAGAAAAGGGCCGCTGTCAGCGCATACCCATATCCTGTTATTTTTATCGCAATAAAAAGTTTGAAGCGCGTTGGTAGGGTCATAAGTTTGGATCAGCTGTCCGTCAAAGCATTGCACTTTATTGGCGTATAAAATCCACAAAAGACCTTTTTTGTCTTTTACCAACTGCGAAATACCGCCTGGAAGTATTCCTGAAGTATGGTCAAATATCTGCAAATGATAGTCACTCAATTGTGCAGCGGCAGAATGCATTATCCCGCTGAACACAATCGCAAAGAAGTATTGTGCGATATGGATTTTTTTAAGCAATGATGCAATTTATTAAAAGTGTGATCCTTACTTTACGATGGTTGAGTAATTGTTCTAAAAATTGAGTATTTGACTAACCAGTTATAAACCTTTTTTTTGCTTTCTTTTACTGAGAAACTGTTCAAACGCTGTTAACTCAAAGCTGCTCAGGTTGTTCTGCTTTGTTAGTCCTGCTTTTTGTGCCGCCAGCACACCATAGCGGGTATCAATAAACCCGGCTATATCATGTGCGTCCGGGTCAATGGAAATAAGCGCTCCTTTTTCAACTGCATGGTCAATCCATATCCAGTCCATATCAAGGCGGCGGGGATGCGCATTTAATTCTATTACTACATCATTCTCCACGCATAATTCAATAATCTTTTCATGATCCACCGGATAGCCCTCCCGGCTTAATAGCAGCCTTCCTGTTAAATGCCCTAAAATTGTAGTGTAAGGATTCCGGATAGCGGCACTAAGCCGCATCATTGCTTTCTCTTCAGGCATTTTGAGGTTGGAGTGAACAGAAGCAATCACTAAATCGAATGTAGATAATATATCGTCGCTGTAATCAAGATTGCCATCATTAAGAATATCAGCTTCAATGCTTTTGAATATTTTAAACGGTTTTAATTTTTCATTGAGCTCATCAATATACCGGTGTTGTTCTTTTATTCTGTCTTCCTTTAGTCCGTTGGCATAAAACGCTGATTTACTATGATCGCTGATCACCAGGTATTCCAACCCCTGGTCTATACAGGCTTTAGCCATTTCTTCAATGGTATTCACTCCATCGCTCCAGTTGCTGTGGCTATGAATGATTCCCTTTATGTCGTTTGGCTGAATAAGTTCAGGCAGTTGATTGCCAATCGCTTTAGCGATAATTGTTTCTTTTTCGCGCAGGCAGGGTAGTATATATGGTACGGATGCAGCTTTAAATAGCTGGTCTTCTTCTGTAAATGTGGCAACTGCAGGGAATTTTTTCTCCCATTCATTTAAGAATGCTGCTGAAGATGTGGTATGAAACAAAATGCTGCCAAAATTATCCTGCCGGGCTGCATAAAAACGAAGACTTGTATTTTCAGGCGATTTGAAAATAATATCCGTAGTATTTTTTTCTGCAAGCGTAAATGAATGTTCGGTTAAATATTTTTCTAATACAGCAAGATCGGCATCAGTAACCCATTCCAAAACATCAATGGTTGGCGTTTGCCTGCGGAAAGCTCCGGTGAGCTCAAAGCGGTTTTTTGAAAAATGTTTTTGAAGTTGCTGCTGAAGCGTGAGCGCATAAGGCTCTATTTCCGCAAAAAGATAGCTGCCCTTGCTGCGCAGGTAAAATTCAATATAGCTTTTTACGTTCTGCTGTGTTTTTTCGCCAAAGCCTTTATATAGCAACAACCTGTTTTCGTTACAGGCATATAATAATTCCCCGATAGACTCTATGCCCATTTCTTTCCAAACCACGGCTATCTTTTTGGGTCCCAGCCCTTTTATATTCAGCATTTCTATAACACCGGGCGGTGTTTTTTGTATATAATCTTCAAGCGCCAGCAGTTTGCCGGTATTAATAATTTCCAGAATTTTTTTGCCGGTGGCGTCACCAATTCCTTTTATAGAAAATATTTGTTCCGGCGGCAAAGATTGCAGCGGCGTGGGCAGTTTATCAATATTAAAAGCGGCTATTGAATACGATTTTGATTTAAAGCTGTTTTCACCGTGGATATCCATCAGTTTTGACAGCAGGGAAAAAAACTCGGCAACCTGGTAATTGTCCATAATAAATAATGAAGTTCAGTTGCTAAGATAGGCTGAATATTATTGTGGCAGAAAACTATGCCCGCTCTGAAGAATAAGGCAATTCATACCCGGGGCTATATTAAGGAAAAGTAAAATGAGTTAGTCATCAGGAATTCCGGATAAAGTTGAATTGCCCTGCCCTTCAGGGCAGAGCAAAAAAAAGTCCCTGAAAGGGACTTTATATTTTTTGCTCTATTAAAAATCAGCGTTAGCTTATTTTTTCTTAGCAGCTTTCTTAGCAGCTTTTTTAGGAGCAGCTTTTTTTGCAGCTTTCTTAGGAGCAGCTTTTTTTGCAGCTTTTTTAGGAGCAGCTTTTTTTGCAGCTTTCTTTGCAGTTGCCATGTTTTTAGAATTTAATGGTTAGATAATAAATGGATTAACGCAATAAAATTAAAAACATTTTTCTAACTACAAAATTTTTTTTTATATGGAAGCCTCTACTGCTGTTACAGATACAAAAGTTTTGGCGTTCTTTCCTTTTCTGAATTCAACAACACCATCACTTAATGCGAACAAAGTATAGTCTCTTCCAACACCAACATTCTTACCAGGATGGTAAGAAGTACCACGCTGACGAACAATAATGTTTCCGGCTACTGCTGGCTGACCACCAAAGATTTTAACGCCAAGACGTTTGCTTTGCGAATCGCGGCCATTCTTTACACTACCTTCACCTTTTTTATGTGCCATGTTTAAAAGATTTAAAATTCAATAATGCTGTAAGCAAAAACTTATGCAATATCAGTTACTTTGATTTGAGTATATAAAGTACGGTGACCATGTTTCTTGCGGAAACCTTTTCTTCTTTTCATTTTAAAAGCGATCACTTTATCACCCTGAACTTCTTTTACGATTTCAGCTTTTACTTTAACTTTTACATCAGCGCCTACGGAAATAGCGTCTCCGCTGTTAGCCAGCAATACATCACTGAACTCTACAGTATCTCCCGCTTTACCTGAAAGGTGCGGAACGTACAGGTTTTGTCCCTGCTGAACTTTAAATTGCTGACCGGCGATTTTAACTACTGCGAACATGAGTCAAATTTTAAGGAGTGCAAAGGTAGGGTTAATTTTGTTTATGTCAAATAAATAGCAGAAAAAAACTTACAAGCTTTAACGTGCCTCTTTACCTGTGTAAAGCTATCTTTGCAACCTCAACTATTCTTGCATAAATAAATGAAGATCAAATCTCTTCTGGCAAAGCCATTTGCCGGTTATATATACAAACAGATTAAAAAATCCATGCATACGGCCCTGGAAGACCAGGAGCGTATTCTGAAGGAACTGCTGAAAACCGGGCGAAAAACCCAATTCGGAAAGGACCATGGGTTCAATAATATTAATACGTATGCCGAGTTCAGCCAGGCTGTGCCGCTGCGGGATTATGAGGCTTTTAAGCCTTATATAGAGCTGATCAAGCAGGGCAAACATAATATATTGTGGAAGGGTGTTCCGATATATTTTGCCAAAACCTCCGGCACCACCAGCGGAACCAAGTATATACCTATTACCAAAGATTCGGTAGATAACCATTTTGATACGGCGAGGAATGCCTTTTTCTGTTATATGACAGAAACCGGCAATTACTCCTGCGCTGATGGAAAAATGATTTTTTTGAGTGGCAGCCCCGAACTGGAAAGGGTAGGAGGGATACCAACCGGGAGATTAAGCGGTATTTCCAATCACCTGATACCAAGGTACCTGCGCACCAACCAGTTGCCCAGTTACGAAACCAATTGTATTGAAGACTGGGAAACCAAGCTGGAAAAAATAGTGGATGAAACCATTGATCAGAACATGACAGTGATCAGCGGTATTCCGCCATGGGTGCAAATGTATTTTGACCGGCTGGAGCAACGAAGTGGCAAAAAAATAAAGGAGTTATTCCCTAATTTCAGCGTATTGGTGCAGGGTGGTGTAAATTTTGACCCTTATAAAGCAAAATTGTTTGAGAGCATTGGTCAAAAGATTGATACCATTGAAACATACCCGGCATCCGAAGGCTTTTTTGCTTTCCAGGATTCTCAAAAGCACGAGGGCCTATTACTGAATACCGATTTTGGAATTTTTTTCGAATTTATGCCTGTACAGGAAATCGGCAAACCTGATCCAAAACGTTTAACTTTAAAAGATGTAAAGGTTGGAGAAAATTATGCGCTTATAATTAACAGCAATGCCGGCTTGTGGGGGTATAATATTGGAGATACTATAAAATTTGTATCATTAGATCCGTACAGGATTATAGTAACCGGTCGCATTAAGCATTATATTTCAGCTTTTGGTGAGCATGTAATTGGCGAAGAAGTGGAATATAGCCTGATGAAGGCTGCGGAAAAAGGCGGCGTAAAAATTACTGAATTTACTGTAGCGCCAATGGTAGAGCAGGGCAGGGGCAGAAGCTACCACGAGTGGTTCGTAGAATTTGAAGACCGCCCGGCAAACCTGGATGAATTTACGGCAGAGGTTGATCTTAATCTCCGGCAAAAGAATATTTACTACGATGATTTAATTGCAGGCAATATTCTTCAAACATTAAAAATAAGACCTGTTAGAAAAAACGGGTTTATAGATTATATGAAAAGCGTTGGAAAGCTTGGCGGACAAAATAAAGTGCCCAGGCTGAGTAACGACAGGAAAATTGCGGATGAGCTTTCAAAATACGTTCAGGAGGTATAAAAGGAATGAAAAAACGAATAGGCATATTTGGCTCAACCGGTTCAATCGGTACACAGGCACTGGAAGTAATTGCTGAAAATCCGGATAGGTTTGAAGTGGAAATTCTTACGGCATATTCCAATGAAAACCTGCTGATACAACAGGCAAAAAAATTTAATCCCAATGCTGTTGTAATAGTAAATGAAGCAAAATATCCCGTGGTAAAAGAGGCTTTGGCCGGAACTGATGTAAAAGTTTTTGCCGGCGAAAAAGCATTGGAAGAAGTAGCAACCTTTGATACTTATGATATGATGCTGGCGGCAATTGTGGGTTTTGCCGGACTGAAATCTACATTAAAGGCTGTTGAAGCAGGTAAGGTAATTGCATTAGCCAATAAAGAAACCCTGGTGGTTGCAGGTGATATTGTAATGCAGAAAGCCGTTGAAAAGCGTGTGCCTATCATACCTGTTGATTCCGAGCATTCGGCTATTTTTCAATGCCTTGTTGGTGAAACAAGAAATAAGATTGAAAAAGTTATTCTCACCGCTTCCGGCGGTCCGTTTTTAGGAAAGAAGCCTAATTTTTTGGTGAATGTAAAAAAGGAACATGCATTGCAGCACCCTAATTGGAATATGGGAGCTAAAATTTCTGTTGATTCCGCAACATTAATGAACAAGGGACTGGAAATGATTGAGGCAAAATGGCTGTTTAATCTTAATCCTGACCAGATACAGGTGGTTGTTCATCCACAAAGCATTATTCACTCTATGGTGCAGTTTGAGGATGGAAGCATTAAAGCGCAGATGGGATTGCCGGATATGAAGCTGCCTATACAGTATGCATTGGCTTTTCCGCAGCGTATACCCAATAAGTTTCCGCGGTATGATCTTTCAAGGGCTGCTTCATTGCATTTTGAACAGCCGGATATAAAAACATTCCGCAACCTGGCGCTTGCCGTAGAAGCATTGAAAAGAGGAGGTAATATGCCCTGCATAATGAATGCCGCCAATGAAATTGCAGTATATGGATTTTTAAGAAACCGTATCGGTTTTCTTGATATGACTGAACTGGTAGAAAGAGCTATGGACAAGATCAAACACATTGCTCAACCCACGCTCGAAGAATATTTTGAGAGCGATGCGGAGGCCCGTAATTTTGCGGCTTCACTAATCAACCTCTAAAACGCATATTTATACTATTTAACACAATTAATCATCGATTTTTACTTTTATTTACAACCTCGACCTGTAACAGCAGGTCTATTTAAATTAATATGACATTATTAGCAATCAATTGGGCACAGGTGGGCTTACAGGCAGTACAATTACTATTAGCACTGTCTATATTGGTAATTGTTCACGAATTCGGGCATTATATTACTGCAAAATGGTTTAAATGCAGGGTTGAAAAATTCTATCTTTTCTTCGATCCCTGGTTTTCTTTGTTTAAAAAGAAAATAGGTGAAACTGTATACGGTATTGGCTGGTTGCCATTGGGCGGCTATGTAAAAATATCAGGTATGGTTGATGAAAGCATGGACAAAGAACAAATGAAACAACCACCAAAACCCTGGGAGTTCAGAAGCAAACCGGCATGGCAAAGGCTGATCATTATGGTGGGTGGTGTAACCATGAATGTGTTGCTGGCTTTTCTAATCTACAGTATGATCCTTTTTACATGGGGCGAAAAGAAAGTGCCGGTCAGTTCTATGAAATACGGGCTTGCTTTTTCTGATAGTCTGATGTTTGAGCTTGGATTCAAAAACGGGGATAAGATACTTGCTGTTGGAGATAGAACCATTGATGATTATACTGATATTGTTCCTCAATTAATACTGGGTGGAACAGTGAAAGTTGAAAGAGACGGGAAAATGGAAGCAATAACATTGCCCGTAGATCTTATAGGCCAATTGGTTGAAAAGCGCAGGAGCCGTATAACCCTGCTTGAGCCGCGCATACCTGTTGTAGCAAAAATTGTGGCTGATACAGGTAATGCGTTTAAAGCCGGATTAAAACCAGGTGATAAAATACTTTCTGTTAATAATACCCCGGCACAATTCTTTGATCAATTCTCCTCAATGTTAGGCGATAATAAAGGAAAAAATATTGAAGTGGGTGTTTTGAGAGGAAATGATACTGTTAGATTCCAGGCGCCGGTAAATGATAACGGGCAACTTGGTTTTGTTTTGGCAGGCTCCATCACTGATCTTGATAGCCTGGGAGTACTGAAACTGAACGTAATTAATTACGGATTTTTTGAGTCATTTCCTGCAGGTGTAAAATTTGCCGGCAAAAAACTGAAATACTATATTGATCAGTTTAAATTAATCTTATCTCCTAAAACCGGTGCATATAAAGGTGTGGGAGGATTTAAAGCAATGGGCTCTGTTTTCCCTAATACAGGTTGGGATTGGGAAGGATTCTGGAATATCACGGCCTTCTTTTCATTAGCGTTGGCATTTATGAACCTGCTGCCAATACCTGCATTAGATGGAGGACATGTATTGTTTACTTTGGTTGAAATGATCTCCGGCAGAAAGCCCAGCGATAAATTTTTAGAGTATGCGCAAATTGTAGGTATGGTTATTTTATTCAGCCTGCTTATTTACGCCAATTTTAATGATTGGTTCGGTTGGGGCAGAACCAGGTAAGCGTTAGGTCAATCAGATGATATTGGTATAGAAACGTGAGTAGTGAGTTAAAGCTTTAACGATCTTGCGTTTCTCTTCTCTCTTTTTTAGTTCGGTATCCGGAATAGAACACTGAGTATATGGGTTGCATGGAATTTAAAGGATCATATTCTGTGAAAATCAGTTTTATCCGCGTCTTGGTGTGGCATCCTTTACTTTTTTGTTCAGCGAAAAAATAAAATGCGACCATAACTTTACATAAATTGCAATCATGAGAATCTTCAATATCATCTTTTGCCTGCTTTTCGTTTTTTCTGCTGCATTGCAATACAACGATCCTGATCCTTATGTATGGATTCCTATTTACATGTACGGTGCAATACTCTGCTGGTTTGCTGCAAAAGGTCGTTATTATCCCAGGCTATACTTATTGGGAATAGCATTGTACGCAGTATATGCTGTTTACCTGTTTGTTGAAAAAGATGGTGTTTGGGATTGGGCTACGGAGCATAATGCAGAAAATATTGCCGGAACCATGAAGGCTTCTACTCCCTGGATAGAAGATACAAGAGAGTTTTTTGGATTGGCTATTTTGATTGCTGTACTGCTGATTGATTATTTCTATGCTAAAAGGAAGATGATAAGCAGGGAAATAGCAAAGTAGCTCACTTCGTTTTTTTCATAATGATATCTATGTTTCCTGATCCGGGAAAATAATCCAGTCGCTGGGATTGGTAATTTTCTTTGCCTACAACTATCTTGTACTGGCTCTTTTGCATGTGGTAAGGTAATATTATTTTAAACAGTCCTGCTGCACTGGCGTTGATGACTGTGTCTGTATCAACGCTTATTAAGCAATCTGCAACAGGTTGGCCCTGTACGTCTTTAATATTCCCATAAATAGTTGCCAATGTTCCATTAGGTATCAGCGATAAATGAACTGGCAACTTGCTGATAATAATAGAATCTGCAGTAAGTTTCCAATAAGGAGAATTCATTTTTACGGCGGCTTTTTGATTTAAAAAAGATGCCGGCACTTGTTGAAACGTAACAGGCTGGTTGGCTAAAATAGTTCTGTTATCTTCCTTGTTACCAATATATAAATTCAACAGTCCGTTTTCAAAGGCCGGGTAGTCAGCGTTTAATTGTAGTGCTTTTTCTTTCTCCGCAAAAACAGTAATATCAAAAGGTTTATTCTTTTCATTGATATAATACCATATGGCCGCTCCTGCAATCAATATTAAAACAACCGGCAATATTTTTTTTGATTTGAAAAAGCTAACAGGCTTAGGCTTATACTGAGGGTCTTCATAATCTTTACCGGTATAAGCGGCAATCTGATCGAAATTTTCTTTATTGTAGAAAATAACCTGGTAATACCTAAGGCTTGCAGGCAGGTCTTTGATTTCAATATCATCCGTTACAACAGTAAGAATGTTTCCCTTCTTTCTTCCGGCTCTTTTTTCTCCTATATAAAATCCCCATTCTGCTTCAACCCATGATGAATTGAGGTATTCAACCTTACTGCTTACTACAATCATATGCCTGCATTCATCCAAAGCTTTATCAATAGCCTTTCGATAATCGCTGCTGCCTAACTGTGGTAAAGTTTCCGATGACAGAAAAACAGATAGTCCTTTTGAGCGCAGGTAAGCATACAGCGTTTTTGCTAACTCTACATCAGCACTTTTAAACGAAATAAAAATATCTATCGGCTTTTCCTGCGCTTCTGCCATTTGTGCCAGGTTTATTCTACCAGTAAAGTTTTTATTTTTTCAAAATCTTTATGTGTTATTCCTGCCTTTTCCAATTGGTCTATATCATCTATGCACATGCTAACATAACTTGTTCCATCTATATAGTTCCTGCCTTTTAATGATAAATATGTTTTTTTTGCATCATCAAATTTGTTTTGCAACAAAAGTGCGTGCGCCAGGTTTGCTTTTGCATACTCAATCTCTTTGTCGTAACCTTCCGGTTTTTTAAATGCAGGATTTAATGCTTCTGTAGCCGCCTCTTCAGCCTCTTTATATTTCTTACTGAATAATAAATACCAAGATAAGCTGTTTAAATCATGTCCTAATGATATGATATCGCTAAAATTACCTGCTTTTATATATGCCTTTTTCTTAGCAACCAGCGATTGTTGCAGCATAAGTTTATTACTAAGAGAAGTAGCCGTCTGAATATCATACATCATACCCGACAACTCCTGCACTGCTCTATCTGAATCACTTACCGAAGTGTATACTGAAGAATCCAGTTGCTGAATTCTTTTTAATTCATTATCTGTGCTTGAAATAAATGTTTTAATTGATTCGATATCCTCTTTGTATACACCGGGATACTTATCATCCAGGCGCTTATAAACAGGCAGTAGTTCTTTAAACTCCTGCAAATTTTGCTTAAGCAAATGTTCTTTTTCCTGTTTTGAGTATGCGGTGCCGGCATAGCGGTTAACAATTGCCACATCAAACATTATGTCGGCTATTGGCAATTCCATATTTTCTTTTGCCGCGGCATACTTTTTATAAATAGCAAGTGATTTGCTTAATAAAATTTTTGCAGATTCACTATTGTGAAGCGTGTATAATTTCGCCAGCTTTTGCTGCGCTTTTGCCAATGGTATATCAAAAGCGGCAGGTGTTTGACTGGCAAGCTTTTCATATAAACCGATGGCTTGCGTGTATAATGCTTCTGCAGAATCTGATTCTGCTGCCTCGTTAAAGAATATACCAAAATGGTAGCAGGTATTGGCAAGCGCCGGTTCATATACTTCCGGGGTTTGAGTGGCAAGTATACGGAATGATTGCAATGATGAACTGAAGTAATCATGGGCAGCAGTACTGTCTGGTTTGTTTACGGCATAAGTGCCAAGGTCTGCCCTTACCGTATATACATCTCCTAAAAGTGCTTGTACTTCTGCAGCCAACGGAGTAAATATCAAAGGGGAAGTTTGTTGAAATTTTTTGTATACCTCCAGCGAGTGTGTAAGCAATACTTTCGCTGCATCAAATTTTTTCTGCTGAATATATACAGCAGCCAGCTTTGTTTGAACTGCGGCAATATCAGGTTCCTGCGATAAAGGATATATGCTATCAAGACTTCTTCGTTTGCTTAATGCTTCCTTAAATAATTTTTCTGCCGCTGAATAATCATTGGTATACATGCTTAAAGCTGCCCGCCCGCTTTGTATTTCTGCCAATAGTAAAGTATAAATATTCCTGTTTGAAGATTTGATTTGATCAATAATGACCAATGCCTGCCGGTATTCATTTTCAGCTTTTGAAAACAGGCGTAATCTTCCGTGAATATCTGCAAGGGCGACAGCAATCTCAGTGAAGGGCTGAATAAATGTATTTACATCCTTTTTATATAAATTATTATAGATGCTGTAGGATTGCTGTATTAATCTTTCAGCATTACTGAATTGATGCTTTGTTTTTTTAATGATACCTGATTTATATAATGCGTCAGCCAGGTTGGGTCCAAAGGCATTTGCATTTGCCTGGTTAAGGGTGGTGAATACGGATATTAATTTTTCGAAAATCATATCCGCTTTATCAAAATCATTTTGATTATATAAAAAATCACCATAGCTGAAAAGGTTCTCATAATTAAGGCTGTCGTTTTCAGCAAGGAATTTTAATTTCCTCTCAGCCGTTTTCCAATCGAAACGAAGTTGTGCAAGGGTAATTTCCTCTTTTAGATTCCTTCGATGCAGGTTGATTGTATTGTATACACTTGCCAAAGCCGAATCATTGACAAGCGTTTTGCTTTTTAATTCCTTTAATCGCTGGTTGGCAATTAACAGGTTTTTTTCACTTTGCAATGTCTCACGAAGCAGGATAGCTTCTTCTATTTTTCCTTCAGTAAAATACGCATAAGCGGCTTTCTCGGTTTCCGATACGTCGTCCAGGTTTACCCGGCTTAAGGCTTCTGTTATTTCACCCAGGTTTCTCTGCGATCTTACATATTGTTCCTCCAGGGAGTCAATCGTTTTTTGATAATCGCTGCTTTGCTTATTTAATGCTGCCTTTTGTTTTTGCAAAGCATCCTTAAGTAATTTGTTTAGCAATATTTTGTTATCCTGGTTTTGTTTAGCCCAAACATCTGCCCTGCACATGATTATATTGTGCGGATGATTGAAGGGATCGAGCGGAAGATTTACCTCAAGTTTCGATTTTTCAGTAATAACCCATTTTTCCTTTTCAATAATAAGCACAGCACTATGGCCGGGTTTACCATTTTGAAAGTTTAAAGTATAGCTGCCATTGTCTGTAGTTAATGTTTGGTTTGCCAGCATCGACTTTACAATCACTCCTGTTACCGGTTTATTGCCGCTGTTTTGCTCAAATACAAAACCATATAGTTTTTGTGCATTTCCATTATGACATAATGCAACCAGAAGAAAAAGCAAAACGCTATACAGCTTATTCATATTCGCTTTATGAGCCTGTAAATAATAATAGTTGCCGCAGGATAAGATAGGTAGTTTAAATATAGAATATTTTATCAAGATGCATGCAGAGGAGTGTGAGTACATTCCAAATTGTCGCTGCACAAAAAAGGCGAAGCATAACAACTGATAACGCAGATCATGGCTGAATATCACAGAGTATATCCTGCAAGTTCCGCACAATCAGAGTATTCCGGGTTCTAATTATATACAATAAATGTACAAAAACAGGAATGCACCCTACAGCCCCCTTTATAGTATAAATAAAAAATAACTGATTAAATTTACAATCAGTGAAATGTGTCCTTGCCGCATATAAAAATGAATTAGCCTTTTCCAGATGATCACTTTATTCTATTCAAACACAAACCTGTTTTTATGCGTAATTACCTCCTGTTTGCCGTGGTATTGCTGTGCAATGTTGCTGCACATGCTCAACAAAAAGGATATTATCGTTATCCTGCCATTTATCAAAATACCGTAGTGTTTACTGCCGAAGGTGATTTATGGACTTATGATATCGGCAGTGGCAAAACAGCAAGGCTTACAACACATGCCGGTATGGAATCAGTCCCTTGTTTTTCTGTTGATGGAAAGCAGATTGCTTTTGTTGGGCAATACGAAGGACCATCAGAATTATATGTAATGCCTGCGGAAGGTGGTATTCCCCGCCGCATCACGTATGATGGCAGCGCAGTATACCCTTCCGGTTTTTTGCAGAATGGAAAAATATTGTTCAGGAGTAATCTTTACACGCAGATAGAAACGCCTCAACTGTTCACTATTGACCCGGTAAGCTTGCAGCGCGAACCAATTCCATTATGGCAGGCATCATTGGGGGTTTATGATGGCGATGGTAATTTATATTTTACCCGTTATCCCAACCAGGGCAGTAAAACAAAACGCTACCAGGGCGGGTTCATTGAGCAGGTATGGAAATTTGATGGTAAGCATGAGGCGGCTAATCTTACCGGCGATTTTAAAGGTACCAGTACGAGCCCGATGTTTTTTAACGGGCGTATATATTTTCTCAGCGACAGAGACGGCACTATGAACCTATGGAGCATGAATACTTCCGGAAAAGATCTGAAGCAGCAAACCTTTTCCAAAGGATGGGATCTGCAAACGCCTTCATTACAAAATGGTCGTATTGTATATCAAAAAGGAGCTGATATATGGTTGTATGATATTGCTTCCAACCAGGAAAAATTATTGTCAATAACATTACAATCAGATTTTGATCAGCGTAAACCACGCTGGATAAAAAACCCGACAAATACTATCAGTGATGCTGATTTATCGCCAGGCGGTAATTACGCGGCATTAATAAGCCGTGGCCGTGTATTTGTTTCGCCTGCTAAAAGCGACCGCTGGGTAGAAATACCAAAACAAGACGGTATCCGTCACCGTGAGATACATTTTATTGACGACAAAACCGTTGCTGTATTAAGCGACAAAAGCGGATCATTTGAAATATGGAAATTATCTGCCGACGGAAGTGACAGCGCAAAACAGGTAACACACAATACAAAAACGCTGATCAAAAATTTTTCAGTATCACCGGATGCCAAATGGGTAGCTTTTATAGATAAGAATGAGGCCCTGAGCATAGCAGATATGACAAATGGCAATGTTCAGTTTACCTATGATAGTTCGTATGGCGGTATACAGGAACTTGTATGGTCGCCCGATAGCAAATACCTTACGTTCCAGCACAGCATCAGCAATCAGAACAGCCAGATATGCATATATGATATTCGTAAAAAATCTATGCGCCCCATTACCACTACCCGGCTCGATAGTTATAGCCCTTCGTGGAGCAAAGATGGTAAATGGCTGTATTTTCTCTCTGACAGAAACCTGAAAACAAAAGTGTTCAGCCCCTGGGGCTCACGCCAGCCTGAACCTTATTATACTGAAACGACTAATATGTATGCAATGGCGCTCGACAGTGCTGCTAAATTTCCTTTTGTGGTGGAAGACTCATGGCTGAGTGATTCGCTATGGATGGAAAAAAAAGAAACAGTAGCTGATGGTAAAAATAAAAAAGCAAAGACTGTTAAACCTGCAGAGCCGGCAGAAATAGACTGGAATCGTGTTACAGGTGAATTGTACGAGGTGCCGGTTAAGAGCGGGAACTATAATGCGTTGCTGGTAGCCGATGGTTATTTGTATTGGCTGGATAGAGGAAATGAAGGCGGAAGAGATGGAGCCGCATTAATGGCATTAAAAATTGAAGCTGCTAAAAAATACGAGCCTGTTGAGGTTGCCAAAGGTATAAGTGCAATTGTGCTTTCACAAAAGAAAAATAAAGCATTGCTTTTTTACCAGAACCGTTCAATGGCGATAGCGGATGCAAACGGGCAAAAAGTGGATGCCGAAAAATCAAAGCTTGCTTTAGACAACTGGTCGTATGTGCTGGATCCGGTGCAGGATTGGAAACAGATATTTCATGATGCATGGCTGCTGATGCGAGATTATTTTTATGACAGGAAAATGCATGGCGTTGACTGGCTTGCGATACGCAAACAATATGAGCCTTTGGTAGAAAGGATCACGGATCGCTATGAACTGGATGACCTGATCAGCCAGATGGTCGGTGAGTTATCGGCATTACATACGTTTGTAGGGGGCGGTGATAAACGGTATTCGCCCGACCAGATGCCGATGTCTTTTTTAGGTGCACATACAGAGCGTACGGCAGAAGGAGAAAAGATCGTACATATTTATAATACAGACCCTGACTATCCTGATTTTCGTTCTCCGCTTGCCATGCGTGGGTCTAAGATCCGTGAAGGAGATATCATTACCATAGTTGATAATATTCCGGTTAAAGAAGTTGCGGCTGTGCAGGCCTTACTACTGAACAAAGTAAACCGCCCGGTA
Organism: Terrimonas sp.; assembly: GCF_003075435.1. Lineage (GTDB taxonomy): Bacteria > Bacteroidota > Bacteroidia > Chitinophagales > Chitinophagaceae > Agriterribacter. The sequence continues at coordinate 7,611 of NZ_QCZJ01000032.1, read as the reverse complement.
AAGCTGACACTGGTTGATAAAGCAGGTAAAACTTATAATGAAGTTATTAAGCCCTGCGCATGGTATACAGATAACCTGCTCCGGTATAATGAATGGGAATTGACCAACCGTGGAAAGGTGGATAGCATGAGCCATAATGATATCGGGTATATTCATTTGAAAGCAATGGGGAGTAATGATATGGATGATTTTGTAAAACAATTCTATCCTGTATTTGACAGGAGCGGTTTGATAATAGATGTGCGCAATAATAATGGCGGCAATATAGATAGCTGGGTATTGGAGAAGCTGATGCGTAAGGCATGGATGTACTGGCAGGCGCGTGCCGGTAAACCTACATGGAATATGCAATATGCTTTCCGTGGGCATATGGTTATTTTGTGCGATCAGCAAACTGCATCTGACGGGGAAGCAATAACTGAAGGCTTCCGTAGACTGGGGTTAGGTAAAGTGGTGGGCATGCGCACCTGGGGCGGAGAAATATGGCTTACCGGCAGTAACCGGCTGGTAGATAATGGCGTGGCTACCGCCGCGGAGTTTGGTGTATATGGACCAGAAGGGCAGTGGCTTATTGAAGGAGAAGGGGTTATCCCGGATATTGAAGTAGATAATCTTCCGTTTGAAACTTATAAAGGAAAAGATGCACAACTGGAGTATGCGGTAAAGCATCTGCAGGAGCTTATTAAAGCGAAACCGGTGCCTGTGCCACCGCCACCACCTTATCCCAATAAGGCATTTAAGTATGATCAGAAAAATTAAAAGCGGCAGGAACTGCCTGTTCTTTGAAAGAAAAAGAGGAGAATGTTTCGTCATTCTCCTCTTTGTGGAGCTGCAGGGAGTCGAACCCTGGTCCAAACAAATCCGCCATACGCCTTCTACATGCTTATTTGATGATTAATTGTCGGGAACAAACCGGACATCAACATACCAATGTATTCCTTAGCTGTATAGGTCTTATGTTATGCGCACAGCCTTGCATAACAGCATTCCGTTTTCTTTTTAAGTCGGCGGCGGCCCTCGGTAACAGACAGACCCGGACGGCGGCCCAAATGACTAACTAATCACTGATTAGGCAGCCATGGCATACTGTGTATTGCCATTTAAATTGTTGAATATTCAGATTAAGGTGCTAATTATCCAACGCACCGCATGCTTACTCGTACAAAGAACTTTGCTGTCAAAACCGGTCAGCCCCGGGAGGTAATTTGAAAATTTGAAAGTGTGGAAATTTGAAAATGAAGAATAAACCACAATTATTTTTTTTCAAACCAACTGCAAATATACAAACCATAAACAACAATCCCCCAACACCCCCGCGACATCCCCATCTCAAATCAAAAATCTCAAATCAGAAATCTCAAATCTTAAAATATTCTTTCATCACTTTTGCATAATCCGCAAATGCAATATCCGGCTCCATTAGTTCAGGATGCCAGAGCTTTTCCCATTCAAAGCTGTAAAACCCTTTATATCCATCTTTGTGTAAAAGATCAATGGCTTCAAAAATGGGTACCTGTCCCTTGCTTAACAGCACATAGTTAACTTTATCTCCATCAAGGGTAGCATCTTTAATATGCGTATGGCGGATATATGGTTTTAATTTGGGATATACTTCTGCCGGAGGTTCTTTGGTTATTGTCCACATATTGGCAATATCCCACACCAGCGCCACTTTGGGATGATTTACCGATTCCATAATTCTTACAAGGTCAGCGGTATATACCACATCGCCATGTGTTTCCATCAGCACCGTTACTTTGGTATTTTTTGCGTAGTCGCCTAATGTTTTTAAACCATCAATAATTAATTCTATTACCGCATTTCTTGTATCATCTTTCGGAAGCTTGTTAGGGAATACACGTATGTATGGGCAATTCAATTGCTGCGCTAAATCTATGTAGCGTTTTGCTTCATCAATATTTTTTTCCCGCTCTGCCTTATTGGTATAATGCAGCGCGGTTGATGCGCCAAGATTGATGATGCGTAATTTATGTTGCTTTAATTTTTGCAGGGATGTACGGATGTTTGCCGCGCTGAAATCCGGGGCTTTGCTAAGATCAATTTCACGGTGTAAGCCACGGAATTCTATACCGCTGAAACCATGCCGGGCAGCGAAGCTCAGTATCTCATCGAAACTCCAGTCAGGGCAACCCAACGTGGAAAATGATAATAAGGGTTTGGTTGCTTTCATATCAAAGCTATACCCGATAAGCGGTATAGGCAGCAGCGCCGCGCTGCTTTTTAAAAAATCCCTTCGATTAAAATTCTTCATAATATTTTATATTAAAACAAATAAATACAGTTTCGCTCACTATATTTTCCGGGACTGTATCCATTCACTCAAATTTTCTGCCGTTTACTCAGTGTAATGTAAAACAAAGCGGAAAGGACATTAATCTTGTGTCAGGTTTTTCATAAGATATTGGATTAAAACGGGCATTGATTTCCATCAAAGCCCTTTTTTTTTGCTTCTTCGGGAACCGCGACAATTTTCCTGGTATCATAATTAAAACATACCATCCCTGTTTTTGCGAGCGCTACAATAGTCTTTTTTTCACCTGCAGTTACTTCCAGTTTATAAAAAATATCAAAACTTAGTTTATCAAAACCGGGTATTGTAACAGATGCATAAAGAAGATCTCCATAAAATAACTCCTTTTTAAACTCTATCGCTACATCGCTCATAATTAACCCTGCCCCAAAAAAGTTTTTCTCATCGCAGCCAAACTTTTTCAGAAACTGTATTCTTATCTCATGTAAAATAGATAGTATACTGTCGTTACCAACATGACCACCATAGTTTACATCGGTAATGCGGATTGGTATGGTTGTTTGAAAAGAAAATGTTGAGGGAACTTCCAGCTTTACCCTTGCCATGCTTTTGGTTTTAAGTAAAGATAAACAGCAGGTTGTTCTTTAAAAATTATTTCCCGTTGTTTTGATGAAGCAGTTGCATGAGCTCTGCAATATCCATGAAGTTATTAGCTGAAGGCACAAAGGTGGAATTGCTTACTTTTTCCTTCCACTCCCTGAAAATATTTTTCCAGTAACGGCTTTCTCTTAAAATTACATCAAGCAATTCTTCATTGCCGCTGCCATTTAAGTATTGTATGGTATTTCTGAATTTTGAAGAAACGCGGATAGATTGTCCATCGGGGCCGGTCATTAAAAAATAACTGTTAGGCAGATCAAGCAGGCTGATATCTTCTTTTATTTCACCTTTAAGATTACGAACCCGTTTGCTGGAGCTGCTTCCAAGGTCATATTTATCGGTAACAGCAGATTGCGCTGCCTCTACAAATGCCAAAGAAGGTGTGCTGATGGAAACACCTCCTTCATTGTATGTTGTATTATGTTGCCTTATGCTTTCCTGCTTCCTGTTCTTACTTATTTCAAAAGAAGAAGCTATTAATGATTTGTCCTTTTTGGCAGATGGTGCAGATTGATCAGCAGCAACCTCCTGCTGCACATTATTTTTACCTGCATCATTGTTTTGCCGGGGCTTTACAGTTTGCTGCGCTGTGGGTTTGTCTGCCTCAGCTTTGTTGGTATTAATAAAATAATTGGTGGTAAAAAACAGTATACCAATTACGGCAGCCGCCGCGGCTATTTTAAAAATTCCTGAAAGACTGATTACAGGTACTTTGCCGGTTGTATTACCATCAAGTACTGCCTGGATATTATTCCATGCGGCGGATGGAGGTGTTACCTCTGCGTTAAATAATTTATCCTTAAATATGATGTATTCATTATCCAGGTCACCGGTTATTTTGCTCCACAAGTGCTCCGGCGGGGCTTCTTCGGCATGAAACAACTTATCCTTGAAAACGATACACTCGTTATCAAGATCATGCACGATCTTGTTCCACACATGTTCAGGTGGGATTACTTCGTGTTCATATAGTTTTTTGTTCCATTCCATGGTTGTCAACAGGGTAGCTTTTTTATGATGGTGTTAATCTGGTTCTTATAATGTTTTGCAAAATGCCCTTTGCTCTTGCCAATTGCGATTTGCTTGTTCCCTCACTTATGCCTATCATTTCCGCTATTTCTTTATGTGAATAACCTTCTATCACATAAAGGTTAAATACTGTTTTATAGCCCGGTGAAAGTTCCTGTATAATACCCATCAGGTCTTTCATATTCAGCGAATCCAGTGCTGATAAATCTTTGGCTTCAAGCGCGTTCTCATGCCCTTCGGTAACCGGGTAAAGATTTACCTGCCGGCGATAATGTTCAATAGCGGTATTTACAAAAATCCTTCTAATCCATCCCTCAAAAGAACCCTCGCCCCTGTACATGTGAAGATTCTTAAAAACTTTTACAAAACCATCCTGTAGAATATCCTGCGCGTCTTCAGCTTTATTGGCATATCTAAGGCAGACGGCATACATTTTCGGAGAGAAACGTTGATATAAAATCTCCTGCATTCGTCTTTCGCCGGCAATGCAGCCTTTTATTAAGTCGGCTTCGGTGGTCGTATGGTTGCTTTGTATAGACATTTTTCTGCATTAATATTGAGCCATGTTAATTACCTGGCTATTGCTGCGGGTGTTTTATCTTATTAAGTAAGAAAGATATTAGTTTTTTCATTGCCTTTCCTCTATGGCTGAATTTGTTTTTTTCTTCCAGAGACATTTCGGCAAATGTACGGGTATCACCTTCCGGTACAAAAACGGGGTCATACCCAAAACCGGCTGTTCCACGGTAATGCCCTATGATCTGCCCTTCGCAAATACCCTCAAACTGATGCTCTTTTCCATTGATTATTAAAGATATAACTGTTCTGAAGCGGGCTGAACGATCGGTCTTCCCTTCAAGATTGTGCAATAATTTATCAATATTGGCTGCAAAATCGCGCCCATCACCTGCATACCTGGCGCTTTTTACGCCCGGCTCTCCGTTTAAAGTATATACTTCCAGCCCGGTATCTTCTCCAAAACAATCAGTGCCGGTCATTTTATAAATGGTTTCAGATTTTGTCCGGGCATTCTCTTCCAGCGTGTTATAAGGTTCGGGAATGTCGGTATCAATGCCTGCTTCTTTCAGGGTGACAATATCAAAGCCGTTTCCCAGGAAAGCACGTATTTCGGCAACCTTGTGTTGATTATTGGTAGCAAAAATGAGTTGCTGCATAGGTTAATAATTATAATTGGAATAACTGTTTTAAACTGGCCCAAAGCTGTGCTTTTATGGCTTTATCAGTCTCAATTACATTGAGTGAGGGGGCAGAAAGGTACATTACATTATTAAAGCGCTGTACCTGGAAATGCGGGAACTGTAAGGGCAATGATATGTCCTGCGCGCTAACATCAAATAATATCGTTTTTTCAGGATTGGTAATATTGTTGATGGCAGTATACCCGGCATTATTTGCAGACAAAATATTAATTAATGCCACATCTGCCATATTAAGTCTACAGGCATTTAATATACCTGCAAGAAAATTGAATAGCTTATCGTTCAGAAACGGCGCATCAGCAGCCCTTACAAGTATGCTGATATTTTTTTTATTTGATCCAAGATATTTTATGGTATCTGTTTGTTCTTTTACAGGGTTGGGCTTTTCGGTGGATTGTGTATCAATAACAGGCGAAGTATATAGCTGAGCCAGCGTTTCGGGAGACAAAATAATTTGTTTTAAGCTCATGTTAATTTGATTAGCGGCTTTTAAGCCAGCCGGTTTTTTCGTTTCTTTGCAACAAAAATAGTGTTTTATGGTTGCCGCAATGGATATAAAAGTAACAAGGATAGAAAGGAGTAAGCTGAACGACGTGTCGCTTGAAAACCTTCCTTTTGGAAAATATTTTACCGATCATATGCTGGAAGCAGAATATGAAAATGGTAAGTGGACGAACGTGGAGATCAAGCCTTACCAACCACTTGTTCTTGATCCTTCACTTGCGGCATTACATTACGGGCAATCTATTTTTGAAGGTATTAAAGCCTATAAGGATGCTGATGGCGAAGCATTTATTTTCAGACCTTACGACAATTTCAAGAGATTCAATACTTCTGCGCAAAGAATGAATATGCCTGAAGTGCCTGAAGAAATTTTTATAGAAGGGATGCGCCAGCTCATTGCCCTGGATAAAAACTGGATACCCAATAAAAAAGATCACTCGCTGTACATCCGTCCGTTTATGTTTGCAACGGATCAGATACTGGGTGTTCGCCCTTCTGAAACGTATAAGTTTTTGATCATTTTAAGCCCAACCGGGCCGTATTTTCCCAAACCAATGAATATACTGGTGGAAGAAAGATACACCCGCGCCGCTCCTGGTGGTGTTGGTTTTGCAAAAAACGCGGGTAATTATGGCGGAAGTATGCTGGCGGCTACAAAGGCACAACAGCAGGGCTACGACCAGGTACTATGGACGGATGCTTTTGAACATAAATGGCTACAGGAAGTAGGTATGATGAATGTGTTTTTTGTAATAGATAATGTAGCGCTTACACCTTCTTTAGAAGAGGAAACTATCCTGCATGGTGTTACAAGAAACAGCGTGATAACAATATTACAGGAAATGGGTGTAAAAGTGGAAGAGCGCCGTATTCATATTGATGAGGTGGTAAATGCCCATATTGAGGGGAAATTACAGGAAGTATTTGGAACAGGCACTGCGGCCACCATTGCCATGATACAGAAATTGAAGTATAAAGATTATGTGATGGAATTTAATGAAGCCAACTGGGCGTTAAGCTCAAAGGTAAAAGCGAATATGGATGCCATTAAAGAAAGAAAAGTGGCAGATACACATGGTTGGTTATTAAGCATTTAGATATTAGCGATCAGCCGCCAGCCATCAGCAGTCGGCTGTCAGCATAACAACCTGATACCTGCCTGAAACCTGATATCTCATACTGGTATGATATTCTATATGGTATAGTCAAATGACTTTGACTATGACAAAAAGAATGTTTAACACCGCATTGCTTTGCGCTGTAATTATCGTAGCTGTTAATGTGTTTTTGGCCTGTAAAAAAGATAAAGACGAGAATCCAAGTATTGGTTATAAAGAATATAGCCTCTATAATTCCTCCAGTGGCAGCCCTGTAGACGCAGGGAGTTTCCGCATAGACCAACTGGCAAACGGTAATGCAAAAATCACTATTTCCATAAGCCAGCCTTTCCGGCAGTCAAATGCTACTTTTGAGGCAGTAATAAATAAGGAAGATGCATCAGGTAATGAGTTGGTTTTCTCGAACTTAGGTTTGGTAAACGGTAATACAGGCTCATTGGTAACCAGTCCTGTAATGAGCAGTGGCTCTAATCTACCCATAAAATACACCGACCTGGTGGGGCAAAAGGGGTATTATGTGAAAGTGCTTAATGGGGCAAATGTGCAGGCAAGGGGAGATATAGATTGAGGTATCAGCATTTAGCTATCAGCGATCAGCTTTCAGCAGCGTTTGCGGCTTCGGGGGATATTTTTATAAATGGTTGCAGGTTATGAGTTGCAGGCTTTTTGGATCCCAACAGCATGTCTTGTCCTAGCATAAGTAGACAGATTTAAGAACAAAAAAATCTGTAATACCATGACAAGAGATGTCCAAACGGTGATCCGGTATAGTATTAGCTTTAAGCAAAAAGTAGTCAGAGAGTTAGAA
>NZ_QCZJ01000031.1 GCF_003075435.1 Terrimonas sp. | reverse complement strand
GAAAAAAATCTCTCAACTCTTAATACTCATCCGTATTTTTATCACCTCATTTAGCTCTTACTCATAGTATCGCAACCGGAGTGGGTCAACATGCAAGAACAATGGGTCAACATCTCAGGAATTTACACCTGGTCTGTTCTTTTGTCCGTCTGTAGATATTTGCAGCCTTGCAATGTGCTAAAAATTGCGTGGGGTAGCTTGGCAAAGTCTTGTTAGTTTGAATTTAAGTAGGATGCTCGTTTAGGGTGACATACAACGAACAGGGCTTGGCGTTGTTGGGGGATTTCATATTCCGTCCGACCGAACCGAAGCCCAATATTGTTACTAAAGTTGAAGTTATGAACTAAAAGCCAAATTGAAAAACGTCCAGCCCGAACCACAGCCTAATATCGTACGAAAGCTGAAAATATTTTCTTCTGCCCCAATAACGCCAAACCCCATGTTGTGCGTTCGTGTTTCTTTGTTTTAGTCACTCTCGGAATAAAAAAATGAATACCATTCATAGATGAACAGTCCATGCTGTTTGGGAGTACGGAAAATCAAAAGAATCTCAAAATCGTTTGCCCCGGTCTGTTCGGCTGCTTGTTTTATATTTTGAGTCTGAAAGAAAATTTCTATAAAATCTACAAATTTGTCATTGTTTGGAGCAGGCATTATTTCCAAAATGATACTATTCCATTTTGGGACTTTCTGTCCGATTAAATGCTGCAATGAGTTGATCTTCGATGCCGTTTCTTCCAGCGTCATAAATAAAATTTTTAATTATTTAAAGTAATGTTCTATTGTGATTAGCAATAAGATGTTCACTTGCAATTCTTCGGATATTCATCCAGAGCGTCGGGATTTCCTAATTTTACGGCTTTTAGAAAAGTCTCGCAAGCCTTTATCTTCATATTTAACTTCTTATAACATAACCCTAAGTAGTAAAAGGATTCTCCATCGGTGTCATCTAATAAAGTTGTTTTCAAGAATTCGTTTACAGCATTCTTATAATCTTTTGTCAAAAAAAGAATTTTTCCCTTAGTTGCATAAAGAGACGGGTTGTCCGTGGAGTTATTTTCTTTGATGGCTGAATTTATTTCATCTAAAGCCTCCTTATACCTACCCAACTCTCGTAATGATGCTGATTTGATCTGCTTTATTCTTATCACATCCTCTTTATTTATTTCGTTTATAAATGATGCTGCAAGAATTTTTTTAGTAGAGGCAAGTGAATTTTGATAATTCTTTTGACCATAATAAATCATAGTTTCCAAAAATAAAAGAGATTGTTTGACTGTATCATCTGCGTTATTAAATGCATTGCTATTTAACTGAATTAAAGCTTCTGAATATTTAGACAGTTTTATGAGTAGAACGGTTTTTTCATAAACGGCAGTTTGAATTTCGGTACTTGTGAGAGTAGCGGTGGAAATGTATTTGTCTTTATTCTCAAGAGCTAATTCAAGCATGCCTAAATTATTATATGCTAATGATTTTATTTCATAAATATAAGGCGACTGAATATTCATTTTTTCGGCTTCTTGAGTTAATTGCAATGAGTTTTTAGGATCGGAATCTAAGCTTGTAATAGCACTTGAAAGATAGTTTTCGAATTGCTTTTGTCTTTCATTTTCAATTCGAGCCTTCGATTCATCTTTGTAAATGTCATATACTTCCCTTTCAATCTTTTTAAGAGAACTTGCTATTACAGCGATAACTCTGTCATCAGAAAAGTCGCCTAAATCGGTTCTACTTTTGAGATAATCACGGAAGTTTAATATTGAGGTTTTTATCTTGTCTGTTCCTTCTTGCGATAGGAGATTATAAGATAGATCGTATATTCCGTCAATTCGCTGCTGTACCCATTGAACCCTCTTATTGAAAAGGGCCTGTTTATAAGCTAATACATTAACGTAGTCACTGACAGAAGTTTGCGGAACATAGTCATTGAACTTATAATTTGGGATCGAGGAGTAGTTTGTTCCACTGGGTGAAGTCGTCCCACTACTGCTTTCAACTCGTTGAAGGTCGAGTCCTGTTTGAAATCCTCTATTAAATCCATCTTGGTAACTCTGTTCACTTTCATTAATTCTCGGGATAGGTGTAATTGGGGTTATTGCCGGATTACAGTATATAGATTTTGTATTATAACAGTAGCCCTCCTTAAAACCTTTCTCGAACCCAGTGGCAAATTGAGATTTGATTGCAGGGATTTGAGCGTCTACTTTTTTTAGGTTTATGAAAAACGTGATAAACAAGAAAACAATATGAAATAAAAGTTTAGAGGTCATGATTGCTAATTTAAAATAATTATCCAACAAGTTGATCACTTACTTCAAACGTCAACTATTCTGGAGTAATATTTTGCTTTAATGTCGCTGTTTGACTGAAATGCTGAGATAAATTGATTGAAACTATCATTTTTCTTATTAAAAATTGCTAATAATCCCAAAACTTAACTTCTTTGATCCCTTTCGACAAGTTGTTTTATCCTATTTATTTTGCAAAGTCCTGATATCAGTGATACCTGTTTTAGCCCTGCAAAATTTCAATTCAGCGTGCAAAGGACTGCCTTTGATCTCTGTGTTGAAAGTGAGAGTATTATGCAAGAATAAATCATAAATTTTATGAAATACAAGACATTTCAAGTCGTCTTCAGTGAGAATTATTGCTTGATTTTCCCTGAAAGACATTTCTAATTCTTCGATCGTACTTAAAATTTCAAGATATTTTTCTCTCATTGAAGGATGGTGAATTACGGACGGTTAACATGACGCACAACTCATAAATATACGAACCTCTTCTCCCCGAAAAACTTTCGCTTTTTTATCTGCCGCCTTAAATTCTAACCACTTATAAAAATTGTTTTCCGGGGTGCTGTTTCGCAAATACAATTGATAAAAAGAAATCCGCAGTGTTACAGGCTATTGTATTTATTTGCTATACAACCAAACTCAGCAACATCACTCCCGCAAGCCCAACAATCGCCACAATGGTTTCCATCAGCGACCACGACCGGAGTGTATCTTTTACACTCAGGTTAAAATACTCTTTAAACAACCAGAAACCGCCATCATTTACATGCGAGAACATAAGGCTTCCGGCACCGATGGATAATACCATCAGGTTGGGGTCTACATTTCCCTGGGCTACCATCGGGGCAACGATACCTGCAGTGGTTAAGCCGGCAACGGTTGCTGAGCCAATGCATACTCTTATCACGCAGGCTATAAGCCATGCTAATAACAACGGATGAAGTGGCCATGATTCAAGCGCTTTGGCGATTTCTGTACTTACCCCGCTTACGGTAAGCACTTCTTTAAAGGCGCCTGCGCCGGCTATGATCAGTAATATCATTGCCACATCCTTAACCGCACTCTCATATACCTGCATAATTCTTTTCATGCTCATGCCGGTTGATCTGCCAAGCGTGAAAGTGGCTGTAACCACGGCGATAAGCATTACGATCATTGAATTGCCGACAAACCCTGAAGCGTCTTTTATTGCGTCAGATTGTGGTATCACCAGCGGCAGTATAGTAGTTGCAATCAGCAAAACAACCGGCAGCAGGGAAGAAAAAAGACTATTGCCCAGCCCGGGTAGTTTCTCCTCTGGTATTAGTTCCTGTTGAAAAGTTTGTAATGGTTTGGCTACAATTTTTTTTAATGTTTTGGCAAAAATGGGCCCGGCAATAATTATAGCAGGAATGGCAACTGCCAACCCATACAACAGCGTTAAACCCATATTGGCATTAAATTGTTTGACCAATGCAGCCGGTGCAGGATGCGGTGGCAGATAACCGTGAGTAACCGAAAGCGATGCCAGCATTGGTAAACCAATATATACCGCAGGTAATTTATATTGATATGCTACTGAAAAAATAAGTGGCACCATCAACACAAAACCTACATTATAAAACAGGGGAATTCCAATTACAAAACCGGTTACCATCAATGCCCATTGAATATACTTAACACCAAATGTTTTCATCAGCGATGAAGCGATCTGTTGCGCCGCCCCGCTTTCTGCTACAAGCTTACCCAGCATTGCGCCCATCATAATTACGGCAGTAAGCGACCCGAGCGTATCGCCCATACCTTTTTCAACAGCGCCTGCAAGTTTGGTTACAGGTATGCCCAGCAGCCAGCCTGCAAGCAGTGATACTATGAGAAAAGCAAGAAAGGCATTTGTTTTGCCCCACGTGATCAACAATACGAGTAATACAATGCAGAAAGCAATAATGAGCAATGTCATGAATGGAAGATGAAATGAATGAAAATATCTGCCGGCACAGAAGCAAACACAACAATCGTTACAGCAGTGATACTATAAATGAAGATAAGTATTCCCGGGTAAACGGGTGAATGAATGTTGAAAATGGATTTCCTGGCGCTTTCTGCTACAAATTCCATCTTGCTTGACGCGGCACTACAGTAATCTCTTTTTAAAAATAGCACACGGAAGACACTGATGTTGCGGATTAACGCAGATATATTCTGTGAATATCAGTCATATCCGTTTTATCCGTGTTCTGTTTATTGCATTTGGCATGCTTAATAGTTCGCTTGCGGGCCGCCGTATAATGGCTTTTACCAGTTATTCATCTGCTCTGGCACAACGCGTTCCACGCTTTCAGAAGAAATGGGTTTGTTTTTCCAGTCAGGCTCATACTTTACAAACCAGGAGAGCCATAAGCTTCTGGATAAGCGCATAAATACAGGCTGCAATACTATAAGCAATACAGCATTAATTATACCCCAGTATAATAACCTGTAGTCTCCATCCTGAACAGAAAAGCCGATCAGCACCCACCATGCTACAAATGTAGTTACGCAAAAAGCAACGGTTAATGCATAGCTCACATAGGCTGTACCGTAATAAAAGCCTACTTCTATTTCTGTTGGCTGGCCGCATACGGGGCAGCTCTTATTCATTTTTACAACTGATTTGAGCTTGTAAGGGTTGCTATTCACGAAAAGCTTACCTGTTCTGCATCGTGGGCACCTGTTGTCTAAAACAGAAGATAAATAGCCGGGCTTTTTTTCTTCACTCATCGTTCCGGGGAATTTTTTGCAAATTTCCTTATTTAATCTGAATTGGAGGAGGATTTTTTAGGTAGGATATATTTCAATTTTTCGATTTAAAAAATATGCGCTGGCATAAGGCATAGACCCCTCCTTGGGTCGGGGAGACAAGCTGTGGGAATTATGCTGAGCTATACTACAATTGTTGAACATTTATTTTAATGCCGAACATTGTACTATAGCTTGTCACCCCGACCCAAGGAGGGGTCTGCCTGATCACCTGCTGCAGATGAACAAATGTTAATGCATTATGACAACTCACAACACATCTAATATGGTTTCCATCTTCATACTCCTCGAACCCTTTACCAGCAATGAACTATTTACCGGCTTGTGTTGCTTTAACCAGGCTGTAGCTTCGGTTGCATTTTTAAAATATACAAAAGGCTCAGCAATACCTTCAAAATCTCCTCCCACCAAAATCACATTGCTCCACGTATAATTTTTTATCAGGGAAACAATGTCCTGGTGTTCTTTTTTACTTTCAGGGCCAAGTTCCATCATAGCCCCTAATACCAATACTTTATTGTCAGCCCGGATTTTTGAAAAATTCTCTATTGCCAGCTTCATGCTGCTCGGGTTGGCGTTATAGGCATCCAGTATAATTTTATTGCTTCCTTTTTCAATCAACTGTGAGCGGCTGTTTGAAGGTGTGTATTGCTGAATAGATGCAATGATCTTTTCATCAGGAACTTTAAAATATTTGCCTGCAGCAATAGCAGCCAGCACGTTTGGCAGGTTATAATCGCCTACCAGTTGTGTTTGAACAGGCATAATATTGCCGGCTTTTATCCAGCCTATTTCAAGAAAAGGTTCGCTTTTAATGGTATTGCCGGTTATATTAGCCGCATCCGTTCCATATGTATATATGGTAGGAATTCCTTTGCTCATCTCCCGCAGGTAATCATAATCCCACATTACGAAAGCAGTGCCATTATTCAGGCGCAGGTAATCAAACAGTTCCCCCTTTCCTTTTCTTACGCCTTCAATGCCGCCAAAACCTTCAAGATGAGCTTTGCCGCAATTAGTGATCAAACCGTGAGTAGGCGCAGTATATACACAATAGCCTTCTATTTCTTTAAGATGGTTAGCACCCATTTCCACTACGGCTATTTCCGCGTCTTTTTGTATAGCCAGTAATGTAAGTGGTATACCGATATGGTTGTTTAAATTTCCCTGGGTGGTATAGGTTCTGTATGCAGAAGAAAGCACAGCATGAACCAGCTCCTTGGTCGTTGTTTTTCCGTTGCTGCCGGTAATAGCAATAACAGGAATATTGAATTGCCGCCTGTGATAACCCGCAAGCTCCTGCAGGGTAGTAAGTACATTAGCCGTGCGGATGATCCTGTTATCAGAAAAGCCCGGGTCTTCATCTACCACCACAAAAGCGGCGCCTTCATCAAGCGCCTTTTTGGCAAAAAGATTGCCGTTGAAGCTTGGGCCTTTCAAAGCAAAAAAAATATCACCGGGCTTAAGTTTCCTGGTATCTGTTTCTACAGATGAAAATTGCAGGAAATGATCATATAGCTGTTCTATGCGCATAGCTGCAAAAGTAGGTAAGATTGAGCAGTCAGCGGTCATGGGTCAGCTATCAGCAGTCAGCTATCAGCTAAGGGCTGTGAGCGGTGGGCGGTTGCTGAAGTCTGAGATTGGTGTATGGATATTGAACAGAGTACAAGGTAAGGGTGTCAGGTCAATGCAGATCAGTGGTGGATAGCAGTTGTATTTTACCTGGCATGGGTGAAGCTTTAGCATCAAAATTTTTTATCCCCTAAAAGCAAAACAGTGGGCTTAGCTCTTTAGCTGACTGCTGATAGCTGAAAGCCGATAGCTCCCCGCTCCCCGCTAATCCCCTAACTTTGTATAACAAAGCATTTTCCATGAAATACCACACACCTGGAAAGTCAACCTTATCTGTAAGCGAAGTGGTGTTTGGCTGCATGTCTCTTGGCAGAGATGATGATGCCAATGCCATGTTGATTCACGAAGCAATTGATTCGGGTATAAATTGCTTTGATACCGCCAATATTTACCAGGATGGCTTTAATGAAGAGACACTTGGCAAAGCAATTAAAGAAAAAAGAAGCAAAGTAATTATTGCTACCAAGGTGGGCAACCGCCGCAGGCCAGATGGTAAAGGACTTGACTGGGATCCCCGGAAAGAGCATATGCTTACCGAAGTGGAAGAAAGCCTTAAAAGATTGCAAACAGATTATATTGATCTTTACCAGCTACATGGTGGTACAATTGATGACCCGATAGATGAAACAATCGAAGCTTTTGAAATCCTGAAGCAACAGGGCAAGATCAGGTTCTATGGTATTTCTTCTATAAGGCCGAATGTTATACGTGAATATGTGCAGCGCGCTGCTATAGTGAGCGTGATGATGCAGTATAGTTTGCTTGACCGGCGGCCGGAAGAAACCTGTTTTTCTTTGCTGGAAGAAAACAGGATTGGCATTTTGACGAGGGGAAGCTTAGCAGGAGGATTACTTGCGGGCAAACACGCTAACCCATACCTTAATTATGATGAAGACCAGGTATATAAAATGGCATCTGCGGTGCAGGCTATTTCCGGGTTGCAGAGAAATGCATCGCAAACAGCTTTACAGTTTGTGCTGGCCCGGCAGGAAGTAACAGCAGCAGTTGTGGGCATACGCACGCCTGAGCAGCTCCGCGATATTATTGCGGCTACGCTTGCTCCACCACTTACTGAAAATGAAATAGCGTATCTGCGTTCCCAGCTCCCGGTGAATTATTATGAGTTGCATAGGTAGCACATCGTAGACCGGAATTGAGTATTTTAAGCACATAGGATATATGCCGGCAAAGGTTACTTTAAATTTTTGTTTTTTTGCTTCCGCAACCGGCTAACCAGGTTACTGGTAGAAATTGCAGATGGTGTATCGGCATAATTTTTACCTGCTAATTACGGGCGTTTTAAAAACCTAAGCCTATAAACTTAATCAGCAAATGGACTTTTTAAAAATATCGGAAGTAAATAGAAAGGATGAGCTTGGATTTGAAATCAAAAACATTAACCTTTCCGTTGCTCAGTTCAGCAAAACGGCAATAGCAGGTGCAACGGGCTCAGGCAAAAGCACTTTGCTAAAAATTATTGGCGGACTAGCGCATGCCGATTCCGGAGTAGTACTGTTCAGGGGAGAAAAAGTTTTAAGCCCGCTTGAAACACTAATACCCGGGCATAAAGGCATTGCATACCTGTCGCAGCATTTTGAATTAAGAAATAACTATCGCGTTGAAGAAGTATTATCGTACGGCAATACGCTCGAAGAAGATGAAGCACAAAATATTTATACCATCTGCCGCATTGATCATTTACTGAAACGTTGGACAAATCAAATTTCAGGGGGAGAAAGGCAGCGTATAGCGCTTGCTAAATTATTGGTTAGTTCTCCCCAATTACTGTTGCTTGATGAACCCTTTTCCAATCTTGATTTTACACACAAAACCATTTTAAAATCTGTTATAGAAGATATTGGTAAAAGGCTGCAGCTTACCTGTATCCTTGTTTCTCATGATCCGCAGGATGTATTATCGTGGGCAGATAATATTTTAATCATACAAAACGGAGCAGTTATTCAGCAGGGCTCTCCTGAGGAAATTTATAAAAGACCGGTTAACGAATATGCAGCAGGGCTTTTTGGTAAATATATTTTACTGCCTGGAAGTGTAATAAATTATACTGTGCCGGATGGAAAAAATCTTTTTATACGTTCTTCTCAATGCACGGTTAACGGCACACAAAAACCAATGCTGAAAGGCGTGGTGAAGAAAGTATTATTTACCGGGGATTATTACGACGTTGATATTGCCATCAATCAACATATTGTTACTATCAAAACTGAAACCGACAGTTTAAGCGTTGATCAGCAGGTTACGGTGTCTATACAAATTCCGGAAGTGCCGTGGTTTTTGTAATGAATGGGCAATAGTGAATAGCAACAGTGAAAGTTTTAAAAGTTATTTAGCAGCAGGAGACAGGAAGCAAAAAATCATTTGTTACAATACCGGAATAATTTGATTATATCTTCCTCCTTTTTAAAATCAATTGCATTGGCTTTTATAAAATGGTTAAACCTGTCGCCAATAAAGTACTTAACTACAGGATAATATCTTACTTTGTCGATGTGAAACATCCCTGTCCGGGTTTTGGGGCCTTCAAAAGAAATGCTTTCGGAATCCACGCGCTGGTAAAATTTTATAGTTTTCTTAATGGCAATCTTATACACGTTGTCTTTACGAACCTGAAGGAGATATCCTTTGTCATAATAATACACCAGGTCATTAATCACCAGGCTACAATATTCCTTCAAAACAACTTCCCCTGTTCTCCCGGTCTTCTGAAGATCGTAGTATCCAATCCCTGCCTTCCCTCATTCATATGATAGAGCTTGCCATATTTTTTATACTGCTGCGCTATGATCTGCGCTATGGCGCCTTCACCACGCATACGCAGGCCCCAGCGGGTATCATTTACCTTACCATCGTGACTTTGTTCTATCATGTGCCAAACCTTATCCGCCCGGTCGGGGAAATTTTTATACAGCCAGTCGTGAAACAAAAATTTGATGGCGCCATTCAAACGGATAAATGTATACGCCGTAAACGTTGCACCTGCATCTGCCGCCGACTTCATGATGCGCTGCATTTCATGGTCATTAAGCCCGGGTATCATCGGACCCATCATAATGCCCATTTTTATACCGGCATTGCTTAGTTCTTCAATTACTCTCAATCGCTGAACCGCTGTAGCTGTTCGCGGCTCCATTACGCGGCGCAGCTCTTCATTAAAAGAGGTAATGGAAACCATTGCTGTTACCAGTTTTTTTTGTGCAAGTTCCTGCAATACATCTTTATCTTTTATGATCCAGGCATTTTTGGTGAGTATACCTACGGGATGATTAAATTCATTACAAACCTGTAATAATCCTCTTGTTAAGCGATACTTCTGTTCCGCCGGTTGGTAGCAATCTGTATTACCACTAACCATTATCGGCATTACTTCCCATTTGGGATGCATAAGCTGCTTGCGCAGTAATTGAGGTGCGTTCATTTTTACGATGATCTTTCTTTCAAAATCAAGTCCTGCACTGTAGCCCCAGTATTCATGCACATTGCGGGCATAACAGTATATACAGCCGTGTTCGCAGCCTGCATAGGCATTCATGCTGTAAGCCATTCCAACATCAGGGCTATCCACTTTATTCACAATGGTTTTGCTTTGCTGTTCTATATATTGGGTGGGAACATTAGGGTCTGTCCAGTCATCAATGCCTTCAATATGTTCGCGGGTAATTTCGTCTTTTAAGAATTTGTTTTTGGTATTAAACTGGGCGCCCCTGCCATGCAGGTATTGCTCGGCTTCTTCTTTATCCCGAGCAGATACTTTATAGTGATCTTGTTGTAATTTGTTGGACATATAATTTTGTTGCATCACAGAAGCAGTGAGAATACAGTGAGTCACGCGGGTCATGTATTCATATCTGCATAGCGTGATAAATTATAAAATCATTCTTTTAATTCCTTCTTTCATAGGAAGTGTGTAGCTGTATCCATCATTTGAGATGCTGACTGCTTTTCTTTTTCAGAAAGCGTTTATACAGCTGTGCTATATATTGTTCCATAATTTTCAGTAATTAAAAATTCTCTGTGAAACTCAGTGTCCCAGTATCTCCGTGATTATCCAATCAGAACAACTCACCCTGCCTCGTCATCACCGGCAAATTCTGAAATACAAACCGCTCCGCTATCTGGTATGCTTTTTCGCCAACACGCCTTTTCAGCAGCAGCATGCTATCTGCAATAAAACGTCCGGTAAAATGCCGGTGACTGTATTCCTGCCAGCCTTTTTCATATTGCCAGGGCGCCAGTTTGCGTGCAATAGTAAGATGTGGCTCCAGCATAAAATGCGGCTTATTATCATCATTTAATTTCATGAGCCGCTGTGTTTCTGTACGGATTTCCTTAACCAGGTTCTGCACCGGTATTTTTGATAGCACATTTATATATATGGTGTGCGAAGGAAAACTTCCGTAATCTTTCAGCTCCAGCTTAAATGCCGGCGAACCCATTGCCACTGTTTTCAACCGGTGTATGATTCTTGATTCCATCATTTCATACTGCACAAAGTTTACCAGGGAGATATGCGGTTTGCCCCACCTGGCAGTATCTGTTTTGTAGGTGTTGGCAAAATCTTCTTTTATCTTCATGATCTTGTGCCACAGCTCTTCCGGCGGACTTAGCACCAGCAGGTATTCGTTTACGTTATACCCGGGTAATGCCTGAATTATTTTTTGCATAACGATGATTTTGATCAATCAATTATTTAGCATAAATTTACTAAATATTTTAGTAAAACAAATTTTTAAATATATGGAAGAGAAAGTTTTTTATAAATCCAGTTATAACGGAACAAAAAAATTCAGCCAGTGGGATGTGGAGCATTCGGATGCTACAGGATTCGGAGCTGCTGCAGATGATTATATGGAACGCAGTATTGATTTGAATGAAGAATTGATGAGAAATAAACCCGCTACATTTATAATGCGTGTAGGCGGCGATGCTATGATTGATGCAGGTATTTCCAATGGTGATATTGTAATAGTAGACCGGTCGGTGAAGGCAGCCAATGGTAAAATTGTGATTGCTGTGCTCAATGGTGAAATGCTGATACGGCGGTTAGAAAAAACTTTTAACAAAACAAGGCTTATTCCTGAATGCAAAAATCTTTCACCGATTGACGTTGATATATCGGGAGCAGATTTTGCCGTGTGGGGCGTGGTTACGTATTGTATACATGCATGTTAGAAGCCAGCTTAGGAAGAAAATCTGTTTTAGCTTATAAAACGACGGATATTACGATTCGCAAAATGCAATATCCATCGTTTAAATATAACAGGCTGCCAACCAGTTATTTTACCGGCATTACCCTGCCACTGAAGCTGACAGGGCTCCTGTTGGTAAGCTGCACATTTAACTGAGCCGAGCCATTGGTAAATAAAGTAAAATTATATACCTGAACTTCGCGAACATCATTTGCCCTGATATTGATGTCCCATCTTCCTGTACCTGATTCATTCTTGTTCAGGGTAAAATTTGTTGAGCTGAAATCTAACGGGCTTGTTGTTTCGCCTATGGGTGCGGTATAGGCACGTCCAAAATAAGGAAGCGCTGATGTAAGTGTATCATTATTTAAAATAACAGTGTAGCGTGAGGTAAGCGTTCGTGAGCGGCCACGTTGAGGCATAACCTGGTTGGCAACAAATATCCATTTACCTGATGTGATCGCCTGCGCCATCTCTGCCTCAGACGCACCCACTACTTCAACAGGTTGTTTTGTGGTGGAGCAGGAAGCAAAAAAATACAGGCAAAAAAATAACGCGATACCTGGAGCAATAAAGCGAAATTTATTATACTGTTTCATAAAAGCTATTTTATGTCTATAAAGTTACAACACAGGTTATCCTTAATACAAGTGTTTGGAAAATTTTATTATGACATTGAGAAAACAATAAAAATAATAATAGCTATTAGGTATAATGTACGATATTTGAAAGGGTTGCTATTGCTCATATTAATTCAATAAATCTGTTATGGATACCCGAAGAGAATTCCTTCGTAAGTCAATGCTGCTGTCCGGCGCTGCAGGCCTTTCATCTTTTGTTCCTGAATCTATCCAAAAAGCATTTGCTATTGATCCTGCCCCCGGCAGTACATTTATGGATGCGGAGCATATTGTAATAATGATGCAGGAGAACAGGTCTTTTGATCATTGTTTTGGAACGTTGCAGGGCGTAAGAGGCTTTAATGATCCGAGAGCCATTTTGTTACCGGATAAAAAACCTGTTTGGTTTCAAACCAATGATAAGGGAGAAACTTATGCACCGTTCAGGCTTGATATAAAAGATACTAAAGTAACATGGATGGGTGATCTTCCCCACTCCCGGCCAAGCCAGGTAGATGCGCATAACGGGGGGAAGTACGATAAGTGGTTGCAGGCAAAAAAATCGGGCAATAAAAACTATTCAGATATGCCTTTAACTATGGGGCATTATACAAGAGCTGACCTGCCATTTAATTTTGGCATGGCGGACGCTTTCACCGTTTGCGATCAGAATTTTTGCTCAGCAATGACGAGCACAACGCCCAACCGCTCTTTTTTCTGGACGGGTAAAATAACCAATATAGAAAACGATATTCCCAAAGCTAATATCCGTAATGATAATTACAGCTATGGCAAAATGCAGTGGCAAACATTTCCTGAGCTATTGCAGGAGAACGATATATCGTGGAAGTTTTATCAGAATGAGATAAGCTGCGGTGGTGGCTTCCAGGGAGAAGAGCGATCATGGCTGGCAAACTTTGGTTGTAACCTGCTGGAATTTTTCGCGGCATACAATGTAAAATTTTCTCCCCGATATATTCAAAACTTACAAAAACTTGCCGATGAATTACCCGGTCAAATAACAAAACTGCAGGAAGAAAGTCCTTCAAGCGAAGATGCCGCTAAAAAAATACAAACTGAAATTGCGAAAAAACAAGAGGTGCTTGGTAATGCCCAGGAAGAATTAAAGAAGTGGAATAAGGCAACATTTGAGCAGCTGCCTGAAAAGGAAAAAAATCTTTATCGCAATGCCTTTGTTGTAAACGAAGGCGATCCAAACTATCGCAGTATTACACAGCTAAAGTACAGGGATGGCAATGAGGAAAGAACAGTAACCATACCTGCAGGAGATATACTACATCAATTTCGTAAAGATGTGAATGAAGGAAAACTTCCAACCGTTTCATGGTTTGCCGGCCCGCAAAACTTTTCTGATCATCCCAGCGCACCCTGGTATGGAGCATGGTATGTTTCTGAAGTACTGGATATACTCACTAAAAATCCGGAGGTATGGAAGAAAACCATTCTCATTTTAACCTACGATGAAAATGATGGCTACTACGATCATATACCACCGTTCTCCATACCGGATAATAATAAGCCGGGAACCGGCAAATGCTCTGAAGGCATTGATACGGAAATAGAACATGTAAGACTAGAACATGAATTAAAACACGGTATTCCTGAAAAGCAGGCAAGAGAAGCACCGGTTGGCTTAGGCTTCAGAGTGCCTATGGTCATTGCATCACCATGGAGCAGGGGCGGTAAGGTATGTTCAGAAGTATTTGATCACACATCCACCCTGCAGTTTCTTGAAACTTTCATCAATAAAAAATTCAATAAAAATATCCACTTAGATAATATCAGTAAATGGCGGCGTACTATATGTGGAGACCTTACCTCGGCATTCAGCCCCTTTGATGGTACACCGGTAAACAAAGTTCCTTTTTTGCAGAGAAATGAATTTGTAGAAGATATTTATAATGCTAAGTTTAAGAATGCGCCGGCCAGCTATAAAAATATCTCAACCAGTGAAATTGAGCAATCAGTAAAGAAAGCCGATTTATCAGGATTGATGTCATCACAGGAAGAAGGAACAAGAAAAGCCACTCCTTTATCGTATGAATTATACGCTGATAGCCGGTTAAGCAGTGATAGAAAAAACATAGCAATTAAGCTGACAGCAGGTAACGCAGTTTTCGGAAATCAATCCTGCGGATCACCATTCAGCATATATGCCCCGGGAGCGTTTACAGATGAAAAAGGTAAAACTGAAAATGGAAAAAACTGGGCGTTTGCAGTTGTAGCAGGCGATAGCCTGACATACGAATGGCCGGTTGATGCATTTGAAGCCGGTAAATATCATTTATGCGCTTATGGGCCTAATGGCTTTTTCAGGGAGTTTAAAGGAGATAAGAATGACCCTCTTGTTGATATTCTTTGTAAATACGAATCCTCTGCAACAAAAAATATATCCGGCAATATTGAGTTAAAGCTTACAAACAAAAGCGCCCGGGGATCCTTACACGTTGAGGTTATTGACAATGCATATAAAAACAAAATTGTAAAGCGAGTTATAACAAAATCTACCACAGAAAATGTTGTGCTTAACCTTGGTAAAAGCAGTGGCTGGTATGACTTTACGGTAAAAGTATCAGGCGCTGGAAATTTTGAAAAAAGATTTGCCGGCCGGGTTGAAACAGGTAAGGAAAATATTACAGATCCTTATATGGGGAGAGTGGTGTGATGCGTTTCAGCTAACTGCTTTCAACAATCGGCCATTTTACCTGAGATATGAGGTTTAACGGATTATAGGGAGTTAACAGTACTCCCTATTTTTTTGTCACGATTATTTTCTTCATCGGGGCTTTTCTCCCGAAAATCGAAGCATTATTCACCTTTACCGAAATAAGTTTTAAAGCTGCTGTTTCCTTTACATCTTTGTATTGTCAAACAGCGATACAGCAGCCACATCCTCTGAAAACCGGAAACCGTTAGAAAAGCACAATCCATCCAAATCCTGAGAAAGCCACCGAGATAAATCCGGATCCTCTGAAACTCAAATCCACTCCTAAGCAATTACCATATATCACTCCAATGCTTAAAAACCAATCCATCATCCTTAAAAAGCAGTAAACCAATACCTGGAAGCACCACTCCAAATTCTGAACAACCAACCCGTTAGAACCGGAAATCATCAGCTCCCTTATTAACCGTAAGACATCTAACCTCTGAGATTTCAAAAATATTAAAGCCATGTCGATTATGACGTGGCTTTTTTAAATTCACTATTCAATGTCATTTCCTTAAGAAAGAGTATTCCAATTTTCCGAATGTAGGTACTACTGCTATTTATGGCAGATGCCTCGTGCCTTATAATGACATCATTACGGATGAATTGAAAAACAGGTTTCCTGCGTTGCGCCGTGTGTATAATGATTTAGCATTACAACAAATACTTTTTATAGAATAGCACACGGAATACACGGATGATACTGATAAACACCGATATATTCCGTAAATATCCGCCATATCCGTTTTATCCGTGTTCCATTCTGCGTATCGGGCATGCCCGAAGTTATTTTTAAATAACCCCTGATATATTTCCTGCCACGAATTTCGGTGTCTGCCCGGCGGGAATGGGTTTGTTACACAAAGAGCCACGAAGGATACACAAAGTTACACAGAGTGTTTTATTATTCTTTGTGGCTCTTTGTGTAGCCTTCGTGTACCTCTGTGAAATAACCAGTGAATATTGCAACCGGTAAGCCGGGAACTTGTAAGCTGTAACCGGCATCCTGCCGCATAGCGGCCAACTGTTTGTAGAAAGAAAGCAAATGTCATCCTTATATTTTTCCTGGATTTGGAATGCATCCTAGATTTTTCCTCCCGCTCATCTTATTGTATTTTCCAGAACAATAACAGAAGGACCGGTAGTCAGCCATTGTTTTCCCAGCCCTGTTGTGTCTCCGTCTGCTATAAAATAAACAAAAGAGCCTAAAACCAGGTCTGTATCTCCGTCTGCATCCATATCCCCGGCGTCCATTACAATCCATCTCCCTTTTGTTGCTTCCGGAAATGAGTAATCGTCAAATTTCAGGTGCCCTTTATTTTCCAGGTAAATAAAGCTTTCGGTGGCATAATTGCGATAGTCGGGAAAGAAAGAAATAGCAGCAATATCAGGATCTCCGTCCAGGTCATAATCGTTTACCATGGCTTTATATGCGCCATTCATCTGGTAGAAATAAGACTGGCGGAAATTGTTTTTACCATCGTTTAAGAAAATATAAATGCCGTGATAATTTTTCAGGATTGGCGTTTTGTCAGCATTATCACCGCACACATATACAATATCATCAAAACCATCTTTGTTAAAGTCAGCCAGCTCAATGTACTGAGATCCGTATAGTGGAGGAAATGATAATAACCGTTTTTCTTTAAACCTGCCTGCTCCCAGGTTCTCGTACAAAAAAACGCCCTCATCAGCCTGTGCCATCAATACATATATATCTGGTAATCCATCTTTATTGGCATCTTTAATAATTGCGGTAATGGCGCCGGGCTTACTGTTGAGCAGATTTTTGGTATAGCCACCGTTTTGGTTTTGCTGAAACCAGGCCAGCTCACCTGTTTGATTACCAAACTCACAAATCACAGCATCTTCCAGCCCGTCTTTGTTCAAATCTTCAAAAGCTATACAAACCGGTCTTTTTAAGTTTGGAATAAGCATATCACCTGATTGAAATCCCATTCCCGTATCTTTTTTTACCAGGCGTTGTAAAGAACCGTCGAATGCATCAGTAGGAAAAATGCCATTTCCTGCAATAGTGAGGAATAACTCATTTGATTTTTCCCTGAACTGCACAGGCGTTGATCTAAGTGGTAAGCTAAAATTTTCCCGGAGGTCAGGGTTTAAAAAAGTTAAAATACTTCGGCCGGGTTTTCCATCTGCGTACGCTATACCCTTATTGTCTGGCAGTATTTTAACCATTGTGGTTAATGCGGGACGATGCGAAAATAACGTTTCCTTATACCGGAAATGTTTAAGCCCGATACGGATAGGGGTTTTTCGTACAGGCGGCAAAATGGTATCAGGTGAATTTTTTATAAAATATTCCTCTATTTTATGCCAGTCTTCTTTTGCTAAAACAGGCTTTTCAGGAAATATATTGGCATTGCGCACCACTTCGCCGCTTATACCAGCATCAAATAAGCTGTCGGGCCTGGATCCGCGGTTATATATACCCATGCGGTAACCCATAGCAGGCAGCACTGAGAGCTTCCAGCTTGAAGCAGGCAATAATTCGGGATTAACAAAAGCATGGCAACTGCTGCAATAGGTTAAAGCCAGTTCTTTCCCCGATAATGATGAAACCGGGGGTTCTTCTATTGCAGGTGTGTCGTTTTTGGGTTTGATTTTACATGCAATAAAAAGTAATACTACCAAAGAAAATGCAATCCATTGTTTCATGTGCTTGCTGAAGATAAAGAATAAATAGCCCGCCAGATACCCAAACCTGTATTTATACACGTTCGTATATTATGCAAAATAATATTCCCTGATAAAGCTTTTTAACTTTGCTTTAGTTAAATTATTCCATGTTGGCAGCGGTTGGGTTACCATTATTGTCTCAGACGTATTAAAAATCAGGAAAAATCGTTTATTTTAATTATTGAATGACGCGTGTGTGTAAATTATATCGTAAATCGACCCTTACCGTACTCTGTGTTATGCTGTGCTTTTTTGCGGCAAAATCACAAAGCAGGTATGGAGTGAATGATACCCTTACTGTTCCTGCTATTATTTATAAGGGCGATACCATGCCTTACCGCGAGCTGTCTACCGTATATATTTTTCTTGATCTTACACCGGCGCAACGCAGGGCGCATAAGGAATGGACCAGGCTGAGGAACGCGGTATATGTTACCTATCCTTATGCCAGGAAAGCTTCTGTTGTTTTTAATGATATTAAGGCGCACCTGGATAGTATTCCGGATAAGGAAAAGCGCAAAGCTTATGTAAAAAGCCGCGAAAAGGACCTGCGCAGCGAGTTTACCAAACCGCTTACTGACCTCTCGGTTTACCAGGGTAAAGTTTTGATGAAACTGATTGCCAGGGAAACAGGCAATACCTGCTACGAGATCATCAAAGATTATAAAGGCAGTTTTTCCGCCGGCTTCTGGCAGAGCGTGGCATGGGTGTTTGGCAGCAGCCTGAAACAAACCTATAATGCCCAGGGTGATGACGCGGTGATTGAGGATATAGTGAGAGAGGTAAGGAGCATGTATGGGTATTATTAAGGCTTTCAACTGTCAGTTCAGCAACGGTAGCTTTCAGCTTCCAGCCAACAGCTTTAAGAAGCTGTTTTTGTCACTGTTTTACATTTTAAATGACCTTGATTACTTTAATCGTTCCACCTGCCTGATTTCTTGAGATATCGTATAGTGAAGTAGTATAATAACAGTACCGGTAAAATAACAGCCAATACCACATTTCTTTTTCCGGTATCATTTTGCGTGAGCTGCGGGTATTTAAAAAGGATGATCAGGGTGATACCTGTGAGCCATACGAATTGAGTGTTATATTCTTTAATCAGCCATCTTTTCCATTTAAATTTCATTGATGAAAATGTAGCTGATATTCCTTTTAGCGAGGGTACCCACCTGTTAACTTTTTTACAATAAGTTTCAAATGATTCACCAAATTTTCCCCGGAGGAAATTTTCTTCGGCTAAAACAATAGACTGGTATATAAAAAGGAATAACGGTATTATAACCGACATATACAATAATGAATTTGCGAGGATGCCTACCCCGGCTAGCATTAATATATTGCCTACATACAAAGGGTTGCGGCAGTGATTAAAAATGCCCTGGGTAACCAGTTGATCTGCGTGAACTTTTCCATCTTTTCCTCCTCTTATTATATAAGCAAGTCCAATGGTCATTCCTCTTGTTATTTGCCCTGTTACTGTTACCAATAAACCAAGCACCAGCGGCCATATATAATAGTTTGATCCAAAAGCAGCTTCGCTGAAAAGCGGGGGTGAAGGAACGAAAAGCAAAAGATATAATACAATAAAGAGCAGGTTACGGTATTTAAAAAAGAAATTGCCTATAGTTATCATGCGTTCTTTTTGGCTATTATTCCAACAAAATTGTACCACTTAAAAAATATCTCGCAGTGCTCAAAGCCTGCATCTCTGAGCAGGGTTATATTTTCGCTGAGCTTATAAGGAATGAGCACGTTTTCAAGCGCTTCTCTTTTCTGTGAAATTTCCAGTTCACTATAATTATGACGGCGTTTCATGTCGTAATAATATTTTATAAAGTCCCGGTTAAAACGACTGTCTTCCGCAAGAATTTTCTCAATCAATATCAAGGAGCCATCCCGGTTTACCCCATCAAATATTTTTTTCAGCAGGCGTTCACGGTTCATTGGTCTCACAAATTGTAACGTAAGGCAAAGCACTACTACCGATGCGTTTTCTATAGTAATATCTTTATTAAGGTCAGCAGTAATTAAATCTACTTTACGCTTGATTTCCAGGGCATTCAGCTTAGCTCTGCATTTGTCGAGCATGTCTTTTGAATCGTCAATGCCTATAAAGGGAATGGTAGCAGGTACTTTTTGATCCATATTGATCAGCGTTGTACCTGTAGAACAGCCAAGATCATATACATATGAACCTTCTGTTGCATGATCAGCGGCCAATTCAGCCGCCATTCTTTGCATTTCTTCATAATAGGGAACGGAACGGTTAACCATATCGTCAAAAACGCCGGCTACTTTACTACTGAATTTAAAGTCAGATGGCTTTGAATATTGCTCCGCAAATACTTTGTCGGTTTCCATAAGATTACGCTAATTGATAGTTAATGGTACAACCTTTTTTTGGAATTTTCCTTTTTTCAATGTTACAAAACCTTAAAATTTATTGCTGTCAGATCATTGTTCAATCAGGTAATTTTTGTAAACCCGGTATAAATTGACAACTTGTATATTCCTGTCCGGCGTTGATCGGTAATTTTTAATAATAACCTATTTTTCCTGATCTACTGCTATTGCTGTAATTTCGCAGCCAAATTTTTTAACCAGGAAGTAAAACCTTGAGTATATTTTCCTCGTTTGCTTCTTATCTCTCAAAATTATGCCACAGGTATTAAGTCATCAGCAATTAATTGATATTGCGGAAAAATTTGGCACTCCAACATATGTATATCATGCAGAAAGAATTACTGAGCAATACAGCAGGCTGACAGATGCATTTTCAGGCATTGATGCTACTTTTTTTTACGCATGCAAAGCGCTTACCAATATTAATGTGCTGAAGCACATCAAAAGCATTGGTTGCAATATTGACTGCAGCTCTGTAAATGAAGCAAGGTTAGCGTTGATGGCAGGTTTTGAGCCGGGCAGGGTTTTGTACACTTCCAATAATATCGCTTTCAGTGAAATTGAAGCGGCGAAAGAATTGGGCGTGCATATCAATATCGATAGTCTTTCCAACCTCGAAAAATTTGGGAAAAAATACGGGCATAGTTATCCTGTTGGGATAAGGCTGCGTCCCAATATTATGGCAGGCGGCAATTTAAAAATCTCCACTGGTCACAGTAAAAGTAAGTTTGGTATACCGTTAGAAGATGTTGATAAAATAGTGCAGTTGGTAAAAGATACGAATCTTCATATCCGTACATTGCATATACATACCGGCAGCGAAATAAAAGATGTGGATGTATTTGTAAAAGGCATTGAGGTAATGTTTGAAGCAGCTAAGCATTTCCCTGAGCTTGAGATAATTGATTTAGGTGGAGGTTTTAAAGTGCCTTATGAACCAGGTGATGAGGGAACAGATATCCAGTTACTTGGTAAAAAGGTAGCTGAGGCATTTTCCGCATATGCAAAGCAATATGGTAAAACATTCAGGGTATGGTTTGAGCCAGGCAAATTTATGGTGAGTGAAGCGGGATATTTTGTAACGAAAGTAAATGTGCTGAAACAATCCGGCGATATCCGTTTTGCCGGGGTGGACAGCGGGCTGAATCATTTGATTCGCCCAATGTTTTATGGCTCTTATCATCATATTGAAAACATATCAAATCCGAAAGGGAAAATGTTGCCGTATAATGTAGTAGGAAATATTTGTGAGACGGATACATTTGCAGACAACCGTATGATTGCGGAAGTAAGAGAAGGCGATTACCTGGTATTTTATAATGGCGGCGCCTATGGCTTTGAAATGGCTTCAAATTATAATTCAAGATTTCGCCCTGCGGAAGTATTGGTTAAAAACGGTGAAGCCAAATTGATAAGAAGAAGAGAAACGATAGACGATATTATCAGCACACAGGTGCTGGATTAAGATTTATAATACCCTTGCAGTATTTACTCAACCCAAAAATGTATTGCTATTGAAACGATCAGGCTTGTTGTTAGTGTTATGGTGTTTTGTGCTGACTGTTGTTGCGCAGAAGCCCCAGGCAACTATTGAATTAAAAGTTGCAGGATTGGAAGAAGGGCTTGTTAATATTCTCCTGCCTGTAAATCATACGGTTTTCTGGGGTGCGATGCGCACCGATACTCTCCGTGGTAAAAAGCCATTTGTAATTTCTTTACATGAAAATCAAACCGGTTTTGTAAGCATTAGTATTTTTAACAGGGAAATAAAATTATTTGTACAGAAAGGAGATGCTTTACGGGTAACCATAGACGAAGAGAATGAGGAAACTCCCCTTATTATTGAAGGCAATAACAGGGAAGGACAATTACAATTGACAAAAGCGGAGCTGCTGTATCCCGGAAGTTTGATAATGCGCTATAAGAATGATACAACGGCTGCTTTACTTCAGAAGCACGTGGAAGAAGATAAGCAGGTACGATTGAACGTTTTTAAATTGTTGTATGAACAGAAAAAGATTGACAAAGCTTTTTACGATTTTATAGTACTTACGCTTGATTATTATCATGCATCACTAATATCAGAAGTAATTGCCAGCAAATATGCGACTACCCTGCTTGAAAAAGACAACCCGTTTTACAAGCCTGTTTTTCCTGCCGATTTCGGTACACTATGGGAAAAGGTATATAAGCAGTACCCGGTGAATAATCCCCCGGCATTGCGAACTTTTGGTTACAGCGATAAATTCAATACCTATGCCGGAGATTATATAAGTGGTTACCTGGGCTGGCAAAAGAATAAACAAGGCTCATCGCCTGCGCCGCCTGCCGATCCTGCTGCAGATATGAAAGAAATGTTCAGACGTATTCAAAACAACATGCAACCCCCGGTTGCTGAGTTTGTGCAGGCGGATCTGCTATACTCGTCACTACAGCTTGAAGAAAATTATAAAGCTTTAGGATTATTATTTAATGATTTTAAAAGGCGTTACCCGCAGAGCGCATACACAGCTTTTATTCAGCCACTGGCAGATAAGGCCATTGCTTATGATAAAAAAGTTAGCCAACCGTTTTCACCGGAACAAAAAATTATCCCGAATTACGCAGCTATCAACACATTCAGGGACTTAATGCTGCTGTTTAAAGGCAAAACTGTATATATTGAATGCTGGGCTACCTGGTGTATTACCTGTAAAGATCAGTTTGATCATGAAGCTGAGTTGCACAAATATCTCCAGTCAAAAGGAGTAGAGCATTTGTTTATTTCGGTGGATGTTGAAAACAAAGAAAGTGAATGGAAAGAACTGATAAAGTATTTTGATTTAAAAGGTAATCATATTAAAGCCAATGAAAGACTGATAAGAGATCTTTCAAGAATATTCTGGAACGGAAAAGGCTATGCATTACCGTTATATATTATTATAGATGCCGAAGGTAAAATCTCAGAAGCGGATGCACTGGCGCCAGCAGACAGGAAGAAATTATATCAGCAGATAGGTAAGTATGTGAGGTAAGGCAATATGTGAATTTAGGCTTACCCTGATTTCTCCTTTACTTTATTAAGCTTCAAACCGGGAAACTGAATTGATTTTATCTTCCAATATTCTTTAAAACGACATTTTAACTTGACTGAAACAAATGATTCGGATAGTTTAGCGGGTCCTGGTTGAGGATATCACACAGCGCTTTATATAATTCGGGGTAATGCAGTTGTAGCCGGTCAGGGCTTTTAAAGTAGATCTCTATACTTTCTGCCCAAAATTCCTGGAAATCTTTAATGGCATATTCTGAATAAAGCCCGATAGTGAGCACTTTTTCTACATGATATATTTTATCGCCAATGGCATTAAACATCTGGAAAGATTCACGGAAATCTTTATCAATATATAATTCGGTTTCAAAATTCTGGTAGTATAGCGCATGTGCCATTTCATGCAGCCCTACATTCTGCAGATCATATTTGTTTTTATAACCTTCCAAAAACTGCTTCCAGGCAATATTGATGGTATTGCCGGTTACATTGCCTATAAGTATTCTGAAGGGCTCCAGCCCCACAAAAGCCTCCGGAAAAATTTGTATGATATTGAAATGTGATAACAGGAATTTTTTTAAACCAAAAGTCAACTGTATAGCCGAAGCGCTGAGCAGGATCGGCATTTCGCGGTATCCCTTTTTATCATGAATTACAAATATTTTGTTATGAATGAATTTGCGCAGGCGATTGATGAATTTTTCTTTATCAATATCCAGCAGGCGGTTATAATATTGAAAATGTTTTGAAAGTACAATATGAAATACTTCATCAGAAAATTCCAGTTCGCTGCCATTGTATACCAGCGGGCATTCAATATGCGCATCTTCCTGGGCAAGTTTATCATGCCCCTGCTGATCAGCAGATTCAGTAATCGTCTGACGGATACGCGTATGCGAAAAGTGCCAGATTAAAGCAATAGCTAATATGATGGGTATTATCCAGATATACATCAAAACGCGCTTGGACAAGGTATAACGTATCAGTTACCCAATAAATTATCTTTATCCTCTTCTTCAAGCAAATTTAGGTCAATAGAGTCCTGACCTGCTATTCCTTCTATGGATCCCCGGATATGGGCGGCATTTAACAATACTTTTTCAAGGTTTTTTTCCCGCGCCTTCCATAGTTTTTCCATAGCGTCTCTCTCTCTTTGTATAGATATTTTCATGGAAAGAAAACCTTCCCGTATTGCCTTCCATTGTTCGGCGAATTCTCTGCCTGTTAAATAATCATATAAAAGGTGCATTTTATCGCCTTTATTTTCCTGCGACCGGGTGGCAGTGAAAATTTTAATAATACTATCCCGCAAAATATGCGCCAATGCGCTTACCTCCGCAAAAGTGCAGATCCAAACACCGTTTTTTTCTCCAAACTGATCCATATCTTTAGGCATGGCCTGCGTAACAATTACGGCTATGTCTGCATCCCGGGTACGCATATCAACCCGCAATTTTTCTATCCAGTCGGCAGAAAAATGCTGCGTACGCTTGCTTTCGTATATAATTTTACCACATTCCTGTCCAAACTGGTTGCGGATGGTTTGAATGCAGTCAGCTCCTTTAGCGCCTTTGCCTACTTCATTTATTTCGTCAAAAGGGAAAGCGTTTTTTAACAAATCTTCAAGCAATAACTCCTGCACTTCGCCCTGCATTTGCATTGAACCCTGTTCGGCTTTGCGTTTCATCTGGTCAATCAGCTTTTTCTGATCGTCAAGCTGCTTTTCCATTTCCTTCATTTTAAGCTGGTGCTCGGTTTCCCGGGCATGCACTTTTTGTTCCTCCAGCCTGCGCACTTCATCCGTTATTTTTTCTCTTTCTGCGAGCAATTGTTTCTGTACCTGTATTTCCAGCTCCTGCTCTTTATTTTTCAGTTCCTGTTCTTTGCGCAGGTATTCCAGCTGCATATTGCGTGCTTCCTGTAATTTTATTTCATTGTCTTTATTAGATTGCTGCAATAACCTGAGCTGGTTTTCAAAATCCGCGCTTATACTTTTACGCAGGTTTTCCTCAAGCGATTGCTGGAGCTTTATTTTTTCCTGCGATAAGCGGTTGGAGTATTCCGTTTCCTTTTGTTGTATTTGTTGTAATAATGCCTGCTCTTTTTTAAAGAACTCTTCCTGTTTTTTTACATTTTCTTCTTCCTTCTTTTTGATATACTCGTTCATCTTTTCACGCAGTTCCTTTTTATATTCTTCAGAAACCGCATCTTCCATCTGGAACACATGACTGCAATTCGGACATTTTATCTGGGTCGCCATTTTCTAAATTTATGCAAGTTTACAAAACCCGGTAAAAATTGATATATTTAATTATTGGACTATGAGCTGTCAGCCGTCAGCTATCAGCTTTGGGCGATCAGTGGTGACAGGTTTTAAGTTGCGGGTCTTCTTGGATGCTGATACCTGAAAGCTGATACCTGACCGCCCAAAGCCCAAACCTCAAAACCTAAAGCCATGTATTCACGTCGCCTGCTTATTAAGAAATCGTTGCTGCTTTCGTCGCTGATGCAAACAGGTGTTTTTAAAACCCTGATGGCTGCATCGTCAATGCCTGCAATTAAAATTGGCGCATGCGACTGGTCTATTGGCAAGAGCAGTAATGTGGAAGCTTTTGATGTAGCAAAAGAAATTGGTTTAGATGGTATTATGGTAAATATGGGTGGTCCTGATAACGACCTGCATATACGCCACAAAGAAGTGCAGGAGGCATATAAAAAAGCATCCGGGCGAACAGGCATTATTGTTTCAAGTCTTGCACTGGGGCTCTTTAATCAATATCCTTTTCACAGCGATCCGCGCACACAGGATTGGATAAAGTATTCGATAACAGCAGCTAAAAATCTTAATACCAAAGTAGTGTTGCTGGCATTTTTTAATGCGAGTGATCTGCGCAATGACGCATCAAGAAAGGAAGCAGCAATACAACACCTTAAAGCAGTAATGCCGCTTGCAGAAGAAACAGGCGTGATATTGGGCATCGAATCTTATCTCAATGCAAAAGAACACGAAGAAATAATGGATGCTGTAGGGTCTAAGAACCTGAAAGTATATTTTGATTTCAGGAATACGGCTGATGCCGGTTTTGATCCTGTAGCTGAATTTAAAAAATTGGGGAAAGACAAAGTGTGTGAACTGCATATGAAAGAAAATGGCTTTTTACTGGGCAAAGGAAGTGTAGACTGGAATGGCGTTGCTGATGCCGTATATGCAATGAATTATACCGGTAATGGCTGGATGCAGATTGAAGGCGCCATACCCAAAGGCGCGGAAACCGTTTTAAGTTATAAACATAATCTCGCTTACTTACGTAAATTATTTTATAAATGATTTTTAAACGCTTGCCTCTTTTCGCTGTATTTTTTTTATTAATAAGTATAAGTTGTAAACAGCCCTCAACGAAAGCCAAAACAGATTTACCTTTTTATCTTCCTGATGATCTTGAAGCTACTTTGTGGGCTGAATCTCCCATGTTTTTTAATCCTACCAATATTGATATTGACGCGAGAGGCAGAGTGTGGGTAACCGAAGCGGTGAATTACAGGAATTTCAACAATGATTCCACTAAATTTTTTCATCACGCTAAAGGCGACAGGGTAATGATACTGGAAGATACCGATCACGATGGCGTGGCAGATACTGCTAAATTATTTGTGCAGGATACCAGCCTGGTGGCGCCGTTGGGCATTGCTGTGATAGGTAATAAAGTATATGTATCATGTGCGCCGAATATCATTGTTTATACCGATGATAATGGCGATGATATTCCTGATAAGAAAGAAATTTTTCTCACAGGTTTTGGTGGAAAAGACCATGATCATTCTTTGCATGCGGTGCTTGCCGGACCGGACGGGAACTGGTATTTTAATACCGGTAATGCAGGTCCGCATATTGTAACGGATAAGAATGGATGGACGTTGCGGTCAGGAAGTATTTATACCGGCGGCACGCCTTATAATAAAAAGAATGAAGGCAATATGAAAAGTGATGACGGTAAAGTTTGGGTGGGAGGTCTTGCCTTGGGCATACAACCTGATGGTGCGGGTTTAAAAGTGGTCGGGCATAATTTCAGGAACGCCTATGAGCTTACAATGGATTCTTATGGTAATATATGGCAGAATGATAATGATGATGAAGTTGCGGCTTGTCGTGTATCATGGTTGATGGAAGGTGGTAATGCGGGTTTTTTTAGTACTGATGGCACAAGATCATGGCAGGCAGATCAACGGCCCGACCAGGATATATTTACAGCGCACTGGCACCAGGAAGATCCGGGTGTAATGCCGGTGGGCGACAGGAGCGGGGCAGGAGCGCCTACAGGAATAGTGCTGAATGAAGGTGATGCTTTAGGTGCTGCGTACCGCGGTATGCTGATGAGTGCTG
Source organism: Terrimonas sp. (assembly GCF_003075435.1). Taxonomy (GTDB): domain Bacteria; phylum Bacteroidota; class Bacteroidia; order Chitinophagales; family Chitinophagaceae; genus Agriterribacter. The sequence goes on along the minus strand of NZ_QCZJ01000031.1, from coordinate 33,457 downwards.
ATGCCGGAAGAAATGTGATTTTCGGGTATCTCCCTATTCGGGAAAAGTCAGGTTTTTTGCCAGGTAAGAGAACCAATTTTATTACTTCTCTCAGTGATGATAATCCTATGTATGTGTGGAATGACAGCGCTGCAAATACGCATAAGGAAAAATGGTTCAGGCCAAGTGATGTAGCGATAGGAACGGACGGCGCTATCTATATTGCCGACTGGTATGATCCAGTGGTGGGCGGTCACCAGATGAAGGATACTACAGGCTTTGGAAGAATATACCGCATCACACCCAAAAATAAAAAACTTACTACACCCAATATTGATTTGAGTAATACGGAAGGACAGATAGCTGCCTTCCGGAATCCGGCTATCAACGTACGGTATCTGGCATTTACCGCGTTGAAGAAACAAGGAGAATCAGTGATTGAACCGGTAAAGGCATTACTGAAAGATGAGAATCCATACATACAGGCAAGGGCCGTTTGGTTGTTGCCGCAGCTCGGAACGAAGGGTGTTGCTGAAACAGAACAACTGCTAAAGAGTGACAATGAAATGATACGCGTTACTGCGTTCAGGTCGCTTCGTGTAGCCGTACCTGATATATTGCCTTATGCTTTGCAATTGCAAAGCGATCCTTCTGCATTAGTGAGAAGAGAGGTGGCAGTTGCTATACGTGATCTATCGTTTGATAGAACGAAACCAGTTCTTATCGAACTGCTGAAACAATATGATGGCGAAGACAAATGGTACCTGAATACAATTGCCGCTGCGGTAAAAGGGCATGAGGAAGACTTATATGCCGAAATAAAACAAGTGTTTGCTGAAGGAAAAGCACCCGGTAAATGGGACGGGAAGATGACAGGCATAGCATGGGATTTGCATCCTGCGGCAGCGCTTGGCGATCTTTTGCAAAGAGCAACAGATTCAACGCTTGATGCTAAAGAAAGAAGGGCGGCTATTACAGCTATTGCTTTTATGAAAGACAAGAAAGCTGCTGAAACAATGTTCTCATTAAGCAAAAGTACGATGAAAGATGTGGCAGAACAGGCTTCCTACTGGCTCTCGTTCAGGCAGGGAAATGACTGGTATAATTTGCTTGACTGGAAAAAAATAAATGTAAATACCGGGCATGAGCGTAAAGTAGCTACAATGAAAGCGAAAATGCATGCGGTGCTGGATGAGGGACTGTCATTTGATGCGAGGAGATACAGGTTAAGAGATATGGCAAGAGATTCTGTAGGAGGACAAATGCTGATAGGCCTGGCTGCTGATAATAAATTTCCTAAGTTGCTTGTTCCGCCGATGGAAGAATACATTTTTAAGAACCCCGACCTTGCGGTGAGAGTACAGGCTGGTAAATATTTTAAACAGCCCGGCGGGCAAAAAGTATATCCGATTGAAGAGATTGCCGTATTGAAAGGCGATGCGGAATCAGGGAAAAAAGTATTCACCGAATTTTGTGCTTCCTGTCATCGCATTCAGCAAACAGGTAATGATATTGGTCCTGAGTTAACGAGTATCGGTAAGAAATTTGATAAGATTGGTTTGTTGGATGCAATCATCAATCCGAGCGGCGCAATATTGTTGGGGTACGAGCCCTGGCTTGTAAATATAAAAGACGGAGAATCTTTCTTTGGTTTTTTAATAAGTGAGAACAATCAATCCATCACTATAAAAGATGTGGCGGGAAAACAGCATATTGTTCCTGTTGAAAAAATAAGTTCAAGAAAAAAACAGGATAAGAGTCTGATGCCGGAACCTGCAGTGGCAGGCGTAACAGGGCAGCAACTGGCAGATGTAGCAACGTATTTGCTGGGGAGAAAGTGAGTTGGAGGTTAATCAGGGATAAAATGCACGGGAAAATATATGTAATGTATGGGCGGATACGTTCGAACAGCATTATTAATGGTAATCAATAGCTGAGAAATAAATCCATGCGATAAAAAATATTTGCAGGGGAATTCTGAACCAAAGATATTTTTTTCCTGCTCCTTCTGCTGTGGCTTTTTGATAATCTACTTTCTTGATGGCTGCATAAATATTGGCAGGCAGAATCAGTATAAAAAAAAGAATAAGGAGCCAGCCTGTCGTTGTTATTAAGTTTGATACCTGTAAACCTATTGCTGCAGCTATCTCTATCAGCCCCGTAAAATACACCACAGCCTTTTTGGCGGGAATAAAACCCGGTAACATCATTTCCATTCCTTTCGAAAATGCAAAATGGGCAATGGCGGTAAACAGTAACATTGCTGACATAGCTATTCTTGCGGAAAAAGCAGGATCATAATTGCCACTTATTGTTTTTACCGATAGTAATGCAATCCCAAAAACAAGGATCAAAATAATTAAAGGCTTCATAGCGTTTGCAAATTTCAGCAGAATGATATTACTAAAAATAGCTGTAGTTAAACTTTTAAGGCTTTTATATGTTTATTTTATTTCCAGTATAGTTCCTGCAATATAGCGTATACCGTTTTCTTGATTAAAGTAATATACGATTAATACTCGTTTGTTATCAAGTAGTACAGGCCATGTATAGCCGATATCACCATTGCCGCCATCTTCACGTAAAATAATTTCAGGCGCTGTTTTAAAATCAGTGCATTCCGCATTTAATATTCTTGCCCTTATACCCCAGGGTTTATGCCTGTAACCATATGTAAGCAGCACCCTGTTATCCGGAAGCCGCAGCGCATTTAAAGGATGTCCCTGGAAACCCATTGACTCCCATTTGAAAGTTTTGCCGCCATCTTTTGAACGGGCTATAACAGCATTATCATTAAAATTGGCAGTGCGGAGGAAACCAATGATATCTCCCCCGGGTGTTTCATAAACAGCGGCTTCATTAAAGGAAATGGCTGGATCTTTGGCAACTTCACTTTTGTATTGCCAGGTTAAGCCTTTATCCGATGACGTTAGCAAATAATTTGATGTTTTCTTTACACTGTCTGAACTGGCAACTATCCACAGCACTCTTCCATCCTTTGCTTCATACATTGCTCCACGGTTATATGCAGGCAGCTTTTGACCATAAGCATTGTAATGAATCTCAGCAGCTGTATGCGATGGGTAAATTGCATCGCTCCATGATTTGCCGCCATCTGTTGATCTTGTAAGATAGCCTCCAAGAAAAATATACCCACTGTTTTCAAAGTAGGGTTTTTTCAAATTCGGTATACCATCGGCACGTACCTGTGTCCAGCCGTAGCTTGCACATAATATTGTTCCATCTTTTAATTGTAGCAGGCAGGGATCCTGCGACCCTCCAAATGGATGTGCATACAGCAGTTCAGGGCTGGCTGACCAGTTTTCTCCATCTTTTGATCTAACCATTACCAGGTAACTGTTTTGATCAACATGATTGTTGCCTTTCTCTCCAAAAATCAGCCGGTTGGGCGCACGCCTGAATGCAACGATTAATTCTCCATCAGGCTTTTTTATAACAGAAGGGAATGCACAGTAAAATGCAGCGTCATTATAGATGATGAGGTCCTTTATTTTTTTTACGCCGGGAATGCTATCTGTATTGCCGTAAGTGCAGGTTATGCTCAACATCAGCAGGCAGTACCCGGTTAGTAATGCTTTAGTCATTATTGTTATAGTGCATTTATTGTATACTAAAAATAACCATAGTTTTTAATGTCGCCGTAATTCAATGCCAATTCAATGCGGAGCACCATTAAATTGTTACTTGCGGAGGAGAACAATAATTCGTTGTTACCTTGTTTTATATAATCGTGCGGTACAGCAAATGCCCAAACTTTCTGATCATTACTTAATCCTTTCCGCCTGTCGTATAGTTCCGGGTATGCGGCACTTGTATCTTTCAATATATATCCGTTTACAGATACAGAGCATGAATCCGTATCGCCTGTTCTTACAAATAGTACAATTTCCTTTGGCTTGTTCTTTTTAACATCATCGCCAACAAAAATATTCGCTTTATTATCTGAATGAATTTTTAATGGTAAAGGGCTGTTGGGCGTTAAGTCGTATGAAGTGGCACCATCAGACAACGTATAAATTTTGTTTCGTTTTTCTAATGTTTTCAATGAGCCCAGTTCCTGTAATAACTCAGGAGCAATAATCCTGCATACTACTGTTCCCTGTTCCGTTGTTAGTTGACCGCCAGCCTTATTGTAAGCAGTAAAAAAATAATTAAACAAATTTAAACCCGCCGCTCCCTGGGCAAGCGCATGGGAAGCCATTCCCCTATACATGCCATGCGAGTATACTTCGCGGGGATTATAGCCTCCGTCATCAAGTGTTGCATATACAGGAATTGCCTGGCCTGCCGCTTTCTTGAAATTTGCTACAGGCATGGCAGGCTCTCCTCTCCAATGCACGCCAAGCGTTATGAAATCTATTAATCCCAGTTTCACCCAGGTTTGTACATCCAGTCCTTTCTTTTTGCAATCGCTTATTGTTGAGGGAACACGGGCGGTAAGTAATATTTTTTTGTTATGAATTTTACCAACAGAATCTGTGATTTTTTTTACGGATTGGATAAGGTCTGTAATGAGCGGTGCATTTTGTTCTGCTTCACTTTTTTTAAAATACACTATAAAACGCATAAAATCCAGTTCATAGCCATCAATTAATGCGCCGTACTTCTCCAGTTGTTCTCTTATGATGTTCAGTTTGTGATCTCTAACTTCTTTATGAGCAAAATCAAGCGCGTTGCGGCTGTTCCAGCCAGCTAAGGTGGTATCATTCGTCCAGAACTCTGGATGTTCACTCCAGAAATCACTATACTGGAGTGAACAATGAGTGCTGGTGTCAGCAAAGTGCAGATCATTCATTCTATAGGTTATAAATGCTTCCAGTTGTTTTTCTTTAGCTCTCTTTACTGTGGCTTCAATAATATCAGTGCCTTGTTTTTCAAGTGCTGCTGCATTGTTATAAAACCTTCGCAATGCTTTATATAGAGCAGTATCATTTATACAACTCAATGTTGCATTTTTATCATCGCCGATTAACCTGCCATATTTTGAAGGGTAATAAAAAAAATCACTGCCTGAGCATATCATAAATGTAGTTACCTGTGAATGGGCGATCATATCTACATATTGATTGACATCTGCAATCGTAAGCGGGCGTTGATCAAACCAATTGTTCCCAAGTATTTCACTGCCATCATTATTGTATATTAAGCGGGAGGCGTTAGAGGAATAGCTGACTGTAGTTTTACAGCCTGAAATTGCAGTAAGCAGAAAAAAAATAATAAATCGGATCACAGTTTTTTTTAACAATTAAAGCATTTATATTGATATGGCAAATAATAATTGGTTCTTAAGGCATTCAGAAAATTAAGAAGCACCCAGGCTGTTTTTAAATTAAAGATTCATGCATCATCTTGTACTTTATCTGCTTTATTTAATCAATGCAGGGCTTAATGCTCAACCTGATTGTTTTTCCTGCAGCAATGCTCCCGAAGGAACAATATTTTGTGACGATTTTGAAAATAAGGAAGATTTGCGGGAAAGATATTTTGCATACGATGATGATGATGGCGATTTTATACTTATGGAGAATGCTGGGAGAAATGGAAGTGCCGGAATGCGTGTAAGATGGCAGAAAGGAGAAGTAGATGCAGGAAAACTTCATAAAGCTATTGGCAGATCCCCTGACCCTTATATGAGCCATGCCGCTATGCCTGACAAAGATTTTGATGAAATATACTGGCGTATGGATATTAAATTTGAACCCAACTGGCAGGGTGGAGGAGGGGATAAGCTTTCCAGGGCTACTGTTATTGCAGGGAGAAACTGGCAGCAGTCTATGATTGCACATATATGGTCTGGAGGAAGAGTTGCTGATCATAATTATCTTGTAATGGATCCCGCAAGTGGGATAAATGATAAAGGGGAACTGGTAACCCAGCGGTATAATGATTTCAGGAACCTGCGCTGGCTGGGTAATAAGCGAGGTGTAAATGATATTTTTAGTGATGTTAAAGCAGGTAAATGGTATTGTATTGTAGCCCATGTAAAATTGAATACTCCCGGTAAAAGTGATGGTATATTTGAATTTTGGATTGATGATGTTTTGCAGGCCGGCAGCTATGATCTGAACTGGCATGGAGACTGGAATAATATACCCGGCAGCTATAAGATCAATGCGATATTTTTTGAAAACTATTGGAATAAAGGTGCTGTAAAGGATCAGGAAAGATATTTTGATAATATAGTAATCTCCACCCAACCCATTCCGTGCAATTGTAAATAACCCTGCAAGTTTTTATAAAGATGGGAATTTTGTTTTTTATGCTTACATTAGAAAAGGAAAGTTACCGGTAAGAAATTAAAATGGTTGCTTATGAAAAAAATATCCTCATGGGCTATGTATCATGCCGTGCAAGCCCGGCTGATAATGCTGCTGATTAAAATCGTGCTCTTCTTTTTAGCATTATACACAGGAAATCAATTGCAGGAGCAGGGTATATATTTTTCTGATAAAGCTTTCAGTCTTGTTTTATTATTTTTCATTGTTGCAGTGTTTATTTATCCCGATAAACGACAAAAGAAAGTTTACTTTGAATACCGTTATTATATCAGGCAGAAAATAAACGATTTTATTATTGCGCTTTGCTCATTTTTTATACTGATCATTACATTTAATACCAATTTGTTTTCGCAATTGCATAATTCAGCCCATGCAAGTATAGTTTTTCCTGAAAGGAATAATAATGTGGTTGTACCTGGTAAGGATGGTAAGCAAGAAAAGCTTTCAATAAAAGAATGGCGGAAGTTAAAAGCAGGATTGAAGAAGCAGCTAAAGCGATTAGTAATAACGAAGCCCGGCGAAAGTGGAACAGGAAAAAATAAAGGTTGGAAGCTTGCTCTTGCTATTTTTTCAGGAGTTGTGTTAACGGCGTTACTGGCGGCATTAGCATGTAGTATAGCCTGTAACGGATCTGAAGTTGTTGCTGTTATTATTGCCGCGGTAGGTCTGACTGGTATAATTTTCGGACTGATAGCATGGATAAAATCAATTTACCGCAAAAGGAGTATCGTACGGCGTCGGGGTAAAAGAAAGATGAATGAGCCGGTGATAACAATAAATATGGCTAAATAATGTACATGATGTATGTTTTATTGTGAGACATGAAATGACTCATATCCCGGCTTTCAGTTTTTTTCTCCGTAAAATAAAAAAAAGCAATACCAGCACTGCAATTATCGCTAAAACAGGCAGGAGTAATGCCATTACCGAAAATCCGATTGATGCGCCATTTTCGGCCGTGGTAACAACCGGGTTTCCTAGTCCACCTGTAGTTGCAGTGGAGCCCAAACGCAACAGCCCCATGCCACTATGAATAATACCGGCAGTACCCCCGCCTGCCAATAATGCCAATCCCCATTTAAGCGCAGGCTCCCACTCAGCAGATATAAATGAAGCACTTAATAATGTACCGGCCGCAACGGCAACAGGCATTGCGATATGATCTAAAACATTATCAAGCCAGGGAATATAATATGCGGCAATTTCTGCAATGCTTGCAGTAAGTAAAATGTAGAATGCTGTCCATCCATTCAGCCATTCAAAGCCATTACCAAACTGATGAAAACCTGTGAGTGCTGCAATATTTGCAGCAAGTAAGGGAATGAAAATCCTGAAGCCGCTGCTTGCAGCTAACCCAATGCCAATACATATGGAAATGAACAGAGACATATTTATAGTTAGCTTTATAAGTGAATCTTACTTCCTGATAGCCGAAATGATTTTTTTTATCCCCGCCACTATTATCACCACTATTAACCCTGCAATAAAACCAATGCCAGGTTCTTTAATGATTGACGGCACCTCCGGAAATGCATGATGCAGGTAATCAATGTTGTGAACAAATATACCTCCGGAAACCAACAATAATGCAATAGTGCCAATAACCGCTAAAAGCTTAATAACAACCGGTAGCGATTTAACTAATAATTTACCAACTTGCGATAAAGCTCCTTTGCCGTTTGACTGTTTTATAAGTTTATGGCCGGCATCATCCATTCTTACAATCAATGCAACCAGTCCATACACACCTATCGTAGCAAGAATGGCAACAACAGAAACAGCTATAATTTGTATTGCCAGTGTTTTGTCTGAAACTGCTCCTAATGCTATAATTACAACCTCAACCGAAAGAATAAAGTCAGTTGTAACAGCGGATTTTATTTTATTTTTTTCCGCGATTGCAGCATTGCCTTCTGTTTCCTGCTCTATAACAGAATGTTTCTTAGGTGAACGGTGAAACAGGTATTCTATAATTTTTTCTACACCTTCGTAGGCTAAATAAAATCCTCCCAGCACCAAAATTATTTTAATGGCAACAGGAAAAAAAGCATTGAGTAGTAAGGCAATGGGAACAATAATAAGCTTGTTCAGAAACGATCCTTTGGTAATTGCCCAAAGCACGGGTATTTCGCGGGAGGCAAGAAACCCTGTGGCCTTTTCTGCGTTCACTGCTAAATCGTCTCCTAAAATTCCTGCTGTTTTACGTGTAGCGATTTTACTTGCTGCTGCTACATCGTCCATTAATGCGCCTATATCATCCAGAATGGCAAAAATACCTGATGGCATTCTTTCAATGTTTGGTTAAAGAGGGTAAATATAGAGCAAAATTATTTTGAGGTGAGGAAGTTGATTTTGAATATTTTATTAATTATGACCTGAAAAAGTCTTTCAGGTCAAAATATTCATCAGGTCTGAATTTGTTTAGCTTTTTTAAATGGTCTTTGTAATGGTCGGGAGGCTCAGTTGTTTGTTCAAAGGCTTCTTTTATTATCATCAGGTAAATGGGGCTTGTTCTCCTTTACTGCAAGTATATAATCTGCTTTATGATCAATTATCTTTTCAGCAATTTGTTGCCGACAATCCATTGCATCTATGTTAATAATAGCCTCTTCCAGTGCTAATAAATCCAGCAATGCAGGAATAGGAGTGATCTTATTGCTTTTCTCATCGGTCTTTACCTGACCCAGAACCATATTGCAGGCATTGCACCAGGCGCAGACCATACGTATGAATTCCTTTTGCCATCAACTACACTATTGCTTAACCGTTTACCATCAATGCTCACAACAGGTGTATTCGTAATTTGGGGCAAGGCCCTGAACCCACGATATAAAGCAATGCCGGAGTTCGTGCAGACCAGGAGCAGCAAAAACACGGTTGAAGGTATTATATGATGGAATGCTATTGGGCAATGCTAAAAACTGTTTAAGTCAATCGGATTTCTGTTGTCTGTAAAACGCTATCTTATCCCAATCATCACAGCCGCTTATTACCGCATAAAATAGTGATGCCAATTATATCTTTTACGGAATGTAATATAGTGCGATCGACTTTCGGAACAGTTAAGTCATCAAAGAATGATAACATTTTTTAAATGCATATATCGGTCTTCGTCCATATCCTAAAATCATTTCAGGATAACTTTTCAGACTTTTTCCAACTCCCCTCGTTATACACATTTGTGAATAGCGTAAACTAATTTAGATGCGTTTACCCTGGTAACTTTAGCGGTTGCAATAGGATAGTAATAAATTTCGTTTAGCTTTGAAACAAATTATTGCCTATGCGTGTTCCGGTAATGGCAGAATTATTTGCAAACCAGGAGAATCCTGAAATACTCTTTTGGGTAGGTTGTGCCGGTAGCTTTGACCAGCGTGCACAAAAAATTACTAAGGCGTTTGCTACTATCCTCAATAAAACAGGCATTAAATATGCTGTTTTGGGGAAGGAAGAGCTTTGTACAGGAGATCCTGCACGCAGAGCCGGCAATGAGTTTTTATTCCAGATGATGGCATACCAGAACATTCAGGTGTTGAATAATTATAACATCAAGAAAATAGTAACTGCCTGCCCGCATTGTTTTAACACACTCAAAAATGAATACCCGGAACTGGGTGGCAATTACGAAGTAATACATCACGCCACATTTTTGCAGCAATTGATTGATGAAGGAAAGATAAAAATGAAAGAGGAGGGAGGTTTTAAGGGGAAACGGATCACCTATCACGATAGTTGCTATTTGGGACGCGCCAATAATATATATGAAGCACCAAGAAAAGTGCTGGAAGCTTTGGATAGCGAACTGGTTGAAATGAAACGCTGCAAAAGTAAAGGCTTATGCTGCGGCGCCGGTGGCGCGCAAATGTTTAAAGAGGAGGAGAAGGGAACAGTAAGAATAAATACTGAAAGAACAGAAGAGGCTCTGAGTGTTAATCCGGCAGTTATTGCTTCTGCCTGTCCCTTTTGTAATACCATGCTTACGGATGGCGTGAAAAGTAAAGAGAAAGAAGAAGATACTAAAGTGCTGGATATTGCAGAGTTAGTAGCAATGGCGATGGAATAATTTGAGAATTAATGAATTTAAAAATGTGGGGCGAATGTGGAAATGCGATTGTATGGAAATGTGAAAGATACCATATATAAAAAGAAAACCGGAAACCCTAAAATCTAAAATTTCAAATCTTTTGCGTTACGGAAAAAACATTTTGATTCTTGCGTTGGCGATAGGCTTATTCCTGTTCTTTTACATTCGTTATGTAAACAAAGAAAGAAAGGAGAGCATCGCGCTGTTGCTTAATCAGCCCAGCACCGGCGACATATACAAAATCAGGTATACAGATTATAACAATAACCGAACTGTAAGGTATTTCAGGGTGGCTGAGGTTACCAAAGATGAAGTGACATTTTACCGGGGCAAACTGAGTGCCTGGAATGTGAGCGATGTGTTTTTAAACGAATTTGACCTGAACCGGATTGAGACGTTTTCAAATGATGATCTTAAATTATTGGGAAAAGGGTTATATAACAGCGATGAAATGCGAAAGGCAGAACTGGTAGAAATTGAAAGGAAGACCGGGACTCCTCCGCCAAATAGCCTGTAGGTATTTTAACTATTGTTCTGCTTCGTGGTGGGAACAAAGGGGCGCAAACCAATATGCATTGAAAATTTGAAATACGTACACGCGATAGGCTTTTCCAATCCTTTCCGTATTTTTGCAGGATGGATTTACACTATCAACAATTACTTCCCGAAGATTTTGACCCCCTTTCCAGGGTGTGGATTTACCAGGCAAACAGGAAGTTTATGCTTTCTGAAGTATTGGCAACAGAAGAAATACTGAATGAATTTGTTGGTAAATGGAATGCACATGGCTCGCCTGTAAAAGGGTTTGCAACTATATTCTACGGGCAATTTGTTATATTGATGGCTGATGAAACACAAACCGGTGTAAGCGGCTGCAGTACCGATAGCTCTGTAAGAGTAATAAAGGACCTGGAGCAGCGGTTCAATATTGCTTTATTCGACAGGCAATTACTGGCATTTATAAAAAATGATAAAATAGAACTGTTGCCTTTACCGCAAATTCAGTATGCGGCTGAAAATGGTTTCGTTCAACCGGATACATTATATTTCAATAATACCGTGCAAACAAAACAGGAGCTTGAACAAAGCTGGATCATTCCTGTAAAACAAAGCTGGCTTGCAAGGAAGATCAATTTTACAGTAACACAATAAAAATAAAATATGGTTGTTGAAAAAGATAAGGTAGTAAGCATTCAATATACCGCCAGCGATGAAGCCGGCAATATTGTTGACGGCAATCTGGAATTTGAACCGCTTGAATACCTGCATGGTCACGGTAATATTCTTACCGGACTTGAAAATGCACTTGCGGGTTTGAAAATAGCTGAAGAAAAGAAAGTAACACTTACGCCCGGTGAAGCTTATGGAGACTTTAATCCTGAACTGGTGTTTGAAGTGAACCGTCAGCAATTTCCTGAAGGAGCAGATGGTTTGCAATTGGGTTCTATGGTTCAGGCTTCCGATGGACAGGAATTGATTGTTACGGATATTGATGGAGATAAGATCATCCTGGATGGTAATCACCCTTTTGCAGGAAGAACATTGCAGTTTGCTGTAACCATTAAAAATATCCGGGAGGCCAGCACCGAAGAAATTTCACACGGGCACGTGCATAATGCGCATACGCACCATCAGCACGAGCACAAGGGAGATGGAAGTTGCGGACATGGCTGTGGATGTTCACATTGATAATGATACGCCTTACACATTAATAAGATGCCGGGAGGGATAGCTACGCTATAGCTCTCAGCATTTCTTCTTTTTCAAGCAGTCGCTTTAATAAAGTAATCTGGTTTTTTGCCCTTACAAAATTATGCCCGGGGTATTTTGATCCATAATAAACATCATTGTTTATATAATCTGCTATAAAACGTAAGGCCTGCATATATATCAGGTAACAACCTCCGTCAAAAAAGCTTTTGCATTCAGCTTCACTTAAATCACCTTCCATGCCGGCAAGGTATCCCTGTACTATTGCTTTATAATACTCGTTTCGTATTTCAATTTTGGAAAAATCTTTTTCTTCTTCACTAACTGGCGACAGGCAGGTACGCATCATATCGCCCACGTCACTTGTAAAATAACCCGGCATAACGGTGTCGAGATCTATCACGCATATGCCCTTATCATTCTCGTCAAACAATACGTTGCTGATCTTTGTATCATGATGCGTTACCCTGATTTTGAAATCAGGGTTATTTTTCATCGCTTCGAACCTTTCCACCATATAATGTTTCTGCTCTAACCAGGCAATTTCTTCCTGCGCCTCTGTTATTCTTTCTTTATTTCCATTCTGCAACGATTGTATAAACTGGTTATAACGTAGTGTGAGATTATGAAAATCAGGAATGGTTACTTTTAACTGTGATACGGGAAAATCATTCAGCACATGTGTAAATCTTCCGAATTGCCTGGCTGCTTCAAAAGCCTGACCGGGGGTTTGAACCACATCTACCGTATGCGATTGTTTTACGAAAGGTACAAGCCTGAAATACCCTTCTCCTTCTACAAAATGAATATCATCACCCTTATTTGTAAATACATTGCGTACAAAAAAGTATTCGGGATATTGCTTTGCAAGATAGGAACCTATCAATCGTATGTTATATGCAATGTCTTGCGGAGCTTTAAAAACATTATGATTGATCCGTTGGAGAATATAAGCCTTGCCGTTGTTTTGATTTATTTTCCAGGTATGATTGATCAATCCGGACCCGAAAGGAATTACTTCCAGTTCCGGAGCGGTAAGGCCAAATTCCTGAAGTACATTTTTAAGCATCATTCGAAATTATTTAAAAGTATAGGAAAACAACAAACCCCGCGGCTATAAATTGAATAATCTTAAAAAATCACACAATCGTTTTCGTAAATTGGGAGTTAATATTATGGATTTAAAAGCAGCTATTTTAAAGGAACATTCAAAAAAACAATGTGAATACATTGTAAAGTATATCGGCAAGGATCAAAAGAGGTTTGATGCGCTGATAGCTATTTTTTTTAATGATGAATACCGCGTTGTGCAAAGAGCAGCATGGCCATTAAGCTATAGTGTAATCGCTCATCCTGAGCTCATTAAAAAGCATTTGAAAAAAATAATCCTGAACCTGAAAAAACCAGGTATACATAATGCTGTAAGAAGAAATACCATCAGGCTTTTACAGGCTGTTGAAATACCAAAATCATTGCATGGCATGATAATGGACCTATGTTTTCAATACATAGCTGACCCGGAAGAGATGGTTGCAGTGAAGGCTTTCAGCTTAACCGTGCTTGCAAATCTTGCAAAGCAATATCCTGAAATCATACCTGAGTTAAAACTTACTATTCAGGATCAGATGCCTCATGAAACTGCCGCTTTTAAGTCGAGAGCTCAAAAAATATTAAAGCAGTTTGATAAGGGGACTTGATATCTGAAACAAATAGAAAAGAATCGGGTGCATTTCAAACCTTCACAGACGTTAACTTTCCGGTAGATGGTACACTGACTGGTAGCGGAAAATGCGAGCGCAGATGCCTCGTGCCGCCGCAGCAGTACCTATATTCGAAAATTCGAAATGTGCCCAAAGAATCTCCGCATTCTGCTGCCTGGTTATATATTTGCGCCATGAAATCAGATGCAGTTATATTTGATATGGATGGGCTTCTTATTGATTCAGAGCCTTTATGGGAGGAAGCAGGAGCCGAGCTTTTAAAGGAATTTAATATTGAGCTTACGCCTGAGCAGTACCATAGTTCCACGGGTTTGCGTACTGTGGAGTGGATAGCGCACTGGTTCAACTTTTTTAAGATAGAAGAACAGTATGCGAACAACGCGGTAACAGGTATTATTAATAAAGCCATTGATAAAATTGAAAAACATGGCGTTGCTATGCCCGGGGTACCTGAAATATTTGCTTTTTTTAAAGACAGGGGATTCAGGATGGCGATAGCTACATCTTCGCCCATAAAGCTGGCAAATATTGTTGCCGATAAATTAAATATCCGGCACTACCTGAGTAGCATAACTTCTGCCGAAGCATTACAATATGGTAAGCCGCATCCGGAAGTATATCTTAATTGCGCCATGCAGTTAGGCGTTTCACCATCTCAATGTATTTGTTTTGAAGATTCATTTAACGGAATGATAGCGGTTAAGGCGGCACGCATGAAATGTGTGGTAGTGCCGGCGCCATCTGTTTTTAATGCGGGTAAATGGGATGCCGCTGATCTGAAACTGCAAAGTTTAGCGCAGTTTGGAGAAGAGCAATTGAATGGGTTAATGCAATAAATATCGTTATTGTAACCTGTTTCCACAAATAAAAAAATCTTTTTTTCTTCACTACAGTCTCCTACCAGCATTGTGTTTAGCCGGACGTTGTGAGTTTTGTAATCCGGTTTCTAATACAACAGCATAGCTTGTAATCTCGAATTAACCCTGCTTATACGCCACGTCCCCGTCTGCTTTGTGCTAATGCTCAACTTTTGGTTATATGGGAGACGTGGCGGCGAAGGTAAGATAATATCTGCCCGCGCATTAATGAAAAGTAACTGGTGTACGGATTACAGGAGGGGTACTATTAAAATAAAGAAATCCGCCGGCTATACACCAGGCGGATTTTTTATTTGTGGATAGAGACAAAGCATGCTTTGTCTCTGCCAGGAATTTATTCAGCGGATTTTTCTTCTCCGCCCTGCTCCATTTTCTTTTTCAGTTCAGCGAGTACGCCAAGATCTCCGAGTGTGGTTTTTTCAACCTTGCCCTGGATGTCTTTAACTGCTTTTTTGGTTTTAGCAGCTTCAGCTTTTCTCTCTTTATTCTCTGCTTCTTTTTCGTCAGCCTTAGCCTGTTCCCAAATGCGTGTATGGCTTAACAGTATGCGTTTTTCGTTCCTGTCAAATTCAATCACTACAAACTGTATTGTTTCATCTGCACCAACTGTTTTGCCATCTTCTTTAAAGAGGTGACGTGCAGGTGCATAACCTTCCAGTCCGTAAGGTAACTGAACTACTGCGCCTTTATCATCTTTCTTGATTACAGTGCCTTCGTGTATGCTTCCAACAGCGAAAGTATCCTGTAATGCATTCCAGGGATCTTCTTCCAGCTGTTTGTGACCCAACTGTAATTTGCGGTTTTCCTTATCTATACCGAGGATGATAATGTCGATTTCGCTGCCAACCTTAGTGTACTCACTCGGGTGGTTAAAGCGTTTCAGCCAGCTAAGATCACTGATGTGGATCATGCCACCGATACCTGGCTCAAGCTCAACAAACACACCGTAAGGCGTAATGTTTTTTACCAGTCCTTTATGACGGCTTTCAACCGGGTATTTGCTTTCGATCTCATTCCAGGGATCAGGAGTAAGCTGTTTGATAGAAAGACTCATCTTACGTGAATCTTTATCAAGCGTTACCACCTTAGCTTCGTGCTCATCACCTAATTTGAAGAATTCTTTAGCATTGATAGGGGTATTAGCCCAGGTAATTTCACTTACGTGAACCAAACCTTCAACACCAGGCAGTATTTCAAGGAAAGCACCGTAATCTTCAATGTTCACTACTTTTCCTTTTACTACTTTTCCTTCGCTGATGGTTTCAGGCAATGTATCCCATGGGTGAGGCGTAAGTTGTTTCAAGCCTAAGCTGATGCGTTTTTTATCATCATCAAAGTCAAGCACAACCACGTTTAATTTCTGATCCATTTTCAACACTTCGCTCGGATGGCTTATGCGGCCCCAGCTGATATCAGTGATGTATAACAGACCATCTAAGCCGCCAAGATCAAGGAATGCACCGAAGTCGGTAATATTCTTGATAGTACCTTCAAGTACCTGGCCTTTTTCAAGCTTGCTGATGATCTCAGCGCGTTGTGCTTCAATATCGCTTTCAATAAGAGCTTTGTGAGATACAACAGCGTTCTTAATGGTTTCGTTGATCTTAACCACTTTAAACTCCATTGTTTTACCAACAAACTGATCGTAATCAGTTACAGGCTTAACATCAATTTGTGAACCAGGTAAGAAAGTTTCCATACCAAACACATCCACAATCAAACCACCTTTTGTTTTGCTGGTAACCACACCGGTAACTACTTCGCCTGTCTTGTGTATTTCAACTATGCGCTCCCATGCACGTGTAATACGCGCCTGTTTACGACTAAGATGAAGATGTCCTTCCCTGTCTTCTTTTTCTACTACCATTACTTCAACAGTATCACCTACTTTCAAGCCTGGCAGATCGCGGAATTCGTTCAATGAAACCAATCCATCGCTTTTGAAACCTATGTTTACTACAACATCGGTTTTAGTAAGGCCTACCACAACACCTTCCACCATTTCATTATCTGTAATGGTCTTAAAAGTGCTTTCGTATACTGCATCGTACTTTTCTTTTTCTTCTTTTTTATAAGAAGATACGTTGCGTTTGTCAATGCTCCAGTCGAAATCGTCGTGAGCAGTTTCCGGTTCGGCCGGTACCTGTGCAGGTTGATTTGTTATCGCTGTAGGTGCGGTTGCAGCCTCCTGAACATCAGCGTTTGAGTTAACAATTTGATTATCTGACATGATATAAACCCAATGCTTTTAAAAAATTGGGACGGCAAAGGTAGGCAAAAATGCAGAAATGGCAAGGCTTTCGGAGGCTTTTTATGCTTAAAAACGGCTGTTTATTAATAATAAAAGCTCAGTTTTAATATAAAACCGGCATTTATTGTAGTATTCTTGCCGGATCTACCACAACATATTTAACAGATTTTACTTTTTTGTCGTTATGATAAGAGTATGTCATGTGCAAAAATCCATCTTTTCCCTGTATAAGTGAGGGATAAGAATAGCCGCCCTCGTTTTTTTCATGATTTTCAATAGCGGTTCTCCATTTCCAGGTTTTCCCTTCATCGTCAGACAGATACAGGCTTAACCGGTATCGCCCATCATCAATATCATTACCAGGGAATGCCCATTTTCCATCACGTAAAAATAAGCGATTGTTCAGTTACGGGAGACTGCGCGTATATTGATGTAGTTAAGCAGGTAAGCAACAGAAAGCCTGAAATTCTTTTCATTATTAAATGCTCTTTAAATAATACAAAGAGCGGGCAATTTTTTTTATTAGCCGGGAATACTATCAATTCTTATAATTAACCATTAAGATATTAAGAAAATTAAGTAAAAAGCCTTAATGACCCTTAACTTCTTAATGGTTTTCAAAACATGTATTGCTTTTTACGAACTAAATATGGTTTCTGTTAATAAATACTCATGGTTGTAAAAAACTTGCCGGGATAAATATTGAAAAAGGCGTTCCGGAAAAGTACTTTTATTTTAATAGCATATGATCAATGCTGAAAGCTGGATTTTTCAAATAAAGTTCAAAACAGGTAAATACAAAAATTTATTTCTGATAATTTAAATGCTGATATTGCGTTCATAATCGCACAGTATATCAATGAAAAAATCATGATCACTTTACATCTTATTCCGCTTTTTCAGAAAGATCTCGATAAGCTAAAAGAAGAAATTACTTTATATCCCAAAGACGAATTATTGTGGCAGGTTAAAGAAGGCATTACCAACAGCGGCGGTAATCTTTGTCTTCATCTTACCGGAAACCTCCAGCATTACATTGGCGCCGTACTGGGCGATTCTGGCTATGTACGTAACCGCGATGCGGAATTTCGTTTGAAGAATGTACCAAGAGGCAAACTATTGGAAGATATTGAAATTACACGTGCGGTAGTAACCGATACACTGGAACAACTCTCTAAAAATGATCTGCAAAAAGATTATCCACTGCCTGTAATTGATGAAAAAACAAATACAGCTTACTTTTTGTTGCACCTGCTCGGGCATTTGAATTATCATACCGGGCAAATTAATTATCACCGCAGGATTGTGAGCGGGGGGCTATAGGCTGTGTCAGCTATCAGTTCATGTTACCCTAACGATAGGCTGTTGTATCTATATTTCCCCTGATGGTGCCCCGGAGCCGGCGCCAGAAGCTGTCTCTTTCCTTTATTGAAATAAAATCTTCCTTAAATGCTTTTTCATAAGGAATAGAAGGAGTGATCATAGCCGGCTGCAACATTTTTAAAGTATCAGTTACAAAAGGAATTATTGCAACATCTTTACTCACTTTTTTGCGGATGAATTTCCTGAGCATTTTTGTTTGAAAAGGGTCTGATGCCAGCGCGACTTTTTTAAAACCGAGTTGCAATGCCTTTTTATACCCGTAAAATATGTTTTCAGTGCTATGCTCTGCTTTGGTTTCCGTATAGATATTTGCTTTGGGAATACCAATAGCTTCAGCGTACATGGCCATTATTTCTGCCTCACAATATGGTGTATATACCGCGGCGCCCGAGTATATTATATTTTGGGCAATGCCTTTATCAAACAAAAATTTTGACCAGTATACACGTCCTTTCATAACGGTATCCCACTGGTTGTTTTCAAATTGAATGCCCGGAACAACTATTACATCATATGGAGCATTTGCCTCAGCCTTTTTCAACAAACGCTGGCTGCTTTTGGCAGAGTAAGTGCATGCGGCAATTAAGCAGTAAGAGAATAAGATTATTGTACCAGGGCAATTACGATAAAGCATTTGTTTTAGCAGTAGCTGCTAATTTTTATCTTTTTTTCCAAACAGGCGTTTAAAAAAGCCTTTTTTCTTTTCGCCGGTTGAAGAATCAGTTTTCTTTTCTTCTTTTTTATTGCCCTGCGCTTCCATTTTTATCCTTTCTTCTTCTGAAGTAAGCTTGGATTCCGTAGGAACCCTTTCCCTTCCATCGCTAACAGGAACGTCAATATACTGGTTGGATTCGCTCTGTCCTGCATTCTCACCTTCAACAAATGGAGTATCTGTTGCAGGTTCGCTCCAATCCTGTATCATTTCACTCTTGATGCTTGCCGGTACTACAAATCTTTGTTTCGGATCAATACCCAGCGTTTTATCCTTATATATTTCCTGGAAAAAATAGGCCCATATAGGCATTGCCATCTGGGCGCCCTGTCCAACATAGTTGTTTGAAATACGCAATATCGGGTCATCAGCTCCAACCCATACGCCACCTAATAATTGAGGAGTAAATCCCATAAACCAACCATCAGCGTTATTGTTGGTGGTGCCGGTTTTACCTGCTATTTCGCTTGTTATGTTATATGCGCTCCGCATAGATTTACCCGTACCGAAATCTACTACACCCTGCATCATCCTGGTCATAATATAAGCGTCAGCTTCGCTGATCACTTCTTTATGTGTTGTATTAAAAGCTTCCAGTACATTGCCGTTGCGATCTTCAATCCTGGAAATATAAATGGGATCAGTATGCATTCCTCCGCCAGGGTACATGCTATATACGCCTACCATTTCCAGCAGTGAAAGATCTGCGGCGCCAAGCGCAATAGAAGGGTAGGGAGGTATTTTACTTTGTATACCTGCCTGGTGCGCAAATTCAACCGTTCTGTTTACACCTATTTCATTCATTAATTTGGCAGCGGCAGTATTTATGGAAGCTGCAAGACAATAACTCAGCGGACGCGTTCCTGTATATTTTTTATCTGCAATTATCTTTCCGCCAAGATTGACCGGGTCGAGCGGAATAGGCGTTTCAGGCGTGTAACCGTTCATGATGGCAAGTGTATACAGAATAGGCTTAAATGTAGAGCCTACCTGTCTTTTGGTTGAATAGTTGGCATGATCATATTTATAAGTCTTGAAATCAATACCGCCAACCCATGCCCTCACTTCCCCGGTAAGCGGATCTGTTATCACAAAAGATGCCTGCAGCATCTGCTTGCAGTATTTAATAGAATCCAGTGGCGACATTACGGTATCCTTTTCCCGCTTGCTGTTCCATGCAAATACTTTCATTTGTGTTTTTTCATTAAATGCCTTCCGTATATCGGCTTCTTTAATGTCATCATCCTTCATCTTTTGCCAGCGATCGCTCGACTTCATAGCTTTTTCCAGAACAGCTTTACCATCTTTTGTTTTCCAAACACTGCCATCTTTAATATTTTTCTGGTTGTCAAAAACCTTTTGAAGATTTGGCATATGTCTCGCCACTGCCATCTCTGCATACAATTGCATACGGGGATCAATGGTTGTATAAATTTTTAACCCGTCTTTGTAAATATCATACGGTTCACCGGTTTTTGGATTTTTATGTTCTTTGCACCATTTCCTCAGATCGTTGCGCAAAACATCAATAAAATAAGGAGCCAGGTTGGTGTTCTGCGTCATTTTTTCGTATTTCAGATCAATGATCGTAGTTTTTATTTTAGCAGCTTCGGCAGCAGTTATATAATTATTCCTCACCATCTGGTCTATTACGGTGTTTCTTCTGTCTAACGATTGTTTGGGGTTTGTTCTCGGGTTATAAGTACCTGTAGCTTTAAGCATCCCGATCAAAACGGCTGATTCCGCAACGCTCAACCTGTCGGGCTCTTTCTGAAAGAATGTTCTGGAGGCGTTCCTGATACCATATACATGATCACTGTATTCAACTGTATTAAGGTATAAAGCAATGATTTCTTCCTTGGTAAAATTTCTTTCCAGCTTAATGGCAACGATCATTTCTTTCAACTTCTCAATCATCCTGGAGAGTGTGTTTTTGCTGCCTTGCCCAAGCATGTTTTTTGCCAACTGTTGTGTAATGGTACTTGCACCACCTTCACTGCCAAAATAAAATACCGCCCTGGCAAGGCTTCGCCCGTCAATACCTGAATGCTTGTAAAAGCGCTCGTCTTCTGTGGCAACAAGCGCATTCAGCACATTAGGTGAAATATCTTTGTAGGGAACATTTGTTCTGTCGGTGATATAGTATTTCCCCATTAGTCTTCCATCCCTGGCAAGTACCTCTGAAGCCGATAATATGGATGGATTTTCCAGCTCAGAAAGTGAGGGTAATTTCCCAAATACACCCCAGCTTATCAGGAGGATAAATAGAATGCCACATCCCAGTCCTATAAAGAAAATTCTCCACAAATATTTTTTCGCTTTAGCCATAGCTGTAATTAATTATTAAAAAATATCAATTGTATATGTTTTGCAAATTTCATGCGCATATTTTAGAATTAATACCACGAATGCACGATTTTTTACTGTTGTCCGGGATAATTTGACTGCACAAAATTCTTATAAATGTCAAGATTCTTATTTGTTCTTAAAACATCAAGATTTGCCGGTGAAATTATAGTTAAATAGTATTTGTCGGCAGCCAGCCAGGGCACAATCTGCGCACCCGCAACCTTTTTTGTTCTTTCAACATATTCGAGCGCTGCTGCGGCATCTGAAAAATCCGACATTAAAATAAGTTTGTTGTTATCGTCTAATGTTTCTATGCTCATTTCAACCGGTTGTGCCCTGTATGATTCCCGGTTATACCTGTTGAATGCATTTCTCACTTCGTTAACATATACCACGTCTACTTTATTGAGTACGACAGCAACAAAATGCGGTTCGGCGGGATTATAGGTGAACCCCGATTGCTTAACAACAGGTTTTTTAAGCATGGAAGAATCTATAGCAGGCCTTGCCGCGGTTGCTTTGGGCGCTGTTATATCGGTAGTTTTAGGTTCCGGCTTACGCTGGGCTACCTGTTCTTTACCAGGAGCTTTTAACTGAGGTTCCGGTTGTTTTTCAACAATCTGTTGTTCGGGCTTTTTTTCTTCGGGTAATATGACAGCATCTTCTTCGGCACGTTCAATATTTAAATCTGCAAGATATTTTTCAATAGAAGCACGACGTTTTAAAACATCAATAATATTTTCAGCTTTTTTAGCCATGCCCGATTCGGCGTTGATATTTATAAGATTTTTTAAAGCATTTATTGCAGAACTGTCATCGCGTTGTTTAATGTAATAAATCGATTCAATATATAATAACTGCTGCGTCCAGTATACGTTGCCGAATAAACTGTCAGCCTTGATCTTTTCAATCACAGCCTGTTCAAAATTTCCTTCAAGGAACAGGTTATATATCCTTTCGTAATTTTTAGTGGCATCGGTTTGCAGCTTATTAATGCTCTCCAGCGCAGCTTTAGGGTCATCAATAAACCGCAGGTATTTGCTTTGCTTGTTATGCTGCGTCAGTAATTCCCTGTATTGTTTTGCTTTAACCGGAAGATTTAATTTAGTGTAACAGTAATTCAGGTTGAACAGCGCTTCCTCCAGGTTGGGTGTATTGGGAAAGCGGTTCAGCAACTCTTCGTATTTCTTTACCGCTTCTCCGTAATCTTCAAATTTGTCTTTAAATGTATTACCGAGAAAGAACAGTGCTGATTCAACAGAATCGTTAGATGCAGTTAATGCCTCAGGCGTAAGCGGAACTGTTTTTAATAATCCTTCATAACTGATGTCGGTTAGTTGTTCTTCTTTCTGGTCGAGCGGTACCCGGCTTGCACCTGGATTGATATTGGGCGATTTTGACCGGGCTGAAACATCGGTAATGCGTCTCCAGTTATCAACATTTGGCCTGGTGCCCCATGTACTTCTGAATGTTGAAAACCCCTTTGATTTTAAGGAGTTGTTATAAAAATACCAATCTCCTTTTCCGTTAGCTGCAAACATGTCACCGGCGCCTTTATTGGCATAGGGGTTATTAGAGCTGAAACTGCCCGAAGAATCGGTTTCTTTCAGTCCTCTTTCTTTACGTAGCCGTTTTGCCGCCGCTTTCAGGAATTTTTCTCTTTCAGCCTCAGGCATGGCCGCAATTTTTTGGAGGCTGTCCTGTGTAGATATCGTCTTCAGTCTTGAAATTACTTCAGCTAGAGCCGCCTTTCTCTGCCCGATTTCTTCAGGATTTTTAATAAGCGGGCTGCCTGCATCAAGGCTGTCATAGGCCTTTGCGGCAAGTTCATATTGTTTATGGTCAAAAGCAAGATTTCCGAGGTAGAGGTATGAACGGTTTTTTTGTGTCAGGTCTTCCTGATTATAGGTTACACTTTTCAGGAGCCAGGTTTTTGCTCCATCAAAATTATCGCGCTCCATTTCCATTTGGGCTGCCATATAATAAATGATGCTGCGGTAATTATAATACCTGTCACGCCTGGCCATTTTCAGCAGTTCCTGAATATTATCTTCAATAACTTTTTTGTCATCATCTCCATGTGCCAGCTTAATTTGATTGAGCCTTGCATATACCATCATTACCGGATCAATGGCGTGTTTTATGCTAAGATCGAAATATTTATTTGCTTCTGTTTTGTTTTTGCTGAGGGCGAATAATTGCCCGATGAGGTACTCCCATCTTGCCTTTTCAGCCATATTTTCCGCATTGCTTAATGCAGGTATAAGATGATGTGCTGCACTATCCCACATGCTTTGCTTATAAAAAAAGTACGCCTGCATTTCTTCAAATGAAGGCTTTAACCTTTCAGGAAAGATCTCATCTCTTTTTAATGTCTGGATTAAGCCAGATGCATGTCCGAATGCGCTGTCTTCTATAAAAGTTCTGACCAGCCACACCAATGCATCATTGCGCCTTGGGGGTTCGCTAAATACTTTTTGAACAACACCTTTTCTTTCTTTGGTAGAGATGTTATATACATTCCCCTCATCATTCAGGTTGCTGCCTACAAATTTCTTAAATCCCAGCTCTTCCGGTTTCTTAGGTTGAAAATAATAATTGAGATACTGAAAGGTGATGCCTGCGGAGTCCATCTGGTCTTTAAAAAAATATGCTTTGCCCATTAAAAAATACATATCATCAATCCACTCGTTTCTTAAATCGTGCAGCAGAATAGCGGCATTGCACTTTTGCAACACTGAGTCCAGCTCGGTTTTTTGGGCAGCGGTAGCTTCTAAAGTATAATTATAAAACGGCAATAGTTCTGTATAGTCATCCCTGAAAGCCTGCTTGGCTCCTGTAATAACATCATTTAACTTGATCTCACCGTTAAAAAAGAAATTGTAATGTGTGCTCATCCCCTGCATCAGCCTGCGTGGAATGGTATACTTTGTAGTAAAGGTTTTATCCGAACCTAATATACGTTTCTCATATTTCTCGGGTTTTTTTACATCCAGTGTAGCATCTTTTTGTGCTATTGCAGATGAAATAAAACCACAACAAAATAAAAAGAGAACCAATGTCGTTAAAGCTTTTTTACGATAGGACATGAAGTTGTAGTTCGGTAGTATAATAAACTAATTTTCAGCGAAATTATTTCAATTGTACATTTTTTCAAGTATAAGTTCTTACAACTTGGTCAAAGTGGTTATTTTTAACAGAAATAACTGATAATGGCAAAAATATTCGACGCAGACGCAACGCTTCAACGGCTCAGGAACAGGTACAGAATGGTGATTATGAATGATGATACCTATGAAGAGGTTGTTACGCTGAGGCTTTCGAGATTGAGCGTATATATTACTTTGTGCACAATTTTTGTGTTACTGGTGGGTTTAACCGTTGCTTTGCTGGTATTTACGCCGCTGAGGTATTATGTGCCGGGTTATGGAAGCGGATCGGAGCGAAGGGAGCTGATAACATTGAAAATGCAGGTTGATTCGTTACAGCAGGAAATGAAATACAGAGATAAATACTTTGAGAATATTCAAAATGTATTAAAAGGAAATACTACAGCTATTATTACAGATACAACCCTGTTAACCATACCTAAGGAAGATAAAACCGAAGATTAATTCACTAAAAACCAATAACTATGTTTTCATCAAAATCCAGGTCTGACATTGAAATTAACCCATCTTCCTCAAGCACAAGCCTTATTGGTGCGGGTACAATAATTAAAGGTGATATTATAAGTAATGGTGATATCCGGATTGATGGTACGCTTAAAGGTAATATTTCAGGCTCGGCAAAGGTGTTGATTGGTGCTGAAGGTGTGATTGAAGGAGATGTGGAAGGCCAGCAAGCCGATATTCTGGGTAAAGTAAGCGGTAAAATCCTGATCAAAGATCTGTTAAACCTTAGGGGTAAGGCAATTATTAAAGGTAATATCAGTGCCGGTAAACTGCAGGTTGAACCTACGGTTACTTTTAAAGGTCAGTGTCATGTTGGAGAAGGTACTGTTGCTGATGTTGTGGAAATGAAAGAAGAAGAGCCTATAGCTAAAGCAAAATAGCAGGTTGTTTTTTAACCAACTTAAACAGGAAAATTTTCTTTTCTAAGAAAATCCCTGCATAATAACCAATTATGCAGGGATTTTTGTTTTTTGATCGCACTAACTTCAACCAGCCTGTAAATATGCACAAAGAAAATCGCTCCTAATCTTCTGAATTGTATCTTGTTCAATATTTTTATTCAAATTTTGCAGCAGCAATGAAAAAAATACTTTTGTTATTTGCTTTTACACAAACATTTGTAAATCTTTACCCGCAACAATCACAGATTGAGCAAACAGCCACTACAATTTTATATAAAAGAATTTTAAACGATAGTGATCAATTCCCGGAACTGTTATTGAATAATGTAGCCTGTAATTTTACGGCGCAGGGATTGGTTATTACAGGAAAGCAGCAGATCATCCGGTTGAATAAATATTATGCCCTGGCAGAAAGACTGGTGCGTTACCATGCTCGTTTTTCTGCAACTACCAAAGCTGTATTTCAAAGTAGTACAGGAGATTTTAAAGTGGTAATAGATGTTCCCGGGCAAACGGTTGCTATAGAAACCAATCCTGCTATATGGAAACGGGTGAGGATCGACCCTGCGAATGAATATATAGTGGAAATACAGCGCCATTACCAGCAATCCAAAGTTATTATTGCAGATCTGGTTACCGGTGAAGAACAGGAAGTGGTAATAAACGGCAACGGTGCAGGTGGCGTTGGTGAAGGTGCATATAACAATGAGCATGGTATAGTACATCAATGGGATTATTACTGTTTCGGGCTTTTGGACGGCGATGCATTAACCATAAGGCAGATATGTGTGCAGGCAATGGAGAGCGGGCTTACTTTATTGATATATGGAGACTCCATTACCCAGCCCGAAGGATATTTTCCGGCTAAGGATTTTTCGTTATCGTGGACGCAACTTATCATGCAGCATGTAAAGGGGAGGTCGATATCGAGTGGACGTGGTGGCTGCACCATTAAGGAAGTGCTTGAACGTATTAAGAATGAGTTGCCTTATATAAAGGCAAAATATGTAATGGTTACCATAGGTACCAATGGTGGCAATACAGAGCAAAACCTGGGCGAGCTGATTGAATATATTCAGGCAAACGGAGCCATACCAATCCTCAATAATATACCGGCTAATGAACATGCAACACAGCGGGAAGCTAATATGCTGATTGAAAAAGTTAGAAAAAAATACGGTATTAATGGTTGCAGGTTTGATATTGCTACCTCCTTAAACCGTGATGGTAAGGAAGTAGACAAAACTACGATGTGGCACGAAGACTATACCCGCATCAATAACTGGGGACATTATTATCACCACCCCAATGTAAAAGGTTCACGCCTGATGTACCTGCAAACCCTGATTGATATACCGGAGATATATGAATAAAGAATACAGAAAAAATAAAAAGTGAGTGGTGATTATATTTTCACCGCCCACTTTTATACAAACTATGATATAGTTACTAAATAGGGCTTGCTGTTTAACTCCCGGCATTTATTTTTTTAAGTTTTTACCAGTAACCGGGTTAGCCGCCTCTTTTTGTATGGTTTCGCCGAAGGCAAAATTGAAAAAATGCGAAACATATTTTTTCAAAAGACAAAAAGCAGCGGCGTTCTGGTTACGCAGCCCGCCGGCTGTGGAGGCAAAAAAGGTTCGTAAAATTTAATTATGGCGAAACAGCTGCATGGTTTTTGAAAAATTTGATTCAAAACCCTTGCAGCAATTTAATAACCAAAGTATGAATATACAATGATCTTTATCAGAATATCACCAAATGGAGTTAAACAGCAAGCCCTAAATACAGGTAACTGAATTATTCATATCATCTTCCTCCCGTAACTTCCTGTATAGGCTGACCAATAGAGCCGCTTGGCATTTGTATTCTTAATAATGCTGCTACTGTTGGAGCAATATCCGTCATACCGGTTACACGGTTGGTATAGCCTGGTTTTATTTTCCAGCCCATCCACACCAATGGAATATGCGCATCATAAGGATACCATGTGCCGTGTGTGGCGCCTTTTATGCTTCCGCCTTTCCAGGTTGGTTGAATAACAACAGTATAGTCGCCACTTCTTTTTACATTATATCCTTTAATCATCATAGATTTTATTGGTTCGGGAACTGCCGCTGTACCCAACTCTTCATTGGTTAATACGTTGGCAATACCGTCCGCTTTCAGCAGCACGCTTTTAACTATTGCGTCTAATTGTTTCCGGTCAACATTTTTTTGATTGAGCTCATCCCAGTTCATGTAAAGCTGATAGTTGGTGAAAGCAAGGATCGGTTTTTCTACGCCAAACTTCTGTTTCAGTGTTTCGGTCAGTTTTCCTGAAAAATCATCTCCTGAAATAGCACCTGAAGGCATTTTGTTTTCAAGGTAATAACCAGGTGATTCTGAAACACCGTGATCTGCTGTTATAAAATACAGGTAGTTGCCTTTGCCGAATTTTTTATCAAGATAGTTGAAGAAGTCTGCAAGGTCTTTATCCAGGCGCAGATAATCATCTTCCTGCTCTATTGAGTTTGGTCCGTAAGTATGCCCTATAGCATCAGGACTAGAAAAGCTGATGGCTAAAAAATCTGTGAATTTACCACCTCCTAAATCATAACCTTCTATAGCTGCTTTGGCAAATTCAAAAGTGAGTGTATTGCCATAAGGCGTTGTGCGAACCGCGCCGTAGTTTTTGCCGATAAACTGTTTCAGGTCTTTGGGAAATACCGGTTTTTTTTCACCATTTGCTGTGCCCTCATAATCCTTATCATCAGCCGTGCTCAAGGTATAAGTTTCGATGGGATACAGGGTTTTCCAATCGTTTTTGTAATAGGTATCAACTATTTTTTTCTCATTAAATCGTTTAGCCCACTCCGGTAGTTCTTTCATATAATAGGTGCTGGTAATGAAATTACCATCACCATTATACCAGAATGCTCCGGTAGCGGCATGACCACCAGGCAGAATAGCGGCCCTGTCTTTAATGGCAATACCCACTGTTTTGCTTTGATAGTTTGAGGCTATCCTTAATTGATCGGTAACAGTGGTAACAAGATTATTATGAGGAGATTGTCCTCTGCCGGGTTTTTCAGCACCCACGGTTAAGGTAGCATCGTCATTAACGCAGCCAATATCTTTCCCGGCTTTCCTGTCATACCAGTCATTACCGACAATACCATGTATGGCAGGTGTTGATCCTGTATATACGCAGGTGTGCCCGCATGCAGTAATGGTAGGAGAATAATCAATCAATGTATTTTCGCAGGAGAAGCCTTCACGTATCAATCTTTTAAATCCACCTTCAGTATATCGGTTTTGAAAACGATATAAATAATCCCAGCGCATCTGGTCAACCATCATACCAACAACTATTTTGGGCTGAGATGGTGTGGCTGATGTTGTTTTTGTTTGACTATAAATGATATTAGAGAGAAGTAAGCCTAAGCCTAATAAAAGTGTTAGCCGGCTTTTTTGATTCAGTTGTGGAATATACATGATAATAATAATTTATTGAGCGTGAGCAAGGTAAAGATTTTGTTAGAAACAGCGTGTTAGTAATCCTTAATATTTGTGAGATGATTTTGCCATATTGCCGCTACTCCCGGTTCATTTTCTACGAGTTTATTTCTCCGGCCTTTTCTTTTTATCAATTCAAAAGAATCATAAAGCGCCCCGGTTGCGGTGTAGCATTTATAAGAAAGTACGTCACCGTCAACAGTGATAAGCTGGTATAATTGTGTGTGCCCTCCGTTTTTATCCATCCAGTCTTTTTTATTTTCTTCATACATTTTTGAGCCTGCAACCGATATCACATACATGGTTCCGGAAAACTCAGGGCCGTTTTCGTAAGGAATTTTTTTCATACCTCTTGCATAGGCATGATCATGCCCCTGGAGTATGAGATCAACTTTATATTTATCGAATAATGGCTTAAAATTATCTCTCAGCCAGGGGTTATCGCGGCTCTTACTTACAGAATAAACAGGGTGATGAAAAATAATGCAGGTCCATTTATTGGGATTATGTTTCAAAACAGAGTCAAGCCAGAGTTTCTGGCTGATCAGATCCTCCGGTACTTCTTCTGCTTCATTAGAGTTGAGCGAAATAAAACGCATGCCCTGTATATCGGTAAAGTATACGGTTTCTTTCAGTTTTTCAGTTGCGGGCCCGTTCTCTGGTAAAGTAAACTGTGGTCTCCAAAGCGCAGATAAATTTCCATCTTTTGTTTTGGAATATTCATGATTTCCCGGAGAAGGAATGCCTGGTATCATAGCATGTATAAAACTTCCGCCGTAAAACAATTCTCCCCATTCATCATCATTATCACCACGGTTAACGATGTCGCCTGCATACATAATGGCATTGGCTTCAGGCATTTTGCCAAAAGCTTGTCTAACAACTCGTGGCCATAGGGTTTTCATACCAACCTGTACATCTCCCATATATATGAAAGAAATTTTATCGCCTGGCTTACCTGCTGTTTTAATATGAAACCATTCGCTCCAGTATTTGTCGTAACCCACACGGTACATATACTTTGTGGCCGGCATTAAATTTTTTATTACTATAGAATGATAATAAGCTGAAATATCATTGTGCTGAAAAGGAGAAGAAACTGCTTCATGCTTGTTTGCTTTTACAATATCTGCCGGGTCTGCAGATACCGGCATTATTTCAACAATGCCTTTAGTTACGGCGGTTGATGTGCGCCAGGTAATGGCAACCGAGGTTGAAGGATCTTCGGTTACATTCAGAACTATTCTGTCAGGATTTTCCAGGGGAGGAAAAGGATTAGGTGTTTGCTGGGCATTTGCATAGGGCAATATAAATATTGCCATGACAGTGATCATACATTTTTGTTTTGAAAAAAAAGTCATCAGTATTAATTTTTTATTTCTTTAATAGCATCTGCAATAGGGTGTTCGGTTTTATATGTTAAGCCAAGCAATGAGGCGATGGTTTGTGCAAACTGTTTTTGATAGAGCTGCATATCTTTTGATACTTCACCTTTTGCAGGAATGCCTGGTCCCATTACGGCAAACCATATTTCATCGGCACCTGCTATGCGTGAGCCGTGGCTTGTCCACTGCTCTTTTTTCGAATCCCCGCGTCCATGATCGCAGGTTATAAGAAGTGCGGTTTTATCCTTGTATGCTGGTGTACGCTGCACATAATTCCAGATATCACTTATCCATTTATCGAGGTTTTTTGCAGCATCCAGGTAATCTTTATACCTGCCGGCGTGAGCCCATTCGTCTGTTTCACCATAAGCAATGTATAGTACTTTGGGTTTTCTTGTTTCTAAGTGTTCCATTGCACCATAATGTGTAAAAACATCAAGACATTCCCCATATCCAAATGGTTTATAGGAATCTTTAAGCATTGCATTAATCAGCAATTCTTTTGTTGTGGGGTTTTTACCACCAGTTGTATCAAAAGCGGCAATTACAGGAAAACCTGCACGTTCTTCATTCAAAATCCTGTTAAATGCCCCCCATGCGCCAAACGCCGCTACCTTACCTTTAAATGCAGGTAAATTGTTGATATACTCGAGCACGGTTACATGAGGGTTGGCCTGATATTCATTAGAATTTACGGCAGGGTCAGGATAGCCGGTAAAAATTTCATTATAGCCAGGGTATGAAAACCAGTGTGGGTTTGCCACGTTCACCTTATTGTTCTTTTCCCTGTTGCCGTATAGCTGGCCTTTAGCCGCGATAGTATTCCAGAAAAAAGGCATCAGTTTTTTTCGCCTGCCGGAAGGATCCTCTGACCAGTAGTTTTCGTATATTTCAATGCTGTCTCTTCGTCCCTGGTTAAAGCGTCCGTCGTTTGCAAGTGCAGTATCCATGCCTTTAAAAACTTCCTGCCAGCGTAAACCATCCGTTGTAATTACAATCACATTTTTAATATCAGTTGCTTTTTGCTGGGCAATTAAATAAGCCGGAGCCAGGAACAGGAGAATGATCATTTTTTTCATAAAAAATATGTTGGATTACTAATTGGCAGGATAATACTTGTCGAGCCATACAAGCATTTTAGCAAATACGTCAATCGCTGAAGCCGGGCTCATACCATGTTTTTCTTCAGGATAAATTTCCAGTTGGGCCGGCACCTGCAGGTTCTGTAATTTTTTGTACAGATTTTCTGCCTGGCTTACGTCTACCAGCGGGTCTTTGCCTCCATGAAATAATATGGTAGGGACTGCGGTTTCCTTATTGAGAAATAATGCCGGGCTGGCATCTTTGGTAATTTGCGCGTTCACATCTTTTTCGCCCAGAAAACGGATAACGGTATTGTCAGCATCGCTGCCATCAGGTCTTATTGATTTATCGGTGAGATCCGTTGGACCCCACAGATCAACCACGGTCTTTACCTGTTTTTTTGCATCATGTCCATAAGCATACAGCATAGCGAGGTGAGCGCCTGCACTGCCACCCATCAACGCGTATTCATCACCGTTATATTTGTATTTTTTAGCGTTTTTGGTAATAAATTCAATCACTTTTTTTACATCTTCTATCTGTGCGGGAAAGCGGTTCATGGTATCTTTTACCAGGCGGTAATTCATTGAAGCAACCACGTACCCTCTTTTGCCGGCAAGTTCTTCGATCAGTTGTTTGGGAAATTCTGATTTATCGCCTCCGCTCCATCCGCCGCCGTGAATATATAATATTACCTTAGCGCCGGGTTTAAGATCATTGGGGATATAGGCATCAAACTTGTTCTGATCATCCGGCGCGTTACCGTATTTGATATTCTTTAATTCCCTGTAATTTTTGTTCCTGTATTTTGCATAAGGATCAATTTGGGTAATATTCCTGCCAAGCCCGTTTCTTAAACCTTTTTCAGCAAGGTATTTTACCAGCTCGGCAGGATGATCTGTTTGTATACCCTGTATACCTTTTGAAATAGCGGTATTCCATATTGCTGGAGCTTCGTCATCGCTTTCAACATCTAACCAAACTGCAACGCCGTTATCATTGGCCGTAGCGATCATGGCAGTGTCATACACATTATCCAGCACTTCAATAGTGCCCTGGCTAAGAAAAAAGGAAAGTTGTTCTTTGTTGGTAACGCCATCAATCACACTTGTGATCAGCGGCATTCCGGGAGCTGTTGAACGCCATTTTTTGTATTGGGAGATGCTGTTCAGGTAAACCGCTACCTGGTTTTCCATTCCCGCTTCCTGTATTTGCCTGTACGTTGATGCAACATCAGCGTCTTTAAAATCAAGATAGATATTAATTTTTCCCTTGCATGTTTTTAATACCTCGGCAAAAGTCGGGATGCGGTATGTTTTTTTTGCGGGCTTATTTTTATCGCTCACTTTTAATGCCTGCAGCGCCGCAAGCATTAAATCTTTTACATTGCCTTTTCCATCGGTCATTCTATCCACAGAAGCATCATGATGCAATACCAGGTAACCATCTTTTGTTGTGCGAAGATCTATTTCCACATAATCAGCACCACTCTTTATTGCTTCCTTAATGGAAGCGATGGTGTTTTCAGGAACTTTGGTATGATCGCCGCGATGGGCAATTACGGCAAGGTTATATTTTGTTTTGGGTAGGGAGACCTGCCGCTCCTGGGCAAAAATGCTGAACAAACAAAATCCAAAAGCAAGTGTTGAAATAATCTTTTTCATTTGGCTGATTTAGGTGAATTATTGCTTCCGGTAGCCGGCACATTTTTAAAGTAGTAGCCGCCCTCATTGGAGCACAAAAAGGATATATTATACTCATGGATAATAAGGATACCGGCGATAAAGCTACCGGTTATTCTGAAAATGCGGATGCCGGCATTTCATTTTTTACCACAAAGCCGCACTAAGGTTTACGCAAAGAAATATAAAGAAAATACAACAATTGACACTAAAAGCTGATAGCTGATGGCTGATAGCTATTAGCTGTATTTGTCTTGTCCTAGCATAAGTAGACAGATTTAAGAACAAAAAAATCTGTAATACCATGACAAGAGATGTCCAAACGGTGATCCGGTATAGTATTAGCTTTAAGCAAAAAGTAGTCAGAG
>NZ_QCZJ01000030.1 GCF_003075435.1 Terrimonas sp. | reverse complement strand
CGGTTACCACGGACGTAGCGGTGACGGCTGCCTATAAATTGGATGATAAAACGCGCCTGGGCATAGGAATCTCTGCGAGGGCCGGATGGGGTAAAAGCTGGAAGGAGATACGGCTATCTGCGGAAGGGATCGGATTTAGAACGAGCGCGGAATGGAAAGCTCCTGATCTGTTCAAGACCGGTAGCCGTTTTATGGCCAGCCTGTGGTTCACTGCGGGAGCAGAGTTGAACTATAACCGGACGATTGAAAGCCTTGCCGTATTTAAGAACTACAGCAACTGGACAAAGAGCGCCCTTGCAGGGTTGACGAAAAAATACAGCATGAACTCACCCTTGAAGAAGGGAAAGAAGGTGGAGGGAACAGCGAGCTTTTTGTATGACTTTATGTATCGTAAAAACATACCTCATACTCCTGCTTTTGTGTGGAGAGTGGGGTATAATTTTTAAATTATTAAAGAAAAACTATGTTATTAGGAAAATACTTTTTTTTGCTAACCGCAAATATTTTATTGACAACATTTTCTTTTTGTCAAAGTTCGCCTAATCCAAGTGATTTTTCTAAGATCAATGATGTATTGCCGCCATCCCCTAATGCAGCGTCTTTGGGGAAATATGGGGGTGTTGATTTAGGGCTTTCAACAGGAACCATAAATATCAATATACCTATAACCGAGAATACATCAACTAATTTAAAAGTTTCGGTGTCTTTGTCTTATTCAACAAATGGTTTCAGGGTAGATGAACTTGCAGGCAGAGTTGGTGTAGGATGGAGTTTTAATGCCGGAGGAGTTATTACCCGAACTGTATTTGGAAGCGTAGATGAAAGTTCAACCCGTATGGCGCTACCAGCAAATTTTCCTCAAATGTCAAGAGGTTTAATTGATTACATGGAAGCTATTTCGAGCGGTGAATGGAATGGTCCGGACGGGCAACCAGATGTGTTTTCTTTTAACTTTAACGGTTATAGTGGAAAATTTATCCTGGATGAAAACCTTAATCCCCTGTTGTTGAATTATTCTAATCTTAAAATTGAAAAAGATTTTTCTTCCACAGATTGGAATTTTAAGATTACCGGACCTGATGGGGTTCAATATTTTTTTGGCGGCGAAAATGCGAGAGAACGGACAAAAAAAATAACAGCAGGTGCAGGATGTGGAAGAAATATAACAGTATTTATACCCACAGCATGGTATCTTAAAAAAATTGTTCATCCAAATAATGATGAGATTATCTTTACGTATTCTACCACTGCATTCACTTATTCTACCGGAATTCAACAGGCTATTTATGAAAGAGATAATTCCCAACAGCCCTCTGCCTGTGCTGGTTTTGAAGTAACACCTCCATTATTAAACAATACCATTTGTGAGAATATTTTACAGTCGGAAGGGGTTTTACTTACAGAAATAAATTCAACGGTAGGTGAAAAAATAACTTTTACTTACGCAGACAGAAGTGATGGAGATGATAAATTATTAACTGGCATTAATGTATATCAACCGGGGCAAACAACAATTTTTCGCTCCTTTACATTAAACTATCAATATGGTATTGCCACAAGTTTCAAAAACAGTTTTTCAACGGGCAATAACAAATTAACCTACTGGCCATTCCTGCTAAGTCTGATGGAGCAAAATAATGATGGTACATTATCACGGAAGCACTCTTTTGTTTATAAAGATATCAATGCCCTTCCCCCCAGGTTATCATTTGCACAAGATCATTTTGGTTTTTTCAATGGTAAAAATAACACGACACTAATCCCTGTCCCATCAACCCTTACATGGCAATCAAAGCTGCCATTGGCTACAGCCAACAGAGAAGTTGATCCTGATTTTGCAAAGAAGGGGCTTCTTTGTTCAATTACATATCCAACTGGGGGCAAGGATAGTATTGAATATGAAGCTAATCAAATATATCAGAGTGTAACAACCTATCCAGCACAAACTTCAGTCAATATTAGTGCAACCAATTTAGAGTATCATGGCGGAGCTGGAACAACCAATTATTCTGCTAATGCAGTAGTAAGTTATAATCAGGAAGTTACTTTAATCGGTCAATGTGTTTCTAATAGTACCACTGGTGGAGATCCGATCCACGATCAATCTACTATATCTTTAATAGATGAAACCAATGCTGTAGTTTTTACCAAAACAATTTTCCCTGGACAGAACTTTTCAGAAATTCTTGCTTTAACATCCGGCCACACGTACAGAGTAAAAATTAATTCTAATGGAGATAATGTAACAGGAATTGGAACATTATTTTACAGATCTGGGAACGTTACAACTCAAAGTGTGAATGTTAATACAGGTGGTGTCAGGGTCGCACGTGTTCTTACTTATGATAATATTAGCAATACCCCAACTATAAAAAAATATTTATACTATAAACTTTCTACTCCGGGTATTTCTTCTGGTGGCATATCTTATGCTCCTCCCCAATACGAGAAATATTTGAGTGTTTTAATTCCATGTATGAGTGGAAGAGAGACAGGTGATGAAGGTACTACGGGTATGATTAATTGCGATGTTCAGACTTATAGCTTCTATAGCATGTACTCTAATACATTAAATAATATTTATGTATATTCATCTGCTCCAATTACTTATAGCGATGTAATAGAAAGCTTTGGAGATAATTTTGAAAACGGAGGAATTGAACATAAGTACTTGCTAAATCCAGACGAACCTTCATATTCATTGGTGGGAAATACTATCTTATTGGGAGGACCGCTTAGTAGTTATGCATGGAGAAATAGTAGGGAGTTATATCAACATACCTTTAAGTTGCAAGGAAGCAACTATGTTCCTGTAAAAAAAGTCTTTTTTAGCTACAAAGAAGATTCAAGAATCAATGCTGATTTCCAATCTTACTTCGCTAATAAAAAGTACGCAATTTACTGTGATAATAATCCGGGAACCCCTCATCCTATGGAACAAAATGCATATGATTTAGCAGTATATTCCAATTTTAGAAAATGGGTTTATTTAGATACATTAAAAACCTGGAACTATGACATTAACGGGCAAAGCTATGTTGAAGAGGTTGAGATTACCGAGTATGGAAATGTTGCCCATGCCTTACCCACTAAACAAACTACTTACAAAAGTGATGGAATAAGTAGTTATGTTAAAACATGGTATCCACAAGATATTGCTTTAACCGGTACTGAAGAAACTGCAAGGTTGGGGCTGATATCTAAATATATGATCGCTGCTGTAATTCAGCAACAAATTTTTAAAGGGAGTACACAATTATATAGCCTTAAAACGGGATACAATACATTTACAAACGGTCTTATACTTCCACAAACACATAGTATACAGGAAATGGGATTTTCTTTAGAAGAACGAACAAAATATTTCCAATATAATAGTTACGGCAAAATACTTGAACAGTCAAAAACAAACGATGCAAAGCAATCCTATATCTGGGATTACAACAGTGTTTATCCTATAGCGCAGGTTACTAATTCCCCTGTAGCCGACATTGCCCACACCTCCTTTGAAGCAGACAGCAAAGGCAACTGGACATATACCGGCACACCCGCAGCAGATGCTACCGCACCAACCGGTAAAAAAGCATTCACCATTGTGAACAGTGCCAACAACATCACCAAAAGCGGGCTGAGTACAACTACCACTTATATTGTTTCCTACTGGAAAAAAAGCGGGACAGTTACCGTTAACGGCACTACGCCCACTACCGGGCAAACCATCAACGGCTGGACATACTATGAACACAAAGTAGTAAATCCATCAGGTGGATTAATAACAGTATCAGGCACAAGTGGTATAATTGATGAGCTCCGTCTTTATCCCGCCTCCGCCCAGATGACCACCTACACCTACGAACCGTTAATAGGCATGACGAGCCAGTGCAATGCCAATAACAAGATCATTTATTATGAATACGACAGTTTTGGCAGGTTAAAGACCATCCGCGACCAGGACAGGAATGTTCTCAAGACCATGGACTATCAATACCAACAATCCAACAATCAATAAACCCTCAATAACTGCTATATGTTTTATATAATAAACCAACCTGCAAAATTATTGAGCTGTTTATTGATCTGTGCCCTGCACATTACTGTTCAGGCGCAGCAACCGCTACCCTCCGCCTATCCCGGCAGCACAACGGTCAACTATATCCGGGTTTGGGAAGCCCGTGCCCCTGAGCAGAATGCCACCACACTAACCACAAGACCCCTTCGCGATGTACAGCAAGCCACCCAATACTTCGACGGGCTGGGCAGACCTTTGCAAACGGTAGTAAAACAAGGCTCCTATCCTACAGGCGGCACAGCGGTTGATCTGGTAAGCCCCGTGCTATATGATGAGTTCGGCAGGGAACAATACAAATACCTGCCCTCACCTGCCAATACCACCGGCGGCAATACATCCGTCAGTGATGGTACATTCAAGCTCAACCCTTTTGCACAGCAGGTAGCGTTTTATAATACACAGTTATCCGGTCAAGCCGGGGAGACTAATGTAGGCACTAACAGCCTTAACTGGGCCTATAGCAAAACCAACTTTGAGCCATCGCCCCTGAACCGCGTGGATAATACCTACGCTCCCGGTGCAGGCTGGGTAGGCAGCGAAGGCGGCAGTACAGAAGCCTTAAAGAAAAATGTACGCATTAAGTATTATGTAAACACAGCAACCGACGCCGTAAGGATATGGAATGTGAACATTGCAGCCGTGGGCAGCTTCAGCACCTATACCAGCCCCGGCGCTTATGCCGCCGGCACCCTGTACAAAACCATTACCATAGACGAGAACGACAAGCAGGTAATAGCGTTTAAAGACAAGGAAGGCAAAGTAATACTAAAGAAAGTGCAGCTTACCGGCAGCGATGACACCGGCGCCGGGCAGGGCTATGACGGCTGGCTGTGCACCTGTTATATTTACGACGACCTGGGCAACCTGCGTTGCGTTGTGCAGCCCAAAGGCGTTGAAGCCATAAGATCCGCCTGGGTATTAAGCGATGCCACCATTTTAAATGAGCTTTGCTTCCGCTACGAGTATGATGAGCGCAACCGCATGATCATAAAAAAAGTAGCCGGCATTACAGAAGCCGATGCCGTATACATGGTGTACGATGCCAGGGACAGGCTGGTGATGAGCCAGGACGGCAAGCAGAGAACGCCAGGCGCTGACGTATGGGTAAACTATATCTATGATGACCTGAACCGCCTGCGGTTTACCGGGTTTACCGCTGACCAGAACGGCTCCACCTTTGCTCAGCACCTTACCAATGCAAAAAGCAGCACCACCTACCCCTTCTCCCTTGCCACAAGACCAACCAGTCAAACCGTGTGGGCCATCCTCGAAGAAAATCATTATGATGATTATGCTGATATACCCGCAGAATGCGGCTTCAGCACCAGCCTGGCTACCGATTATAGCGCTTATATCCATACAACCTATAATACCACACCACTATATGCCCAACCCATACAAAAGTCTGCCCAGACACGCGGGTTGGTTACCTGGAAAAGAGTACTCATATACGGTACGGTAAACTTTGTGTACTACATCTATTTTTACGATGACAAGGGAAGAGTAGTGCAGGAAAAGTTCCAGCCCTTTGAGGGGATCGGCGGTGGCGACATCACCACTACCCAGTATAACTGGGCCGGGCAGCCCCTCAGGGTCGTGGCCCGCAAGGATAAAAAGATAATGGGCACCTCCTCCAATGTACGCAGCTATGAAATAACCGATTATACTTATGATGACCTGGGCCGGCTGGTGACCACGCAAAAGAAGATACAGCATGCCAGTGTGAATAGCAATGCGCTTCCATCGGAATGGACAGTGATA
The DNA here is from genome assembly GCF_003075435.1 of Terrimonas sp. Classification (GTDB taxonomy): domain Bacteria; phylum Bacteroidota; class Bacteroidia; order Chitinophagales; family Chitinophagaceae; genus Agriterribacter. The sequence goes on along the minus strand of NZ_QCZJ01000030.1, from coordinate 56,537 downwards.
TCCAGCAACCGGTATGACGCGCTGGGGCAGTTACAGAAAAAAGAGCTGGGCAAAAAAAGAACAGCGCCGGCCTATGCTACTTACAGCACCGAGCCGCTGGAGCATTTAAACTATACCTACAATATACGCGGCTGGCTGCTGGGGGTGAACCGCAGCCTGCTGGCAGGCAATGGCGGCGCCATGCCAGCCATGAGCACGGACGGCAACTATTTTGGCTTTGATCTCGGCTACGATAAGCCCGCCAGCGCCAATACATCCCTGAGCTATACTGCCGCGCAGTACAATGGCAATATAGCCGGCATGCAATGGAAAAGCCGCGGAGATATGACAGGGCGGGTATACAACTTCACCTATGACCAGGCAAACCGGCTGCTGACCGCAGACTTTAAGCAAAGCGCCTCCGGCACCAGCTGGATAAACACTGAAGCCAACTATACAGTAAATAATCTCAGCTATGATCTGAATGGCAATATCGAGACAATGAACCAGTACGGGTTAAAAATAGGGCAGCCCGGCAATTTTGACCTGGACAAGCTAACTTATACCTACGCTAACAACAGCAACAAGCTGGCAAAGGTAACAGACGATATAACAACCACGATCCCTGTAAGCTATGGGGACTTTAAGAACGGCGCCAACAGTGATGACGATTACAGCTATAACCGCAACGGCAGCATTACAGCAGACAAGAACAAAGGCATCACCAGTATAGAATACTGGCGCACCAACGAGCTGGTAAAGCTGGTTACCACAGCCAAAGGCACCATCGCATATTTACATGATTATGCCGGCAACAAATTACAGAAGACTACCACAGAGTCCGGAGTAACTGTACAGTTGGGCGGCACCGGTTATACCAGCACGGTTACCACCACCACCAAGTATATGACCGGTTATGTATATGAAAGCAAGAGCTATGATAACGCGGCATTAAGCTCATTGAACTATAGCGATAAGCTGCTGTTCATACAGCATGAAGAAGGCAGGGCAAGGGTATTTACACTGCCATCAGGCACCCAGACCTGGGCGTATGACTACAATATCAAAGACCACCTGGGCAATGTACGCATGGTGATCACCGATGAGTTTAAGCAGGATATTTATCCTGCAGCAACACTGGAAGGGAATATCAACACCAACAGCTATCCCAATGCCGTGTTCAAAGAACAGCATTATTATGCCATTGATACTACCAAAATAGCAGACACAACAGACGCTACCGGTATAACAGCTTATGCAAACAACAATGGCACACCGGTAAACAATAACGACTACAGCAATACCACCGCTAACAGCGCCAAATTATATAAACTGAAAGCCACTGCCACTGAAGGTGTGACCGGGCTTGGCATTACCCTAAAAGTAATGGCAGGTGACAGGATAGATATCTTTGGCAAGAGCTATTATTTTACCAGCAATACAGGTGGTACTTCAGCTAATAAAGCCTTACCGGTGCTGGACATCCTTACCGGTTTATTGGGCGGTCCGACCGGAGGAGCAGCGGCGGCTGCACATGGAGGTATAACGCCCTCTCAGTTGAATGGCATCAGCGATGTAACATCAGGCATTACTACATTGCTCGGCAACCAGACCACTGATGCTGCAGGAGCGCCTACAGTACCCAAAGCCTATATCAATTATATCTTTTTTGATGAACAGTTTAAGGTAGCGGAAAGCGGGTTCAGTAAAATAGGCACGAACAGTGTTGTTAAAACCCACTCAGACCTGACAAATAAAACAGCACCCAAGAACGGATATGTGTATATTTACGTGAGCAACGAAAGTCCCGTTGACGTGTTCTTTGACAACCTGCAGGTAGTGCACACCAGGGGAGCTGTACTGGAGGAGACGCATTATTACCCGTTCGGCTTGACGATGGCAGGGATATCATCCAAGGCGCTGAATAATGCAGTAGAGAATAAGTATAGATTTAACGGAGGAAATGAATTACAGAATAAGGAATTTAGTGATGGTAGTGGCTTAGATTGGTATGATGCAAGTTTTAGGATGTTAGACCCACAAATCGGAAGATTTCATCAAATAGATCCATTGGCAGATCTAAACTTTTCCATATATTCTTTTGCTCAAAATAATCCCGCGATATTTAATGACCCATTTGGTCTTGATACAATCAGAGGGATACTTCCCAATGATTATATTCCTAATGAGGGCGATGTCTGGCTTAATGAGAATGGGCGGGAATCTATATTTGATGGGGAAAGCTGGGTGCAATCAAAGACATTAACCACTGTAACTGCTACCGGCAATTCAAAAAAAATGACACCGCTAGAGAGCGTTACATTTTTTGTAGGAGTAACGGACACTTACTATGGTCTGTGGGAGGGCACATATGACCATGATAATTATACTACCACCAAGGGTAAAATAAAAAGTTTCCCTATTACACGCCCTTTATCAAAGCAGGCAAGGAAATTTAAAACGCGTTCTACATATGTTAAAAATATAGGCTATGGGCTGTCTTTGGCATCGAATGTTTTAACAGCGATTCAGGTACGCGACCAGTACCTGAAAGGTGGCGTAGACAATATCGATCCTTTCGATGGAGCAGCTTTAACGATAGGAACAGTAGGAATTGCGGCTAATACGCTAACCCTCGTAGGCGGGATTCAGAGCCCAACACTTACAACAATTTCAACTATTGCAGGCAGAGCCAGTTTGGCGTTAGCTGCATTTCAAAATATGTATATGGCATTAGACATGATATACAATAATTCTGAAATAAACAACTGGAGACCAACAACAGGAAGTGCAGGAAATGATTTAATCATGCAGAATGAATATGATAGTGGAATTTATAACTGGACTGATTATTTCAAGTAATAGCTTGGATTCTGATAAATGATGACTCCGGTTTTAAAAATTAAATAATGCAAAGACATGATGGGAGTATATTATCGCATTTGGATGGATTTTATTCACCGGGTTAAATTACAACCCATTGCCAATCAGGGGAACTGGAAATTAAGATGCATGATAAGTATGAGTTTGGCTATGGCATTCAATCTCATATTAATTATGACCGTTTTAGAGAAATTTGTATTTAAAGAATATTTTTATAAAATAGAATTTTCATACTTACCTGTTCGTGTAAATAATGTATTAAGCTATTTGATACTGTTTATTTTGCCGTGTGCACTCATGAATTATGTGTTAATATTCAGGAATAACAGGTATGAGAAATTGTTAAACAAATATCCTTACTATTATAATGGGAAACTTTTCATATCGTATTTTCTTATTTCAATGTTTCTACCCATTATTCTAATGTGGGCAGGTATTTTTTTTTCTAAAATTAATTCCGCCTGACAGTGGGTAATGTTCCAGAGTTAGTGATGGGATAATTTTGAATAGTTAAATAATTGAAGATCAATAAAAGCCTGTAAGGACAGGTTATAAAAGAGATGGATGGTATATCCGTCTCTTTTCATTTTAAGGCTTCTGATAGTAAAATATGCTTAGTGCCATAGCATCGTGTTCCAGAGTTAGTGATACCATCCTTTCTTCGCCTACCATTATACAACAATGCTTCCACCACCAACACCCCTACGGGTTTTGTGTATGATTATTTTATTAAAGACCATCTAGGCAATGTGCGTATGGTATTAACAGATGAATACAAGCAGGATATATACTCTGTAGCAACGCTGGAAGGCAGCATCAGCACGAACAGCTATCCTAATGCCGTGTATAAAGAACAAAATTATTATACCATTAACAGCGCTAATATTGTTGATAAAACAGCGGCTACCGGTATAACCGATTACCCCAATAACAATGGCAATCCCCCGGTAAACAATAACGACTACAGCAATACCACCGCTAACAGCGCCAAATTATATAAACTGAAAGCCACTGCCACTGAAGGTGTGACCGGGCTTGGCATCACCCTAAAAGTAATGGCAGGTGACAGGATAGATATCTTTGGCAAGAGCTATTATTTTACCAGCAATACAGGTGGTACTTCAGCCAATAAAGCCCTACCGGTGCTGGACATCCTTACCGGTTTATTGGGCGGTCCGACCGGAGGAGCAGCGGCTGCTGCGCATGGAGGTATAACGTCCTCGCAGCTCAATGGCATCAGCGATGTAACATCAGGTATTACTACATTGCTTGGTAATCAAACCACTGATGCAGCAGGAGCGCCTACAGTACCCAAAGCCTATATCAATTATATCTTTTTTGATGAACAGTTTAAGGTAGCAGGCAGCGGGTTCAGTAAAGTAGGCACGAGCAGTGTTGTTAAAACACATACCGACCTTACAAATAAAACAGCGCTGAAGAACGGATATGTGTATATTTACGTGAGCAACGAAAGTCCCGTTGATGTGTTCTTTGACAATTTGCAGGTGATCCACACCAGGGGTGGCATTCTTGAAGAGACGCATTATTATCCGTTCGGACTCACCATGGCGGGGATAAGTTCCAAAGCGCTCAATGGAATTGCGGAAAATAAGTATAAGTTTAATGGAGGGAATGAGTTACAGAATAAAGAGTTCAGTGATGGTAGTGGGTTGGAATTATATGATGCTACATTTAGAATGTATGATGCACAGATTGGAAGGTTCCATCAGATTGACCCGTTAGCAGATTTAAACTTTTCTATTTATTCTTTTAGTCAGAATAATCCGATATTATTTAACGATCCTTTTGGTCTTGATACTGTAAGAGGGAAACTCCCCGATAACTACAAACCTAATTCAGGAGATGTTTGGATTAATAATAAAGGTCAGGAAGCTATTTATAATAGTCAGGATGGATGGATACAATCGCAAACTTTAGCCAATGTAACTGTTGGCGGTTCGACTTCCCAATCAAATTCAACCTTAACACCCCTACAAAGTGTTACATTTTTTATTGGAATGACTGACTTGGCATATGGAATATCAGTAAGTAATTACGATCACCAGAACTACATTACAACGAAAGGCGAAATACGACCACTTCCAATAGGACGAAAAATTTCAAGACAAGCTAGAATGTATAGGCAACGTTCTAATTTAATAAGAGGTACGGGTTTTGGAATTTCGTTGGTATCAAATTTATTAACAGCAATTCAGGTCCGCGATCAATATTTAAAAGGCGATATTAGCCCTGTAGATGCAACAGGACTAGCCTTAGGGACGTCGGGATTAACGGCCGAAGGACTTTCTTATTTTGGATTTGCTCCTCAAACTATGTCTGCGATTTCAACAATTGCTGGTAGAGCCAGCATAGGATTAGCAGCATTTCAAAATATGTATATGGCATTGGATATGATATATAACGATCCACGAATAAACAATTGGCGACCAACAACCGGAAGTAGTGAAAATGATTTAATCATGCAGAATGAATATGACAGTGGAATTTATAATTGGACCGATTATTTTAGGTAATCGCTTAATTTCTAATAAATGATAGGATTATATTATCGAATTTGGGTTGATTGTATTACAAGGGCAAGGTCACAGCCTAATAATAGACACAATTGGCAGGTGGGAACAATGATTTTTATGACACTTGCGATGGCGTTCAATTTTGTATTGATCATGACAATTTTGGAAAAGTTCATCTTGCGAAATTATTTTTATAAAATTGATATACCTTTTTTCCCTGTGCGTGTTAATAATGTATTGACTTACGTAATTCTATTTATTTTACCATGTGCATTGATAAATTATCTATTAATATTCCGGAATAGGAGGTATGAGAAGTTGTTAAACAAATATCCTTACTACAATGGGAAACTTTTCATATCGTATTTTGTTATTTCAATGTTTCTACCAATTGTTCTAATGTGGGGAGCTATTATTTTTTCTAAAGTTAATTAAAGTTGATAGCCCACCATATAGCGCAAGCATATGAACTAATGCAATAAAGCATGTTAAAAATACTCGGGTAGCAGGCGCAAGCGTCCCGCTTGTGCCGATAAATTCAAGTTTCAATTACTTTTAGAAATTATTTACTACAGCAGCGCAAGAGATTTTTATGGCAAAAGGGCTTGATTGTATAAACGGCACAAGCGAGACGCTTGCGCCTGCATCGTGATTATTTACAACCTTGCGCCTGATAGGGGAATTGCCAAACCCGGTAACTCAAGAAGTTGCTGATCTTTTTAATTCAATATTTACACCACTAAAAAATTAAGATGAAGGAGAAGCTAAATATTCAAGATGAAGGAGAAAAAATATTCACCGAAGTAGTTGTCATCGATTGGTACGATGGTCCAATCATTGCTTTGGTTAAAACGCTGAATCCTTTGCAATCGTATTTAGCAAGCGTTGTTTACTTTAATACGCAAACTAATGAACGAATTTTTCAGTTAATTAAAGTAGAAGAAACTTGGGGCATGCAAATTTTAGACGATATACAACTGGATAAATATGATGTCACTAAAGAACGAATAAAAAATAAATTTCAACAGAATATTTCTGATTTATATGTTATAAAAGGACAGTACTTAAATGGAATTAGCTTAAGGGTCAAAAAGATTTCTGTAGATAATCTGAAATATTATCCAGAACTTGAGGAAGTGATTCAGCAGGATCAATTACATTCTCAGAAATGGTTAAATTTTTTTGATTAAAACTTAAGTTCCACGCCTGATAGCGCCAGCATATTCACTCATGAAATAAAGCCTGTTAAAAATACTCAGGTAGCAGGCGTCCGCTTGTGCGGTTAATACTTGGTGCCTCCAATTAATTTTAGAAGCTGATAAATAATTTTTACATTTAGTCATAAGTTGTAGATATAAGTTTGTTTATAATGATAAGCTTTATTTTATCAGTTTTGGAGTAGCATGAGCGACACAAGCGAGACTGCGCCTGTTTGGGGGAGATACCAAAAATTTTATCCGTAGTCTGGGAACAACAGAAGGCTGGAAGAACCTTGCAACAGGGGTTGCAGCTACCGTAGACATGGTAAACGGTTCGTCACCAGAGACCGTTATGCAAAGAGCACAGGTTGGCTAAAACATCGTTGAAGGTGTTCAGAATATACCCAACATGAGCAGTGATGAATTGGGACATGCCGCTGGTTATGGATTAGAAAAAACAGCAGAAGCAGTTGTGTTGTCGAAAGGGGTGGGTGCGGTAAAAAATGCTTTGGCAGGAGCAGAAGCTGCAAATGCAACTAAAACAGCAGCACAATTGGGTAAGGAAGGAATGGCAGCAGCAGGTATCGAATAAAATACTACAAGAATACCATCTTTAAGTGGCACTGCTAGTTACCGCATTCCAGATGGGTTAACAAATACAACTCTTTCGGAAGTTAAAAATGTCAAAAATTTATCAATGATTAATCAGCTAAAAGATTATATGCAGTATAGTCAACAGAATGGTTTGAGATTTGATTTATATGTGAGGCCAACTACTCAACTTAGTAGACCATTACAGCAACAGGTGGCTAATGGAAATATTAATTTATTGCTTTTACCCAAATAACTATATAATGAAAGCAATTGATTTATTAAAACAACTTCAGCAGGATCCGGAATATATAGCAAGACAGAAAGACAAGCAAAAAGAGTTAGAAAAAAAGGAAAAGGAAATAAAGCTTGCTGAGATTCCATTTATTAAAGAGGTACAAAAAAGTGGCTTTAAAGAAATAAAGCAATCTTCAGATTTGTTGAAATATAAAAGTATCCCTGAGCAACTTACCAATATTTTAATACGATGGATACCCCAAATTAACAATGACAATCATTCACAAGAAATATTAATTAGGGCATTAGCTATATCAGAAGTAGCTTTTGATGGGAAATTTTTAATTGACCTTTTTGATAAAAACAGTCCCTCATTTAGTTTAAAATGGGCAATAGGAAATACTATTGCAAGTGCTAATGTTCTTAATATAGATACATGGATAGAAAAAAAGTTAATGTCGCCAAATCAAGGAAAGGAAAATGAAATGCTTATATATGCAGCGATGAAATATCTTCCGTACTCAAAGTCACACCTATTGCTAAGAAGTGTGTTTGACATATATCCGTTGCAGGTTGCAGATGCGTTTACATATATAGGGAAGATGGATGATTTTGAATTTTTGTCTGCAAAGAGCAAAAACTACCAAGGAGATGTTCGTGCTGAAATTGAGAAGTCGCTAAAAGATCTTGAGAAAAAGATAAAGTGATTTGTCTGGGTGTTACTTTTGTTCCCCGCAGAGTGGGAGTTCGCCATATAGCGCCAGCATATTCACTCATGAAGCTGATTAATAATTTTTACATTTAGTCATAAGTTGTAGATATAAGTTTGATTATAATGATAAGCTTTATTTTATCAGTTTTGGAGTAGCGTGAGCGACACAAGCGAGACTGCGACTGTTTGGGGGAGGAAGAAAAGGCGGGTCTTATCCCGATATAACAGCTACAAAAGATGGTAGAACCATCAGAATAAATACAATAGATGTTAGAATCAATGCAACGCCTACTACAAGAGAGGCCAGAAATGCTGCAAGGATAAGACTACAAATCCCAGGTGATCATTTACTATTAATACCGAAACGATAAAATGAAAGGCAAACAATTATATTATTTTGCGGACGCTGTAGACATGGATCCAATCTTTAAAAAATTTGAGCAAATAGAATCTGTTCAATATTTTCAAGCAGGTATGTTTGATCTAAATTTTACTCCAATCTTTACCTCAATTTTTGAATACAAAGACTTGGGAAAAGTGTCAAGTGGAGATTGGAATCATACAGACAGCTTTCTAATTATCCAAAAAGAGAACCATATTAATGTTAGAGAAGTCCCTCAAAAAAAAGGAGGTTATAAGTTTGCTATTGATCAAATGAATAATCCTAAAAGTATAGTGTTTAAGGTCGCAGGCATTTTAAAAGATGGTATTTTAGTTGGAGGATATGTAGGAACAATAAGTAATGATGAAGATTCTCTAAAACTTTTTAAATCACTAACGCTTTTAATAAAAAAGGAGTTTAAAAAAATAGGTAACTTTTATGTAGGGAAAGATGCTCAGCAAAAACTAGCTTCTGGATGGCGATTAGTAACAAATGAAAAATCTCCGAAGGAATATGATTTGTCATTATAAAACTAATAGTTCAGTTAATAGTATATTAATTATGTCACCTTATAGCGCAAGCATACAAACTAATGCAATAAGCATGTTAAAAACACCAGATGGCGCAAGCATATGAACTAATGCAATAAAGCATGTTAAAAATGCTCGGGTAGCAGGCGCAAGCGTCCCGCTTGTGCCGATAAATTCAAGTTTCAATTACTTTTAGAAATTATTTACTACAGCAGCGCAAGAGATTTTTATGGCAAAAGGGCTTGATTGTATAAACGGCACAAGCGAGACGCTTGCGCCTGCATCGTGATTATTTACAACCTTGCGCCTGATAGGGGGACCAAATAAAAACAAAGATCTTAAGCCTGTAGATAATACTGATCCAATCAGAGGTAGCAGAATGAAATATGATGATGATTATTACCGTCCGCCTGGATATGATGATCCTAATAGGTCTCCTTGTATTGGATGTAATGGACCCTATAACAGTTTTAGGGAGGAAGACAAAACAAAAAAATAAAAGTATTTAAAGAATTATATCATGAGTTTTAATGCAATTATAGTATGGACATTTTTTTGCGTTTTGCAATCTTGTTTTGGACAAAGTAGATTTGATAAAAAAAGCAGTGCATACAACCATAAAGAAACCTCTTTTGATAAAGACATTCCACCTAATAAGTGGGATACATCTTACTTTAAAATAAAAAAAGGCATTGAAAGTAACTTAGGTATAGGTTCTATCGAGAACGGTTCTAAAGATTTACAAATTAGAATATGGAGAGGGTTTCCTCATACCGATTTTATGCAATTGAGTATCTTTTCTAAAAGGGATAATAATTGGTCTGCATACTTATATAATTTAGTTTTGCATTATAATAGAGACTTTGATTCTATAATTGCAATTACAAAAGATCTGGTTGAGAAACCACCTTGTTCGGGTTGGGATTCTTTTGCTGATAGCTTATTTAAATTAGATGTGCTTTATTTGCCAGATGATAGTAAAATTGAAAATTATCATGACAATTTAAGTATGGATTCGGAAACAATTACAATAGAAATAGCAACAGAAAACAATTACAGAATCTATTCCTATGCCGATGTAAAAAACTCGAGCCATAAAACTAAAAATGCAAAAAAAGTTTTGCAAATATTAGAATTGATACAAAAGGAGTTTTAAGATATGAATGGAGATCAATTCTTGAGGAGACACATTATTATCCGTTCGGTTTGACAATGGCGGGGATAAGCTCCAAGGCGCTGGCGTTCGGAAACCCTGAGAATAAATACAAGTACAATGGAAAGGAACTGAAATCAAAAGAATTTAGTGATGGTAGTGGGTTGGAGTGGTTAGATTACGGAGCGAGGATGTATGATGCGCAGATAGGGAGATGGGGAGTGGTAGATCCATTAAGTGAAGTATCAAGAAAATGGAGTCCCTACAGTTATGCCTACAATAATTCATTGAGATTTATTGACCCAGATGGGATGTTACCCGAAGATTTTGGAGTTTCAAAAGAAATGAGCAAAGAGGAAAGATTTTTAGAGAGTACTAAATATGAACTTTATCCTCCTTGGTATACTCGATTTCAGCTATGGATTCAATCTTTCTTTAATAAGCAAGCATCATATAATGCTCAAACAATTGACCCTGAAACAATTTACTTGATCATTCAATTATATATAAGTACGAGCGATAGTATTTAGTGGATATTTCACCATATAGCGCAAGCATATGAACTCATGAAATAAAGCATGTTAAAAATACTCGGGTACCAGGCGCTTGCGCCCGGGCAGAGAGAAAAATTCCCGGCGGATCAGTGCCTGGGCAATATGGGTTGCTCAATGGGATACAAGCCTGTATCCCTCCTGTTTATTGCGCCCCTTTATAAACTCCACTGTTTTGTCAACAAGTTTATCTGTTTCTTCCTGGCTGATATTATTAAATCCATGATCGCCTTTAGCTACCGTTACAAATTCATTTTCTATATGATCCCGGTCAAGCAGTGCTTTAAGCTTTTCTGACTGGGCATAAGGAACTACCCTGTCTTTTGTGCCGTGAAAGATAAGGGTGGGTACCGCGTTTTCACTAACATAATATAAAGGAGAACATGCATGATTAATCTCCTTAAGCTTTTCTTTATCCGTTTTTAAATGATACCCGGTAAGGGCGAATGAAAGTCTTTCGCGTACATTATATATCTTCCTGAAAAATATTTTGAAAATAAATGTGGTGAATTTACCGGCATCCACCCTGAGCAGGTCGTTCATTTCGGTTGGTCCGAAATTATCTACCACATATTTTACCTGCGAGGGATATTGCATTAAAAGGGAATCGCCTTTAAATTGTTCCTTACCTGAATAGGCTGCCAGCAGGGCGAGATGCCCGCCCGCGGAACCTCCCCACAAGCCGAAGTTTGTTGTATCCAGGTTATATTGTGTGGCATTGGCATACAGCCATTTTATAGCATCCTTACAATCTTCAACCGGTGTTGGCAAATGAACATCTTTCGATACCAGGCTGTAATCAATACTCGCCACCGCGATACCGTTATTAAGCAGCTCCTGCTTTAACTTCTTCATGTAATAAATAGTCTCCAGGGTTTTATCGCCAAGAGCCCAGCCTCCGCCGTGTATGATTATTAAAAGCGGGAAATTTTTATCAGCGATCGTGTCGGGCAAAAAAACATCAAGCTTCAGTTCGCTTTTACCGGGAGAAATTTTATAAACCAGGTTTTCAAAAGCTTTTATGCTGGAGGTTACCGTACCTGGTTGCGCTATTGCTAATGATGCTGAGCATAAGCACCCAATAAGAACCGCACACAGCGCACGAAATTGTTTTGCGGAGAACATTCGTTTTTTTTCAAAAATACTTATTCTGTTTTCAAATGCGGTTAACGTCTCTTTTACCAGATATTTTAAAGTTATTGCCGGAAAGACTACCGCGAAATGCTAATTTTAAGCTTCTTTTCAACAAACAGAATGGCAAAGCATCATACTACCACCGCTCCTTTTTCGGGCTACCAGAAATTTGTGATTTTTATACTGGCTGTTACACAGTTTACCGTGATACTCGACTTTATGGTAATGTCTCCGCTGGGAGATATGCTGATGAAGTCGCTTGATATTGTTCCCTCAAAATTTGGACTGGCTGTTTCGGCTTATGCCTTCAGCGCCGGCATTTCAGGGTTGCTTACCGCAGGGTTTGCCGACAGGTTCGACCGCAAAAAATTATTGCTGTTTTTCTATACCGGTTTTATCGGCGGCACTATATTCTGCGGACTGGCACATTCGTATGAAGTACTTATTGCGGCCCGTATAGTTACAGGATTGTTTGGTGGTGTTATCGGTTCCATATCTATGGCTATTATTACCGATCTTTTTGCGCTGGAACAACGCGGCAGGGTAATGGGTTTTATACAAATGGGCTTTGGCGCAAGCCAGGTGCTGGGAGTGCCTATAGGATTGTTTCTTGCCAATGCCTGGGGATGGGAAGCACCTTTTTTAATGATAGCCGGGCTTGGGATTATTGTGGCACTGCTGATCTTTACGAAGCTGTCGCCCATCAATAAACACCTGCTCTTACACCAGGAAAAATCAGCTTTTCTTCATTTATGGCATACGATAGCCAAAAGAGATTACCGCATCGGTTTTACCGCAACAGCCTTATTATCTATAGGAGGTTTTATGATGATGCCTTTCGGAAGTGCATTTGCCATCAATAACCTGGGTGTAACGCAGGAGGAGTTTCCTGTTCTTATAATGATCGCAGGCGTAAGCTCCCTGGTGATTATGCCGCTTATTGGCAAACTCAGTGACAGGATTGATAAATTCCTGCTTTTCGCAATTGCTTCGGTATGGCTGATGGCAGTGGTGGTAGTATATACCAACCTGGGCATTTCACCCTTTTGGCTGGTTATAACTTTAAATATATTAATGATGATGGGCATTATGAGCCGCATGGTCCCTTCATCAGCGTTAACCAGCGCCATACCCGATATGCAGGACAGGGGCGCTTTTATGAGCATTAATTCATCTTTACAGCAAATAGCAGGCGGCATTGCCGCCGCGGTTGCCGGCATGATCGTTATGCAGCAGGATAAATACAGTCCGCTGGAGCATTACGACCGCGTAGGGTATGTGCTGGTGGTAATTTCTGCAATAAGCATTATTTTATTGTTCAGGGTGAGCAGGATGATTAAACGGAAGAAGGACATAAACAAAGATTTACAAGCGGAAAAAGTAAAAGAATTACCGGCAGAAGCATAGGGTAGTTTAAAACCAACGGCATATATTTTTGATAACTGAATTGACTATTGTGTTTTTTTGATTTGCTATGCCTGCAAAATACTTTTACAGATATAAAAAGCCCCGGAAAATACCGGGGCTTTTATGCTTATTGTGGATGTTTTTGAATTATTCTTTTCCGGCTCCAAAAGTGTAAGATAAACCAACATGGAAACCTCCTATCTTAATATTTGCATCATCGTTATCAGCAATTTTAGTAAGGCCTAAATTGTAGCGTGCGCCAATTCCAAGCCCGTTGGATAGCTTATAGCCTACTCCTAGTCCCCATGAAAAATTGATGTTTTTGAACCCTTCTTTTATATCTGCTGAATTGCCATCATAGCCTATTTTAGCAGAGGTTAAGAAGCCTATTTGAGGGCCTGTTTCAGCATAAAATCCACTGGGATTATTGTACTGAACAAGAACAGGAATATTAATATAATCCGTTTTATACGTTGCCGGTTTATCTCCGGATTGTTTATAGGTTGTTCCTTCCATGGAATAAAGCACTTCAGGTTGAACACTAAACATTTCATTGAGACCTATATTAACAAAGCCACCACCTGCAAACCCGGTTCTGAATTTAGGTGAAAGACCTTCTATTTTAGCATCTTCACCGGAAAACTTTGAGAAATTAGCACCGGCTTTTATACCGAACTTGATTTGAGCCTGTCCAATAAATGCAGCAGCAGTAAATACAGAAAGAAAAATGATCTTCTTCATAAAATTTGGTTTAGGTATGCATAAACGTGAAAGCTATATTTAAAGTATACAACTTCATTTATTTATACATAAAATAGGGCAAAACGTAGATAAAGTAGCTATGTAAAACCGGAATAACAATATATATTTAATGGAATAAGAGTAAATGCTTAGCGAATTTTACCGTTGCGCTGTATTATTAACAGCACTTATTAATTTGCGGTTAACCACAGTAATGTTTTCTCGGTATAAGGCTTGTCATGTAATTCATTAGCCTGTTGTCCGCAGGTGGCTGTGCTTTTGCCCCTATCGCAGCCACCGGTTAAACCAGGTAGCATCATCAGGGTTATGAAAATGATCTTTAACATACGTAGTACATTTCTGCGAACAAAATTAGTCTTACCATCTGCCTGCTAAACAGGATTTGTGCTGAACTGTAGAAAAGATGGGATGAAATGGAAGCTTCCTGCTGCTTTACGGAAGCAACCTGCCGCCCGGCAGCCTTTTTTGAAAATATCCTCATCCGCTGAAGGCATAACAGTAATGCATAATCGCTGATGGAGCTCCCTGCATATTGCACAAGCAAATGAAATGTATTATATTCAATCATGCGCATGCCATTCATCATTTTACTATTGCTGGTTGTCTCTTTCAGCAAAGGATCTGCGCAGCCACGTTTTAAAAACCCAAATGATTCGCTGCTGTTTGCGCAGGCAGATTCAGCTTTTGCGTCAGCTTCCCGCTATTCCGATTCAATGCTTGTGTTTACCAAAGCATTGCTGGCAAAAGCAACATCGTCTGCCGGTAATCTCTCCTTAGCTAATATTCACAATGCTATGGGCTGGGCGTATATGCACCGGGGTTTTCTTGATTCATCCATAAACAGCCTGCATACTGCATGGCAGTTTTTTGGTAAGGCCAACGATACGAATGGCATTATCAGGGCCTGCATCAATATTGCAGAAGTATATACCAAACAAAACAAAATTGCAAACGCCATTCAATATTTAACCCAGGCCGACTCGCTATGTACGGCAACCGGCAATATTCCTTATTATACCAATGTGCAGCGCCAGCTGGGTGTTGTGTACCGGGAAGCAAAAGATTATAAACAGGCTGCCGCTTACCTTAACCGGGCGTTGGCAGGGTTTCTGAAACTGCAGGATGATTTCCGCTATATCAGCACAGGCATCAGCCTCAGCATTCTCTACAGAAATTTACAATTGCCGGATAGCAGCCTGTATATTTTAGAGCAATGTAAAGCTGTTGATTCCCGGCAGCCGGCTTCACCTTACAGGTCTGCAATGATACAGGAGCACCTGGCGGAGAGTTATTATCAGAAGAAACAGTTCAGCAAAGCGCTGGAACATTTTTCTGATGCTTATGGCATTTTCAAAAAGATCAATAACAAAGGTGATGTTGCTTACGAAGCTTTGAATGTAGGCAAGGTGCTATGGCAACTGCAAAGACATACAGAGGCGGAAAAATACCTTACAGAAGCATACCGCGTAAGCGACACTCTTAAAATGCTGAACTATCAATATGATATAGCGCAGACGCTGGCAGATATGTATAGCCAGAACGGGCAGTGGCAGAAAGCTTACCAATACCGGAATACCGCTGCAACGCTGAGAGATTCTATTGATCTTTCAAACCAGATAAAACTTACCAATGAGCTTAAGGAAAAATTTGAAACAGAGAAAAAGGAAAATGAGATTGCGCTGCTCAAAACCCAAAACGAACTGACTGAAGCAGACAACAGGAAGAACAGGTTATTGCAATATCTTTTTAGCGTGCTGTTTGTTGCTTCTGTGGTAATAGGGTGGTTATTGCTTAACCGTGTGCGTATTAAAAGAAGATTGAATGAGCAATTGCTGCGCAACCAGATAGCAGGAGACCTGCACGATGATATAGGATCCGCGCTCTCCGTAATAGATATCAGCAGCCGTATAGCGCTTGCCAAAAGTGAGGAGCCGGCGGTGGTTACTGAACAACTACAGAAGATAAAGCAATACACGGCCCATACAATGGAGAGCATGAGTGATATAGTATGGTCGGTAAACCCGGATAATGATAACCTTGAAAGCGTGATGACGCGTGTGCGTGAGTTTGCCGCAGAAGTATGCGAGCCCCTGCATATACAAATGGAAATAAGCAGGGAAGAGGAGCTAGACAGTGTTTTGCTCAACGCTAATAAACGCAAACATGTTTTACTGCTGTGTAAAGAGATCATCAACAATGCTGTAAAATACAGCGGCTGCACTTTGCTGCAGGTAAACTGCAAAGTTGCAGATAGTAACATGATACAGATAACCATAAGCGATAACGGAAGCGGCTTTAACCCGGAAACGGTAAAAAAAGGAAATGGGTTAAATAATATGAGAACAAGAGCAGCAGCGCTGGGCGGCAGCCTTACTTTGAACTCCATCTTAGGCCAGGGCACTACAGCAGAGATTATGTTCCCGGTAAATTAGTTTATCATCACCCTAATTGGGGAGGTTGCTACGGATTTTTGACATTAACTTTACGATTTGTATGTCAATCACGATCCATATTTATGATGACAACGCGGCTCTGAGACAGAGCCTGGAGCAACTGCTTGACCTGTCGGGAGAGTTTATCATTACAGGCAGTTTTGATCAGTTTATTGCGCCGGCAGCTATGCCTGATATTATTTTGATGGATATTGACATGCCGGGTATTTCAGGTATTGACGCAGTAAAAAAAATCAGGTCGTTTAATAAAAAAGTACCCATCATTATGCTCACGGTATTTGATGACAACACGCATATACTGGAAGCCATTTGTGCAGGCGCATCGGGTTACCTGCTTAAAAAAAGCATATCAGAAAAACTTGTGCCTTCTATTAAAGAAATGATAGCAGAAGGCGCTACTTTAAGCCCTTCGGTAGCAAAGATGATCATTCAGTCGATGCAGAAAACCCCGGTTAAAGAGCAGTATCATTTCAGCAGCCGCGAAAAAGAAATACTTGAATGGCTTTGCAGGGGCAACAGTTATAAAATGATTGCCGCAGGGCTTAATATTTCATTTGAAACAGTACGCACCCATATCAAACATATTTACGAAAAGCTCCAGGTGCGTTCGGCTACAGAAGCTGTTAGTAAGGCTATTAATGAAAAGCTTATCTGAACAGGAAAGCCATCATTCATTTTTCACACCTGCATATATCCCCATTTTTAGGGTTGCGGCATAATACTTAATGCTCAAATTTTGTTGCTAAACCAATAATGTATGCTACAACAATTACGCCGCTGCTTTTTATTTGCTCTGCTTGCAATGTATAGCATTGTTGCATTATCGCAGGTTACTGCTACCATTGTAAAAGATATTCGCCCGGGTGGTGTGGGCAGCGAACCTAAGTTCCTTGCTGTATATAACAACGCAATCTACTTCAGCGCTGTTGATGGTGTACATGGCAGGGAGTTGTGGAAATCCGATGGAACTGAGGCCGGAACGGTAATGGTAAAGGATATCAGCCCCGGAAGTGCAGGGTCGGACCCGGAATGGCTGACTGTGAGCAATGGTGTTCTGTATTTTTCAGCGAATGATGGTGTAAATGGCGGTGAACTTTGGCGCAGCGATGGCACGGAGGCTGGAACGGCGATGGTAACCGATCTGACGCCCGGCAATAATACCTATCCGTTTCAATTAACCGATGTAAACGGGGTTCTTTTTTTTGCAATTTCAAATAGTAACCCCGTTGTAGCCAACCGCGGACTATGGAAAAGCGATGGTACTGCTGCAGGTACGGAAAAAGTGGCCGGTACTTATAATAATGCTGTGGGTTCAGGCTTTATTACACCTACTGAGCTGATCAATGCAAACGGCACATTATATTTCAGAGGGCAATGGCCAAGCCTTCCGTTCAGCTCTACCTTGTGGAAGAGTGATGGCACCGAGGCTGGCACAGTAATGGTGTCAACCAATGTATCACGATTTCCTTACGGTATTCAACCTGCCTATCTTGCTGCATTTAATAACGAAGTATATTTTGCTGCCGATATAGATACGGAAGGTGGTGGAGCTTTGTGGAAAAGCGATGGAACAGATGCAGGAACAGTAATGGTAAAAGATATGGATATCAACAGCACCGATGGGGGAGTACAGCATCTCGCAAATATCAGCAATACGCTGTATTTTTCAGGTTTCCCGGGAGCTTCTGCAAATAGTGAACTTTGGAAAAGCGATGGCACCACGGCTGCTACTATGTTTGTTAAAGATATTAATCCCGGATCGTCTGGTTCTAATTCTTCAAATTTTACAGCTCACGCCGGCATGGTTTATTTTGTTGCCAATACCGCCAATGATGGATATGAAATCTGGCGAACAGATGGAACAGAAACCGGAACTGTATTGATTGCTGACCTGTATCCGGAAGCCGGGAGTACATTTCCGAATGTTTCTATAGGCGGCAGCGTGCTTATCGCACTTAATGGTAACCTGTATTTTCGCGGCGTCCTGGACGATGGACTTGGAGAAGAGTTGTATAAGCTTTCTGAAACCATACTGCCTGTAGTGTGGGAAACAATGGATATTGATTGCAAAGAAAACCTGCCTCATCTTTATTGGAAGACAACTTCTGAAATAAATACCAGGGATTTTATTGTTCAATCGAGTGCCGATGCACTGAACTGGATAAACAAGGATACTATAGTCGCAGCCGGAAACAGCAGTGCATCTGTTGGATATGAGTACTTTGAGGATTATGCAAGCAGTAATCATACATATTACAGGATTATACAAAGAGACCTGGACGGCATCTTAACGTATTCAAAAGTATTAAGCGTTAACTGCGGAAAAACTGAAATGCGCCAGAACGTATTTCCCAATCCTGCCAACAATACCATTACATTAACCGGGGTTGACAGCAGGAATATAAACTACATCGAAATATTTGATATTACCGGGAGAGCGGTAATGCTTTTGCGGAATAAGAAAGCAACGATTGATATAAGTGCACTAAGTAAGGGAGTATATATAATAAAATTGGTGAATAAAGATGCAGGCATATTAAGCCGGAAATTTATAAAACAATAATGCCGGTGTAAAGTTGAAAGCTACTACCTCATGGAATAGCGGCTCTACCTGTCCCGGAGATAACAGTAGTGGTTTTACAGGTTTAGCGGCAGGCGGACGCAGCAGCCACCTGGGTATATTCGGGGAAAAGGAACTACGGCGGCTTTCTGGTCATCCACCAGGCAAGGGGAGTTTTTATTTTCCTGTATTTTATCGCTCAACTCCGCAATGTTCGGCTCTTTTAATACGGCGTCTCAAAGAGAAGGGCTTTCTGTTCGTTGTGTAAAGAATTGCGGGAAACTACGGAATATGGGGACAGGGGTTCCGAACCTTTTAAAGGTTCGGAACCCCGGGCAAAGTATGTTAAAATATTTGTCATCCTTCTGCTATCCTAAAGCTCAATCACCAGCTTTCCAATCGTAGTTCCGCTTTCCAGTTGCGCATGTGCTTTTTTAAGGTTATCTGCAGATAATCCATGGAGGGTTGTTGTTAATGTAGATCTCAGCTCACCGCGATCGAAAAGCGCTGATGCTTTATTGAGAATATTGTGTTGCTCAATCATATCTTCTGTTTGAAAAGTAGAACGTGTATACATCAGCTCCCAGCTAAAAGAAACACTTTTCCCTTTCAGTTTATTTAATGCTACCGGTGTGGCAGAACCTGTAATGGAAGTTATATGACCCTGTGGTTTAATGAGGTCGGTCATGGCATCCCAGTAAAAATTGGTATCAACACAATCAAAAATAAAATCTGCATATTGAAATCCTGCTTTGCGCACTTCATTTGCCAGGTCTCTATGATTCACTACTATATCAGCACCCTGCTGTTTGCACCATTCAATTGTTTCCGGGCGTGATGCGGTCGCGATCACTTTAAGCCCCGCAACTTTTTTTGCTATCTGAATGGCAATAGAACCTACACCGCCTGCTCCACCTATTATCAAAATACTCTTTCCTTTGTCTTTGTCATTTATGCGTATGCGGTCAAACAGCGCTTCCCATGCAGTTAAGGTTGTAAGTGGCATCGCTGCGGCTTCGGCATCAGTTAGTGTTACCGGTTTTTTTCCTGCTATTCTCTCATCTATTAATTGATATTCAGCATTGCTGCCGGGTCTATTGATATCACCGGCATAGTATACCTTATCGCCTTTTTTGAACAGGCTCACGTTATCACCCACCGCTACCACTATGCCACAGGCATCCCAACCAATAACTTTTGGCTTATCCAGCACTTTATCTTTAGCACTGTTCTGGCGTATTTTAAAATCAACGGGGTTTACCGAAATGGCTGATATTTTTACCAGCAGGTCTCTGTCTGTGGGCACAGGCATTTCAGTTTCAAAATCAATAAAACTGTCCGGGTTATTCAGAGAGAATGAGGTTTTAAATCCTACTGCTTTCATAATGCAATTATTTAATGCTGTGCTAAATCGCTCCGCGAATTTATTTTAAAATATGCAACGGTTGAATGCGGCGCCATATCATATATCAGCGTTCCAGTCAATCTTAACCGGGAATTGATTTGAACCAATAATAATATTTTTCGCTGATCGTTATATGCAAAATACACTTATGAGAAATATAGTTACCACCTGCAAACCCTATTTCGTTTCTTTTGTATGCGGTATTTTATTTGCCTGGGTTATGATCTTCCTCAGCAGGATAGTATAACCCGGATCAATGTTACCGCCGGATTTCCAGCCTTATAAAAGGCTTTTTCTTTTCTTCCTAAAACTAATTATTTTAGCTATTTTTAGCAAAAATTTGATTATTTACTAAATGGTTTTTCTGCCTGCTATAGCACCATACTGCGTGGAAAATGTAACCGCCATGGGAACAGGGCTTAAAGCTATTGTAGATTGCAACAGCTTTTACTGTTCCTGTGAAAGATTATTTAAACCTGAACTTAAAACAAAGCCTGTGGTGGTGCTCAGTAATAATGACGGCTGTATTGTTTCGCGCAGTGATGAAGCCAAACAGGCCGGCGTTGAGATGGCAATCCCTTATTTCCAGGCAAAGGATTTAATAGCAAAACATGATATTGCTGTTTTCTCCTCCAACTACACCTTATACGGCGACCTGAGCTGGCGGGTAATGGAAACCCTGCGCATGCTTGCAGGAAAAGATAATGTGGAAGTATATTCTGTTGACGAAGCCTTTGTTAACCTGCCCGATATGACGCAGGAAGCTGCGGCAAACTATGGTTTATATATACGGGAGATTGTTGAGCAATGGACGGGCATATCAGTGTCTGTAGGCATAGCGCCAACCAAAACACTGGCAAAGGCTGCCAATTATCTTGCCAAGAAAAATAAGCAGTTGACCCGCTGTGTAACAGCCATGGTTACGCCGGAAGAACAGCGTATTGCTTTACGATCTATGCGGGTAAATAATATATGGGGTGTTGGAAGATCGTATGCAGACAAGCTGATCAACATGGGCATAACAAGCGCCTGGGAGCTGAGAAATATGTCTGAACAATGGGCTAACAAACAATTAGGGGGAGTAGTGGGAGCAAGACTTGTTAAGGAATTAAGAGGAGAATCCTGCATAGACATGCAGGAGCAACTGGATACAAAAAAAATGATCGCCACCACACGCATGTTCGGTTTCCCGGTTAACGACATACTTTCCATAAAAGAAGCTATTGCCACCTATGCTTCACTTGCGGCGCAAAAGTTGCGCAGGCAGCGCTGTTCTGCACGGACCATCAGTATATTTATTGTACCTAAAGAAGAAGATCGTGCGGTTGACTTTCATCACGGCCCCATTATCAGCACAAGAACTACTTTACCAACCGCCACATCTGTTACCAACGAACTGATAAAGCCGGCGGTGCAACTGGTTGAAAAAATTTATGAAGAAGGGAGGTTTTATAAAAAGGCCGGCGTAATGCTGAGTGGTTTAGAAGATGATAAATGTATACAGGGTAATTTATTTGTTCCTGAATCAAAAAATAAAGGAAGGTTTTTGATGGATATGATGGATAACATCAATTTCAGCATGCGGGGCGACATACTGAAGTTTGCTGCATCGGGTACTAAGAGAGACTGGAAAATGCGACAGGAGTTGCGCAGTCCGAGATTTACAACAAGATGGGAAGAAATGTTTGAGGTCAGGTAAAATTTGTAGTATTGCCTTTTTTAAAATGGGCATACGTAAACTTTTACAACGCATACTCACAAAACCGGTGCTTAAGCTGGCTAATAAGTATTCTTCTAAACCCGATAAACAGCGGGTGCATGAGGCGCTATCTAAACTTTACCAACATATACAAAAGAAGCCTGGCAAAAAAGGACTGATCATCAATATTGAAAGGGCTCATCAAAAGATCATTATCTTTTCAGACCTGCATAAAGGCAATAAAAAACGTTCTGATGATTTTGCGCCTGCCGAACAGAATTACCTTGCTGCGCTTGATTATTATAACAGGGAAGGCTACTCGCTGATTATGTTAGGCGACAGCGAGGAGTTATGGAAATTCAATTTGTTTACTGTTCAAAAACATAATCATCCCTCATTTGACGCTGAAAAAAAATTTTTAAACCGCAATGCACTGATTAAAGTATTTGGTAATCACGATATTTTTTGGAACAATGACCCTTTTGCAGGCGCACAGCTTTTGGCTACCTATGGCCAAAAAGTGAAAATTTATGAAGGTGTGTTGTTGCAGCACAGGAAAGAAAGGAAATCTATTGACATACTTTTAACCCACGGCCACCAGGGCGATGGGCAAAGTGACGGTAATAAATTCAGCGCCTGGTTTGTTGCAAAGGTCTGGGCCCCGCTGCAATCATATCTTGAGCTCAATATCAATACACCGGCTTTTAACGATATACTTAAAACCGAACATAACCAGTTTATGTACGAATGGAGCTCGCAGCAGGAGAATCTGCTGTTGGTTACCGGTCATACCCATCAGCCTGTTTTTGAATCAATGACACATCTTGAACGCCTGTATAAGCTTTTACTGATTGCCCGTCAGCAGAATGATACCCGGGCTATAGCCAAACTGCAGGAAGAAATTGCTTTCCGCCGGCAGGAATACGATCATGTGTCTGAAGACTATCTTCACCTTAAGCCAACTTATTTTAATACCGGCTGCTGTTGTTTCAGCGATGGGGATATCACCGGTATTGAAATAGATAATGGAGCGATACGGTTGATCAAATGGAAGAAAGAGGATTCAGGTTCAAAAAGAAGTGTATTAGAAAAAGCCTCCATAACTACATTGCTGTAAGATGTAGGCAGCTGTTAGAAATCAGTTTTGGGGAATAGCACACTGAATACACCGATGACACTGATTACCACGGATTCATTCCGTGAATATCCCGCTATATCCATGTTCCATTCTCTGTTGCGGATATGGTTTCATACGAAAGCCGGCATCAGTTTCCGCATTTCGTAAATCACCCTGTTTTTTATCACATATCTTGCAAGTTCCACTGAATTAAGTGCAGCTATGTTTAATAAAAAAGCAGACCAGTCTGGCAAAAACAAAAAGACTAATGGCAAATCTGCCGTTAAACTCATTACGGGATGGTTGCATTTATGGCTGGGGCTAAGTTCCGGCGTCATAGTATTGTTTCTTGGCATTACGGGTTGCATACTTGCATTTGAGCAGGAGATACGAAGTATAACGGAACCTTATCTTTACGTACAGGAACAGGGCACTCCATATTTGCCTCCTTCTCAATTAAAGGCAGTAGCAGAAAAATATTTCGATGGTAAAAAAGCCGCGGGTATAGAATATCCGGCAAGCAATAAATCAGCAGTAGTATCTTATTGGGATGAAGAAGAAAATTATAAAATAGTGTATGTAAATCCCTATACTGCTGAAGTGCTGAAAGCAAAAAATATGCGGAAGGATTTTTTCAGGATAATATTGGACGGGCATTTTTATCTCTGGCTTCCACCGCAGATAGGCCAGCCTATAGTTGCCTCCGCTACTTTGATTTTTGTAATAATGATGATCACCGGCCTGATACTCTGGTGGCCTAAAAATAAAGCGGCGCGTAAGCAACGGTTTTCTGTTAAATTCAATGCAAAATGGAGAAGAGTAAATTATGATCTGCATAATGTGCTTGGGTTCTATATGACATGGGTTTGTATTTTTATTGCGCTTACCGGTCTTGTATGGGGGTTTGAATGGTTTGCGAAATCAGTATATTTTGTAACGTCTGCAGGTAAAACATTGCCTCCGCATGAGCACCCGGTATCTGATACCACTGCCATTGCATCATTAAAAGCAAATCCGGGCGACTATGTATATACATTAATGTCTGATAAAGCAAAACCCGGGGAAAGCTTTGGCGTATACTACCCTGCTACACACACCGATGCTATTGAGGGTTTTGTAAATCACCGCCCCGGCACCTATTATAATGCGGATTATTATCATTACGATCAGTATACACTGGAGGAATTGCCTGCAACAGGCGTATATGCCGGTAGTTTTAAAGAGGCGGGTTTAGCCGACAAAATAGCCCGCATGAATTATGATATACATGTTGGAGCGGTGCTGGGCATAACAGGTAAGGTATTGGCATTCCTGGGTTCGCTTATATGTGCCAGTCTGCCGGTGACAGGCTTTTTGGTTTGGCGGGGAAGAAGAAAGAAAAAACCGAAAATGGTTCCGGAAAAAAGACCGGTGCCGGACAATGGCGCAATAGGGCTGCCGGCTTGATAATTTGATCCCGCAACTGCGGGATGAAAATGAAAGGGTATGTGAGAATGTGGAAATAGCTGAATCATAAACACGAAGACTCCAAAGTTGCATAGAGATTGTATTCAGTAACTACTCTCTTAAAAACGAGGGCTGTGAGTAGGCGTCCTTCCCTTTTGGAAGACGGCAGATGGTCTTCTTTCACTACTTATAATTAATTTGCCGCAAAAACAACCATGAAGAAATATGCTGTGCTGGTAGCAGGTGGTAGCGGTACAAGAATGGGCTGTACTGTGCCCAAGCAATTCCTGGTACTTGCAGGAAAGCCTGTATTGCTTCACAGCATTGAGAAATTTCTCGAGGCTTTTTTTGATATTGAGATTATCCTGGTTATTCATCCTTCATTTATTGAGCAGGCGAAAGCGCTTATTAAATCATTGCCTGCTGCTTCAAAAATATCCGTCATTCCCGGCGGTGAAACGCGTTTTCATTCCGTAAAAAATGGATTAAAACAGGTAAAAGAAGGAGCGGTTGTGTTTGTACATGATGCCGTAAGGTGCCTGGTATCTGAATCGCTTATTCATTGCTGTTACGAGCAGGCTTTAAGCAAGGGAAGCGCCATACCGGCAATATCAATAACCGATAGTGTACGCATGATTGATGGCGATACAACGAAGGTAATTGACCGCAATTTGCTGAAAGCCATTCAAACGCCGCAAACATTTCGCAGTGAAATTATATTGCCTGCGTTTGAACAGGAATATAATAATGCTTTTACTGATGAAGCCACTGTAGTGGAAGCCGCAGGACAAGAAGTCTTTCTTATTGAAGGGGAGAAAGAAAATATTAAGATCACCGTTCCGGCGGATTTAATCATAGCGGAACACCTGGTCAACAAAGGTTAGTCTTTACGCTTCCATAAAATACTGTTCTTGGTCTGTATGCCTGGTAACTCAATCTTTTCATAATGAGCGATCAGAAAGTGTTTCCACTCATTATATATTTCCGGGTCCTTGAAAATAATATCTCCGTCAGAGCTATCAAGAATATATTTTGTTTTATGAAGCTGTAATTCATTTATGATGGATCTAAAAATACTCCGGTCTGCATCCCATTTATCAAACCATACCCAGAAAAAATGATATATCCATTTTGAAGGTGCTAAAATGCTGAATTCATTATACAGGTAATCATTATTAGAGTTAAATGCAACATATAAATCATAGTCTTTTAATTGTTGCTTCTGCAGATATTGATACGCTGCTGATGGTTTATAAAAGGCCTCTTTCTCATTCAAAAGGTTGGTTGCATATTGAAACATGCTCAGCAGAGGCATTATAAAAACCATTGCGCTAAAAATAAGCTGAGGTTTTTTTTCGTTCAGTCTTAATCCTTCATTATCATTAAACAGCGCAAATAATACAATTGGAATTGAGGTAGACAAGGGTAAGAAATAATATGACACATTTAACCCATCAACCATTTTGCCTGACACAAGGGCTGCTGTAAACGAAGCGATCAGCATAATGATGCAGGTTAACAGTAAAATTCTTTTCCGGCTATAATATACAAGGGTAAACGCGGCAGTGACAAAACTCATATAGAAAGGCATTTCATAGGCAGTATCATGCAGCCTGTTGCGTATAGCTTTAAGATTCGTGAAAACCGGGTAGTGCTTATTATACCATTGAAAATTAAAAAGAAAAGCATCCTTCCAAAAGTAATTCAGGGATTGGTTATAAGCAAAGTAGCCCAAAATTATTACGGAAATCAGCATGAATCCACCGGTGAACATAAGGGCTTGTTTGACAAGCCTTTTTTCGGGTAAGCTAATTAAAAAAGTATATAGGATAAAAGGAATTGCTATTAAAACCTGGTCCTGCTGCATAAAAAATATCAGTGCCGTCAGCAGACCCATCCATAAAAACCGTTTTTCATTTTTGCCCAGTATAATGCAAAAAAGAAAAAGAAGGAAGATGGCAGTATATTCTCTGGTCATTCCTATGCCAACGGAAACAGCATGATTACGCAATAACAGATTGAAAAGAACAGGCAAAATCCAGGGAATCCGTACCTTATATTGAATACATCTGTGAAGAAAAAAAAGGGATGCAGACAATACAAGTAAGCTATCAATGATCCATAATCCCCATGTGCCCATCAGGAGTCCGAAGTAGTTCAACACATATATCAGTGGCGGCTTGTGATCAAAAAAATCCCTGTAAGGAACTCCTCCTTTGAGCATAACCAGCCCTGTATATTTGAATATTTCTTTATCATCAAAAAAAATTTCGAATAAGGGGCAATGCAGAAAACTCAACAATATACTTGCAACAATAACTATGAAAATATTTTGCCTGTTCATAACTTCAAACGAAAATTCACCATTTGGTAGAAAGATTTAACAGCTCCTTTCAGCATATATTTGTTTAAGCCGCTTCTCTTAGACGGTATGTCTGAACGTGGAATAGGAGCTACATATATTTTCCCTTTTTTTACAAGAAAAAAAATGCTCATCATTAAGTTTGGCGCAAAACTTTTTGACGGAATAGCCGCGATAGCCTTTTCCAAAACGGAAGCCCTTATTAAGCGATATGGGCAATTTACATCTTTAAGTGAAGTGCCGCATACTATTAAAACGGAAAAGCGTGCAACAGCGCTGACGATTTTTCTAAAGACACTTTCGTTTTTGTACATACGTTCACCAATTAATAAATCGTAATCTTTCCGGTTGTTCCAAAATTTTGCAAAAGTTTTGGCGCTATACTGATGGTCTCCGTCAACCTGGAATACCCATTCTGATTGCAGCGCTTTTTTATAACCACGCATGATAGCCGGCCCGTGTCCTGTATTGTTTTGTTCTATTACCAGAATATTCTTATTCGAGGAGGCAAACTCATTTAAAATAACGGCCGTATTATCTTTCGAGCCATCATTTATGCAAATGAGGGTATAAGTAATATGTAATGCATTAAAAGCATCAACCCAATCATGTATCAGCATTGGAATAAATGCTTCTTCATTATAAACCGGTATTACTACGCTCAATTCGCTCATTGGTTGCGTTTGGCTTCTTTTATTCTTGTTTCAAATAAATTCAAGGCATTACTTATCGTTTTATCCATATCATAATATTTGTATTCTCCAAGTCGTCCGCAGATAAATAAATTTTTAAAACCGGCCGCATATTCTTTATACTGTCTGAGCTTTTTAATATTTTCCTCTGTCAGGATGGGGTAGTAGGGATTGGCTCCATTATCAGGCAGAGAATATTCTTCAAAAACGACAGTTTTATCTGTATTGTATTTTCTCTCCGGGTGGAGATGAACAGGTTCGTGAATTCGTGTATAAGGAATTCCTTCTTCAGGATAGTTAATAACTGCATTCCCCTGATAATCTTTTACAGGAAAAACTTTTCGTTCAAAATGCAATGTTCTCCAGGAAAGTGTCCCGAATTTATAATCAAAGTAGCGATCAATAGGACCACTGTATATAATTGTAACGTCTTTATCAAATGTATCTTTTATAGAAAAAAAATCTGTATTTAAAAGCACAGATATATTTGGATGACCAAGCAGGTTGTTAAATATGTGAGTATATCCATTCAGCGGAATGCCCTGCCATTCATCAAAATAATAATTCTCATTATAGTTTTTGCGAACCGGCAGCCTGGAGAAAATCTCTGCCGGTAATGCTTTAGGATCTATTTGCCATTGTTTAACAGTATATCCTCTTACAAACGCTTCATATAATTCCCGTCCAATAGAGCTTATCGCTTTTTCTTCAAAGTTTACAGGATTGCTTTTCTCGCCTTTTGTAATCTTTTCCAAAAATGCATCAACTTCAAAAGGCTTTAAATTAAGATTATAATAGCTGTTAATTGTTTCGAGATTAATAGGTAACTGGTATATTTTATTTTTATAACAGCTAAGTACCTGGTGCCGGTATGTATTAAAAGAAGAAAACCGGTTTATATACTGCCATACTTTCTCCTCGCCTGTATGGAAAATATGGGTTCCGTAAGTGTGATATTCTATGCCGGTTTCCTCATCAATGGCTGAATGACAATTTCCTCCGATGTGATCCCTTTTTTCTATTACTAAAACCTTTTGCTGAAGCTGAGAGGCTATCCTTTCTGCAATTACAGCACCAAATAACCCGCTTCCAACAACGATATATGAAAAGTCTTTATGGTTCATGAAACGGTTATTTTTTTAAGTATTTCAAAAACACAGGCAGCCTGTTTTGCTGCAAATGAAGATACGTTATTGACTCAGCTCCAAACTGCCCGTTAAAAAAGGCAATGCCCTCAATATCCGATCCTTCAAAGCGGAATGTTTTTCCCGAAGTGCAATGATCTTTAATAGCAGCATCCGTTAAAAAATAAAATGCGCCTGCATCCTTACCTTTGGCAGTGCTGCCACCCAGTAAGGAGTACACGAAGCTTTTATCTTTCAGTACAATGTAAAAAGCCACGACTTCACCATCCGGAAATGTAGCGATATATGTTTCGGCCATTCCTTTATGCATCGCAGTTTCACAGCAATTGATTAATGCGATATAGTCATCCTGTGTATTCCTGTGTTGCCGATAATACTCATTTTTATAAAGTTCAACAATTATTTTGGGAGAAACGGATTGCTTAAGCATTATACCATTTTCTGTTGCTTTGGATAGCTTTCGTTTTGCAAGACGGCTATACGATTTTTGTACGTCATGGTACTTGCCGCTAAGGTGGAGTAACTGATTAATGCGGGTATAAGTAGTAACAGATTTGTTTTCCAAAACATTCTGCTCATTCATGTCTATATCCCAATACCTGAATTTTGCGGGTATCGCATCAAGAAAGTCGTCTGCTTTTACTTTTATGCCCGGTTTATGAAATACGCCCAGCATTGCAGTGCAAAACGGTTGATACAAATAGTATATGCCGTACTTTTTGCGCCAGGTTAAAGGCATCACTGCATCATAATCGTTTAATACCAACGCATGCCAGCCGGGAGAAATATTATCTAACCACCATGTGTAACCGTAAACAAGGCTATTGTCTGCGTTGGATATGCAACTATTCCATTTCGCTTTATCTATTGCTGCATGTTGTATATACCTGATTTTACTCATTAATACGCAATATTAAAATGGAATAGCGGGATAAAATTTTTTAAAACTGATATGCTGTATATCTATACTAAATGATATTCGTTGCCAGAAATTGTTTCCCGGGTAAGAACGAAAGTAATCGCGGTATACCTTACTATAGATTACCGGCACATATATATTCACGATATCTTTTAACAGCGAAACCTGCAAGCCTGCATCAAACAGCAAACGCGAAGCATCGCTTGTTTTCCAGGCATCGCTGTAAGTGCCGAGGTCAGCAAATATCTTCACAGGAAACTTTGGATGTATTGCAGCGGTAAAGTTCAATGCGCCCAGCCAGTCATCTGTTTTGCCCATTTTGTCGCTCAGCAAATCCGTTCTAACTTTAAAGCCTCCGTCTCTCATCATTACCTGCTGAGAGAAAAAACCTTCAAATTCATTCCTGCCCAAAAAATAATTGCTGTAGGTATAATCTTCATAACCTTTTGGTGTGCTCATGTTCAGGTGATATGCATCTGCAGCAAAGCGTTTGCTGTTTGTTTTATCACCCAGGTAAAAAAACCTGCCTGCAAACCATCTCATGTTCAGCCCGCCCTTATTGGGAAAGTTGAAAAAGTAATTTCCCGTATATGCAATGCGTCCAAAATCTTTCGTCATATCAAGCTGCAACTCCCATTTGTAGGGATACAATGCCCGGCTGTTTTCCGTAACATATCTTAGCTGCCCTATCGTGGTTGTTTTGCCGGATAAGGCATATGTATTTTTCATGCCAATGGAATCCCAGGAAAAGTTTAATTCATCCCGGTTGATATAATGCAGCTTAAACTGTATGTATCTTTTTGCCAGGCTGCGTGCATTGTTATTACGGAAAACCAATCTTACCTGGGGGGTAATTTTTTTAAACCCCAGGTGAGTGGTCTTGCCTGCAGAATCAGTATACGCGTCTTCCGAAAATTTAGCGCCGCTTATGCCGGCTTCGATCTTTTCAAATATATTGTTATTGGTATACCAGCTATATGTTGCACGGCCTATACCGTTTAATTTTTTACTGCCTGTTGCATATAATGGCACAGCGGCAAATTGAAAATTTCTGAAGGGAATCGTGTAATTATGTATAATGCCACCAATCATAAATTTATCATACTGGTTAAAGCCAACTGCAGGTGTAAGACTGATATAATTATATTGTTTTTCCGCATCCGGCTTACCCAAAAATGTTAGCTTAAATTTTCTTTTTTGCCCCGGCGCTACACTACCCTTTGCATCAAGCAGGTTAAACATACTATCGGTTGCGATATTGGTATATTGAGTTACTATATTTCTAAAATCTCCAGGATAGGGGTGTTTGAATTTCCATTGCTCATAATATGCTTTCATCAACGCGTCAAATTGCGCTGTGCCTGTTTTCGATTCAAGCAACTTTATCCAGGCGGCAGTTTTATAGTAAACCGACAGCCCGTAATTCAGGTAGCTATACTCAGGAGCAGAAAGCCCGACGGGCTGATCTTTATTGGCGGAAACCATTGTTTCAAAAGCGAGCTTCACCAAATGCTGCGAAGAGAATTTTTTAGCAGAAGCATTATTAAACCTGTAATCGTAAAAGGTATTCATTCCTTCATCCATCCAGGGGTGATCTCTTTCATTGCTTGCTAAAATTCCGTAAAACCAGTTATGGCCAACCTCATGCGATATTACTTCCTGCAGCTGATCTTTTGTTTTTACAGCAATGGCAGCAACCGCAGGATATTCCATGCCGCCAATATTCCTGCTTTCTGTTTCTACTATTGATACATTGGTATAAGGATATTCACCAACAGCGCCTGAATAATTCCGGACAGCTTTCTTTATTTCTGAGAGGCTGTTGCCCCAAAGCGCTTTTGATTTAGCTGTGTAAAAAGCATATACATCTATCACTTTTCCTGAAGATAATGTGCAGGTGTCGTAGTCCACCACAAAGCGTTTATCTGCAAACCATGCAAAATCAACTACGCTATCCTGCTTGTAATGCAATGTTTTGTTTTCAGCAGCCGATGCAGGGAATAATTCACGAATTATTTTATAACTGCCTTTTTTTATTTTCTTCCTGTATTTTGTTTCTTTCCATGAAAATGCGGCTCTTGATCTCAGCCATTCTTTTTCTTTATCATCCTGCAATACACCTGTGGCAGCAACTGCATAATTTGCGGGCAGTGTAATCATTACATCGTAATTTCCAAACTCATTGTAAAATTCACCCTGGTCAAGATAAGGCATAGGATGCCATCCCTTACTATCATATACCGCCGGCCTGGGATACCATTGTGCAATTTGGTAAGATTGACCTATATGCCCGCTTCTTGAAAAATTATAAGGCAGCTTAACATGAAAAGGGGTTGTAATGAGTATACTTTCACCCGGAGGCAGGGGAGCAGGTAATACCAGCTTTATAATATCAATATCATTAGGGTGATCCTGTATTTCCGCATGTATATCATTTACCCTGAAATCGAGTTGATTGATATATCCCCGTTCTTCCTGTTTTGAAAAATAAAAAGTAGTGTTGCCGTTTTCCAGTAACTGTTCGCTGAAAGCAGTCTTGTCGTTTTTATAAGCATTTGGCCATACATGAAACCAGATATAGGTTAACGTGTCCGGCGATTGATTGCTGTAGTTTATTTTAATAAATCCATCAAGGGTATGATCAGCATCGTTGAGCGTAACCGTAATGTTATAATCAACCTTTTGCTGCCAGTAATTATTTTGTCCAAAAGATTGAACAAATAAAAATGAAAGTAACAATATGGAGCATATATTTTTCAATAGAAATGATTTGTATTTGGCGCATTTCAAATTTTCGCATACAGGTGCTACTGCTACAGCAGACCCCTTGTGCCTCGGGGTGACAAGGGTGCAATGCCGAACTATGTTACTATTGCCAGGCATTTGTATCAATGCTGAACAACGCACCGCTGCTGTCATGCCGTCCCAACCGAAGGTCGGGAGAAGCATCTGCATATGATTGCCCAATTCGCGAAAACCAGAAATGCACTCTTTGTATTTGATATATCACAGACATTTAAAAAACTTATTTTCCTTTTCCTTTCAAAATTATTCTTAACGTATGCAGCATGATATTAAAATCAAGCGCTAAAGAAATATTTTCAATATATATCAGATCATATTGCATACGCTGCACCATCTGGTCTACATTCTCGGCATATCCAAACTTTATCATGCCCATGCTTGTAATGCCCGGCTTTACTTTAAGCAAATATTTAAAATACGGCGTTTGCTCATTAATCCTGTCGATATAAAATTTTCTTTCAGGTCTTGGGCCAACAAGGCTCATCTCATCTTTTAATACATTCCAGAACTGCGGTAGTTCATCAATACGCCATTTGCGCATGATCTTTCCCCAGGGTGTTATCCTTGTATCGCCATGTGATGAAAGTGCCGGCCCGTTTTTTTCCGCATCAGCAAACATTGAACGGAATTTATACATACGAAACGGTTTTCCCTTATAACCTATTCTTTCCTGCGCGTAAAATATGGTGCCCGGCGAGGAAAGCTTTACGCGGATAGCGGTATATATTAATAAGGGCGATAAAATGATAAGCGCGAAGACAGCGCCCGTAATATCAATCAGTCGTTTTAAATGCTGTTGCCATTCAGGAATCAATCCTTTTCTGATATCAATCAATGGAGCATCGAGTATATTGGTTGTTCTTACGGCTCCTGCCAGTATATCCAGTTGGCTCGGCGCAACTTTTATATCAATATCTTTTTCGCTGATGCGGTTAATAATGTCCGTTATCTCTGTTTGAGAAACAGATTCCATGGCTACAATTACGGTGTCGGTTTTATTTGCTTCAAGAATATTTTCCAACTTATCTACGGTGCCCAAAAAGGTCATGTGCTTGTTAAGCCCGTTTTTAGAAATGCTTTTGTCAATAAAGCCTGAAAATTTATAGCCAAGTAAATGCTGGTTCTTTTTTATGTCCTGGAATACTTTAAGGGCTGTTGCATTATTACCAATGATAATAGTATCAAACCATACTTTTTCCCTGATGAGCTGCTTTCTTGCACGGTTTAAAATAATATTTCTTCCTGTCCATATCAGTGCAAAATGGCTAAGAAAGAGCGTAACAAACGCTTTGGAATAGTAGGGATAATTTACCTGCTTATCATCCAGCACCAGCATAAAGAATAATATAAGTGAGCCCAGCAGGGTGCATAGCAAGGTAACTGTAAATTCAGCTGTTCTGGATCTTACATACAGCGACCTGTGGTAACTTCCTGCCATTAAAAACAATATTAACCACCCGATTGGAATGATAAAAATGCTTAAAAGAAAGGTATTATTATTAGATAATTCGGGAACAATGTTCATGGAAATGCCGGAAAGTTTTTTCCGGATGAAGAACGCGATCACCCATGCCGCGGCAGCAGCAGTATAATCGCTGATAACATACCACGCTATTGGTATTTTATGTTGGTTCTTCATTTAACAGGGAACTGGTTTATTACCTCACCACGTAATTGGCCGACTGAATTTTCTGCAATATCTGGTGCGCAATATCCATTGCCAGTAATCCGTCAACTTCAGAAACAGGTGTAGGGGTATTGTTTTTAATTGCCAGGGCGAATGCTTCCAGCTCAAGCAGGATAGCATTTGCATCAGGCACAACCGGGTTTGCTATGGCTATTTCTTTTGTGCCCGAAGGCGTTTCAATGTCAAAAGTAAAAGCGTCTTTATCGTTCTCGTCCTTCAGTTTGATGATCTCTGTTTTCTTATCCAGGAAATCTATACCGATATATGCATCTTTCTGAAATAAACGCATCTTCCTCATTTTCTTCATTGATATTCTTGAAGAGGTAAGATTTGCCACACAGCCATTATTAAATTCGATGCGCACGTTCGCCATATCCGGTGTTTCCGTCATAACCACCACACCGCTTGCCGATATATTTTTCACGCCGCTTTTTACAATGCTCAGCACGATATCTATATCATGTATCATTAAATCCAGTATCACGCTCACTTCAGTGCCCCGCGGATTAAACTGTGCAAGCCTGTGCACTTCAATAAACATTGGAGCAAGGCTATATCCTTTAAGCGCAAGGAAAGCAGGGTTAAACCGTTCCACGTGCCCCACCTGCATTTTAATGTTTGCCTCTTTAGCCAGTTTCACAATACGATGCGCCTGTTCCATGGTATCAGCAAGCGGTTTTTCTACAAAAACATGCCTGCTTTTTTTGATTGCTTTTTCGCATAAATCGTAATGAAAGTTGGTAGGCGCAATAATATCAACGGCGTCTGAAGCGTCAATCAGGTCGTCTGCCGTTTCAAACCGCTTCAGTCCATATTGTGCGGTTACAGCTTTAGCTGTTTCATCATTAGGGTCAAAAAAGCCAACCAGTTCCGCGTCTTTTATTTTCAGCCAGTTATTAATATGGAATTTGCCGAGATGCCCTGCACCCAGGATACCAACTTTAAGCATGCGTAACAATTTAATAGTCAAAGATAATATATGCTGCCTTGTTAATAAGTACTTATAAAGCGGGTTTGAAAATCCGCCTTAAATCTTTTAAAAAAACTTTTTGAAGGGAACCCAAAAATCCTATCTTTGCCGTCCCAAAAACGAAGCAGCAATGCGGAGTTGGTAAGGATCGGTAGTTCAGTTGGTTAGAATGCTGCCCTGTCACGGCAGAGGTCGCGGGTTCGAGTCCCGTCCGGTCCGCCTAAGAGGATTATCAGTAATGATGATCCTTTTTTATTTTTACACATCTTTACTTTTAAGGAGTTGATTTTCATTTTCTTATAACACAATTTCAACGCAGTACGATTTATCTTTATATCAGCTTAACAATTTAAAAAAGTAGACCTGGAAGTAGACCCAAGTTTTGTCGAGTCCAGTTCACAAATTGTTAGCTATGCGATTTCCGGTTAAAATTATTTGCCGTACCAACAGGGTACATGCCGATGGCACTTCTTCTATCTTCATTCGTTATTGTTTCAACCAAAAACAGAAACCAATTTTATTCACCGGTATAAAAATTCCAGCTCAATATTGGAATCAAAAAAAAGGAATTATTTCTAATCTCCTGCCCCCGGCGATTGGAGATTACGAAGTGATGAACAATGAACTATTCAGATTTAAAAGATTAGTGGAGGATATGATTCTCTATGCTTCAAAAAACAATATAAAAGATATCGCAACGTACATAAAGCAACATTTTTCAATTTCGCTTGACTCCGCTTCATTTGAAAATATTGTGAGGGAGCAAAAAATTGAAACAACGAAGAAAGAGAAAGACAAAGAGGATATTTACTACCAGTTTGACGACTATATACGGAGCAAATGCCGTAAAGTAAGCAAGGCGACTCTAACAGTTTACAATAATGTGAAAGCACATTTGAAAGCATTTGAAAAATATAGAAAAGTTCCAATAACATTTGCAAGTTTGGATTTCAGTTTCTACGAAGATTTTGTTGACTATCTCACATTTGAACATGTTCACCTACGGCGAAAGGAAATTTTCACAGGTATACGCCTCAATACTATTGGAAAAACAATTAAACATCTGCGAGGCTTCATCAAAGATCGCATCAAAAGAAAAATCATTGCTCCAATTGATCTTTCAGATTATAAAATCCCCGAGGAGGATTCAGATGCTATCTATCTCTCACATGAAGAAATTGCAAGAATATATGAAGTTGATCTTTCTAAGTACCCTCATTTAATTGAATATCGTGATCTATTCGTATTAGCTTGTCTTACAGGATTACGCTTTTCCGATTTTTCTTCTTTGAAACCAGAAGATCTTCAAAAGGACATGCTACACAAAAAGCAAGAGAAATCTGATCACTGGGTAATTATTCCATTGCGCAAAGAAGCAAAGATGATTTTTACCCGGCAATTTAAAAATAGGATTCCAGAACTCAGCAATCCAGAATTTAACCGCCATATTAAGACTATTGGCAAATTAGCAGGTATTGCTAATGCTATTAAATTTTCTTTTAAAAAAGGAAACCAAACTATTGTAGTTACTAAACCAAAATTTGAATGGATTACCTCTCACACTGCAAGGCGTTCATTTTGCACAAATGAATTTTTAGCCGGGACTCCCGTGGAGTTGATCATGAAAATAAGTGGACACAAAAGGACAAAGGATTTTTATAAGTATGTGAGGATATCGCCTGAAGAGGCCGCACTAAAAATAAAAGAGTTGTGGATGGAGAGAAATGACATGGAGCTTATTAAATGATAGTATGAAAAGTTGCTTCGCTGACCTTTTTACCGATATTAAGTTGTAACTTCATCAAAAGAAATGTGATGAAAGATTTGATGCTGAAAGTATTTTCTTTGCTGCTATTCGACTGCAACGTAGTAATTATTCCCGCTCATTGTAAAGAACACAATAACCATTCCTCCCGATGGATTTTAATCTCACGGTATTGGTTCAGAAGAGTACCCCTGCATTTTACCGCGATAAGTTTGTTAGGATTGCTGGGTTTGGCATTATTTGTCCGGAGTTGTTCTATCCATCCAGCAGCCATTACAATCTCTTCACTGATCGCTTTTCCGATTTTAATATTGTCATTTTATACCCCACAGTTCACGGCAATATTTCTACCAGAACTCTATAAAGTGCAACAAAAACAATTGGAACAGCATTCTACCGAACTGGAAAAATGCCGAAAAACACAACTCCCTAATCCAACTTTAGTGTTGATATGGTATGTGCTGGATAAAACTTCGGGTATAAATGCTGTAAAACATTTTGATGATTATACCGGACTGCTTAATCAACTATTTGGTGTTGACCCCCGCAGCCTAAAAACTTCGATGGAGTTTTTTTTCGGAAGTTCCCGCAAAAGAAATCAACTGAAAGGCAGGGCTAGAACAGAATTAGAAAACCGATTTGCGGAAGCCTACCAGTTTTTTGAAGCATTACATTTTGAAAAAGCAGTTCCTATCCTACAAGAACTGGAAACAAAATGTTTTTCGAAGATGGATTAATGAGCTTTAGGTTATAGGTTGGGTTTTTATAGCAAGCAGTTCCATTATAGCTGAGATATCTTTTTTTTCTTTTACCAATAGTCTTACACTTGTTCCTTCCTGGTAATCCTTTGCCTGAAGTATTGCCTGTTGTAAGTTTTCATCAGCGATTTCTTCCAGCGCTTTAATCTTTGCCTGGCGGCTGAGTACTATAGTTACGTAAAAACATTTATCTGCAATCTGTATATAACAGAGACTTTTATTACTTCTTTTGCACTGCATTGTCCACCCGCTGGTAGCGCCATAAAACTTCCATACCTTTTGCTCAATACCGGCTTCTGATAAAAACTCCTCCAGCAAAAACCTGTTATCTCCCAGCGCTTTTGCAACCTGTTCTTCGTCAGGTGTTGTGTTCTTATCCGTAAAAGCAAGTGCTTCCATTTCCTTCATTGAATATTTAATCCTTTCAAAGCGGCAAATTAACAGCAAAATCCAAAAATCAAGCTTTTAATATGTATAGCCGGTTAACTCCTGTAAGATTATCTATAGTTAGCTTGAAAAAAGAGTACTGATTTTTCATTTTGCAGTGCTAAAATGAAAAGTAATGGAAGACAAAGTGAAGTATGAATCGGCGCAGACGCCAATGCTATTTCCCTATGAACCGCTCCGGTTCTGGGAACAGATCAGGGAGATTATTAAAGAAGAGCTTAGTAAAGTAAGCAGGATAGCAACGCCACCTCCCGATTATCAAACGCCCGGCATGACCTATAAGCCGCTTTATAAGATCGGGGAGGTATGCCAGATACTGCAAGTATCAAGGCCAACGATATACGATTGGATCAGGCACGGAAAATTAAAACCTTATAAGATCAGGTCAAGGGTGTATTTTCTATGGAAGGATCTGGAAGAGCTTTTGCAACTATCCTCAAATCATCCCGGTTAAACTTTTCTTTCAACCCGAACCACAAGCATATTTAAAATCATTAAAAACAAACATTATGGCAGAATTTAAAAGAAGAACATTGCACCTCTCCAGTGGTAAGCAGGTAAAATTATTTGGTAACAGTATCGCTATTGGCAGAAGTTTAGAAATCGGCGAAGGCTATGCGCCTAATATCTTTTCTTGTTTGCAGCAGGAACAAGAGATTATTAAATCCACAACTACAACAGCAAAACCCACAGGTGATTCTGTAAGAGAAAAAGAAAAACCCCAAACCAAAACAATCTCCACCGTTTCCAATCCCTTCCGTTTATCAGAAACAGACCTGATGGAAATCGCCGACTATAATATCCGGCTTTGGATGGACCTTAAAGACAGTATCCGTAAACATGGTATCAACAGTCCCAACTTATTTAACAGTGAATCCCTTAGAAGCTGACATATTAAAACAACAAAAACTACCGCTAAAGCA
Organism: Terrimonas sp.; assembly: GCF_003075435.1. Taxonomy (GTDB): domain Bacteria; phylum Bacteroidota; class Bacteroidia; order Chitinophagales; family Chitinophagaceae; genus Agriterribacter. The sequence goes on along the minus strand of NZ_QCZJ01000030.1, from coordinate 17,330 downwards.
AGCACCCGGAATACAGGGAGACTAATACGGGTTTTGTAAGGCGAGCGGTGTTGTTGCCGGGCAAAAACCCTCTCACGGCAACACGCTCGCCTTTTACTCCCGCTGGTCGCAAAAGGAAACAGCATCTCCTGATGCTGGTAGATTACAATGGACGAAGCATGATAAATGTGAAGTATGGAGAACAAGAAAATACCCAAATCAAAAGGTGGAAGACCTACACTTACAGTAAGAAAGGATATAAAACTTACGGTAAGATTTAGCAGACAGGAGTATTTTATCCTGAAAGAAAAAGCTGGAGCAGCAGGTATTAACCCTTCTGTTTATATCAGGCAGGCAGCCATAAAAGCAAAGATCACTGCAAGACTTTCTACAGAAGAGGTGAAGCTTGTTCGCCAGCTTGCCGGTATGGCAACCAATATTAACCAGGTAGCAAGAGTATGTAACAAGGAAGGACTCTTTGAAGCCATGCGTTATTTTGAAGAGTACAGAAAGCAGTTTGATCTGGTCATGAAAAAATTAAAACCATGATCAGTAAACACCTGGTAGCAAACTCATTCTACCATACCTGTAGGTATATCAGTGATAAGCCCGGTGCAGAACTGCTGGTTGCAGAAGGGGTAAGAGGCTATGATGTTAAACTTATGGCAGAAGATTTTGCGATACAACAATCCTTACGCCCGGAAAAGAAAAGAGCTTGTATGCATGCCATCCTCAGCTTTTATCCCGGAGAAATATTGTCAGATGAAAAAATGAAAACCATAGCGCAGGAATATTTAGACAAACTTGCTGTTACCAATACACAATATGTTATCAGTAAACACAGCGACAAAGCCCATATTCATTTACATATTGTTGCCAATATGGTGAGTAATGATGGCAAAGCCATTAAGGATAGCTGGATCGGATTAAGGGGAAAGAAGATTGCGCAGGAACTTACATTAAAGCATCAGTTGGTACAGGCTGGAGAGAAGAACCTCAAACTTACTCACCTGGAATCCCTGAACGAATATGAAGCAGCCCGGTATAAAATATACATGTCAATAGCAGAACTACTCCCTAAAAGTAAAAGCATGGAAGAACTGGAAACCCGGCTTAAAACCCGTGGTATTGAAACGGAGTTTAAGTATAAAGGTCACACAAAAGAGAAGCAGGGCATCAGTTTTAAGATGGGAGAATACAGTTTTAAAGGAAGTAAGATAGACCGGAAGTTCTCTTATCTCTCACTTGAAAAGACCCTCGTTTTACAGCAAAAGCAAATATTACAACACACTAAAACGGAAAGCAAACATAAACCTATCGACAAAATCGAAACTGCTTACCAAAAAGAAAACAAACTTCAGGATAAACAAACAGGAATCAGCATTGCAAAAGAAGTGGACAAAGCGGTATCTGATACATGGAAAGCGTTGACCGACCCCGAAAGAGCAGAAGGCTCATTACCGAAAGAACTGCTGGAAGAACAAAGAAAGAAAAAGCAACGTAAGCCAAACCACGGACTGGAATTATAATCTATTAACCAATTTAAAAACATAAGTTATGAATAGTGAATCCGAAAACAGCAGCAATGCTTTTGTAGAAGTAGCCATCAACAAAATGGAAAAGCAGGATAAGAAAATTCAGGAGATTGAAACATTATTACAAAAGCAAATAGCGCATAATGCAGAAATAAAACAACTGGTGAATGCCATTGAATCTTTACAAGAACAGCTCCAACAAGAATCTATTGCTGAACATAAAGTATCAGCGCTTAACCAGCAGATGGATAAATTAATCAGTAAGTTAAACACAGCACCAATCCATGAAGTAGTGCACCATCATCATATACCAAAAATAATCTGGGTAATAATACTCCTGGCAGTTATTCTTTGCATAGTATGTGCAGGCTGGTTCTATACCGGACAAAAGTTAGATGGTTTTATAGCTAATGATACCAAGTACCGGGCACTGAAACTGGATACTGCTATCCACCCGCTGCAAAAATATTTGGATAGGTTAGATTCTGTATATACTGTAAACCCTGACCTGCGTGAAAATGTGCTCCAGAAAGAACAGGAATACCTGGATAATTTTTACCGGGTACAAAAAGCGTTACGGCTAAAAGAAGAAGCAAGGAGGTTGGAAAAGGAGGTGGGGAAGAAATAGATGCTGGTATATTATACCGTCAAAAGCAGATGAATCATATTTCCCCTTCCCAAACCCCTTTTGTTAGTAGAGGGGCATTGTGATGAGAAAATATTATTTGAAGAAGATTTACATTAGTAGAATACGCAGGGGTCAATGTAGAATGATATGCTGTGCGTAAACGTTGTTGTCTGTTTACCTTTTTGAATAAATGCGGTTTGCGCTGTAGAGGTGCTATCTTGTTTTACCGGGTTGCAAAAACTTATCCTATTCCCCGTTTCATATATATTGATCCCCACTTTGCGTATTTCAGCATACACCTGTTGCCGCGAAGCTTGGTAACATACAGCAGTGTTGATGCGCAGGTGATCAGGTATGCAATTAATGTTCTCCACTTCAAAACCACACCAGCGGCTCATGTCTATAACAAACTGTCGCATCGAAGCATTATGATATTTGCGGGTGGGTTTTGTCCAAACCAATACTTCTTCAATATCGGTGTTGCTTATAAATAACAGTGAGTCCGCAATTTGATCTCCGGTTGTATAGTAGCTTTTAACAAGGGTTTGATCTCCGGGGCAAAACAGATATTTATGATAAATGCCTCCCTTACTGTATGATGAAATGCTGCCGTTAATAAGCGTGGTTTTAGTATAACCCGGAAAAACAGATATTGTAAAATCTCCGTTCAGGGTTTGCAACTGGTTGTTGTAAGTTTCCACTATCATCCTTGCGGGCTTTTCTTTGCCCGGCATTTTTATATACGCCTCTCCGATAAGCTGTACATAACAGGTATCCATAATTGTACCCATAAACGGAATCCGCAGAGAAGAGCCTGCATTTAAGCGAATGCTGGCGCTGCCCAGCCTAACGATGCATTGCTGGCGCACTGCCGTCAACACCTCCACAAAATGATTTCTCCCCGTATCAGCAGATAAAGTTGGAGTAATATTTAACACGCCAGCATGATCCTGATGGATAGTGAAGTTATCAATATGTGTAGTAGTTCCCGTTGTACTGCTGTCAAAGCTGATACCTGTAGTATCGCCCCAACGTACTGTGCAGCCAAATGCCGAAGTTGGTATTTCACTGCTGGAAGACTTATCCCCACAGCCACCAACAATATTGGGATCTTCCCATTTTTCGGTGATGTAATCATTAATAACAATCACGAGTAGTAGTAACAAACATGCAGCTACAGCAAGTTTACCGTATGCCCGTATTTTTTTCAGGTGTTGTTTACGATCCGCTTCTTTGATGATCTTTGCAAAATCGGGTTCCCAATCATCCGGTACATCCGTTACATGATCCTTTACGGTACACAATACTGCCGAAGTCATATCAAGCAGTTCTTCCTCATCATATATTTTCCAGCAGGCTTTTAATTGCATAAGCTCTGCCATTGTTAGCGTACCCTCTATATATTTTTTAATCAGTTCTTCAACGTAATCCTTTTGATGAATCATGGTAATTATTTTAAACGCCTTCAGATAAAAATGCTGTTTAATGCATCCCTCATATAACGCCTGATTTTTTTTAACGCCCTGCTCAACTGGTTTTTTATGGTTTGCACGGATACCTTGTAACGCAAAGCGATTTCTTTATTGGACAATTCTTCTATCCTGCTTAGCAGCAATACATTTCTCTCCTGTGGAGGCAGCCTATCCATCGCTTTCCTGAAAAGTGCTTCCAGTGCTTTTCGTTCTGTTTCTCCGGCGGCATGATCATCGTCTGCCAGCGAAGAAAAGTGCTGTTCTAATGGTTCGGTGTAATATTTCTTTTGCAGCTTTATCTTATCAACAGCTATATTATGAGCTATCTTAAGCAGCCAGGATAATGGTTTTTCTTTTTGAGCTGCTTCCATCCGTTGCATCCATAAAACCATCATGGTTTCAGTAAATACATCCTTAATTAATTCTTCATCGTTACGAATATAATTTTTGATGTACATCACCACTACATTTTTAAATGTTTCACCAATAGCAGCAAATGCTGCCTCAGCCTGTCCGGACTGCATTGCCAGTTGCCTGAAAAGTTCAAAGTCTGTATATTTAAATATTTCCTCCATAAGCATGATGTTAGCCGGCAATAGCAGGCTTTAAAAAATGACTATGGACATGCAACCGGACGCTGAACTAAAAAAATGCTTGAAAAAGTGACGCTATGAATGGTACTAATTCCATTTTTATAAGAGTCTATATACAGGAGGAATGATAAAAGGCGGTAAACCGTAGCTGGAACTACCAAAATAAAAAGAATATTTCAGAAATAAAAACAATTGAGTAAAAATGTGTTCAGTAATGATGAATTACAACACAACGGATATTTATTGTCTGCGCTTCATAAAAGCATGTTGTATAAACTTAATTTTTATGACAATAAAAAAATGGATATATGAATGCATTTGTTTTGTGCTGACCCTGAATTTCTTTTATGAAGGTGTTCAAAAAATGGCCTATGCAGGTGTATATGGCTTCTGGATAACACATGCTCCATTAATCGGAACCTTCGGAACAGTGCTTCAATATACAGTACCTGTTATTGAAATTGCTATCGCTTTTTTATTGATCATTTCCCGTTGCAGGAAGATAGCATTGGTTATGGTGATCCTCGTTGAAATGCTGTTTATACTGTGGGTGATGAGTGTGTATGTATTTACCGGTTATGTGTTTTGGCCTTATGATGCTTTATGGAATAACCCTACATGGATGCAGAAAATGGCTTATGGATTATTGCTTTCCTGGTTCGCTCTTATCGCATTATTATATACAAGTAAAAAAGAAAAAGGTAAAAATTTATTGCGCAATACATCCGCACATGTTAACTAACGCGGAAGGGGTAACCGAAAACCTTTAACAGAGTAGGAATTTTCAAACCATTTAAAATTTCATTTTATGAACAGATTAAAATTGATCGTTCTGTCATCAGCATTATCGCTGATTACCGTTGGGGTATTTGCCGGAAAGGGCAAGTTTGTTGATCATCAGCTTTGGTATGATAATTCGGGAACGATGACACAGATAACCAGCAATTTTGCAACCCTGTCAAACGTTGGTACTACCGGCTCAAGCAATGCCTCTATACAAGGCAGCTCAAGTAAAGCCTTGTATATATCAACAGATGGTGGGCTTAACTTTACAAGAGCGAAAGTTAATTTTTAGATCACCTTCAACCTGATGATTGTAAACAAGGGATAATATAGTTTGTTATATTGTCCCTTGTTTGTCTTAACATGTTAGTATCCCTGGTTTTGAGTAAGATTAGGGTTTGTTAAAAGATCAGCTACTGGTATAGGATATAGTTGATCCGAACTTTGCCAGTTATTTCCTTTGATCGGTCCTAATTCCATATCAGCCTTATTCCATCTTTTTAGATCAAGCCATCTATGACCCCATTCGGCAAAAAACTCTGCTTTTCTTTCCTGTTCAATAGCTTCTAAAATTTGTGCTTTGTTCTGGTCTGGAGGCAGAGAGTGTAGTCCTGCTCTCTCCCTGATCATATTGATATCATTCACTGCCTCAATTAATTTATCCTGTTGTGCCTTGGCCTCAGCCCTGATTAGGAATTGTTCGGCTAATCTGAAAACCATATAATATTCAACATATTCACCTATGGAACTTTGCTGAGCTTCGCCTATTCTATATTTTTTAGGATAGTAATAGGTAGTATTAGCATATACCGTACTGTCTACCCATTGCTGCTTCCTTTTATCAGTTTCTTCAAAGGCGTTAAGAAGTTCCTCTCTTAAATAAATAAACGGCTGAGAGGTAGCATCGTAAGGAATTACCTGGTATCCTTCTGCTGTAGCATAGTAAGGGAAAGTTGTATTGGATTGTTGTAACTGCCATATCGTTTCTGAACTGTTTATTTTAAAAACATCATCTAAATTATTTTCGAGTGTATACATGGTTGAGTTGGAAATAATGTCATTAGCTGCCTGTTCAGCCTTCTCCCAATCCCCGGTATACAAGTACACTCTTGCCAATAAAGCCGCTGCTGCATATTTGTTAGGAATAATTCGTTGCCCCTTTCCTACACTAAAATTTTCTGGTAATATATTGTACGCATCCATCAAATCAGTAATGATCTGGTGATAAACATCTGTAGTGCCTGAACGTGACAGCGTTTTGGTGACCCGCCAATTAATGTCATTTACAATAGGGATGTCGCCAAACAGATTTGTAAGATAAAAATTACAAAAGGCCCTTACAAATTTTGCCTCTGCAATAAGTTCTGATTTTACGGAATCCCGAATACCCGTAGAAGTGTTAAGTCCTTCTATAATGGAGTTGGCCCCATAGATAATTGAAAATCCATTTTGCCAAAAGGCACCCTGTAGTTTTGCATTGCTTGAACTCAGGTTATTATTTAGGAATTCATTGTTAGCACTATTATTTGTCAGAAAGAATCTAAATTCATCTGCAGAAGTGCCTGCCCATATTGTTATAGCTCCATTACTCAAATTGGTGCCATTGGCATTTATCATGGTATGGTATACCCCTGCCATAGCGGCTGTTGCTACCGCCTCCGTTTCAAAAACCTGTGGTGTAGTTATGGTGCCCTCTGGTGCAGGTATCTCCACTAATTTTTTGCATGATATATTCAATGTGGTTATTCCCGCAAAAAGAATAAGAAATATTTTAGATACATTAATCCACATGTCTATTCTATTGGAAATATTGCCAACTAAAGAACGAAACCCTTTATCGGTTTTATAATTGTGTCTCATAATGTAAAATTTAAAAAGTAAAGGAAACTCCGGCAGTAATAATCTTAGGGATAGGCATGTCGCCGAAAACCTGCACCGCAGGGTCGGCTCCTTTATAGCGTGTTATTATAAAAAGGTTTTCACCTTGAATAAATAACCTGCAGGCTTTCATCATCGCTTTTTTATTTACCGCCTCAGGTAGAGTGTAGGATAAGGAAAGGTTTTTCAACCTTATGTATGAAGCATCGGTATATATGCCGTCAGAGTAAGTATAAAAATTCTGATAGGACGGATCGGAACTTCCGTCAGTAGTAAATTTTGCATACTTAGCTATATCACCTGGCTTTTGCCAGTGGTTATAAAATACTTCCTGTGAAATATTTGAGATGCTGCCGGGAGTATTATAAGAAGCAAATGCATTTGCACCTATTTGCTTTCTGAAATAAAACAAAAAATTTAGTTCCCAACGCTTGTAGGCAAGTGCGTTATTTAACCCGCCGTCAAACTTAACGCTTCTGTCCAGGTCATAACGGTCGTCTGCTGTTTTACCTGAAAGATCAATTTTTATTTCGCCGTCCTTGTTTAAATCTTCAAACTGGTAGTAACCGGTTTGCGGGTCAACGCCAATATAATGCAACCGCTTAATAATATTTAAAGACTTTCCAATAGTGAACTGATTAACATAGGGCGATTGAGAAAAGTTGGGATAAGACAATAACTTGTTCCTGTTTTGTGAAATATTAAACTTCAGGCTCCAGTTAAAATCATTCGTGGAAATTATTTTGGCATTTACCATCAGCTCAATTCCTGTGTTCTGAACATTTGCCGGGCTGTTGGAAACCACCTCAGAAAACCCGGTATAAGGCGGAAGGGGAAAATTGACAAGCTGGTTATTACAACGATGCCTATACCAGTTTGCTTCAATTGTTATTCGGTCATTAAAAAATCCAAGCGCCAAAGAGATCTCCAGTTTTTTATTAACCTGCCATTGAAGTGTTGAATCTGTATGCTGAATGGGAACGATAGGATTTATACTATTGTAACGACTATTTCCCTGAAAAGACCATTGCGTTAAATAGGCATAATCTCCTATTTGATCGCCTCCTGTTAAACCATAGCTGGCTCTGAGTTTTCCAAAGTTCAGGAATTTCAGGTTCTTTTTGATAATGCGCTCTTCACTAAAAATCCATGCTGCACCAACAGATCCAAAATTACCATATTGTCGCCCCGGCCCAAACCTGGAAGACCCATCCCGCCTTAGGTTCACATTAACTATATATTTATTATCCAAATTATAATTCAACCGTCCAAAAAGGGCGGCATACTTGTATGCTCCATTATAGGATGAAGTATATTGTATGGGCGCATTATTTACAGAAGAGAGTAACACGTCATTCATATATTCCGCACCACCCTGGATAATGCCATTGGTTTCATTCTTTTGCCAGGAGCCACCCGTCAAAACAGTAATCCTGCCTGATTTTATAAATGTGTTATATTCCAATTGCGGTTCAATAATCAGGTTGTGAAAAAGTGAGTATCCAAAATCCGCCTGTCCTTTAGGGTTAAATCTTGGGTTCTGCGAAGCGATAGTGCGAAATCTTCGTTGGTCATTCTGCGAGTTTCCATATCCTACATCTGTTTTTAATAAGAGCCCTTTTATTATTTCGTAGCTTATATTCATACTGCTGTTCAATAAATTGGTATTAGCCCGGTAAGGCTGTAATAATTGAGCAAAAGGATAATACCCCTGAAGCCGCCCCCATCCACTATAGTTGAGCTTGCCGTTAGTATCATAAACATCCGGTGCATTAGGTGCTATTAAAGGATTTCCGGGAGAAGAAATAATGTCAACATAAGTGTTGCTATACAATGCAGTGAGGGAGAGCTTGAACTTTTGGTTTAAAGACCGTTGATTGAAACTAAATGAAAGCGTACCCCTTTTATTTGCGCCGCTCAATGCGAGTATATCGCTTTGTGTACGATATGACGCTCCTACTCTAAATGTTGTTTGCGCATTACCCCCGGTAAGCGTACCCTGAAAATCTGTAGTATTTCCCACATTACCAAACAGGTATTTTTGCCAGTCAGTATATTTTGTAGTATCCCACTCCACCAGGTCAGGTGCGCTGCTATTGGTAATATCTATACCATCATTTGCAAGCGCTTCTTTTCTCATTTGAATATACTGTTGCGTATTCAGCATCTCATAGCGGTTTGTTATTTTTTGTATACCCTGGTAAAAATTAAAATCAAAATTTGTTTTACCGGGCTTGCCTGATTTTGTAGTAATTAAAATAACCCCGTTTGACGCTCTTGATCCATAAATGGCTGTTGCATCAGCATCTTTCAGCACTTCTATGCTTTCCACATCATTAGGATTGATGCTAAATAAGGGACTTTGACCTTTAGCCGGGCTTTCAATACCGCTTCTTATCATACCCTGCGATCCATTGTTGTAGTTATCCGTGCCTGCAACGTCTAAAATGGTTAGTGGTACACCGTCAATTACATATAGCGGCTCTGAGGGAAAATTTGAATTTATCGTATTCCTTCCCCGTATTTCAATCTTTACGGTACCGCTGGCATACCCCGAAGCGTTGGTGACTACTGCTCCAGGCGTTTGACCCTGTAGCACATTCAGCACATTCATTACCGGTTGTTTGGCTATTTGCTCGGAGGTTACTTTTACTATGCTGCCGGTTCGCAGCCTGTCGCTTGTAGTACCATAGCCCTGCACTACCACCCTGTCTAATTCATTTTCTGCGGGTTTGAGCACAATGTTGAAAACAACCTGATCCTTTACGGCAACAGTCTGGCTGCCGTAGCCTACAAAGCTGATTTGCAGCATATCATTTGTTGACACATTTTTAAGCGCAAACTGCCCGCGGGCATTGGTAACAGTGCCCCTGCCGTTTTTAATGGAAACATTCGCATTGGCGAGCGGCTCACCCCGCTCATTCATAACTTTACCAGTTATATCTCTACCGGGTGAGGGTTGCGCAAACGTACTGAACGTGTACAAAAAGGGTATCCACAAACAATATTTAAGTATTTTCATTGCAGTAGTTGGTTTAATGAATAATATGGTTTAACAGTAAAACACCGGCGGCAGGGTATTGCCAACGGTAAGGGGTATTACATGGGTTACCGCTTACGCGTTCAGTATTGTTATATACCGGCAGCGCATAAGGGTAATAAAGCGTTTAAGCTTCATGTGTAATTTTTTAATGATGGCTAAAACAAATGTGTTAATGGTTACATACACACTCTGCTATCGCGCATCGCTGATGGTAAATACCGGTATGCTTTGCACCGACGCTTTAAGCTCTATGCCATAGAGAAATAACCAGGCTTTAAGACTTTCCGGCGACAGCGGCTCATCCGGGAAGGTGATATCCAGCAGTTCTCCCCCAATATCATTCACTACCGGCGTATCCAGTTGCCTGTTAAGCACATCGCAAAGCTGTTGGCATGAGCCATAGAGTTGCTTCGTTGCCCCCGGCTCCTCAAGGGTATTTACCAGTAATTTGGTTGGCCGGGCAATAGGCCTGAAGCGTTTGCCTGCCGAGAGCACAAGGCAGGGCATATCTTTTTGTTCAAAAGCGGTGGTTAGCCCAAAATAACTATCCAGCATGTTTTTTATCATGGCGGGCAGCTCATCTGCCAGCGCTGATGGCGCTGTACACTCCATGCAATACAGGTGGGTTGTACCTGCCTCGCTACCCGGCTCATGCGCGGGTGCAAAAGCCTGACTGTTTTGTACATTCCATAGTATTTTGTTAGGGGAGAGGCTGGTTATAACAGGCAGGGCCGTTGCATATAATGCCAGCAGCGGGCTGTTGATGGCATAATGCTTAATGCTCCCGTATTTTTCGGCGTAGCCTGTAACCGTGGTAAACTCCGGCAGGTAACCGGTAAGGGTAAACGAAGTTTTTAAGGTGCTGCTTGCGGGGTTACCGGCAAGCATAGCGAGTGAGCTGTTGGGATCGAAACGGCGTTGGTTTTGTTGTGGTGTTATCATTGCTGTAGTATTTATTGGTGTTACTATATGGTAAGCTGTTAAAGCAGGTATATTACAACGGGTAACCGTATTTGATTTTAAAAACGGGGCAGGCAGTAAGGCTGGTAAGCGCAGGCCGGTGGTTGTGCATACAGGTGTACTGCGGTTGCCGGTATTATTAGCAAAAGTAGTACTTAGTAAAAGGCATAGCCATGCCATTACGCAAAAAAGCTGTTTCATTTTTGCTGTTGGTTTAATTATATAAAAAACAGCCGCTGGTTACCCCGCGGGTACGGGGAATACAGCAAGCCAATTATAATTATAAGCAAACGGCAAAGGGGAGGAGGCGGTGACCGCTATAATAAAACATGAGCAAAACTTTAAAAACCAGCCAGGCTCCCACCCGTTGCCCTTATACTTAGACCGGATTTTTGGGCTTGCGGGCAAAGAGAATGTTGTGAGAATGGAGGATGGGTAATAATGGAATGTACCTAGCCTGCACGCCCGCAAAGGCACGATAATTAAAAACAGCTTTGGTAACTAAGTTCTCCATCCATTAAGTTGTTGGATGAGTCTTGTTGAATCTCAAAGATGCTGTGAAAAGGGCGAGACCCAACTTACCAACTAGCGAGGTCGTAGGAGACCATAGTACAAGATAAGAGGGCTCGCACCACAAAAGTACGAGCCTATCACTTATTGTCTCTGTACTATCTGAATTTCCTACGTTCCGCTAGTAAGACTCCTAGTGAATAGCTTTATTGTTGTGTATTCTATTCTATCCAAAAATAATTATTTGGTCTAATTCGACCAAATAATTATTGAAACATGCTCACAATTTTATAGTGAGTATGAGCAAGAAATCAAAACAGGCTATTTTAGAAGACTTCGGTGCATTCCTTAAAAAGCATCGTGAGGATGTATTGAAGGAGAAGAACTTGCTGCAATTTTCCTATTCGACAAATTTTGATAATAGCAAACTTGCAAAGATTGAAAAAGGAGAAGTTGATATTCGTTTTAAAACTTTGCTTGAAATTTTTCAAGCATACAAACTTTCGGATACTAATATTATAGGGTTTAAGTTTAAATTGTAATCCAATCTTCGTATTAATAAATAAAGCCCGCAGTAAGAATACTGTGGGCTTTTTTGCTAACCTATGAAAAACACCAAGAGGTGTGTTTGTGACTTGTTGTTTGCTAAAGATAGGGGTTTTTGATGATTGTATTTATATTTTTAGGAAATAAAAGATGGGTGAAATCAACGGACCGGTATTTGCGATGGCAGGGCATTTTGTGTTCCGTCACGCCCGGTACCGAAGCTGATTTATTTGTCCTGCCGAAGATAACTACAAATGCCAAAAGTCTACTGTCAGCCGATAACTACAGACAATAAGAATTACTGTTGCCGAAGTGCGTTCTGTCGCCCCCTGCTATTGCATACTTTGTTGGCTGTAGGTTTTCTTCTTGTCAAACTACTTCGCCATATTTTTTATTAACCCGAAGTTCTAAAGTGTCAACAACATCTTTTGCTTTGTAAACCTCTGCAATATCTGTCAAACTGCCGATGCTAAATACAAAAGGTTTATCTGATTTGCGTTCTACATAAAGTCTAAACTCTTTTTGATATTCAAATTCTAATGGCTTTTCAAATAGCGTTATTTCTCTGTCAACTTTGTCTTTGTCGTAATAGGTAACAAAACTATGATTAAACCTAACTTTCAATTCCTTTAGCCTTTCTTCAATAAGAGATAAAAATTTTACGTTGTCTTTAACTACTAAGCAATGAGAGCCGAACTGCTTAATTTTTTCGTCAATTTTAAAGTCATTTGGATTTGCCCATCCATGTGATGATACACAATAAAGGCTAAAGATATTTCCTCCAACTGTGTCGTATGCTTCTCTAATTTGCAATGCCAAATAATTCCCTTTAAAGTTTAAAGCTGGAATTTCAAATTGTCCTGGCGGATAATTTGAAATTCTACTTATTCCTTCATAGCGGTCACCACGCAACTCTCCATCTTCTATTTTTCTGAAGTATTGAATAGCATTCATAAAAATTGTACCATTGTAGTACAAGTCATTAATATGCTCTTCTTGTCCGAACTTTAAAAACATTTTTATAGAATGTGTCGCCATGGAAAGTTTCTCTAGAATTTTGAAGTGTCCATAAACTTACAGCCAATGGATTAGGTATTTGCGATGGTGCGGAAATAGCATTCCGTCAGCTGAGTTTTGTACTAAAGTTAAATAGAATTACCGAAGTTAAGCATTTAACGTCAAGCAGCACTATTGCAAAGCCTGTTAGTGGTAGTTTTATTTTAGGCGCTGTCTTAGTTCTTTCAGAATTCGTCCAAGTCCACGATGCCAATTATTGGTCTTTAATTCTTCTTCAATCCAACGTTTAGCTTGTTCAATATATTCTACAGCCTTATCATCACCAAACCTGTCAAAATATTCTAATGACTGTTCAGCGAACTTTTTCGCATGATAAAGTTTTCGTTTATCCTGACGATAACATTCAATTAAAATTGACATACTATTGTCTAAAGTAGACCTTACATCAACACCTTCACGTTTAATATTGGCATCAAAAAGTATTATTGCATGAGAATTTCTAATTGACAAAATGGAATCTCTTGTCATACTACGAGCCTTGTCAATCCAGTAAAAAGCCTCATTGTGTTGCTGTTTAAATGAAAGATACAATGCTCCTTGTTGTAAAAGATAAGGATTGCTTGGGTCGTTTATCATTAACTTTTCATAGAAGGCTTTGCCGTCTTCCCAATTAGGGAATGCCCGAATGGCAATGTATTTATCATGCCCCTTTTTTCTATAAGTTCTATAGTTGACAATTTTATATGGAGGCAAATTCTCATTGAATGTGTTTAGAAATCTCTTTAAAAGATGGCCTTGTACATTTTCGATTATGACTTCCGCTAAGATTACCGAACGGGAGGAAAAATAGTCTTGAGTATCATTTTCTATTAATGTTAACGGATTATCAATTAATAAGGCTCCAAGTCTGTCTCTAATATCATAAACATCATGGTATGTGCTTATGTCATTACTAAAGTAGGAATATGCCATGTCAAAAGATAAAGGTGTACGACAGTAATGAATGAAGCAAGCAAGTAATAAAAACTCAGAAAGTAGTTCGTTTTCGTTATCAAGCTTAGTCATTAAACTCTTATATCTTTCATTGATATTTGGGACCTTAAGATTAAGGTTTACAAATTCAAATAGAGAGGGGTCTTCATCGGAGTTTATGGCTTTAGATAATAACGTTCCAGTTTTTATTGCTGGTGGTATTCTCGAATAGATCTCTTGGGCATCAGTTTTTGTAAGAGTTGTTACAGAAATTATATCAAACTGATTTCTGTCAATTAGGTGTGATATAATTTCAAAATTATGTTCTCTGTCTATTCCTGCAAGGGTAATATTATCATATTTGTGAAACTCAAGAAAGCTTTGAACCTCTTCCGTAAAATTGTCAATAAAGACTAGAGCTTTTTCACCATTTAAAGCATTAACAATATTTTTAGCTCTTTCAACACTAGGGAATTCAAGAATTATCTTGTGGCCATCAAAGTTGGTAAATGCCGCAAGTTGCATCAGTAATGTCGTTTTACCAGACCCGGGAATTCCAATAACAATAGTATCCTTTTCGGAAAAAATGCTGTTTTGTATAACTCTATAATGACTAGTTTTATAAACATCTGGTCTAAAAATATCCGACCATGCCGGTGCTGCTCCTAAATAAAATTCATTTATTTCCCTTACAGGTACACTTTTGGGATTTGATGGAACAAATTCTTCCCCAAGTAGTTCCTTTGTGCTTAACTTTTTCTTTTTATCTGATGCTTTGTTTGAAAAGTTTGATTTAAAATAGTTTAATAATTCAATGTTTGTAGCGACAATAATATTAAATCCTAATGCCTTGAAATATTCCTCTTCTTCAGGATTTTCTTTATGTAAGACTATCCATTTGTCACTTTTTTCATAACCTGTTGTTTTGATGGAATTCAAAGTTTCTAAAATGCCTGGGTCACTTAAACTGTAACCCCAAAAGACAGTTGGATAATTTTCTAATGACCTTACAAGGTCTCCCCAGAGTTTAGGATTGCCGGAGAAACTTGACGCAACTGCTAAGGAGGTAAAAACCATTGGCCGTTCCCTATTTAAAATACAACCATGTAATGGATAGTAATTTATTCCTTTTCTGTCCCTAAATGTGGGGCCTTGTAGTGTTGTGTCATTTACATAATATTTGTCGGAATTCTCAAAAATTTTAAAAACTAGATTGTCAATATTTGTAGTATATATGGATTTCAGGCTAAGATTTTCAATTGATTTATATACGTTATCGAAATTACCAATACTGAATTTTCTTCGCAGGAAGTCGTTTAATTCTTCTTTGTTTTTGCTTTCTATAATGGAAGTGACTCTTGTTAAGTCCAGTTTTGGAGTTTTAAATTTTTCTGCTAATTCAATTGCTAATTCTCCACCCAAAGGGATTTTTTCATTATCTACATTTAAACAGTCAATTGAAAACCCCGCACCTAAAAAAAGGTTTAATCCGTTTTGTAGCCCTTGTCTGAAGATTTCTTCCAAGTCTATTCTCATATTATTAGTTTAATAGTTCTAAAAATTACCGCTAACTCAAATATTTATGTTATGACCCACAATATACAATTATAGATAATCAGCACTTTACTGTTATGAAATCTATATTGTCGTTGCGTCAATACAATTGTAGCTTTCTCATAGTATCATTTCAGCCAGCGTTTCTTAATAACTCGCATCAGTTTTGCTACAACGCACTTTTTTATAGAATACGCTTCAAAATACGCAAACGCAAAACGATACTTCAAACTAATATGGAATATGAGTTTAAAGCCACTAATAATTTATTGAATTGGGTTCAGATAGCGGCAGGCAATTAAAAGATGATGGATTAATTGAGTTGTCAATTTAGTAATATTTTATAAACAGGCAAATGTTTTTGCAACTCTGATTATAAAATTTTTAAACGCAGTAGTATTTGCCTGCACTTTGGGTAAATGCATTAAACATTTTTAGTGTAATAGTGTTGGTGTATCGGGTATATGAAAACACTTAAATGGAATATAAAAGCTCATTTATATTTGCCTATAGAATCCAGAGACGAATTACACGATCAAATACACCAAAAACCTGCTCAACATAAAGGCTGCCATAGAAGATTAATAAAGCGATGAAACGCTACAGTAGCGCCAGTGGTTGAGAATCTCATCAACCATCATAATTTTGAGGTATCAATACCCGTGATATACAAGCGGCAAACAAGCATGTGTTAATGGCAGCACTTAGCTACAATCTGAAAAAACACCTCAAGTGCACTCCCAAAAAACAAGCAGTAATGGCAATAGCCTTAACAAAAGTGAAGGATGGTATTCATTGCTTTTTAAAATCCCTTCATCAAAGCGTTTTTAAGCCCGTTGCAGCATGTCAGAAAATAATCTTTGCACACCTCACTTAAAAAACAACCCAAGGTAAAGGGGCTGTAAATGCTTTATTATTTATTGTTTTGTTTTTGCTTTTTATTTTACTAGGGGTGTGCAACAGTTACCAATGTTGTGTGCAGCCTTATTTTATTATTAGTTTGTCAACTAATTCATTTCTAATTCTTCTTTCGCCCAAATCTGTCAAACGATAATTTCCATTCTTTAGTTGAATAACCTGTCTGTATGAAGGCGAGCATAACTTTTGAATATTTGTGGTTATTGCCGCAGGTGAAGCCATAACAAATTTCCCTATCTCAGTTCTATTATAGCCGTTTTCTCCTGCAAAATGTAGCAAAACCAAAACTTCTTCTTCTGGTTTGAGGTCAGTTCTTTGCACGAGAATAGTTTCTCCATAAACACCTACAGAAGGAACGTCAAATTGTAATAACTCTCTAATTGTTTTAGCAACACTGTCTCTATCAGCATTCCAGAATATTCTTAAAAGTTCATTTAAACACCAACGCACTGATTCAACTATAAGTTTTGAATCCATATGATTGGGTGTGTAAGTTGCAGAAATATGAACAGCTCCTCGTTGACTTCTAAATTTATAAATAGCCTGTAATACTTTTGCAATGTGACCAACTTCCCTACGGTTTAACAAATGTTGAACTTGGTCATTTTCAAAATACTTGATACATTCATCATGTCCTTTATTATAATTTAATGTACCAGAGTCTAAATGATATAATATTCTTGCAGCAATTTCGCAAAATTGCCCACCGTCCAATTCAGCGGGTTCCCAATCTCGTTGGATAAATCTACGTTCTAAAGAAATAAATTCATCTACCAACTGAGTTGCTAACAAATTATCAAATGGCGGTGATATTTTATTAATTAATTCAAGTTGCTATTTAATCGGTAATTTTATTGAGTGTAAAGGCTAGAATAAACATCACCAGTTTTATCAAAAATCCTTTAAAAGTCACTGCATGAATTTTTCTTAGGAATAATCCTT
>NZ_QCZJ01000029.1 GCF_003075435.1 Terrimonas sp. | reverse complement strand
TGGCGTTTGAAAATCATCGTTGGCTCGATTTGCTACGCAGTGGTAAAGCGATAGAAAAGATCACGGCAAAAGGTGTTGCACTGAAAGCACAATACGGCTGGATATTACCCGCAGCGTTTAATATCACCCAGGATAAGTTTATCTATCCTATTCCTGCAAGGGAACTGCTCATCAATACTAGCCTCGTGCAAAACCCGGGGTATTAATAAAATTGTATACAAATACAGGAGATGCTTTGTAGCATCTCCTGTATCTTTTAAAATAATAAGCAGTGGGTGCTAAAAAGTTTTTGAGCAATGAGTAGATATTTTCTTACAATCGTTTTTATTCTATTCTTTGGCACTGAGTTTTTATTTTCTCAGGACAATTCAAAGTTCTCTCCTCCTTACGCAATAGAACTTCGTTGCGAATATTTAAACAACCCACTGGGCATTGACAGCATTCAGCCACATTTAGGATGGTTGATTACTGCCAGTGATACAATGCTTAAAAACATTAAACAAACCGGTTACCAGGTATTGGTAGCTTCTTCTCCGGCATTATTGAAAAAGAATATCGGAGACCTGTGGAATTCTAAAAAAATTATTTCAGATAACTCAGCTCATGTTATATACCAGGGAAAGCATCTTGCATCACAGCAACAATGTTACTGGAAAGTAAGGATCTGGACAAGCTCAGATAAAAACAAAGAACAACTTTCTGTATGGAGCGAACCTGCTATGTGGTCAATGGGCTTGCTTTCTCAAAAAGAATGGACAGGAAAATGGATTGGGTTAAATGGTGATGATGAAATTAAAGATACGGTTACAGAACATAGAAGGCTCGCTGCCAGGATGCTGAGAAAAGAATTTAAAGCATCTAAAAAAATTTCGAAAGCTTATGCATATATATGCGGCGTTGGATTTTATGATTTGTATGTAAACGGGTATCTGCTCAACGATCAATTGATGAATCCGGCGCTATCAGGATACAATAAAAGGTTGCTGTATAATTGTTTTGATCTTACACAACAATTAAAAAACGGAGGCAATGCAATAGGTATCGTTTTAGGCAATGGGCGTTTTTTTGCTCCCAGGAAAAAAGTTCCGGTACCAATGCACAATTATGGTTATCCACGCGCATTGATGCAACTACATATTCAATATACTGATGGAACCAAAGATATTATTGTTACAGATGATAAGTGGAAGGCTACCGCAGATGGTCCTATACGCGCAAACAACGAATATGATGGTGAAGAATATGATGCAAGAATGGAAATGCCTGGATGGTGTAATGCAGGATTTAATGACAGCCAATGGAAGAAGGCAGCAATAATGCCGGCGCCCGGTGGCGAAATGGAAGCACAACTGGTAGAGCCTGTGCGTATAACCGAAGTTTTGCAGCCTAAACAGATCTTGCAACCTAAGCCCGGTATATGGATGGTAGATTTCGGACAATCGTTTTATGGATCAGTCCGGCTGAAAGTTTCCGGCCCGCGTGGCACTGTAGTTAAAATGCATTCCAGTTTTAATGTTTTACCGGATGGTACATTAAAATATCAAAACGACAGGAGTGCACTTAATATGGATGTTTATACATTAAAAGGGGGAGGACTGGAAGTATGGCATCCACGGTTTAAAGGCAATGCAACCCATTGGGTGCAGGTAGAAGGATTTCCCGGCACACCAACAGTACAAAATTTTGAAGGATTGGTGACACACACAGATTTTGAACAGGCCGGGACTTTTCAATCATCAAATACATTGCTTAACCGGGTATATCTTAATGCACATTGGGGCACAAGAATGCAAAACAGGAGCCTGCCTATGGAACCTGATCGTGATGAAAGAATGCCCTGGAGCGGGCATCCTTCCAAAACTTCAGAGAGCGAAGGCTGGGCTTACAATGTGAAGAATTTTTATGATCACTTTTTACATAATTACCGCGCACACCAGGGAGAAGACGGCAGTTTACAGGAAATATTACCACCCTACTGGACATTTAACAGTAAAGGGATTTTATGGCCCAGCGTTGCCACTATTATACCGGATTGGATGTATAGTTTTTACGGCGACATAAGGATACTACAAAGCAATTATAACATGATGAAACGGTTTGTGGAGTTTACTGCAAAAGCATATCTGAAACCTGATTATACTACAGATAAATGTGATTACGGCGATTGGGTAAATGCGTTGAACATGGGTGGATCAGGGCAAGAAACCCCCAAAGGATTACTGGGTACAGCCTATTTATATAACAATTGCAGAATAGTAGAACGTGCAGCAAAAATATTGAGATACCAAAATGATGAACAAACTTTTAAAGAACTGGCAGATAAAATAGCTGTAGGTTTCAATAACCGCTTTCTGCATAAGGAAAACGGTGTATATGAAAGCGGATCGCAATGCGCATACGTATTGCCGTTAGCTTTCGGGCTTGTTCCTAAAGAACAGTATAACAGGGTGGTGGATAATCTTGTGAAAGATATTATGGTTACAAGGCATGGCCATACTTCTGTAGGGCTGATAGGTATGCAATGGCAGATGCAGGTGCTTACAAATATCGGGCATCCTGAAGTGGCATATACTATAGCCACACGAACTGATTTACCCAGTTGGGGCTATATGATATCAAAAGGTGCCACTACCAGTTGGGAGTTGTGGAATTCAGATACTACCGGGCCCGGCATGAACGGAGAAAGTCAAAAAATCTTATCCGGTAATTTTGAAGCATGGTGTTATCAAACATTAGCCGGCATTAACTACGATGTTGCTCAGCCTGGCTTTAAGCATATTATTCTTAAGCCGGAACCTGTAGGTGATTTAACTGCTGTGAAAGGTTCATTTAAATCGTTGTATGGTATTATTAAAAGTGAATGGAAAATCACCGATAATAACAAATTCAACTGGAAATTTTCCATACCTCCTAATACCGAAGCTACCGTATATATTCCTTGTGATAATATTCAAAGTATACAACTCAATGGCAAGCCCCCCGGCAACGATCAGATACGGCCAGGTAATGGCGTTGATATCGGAAAAATAATATTACAACTCGGATCGGGCAATTATATAATTGATTGTACAAAATAAGTTTTGGGGCTCATATAGTAATCATCAGCAATGGCAAGAGGGGTTAGTTCGCTAACCCCTCATTTTTTAAACACAACTGCCTGCACAAATAATTTCAGTGTAACAACCTGGTTATTCCACAGCGGCATACGAAGGATACACAAAGTTCCACAAAGAAGAGAATAATAAAACGCTCTGTGTAACTTTGTGTATCCTTCGTGGCTCTTTGTGTAGCAAACGCTGTTCCGCCGCCGCAGGCACCGAAATCCCTGACTCAATTACCTCTTTTTTCCTTCAAATGCCTACCTTAGCTAAATGGGCAAGAAACTGTTTTTATTGGATGCAATGGCGTTAATCTTCCGGGCATATTATGCCTTGTTGCGTAATCCGCGCATCACTTCAAAAGGATATAATACCAATGCGCAGTTTGGTTTTACAAATACACTTGTTGAACTCATCAATAATCAAAAGCCATCACACATGGCTGTTTGCTTTGATACGCATGCGCCAACGGTACGCCATACCGATTTTGCCGATTATAAAGCAAACCGGCAGGAAGCGCCTGAAGATCTGATAGCTGCTATTCCTGATATCAAAAAAATTATCGAAGGATTCAGTATACCTGTTATTGAGTCTGACGGGCATGAAGCAGATGATATTATTGGCACACTAAGCAGGCAGGCCGCAGCTGCGGGTTATGATGTGTTTATGGTAACGCCAGATAAAGATTATGGTCAGCTGGTAACAGATAAAATAAAAATCTACAAACCGGGTTACCAGGGAGGAGATGTAGAAATAATGGGTCCGGAAGAAGTTTGTGCCAAATGGAACATCAAAACTGTGGACCAGGTAATTGATGTATTGGGATTGATGGGTGATGCGGTGGATAATATTCCCGGTATTAAAGGAGTAGGCGAAAAAACCGCTGCCAAATTACTGGCAGAATATGGAACGCTTGAAGATATCATTGCTGCGGCAGATAATATTAAAGGCGCTTTGGGAGAGAAAATAAGGGCGGGAAAAGAAGATGCCATCCTGAGCAAGAGGCTGGCAACGATCATTACCGACGTGCCGGTAGTTTTTCATGAAGAAGATTTTAAAGTAAAGGAGTGGAATAAGGATATACTCAAAGATATTTTTACACAACTTGAGTTTCGTACGATATCGCAACGCCTGCTTGGTGAAATAATACCCATTGCGGCAAGGGTAAGCACAGAAAAATCTGCGCCAACTGTTGTGCAGGCAGACCTGTTCGGAAATACAGTAGCTGTTGAAACTCCCAAAGAGCAGGCAAATGAACCTGCTGATAGTGCTGAAAATACTGCTGCAGAAACAACAGTCTTAAGAACAATACACAATACACCGCACACATATAAAGCAATAGTTGGAGAAAAAGAGCTGGTTGAATTTGTACAGCAGATTTCATCGCAAAAGGAGATATGCTTTGATACCGAAACAACCGGGCTTGATGCGAATGATACTGAACTGGTAGGTATGAGTTTCGCCTGGATACCCGGTGAGGCATACTACATTCCTTGTCCGCCGGAGAGAGAAAATACATTAAAGATACTGGAAGTACTAAGACCGGTATTTGGCGATCCTGCTGTAACATGGGTTGGACAGAATATTAAATTCGATATGCTGGTGTTGAAATGGTATGATGTACATATTGCAGGAGCGTTATTTGATACCATGCTGGCACATTATGTAATTGAGCCTGATGGAAAGCGTGGCATGGATATGCTGAGTGCCCAGTATCTGGGATATGAACCAGTACATATAGAAGAACTGATTGGAAAGAAAGGGAAGCAACAGGGCAATATGAGGGATGTTGAATTAGACAAAATAAAAGACTATGCCGCTGAAGATGCTGATATTACACTTCAGTTAAAAAATGTGCTTTTACCTGAATTGAAAACAAAAGCAGTAGAGAAAGTATTTTATGAAGTGGAAAACCCTTTGGTGAAAGTATTGGCTGATATGGAGTATGAAGGCGTGAGAATAGATACGGATTTCCTGAAGGAGTATTCAAAGGAATTGGAAGCTGAGGCAAAGCAGGCGGAGGAGAATGTTTACCGGCAGGCAGGTGTTCGTTTCAATTTGGCATCGCCCAAGCAATTGGGTGAAGTATTGTTTGAAAAACTGCAGCTTGACCCTAAAGCAAAAAAAACAAAAACAGGTCAATATGCAACGGGCGAAGATGTGCTGCTGAAACTGTCTCATCAAAATAAGATAGTAGAAGATATTCTTACTTTCCGGGAACTTACCAAACTAAAATCTACCTATATTGACGCGCTGCCTTTAATGGTAAATAGAAAAACCGGCAGGGTGCATACTACTTACGGACAGGCGGTTGCCGTTACCGGCAGGCTGGCAAGCAATAACCCTAACCTGCAAAATATACCAGTACGGTCGGCTAAAGGAAGAGAAATAAGAAAAGCTTTCGTACCGGCAGATAAAGATCATGTGTTACTGTCTGCCGACTATTCCCAGATAGAATTACGCATTGTTGCTGCTATAAGCGGCGATTCCGCTATGTGCGATGCTTTCAGATCGGGAAAAGATATTCATGCGGCTACTGCAGCTAAAGTATATGCTGTGGATGAAGCGGCTGTTACCAAAGAGCAGCGCTACAAAGCAAAGAGCGTAAACTTTGGCATTATCTATGGTCAGGGTGCTTTTGGCTTAGCAGATAATTTAGGCATCAGCCGCACAGAGGCGAAAGAAATTATTGATAATTATAAAAAAGAATTTTCCGGTATCAACAAATACATGGACGATACCATCAATTTTGCAAGAGAACACGGTTATGTACAAACGCTGATGGGGCGTAAACGCTGGCTGCGTGATATAAACTCCTCTAACTTTACCGTGCGTGGTTTTGCAGAACGAAACGCTATCAACTCACCCATTCAGGGCACGGCTGCTGATATGATTAAGCTTGCTATGACAAAAGTGTATAATGCCATGAAAAAAATAAACATGCGCAGTAAAATGATTTTACAGGTACATGATGAGCTGATATTTGATGCCACAAGAACCGAAGCAAATGAATTGAAAGCTTTGATTATAGAAAGCATGCAAACCGCAATGGTATTACCTAATGATGTGCCTATTATAGCAGAAGTGGGAGAGGGGGAAAACTGGCTGGAGGCACATTAATATTATTTTGTACTACTATTGCCTTTTAATATCTCTGTTCCCATGAATTTTATGCCATCAACATCATAAATATCCTGCCAGTTTATTTTGCTGATTTTATATGAATTGTTAACTACAGGTTTGGCAAAATACTTATTCCCCCAAATCTTCACATCGTAATTCGAGGTGGAGTCGAAATAAAGAGGATTAGGACACTGGTTTGCCGGAAAAAGTGTTACCTGGTTTGCAGATGCATTTTGCCTGATGATTGTATTGCCGTAAATGCGCATAGACGCACCGGCATAATAGCCATAGATGCCAGCATCAAAATAGCTATCCGATACGGTTATCCTGTTATCTGAAACCACCCAATTTTCCCAATAAAATGAAGGATAATTAATGCCATTTACATTTATTTTGTTTTGGACATTAAATAAATATGTTCGCACACCACGTATAATATTGTTTCTAAATGAAAATTTTTTCTGTGTAGCTGCACCACCTCCTGCCGGGGCTAATAGAAATGTGCCTGAATATGATCCCCATTTGCCTGAAGATGGCTGGTAAGCATTGAATTCGCATGAATTAATATCAACATTCTTATTGTATATTATTGCAAATCCCTGGGCACCCCGGCCGTAGCCGCCATTGGTTGCTGAAAGAGAAGGCATGGGCACGGCTCCTGTAAATGTATAGTTGAATATTTTTACCCCTGTAAGCGTTACCGAATCACCTTCAAATTCAAAAGGCGTTTCTTCACTTGAGGTATATGATCCGCCGTTGATGGTAAATTTCCGGGCATATCCGCTGATGTGATAACCACCACCGCCGGCGTTGCGTGTAGTCCATTTGAAAGTATTATCGTTAAATATAAGGTTGGCAAATGTGCCTCCTTCACCAAAATAATCACTATAGGAGCGGGAGAATTTGCCCGCAGTATAAGTTGCTTCAAATCCTCCCGCTACGGTATCTCCTGAATTATAATTATATCTCGCGAATTTTATTTTTTTAATATTACCGGATGTGTCAAAATCAATAACCTTATACCTGTAATGACCTGACTGGAAGAGTCCGATATCCGTAACAGCAATTGAGTTGCCCGGTGTTATATCTGCATCTGCTATATTAGCATTGGTCAACACTTTTACAGTTCCAAACCCCAGATTTTTGGTGGTTACTCTATAGTTGGCCGGGTTATTAATTGTAATCCAGTTATCAGCTTTAACGAGTTTAATATTGTCAAACGCACCAGGGATTAATCCTCTGAATGCTGTACTAACACCTTTGTTTATTTCGCAGGTCATCCAATGATATGCTGCTGTGTTCTTTTCAATCAAAACAGTATTATCCATGCCGACATTAAAGATTTTTTGTTTTGTTGCACCGCTTAAAGCAAAAGCATGCCCGTTGTATTCTATAGTATTATTGCGCATGAATGATTGTTTTACATATCCAAGCAGCCCGATTGCATCGCCGGGCTTACCGATAAGGATAAGTAGTTTATTAGTGATTGATACCGGTAAAGGCTTATCAATAATAATAGAATCATAATGCACATTGCAGATGGTGAATTTACCTTTAATGCCAGGCAGCATGAATTGCAGGCCCGGGAACATGTTTTTTTGTGCGGCATCCATTGTCTCGTTATGCGTGTGCATAGCGAGGCTTCTGCTTCCGGCAGACCCCGAATAATTGGGCATTGCAAAAAGCAGGGGAAATGAATGTTGGGAAACAGGTATGATCATCGCGTTTTTAATAACCGGTGCTGTTAAGCCTTTTGCAGAATCAGCCCACCCGTTTGTATTCGAATATCCTCCGGCTGTAAAATGCAGGCGTGCATAGCTGTTATTAGTATCACTTATAACAAAAGACTTAAGTCTGAAAACCTTATGCGTAGTGGCATAGCCACCCTTATCGATCGCAGGCGTAGTGCCGGCATTAAGATGAGTGCCTATGTTAAAGTACCTGCCTGTACCACTTTCCAAACGATCTATGATAGGTTCACCATCAACAGTTTTGATATATATAGCAGTATCTCCAATATTAGCATCCTTAACTAAAGCAAGTCCACCAAACGGTCCTCCATTTTTTATTGTATTACTATCTGCAACATATTTTAACCCATAGCCTGTACTATCTGTTACCAGTGGGTCTGTTAAAAAAGCAATCGCTTTATTTGAATAGTTTTTTATAGTATTATTTGAAACATTAAATTCTTCAATAATAGTATTATGAGCACCCGAAAGAGAAGCAATAGCAAAAGCGGTAATGCCATGCTCAAGATCAACAATGGCATGTTCTATAACTATTTTGCCGATCTTTCTTTTATTGGATGACGTAGCCTGGTTTTTATTTCCATTATATAAACCTGTTGTAAGGCTATTCCAGACCGGATAGAGGAAAATCATTGCAAACCCGCTTGCTGCATTAATGGGTGGATAAATTTTCGAATAATTAAAATCTATATGATAGGAAAACGCGGGAGAATAAATGGTGCCAAACCTGTATTGCCTGCTGTTGTCAAAAACTATTTTTTTATCACGCGCTTCGTTAACCAGCGATTGTACATATGGGGTTACATCCGTTGTATCAGGAAGCCCTTCGGGAATGGCCCATTGAGATTGCAGTGTTTTGCCATCATATATACGTTGCCAAACCTGCCCTGCAGCATCAATAATAATAGTTATGCCATTATTGTTGTAGCCAAAACTACTTGATGCTATTTTTACCCATGTTCCCGCACCATAGTTTGTTGTGTTGGCCGCTATATACAATGCATTTTTATTGGATTTTAGTTGCTCATTAGTGCCGATGAAAGGTTTTGTAAAAGCAGGGAAATCTGTGTTGAGATCGTCAGCTATGGAATTGTTATAAGGCAAAGCATGAGCAGTGCAGGCGGTAACTATCAACAGCAGTATTGAAATATGTTTCATTATTTTTCTCCGCATTATATTTCATTTTTAATCTGGCATTAAACAAGAAGTTTGAAAACTTGTTGAGGTGTTGTTGCAATTTTAGTGCTAATTATTATTTTAACCTGCTCTGTTTTTTTAACGGCATGTTATTACCTGTTTCCGCAAATATGTTTGCAGCTATAAAATTCTTTTTGAATTATTCCAGTCATTGCCGGTCAGTACTATTCCCGGGCGTTTCCCTTTTTCAAAACTTCCAAGGTCTTTAAATCCTAATGCTCCTGCACCATTTGCGGTGGCCCAGTTTAAGCGTTTTTCTAAAGGTACATGTGGGAGATGTTGCCGGATAGCTACCATTTCTTTTGCAATACTTAATTGCCAGTTACTTCCATAGCTATCTGTGCCGAGCACTATATTACAATTGTGCTTTATAAATAAATCAACAGGCGGCAACCTGTTTTCTATATACAGGTTGGCATTAGGGCAAAGGCAGAATATAATTTCCAGACCATTGGCTGCGGCATAGTTTTTTGCGAATACAATATCTTCTTCTGAGATATAGGTGTTATGCACCGAAATAATGGTTTGCCCGTTATTAAAATAGGGCAGCCAGGTTTGTATGCTGCTTTTGCCGGATGGAGGAATGGGCAATGTTTTTCTGCCAATACTTTCATAAAACCGGAGAAATTTTCCTGCACCATTTTTAAGCAGCTCATCTTCATCTGCACACTCCTGGTTGTGTATGGTAATAGTTTTGTTTTGAGTTGATTGGTTGATTAAGTTGAAGGTTTGAGGAGATACGCTATAAATAGCATGTGGCGATAATGCAGTATTGCCCGGTGGATAAAGCGTGCCGGAAAATTGATCGGCTATTGTTTTAAAAGCAGACAATTTTGCTTCAGCTTTTTCATCATCAGGATTGGTTATTTCAATAAAGTTATACCAGCGTATTTTGCTTTTGCTTTTTTGTGAAAGCGAATAAACCTGGTTGCTGATATCTCCTACAGCTACAATACCACTATTATACATTTCTTCGTCAGCAAGGCGCATTTGTTCATCTTTAAAGTCCTGCGCGGGCTGTGCATATTGCATTACGGATGCGATAAAACCCGTTAACCCGGTGCCGGCAGGAATATTGCTCCGCATATGGCTTAATTCAAGATGGCAATGGCAATTTATAAAGCCAGGTGAGAGTATACCTTGAAATTGCCTGATACCCTCTCCCGCGTTTTCAAGTGTAATAACATCTTCTACTGTTCCGTTTTCTGAAGTTATTAATACGTGGTTTTCATTGAGTAAAGTGTAGCCTGTAAACAATTGATCTGCCCGGAATTTGCAATACGCCATAGCTGAATTAACTTTGCTGCCCAAAAAGCTGTACAGGATTACCGGAAGCTGAAGTGTGCCTGCCTGTCGGCAGACAGGCTACGCAACAAAAGTTGAATAGTGTTCTGCAGCCGGTAACACAAAATAAAACAAAATCATTCGCACACAGGCGGAAAAGATAAACAGATGTTAGACAAATTAGAAGCAATAAAAGCAAGGTTCGACCAGTTGGGAATTGCACTCACCAACCCTGAAATTGTAAACGATAATAAAAAGTTTACAGCTACCAGCCGTGAGTACCGCAGCCTGGAAAAGATTGTAGAGGCATATAAGGCATACAGGAATGTGCTTGATACTATTGAGTTTAATACGGAAGTGCTGAATGGAGATGATGAAGAAATGCGGGATATGGCCAAGCAGGAGCTGCCTGTATTGGAAGAACAAAAAATAAAGATGGAGGCGGATATCCGCCAGATGCTGATACCGAAAGATCCACAGGATGAGAAAAACGCCATACTGGAAATACGTGCAGGAACAGGAGGTGATGAAGCTTCGCTGTTTGCCGGCGACCTGGTGCGTATGTACCTGCGCTATTGCGAGCGACGTGGCTGGAAAACCGCCATTTTAAGTGAAAGTGAAGGAACAGTAGGTGGATATAAGGAAGCACAAATTGAGGTTACGGGTGATGATGTGTATGGCACTTTGAAATTTGAAAGTGGTGTACACCGCGTGCAGCGTGTGCCTAATACGGAAGCAAGCGGCCGCGTGCATACAAGCGCGGCAACCGTGGCAGTAATGCCTGAAGCGGAAGAAGTGGATTTTGAGTTAAGAGAAAGTGATGTGAAAATGGAAACCGCCCGAAGCGGTGGCGCAGGCGGTCAGAACGTGAACAAGGTAGAAACCAAGGTGATGTTGACACATATACCTACAGGTACGGTGGTGATTTGTCAAACCGAACGATCACAGCTGGGTAACCGTGAAAAAGCGATGCAGATGCTGCGTACTAGATTATATGAAGAACAGGTACGCAAACAGGAAGAAGAAATTGCCCGTCATAGAAAAAGCCTGGTAAGTACAGGTGACAGGTCTGCCAAAATAAGAACATATAATTTTCCGCAGGGAAGGGTAACCGATCATCGTATCGGACTTACAGTTTATAATCTTGATGATGTAATAAATGGCAATCTCCAGGAGTTTATAGACGCGCTGCAATTTGCTGAAAACGCGGAAAAGCTGACACAGGAACAGATGTAGGGATAGCAGTCAGCTATTAGCCTTCAGCTATCAGCTATTATGGGCTGTGAAGCATCATAAGCTGAGATGCTGCCGCTGATCGTTGACCGCTGAAAACTCAAAGCTCATCGCTCCCAGCCCACAAAAACGTATAATATGAAGATACTCATTACCGGAACGGCAGGATTTATTGGTTATCATCTCGCAAATTATTTGATAAAGCGAGGTGATGAAGTGGTTGGATTGGATAGTATTAATGATTATTATGATGTAAACCTTAAGTATGACCGACTTAAAGCAGCAGGCATATATAAGAATGATATTGCTTATAATGCGCTGGTAAAAAGTAAATTATATTCAAATTACAGTTTTATTCAGCTGCAGTTAGAAGATAAATCCAACCTGGAAAAGCTATTTGATTCACAAAATTTTGACAAGGTTTGCAACCTGGCTGCTCAGGCAGGTGTTCGGTATAGTTTGACCAACCCAGATGTATATATTAACAGCAATATTGTAGGATTTTTGAATATACTGGAATGTTGCCGCCACAATAATATAAAGCATTTGGTCTATGCCAGCAGCTCCAGTGTATATGGATTGAATGGCAAATCTCCTTTTTCCACTTCAGATAATGTAGATCACCCGATTTCACTATATGCCGCCAGTAAAAAAAGCAATGAATTGATGGCGCATACCTACAGCCATCTTTTTAAATTACCTACCACCGGGTTGAGATTTTTTACAGTATATGGGCCCTGGGGACGGCCTGATATGGCGCTGTTCATTTTTACTAAAGCTATATTAGAAGGCAAACCTATCCCTGTATTTAATAATGGCAACATGGTTCGCGATTTTACCTATATCAAAGATATAGTGGAAGGTGTGGTAAGAGTAATTGATAATCCGCCGGCAGGTAAATCCAACTGGGATGCGGTTCACCCGGACCCTTCTACCTCTACCGCTCCATATAAAGTATATAATATCGGCAATAATAACCCGGTAAGGCTCCTGGATTTTATAGAAGCAATTGAGCATACACTTGGCAAAAAGGCAGAAAAGCAATTTCTTCCTATGCAACCGGGAGATGTAGCTGCCACCTGTGCCGATGTGCAGGATCTTGTAGATAACCTGCATTATAAGCCGGCAACCAAAGTGGTTGATGGTATTGAAGAGTTTATTAAATGGCACGGGGAATATTATGGTAAATGAGTGAATAGGCAATAGACAATGGGCAATAAGCAATTTATTTATTCACCATTCACCATTGCCCATTCACCATAAAAATTTTTGCACTTTAATAATATAAAGCCTTACCTTTGCCTCAGGAAAAGAGCGACAGAAGGGAACGGAAGCGTTCCCTTCTTCTATTATCAAATATGAGCAGCGAGGCAACAATTCAGGTTCTGGAAAAAATGGTGTCGGATTTGCTGGAAGATAACCCGGGTTATTTTTTGGTGGAAATAAAAATTAAACCGACTAATAATATAAAAGTATTTTTGGATGCAGATACAGGCGTATCTATAGACAAATGCGTAAAATATAACCGGGCCCTTTATAAACAGTTAGAAGAAGCCGGGTTATTTCCAAACAGCGATTTTTCGCTCGAAGTATCTTCTCCCGGTCTTGAAGAACCACTAAAACTTCGCAGGCAATATGAAAAAAACACAGGGCGGAATGTGGAGGTTATTTTAAACGACGGAACAAAAACAGAGGGAAAGCTTACTGCTGTGCTAAGTGATGGAATAACAATAGAGGAAGTAA
The DNA here is from genome assembly GCF_003075435.1 of Terrimonas sp. GTDB lineage: Bacteria > Bacteroidota > Bacteroidia > Chitinophagales > Chitinophagaceae > Agriterribacter. The sequence goes on along the minus strand of NZ_QCZJ01000029.1, from coordinate 50,199 downwards.
AAGGGAAAAACAAAAAAAAGGAAGTTATACAACACACTATACTTTTTGATAACATTAAAACAACAAAAATTCAAATTCAATTTTAACGACCCTGGTCTGGCTGGAGTTGGTATAACCGGCTGTGACGAAAGGAAAAAAATACTGTACTATGGCAAGTATTAATCTTATTGAATCCTTCCAGGATTTTAAGGACGCGGAAAATATTGATCGCCCTACACTCATGAAAGTGCTGGAAGACGTGTTTAAGACACTCCTCCGTAAAAAATACGGATCGGATGAGAATTTTGACGTGATTGTTAATACTGAAAAGGGTGACCTTGAAATTATTCACAGGCGTACAATAGTGGAAGACGGGCAGGTTGAAAATCCTGTGGCAGAAATTGGCTATAGTGAGGCCGTTAAAATTGAGCCAGACTTTGAGGTGGGTGAAGAATTATTCCAGGAAGTAGATATTCTTGATTTTGGGCGTCGTGCTATACTTGCTGCCAAGCAAACGCTGGCAAGCCGTATCGGCGATTTAAAGAAAAATACCCTTGTAAAAAAATATGCTGACCGCGTAGGTGAGATCATCAGCGCTGAAGTATACCAGGTTTGGAAAAAAGAAGTATTGTTACTGGATGAAGACGGCAATGAGCTGATCATTCCTAAATCAGAACAAATACCTTCTGACTATTTCAAAAAGGGAGAGAATATTAAAGCTGTAGTGAAGAAAGTGGAATTAAAAAATAACTCACCGGTAATCATTCTTTCCCGCACACATCCTTCTTTCCTTGCTAAATTGCTTGAAATAGAAGTGCCTGAAATTTTTGACGGACTGATCGTGATCCGCAAAATTGTGAGGGAACCGGGCGAAAGAGCAAAGGTGGCGGTAGAATCATACGATGATCGTATAGACCCTGTAGGCGCCTGCGTAGGTATGAAGGGTAGCCGTATACATGGTATAGTGCGTGAGCTGAAAAATGAGAATATTGATGTAATTAACTGGACCAATAATACACAGTTGCTTATTCAGCGTGCTTTAACGCCGGCTAAAGTAACTTATATGGAAATTGACGCGGAGAAAAAACACGCGAGTGTATATCTTAAACCCGACCAGGTTTCGCTTGCTATAGGCAGGCGCGGCGTTAACATCAAATTAGCCTGCGAATTGGTAGGATATGAAATAGACGTATTCCGCGATGATGAAGATGAAACTGAAGAATTTGATATTGACCTGGAAGAATTTGCAGATGAAATTGATACATGGGTGATAGATGAATTGAAGCGTATTGGTTGCGATACCGCACGCAGTGTGCTTGACCTGACTACAGAAGAACTGGAAAGAAGAACTGACCTTGAAAAAGAAACCATAGAAGATCTGAGAAAAGTGCTTGAAGAAGAGTTTCAGAAAGGTTAACATATATTGTTTCGCGTGAAGCAATATTTTTAAATGATAAAACAAATTAATCCGCTACGTATGCTGGGCATTATGCTTTGACAGGTACAAAAGCAGGACAAAAAAATATGGCTGAAATTAAACTACCACGCTTATTGGCAGCGGCAAAGGAATTTAACATTGGTCAGGATACCTTAATTGATTTCCTGAGCGGTAAAGGATTTTCTAAAGATGAGCTGAAACCTACCAGTAAGCTTACTGAACAAATGTACTATGCCTTGCAGCAGGAATTTTCTTCTGATAAAGCCGCTAAGGCCAAGAGCGACCAGATAGAAATTCCCAAGGGAAATACGATGGAAGCGAGGAAGAAAAAGGACGAGGAAGAGATACTGTTCAAAAAAGATGCAAAGAAAAAAGCTGCAGAACCAGTTGCACAACCCCCGGTAGTTGAGCCACCGGTAGTGGAGGTTGTACAACCACAGCCGCCTGTTGTTGAAAAAGCACCTGAACCTGAAGTGCAGCAGCCTGAGATAACTAAAATTGAAGCGCCAGAAATTGAAGGCCCCAAGATTTTGGATAAGATAGATCTGAGTGCTATAGATTCCTCAACAAGGCCCAAAAAAGGTGCAACACCTAAAAAGAAAAAAGAAGAAGAACCTGTAATAGAAGAACCCGTATCAGAATCTCCAAAAGTGACAGAAGAACCCGTGATAGCAGAACCTCCTGTAACAGCAGAAAAAGAAGTTGAAACTGAAGATGCCCCGGTAATTGAAAATATTCGTGCTGAAAAAATCGAAGGGCCAAGGATCGTAGGCAAAATTACACTGCCTACCCAGGCAGAACAGCGCACTTCTCCGGCCAGCCAGCAGGAAGAAAAAAGGAAGAGAAAACGTATTCCTATTGAGAAGAAAGAACAGCAGCCTGCGGCAAGATTCAACAACCAGGAAGGAAATAACCAGCAGAGAAGAGACGGCAACCGTCCTGTAATACAAAAGCAGGGCGACAGGCCGCATAATCGCCAGGGTGAAGGCGGTGGTGGTCATCACGGGCAAGGTGGTGGAAGGTTTGGACAAAACAGGGGGAATGACCGAAGAAGAGATAATAATCATCGCGAAGCAAAAGAAATAGACGCAAAAGAAATACAGGATAAAATACGTGAAACCCAGGCCAAATTAGCCGGTGCTTCACGCGGTGGTGGCAAGAGCGCCAAATCTAAATTACGCAGGGCGCGTCGTGAAGAACAGGAAAACATGGGTGCAGAAGGAATGGATGATAACAAGCTGCAGGTTACAGAATTTGTAACGGTGAGTGAGTTAGCCAACCTTATGGATGTAAACTTTGCCGAGATCATTGGTAAATGTATGAGCCTTGGTATTATGGTTTCCATTAACCAGCGCCTTGATGCGGAAGTAATTGAACTGGTGGCAGGTGAGTTTGGTTTTGAAGTGGAATTTATTGGAGTAGACGATGTAGATGAGGACGAAGAGGAAGAAGTGGAAGACAGTCCTGAAGACCTGGTATCGCGTCCCCCGGTTATAACCATCATGGGGCACGTTGACCACGGTAAAACTTCATTGCTCGACTATATACGCAGCGCAAATGTAGTAGCCGGTGAGGCAGGTGGTATTACCCAGCACATTGGTGCTTACCAGGTAACTACTGCTTCTGGTAAAAAACTTACATTCCTTGATACTCCGGGTCACGAAGCATTTACGGCTATGCGTGCCCGTGGTGCCAAAGCCGCTGATGTGGCAATTATCGTAATATCTGCGGATGACGCGGTGATGCCCCAGACACGTGAGGCAATAAGCCACGCGCAGGCTGCTAACCTGCCAATGGTTTTTGCCATCAATAAAATTGATAAGGACGGAGCCAATCCTGAAAAAATTAAAGAACAGCTTGCCGGTATGAACCTCCTTGTGGAAGACTGGGGTGGTAAATACCAAAGCCAGGAAATATCAGCAAAAAGCGGGTTGAATGTAGACCTGCTGCTGGAAAAGATTTTACTCGAGGCGGAATTGCTTGACCTGAAAGCAAACCCTGATCGCGAAGCTGTAGGTACTATTATCGAAGCTTCTTTGGATAAGGGACGTGGTTATGTAGCAACCATGCTTGTGCAGAATGGTACATTAAGGCAGGGTGAAATTGTGGTGAGCGGTCAGTTTTTCGGTCGTGCCAAAGCAATGTTCAATGAAAGAAATCAGCGTTTGGATGAAGCGGGTCCATCTGCACCTGTGCAAATACTCGGCTTAAGCGGTGCACCGCAGGCTGGTGAAAAATTCAAGGTATTTGCAGACGAGGCAGAAGCTAAAGAAACAGCAAACCGCCGTGCCCAGATATTGCGTGAGCAGGGTATACGCGCTAAAAAGCATATTACGCTGGATGAGATCGGTCGCCGTCTTGCACTTGGTAACTTTAAACAGCTTAACCTTATCATTAAAGGTGATGTGGACGGTTCGGTAGAAGCATTAAGTGATTCATTGCAAAAACTATCTACGGAAGAAATAGCAATATCCATTGTACATAAGGCAGTGGGTGCTATTACAGAAAGTGATGTATTGCTGGCAACAGCTTCTGATGCTATCCTTATCGGATTTAATGTTCGCCCTTCTATGCAGGCTAATAAGCTTGCTGAATCTGAAGGCGTGGAGATTAAAACATATTCCATCATCTATAATGCTATAGAAGAAGTGAAGAGCGCCATGGAAGGTATGATGGAGCCTACAGTTACTGAGAAGATCGTTGCTAATGTGGAAATACGTGAGGTATACAAATTTGACAAGGTAACCGTAGCAGGCTGCCAGGTACTGGATGGTAAAATAAGCCGCAATTCTAAAATAAGACTGATCCGCGATGGTATTGTAACCTATCCTACAGGGGAAGGGCAGAGCGCTGAACTTGGCTCGCTGAAGCGGTATAAGGATGATGTAAAAGAGGTGGTTAGCGGTATGGAATGTGGTCTTACCATCAAAAATTATAATGACCTTAAACCAGGTGATGTAGTAGAAGCATTTGAAATTGAAGAGGTAAAACGCACCTTGTAAACCTTTGTTAAATAAAATACAGGCGTAGTTACTCTTTTAAATGGCTTTTACTTTTGAGTGTTCTGAATTATAAGATATGAAGCAATTATTATTTTTTGTTGTATTAAGTATATCGGCATACGCAGGTCAGGCGCAGGGGCAATCTCATAAAGTGCTCGCAGACAAAATTATTGGTGTGGTTGGCGACAAAATTGTGTTGAGATCGGATATTACCAACTATATAGAGGATGAGAAAAGACAGGGAAGGGAAGTGCCGGAGAATGCCGGTTGTATGTTATTGCAGCAAATGATGATCAGGAAGGCGTTGATGCTGCAGGCGCAAAAAGATTCATTGCCCCTGGGTGATGATGAAATAGAAGCAGAACTGGATCAGCGTATAAGGTATTACATCAGTGTATATGGTGGTAAAGATGCATTGGAGCAAATAGCAGGCAAAACCATTTACCAGATAAAAGAAGACAACCGTATTGCCATTAAAGAACAGAAACTGGCAGACGCGATGCAGCACTCGATTATTGAAAATGTTAGAATAACGCCTACAGAAGTGGCTAATTACTATAATAAAATCCCTAAGGATAGCCTGTTATTTTACGATACGGAGTTAGAAATTAAGCAGGTTGTAGCGTATGCAAAGGCCAGCCGCGACCTTGAAAAATATGCACAGGATGAACTGGCGGAATACAAACGTCAGATAGAAAGTGGGGGAGCTTCTTTTGAACGTATGGCAAAAATGTACAGCGACGACCCCGGCACAAAGGAAATGGGCGGACGCTTTGAATTTAACCGTAATGACAAAAACGTAGATGGTGCTTTTTCATCCACAGCTTTTGCATTGAAAGAAGGACAGGTATCGAGAGTGATCAAGTCAAAATTCGGGTATCATATCATTCAGCTTGTAAGCAGAACCGGTGATGATGTTGTAGTGCGTCACATACTCAAAATACCACAGGTAACAGAAACAGAAGTAAATGAAGCCATTGCTAAACTTGATACCATACGATCAAAGCTTGTGGCAGGTACCTTAACTTTTGGAGAGGCGGTTGATAGATACAGTGAAGATGAAAACAGCAAATTCACTGCAGGGTCTATTACAAATGCGCAGGGCTCTCCTTACTTAACCATACAGGATCTTGACAAAAGCCTTGTTGCTATTTATAATGAATTGAAAGTTGGAGAATATTCAAAACCTGTTTCTTTTGAAGAAAGAGGAAAAAAAGGAGCCAGAATTGTATATATCCAGAAAAAAACAGAACCTCACCGCGAAAATATAAAAGACGACTACAATAAAATAGCCCAGAGAGTGCTGGAAGAAAAGAAAGGAGAAATTCTTGAAAGGTGGTTCCAGACCAAAATGCCTACCTATTATATTACGGTTGATGATGAGTTTCGCAATTGCAGTGAAATAAACAAATGGCTTAGTCTCTCAGCCAATGCAAAAAAGGATTAGCTTTTTTAAGCCTGCGGCGCAGGGATTTCGCTTTTAGAAACAACGATTGCGGCACCGTCATTTCGGTTTCCTGATTACGTCGTGTGTATAATGATTTAGCATTACAACAAATACTTTTTTATAGAATAGCACACGGAATACACGGATGATACTGATAAACACGGATACATTCCGTGAATATCCGCCATATCCGTGTTCCATTCTGCGTATTGTGCAAGCCCGAAGTTATTTTTAAACAGTTTCTAAGTAAAACTGTATAATTATTCAACTTAAAGCGAAATCCCTAGCCTCAGGCGCATTTTTTAGCTTAGTATCCTGCATCTTTGCAATAGTGTATCTTATATTTTAAACTATCATACATGTACGATCCTTACTCAAAGGGCATTTCCTACGGCAAAGGTGTTTTAATTCTTATAGGGTTATGGTTGGGCGGTTTTTTGATTGGAGGCGTTGTAAGTATTCCAATATGGGCACTTATGACCGGGAAGGGGATATTTACCATGCAGCAGGATATGTTGAAGCCGGAGTATGTGAATGCTGTAAGAGTGGTGCAGGTGGTTTCAACATTTGTTACTTTTTTTCTTCCGGCTTACTTTACTGCGCTTATTCTTAACCGTAAACCTGTGAAGCTGTTAGGCTTTACAATGCGGTTTACCTACAAACAACTGCTTTTGTCTGTTGTTATAATGTTTGCAGCGGCGCTTGCCGCAGGCGCACTGGCTGAATTAAATGAAAAGATCCCCCTGCCACAATCTGCCGCCAATTTTTTCAGGCAACTGGAAAATAATTATACTGAACAGGTAGAAGCGATTACTAATATAAAATCTTTTGGGGATTATATTATTTCGCTGATCATGATAGCCATATTGCCGGCATTGTTTGAAGAAACATTTTTTCGTGGAGGAATGCAGAACCTGCTAACGAGGTCAACACAAAGTCATTGGGTAGCGATCATTATCACGAGTGTAGTTTTCAGTGCAATCCATATTTCGTATTATGGTTTTCTTGCCCGCCTGTGCCTCGGCATTGTATTGGGTTTGATATATTATTATTCACGGAGCTTATGGCTTAGTATTGCGGCGCATTGTTTTAATAATGCATTTGCGGTTACACAAATGTATATTATGCTACGCCAGGGCAAAACCGTTAAAGAAGCCATGGACGATAAGATGCCCTTTTGGTGGGGTGTTTTGGCTGTAATAGCATTGTATTTTTTATTCATGATTTTTAAGCGTGTATCAAACCAGGCAATAAAAATATTTACATCACCCGAAGACAAAGCACTTGAAGAGAAGTGGATTGCGTGAGGGAGATGAGTGATAAATAAGTGGTAAGGAGTAAATAGTAGGGAGGCAGTATTGATAAGTAAAACGACAAAAACGCTCATTAAACCATAGCTAACGGCTGATAGCTGACTGCTAAAAGCTGATTGCTCACAGCCCATAGCTCTCTAAAACGCTCATACAATGGCAATGAACTGGAAAGTTTTCAGAACAAGGGCAATCACAGCGCTGGTATTTGTGTTGGTGATGATGGCAGGGCTGTTGTTGAATGAATGGAGTTTCCTGTTATTATTTTCCGTTATTCATTTTGGTTGCTGGATAGAGTACCAGCGGTTATTAGGACGCATAGATCCTTCCTATAAAAACATTTCTACTTTTCATCGTTATGGGGTAATGCTGGCCGGGTGGTCAATGATGTTGTATGCTGCAGGCGATATATACCACATTGCAAATATTACATTGCCTGGTATTGGTCTTGCAATGGGATTGACCTTTGCCTTTGCTTTGCCTATAGTTGAGATACTTTTTTCTCAGCAGGTCAACTTTACTCATATACGTTATTCAGCACTCGGGTTAATATACATATCGCTTAGCTGGGCTTTAATGATCAATATCAGATCAATACATGAAATATGGGTTACAGGTAATGGCTGTCCATATGAAGTTGGCTTAATGATCCCGCTGGTAACTATTTTTTCAATCTGGATAAATGATACCATGGCTTATATCGTTGGTTCATTAATCGGCAAAACGCCTTTCTCAAAAATATCCCCCAAAAAAACAATAGAAGGAACAGCAGGCGGAATTATTTTGTGCGTGGCATCGATGGGGATATTGGCTTATTTTATTAAAATGCCGGTAATGCATATCTGTATTATTGCGGCTATATCAGCAGTAGCAGGAACAGCGGGAGACTTACTGGAAAGCAAAATAAAAAGAATGGCCAATGTAAAAGACAGTGGCAGCATCATGCCCGGGCACGGAGGCTTTCTTGACCGGTTTGATTCGCTTTTGCTGGCAACACCATTTGTGTGGCTGTATGTGATGATTGTGATGAAGTAAGGTTTGTGGTTTAGGGTTTATGGTTTGTAGTTCAAGTTGTTTCTGAACGATAAACTACAAACCACAAACAATAAATTAGCTACTTTTGCATACTTAAAATACACGAATGAAAGTTCATAGGGAAGGATATCAGACCATAGCGCTTTGCGGATTATTTTTTGTTGTGCTTAACCTGGTATTGTTTTATTTTTTGCCATATAGCCTGGTATGGCTTTCATGGGTGATTTTCGTATTATCATTTTTGTTCTTCCTGTTCATCATTTCTTTTTTTCGTGTACCTGGCCGTGTGCTTACACTTGATGAAAATAAAATTGTAGCGCCGGCTGATGGTAAGATAGTGGTGATTGAAGAAACTGTAGATGAGGAATACTTTAAAGACAAGCGCCTGCAGATATCTATTTTTATGAGCCCTGCCAATGTACATCAGAATTTAAACCCGGTGAGTGGTGAAGTATTGTATAGCAAATATCATAAAGGCAAATATCTCGTAGCCTGGGACCCTAAATCATCTACGGAAAATGAAAGACATTCTGTTGTGATACAAAATGCAAATGCACCTATACTGGTAAAGCAAATAGCAGGTGCGGTAGCAAGACGCATTGTTAACTATTTAAAAGCCGGGCAAAAAGTACAACAGGGCAGCGAATTAGGCTTTATTAAATTCGGTAGCCGCGTGGACGTATTATTACCTGCAGGCATTAAAGTGCATGTGCAGTTGAATGAGGTAGTAAAAGGCGGTATAACTGTACTGGCGAGTTGGTGAGGGGGGGCAATCAGCGATCAGCCATCGGCTGTCAGCTTTACGCAACACTACTCACAGGTTTTTAAGAACCTGTAAGTGCTTCTTCCTTACGCCTTCAACCTTCTGCCTTCCTTTAAAATATCTTCTCCAGTTCCTTCAGCGAAGTAACAGTATATGTGGGCTTAACCGGCGGTTCAATATCTTTATGATTAACATATACCTGGTCCATGCCTGCATTTTGGGCGCCGATAATATCTGCGGCAATATCATCTCCCAGCATAATGCTTTCTTTTACTGTAGCCCCGGTTTGCTTCATTGCAAAATCAAAAATTTCTTTATGCGGTTTCAGGCTGTTACTGCCTTCTGAAGTAATAACATAATGGAAAAAATCAGACAACCCGGAATATTTCAATTTACTGTGCTGCACCTTTTCAAATCCATTAGTAATCAAATGCAGTGCATAACCTTTGCTTTGCAGGTAGGTTAGTATTTCTATAGCACCAGGAAAAAGCAAAGTTCTTGTGGGTAGTTTATCAAGAAATGCTACGTCCATGGTTCTGGCCAGTTTTTCATTGCCTATTTTAAAATCGAGCAGGGTATGCCACATGCGTTTCCAGCGCAGGTCATCTCTTTTAATAAAGCCTTTGCGATAACGCTCCCAAAGCCTCTCGTTGTGATAGATGTAGCGTTCATAAAATGAATCAAAATCATGCACACCATGATCGGCAAGCGCTAAGGACGAATATAAATCCTGTAATGTAAGTTTTGCATTTGCTTCAAAATCCCAGAGCGTATGATCCAGGTCGAAAAATAGATGTTTATAAGCCATGATAAAAAACGTGTTGCAAAAGTACGGTGTTTATAAGAAGTGTGTAGTTTTGAGCTGATCAGAAGTGTATTTCAAATTTTTGTATGTAGTTACAACAGCTACGGTAGATGCCTCGTGCCTCGGCATGACAGGCGGAAGAATATATACTGAACAAAAGTACCAGTGTTTAACAATAGCACTGACGCTTAACAAAATACTACAGCTTGTCATGCCGAGGCATGAGGCATCTGCACAAGATTGCCATATACACGAAAATTTGAAATACATCCTCCGTTCATTATACGCAATGTTTATTTATGAATATAATCATCACTGGAGCATCAAAAGGATTTGGAAAATCAATTGCTGAAAAATTTGCAGCTAATGGCTGGAACGTATATATGTGCTCGCGTACCGAAAAAACGCTTTATCAAACAAGAGATGAGCTCAGGCAGCAATATCCATCTGTAAAAATAGAAGCAAAGCCATTTGATTTGGGCAGTAAAACAGAAGCGCAGGCATTTGGTAAGTGGATTTTGTCGCTCAATATTTCAATTGATGTATTGATAAATAATGCAGGTTCTTTTGAGCCAGGCAGTGCGTATAACGAACCGGAAGGAGTTTTGGAAAATATGATTGCCGTGAACTTATATAGTGCTTATCATGTTACCAGAACCATGATCTCAAAAATAATAGAACAAAAACAGGGGCATATTTTCAATATGTGCTCAATAGCTTCATTGCAGGCGTATACTAACGGTGGCGCATATAGTATAAGCAAATTCGCATTGGCAGGGTTTTCTAAAAATCTGCGTGAAGAGATGAAACCTTTTGGTATTAAAGTTACCGCTATTTATCCCGGTGCTGCCTATACTGACTCCTGGGCGGGCAGTGGCGTTGATCCAAAGCGTATAATGGAATCAAATGATATCGCGGAAATGATCTATGCCGCTGCAAAGCTTTCACCTCAGGCATGTGTTGAGGATATAGTGATGAGACCGCAATTGGGAGATCTGTAAGGGGAAAAAACCAAAAATAAAATAACTTACTTACTGCTCACAGCCCATAGCTGAAGGCTGAAAGCTCACAAATAAATCGTTTTATTTTCTTTTGCCGACTGGTATATTGCCAAAACAATTGCTACTGCTTTGCGGGCTTCTTCACCATCAATTTCAAATGGTCTGTTTTCATCAAGCGCTTTAATAAATGCTTCAATATTGCTGGCATGCAGCTCAAATGGAATAGAAGCCGGGTCAGAAGCGCCGCCTGCTGAGGCATTTCCTGCCTGTTGAAGGATGGCATCATCTCCTGCTTTCTTTTCAGCAAACTGCCACACCTTTATGGTATTGTCTTCCATTGCAGCCGTACCCTTTGTGCCGGTGATAGTTATTTTACGCGACTGCCCCGGAAAAGAAGCGGTAGAGCCATAAATATTTCCCAGTGCTTTGTTTTTTAATTTTAGTATAGCAGTCGCGGTATCTTCTGCTTCTATTTTATGCCCAAGCGTTGCAGTATATGCATATAGTGATTCAACAGGACCGGCAAGGTATTGCAGCAAATCAACCATGTGAATGGATTGATTCATTAACGCTCCGCCACCATCTGTTTTCCAGGTTCCGCGCCAGCTGTTACTGTAGTATTTATCATCACGCCACCAGGGCACTTCAACCGATACATGTGTTATAATTCCAAACCTTTTTTCATCAATTGCTTTTTTCAGTAGCTGAACGCCCCCGGTAAAGCGGTAGTTGAAAATGCCTCCCAGATAAGTGCCTGCCTTTTTATGCGCCGCTATTATAGCGTCAATTCTCTCCAGGCTTATATCAAGCGGCTTTTCACATAATACATGTTTCCCGTTTTCCGCCGCTTCTATCGCCGGCTCCATATGTGTACCGCTGGGCGTAACAATGTTTACTATATCAATATCGCTGCTGCGCAACATGGCATGATAATCCGCAAAAAAAGTACAATTATATTTTTCCGCTAAAGCCTTTGCCCTGCCCGAACCATTATCGCAAAAGCCTGCCAGTTTTGCATTGGGAAGATGCTGAATTGATCTTGCATGAAAGTCAGCTACCATGCCGGCCCCAATAATACCTATATTCCAGATTTTCATAATGGCGATGGGTTAATAAGCGTTATATAGTCTATTGTTCTTTTATCTTAAAATTTTCGTAATCCTTTTTACTGAATACACCCGGTGAAGCATGGCTGCCACGAGGAAAGTCAAGGTTCACAAAGTTGACATTATTTAATGTTGTAAGATTAACAATAACCGTTGAAAGATATTCTGCTGCTCCTGATGTGCCCATGTCATTTGTAAAAGCAAAGGCGCTGTCTATCTTCGCATATACGGTATCGTTAGATTGTTTTACAAACAACAAATGAATATCGGGGTAAATAGAATTAACGCCATTGATCACGCTTTGCGGTTCAGTTATGTCAGCCGAATCTTTATATACCAGGGTCTTTGTTTTATCATAGTCGTTTATTGTCCAGAACAAAACAGTATCCGGTTGCTCTACAATTGTTTGCTCTGAATTAAGGCTGTCTGTAAGTAGTGGTGACACTTTCTTATCTGTACCATTACAGGCAGATATGGTAATAGAGATAAACCATAACAGCGCGCTGGCCAGCAGCAGGTTTTTTGTATTCATATCAGGGTGAATATATTATCTTAATAAATTATACGCCACAAAACTAAGGACATATGCAAGCACAGTCATATAAGCCAACTGTATCAACGGCCACTTCCATGAGCGTGTTTCGCGTTTTACAATTGCTAATGTACTCATACATTGCATAGCAAACACATAAAATATCATTAAAGATACGCCTGACGCAAGGGTATATATTTTTGAACCATCCGGCCAGGTTGCCGCATGCATCTTTTCCCTTAATGTTGCGCTGTTTTCATCCGCATCATCTCCAACACTGTAAATAGTAGCCATTGTGCCTACAAACACTTCTCTTGCCGCGAATGATGTAATGAGGGCAATACCAATCTTCCAGTCGTATCCCAAAGGTTTTATAGCAGGCTCTATTGCTTTACCTAATATACCTACATACGAGTTTTCAAGTTTTTCGGACTTTAATTCCTGGTCAAGCTCTTCGGCCCTGTCAGGGTTTTGACTGATCTTTTGTTCGTAGCTGGTTTCAAGCGCCTGCATTGTTTTAGACGGGCCGTAAGAGCTGAGCAACCAGAGAATAAGCGAAATAACAAGTATTATTTTACCCGCCTGGAAGGTAAATATCTTTGCTTTCTCAATCATGGTTGTAATAACCGTTTTCCATCTTGGGGTACGGTATACCGGTAGTTCAAGAATAAAAAAGCTTTTTTCTTTTATATTGATGAACCACTTCATTATATATGAAACGAATAATGCTACAACAAATCCTAAAAGATAAAGTCCTGTCATCACTAATCCCTGCAAACTGATAAAGCCAAAATAATAGGTATTGGGTATAACCAGCGATATCAGTATAATGTATACCGGAAGTCTTGCGCTGCAGCTCATGAGCGGCGATATCATTATGGTCAGCAATCTTTCTTTTTTATTTTCAATATTACGTGCGCTCATAATTGCAGGCACCGCACAGGCAAAACTGCTGATCATTGGCATTACGCTTTTCCCATTCAACCCAACTTTTCGCATAAGCTTGTCTGTTAAAAAGCTTATCCGGGCCATATAGCCGGTATCTTCAAGAATAGTTATTAGCCCGAACAGGATCATGATCTGCGGAATAAATACTACTATACCCCCCAACCCTGCCACAAATCCATTTACAATAAGATCGCCAAACCAGTTTTGTGGTAATACACCTGAGAGCCATTCGCTGAATGCGCCGAATATCCATTCAATAGCATCCATTGGGTATGTTGCCAGCCAAAAAATACTTTGAAACAATATGGCGAGCACACCCAGCAGGATTACATAACCCCAGAATTTGTGCAGTAAAATCTTATCAATGCGGTCCGTTATCCATTGCTTTTCTTTGGGATCGGCTTCAATAACAGCCTGCTGCATAATATGTTTTATGCGGCTATAGCGTTGCGTAATTTCTTCTGCCTGAACTTTGGTATGATTGAAATTGTTTTCCTTTTCAATATTTTCTATTGAAGCCTGTTCTGTATTATTGAGTGAAAAAGATTCATGATTAATCAGGTAATGTATCGCGGCATAATCGCTGATATGGGGAAACAATTTTTTCAGATCGCTGACCGCTTTTTCGGCGAGCACGCCTGTATCCGCAAAATTCCTGGATGGAGGTTTATATAAGTGTTTAGCAGTTTGCTCAATGGCCTTTTTAAGTTCTGCAATACCCTTGTTCCTGCGCGGATTAACAGGTATAACCGGTACACCCAATTCCCGCTCCAGCCCGGCTACATCTACATTAATGCCTTTTTTAGCGGCAATATCCATCATGGTAAGTGCTACCACAACAGGTTTTTTAAGATCAATGAACTGTGAAACAAAAAGCAGGTTTCTCTTCAGGTTGCTGGCATCTGCTATTAAAATATACAGCTCCGGCTGATCAGCAGCCCCCGGATCCATTACAACATTATAGGCTACCCATTCGTCTGAGCGGCGCGGGTATAAGCTATACATACCGGGCAGGTCAATAATATTGGCAACAAGATTGTCGGATAGTTTGCTTTCGCCGGACTTTTTATCTACCGTTACCCCCGGAAAATTGCCTACCTTCTGATTAAGGCCGGTTAGGGCATTGAACAATGAGCTTTTTCCGCTGTTAGGGTTGCCAATAAGCGCAATATGTAAATGCTTTTTCAAATGAAAAAATTTTTAGGAAGCTACAAAAATAAAGGCAAAATGCTTGTGCGGAGTTACGAATTTGGAAACGCCTTAAAACAAAGAAAAAGCTGTTAAAACTATCGTAAAGTGGGTGTACGAAATTCTAAAATCAATATGAGGTATAATCATAGTGCGTTAATATGGCATGAAAAATGAAATAAATATATTACCCTGAGTAATTATAACTTTGCCGTTAACTAAAAATTGTACTATTACCGGATGAAAAAGCATTTTTTACTGATACCACTTTTACTGCAATGTTTTTTTGTATCTGCACAAAAGTTAAGAAAAGCCGACAGGCAGATTATAGAAAATTTGAAAAACACGGTGCATTACCTTGCTGATGATAAACTTGAAGGCAGGAGGGCAGGCACAGAAGGAGAGAAGCAGGCTGCTGCATACATAAGTGAACAATTTAAAATAACAGGTATTGCGCCAAAAGGCGATAAAGGAACATACCTCCAGGCATTTGATATACAGGATGGTAAAAAAATAAACGCGGGTACATTATTTATGGTGAATGGCAAAGAGATGAGCGCCGGGGTAGATTATTTCCCTTTTCCATTCAGCCCTAACGGATCAGTAGCCGAAACCCCGGTAGCCATTTCCCTTTCTGAAAGAGGCGCTCCGTGGTTTAAAGATATAGAAGCCGCCGTTGAAGAAAATAAGGATAACCCTCATTTTGATATGAGTGGTTATATAAAGAAAGAAGCGAAAATTGCTTCAGACAAAGGCGCCAGTGCGCTGATCATATATAACAGCGGTACTATTGATGATGGTATTGTATTTGAAAAGAAAGATAAATCAGAAGTGTTATCTATACCGGTGATATACCTGGCAAAATCAGGAAAAAATAAATATCTGAAAGATGCTTCTGCTATTTATGATATCAGGCTCAAAGTTGATTTAGGACAGAGCGGGCGCACAGGGCATAATGTTGTGGGATATGTAGACAACGGGGCGTCTTCAACCATCATTATAGGTGCGCATTATGATCATCTGGGATATGGAGAAGACGGAAATGGATTGAGCAGGAGCAAAGAAAAGCAAATTTATAATGGGGCTGATGATAATGCAAGCGGAACAGCGGCGCTGATTGAGCTTGCGAAGCTGCTTAAGAAATCGAAAGCCAAAAAGAACAATTATTTGCTTATTGCTTTTTCGGGAGAGGAATTAGGCTTATTTGGGTCGAAATATTTTACAGAACATCCTACTATAGATATCGTTTCGGCAAATTATATGATCAATATGGATATGGTCGGAAGAATGAATGATAGTGCAAAAGCGGTTACTATTGGCGGGTTCGGCACTTCCCCAACCTGGAGCGAAGTGGTTTACGCGCAAAAAAACATTCCATTCTCTATAAAAATTGATTCAAGCGGTGTTGGGCCAAGTGACCATACTTCTTTTTACAGGAAAAATATTCCTGTACTGTTTTTCTTTACAGGGCTTCACCAGGATTATCATAAACCTTCTGACGATGCAGATAAGGTTAATTATACCGGTGAACTGTATATTATAAAATATATTCAATCGCTGGTTGAAGGATTGAATAAAAAAGGCAAGCTTGCTTTTACTCCTACAAAAGAAGCGCAAACCTCCACTACAGCAAGGTTTTCAGTTACGCTTGGTATAATGCCTGATTATACTTTTAGTGGTGATGGAGTAAGAGCGGATGGTGTGAGTGATGGAAGACCGGCGCAGAAAGCAGGTATAAAAACAGGAGATATTATTACTGCATTAGGTGATTATAAGATAAACTCAATGGAAACGTATATGCAGGCTTTGGGTAAATTTAAAAAAGGGCAAACTACTGTTGTTACTGTGCTGAGAGGAAAAGAGGAGATGAAATTTGAAGTAACGTTTTAGTGATAGCAGCTATAAGCTATCAGCCGTCAGCTTTCAGCTTTAAGCTATGAGTGTCCCGGCTGATGATGTAGCCAGAAACCTGTTACTTGTAACCATTCACCATGAAACTATCCATCGACAATACCGCCCTTGCTGAAGATTTTTTTTCAGATACACGCATACTTGGTATTGTGGCGCCGGTAAAAGATTATCGTTTTTGCTGGATGCTGAACCAGGCAATGGGCTGTGATTTCAGGCGCAATAGTGATATAGAAATACAGTTGTCAAAAAAAGGAAGACAATATTTTTTTTCTGTGTATGAATACAGGGAGGACATGAGTTTTTTGGAACATTATATTTATAGCAACCAGTTTGATGGCGAGTATCTTCTTCCTGAATTCCGTCACCTGGATTTTTTTTGGTTGCTTAAAGGAGATGAGGTAGATGAAGATTATATTGCTTCCTTACAAAAATCAATAAAAGAGATAAATGGTATTCAACTTATAACAGAACTGGATAAGGATAAGATTAAGAATAAAATACATTTAGTATTTTAAATTTGAGATTTGAAATTAAAAATGAGCAGGTTCATTCACCTCTTTCAAATCTCAAATCACCAATTTCAAATTATTTGCCATGTGGACTGAAAAAAACAATCAACTATACAGGAAATTTGAGTTCAAAGATTTTTCTGAAGCTTTTGCATTTATGACAAGAGTGGCATTGATTGCAGAAAAAATGAATCACCATCCTTTATGGACGAATGTGTATAATAAAGTTGAAATATGGCTGAGCACACATGACGCCGGTAATATTGTTACTGAAAAAGATAGAAAGTTGGCCGACAAAATTGACGCACTGCTATAGCTTCTTCAATGCTTCCATTACTTCGTGTTGCCTGCGCCGGGAAATTTCCACCTGCTGCCCGTTGTTTAGTACAATTATATTATCATTTCTTATTTCTTTAATATGCTTCCTGTTTACGAGGTGCGATTTATGCGTTCGTATAAATCCATAGACCGATAGCATTTCCTCAAATTCCTTGACTGTTTTTGACACCATTGTATTCGTTCCGTCGATCAAATGAAATTGAGTATAGTTATTAATGCCGGTACAATGTATGATTTCAGCAGGCGAAACAATCCTTAATCCTGATGAAGAGGGTAAAGCAAGCCTGAGTTGCTTTTGCTCCCTGTTATTGAGGTTGTTGATAAAGTTGAGGTATAATGCTTTTACCTGCTTTTTTTCTTCTCCCTGTTTTATGTGCCGTTCCACCGCGTGTATCAGTTCTTCTTTATCAACCGGTTTCAGCAAATAGTCCAGCGCACTAAATCGTATTGCCTGTATGGCATATTTGCTATATGCCGTTGTGAAAATCACACTAAAATAGTGTTTGGGAATTTTACTCAGCAATTCAAAACCGTTCATAAATGGCATCTGTATATCAAGAAAAATAATATCAGGATAAAAAGAATGAATAAGTTGTAAACCTTCGGCTGCACTGGTGGCTTTTTTTATTGAAGTGATGGAACTGATATGTTGTGATATCAGGTATTCCAGCATATCGCATGCCATGGCCTCATCATCAATGATCAATGCTTTTAATTCAGCTTTCATACAATACAGGAAATTGAATGGTTACTTTTGTGCCGCTGACGGAATAATTATCTGAGTGTATATCTTCCATTGCTAAATGAACGGGCTGCCCAAATTGCTGTTCAAGCATTTTCAACCTGTCTTTTACCAGCTGTGTTCCTTTTGATTGTTGCGTAATTCCGTTCAGTCGTTTTTCTTTCATTGCTTTTGCCGCTTCAATGCCTATGCCATTATCCTTTATAGTACACTGTAATATGCCTTCCGTTATCTTTTTAAAATGAATGGTCAATCTTCTTTCCCCCTGTTTATGCAACAGCCCATGCCATACCGCATTTTCCACCAATGGGTGAAGCAGCAAAGCAGGTACACTTATATCATCTTCTTCAACAGTATCATCTATCTGAATACTATAGGAAAACGTATCGCCAAACCGCATCGCTTCTATCTGCAGGTACAGGTCAAGCATTTTTATTTCATCTTTCAAGTCCACAAAATTGTTTTCAGACTCTTCCAGGATAATGCGCAGCAGCTTGGAAAATTTTGTAAGATATTCAATGCCTTTTTCATTCTGGTTGCTGGCTACCAGGTGAGCTATCGAATTTAAACTGTTAAAAACAAAATGTGGGTTCATCTGAGATTTCAGCGCTTTGGTTTCCAGTTCGGCGATATGTTTCTGAATAGCGGCTTTTTCAGCAGCGGCTTTTTGTATCGTTTTTTCTCTTTGCTTCATCCAGGCATATATTATTGCGCCTGCAATAACCGCGCAAATGGCGTAAAACCACCAGGTTTGCCAGAAAGGTTTTTGTATGATGAACAGGTAGGTTGCAATAATATCGCTTTCATTATTGCCTGCCACGGCTTTTGTTTGCAGCATATAATTGCCCGGGCGCAATCCCTCAAAATTAATTACGCGGTTATTGCCGTTGTCTTTCCATAATGAATCACTGCCTGATAGTCGGTAAAAATATTTTACGCCTGAAGGATTACTGAAGTGTATGCCCGAAAAAGAAAATGACAATTCGTTTTCATTGTAATGCAGTATTAATGGCTGGTTTTGAGATGCAGTATTATTGCTGTAATATATACTGTCTCCTGCTTTTACCGTATTCAATACTATCAACGGATTTTTTTCCGGCTGCGCAGCTCTCTGCGGATTAAAATACGAAAGCCCGTCTGATGTAATGATCCAGATTGTTTTATTGCTATCCTGCATCAACCGTGCACTTTGGTAATTTTTATCAGGGAAGCCATCGTTTGCTGTATAATTACTGATAAAAAACTTATTATGATCAAAAGCGATCTTTGAAATGCCGGAATAGCTTACAGCCCAGATATTATTTTGTTCATCAATCAAAATATTCAGGTAGCTGTTGGTATTTAATCCGTCTTCCGTATTATATTTCTTTTTCAGTTGCAATAATCCTTTCTCATCAAAATAGCATTGCCATATTCCGTTGCCTTTAGTGGTGAGCCATACTTCATTACCATGTGTTTTTTTTATATCGGATATGCTGATAGCTGTACTGTCTCTTAATGCATATTGACTGAGTTTTCCATCCGAAAATGTAAACAATCCTCTTGCACCGGCAGCCCAGATTGTTTTGTCCGGACCTTCTATCGCGTTTACAAAAACAGACCAGTTATCGCCGCTCATCAAAGAAGCATAAGTAGTGCAGGTAATTGAATCGCCACTTTGCTGTTTGCCTAATTTCGTTAAAAAGCCATCACCACCCGTCCACATATCACCATCAGTAGTTTCAAGAAAAAAATAATTTTGATTACAGCCGAGTCCGCTTGTTTTATCTAGAAATTTCAGATGATCATTTTGCTGAATTGCAATGCCCTGGTATGCGGTGCCAAACCAGAGCCATCCCTGTTTGTCTTCATACATAGCCGCTACCGTTGACCTGGAGCAAACCGATTTTTGCTTGCCGAGATAATTTACCAGCTTTGTATCCTCTTTTGTAAATATTCTACCCCTGTTGCCACCAAAAAGAATGGCTCCGTCTTTTTTTACAGCACCGCAGAACAACTCTATATTGTCATTACCGCTTTTGTATTCATAAAATATTTTTTTCCGCTGCAAAAACAGTGCATCGTGCATGCCTATCCATATATTCTTTTCCCTGTCTACCATTGTACATGAGAGCCATGTTGTAACAGCCTCTGGTATTTTACATAAAAAGCTGAATGAATTATTTTGAGGATTGAAACTGAATATACCATCAAGACACATATAATACAATGTATCGCCTGCTTTGTAAATATTAGCGGAGAGCGTTCGTTGAAAAGGTACCGCGGCTACATTGTTTGTATCACTGCATTCAAAAATGCCGTTTATGGCACTCACAAAAAATACTTTATCCTGGTGGGGCAGTATGGTATTGATCTGATCGTTGAAGGAGGATGAGCGCCATATCTGGGCGGTGTGCCTGCCATCATAACAATACATAATGCTTTTGCTGCTGAACCACACCTTGCCGTTATTGCCCGGCTTTATTAATCTTACCAGGCTGTCCTCTTTTAATGAGCTTTTCCATCGGGGTATAAGATGAGTACCAATATTCCCTTTTTTTGTTTGAATGATGCCCAACATTTCTTCTTTAGTATAATACGCGGGGCCTTTAGCGGAAGCTATCCAGTATACATGCCTGCCGTCAATGCCCATGTCATATACCGTTATGTCATCCTCTTCAAATACAATGGGATGCAGGTATCCGTTCTGATAATACGATAAGCCCGCATCGCTCATAATCCATATTGTATTATGCAGCGTATCTTCAACTATACTGTTTATTTTCCCCAATTGCTTCTTGCCTGCGGTAATATGGTTTTCAAAATTGTATCCATCATATTTGCTCACACCTACAGATGTTCCTATCCATACAAAGCCTTTACTATCCTGGTACAGGGTAAGTATTTCAGAAGATGGCAAACCATCTTTAGCGCCAATCATTGTGGTGATGTACTTTTCTTTATTGGTTGATAAATGAATGATATCCTTCTGCCACATGAATTGCTGCGATTGGGCACTACTGCAAAACAGGTATATAACAAGCACCGCTATCCATTTGTTTCGGAGCATATTAATGGTTAAAATGGCTTTATCTTCTATGTACAAATAGCAATATTCCCTTTATCTGAGAGACGGGTTTACCAAATTAGCACAAATCCTTAGAAAACAAAAGGCAGGAGGAGGTTAATCTATTTTCTCCAGCACTACCTGGCTGGTATAACAGGCGTCAACATGCCATGCGTTACCGATAGACGCTGTGTGTGGGCAAAGCCAGGTGCCTCTCCACACGGGATGCGAGTAATTGGTATTATCCAGGTCATCGCAGGCTGAACCGTCAGGGTCTACAAGCAATGAAAAATAGGTTGCCCACATGCCATTGCGCATCAGGGTGATCCTGCGGGTACTGTCTGTTATTTTGCGAATGAATACCCTTGCAAGGTCATGATTAAACTCGTTGCTGACTGGCGATATATCCGTATTTATCATAGAAACGTATGCTGACGGGCCACCTGTTTCTGCGGGGTCATCGGTGTAGCCGTATGGCAATGCATCCTGCGGCAGGTAACTATAATTGCCATCAGGCATTTGCTGATAAATAGCGTAATAGCTTAGCGGATTTGTAAGCTTCTCACTAACGCCATCGGGGCTTAACGGGTCAGCATAAATGTAAATGCCGGACCCGATGGCGCCGGTTTTTGCTATATTCCAAACATAGTAATTGAAAGGATCGGCATCCTGTTTTATGGATTCAAGATTTTCTTTTGTTGTCCACTCCCAGTTGATTGTCTCGTAGTTTTGCCCGAAGCGGAATACAAAGCAGCCCCCATTGCAGAAATATTTTGAGCGGATGATATAGCGCCCATTTTCTACAACATTCTTTTCATCGTTATCAACCGGCTGTGGCGTGTTCTTGCCTTTTTTGCACTGCGTGAGTGTGCAGAAAAATACACCTGCAAAAAAAAAGGTTATTAGCGCTCTCATGTAGTTATTTTTTATTGTTGCTATTAAGTGATCCTCTTCGGATGGTTTATTACAAAACAGGCCGGCACAGCTATCTTCCTTACGCATTATTGCATCCAACTAATACGACTCCCAGGTTATTGAGATGTTTTTATATTTCACCAGCAGCTCATTGCTATCGTATACATAATCAGTTTCTGAATAAGCCCGGTTATTCGCTGATGCCTCGCTCCAGGAAGTAGTGGCGCTATTCCATTTGTACTTTTTTGTGTCAATGGATTGAACCGCCTTGTCTGACATGATGATGTTTTCAAGAAACAAAAATGAAAAAGGAATGATCTCCAGCCCTGTAAGCTGAATCCCGCCCGAAGCCGGTCCGAAAAAGTCAAAACCCACCTGCTTCCATTGTATAAAAGGCCTGCCTGTATAATAACTGATGGTCGTTGATACAGAATCGGCTTTAACAAGATTGTTCCCGCTCCGGTTGTCTCTTGTATAAGCTACCTGGGTAAGTTGTTGTTGTGCATCATACGAAAAATAATAACGGTGATCCTCCATCTCATCACCGGTAAAATCCAGCAGGCTCATATAGGTAGTCCACAACTGCCCCGTATTGTTATATTCAAAAAAGTAATTGCGCCCTACAGCCCCGTTTGATAAGTACCGGCTACCTTTTTTTATTTTCCCCCCTTCTGTTGTGAATAAGTATTTCCAGTTTGGGTCGGGCGTGCCATTTGAAAAATAGGTTTGCACGGTTATTTCATTGGCAGCATAGGTAAATTGGTAGTAGCCGTTGTTAAAATCAATATTACTCACCCTGCCCTGGTTATCGTAGGTAAAGTTTTTGTATTCCGGACCATTCTGTATATTCTTTATTCTGTAAGGCAAATCAGGTGCGGGTTGGCTGCCATTGTTTTTTTTACAGGAAAAAGTAAATAGAGCAGCGGCTATAAGAAAAAAAAGTACTGTCTTCATTGTAATGTATTCATCAATACATAAATAATGAAGATTATTGCTCTTGCGGAGCAAAACTGAGAAAGCGGTAGTAAATAATGAGAAAGCGGATTATTTATTACTAAGCAACTATACTTTGCTTATGCAGTAACTGGTGTATAAATTGTAATTTTTGTATAACGGGCTGAGGTATAACAAACGGGTATGCATCCGGTAGACCCATACTGCGGTTTAAACTATTCAGCGCTACGGTTAATGGCAGCCAGCGATTGATGATCTTTTCAAAATCCTTAATATGATAAGGGTTCTCAGCGATGGAAACCCCAAGGTCTGTAGCCAGTTCTGAAGCTGGTCGTATTTTCAGTCCAAATGCATGCGCTGTTTCAAGTGTGTCTACAATATGCAGGTAGTGTGCCCATGTTTCAGCCCAATCTTCCCAGGGGTGCATGGTGGAATATGCGCTTATATAAGATTGATTCCAGTTAAGCGGCGCACCCTGCGAATAATGTGTATTTAAAGCGGTTTCATAATCCTGTTGTTCATTGCCAAATACCAGGCGGAATTCATTCAGCAACCCGGTATCTCTTATAAGCCTGTCCCAATAATAGTGTCCCACTTCATGCCTGAAGTGACCTAATACCGTGCGATAAACTTCATCCAGGTTACGGCGGGCCATTTCCCTTTCAATATCGTCTGCTTCTGCAATATTAATGGTTATAACGCCTTCATCATGACCTGTCATTACTTTTTGCGTATCATCAGCCATAAAATCAAAAAGCAAACCGGCTACCGGATCCTTTATTTTACTTACTATGGGGAGATTAAGTTGTATTAAACTATATATTAACCGGTGTTTGGCTATTTCAAGCGTTTGCCATCGTCGCAAATAATCTGCATTATCCAGTGAAGGTATGATGCGGTTGAGTTCACAGGCTTTACAAAATGAACTGTTCTCTCCGGCGGGTACTAACCAGTTGCAGGCATTATATACCCGGTTACTGCAATACCGCAACTGGTCTTTTATATCCGCATGCCAGGGAATGATCAACCCGTTTTCTTCACCAACCGCAGGCATAAATTCCATGCTGCCGGGATTAAAGCCCACCTGTAATCCGCAGTTTTCGCAAAAATAATTTTCAAAATATAAGGGTTTGCTGCAATTGGCGCAGGTGAATAATTTCATACAGCTAAATATTTGTGCCTGTTGTTAAGAAAAAGTCGTGCCTTTATGCCGGCTCGTTTTCTGTAATAAGCTTCTTTATGACCTCCGGAAAATATTTATGTTCCAGCACCTGCACCTTTTTTGCCAGTGTTTCCGGGGTTTCGCCGGGCTCAATATCACAATGTGCCTGGAAGATATGCGCCCCGTGGTCAAACAGCTCATCTACATAATGTATAGTGATGCCACTTTGTTTATCACCTGAGGCAATTACTGCTTCGTGTACAAAGTGTCCGTACATTCCCTTACCGCCATATTGGGGTAAAAGCGCGGGGTGTATATTAATGATCCTGACAGGGAAAGCCTGTATCAATGCAGCCGGCACTTTCCATAAGAAACCGGCAAGAATGATCCAGTCAATATTGTTTTGCTTCAGCTCATCCACATAGGCGTCGCCGTTGAAAAATTTCCCCTTCTCAATAATGAGTGATGCTATTTTTTCTCTTCCGGCTATCTGTAATACTCCTGCGGCAGGTTTATTGCTCACAATTAATGTTATCTCAACGGAAGGATCATTCCTGAAAAAATCAATGATCTTCTGCGCGTTGGAACCGGTTCCGGAAGCAAAAACAGCGAGACGGGTAGGGGAAGACATGGGGGAATTATTGGGGATTTGAGATTTGAGATTTGAAATTTGAGATTGTGGGTCCTGCCTGTCCGCAGGCAGGCTGGATATTGCCGATGCTTCGTCGGCCGCTGTTAACTGCTGATCACCGCTAACCGCTGATGGCTGATAGCTGACAGCTGATAGCTGACCGCTCCCTGCCGACCGCTTCCCTCGCATCCATCTCAGCATTTTCTTTTCATATTGCCAGAAAAAGGGAAACTGCCCGAAAATAAAAGCAACACTTAATAATATTACCTGGTAACCTATTACCAGCATGGTCAGTCGAAGCAACAATCTCCACAACCAGAACGTTTCAGCGGTAAAGCCTGCCCAACCTGTAATTACCCTGGTAAGCCAGGCAGTGGTGGTGCCGGTAATGGCAAACACGCATAGTATAATAAAGAGTTGCCTGCCGCTTACCTTCCATTTTTGTTGTAGCTTTTTGAGCATTGTGGCTGCAAATTGCGCAAAAACAACGAAAGTTTTGCATCTAAAAAAATGACAATATAATGACTTAAATGCCTTACAAAAACATGACAAAAAAAAAGTTATGAAAGTATAATCAGCTGAAATGCAGGCCAGGCCTACAAAAATTTTTTTCCAAAATGTTAATATTTTATGGGCGTACTGACCTATTTTTGCAGCCAAACGGATACGTCCACATCATACAAACTCCTTAGGATATAATGAGCTACCACTTACGAACTGTAAAAAAGGTTTTTTCTCGATCAGCGTTTGTGTTTTTGTTTAGTTTCCTTGTTGTTTCAGCAAATGCACAGGATGGAAAGGCAATTTTTAATCAAAAATGTGCTACTTGTCACAGTCTTGATAAAAAACTGACTGGTCCGGCGCTAAGAGGATTTGAAGAAAGAGGCCCATGGAGCGACAGGAAAAAATTATATGCCTGGATTCATAATCCTGCCGGTTTTATGGCATCTGACTCCTATACTCAGGGCTTAAAGAATGAGTATAATGGTGTGATAATGACTGGGTTTCCTGATCTGACCGAAGCTCAGATCGATGCGATCGCTACCTTTATTAATACTCCTCCACCTCCTCCTACAGATAATAATAACACTCCTAATGGAGTAAAAGCTCCCGAAAGCGATAATACCTTATTATTTGGCGTACTTACTTTAATACTTGCTGTTGTTGCGCTTACGCTTTTACAGGTAAACAGCAACCTGCGCAAAATGTCTGACGATAAGGAAGGCATTCCAGCACAGGAACCTGTGCCCTTCTGGAGAAACAAAGTGTATATAGCAATGGGAATTATAGTATTGTTCCTTGTGGGTGGTTATTATACCATACAGGGCGCAGTTGGCTTAGGCCGCCAGCAAAATTATGAGCCTGAGCAACCTATATATTATTCTCACAAAGTACACGCTGGTATAAACCAGATCAGCTGTTTATATTGCCATACCGGCGCGCAGGAAGGCAAACAGGCGTTAATTCCCTCTGTTAACGTATGTATGAACTGCCACATGGCCATCAACACTTATGAAAAAGGTCCTAAGCTAGTAAAAGCGGATGGCACAGAAGTGAACGGAACTGCTGAGATCAAGAAATTATACAGCTATGCAGGCTGGGATGAAACTGCACAAAAATACACCGGAAAAGGCAAGCCTATCGAATGGGTTCGTATACATAATCTTCCCGACCACGTATACTTCAATCACTCTCAACACGTGGTTGTAGGACAGCAACAATGTCAAACCTGCCATGGTAATATTACCGAAATGGATGAAGTGAAACAGTTTGCTGATTTAAGCATGGGTTGGTGTATTAACTGTCACCGCACTACTAAAGTTCAGTTCAAGGATAATAAATTCTATAGTATATACGAAAAATTCCATGAGGATATCAGGAATAAGAAGATTGACAGTGTAACTGTAGAAATGATCGGAGGACTGGAATGTCAGAAATGCCACTATTAATAATGGCAGATTGAAAGGATGTATGCGTTTTCATTCTGCGTAATAGCGGAATAAATTCTCAAATTACTTTATAAATGGAGCAAAAAAAGTACTGGCAAAACCTGGGCGAACTAAACAACACGGAAGGATACCAAAAACTGGTAAAAGACGAGTTTCAGGAAGACCTGCCCGTTTTAGATAATTCTAAAGGGCTGTTGGATGCAAAGACTCCCCGCAGAGACTTTCTGAAATATGTAGGTTTCAGCACAGCGGCCGCGGCAGTAGCTGCAGGTTGTGAAATGCCGGTTAGAAAAAGTATTCCCTATCTCAGCAAGCCCGAAAATCTTACCCCTGGTGTAGCACAATACTATGCTACCACTTATGTGTCTGAAGGTGATGTTGTTCCTATTGTGGCTAAAGTAAGAGACGGACGCCCTATTAAAGTGGAAGGGAATGCGCTTTCTGTGTTGAATAATAAAGGTGAAGGTACTTCAGCCCGTGTTCAGGCTTCTGTGCTTGATTTATATGATATGGCACGCCTGCGCTGGCCTGCCGAGGTGGTGAATAAGGAATTAAAAGAACTACAGTTTTCTCCTGCACTCGATAAAAAAATTATGGAAGGAATAAGCGGAACAGTAGTGCTGCTTACTTCAACCATCAATTCTCCTTCTACCAAACAGGTTATCAGCGAATTTTTAGCGAAATACCCGGGCGGTCGCCATGTACAATACGACGCTGTTTCCTACAGCGGTATGTTACTGGCCAATGAAGCTACTTACGGGAAAAAAGCTTTACCCGCCTACCAGTTTGATAAGGCAAAAGTTATTGTAAGTCTTGATGCTGATTTCCTCGGTACCTGGTTAAGCAGCGAAGAGTTCGCAAGCCAGTATGCTGCCGGTCGCAGGATAAACCAGAAAAACCCTGAAATGAGCAAGCATATCCAGTTTGAAGGTGTGCTCAGCTTAACAGGTGCAAATGCGGATGATCGTTTTGTTGTTCGCCCTTCTGAAATAGGAGCGGTGGCATTGAACCTGCTGGCTAAATTAGGCGGCGGTGTAAGCGCTCCGGCTATTGCGGATGATAAAGTGAAGAAAGGTATAGACATCACTGCTTCATTACTCTCCTCCAACAAAGGTGCGGCGTTGGTGGTTTGCGGAAGCAATGATCCTAATGTACAGATTGTTGTAAACGCTATAAACGAATTAGTTGGGGCTAACGGAACAACCATTAACTGGGCAACCCCGGTGTTAACACGCCAGGGTATTGACAGTGAGATGGACCAGTTGGTAAAAGATATGAATGCAGGAAGCATTGGAACACTGCTTGTTTACGAAGCTAATCCTGCTTACAACTATCCGAATGCGGAAGCATTTAAAACCGGTTTACAGAAAGTGAAATTATCAGTTTCGTTTAACGACAGGGCTGATGAAACATCCTCACTTTGTAAATATATTATTCCACATCCTCACTTTTTAGAAAGCTGGGGCGATGCGGAAGCACGCACAGGTTTTTTCAGCCTGATGCAGCCTACTATTGAACATATCTTCCAGACAAGACCATTCCAGACTTCTTTATTAAAATGGAGTGGTAATGCTGCTGACTACGAAGATTATTTTAAGAAATACTGGATTGGCAAACTCGGCAGCCAGTATGCTTTTGATAAAGCATTGCAGGATGGTGTGGTAGAACCTGAAACAGTGGCTGTAGCCGGCTCCGCCTTTAACAACGCTGGTGTAGCAGATGCGGCTTCAAAAGTATCTGCCATAAAAGGCGGTGCTAATGTTGAGTTGGTTTTATACCAGAAAGTTTCTTTGGGCTCAGGGCAAAATGCCAATAACCCCTGGTTACAGGAAATGCCTGACCCTATCAGCCGCGCTACATGGGATAACTATGTAATGATATCCTATGCTATGGCTAAAGAACTTGGTATAGCGCTGGATGATCATTATGAAGTAGAAACCAAAAAGCCGGTTATTGAATTTACTATAGGTGGTAAACCTGTAAAGCTGCCGATACTGGCAATAGCAGGTATGCATCCTAAAGTAATTGCATTAGCTGTGGGTTATGGAAGAGAAGAAGGTGTTGGTAAGGCCGGTGCAAACATTGGCTATAATGCCTACCCATTGGTTGAAGCCAAAGGCGCAACCCGTCAATATTATTTAACTGACGTAAGCGGTTACAAAAAAACAGGCGATACTTATAATATTGCCTATACACAAACGCACAACCAGTATGAAGGTCGTGTGGAAGCGGTGAAAGAATATTCACTTGCCGATTTCAGGAAAAATCCTGACGCGGTACTGCATTACCGTGAAGAACTGGCCGAAGACTTTGCGAAAAAGACGCACAACTTCCGCGATGAAGCTACGCTTTACCCGGTATATGAGTCTCCCGGCGCACACTGGGGAATGAGCATTGATCTTAATGCCTGCACAGGTTGCGGGGCTTGTACTATTGCATGTACTGCAGAAAACAACGTTCCTGTTGTAGGCAGAAGTGAGGTAATGCGCGGGCATGAAATGCACTGGCTGCGTATTGACCGGTATTATGCAACATACAGGGATGATTCAGAAGGGGATAACCTGAACGTGGTTTTCATGCCGATGCTTTGCCAGCATTGCGATAATGCGCCCTGCGAAAACGTATGCCCTGTATCTGCAACCAACCACAGTACAGAAGGTTTGAACCAGATGGCGTATAACCGTTGTATTGGTACACGTTATTGCGCTAATAACTGTCCTTTCAAAGTTCGTCGCTTTAACTGGGCTGATTATACCGGCGCGGATAGCTTCCCTGATAACCAGGAATTTGGTATTGTAGGCGGACTGGATGCAGCAGTATTACAGATGAACGATGATCTTACCAGGATGGTATTGAACCCTGATGTAACGGTTCGTTCCCGTGG
The DNA here is from genome assembly GCF_003075435.1 of Terrimonas sp. Taxonomy (GTDB): domain Bacteria; phylum Bacteroidota; class Bacteroidia; order Chitinophagales; family Chitinophagaceae; genus Agriterribacter. Next base: position 20,603 of record NZ_QCZJ01000029.1, on the reverse strand, counting down.
TGTGATCGAAAAGTGTTCATTCTGCGTTCAGCGCTTGCAGGATGCTAAGCTGAAAGCTAAAAAATCACACGATCCTTCATTAATAAGAGATGTGAAAACAGCTTGTATGCAGGCATGTTCAACAGGCGCCATTGTATTTGGCAATGTTAACGATAAAGAAAGCCAGGTATACAAACTGCGTAACCAGGAACAAAACCAGCGCACTTACTATGCACTTGAACAGATACATGTGTTACCTAACATCAGCTATCTTGCTAAAATCAGGAATACTGACAGACCGGTAGGTGTAAAAGAAGAAGTGCATGAGGGAACTGAGCAGAAAGAAGCAGTACACGAAGCTGCACATTAAGAACAGAGATAGAATTAAAGATCAGAATTATCAACCATAATACGCGTCCGACAGGATTGCAAGAAAATTAAGTAGTCAATGAGTTTGATCAAATACGAATCTTTCGTCAGGGAACCACTGGTAGATGGAGAAAAAACCTACAATCAGGTAACGGAAGATATTGTGTATACTATCGAAGCCAAACCTACCCGCTTATGGTATATTGGTTTTTATATTTCGATAGCGCTTTTGTTATTTGGTGTTTATTCTTTGTATAGGGATGTTACCTATGGTATCGGTCAGTGGAACCTTGGTAAAACCATCGGCTGGGGTTGGGATATCACCAACTTTGTATGGTGGGTTGGTATTGGTCACGCCGGTACACTTATTTCTGCTATCTTATTATTATTCCGCCAGGGCTGGAGAACCGGTGTAAACCGCGCCGCTGAGGCGATGACGATTTTCGCGGTAATTTGTGCCGGTCAGTTCCCTATATGGCACATGGGTAGGGTTTGGATGGCTTTCTTTGTAATGCCTTATCCCAACACACGTGGTCCTTTATGGCCTAACTTTAACTCACCGTTGTTGTGGGACGTGTTCGCGATATCAACATACTTTACCGTATCATTGCTTTTCTGGTATTCCGGTTTGCTACCAGACCTTGCAACCGTTCGCGACCGCGCTAAAACAAAACTTCGTAAATTATTATACGGTATCGCTTCTTTTGGATGGAGCGGTTCTACCAAACACTGGCAAAGGCATGAAAGCCTTTCACTGGTACTCGCCGGTTTAAGTACGCCGCTGGTATTGTCAGTGCACACGATCGTATCTTTCGACTTTGCCACTTCAGTAGTACCAGGATGGCACACTACCATCTTCCCGCCTTACTTCGTTGCGGGTGCGGTATTCTCCGGTTTCGCGATGGTACAAACGCTGATGCTGATCACGCGCCGTGTAATGAATCTGCAGGATTATATCACGCTTGGCCACATAGAGGCTATGAACAAGGTAATTGTGCTGACCGGTTCAATAGTGGGTTGTGCCTATCTTACTGAGTTATTCATTGCATGGTATGGTGCAAACCCATACGAGTATGATATCTTCTTTAAATACCGTATTGCAGGTGCTTATGGCTGGAGCTACTGGCTCATGATGACCTGTAACGTAATTTCTCCGCAGTTGTTCTGGTTCAAAAAATTAAGAAGGAATATAGGGTTTACATTCTTTATGAGTATAGTGGTGAACGTGGGTATGTGGTTTGAGCGTTTTGTGATCATTGTATCTTCTCTTTACCGCGATTATCTTCCTTCTTCATGGTCGCTGTACTACCGCCCGACAATATTTGAAATAGGATTTTATTTAGGAACATTTGGTTTATTCTTCACCTGTTATTTCCTTTTCTCTAAATATTTCCCTGTGATAGCCATAGCGGAAATCAAGAGTATATTGAAAACCTCCGGTGAAAGTTATAAAGAGAAAATGGCTGATCTTGAGAACCTGAGTGTTGAAGAGTTTTATGCTAAAACACATGATCATCATTAACGATGATGTGCGCGCAGTAAAGTTGATAGTAAAGTATAGTAATAATATTGAATTAACTCACCTTAATAACAAAAAGGTTTAAGGTTATGGATATAAGAAAATTTGTAGTTGGAAGTTTTGATGATGAAGCGGTGTTGTTTCCGGCTGTGAAAAAAGTACGTAAGGCTGGATACAAAATTCACGATGTGTATACACCATTCCCTGTTCATGGTTTGGATGGTGCATTGGGTTTGAGAGATACTAGTCTGCATACAGCCGGTTTTGTATATGGTCTTACCGGGTTAACAACAGCCCTGTCTTTTATCAGTTGGATACTTACCCGCGACTGGATACAGAACTATGGTGGTAAGCCACATTTTTCTTTGCCGGCGTGGATACCCATCATGTTTGAGCTTACAGTATTGTTCTCTGCTGTTGGCATGGTGCTTACTTTTTGCTATTTGTGCCAGTTGGCGCCATTTGTAAAAAAGCATGTTTTTCACCCAAGAGCTACTGATGATCTTTTTGTGATGGTAATTGAATGCACTTCAAAAACAAACGTAAAGGAAACAGAAGATTTCCTGGCGGCTGCCGGAGCTAAAGAAGTAAATGTTCAGATAGCAGAAGCCGGTTGGTGGCTTGGGCGTTATGATCAGGACAGACATTTATTTGATAATAAATCTGAAACGGTTACGGCTTAATTAGAAAGACAAACTTATTAACGGGATGAAAAAATTATCAGTTATATCATGCTTCGCTTTTTTGATGATTGTTACAGTTGTAAGCTGTGATAGCAATAAAGAGCCTGGTAAAACCTATATGCCGGATATGGCGTATAGCCGCGCGTATGAAACTTATTCTGAAAATGACATCTTTCCTGATAAGCAAACCAATCGTACGCCGGTAGAAGGAACAATTACCAGAGATCAGCTTTTGCCATTCTCTATAGCAAAAGATGAAGGAAGTGATACAACCAATCATGGTAAAGCAAGGTTTATAAAAAATCCATTGCCTCCGTTAGATTCAGCTCAGAAAAAAGAAGCGGAAAGGTTATACCTCATTTACTGCGGTATTTGCCATGGGGCTAAGCTTGATGGTAATGGTCCTCTTTGGAAAGGCGGGGAAGGTCCTTATCCTGCTGCGCCTAAGGATTTAACAGATCCTGTTATAGGAAACCAGGGAGATGGACAGATATACTATACTATAGTGTATGGGAAAAACAAAATGGGCAGTTATGCATCGCAGTTGAATGATAAGCAGCGCTGGATGGTAGTGCATTATATAAAAGACAAATTGGGTAAATCTGCCACTGCTGCACCTGCAGCTGCTGACAGCACAGCAAAAAAATAAACTTATTCGCATTAACAAAACAAATTGATTGAGGAATGATTAAGCAACAGTTTGAGATTCCGGCCGGATATAAGAAATGGACATATGGTCTTTTGGCGGTGGGCATAGTTGCGTTTATCGCAGGATTTATTTTTCTCGGCATGAGTAAAAATGAGCATGACCAAACCCGTTTTTGGGCGGTATTGCTGCAAAACAGTGTTTACTTTCTGTTAGTTTGTAATGCGGCCATGTTTTTTATATGTGCTATTACCTTAGCACATGGAGGATGGTCTGTTGCTTTTAGAAGAGTACCCGAGGCTATATCTGCTGTAGTACCTGTATTTGCTATTCTCGCTTTCCTCGTTTTTCTCGGTTTGATATTGGGGCACAGGCATGATATTTATCATTGGGTAGATAAAGAAGCTGTAGCTCATGATAAAATCCTTACCTGGAAAAAAGGGTTTCTTAATCCAACTTTCTTTTTCATCTGGACAATAATCACACTTTGCGTTTGGACATTTACCGGCATGAAGATGCGGAAACTGTCAAGAAAAGCTGATGAAGGACCAATGAGTGCGGAAGATGCTAAAAGATATACCTGGAATAATACCGTATGGGCTGCTATTTTTGTAGTGTTCTTTGCCCTGACTGTGGGATCTACCATACCCTGGTTATGGTTAATGAGCCTGGATGCTCACTGGTATTCTACCATGTATAGCTGGTACACTTTTGCCAGCACTTTTGTGGCAGGTATTGCTTTGATCGCTTTATTTATTATTTTCTTAAAAAATCACGGTTATTTAGAATATACCACCCGCGAACAATTGCATGATGTTGGAAAGTTCATATTTGCATTCTCCATTTTCTGGACATATTTGTGGTTTTCGCAATTTATGTTGATCTGGTATGCAAATATTCCTGAAGAAACTATCTATTTTAAAATCAGATTCCAGGGACCTTACCGCGGATTTTTCTTCCTCAATTTTATCATAAACTTTTGTGCACCTATCCTGATTTTGATGACAAAAGGATCCAAGAGGAATTATGCTGTTATGACCTTTATGTCAGTAGCTGTTATTCTTGGTCACTGGCTGGATTTTTACCAGATGGTTATGCCAAGCACAGTGGGAGAAAATCATAATCTTGGCTGGTTTGAGTGGGGAATCTTAGCTTTGTATATAGGAATGATAATGTTCTTTACCGGAAGGGCGCTTACAAAAGCTCCGCTGGTAGCAAAATATCATCCGTATTTAAAAGAGAGTATAATACATCATACATAAGACGAGCATTAAAATAAGCAAGCAATTATTAAAGTATAATATTTAATAAAATGACCTGGACCGAGTATTTTGTTGTAATAATATTAGTACTGATTTTCATTGTGATTTTCCAGATCGCAAAGGCAAGTGAGTATGTTTCTGTACTTAAAGGTGAAAAGAAAACCTTTGAACAAAATAACCGTATCAACGCGTTTTTAATGCTGGTTTTTTTGGTGGTTGGTTTAGCGGCCGCGTGGTGGTGCAATAAACTGCTTTATAAAAAAACACTGCTTTGGCTGCCTTCAGCTTCAGAACACGGAGAGAAGATTGATACCATGATGTGGATTACGCTTGCCATTACAGGTATCGTATTTGTTTTAACCCAGATATTACTTTTCTGGTTTGCATATAAATACCAGGCTAATGAGAAGAGGAAAGCGCATTATTACCCGCATAACAACAAACTGGAGTTATTGTGGACTGCTGTTCCGGCAATCGCGTTAACCGTGCTGGTATCTTTCGGTTTGTATTACTGGTATAAAATTACCGGTGAAGCACCTAAGGAAGCTATGGAAGTAGAAGTAACTGGACACCAGTTTGGCTGGGAATATCGCTACCCGGGTAAAGATGGAGTATTGGGAAGGCAGCATTTTAAATTAACAGATGCAGCTAAAGGAAATCCCCTTGGACAGGATTGGAAAGATGTGGCGAATCATGATGATCTGCATCCTTCTGAATTACATCTTGTAGTGGATAAACCTGTTAAGCTGATCATCCGCTCACAGGATGTTATACATGATGTTGGTCTGGCTCACTTCCGGTTAAAAATGGACGCTGTTCCGGGTACGCCTACTACCATGTGGTTTACGCCAAAGTATACTACCGCCAAGATGAAGGAAATGACCGGCAATGAGAATTTTGTATATGAAATATCCTGCGACCAGATGTGTGGTTCAGGACACTATTCAATGAAAGGAACTATAATTGTTGAAACCCAGGAAGAGTTTGATAAATGGATAAGCGCTCAAAAGCCACAGTATGTTACAGCACATCCGGATGGTGCCCCGGCTGTGGCAGCCACTACGGCTCCTCCCGTTTCTGATTCAGTAAAAGCAGCAACGAATGCTGAGCCCAAAGCCGAACATTGATTTGATTAATACGACCCCTTTGAGTCACAAAATAATGTGTAATGAGTAACGAAATAGCAGTACAACACGGCGTAATACCTCACGAAGTACATGAACATCATGATGGACACCATCATCATGAAACTTTTATTACAAAGTATGTTTTCAGCCAGGATCATAAAATGATCGCTAAACAGTTTTTGATCACTGGTATTATATGGGCTATTGTAGGCGGGTTGATGTCGGTGTTATTCCGTATCCAGTTAGGATATCCTGATGCCACACTTCCCTGGCTCGAAGATATTTTTGGTCATTGGGCTAAAGATGGCAAGATTCAACCGGAATTCTATTATGCATTGGGCACAATGCACGGAACCATCCTGGTGTTTTTCGTGCTTACTGCAGGGTTGAGCGGTACATTCGCTAACCTGCTGATACCTTACCAGGTTGGCGCAAGGGATATGGCTTCTCCGTTCATGAACATGCTTTCATATTGGTTCTTCGTATTGGCCAGTATCATTATCATGGCTTCTTTGTTTGTACAAACAGGTCCTGCTTCTGGTGGATGGACAGTATACCCTCCATTGAGCGCTTTGGGTGATGCATCACAGGGGTCTAAAATAGGTATGGATCTTTGGCTGATCAGTATGGCTATGTTTGTGGTATCGCAGTTACTGGGTGGTTTGAACTATGTGTCTACTATTCTTAATATGCGCACCAAGGGCATGACAATGACAAGATTGCCCCTGACCATCTGGGCTATATTGTTTACCGCTATACTTGGTATTCTTTCTTTCCCTGTATTATTCTCCGGCTTTATTCTGCTTTTGTTCGACAGACATCTTGGTACCAGCTTCTATCTTTCTGATATAGTGCTTGGTGGAAATATATTACCTAACGAAGGCGGTAGCCCGATTCTTTACCAGCACTTGTTCTGGTTCCTCGGTCACCCCGAAGTATATATCATTATTCTTCCAACCATGGGATTGGTGTCGGAAGTAATGTCAATCAATGCGCGAAAGCCGATATTCGGTTATATGGCGATGATCGCTTCAATGTTCGCTATCGCGTTGCTGGCATTCCTTGTATGGGCGCATCACATGTTTGTAACGGGATTAAATCCGTTCCTGGGTTCGGTATTCGTATTGCTTACATTGCTCATTGCCGTTCCTTCAGCTATTAAGGTATTCAACTGGATCACTACGCTGTGGCGTGGTAATATCAGGTTTACGCCGGGCATGTTGTTTTGTGTAGGTTTTGTGAGCATGTTTATATCCGGTGGTTTAACCGGTATCTTCCTCGGAAACTCAACACTTGACCTGCACCTGCATGATACATATTTCGTAATTGCGCACTTTCATATAGTAATGGGTGTATCTGCGTTCATGGGTATGTTTGCCGGTATTTACCACTGGTTCCCCAAAATGTATGGCAGGTATATGAACAATACTATGGGATATATCCATTTTTGGGTAACAATGGTTTGTGCATATGTGATTTTCTGGCCCATGCACTACGAAGGTTTTGCAGGGATGCCACGTCGTTATTATGATTATTCAGGATGGGAATCATTCAAACACTTTGTTGAGTTAAACAGGGTTATAAGCTTTGCGGCAATATTATCGTTCCTCGTACAGTTGATGTTTGTATTTAACTTCTTCTATTCCATTTTTAAAGGAAGAAAAGTTACTACACAAAATCCATGGGGAGCCAACACATTGGAATGGACAACACCGATCAGACCCGGACACGGTAACTGGCCTGGTGAAATACCTGAAGTACATCGCTGGGCATATGACTACGGTAAAGACGGTAAAGATTTTATTCCGCAGACGGAGCCGGTAGGGAAAGATGAATCAACACATTAATGATCGGGCTGATAATATCAGCCTGCTAAATAGAGTTTTTTGAAGGTAATGGAATCACAGGACAGGCTACAACGTTCAGCATCTTTTGTAGTGGTTGATAAACTCAAGGACTACATGCTGCTGATAAAGTTTACCCTGAGTTTTACAGTGGTATTCTCCAGTGTGCTGAGTTATTTGATGGCGCCGAATATTACTTTCAATTTACTGTCAGTTCTTTTATTACTGATTGGAGGAATGCTGATCACAGGTTCTGCCAATGCCATTAACCAGATAGCGGAAAAGGATACTGATGCACTGATGAAGCGTACCGCCAAACGGCCTGTGGCAAATGGAAAGATGAGTGTAAATGAAGCCTCGGCTTTTGCCGCTGTTGCCGGCATTGCGGGCACATTGATCATTGGCTATTGGTTTAACTGGACTGCTGCTGTATTGGGTATTGTAAGCCTGGTTATTTATGGGTTTATTTATACACCTCTGAAAAAAATCAGCTCGGTATCGGTTCTTGTGGGTGCTGTGCCTGGTGCATTACCCTGCCTGATTGGCTGGGTAGCCGGAACAGATGAATTAAGCGCTGGCGGCTGGGTGCTGTTTGGTATCCAGTTTCTATGGCAATTCCCTCATTTCTGGGCTATTGCCTGGGTAGCGCATAATGATTACAGCAGGGCAGGGTTTAAACTGATGCCTTCTACCGCCGGACCAACCAAATATTCAGCCATTCAGGCGGTGATCTATTCATTGCTGATGATACCGGTAGGTGTGTTGCCATGGTTATTGAATATGAGCGGACAGGTAAGCTTAATAATAGTATTACTCGCCAATCTTTTTATGGTATGGCAAAGTATACGTTTATATAGAGAGATGACGGTGCAGGCGGCAAGAAGGGTAATGTTCAGTTCTTATATTTATTTGCCGGTAGTGCTTTTGAGCCTGCTGGCGGATAAGGTGGCGGGGGTATAATTTGAAAATAACGTAATTTGAAAATTTGAAAATAGGGAGAAGGAATGCGGGCATATGAAAATGTGGAAATGAATTTGAAAATAAGGTGATTTGAAGATTTGAAAACGAGTGAAGGAATGTGAGTAATTGAAAATCTCAAATCAGAAATCAGAAATACCAATGGGTGATGTAATGACTGTGGAGCAAAAAAAAATTCATCCGTACAAGTTTAACCTGTGGTTGGGTTTGGCGGGTATAATAATGATGTTTGCAGGTTTGACAAGCGCTTATATTGTAAAGCGCAGTCAGCCGGGGTGGGAAAGTTTTACATTACCACGCATATTTCTATACTCTACCATTGTGATGCTGGTAAGCAGTGTTACCATCCAGGTGGCATTAAAAGCTTTCAGGGAAAGGGAGATGGCGAGATACAGGTTGTTCTTTGGTATTACTGCTATATTAGGCATTGTGTTTATGATTATGCAGATCAACGGGTTCTATCAATTCCAGGCAAATGGAATGAAAATGATAGGTATCGGATCTAATCCTGCGTATTCGTTTATTTTAGCGATAGCAGGGGTGCATGTCTTACACGTACTGGGGGGACTGATTGCGATGCTTGTTATAGTGAGCAGGGTATATGGTAAGAAAAAGAGAAATTACGATAGTGTGCCCATTGAGATTATGACGACGTACTGGCATTTCGTAGACCTGTTGTGGGTATACCTGTTTGTATTTTTCAGCTTATTGCATTAATATAATTGGTTATTTTTTAATAAAAATTCAACTGCATGTCAACACACGTACCGGCCGGATATAAATGGTGGACGGGAGGAAAAAGCCCTTATAATGTAAGTTATGGAAAGCTCATGATGTGGATTTTCCTGTTGAGTGACACTTTTACTTTCGGGGCATTACTGATTTCTTATGGCACCATACGTGTAAGCCAGAACTATTGGCCTGATCCTAACCATGTATTCAACGCATTTCCTTTAATGGGACATGCAAACCTGCCGCTTGCATTTGTGAGCTTAATGACTTTTATATTGATCATGAGCTCTGTTACAATGGTATTGGCAGTGCATGAAGGGCATAAAAGAAACCGTGCAGGCGTTGAAAAATGGTTGCTGTGGACTATACTCGGTGGTTCTTTATTCTTAAGCTGCCAGGCATGGGAGTGGACACACATGATCACCGGAAGCCACGCAGTATTGGTAGATGGACAAATCAAAGAAATAGGGGCAACCATAACACAAAACCCTTACGGACCTGCTGTACCCGGATTAATGCATGACGGACACGCGGTTACAACACCGGGACCTGTTGGATTTGGGGGTTTCTTCTTTGGAATAACAGGTTTTCACGGGTTTCACGTTTTTAGCGGGGTATGCCTGCTGGTATTAGCCTTTGTATGGACCAAGATGGGACGGTTTGATAATCTGGGTCATTATGAAATGATTGAAAAAATCGGTTTGTACTGGCACTTTGTGGACTTGGTTTGGGTATTTGTATTCCTTTGTTTTTATCTTATTTAATCAGGCATTAATAAAAAATTATTTCGGATATGTCATCACATGAACATCATACGGAACACGGAGTAGCTTCACCTGAAATTACTTTTGCTCACGAGCCGGCGCCTAATACCAAAAGAATATGGAAGACCTTCTGGATATTGCTGGTGCTTACCATAGCAGAACTAGCGCTTGGATTATCGCATTATGCGTTTCACCTTGAAGGATTTTTATTGCTTTTTGTGAAAGGAGCAATGATCATATTATCATTGTGTAAAGCCGTTTATATCGTTTCCATATTCATGCACCTGGGCGATGAAATAAGGAATATGCGTCTTACCGTATTGGTGCCGCTGCTATTATTCATCTGGTTTATTCTTGCGTTTTTATGGGATGGTGTAGCATGGAGAAATTTACGCAACAGGTACGATAAACCGGCTACTGAACAGCAGGCTGTACCGCACGATCAGCATAAACCCAAAGCGGATTAATACATAGATATTTCAAAATAGAAAAATCCATCACCTTAAAGTGATGGATTTTGTATTTAAAGAACAGCAGGTTGCTTCAAAAACTGCCATTACAGCCGGCTAATATCTGGGCTGTTTAAGCAGTATAGATTACAGGTATTGTTACTTATCTATTACCGGAATTGCAGGTATGAGTATTCTGTAAGCATCATCACCCGATACGAATGTGATGTGTTCCCCAAAAGCAAAGGGTGATGCCCTTAGATTTAAAACATCCCCCTTTGTTGAATGCACTATTATTATTTATTTACCTCCCGGATCAAGAATCCTGTCAATTCTGTCTGCTACATCCTGCAGGTGATATTGAGTCATTTTATCATTAATTAAAGGATAAGCCGCTTTTATTTCGGTACGAAGCGAACGCAGGTTTGCCTTCAGCACAGATATGATGTCACTTTTTTTAGTATCCGTCATTGCCGCAGGAGCACCAATGCTAAAGAATATACCACCAACTGAAGGCGTTGACGCCGGATTAACGATCTGCCCAATTCTTTCAACATACGATTTCTGAAGGTTACGCCTGTATATCTCTATAGGTTTCCTGGATCTGAGCTCACTCCATATGCCACCTCTCAGGTCATCAAGCATATCTGCAGCTTTGTAGGCATTGTCATTCAGCTCAGCCTCCATGCTTAGTAATTTATTGATGGTGGTAGTACTGATCAGCCTGCCCAAAACAGCCTCCTGCCTTGCACTTATTACAGATATGCCGGTATTGCCAATCCTGTTCAATATATTGTTGTTAATAAGCCAGCCTGGTGTTGCAAATAATTGTTTGTTCAAAAACAGCATCGCTTCTTTCTGAATGGCTTTAGGCACATACTCATATACTGTACCCTGCTGCTCAACTGTTTTAGGCGTTTCATATATGCCACCGATATTCTTTACCACATGTCCCATATATCTTCCAAACTGCGTGGTTACTTCACTATACATATCAGAAAGGTTCTCATAATCCTTATCAGGCTCTTTGGTCCATTCCATTAAATTGGGCACAATACGCTGCAGGTTTTTTATACCATAAGCGCCTGCTTTCATAGCATTATCCCCAAGGTCTTCATTTTGCGAACGGGGATCATCCATGCTGCTTTCCGTACCAAACCAATACCTTCTGTCTTTTGCTTTTTCAATGGTCATTTTATTGAGAACAGGAACTTCTGCTTCAGGGGTAGTTGCCTCCGGAAACCAGCGGTAACCCCATTCAATAGCCCATTTGTCATAATCGCCGATTCTTGGAAACAATCCTTTTTCCGAAATATTATCTTCCGGCTGAGCTACATAATTAAAACGCGCATAATCCATTATAGATGGCGTATGACCATTGGCTTCAACCCATGCCTTATCCCTGAGCTTTTCAACAGGTACACTTGAACTTGAGCCGAAATTGTGACGCAGGCCAAGCGTATGTCCAACTTCATGCGAGGAAACAAACCTGATTAACTGTCCCATCAGCTCGTCATCAAATTCCATCTTCCTGGCTTTGGGGTCTACAGGTGCACATTGAATAAAATACCAGTTACGTAAAAGGTTCATCACATTATGATACCAGTTGATATGGCTCTCCAGTATTTCTCCTGAACGGGGATCGTGTATATTAGGTCCGCTGGCATTGGGTATAACCGATGGTTTATATACAATTGCAGAAAATCTTGCATCTTCCAGGCTCCAGGTCGAATCCTCTTCAGGCGTTGGAGCTACTTTGGCAACAATCGCATTTTTAAACCCTGCTTTTTCAAATGCATCCTGCCAGTCGTTTACGCCCTGTATAAGATAGGGCACCCATTTTTGGGGCGTTGCAGGGTCTATATAATATACAATTTGTTTTTTAGGCTCTACCAGTTCGCCCCGTTTGTATTTTTCTATATCCTCATCTTTCGGCTCCAGTTTCCATCGTACTATTATTGAAATATCTTTCACGCCCTGGGGGTTAGCGTCAAAATCGGTATATCTTCTCGCGAAATATCCTACCCGCGGGTCAAAAAATCTTTGCTGTGCAGGTGTTTTGGGCAATAGTACCATCGAGCTGTTCAGCTCAAGCGTATATAAAACATTTTGCACGCCTCCGCTTCCGGCAGATGGCACTCCCATCGTCATGCCACCACCTTTGCTATAGGTTTTTACTGTTTTGATTTCAATATTTACAGGGTAGCTTCTTACATTCAGAATATAGGATTTATCAGATTGATAACCGCCGACCTGGAAAGCACTTTTGGCGTTGGATGCAAAAAAAAGCACATCATTATCACCGGATATAAAGTCGGTAAAATCAATAACAGTTCCGTTTGAATCAGATTTAGCCACCTTTATGTCGAAGGAAGCTACAATAGGCAGCACATTAGAGTTGGTAACCGCTTTAAACATCGGCTTGGATGAATCTTTAGAAATTTCATCAAATGAAACCTTTTTAAGAAACAGCTTATTATTGGGTCCCTTATCAAAACGTATTACATTACTTCCTATCATATCTCCTGCGTAGCCAAAGAAAAAATTGCGCATGCCTGCTGCCGCCTTTGAAATACGGTTAACTACAAGAATTTCCCTCCCTAAAAGTGAATCAGGTATTTCAAAAAAGTATTTATCATCAACCTTATGTACGATAAATAAACCGGAATCAGCTTTTGCTTTATCGGTAATTACATCTTTAAAAGGCTTAGGCCCGGGTTTAACCGGGGCCGGTAAAGCCGGAAGCGCTTTCGGTGGTGATACCGCTGTGGTATCCTTTTTTTTATTTTGGGCAAAAGAAGGTATGGAGAGGATAAGGCTTACGAAAGAAATCAAAAGTGTTGTACGCATGAAAAAAGCATTTGGTATTTGCAGCGAAAATACTGATAAGATAAAAATCACCATCTGTTTATAGAAAACCGTTAACTAATTTATATTGCAGGCCCGGCGCAGTATAGCGGAAATTAAAATTTGGCAACTTTTTAAAAACAAAATTCAATTGTGATGTTTACTATGAGAAATTTACTATATTGCTTCCCCAACGAATAATTTCTATGATTATTTCAAAGTTTTAATTTTTTTTTTTTTAGAATTGTAAAATCAAAACCACACTTAAAAACCGAAATTCATTAATTCAAAAATCAAGATTTATGGCTGAAACAAAACCGACCGCGACCGCTTCATCTGTGAAGGCGACCACTTCTGTACAACCAAAGTCAAGCAGCAACGCGATATCATGGCTTGCTCCTGTAATTTGCATTATTGCGGGTTATTTATTCTGGAGATTTATTCTCGGGGCTGATTCAGGCTTTTCAAAACCAGATCCGGCAGGTGGCTTTTGGCCAAGCCATAAAGGACCTTTGGGAGCATGGCATCGTATGTATGAAGGTGGAATTATCGTTCCTATCCTGATAGGAATGTTCCTTATGGTAATTGTATTCTCTATTGAAAGATTTCTTACTATATCAAAAGCAACAGGTAAAGGGTCTATCTCCGAATTTGTAAGAAAAGTTCAATATCATTTAGCAAACAAAAATGTTGAAGCCGCTTTAGCTGAATGCGATAAACAACAAGGTTCTGTAGGTAATGTAATGAAAGCAGGCCTCCGCAAATACAAAGAGTTGATTCCGGATGCTGAATTAACTACCGAACAAAAAGTTGTGGCTATTCAAAAAGAAGTAGAAGAAGCTACTGCGCTTGAACTACCAATGCTCCAGAAAAACCTGGTATTCTTATCAACCATCACTTCAGTTGGTACCCTGATAGCCTTGTTGGGTACGGTAATGGGTATGATCCGTTCATTCGGTTCTTTGGGTGATTCTGGTGGCGCGGGTGCAGCTACAGAACTTGCGATTGGTATCTCTGAAGCATTGTATAATACGGCAGTAGGTATCGCTACCTCAGCGTTTGCATTGATTATGTATAACGTATTTACTACAAAAATCGACAGCATTACTTACGGAATTGACGAATCAGGATTTACACTCACCCAAAGTTTCGCTTCCCAGTATAAATAACCTGGGAAAGTTTATGGAAATCAGGTAAATCTGAATCTATTAAAGTCAATTAAAAACAGTATACATGCCTAAAGTAAAAATAGCCCGGAAAAGTACATGGGTAGATATGACAGCCTTTGTGGATGTGTCATTTCTGATCCTTACCTTTTTCATCCTGGCTACAAAGTTTAAACCAGATGAGCCGGTGGAAGTAAAATTCCCCAACTCCGTTTCTGCGGATAAAGTACCGGAAACAGATGCTTTCCTGGTTACCATAGATAAGGAAGGCAGGGTATTCGTGCAGTTGGATGATCCCAAGAAGCGTAAAGCTATCGCTGATAATCTCAATTCCACCCGTAGCCTTGGCTTAAGCCCGGAAAACATTAAAGCTTTTACCAACGCCCCCAGTGTCGGCGTTCCGTTTTCAGGTTTAAAAGGGCTTTTATCTTTATCTTCCGAACAACAGAAAAACGTAAAGCAACCTGGTATACCGGTGCCTGATTCCACAGGCGGTGAGTTATATTACTGGGTAAGAGACGCAATGTCTGTTTATGCAGGGTCAAAAGTTACCTGGCTTATTAAAGCAGATAACGAAACAAAATACCCTGTAATCAGAAATGTGCTGGAAGCATTCAAAAGAAATGATATTAATAAATTTCAGCTGGTAACAAAATTCCAGGATGCGCCTGTGGGTTCTCCGCTATGGAATACAAGACAGACGCAGCAGCAGGCAAAGTAATATTAATTTTATAACAGATTAAAAAACAAGTCTTATGGCATCAATTGATGAAGGCGGTGGCGGTGGTGGCCATAAAAAAGGCCCCGGCGTCAAAAAAGCAAAAAAGCTTTCTACAAGGGTGGATATGACACCGATGGTGGATTTAGGCTTTCTTTTAATTACGTTCTTTATTTTCTCTACTACTATGGCTCAGCCAACGGCTATGAAATTGCTCATGCCGAAGGATACTGATAAGCAGGAAGAGCAAACCAAAGTAAAGGCTTCCGGAGCTTTAACCATTATGTTGGGCAAAGCCGATGGAATATATTATTATGAAGGTGATGATCCTACTAAAATACAGGCTACAGATTACAAAAAAATCAGGGATGTAGTTATTAATAAGAAGAAAACTACAAAGCCGGAAGATTTTGTGGTAGTAATTAAGCCGAATGATGAGGCTAATTACGCAAATGTTGTAGCCGTATTGGATGAAATGTCTATCAACGAAGTAAAAAAATACGCCATGGTACCCATTTCACCGGTAGAAAATGAAATTTTAGTGGCTACCGAAAAGGCAAATGGTATTCAATAATCAGTAATTTGTGGAATAACCGCATATTCCGCATCTTAGATTAAATTAAAAAAATAATATGGAAGTAAGCAAAATACTCAACTCCAATATTCTTGACATCATATTTGATGGCAGGAATAAAACATATGGAGCGTATGAGCTGCGCACGCAGTACAATAAGCGCCTGACCAGGGCCCTGATCATTACTGCTTCCGTAGCGGTCCTCATTATGCTTGCTTCTTTTTTGAGCTCTAAATTTGAAGGCTCAAATAAGAAAGCTGACATAGTGGTAAAAGACCTGGAACTGGTTGATGTTCAGCAGCCTGAGGAAAAAGTGGAACCACCACCTCCCCCTCCTCCAAAACCACCAGATCCTCCCAAAATCGAAATGGCTAAATTTACTCCTCCTAAAGTTGTAAAGGATGAAGAGGTTAAGCCTGAAGAGGAAATGAAGGAAGTTGAAAAACTGGAAGATACCAAAATTGGTTTAACCAACCAGGAAGGGCAGAAAGACCTCGGTATTGTTGCTCCCCCGGTTGAAGATAAGGGTGGCGTTGTTGCTGCCCCCAAGGTAGAAGACGAGGATAAGGTTTTCCAGAAAGTGGAAATTGAAGCTCAGTTTCCTGGTGGAGAAAGGGCATGGACAAAATATATTTCCCGTGAAATAGAGCGTTATATTGATGAACTGCAGGAAGCTGGTAAAGCAGGTACCTGCCTGGTTCAGTTTATTGTGGATAAAGAAGGAAATATCAGTGAAGTGGAAGCACTTACCATGAAAGGAACCAAGCTGGCTGAAATTTGCGTTAATGCGATTAAAAAGGGTCCTAAATGGACTCCTGCAGAACAGAACGGACGTAAAGTAAAAGCATATCGTAAACAACCGGTTACGTTCCAGATACAGGAAGAGTAGTTGTGATACAACAATATAAATTGATAAATCCCTCTCAAAATAGAGAGGGATTTTTATTTGTGTTGCTGATAATGAAAGATGATTTTACGGGCACTCTCACTTCAGGATTTGTAAGTATATTGTAATATTTTATTGGTTTTTTGTTTTAAGATATTTCAGGATTGATATGGAAAACATTCATACTGCCATCTTATTTATAAATATTTTTTATGGCAGATATCAATACAACTCCTGCGAGCAAATCAACAACAACAAATCAACGCCATAGTACAAGGGTTGATATGACACCGATGGTTGATCTTGGGTTTTTACTGATCACATTCTTTATTTTCACTTCAGTAGTAGCAAAGCCTGCCGCATTAAAGTTTTTGTTGCCTGCAGAAGGCTCACCAACGCCCGTGCCGAAAACCAAAACAATCACCATTTTACCGGATGATAATAACAGCATTATTTGCTATGAAGGCATTGCAAACGAGCAGCCTGTTATACATCATTTTAAAACCAGTGATAATGGACTTAGGAATTTTATTATGGACAAGCGCAAAAGGATGAGTAACGCCGGCATTTCTCCCGACTCCCTTATTGTAGTAATAAAACCCGGCGACGGAAGTGACTATGGGCAATTGATGAATGTGTTGGATGAAATGGCTATATGCGAGGTTAAACGCCATGCCCTGGCTTCCCGTGATGTGTATGATAAAGAATTGCTCATCGCAGGACATTGACAGAGTTGTATTTTTGCCGGATGTCAGCACAATTACAGGAATGGGATGATACGATTGTAGCGATAGCAACAGCGCCGGGAATAGGAGCTATAGCCGTAATAAGGTTAAGCGGCAAGAACAGCATAGCCATCGTGAACCGGCTTTTTACTTCAAAAAACCTGGAAGAACAGCCTACGCATACGCTGCATGTAGGTTTATTGAAAGCCGGTGTTGAAATTATTGATGAAGTAGTGGTAGCGCTTTATAAATCGCCAAGATCGTATACCGGCGAGGATATAGTGGAGATAAGCTGTCACGGCTCTCCTTTTATTCAGCAGCAGATCATAGATGCCTGCATACAAGAAGGCGCAAGACTGGCAAAGCCCGGCGAATTTACCCAGCGTGCTTTTTTAAATGGTAAAATGGACCTTACGCAGGCAGAAGCGGTTGCTGATATTATTGCTTCACAATCGCAGGCTTCAAAACAAACAGCTTTAAAACAACTGAGAGGAGGTTTTTCAAACGACCTTTCCGGGCTCAGGAACCGGCTTATTGAGTTTGCTGCATTGATTGAGCTTGAGCTGGATTTTTCGCAGGAAGATGTGGCTTTTGCAGACCGGGATCAATTTTTGTTTTTAATTAATGAGCTCAGCACAGTTACTGACAAATTAATAGGCTCCTTCCGGCTGGGAAATGTGATTAAAAACGGCGTGAGTGTAGCAATTATTGGTAAACCCAATGCCGGTAAATCAACTTTGCTGAATGCATTATTAAATGAGGAAAGAGCAATAGTAAGTGATATAGCTGGCACAACCCGCGATACAATAGAAGAATCGCTTAATATTAATGGTGTTATTTTCAGGATAATTGATACCGCGGGAATCCGCGAACATTCAGGCGATACCATCGAAAATCTTGGAATAGAACGAAGCCGGAGTAATGCAGGAAAAGCAAGTATTATTATTCATCTTATTGATCTCACTGATAATGGATCATCGGATTTTGAATGGCTGAAACAATTCAATGCCAAAACAATAAAAGTGTATAATAAGGTTGATGCGGGCGGTTCAGCATCAGCGAATGAGAATGATATTTTTATAGCTGCAAAATCCGGTATTGGAGTTGAGCAATTGAAAAATGTATTATATAAGCATGCAATAGGAGAAGAAATTAATATTGAAAATACTATTATAACCAATGCCCGCCATTACAGCGCATTACTTAAAGTAAAAGAAGCTTTAAGTGATATTAAAGTCGGGCTGTTGAATAACATCAGTGGAGATTTACTTGCCCCGGATATCAAAAGATGCCTGAATTATCTTGGCATTATAACAGGTGAAATAGAAACAGACCGTGATATACTCGGAACTATATTCGGAAAATTTTGTATAGGGAAGTAAGCACAAATATTTGTATGGATTTATACAATACATATTACCCTGATTTGTCGGATGAGCAGACAGAAGTTTATCTCCTTTATAGTCCTTTCATCTTAACTTGATTTTCAAAGCAGTAATATTCATTGAAAGAAACAATAGTTTTTGGAGTATAGGGGTATATCGCTTCAATACGGATACTGAATCTTACCAGGTATATAATGTGCATCGGATGGATTACAAACCAAAGATTTCCAATTCGGCGCATACTTTCAGGCACATGGAAGGAGAATTGATTGAAAAATATTACTGCATTCTTAAAAATGCACAAACGCCAACCTCTGGTTACTATACGGAATCAACTTTTTTCCCCTTATTCATTTTTCTTTTATGGCGTTTATAAAAAGAAAAGTGCAGGATCACTAAAGCCGATATTATTTGGTAATGTCCGGTCCAGGTGGAACATGATAAAATCCTTTAAAATTCCTGTTAGCAGTTTGTTAGCCACAGATTGTCAAACTGGCAATTATGTTTTCCCACAAATGATTTGTTGTGCCCAGTGTAGGCCAGTTTATCCTCCTGACTGCATTATCCCTCAATGGATAATGCAGCATTACTTTTATATATTTACAAGAAGAGATTATTTTATGAAACAATCCTCGTGGAATAAACATTATGATGCATTGACAAAAACAGCGCCATTACCTGCCGCCACACTTTCCTTTGCCCTGGAGCAGTTCAATAAGGAACACATTGATCCGGCGCAAAAAACGGCCATTGATCTCGGATTTGGCAGTGGTATTGACAGTATGGCTTTGCTAAATGACGGATGGAATTTAACAGCTATGGATAAGGATGCAACCGCTATCAAATATCTCAGGCAATTGGCTTTACCCCATTACGCAGCAAGATTAAAAATCATTCATAAATCTTTTGAGGAAATTGCACTTCACCCTGCCTTATTAATAAATGCTACATTTTCCCTTCCATTTTGCGTGCCTCAACACTTTCCAGCACTTTGGAAAAATATACGCCTTGCTTTACAGCCCGGAGGACGTTTTGCAGGACAATTTTTTGGAATGGAGGATTCATGGCGCGCCAGAGAAGACATGACATTTCATACACCAGCCTTGTTACAGGAATTATTTACCGGATTTTCTGTTGAACAAATGGAAGAAACGAAACGGGAAGGCAGAACTGTTGGCGGGGCTTTGAAGCATTGGCATGTTTTTCATATAGTAGCGCAGTACCGATAGAACAATAAACATATACAAAACATTTTCGGTCACAAGCGTATAGTACACACCTGCATATCCATAAAAATATGGCAACAGCACAACAAGTGGCAGAAATAAAAGCATTTCCCGCCCTCCTGCCAGCCATGCTGACCATTTAGCGTTACCGGTGGCTTGCAGGTACACCACACTCACCGAAGATACAGGAGCGATCAGCAGCACCATCAACACCATCCTGAAATGGAGTATGCCTGAAGCACCAGGCGCTATACCGGGAAGTAATAAGCCAAGGATATTTACCGGAAAAAGAAAAGAAGGTAACGCTATAAGCAGCATTAACCCGATACAACCGCTAAGAAACACGCCCGGGGCTTTGACACTGCGCCTGTATTGTTCCGCGCCATAATTGATCCCGATGATTGGTTGCAGGGCCTGAAGAAACCCAAAAACAGGGATGATTGAAAAGCTAAATAAGCGGTAGATAGCTGCAAAAAGCGTAACCTGTGCATCGGTACCGTACCGGACAACTGCTTTGAACAAAAATAGCTGCCGGATAAAACCGCTTAACTGCATTAACATTGCAGAGAGTCCTACAGCTAAAATATCTTTGAATATATTAGGCCTCTTGTATTAAACGATATGCACATATGTTAATAATTAAAAATAGAAAAGGTATAAGAGTTGATGAGCATATTGCATGTTATGGAAAAAGATACCACAAAACCTTTCCGGCAGTCAATTT
>NZ_QCZJ01000028.1 GCF_003075435.1 Terrimonas sp. | reverse complement strand
TCTAACTCTCTGACTACTTTTTGCTTAAAGCTAATACTATACCGGATCACCGTTTGGACATCTCTTGTCATGGTATTACAGATTTTTTTGTTCTTAAATCTGTCTACTTATGCTAGGACAAGACATAGTGTTTTGTTTTCTGGTGTTAATTAATAGCTGATTGCTGACTGCTCATAGCTGTCCCACCATATCTTTCGCCTGAACCCATTCGTCAAATTGCTCCGGGGTAACATAGCCAAGTTTAACTGCCATTTCCTTTAAAGTCGTTCCTTCTTTATGTGCTTTCTGTGCAATTTCAGCGGCCTTATAATAACCGATTTTTGTATTGAGCGCTGTTACAAGCATTAAAGAATTATCTACATGCTTTTTAATATTGGCTTCTATAGGTTCAATTCCTACAGCGCATTTATCATTAAAGCTCACACAACCATCTCCTATCAGCCTTGCACTGTGCAGGAAGTTATAAATCATCACCGGTTTAAATACATTCAATTCAAAATGACCGGTAGCACCGCCAATATTAATTGCCACATCATTCCCTAATACCTGTGCGGCTATCATGGTTAATGCCTCGCATTGTGTAGGGTTTACTTTTCCCGGCATAATAGAAGAGCCTGGTTCATTGTCGGGTATAAATAATTCGCCAATACCACTGCGTGGGCCGGATGACAGCATGCGTATATCGTTCGCTATCTTCATTAAACTTACCGCAACGGTTTTTAAAGCCCCGTGCGATTCAACAATAGCATCATGCGCAGCCAGTGCTTCAAATTTATTGGCAGCGGTTATAAACGGCAATCCTGTAAGTGATGCGATATGCTTTGCCACATTTTCGGAATAGCCTTTAGGCGTATTAATACCTGTTCCCACGGCAGTTCCTCCCAGTGCCAGTTCGCTTAAATGGGGCAATGTGTTTTTGATTGCCTTAATGCCATGATCAAGCTGGGACACATAACCACTGAACTCCTGCCCGACAGTAAGTGGCGTTGCATCCATAAAATGCGTACGGCCAATTTTTACTACATGCATGAATTGTTTACTTTTTTCTGCCAGTGTATTGCGCAGCTTTTCTATACCGGGTATAGTAACTTCAAGCAGAATTTTATATGCTGCTATATGCATGGCAGTGGGAAAAGTATCGTTGCTGGATTGTGATTTATTTACATCGTCATTGGGATGAAGAAATTTTTCTTTATCTGTTAAGCTGCCGCCATTTAATACATGACCACGGTATGCCACGACCTCATTTACATTCATATTGCTTTGTGTGCCGCTGCCGGTTTGCCAAACTACCAAAGGAAAATAATCATCTAATTTGCCGGCAAGAATTTCATCACATACTTTCCCGATCAAATCGGACTTTTCTTTAGGTAAAACGCCGGCTTCAAAATTAGTGAGGGCAGCCGCTTTTTTCAGATAAGCAAATGCGCGGATAATTTCCTTAGGCATGCGGTTTATGTCCTGCGCAATTTTAAAGTTGTCAACACTGCGTTGTGTTTGCGCTCCGTAATAAGCATCAACGGGAACTCTCACCTCTCCCATCGTATCTTTTTCTATTCTGTAATCCATAATCGTTATTTAAGATAAATGTATTGTATGAATAATATGCTGTTAAATCAATTGCCGCTACCAGGAAAAAACAATATTTAAACCATTAAGAAGTGAAGGCAATTAAGCCACTCCTTCACCCTAAACCCCAAACCATAAACCATAAACCTCAAACCTTCCACCTTTCCCTCTACCTTCCTCTAAAAGCAGGCTTTCTTTTTTCCATAAATGCAGCGGCGCCTTCTTTGGCATCTTCTGTGTTAAACAATTCGCCAAAAGTATCTATTTCAATACCATATCCATCAAGCTGCTCATCAAATACTGCATTTACCGCTTTAATTGCGCCAGCAACTGCAAGCGGCGCTTTGCTGTTAATGATCTCTAATATGCCAATGGCTTTCTTGAGCAGTTCTTCGGGAGCAACCACATAATTAACCAGTCCATACTGCAAAGCAGTATGGGCATCAATCAGGTTGCCTGATAATATCATTTCCATTGCCCTGCCTTTACCTGCCAGTTGCGTGAGCCTTTGTGTGCCACCGTATCCGGGTATCAATCCCAGGTTTACTTCCGGTTGCCCGAATTTTGCATTATTGCCTGCTACCCTGAAATGACATGCCATTGCGAGTTCACAACCACCACCTAATGCAAAGCCGTTTACTGCCGCAATAACAGGTTTGGGCGAATTTTCAATTTTATTGAAAACATTCTCCTGTCCTTTTTGCGCAAGCGCTTTGCCACCATTTGCATCAAGTGCCGTAAACTCACTGATATCTGCACCTGCAACAAAAGCCTTTTCACCGCTGCCGGTGATGACAGCCGATTTAATGTCAGGGTTATTGTATACATCATCAATCGCTGCGCTCAACTCTTCAATTACCTGTTTATTCAGCGCATTGAGCTTATCCGTACGATTAATAGTGATGATGAGTATTTGACTTTGAAATGAAAGAGACAATGTTTTCATTGCAACAGTTTTTATGCCTGCAGTATGGCAGGCTGATTATCTTTTAGCTGATCGCAAAAGTACAACACCAGGGGGTCTTTTGAAGGTTTTATTGTATCTTTTAGTGCTCTTTTTAGTACCATACACAGCTAAAAGTATTTTTCTGATAAAGAAATTAATTATAGCCGGTATTATATCATTTCTCTTTTCAGGATTTGCTTTTGTGCATACTCATCCAATTGAAACCGGTGCAGATAATACACTGAAATACTTCAACACTCACATACCTGTACTTATTAACGCCGCAAAAACATCGGGTCGTTTTGAGATAGAGGAACCAACTATTGACCGGGTTGTAAAACATGGGAATATCTTACATTAAATGATACAGCAATAGATATTAATTTGCAGCAAAAATCGTATCTCCCTTTTTAATTCACCTCAAGCCATTAATAAAACATGCTGAGTATTATTACAGCCGTTCATAACCAACTGGCCATGAATAAAATCTTTCTTAAAACCTTAAAGGAATATACCCATAACACCTTTGAGCTGATCATTATTGATAATAATTCTACAGATGGCAGCAGGGAATTCTTTGAGGAAAACGGGGCCATTGTTATAGCAAATGAGGGCAACTACAGTTATCCTTACTGTCAAAACCAGGGTATAAAAAAAGCAGGGTACGATATTTTTTTATTTTTCAACAATGATATTATTGTTTCCCCGGGCTGGGATATGCATTTATTGAATGTGCTTGGAAAAGACAATTACGATGTAGTAAGCTTTGCATCTCCTGACAGATGCGGTAATTTGAAAGAAACAAAAACACAGGGCAGAACATGGAACCGTATAAAATATCCTATACTCCGGTTATTAGGGAGCTCAGAAACGGCATTGTGGATGATGTTTAAGTTAAGATACCGGAACTGGAAATCTTTTTGCGAAAACATGTTCAAAAAATATGCATACCAGATGAGCGAAGGATTTTCCGGTTCTGTAATTGCAATGAACAGGTCCGGGCTTGAAAAAGCCGGATATTGGGATGAAAGAATGCAGGATGCTGATTTTGATTTGTATATGCGAAGCAGAAAAAGAAACGAGGAGTTTGGCGACCTGAAAGTGCTAAGTATTATATCAGGCGTATATATACACCATTTTGGAAGACTTACGCTGAAATCGCGAAAGAAACCGCGGGTGTTTTCCGATGCTAAAAATTTAATATCATTTGAAAGCAAATGGAAAATAACCATGCGTTATGTTTCGCAGCAATTCATTAAGCAGGTATAGCGAATTGTTACGCCGTATTACTTATTTTTTAAGCAGGTTATAATTTTTAAAAGTAAATATTTTCTCTCCTCCTAATATATTTTCTTCAATAAAAGTAAGCATCCTGTTTTTCCATTTTTCATGTTTATGGATTACCCTGTTCTCATTATGCTTTGCATTATCAAGATTTTCCTGCCAGTTAAACTTAGCTATCATTGATTGCATTACAGCAGGATGTGTTCCCTTAAAAAAATTCAGCGCATCTAAGTTCCCATAATCAAATTCAGGAACTTTATATTTCATGAACAGATGAGCGTTTTCTTTTCCTTTATAGTCAGAAACAAAAGATGAATATTTTTTCTGCATCATCTGCGGTGGCCGTACCCACCCATAATGAAAAACAGGTGCGCCTGCATTAGCTACATTCAGCTTGTACGTATTCTCTTTCTGATCATAATCCTTATTGTTAAAACCTGGTATCCTTCTGAATGATTGCGCGTCCCTCCAGGAATGAATACCGGGGTTATTACGGATAATCCTGATCTCTTTTGCATACCATGCATGTGACTTTATATAATGTTGGTAATCTCCCCAAAAATGCAGGTAATCAAATATGAGCCCTTCCACTTCTGTATCATTAAATAAAGTCTCACAACGCTCTTTTATTACAGGCAGGGAATCTTCGTGTATCACTTCATCGCTTTGAAGATAAAAAAGCCAGTCTCCGCTGCATGCATTTTTGGCAATATCTGTTTGGTGGGCATATTCAGTACCGTTAGGATATGCCTTTGTATCCCATTCGGTATGAATGATCTTTATCTTATCTGACCCTATGCTCTCAATCTCCTGTAATGTAAAATCATCCTCGTCACAATTGCCAAGGGCTATTACAAACTCATCTACCAATGGCAGAATCGATTGAACAGATGCTTTAACAGGGTAATAAAGCTTGGTGGCATTTCTCACCATACTAAAGCCGCTTATTTTCATAGCTGGATATATTAATTATTAATAACCCGCAAAATAAGTATTTAAAGCAATGCCGGTTGAGTGTATGTCAAAAAACCTGTAAGGTTAGCAGCGGTAAATAATTAGGGGTTCGAACCTTTGGAAGGTTCGGACCCCTGTCGCCTGAGGCTCTTAAAACTGCAATGGTATATTCACCTTCACACTAAAATTCCTGCCCATATTAAATACCCCCATTCTGCCCGTAGCATTATTTTCAGCAGTATACTTTAACCTGCTTAAATGGTTTTGATAAGCTACATCGGTTAAATTATTGCCAGTAAGAATTATTGTAAAAAGCGTTTTGTTTTTTCCGGATATGTCAGCGCTTATACCAGCATTCAGCAAAGCATAACCTGTGGTGGGTGTTTCCGTATTATAGGTAGTAAAAGCATGATTTTGCTTAAAGGTATTATCCAGCTCCGCGCTTAAAGCAAGATTGCGTATTGTTTTTCCTTTCTTTAAAAATTCTCCCCTCAGTTGTGTTATCAGCCTTGCAGCGGGTATAAACGGAATATTTCTTACGCCTTCAATGGGCTGATCAAAAACTCCCCTTACATAAGAAAAAGTATTTTCAAAATGCAGCCAGTCTAATGGGTGCGGATGTATATCAACATTCAGTTCCACACCATACAATGTTGCTTTTGCCTGGCTGAATTTAAACGCTGTAATATCTTCTCCATCTGCATTCACCAGCGAGTCGCCGCCATGTACACTTTCCAGCTTCCTGTAAAAAATAAAGTTGTTGATATTGTTTAAAAAACCGGTAGCGCTGACAGACAGGTGCTCATTGTCAAAATCAATACTTCCATCAAACTGCAGGCTGGTTTCAGATTTCAGATTGTTATCACCATATTCATACCTGTTTGTTCCCTCGTGTGTTCCGTTAGATGCCAATTCCGCTATGGCAGGAGCCCTGAAACCCCTGGCAATATTAAGTTTTAGTGTAAGCGTTTTGGTAGCCTCATAACTTATACCGGCACTACCGGAAATATTGCTGAAAGATTTCTCAAAGCCTTCAAATTTTGATTCTCCGTTTTCTGAGAAAGCTTTCGAATTAAGGTTTCTGTTGTCTAAACGCAGCCCACCGCTTAAAGTAAACCTGTTGAAATTTTTTTGAGCATACACAAATATACCTGCATCAAAAAGGTTGTATTCAGGTATCAGCACTTCTTCCGCCTTGTTTTTATTGCTTTGCTGCATACCATTAACCCCGATGGTTGTTTTCCAGTCGTTAATATCCGGCAAATGAAACTGCAGGTTGTAGGTAAATGTATTCAGGTCAAAAAATAATTCCGGTGTTGTTGGTTCAAGTATATCTCCAAATTCCTTTCTTTTATTATCCTGGTAGCCAATATGAATATCCAGTTTTCCCTCGCCTATGTTAACCCTGTTATCCAGCGCTACTTTAAAGTGCTGTATATGCTGATATGGAATGCCTGGCTTTGTTCCTTTAAAATCATCTTTTCCGGCTATAGCTTCTTCTGCCTCGCCATTTACCTCAACGGGCTTTATAAATTGCCCTGTAATCTCATCTCTTTCTCCTTCTATCAGACCTGGTTTCTGATCAAAGCTGCTCACTATAATATGGCTGTAGCCCCATGAGCCGTTATACCCAATATATCCGCCGAAATTCTTTTCATTGAATTTTGAATTCAATACACGTCCGTCATATTTATTTTTATAATCTTCAGCGCCTTTGTAAGAGCCGTATACATTCCAGTTAAAACCATTTTTATTGCCAGCCAGGTTTGCGCCAACACCGCGCAGGTGATTATTGGTTTGATAATTACTGATGATATTACCCCTGATGGTTCCTTCGGGCACAGGAACGTTGGTTAAAATATTGATCACGCCTGCCATCGCATCACTGCCATATATAAGCGAAGCAGGGCCTTTCAGAACCTCCACTTTGCTTACACTGTATTCATCAATTTCAATACCATGCTCATCGCCCCATTGCTGGCCTTCCTGCCGTATACCATCATTCAATATTACAACCCGGTTATATCCCAAACCCCGTATCATTGGTTTTGATATAGACGGACCTGTTGTTAACTGGGCAACACCCGGTGTTTTGCTGATGGCATCAATAAGATTGGTGGATGTTGCCTGCGTAAGTTCTGTTCTGCTGATGATATCAACCGGTGTAGGTGTTCTCTTTAATTTGGTAGCCGTTGATACACCTGTTACGGTTATACCTTCATTTTCCCGGACAGCAGGAGATAATGCAAAATCCTTCTGCAAATCTCCGTTGAGTATTATATGTTCTGTTATACTGTTATAGCCAACTGATGAAACTTCTAAAAGGTATGAGCCAGAAGATATGCTCCTGATAAGATACTCGCCTTTGCTGTTGGTCACAGCACCGGTTTTGGCATCTGCAAAATATAGGGAAGCGCCCTGTATCGGTTCGCCGGTAAGCGCATCAGTAACTTTACCTGATATGGACACTTTAGCATCAATGCCCGATGCATCTGTATTGGCAAAAATAAAAGACGGCATTAAAAAAGCCAGTATCGCAAACAGCGATAAACTATAGTAATGTTTCAATGTAATAATTGTTTAATGTAAATTGATAGTTGCCTGAAGCGGCAAGCAGCAATCATCATTTGTGGTATGAGTATAAAGAAGGGGATGGCAAATTACCATCCCGCCTGTATCAACATTTCTATGCAAGCGAAGGCGGGCCCCTTAAAAAAACATGAAAATTTTCAGTATGATGAAGTTCCAACCGGTAAGGAATCGTATGGCATTGATTCCCTGTTATACTGTACTGCTGTGTATATTCCGGCAGATCAAAAACTTTCTCTACCTGTATCGTACATGCCCAGCAAAAACGCTCCTGGTTTCCCAAATGCGACTTGTGGTGGCAAAAGCCATCCTTGCTTTCTTTTTCAATACATGCAATACCTGTATTATGCGTGTGGAAAAGTTCAAAAGGCAGTTGGGTAGCAGCAAAGCTCAGCAACAAAAAGAGTGCTGTATAAAAACGATATTTTTGTTTCTGCCGCGTCACTTTTCAAATTGAAAGACGAAGTTAATTTAAAAAATGAAACAATGATGCATTTTTTATGTTTTCCATGTACGTTCAGTCATAAACTATAACCAAGCGTGAGCTTGCCTGGCATTGCCGGAATCGCAAAGTGAGAGATAAAAAGATATAGAATAGCTCTGAAGCAATAATCTTTATTGCCTGTTTATATTATTATTGATTATTTCCAGCACTTTTTTCATTTTGCCATCTACATTATTTCGAATATTTTCTACTGTTGGCGGTATAAAAACATCGGGCATTACACCCCTGCCGTCTTTTGCTCCATGCTGATACTGAACTATCCTGAATAATGGAAGTCTTACTTTCATTTTTGTATACGGAAGTACTACATCCGGGATGCGTATACCACTGTTGCCATATGCGCCTCCCCCGGCCTCTTCACCTAACAGGGTAACATTCTGCTGACCCTTAACAGCATGGGCAAACAATGTTGATGCTGAAAAGGTAGGTCCGCTGATTAAAATATATACCTGTCCTTTATAATGGTTTTTTATGCGGGGATGAAAGGTATGCTTCTCCCAATACCGGAAATGATATTCACCGTCATCTCCTTTTTTGGAAACAAATAACAATATCAGCGAATTCAGTAAACCCTCTTTAAAATACTTTTTATGTTTACCGAGCCCGTTTGTGTTAGTAATCATCGTGTCACAAACTTTAAAGTCTGTATCTCTTACGTATTTTGTAAGAGCGGTATAGTTACTTACATTGCCGCCGCCATTATTCCTGATATCAATAATAAGATTAGGGATTTTATTTTTTCTTAATTGCCTGAAGCTTCTTTTAAAAAAGGATGGTAATCTTCCGCCGGTAAAACTATTAAGCGTCATTACAGCATACTGATTTGCAGTATCCCGTGTAAAAGAACGTATGTTTTCCCACTTTTGAGGCTTGTGTTTTGGATCAACCTGCCTGGTACGGGCCTGCACTATTCTTTTTGAAATACTATCTGTAGAGGGATCATATACAGGTATCATAGTTGTTTGCTCTATACCGGCGCTATCAATATATTGTACTTCATAGGTTGATGATAAGCCTATGATATTACGATGGTAATAAGGAAAAGCTCCGCTTAATCTTATATAATTTACATTTTCAGAATAACCATCAGAAGGCATAAACCGGAACATGGTATCTGTAAGCTGTTTTTCAGACATTCCATTAATCCGGGTTATGATAGTACCAGGTTTAAGTATGCTGTCTTTCTTATTAAGATTCAGTGTTAAAACCATAGTATCCTGCCATATTTTCATATAAAGCGGAATCGATAGGTGAGGATGCTCCCTTATTTGCCTGCTATAAGCAGAAGGATAGCTGAAACTGGTATGCCCGCAGCGGATTTTTTCGGTCAAAGGCGCTATTACCGAAAACCCGAATTGCTGCCTGGTCATAGAATCGGTGATGGAATTATAATATCTGTCAAAAAAATAATTCATGCTGTCTTTAGGCGTGTACCAATATAATGCAGGATGAAACTTTTCGAGTAATTCACGCAGGATCATATAATCCTTTCTTAAATTGTCCGCAGCAAATTTTCTTGAAGGTGTATACAGTTTTTTAGAACAACTTGTATTGGAACAAATGACTAACAGCAATAATATTGAGAAAAAGAATTGCCTCATTATCTTACATCAATATTATTTTAGCGGGTTCCATCCTTGTGCTGTTACAGGGTGTTTTTTATCAGACTTTGTTATAATATTACATCCTTCTGCAGCTTCCGTAATATAGCCTATCACGCTTATTTGTTCATTCAGTACCAGCTTATCATATTCCTCCTGCTTTATTGTAAAAAGCAGTTCATAATCCTCGCCGCCACTCAAAGCACAGGCTGTAGGATCAAGCCCGAGCTTAAAGGCAAATTCACGCGATTGATCTGCCACAGGTATCTTTTCCTCATATAGAACGCAGCCGGTTTCACTTTGTTTGCAAATGTGTAAAATTTCACTGCTTAAACCATCGCTGATATCCATCATACTGGTTGGTACAATATTGTTTTTTTGAAAAAAATCAATAATATCTTTTCTTGCCTCGGGCTTTAATAGCCTCCGCAAAATATAATCCTGCTCTTCAAGATCGGGTTGTACTCCAGGGCTTTCCAAAAATATTTTTTTTTCTCTTTCCATTAATAATAAACCGAGATATGCAGCCCCCAGGTCGCCGCTCACACATATTAAATCGCCTTTTTTGGCGCCATCACGTTTAACAAATTTATCTGGAGCGACTTCACCAATAGCAGTTATACTAATTACAAATCCTTTTGCCGATGTTGTAGTGTCTCCACCAATAAGATCAACATTATATCTTTCACAGGCAGCATAAACGCCTTCGTAGAATTCATCAAGCGCCTCCACGCTGAAACGGTTGCTTACACCAATGCTTATGGTTATTTGTGTTGGTATGGCATTCATAGCATACACATCACTCAGGTTAACTATCACACTTTTATACCCAAGATGATTGAGCGGGGTGTATACAAGGTCAAAGTGTACTCCCTCAATCAGCAGGTCTGTTGTCACAACTATCTGCTTACCAAAATGATCCAGCACTGCAGCATCATCGCCAACACTTACTATAGTTGAGGCATGACGGGTTTCATTATTTCTGGTTAAATGATCTATTAATCCGAACTCGCCAAGCGAAGCTATTTCTGTACGTGATGGCATATTGTGTATTTATAAAAAATGAATGGGTTGCTATGGAAAATATATAATGGATATAAAATATATAATGGGCTAAAGCCCATTTCTATTCATATCATATTGAATTGTGCCCCAAGTGCTGAATTGCCTCCGGATTTATCAGGAGTGCCTTAGTCATTAAATTTTTCAAATCCATATTTGCTGATAAATTCATCATATTCCTGCTGAAATGATTTTTTTGCGTGATGCTCTTCCTGGTATTTGATATAGGTTCTTACTTTGTTTAGCATTGATTCGGAAACAGATACAGCAAAATATTCATCCTGCCACTCAAATGCCTCTTTTGTCAGATTGTTTTTGTTTATCCAGTATGCAGATTCTCCTTTAACCAATTGCATTACTTTTTGGATAGTTTGATCTGCTCCCATTGATACTAAACAATGACAATGATCAGAATAACCATTTATGAAATCTATAAAAATACCTTTTTCTTTTGCATTTTCCCTCATATGACTCCATACCCAAAAACGCACATCTTTTGAATCCAAAAAGGGGTACCTGTTTTTAGTACTCCACACAAAATGGATATGTACTTTTACGAATGGCATTATTTCATATTTTAGTTGGTTAGCGAAAGAGTATTCAGGATAAAATTAAAGAAAATGGAATATTTCCCCGGATTGGATTGCCTCCGGATTCATCCGGAGAAAAAATTATTTTCTTCCATTAATATAATCAAGCAAGTCTGCATGGATTTTTCCATTGGTTGCCACTATATGCGGCTGGTAAGGGGAATACGGATGATCTGCAAAATCAGTTACTTTCCCTCCCGCTTCTTCTACTATTAAAAATCCGGCGGCACTATCCCATGCATTCAGCTTGTGTTCGTAAAAACCATCAAATCTTCCCATTGCCACCCAGCAAAGGTCAATTGCGGCTGAGCCAAGCCGGCGAACCGGAATACCCTTACGTATAAGCTTATCAAATACTACCAGTGGCCCATTGGGTTGATCGAGATAGGTATACGGAAAACCTGTAACCAGGCAGGAATGATCGACTTCAGTTTTTGAGCTGACGTGTATGGCGTTATCATTCAACGTTGCTCCTTTTCCTTTTTCTGCAAAGAACAATTCATGTAGAAATGGATTATACACTGCGCCTAATATCATTTTACCTTCATGCTCTACAGCTATACTTACACAGCAAAGTGGTATACCATTGGCAAAATTGATAGTCCCGTCTATGGGATCAATAATCCATTTATAAGAAGAATCCATTACAATTTCGCCTGATTCCTCGCTGAGGATAAAATGGTCAGGATAATTTTTCTGAATAATTTCAAAAATGGCTTTCTCGCACGCATGATCCACTTCTGTTACCAGGTTATTCAATCCTTCTTTATTGGAGATCTTAAAAGAAGTGTTTATGGAATCACGCATGACAGCACCGGCTTTTTCCGTAGCCTGCAGTAAAATATTTTTCAACATGGCGCAAAGATAGGGACTTGAAAAAATACCTCGCTAAATCCACCTTCAAACACTATTTTGCAGCAATTATATTCTCAATGGTGCTATCGGTAATTATTGTTAACTATAACGTAAAGTATTTTCTTGAGCAATGCCTCCTTTCAGTATATAAAGCGGGTAGCAATATTGATATGGAGGTTATTGTGGTTGATAATAATTCAACAGATGGAAGCACAGCGTACATTCAACGAAAGTTCCCTAGAGCAGGATACCATGTTATAAAAGAAAATCTTGGCTTTGCAAAGGCTTGTAACTATGGACTGCAACTATCGCAGGGAACACATATTTTATTTTTAAACCCCGATACTATTCTCCCGGAAGACAGTCTTGAAAAATGCATTCAATTTTTAGATAACCACACTGATGCAGGTGCATTGGGCGTGCGCATGCTGGATGGCTCCGGCAATTTTTTAAAAGAAAGCAAAAGAGGGAAACCTTCATTAACAACAACTTTTTTTAAGCTCACAGGGCTATCTTCTTTATTTCCAAGATCGGCTTTTTTTGCAAAATATTATCTCACCAATATTGGAGAATATCAAACCAGTGCAGTTGATATACTACCTGGCGCGTTTATGATGATCAAAAAAAATGTGCTTGATATAACGGGAAGTTTTGATGAAGTATTTTTTATGTATGGTGAAGATATAGATCTGAGTTACCGGATACAACAAGCCGGCTTTAAAAATTATTATTTGCCGGAAGTAAGCATTATACATTTTAAAGGCGAAAGCACGCAAAAAGAAAGCTTTCGCTATGTGTACACTTTTTATAAAGCGATGAGCATTTTTGTAAGTAAACATTATAAAGGAAGTAAAGGAGCCATTTACCGTTTTATGATTAACGCCGCCATTTTACTCAGATACCTTTTAAGTATTATCAATAAAATAATAAGCAAAATAATTCTGGTTATTAAACGATTAATATTTCCGGGGAAACAAAACGGATTACTTCATACTGCCGGTCCCCTGGTATTAACCGGTTCACCCGAAACAATTGCAAATGCAGAAAGCATTGTGAAGGATGCTGGTTTCAGCGTAATTATGCCGGAGGAAGAAACAACCCGAACTACAAAACAGACATATACAGTTGTGTATTGCGAAGGCGAAAGAATGTCGTTTGGGCAAATTATAAAACAACTTGATGAAACCAACCCCTGCAACGCGATGATTTATGCCCGGGGAAGTACAAGCATTGTTGGAAGCCCCGGCAGGAATAAAAGGGGAGAAACCATTTCCTATCCGGGCTCACCCTTTTGATGAATATCATTCAAAAAATCATTCAAAGTTTGCTTGGCAGGTATCTGTAATTTTTTTCTTAACCGGTACCTGCTTATCTCAACGCCTCTTACGGAGATATTCATCAGTTGTGCAATTTCTTTTGAAGCCAGTTTTAATTGCAGGTAAGCGCACACTTTTAAATCTGTACTGGTAAGAAGCGGAAACCGCTTTTTAAGCTTTTTTATAAAATCATTATTGATCTCATCAAAATGCACGGCAAACTGCTCCCAGTTAGCATCGTTCTTTTCAATTTCATCTACCAATTGAATTACACGTTTTACATCAAGGCTTCCCCCTGTTTTCTTTTGCAATCTTTGTAATTCATCTTTTACTTTTACCAGGGCATCTGTTCTTTCTACGAGGTGAAGACTTACATCTGCCAGCTCTTTATTCTTATAAATTACTTCATTAATAAGTTTTTCATTCTGAAGCTTTATAATTTCTTTCTCATTTTTTTCAACTTCAAGCTGATGAATATATCTTAATCTTTTTTGCTCTTCTTCAAATTTTTGCAATTGCCTGTCGAGCTGCCGCTGTTGCCATTTATATCCTGTATACCCCAGTCCAACCAACAGTAAAACATATGCAGCATAGGTCCAGGGCGTTTTATACCAGGGGTGGTTAATCACAAAACTATAACTTACTTCAGATGATTGATTGCCAAAATTATCGAGCGCTTTAACTTTAAAAGTATAACTGCCTTCCGGTAAATTAGTATAATCCTTTTCTGTTTTAAAAGTGGGTATTGACCATTGCTGATCATATCCCTTTAGCTGGTAACTGTATGATATATTATTGGATAGTCCGTAAGCCGGAGAGCTAAACTCAAAATGAAATGAATTGTCCGCATCATTAAAATGCAGGAGTTTGTTTTCTTTATTTGTATTAAAGGAATCTACCGATGCATTAAAAAAGCCATTATAAATTACACTGTCTTTCTTGCTCGTTAGTTTAACTTGGGTGATCAAAATATTAGGAACTACGTTGCTAGCTATATATTTTTTATAATTAAGATGAACAATACCGGTGTTGGAAGCAATAAATATATTTTCGCTGTTGTATGGATATATACTTTCAAAACCCGAAAGTATTTTTCCTTCAAGCTCCTGAAAATATATAAGCTGCGGGCGTTCATTTTTATAGCTTACCACCCCCATTTTCTTTCCTGAACAAAACCAGATATTTCCGTCTTCATCTTCATTGAGGTATTGTATGGTGAGCTCTCCAAAAAGGTTATACAGCAAATGAGATTTCACAAACCTGTTCTGTTGCTCATCAAACTCATAAATGCCTTTTTCTGTTGCAAACACAATATTGTTCTTAACCCTGAAAACATTATTCCTGAATGTAGATGGCAGGCCTTCCTTTTCTGTATATAATGAATAAGTGAATGATTTTTTATCAGGCGACAATATGATTTTGTATATACCACGATAGGGGTGCGATGCCCAGATCACATTGCTGTTATCTATAGCTAAAAACCTGAGTGACTCATACATCCCTTTTATTTCTCCTGCATTAACGAAATCATTATGCTTAAAATCCAGCATGGTTAACCCCGCATAGGTTCCAACCAATACGTTTTGCGAAGGATATATAGATGACAAAGGCATAAAAAGCCAGGATCCGCTTTCTCCTGTAATTTTTTTTGCCTTGTTTTTACTGATAAGGAAACTTCCGTTGTGATGTCCCATCAGTAACTGTCCGTTTACTTCATCAAAACGCCAAACCTGACCATTGCTGTTTTCAATCTTCTGAAAAATGCCTTTTGAAAAACTTAGGTCCCTGGCTGTTACAGAAAGGGGTGCTACATAAGCACCATCTGATGTACCTATATACAATTGATCATTAAAGATCTTTATGGAATAACCCGATAATTCTTCCGGCGCCTGTGGTTTTATGTATTTAATGGGAGCGTTATAACCTATAAAACTAATCCCATTATCAAGACCGAGCCATAAATTTTGCTGCCTGTCGATAAAAGCACAAAGCACATTATTATTCTGGAGCCCTTCAGCCCTGGTTATTTTTTGCACTACCGCTCCTGCAGCATTCAGTATTACACAGCCTTGTGAGGTAGTGCCTGCTACAAATTCATTATTATTTATCCGTTCAAAGCAATAAATATGGCTTTTAATAAACTCACCGTCAAGTGAAGTCATTTTTCGGGTAAGCCTGCCTTTATAATATGTATATAACCCATCTCCCAGGGTGCTTATCAAAAGACTATCTTCTCCCAATGATGCCATCCCGGTAATTTCGAAAGCAGGAGTTTCAGCATCTTTAAGCAATGGCTGCCATTTTCCACCAGTAAATTCAAATATGCCGTTTTTCTTGTCCTGCGCTATCAACCTGTCGCCTATTTTTTTTAGTATATGCCAGCCGCTGAGCGCGCTATGCCCGTAAATGGCATTGCCTTTATATTCAAAAATCCAGTTCCAGGTACGAAAAAAAACGGAGCCTTTAAAAATCTCAACTTCCCAAACATCGGTAAATTTTTCCTGTCCCTTTGGTAATAAGGGAATTAGCGAAGTGTATCGTAATACACCATGCTCATCCGGTGCAAAATATCCTATTTCATCCTGGCCGCCTGCATAAATTCTTTCACCATCCAGTGCAACTGATCGTAAAATAGTTTTATTAGGTTGTGCGTAGGTCTTCCAGTAACTGCCGTCATATATAAGCAAACCTTCATTGTTGGCAAAATACATCCTGCCGGATTTATCCTGCTTAATATCCCATGTTTGCGTACCGCCTTTATAAATGGTATTATTAAAATTTGCAACAAGTGGCAGCCCGATAGTGTTTTGGGCTGCAACATTAATGCTGAGCAACAGTATGGCGAGAGACAGAAGAAAAACTTTCACGCTGTAAATCTAAAAATTTCAGGAGATGTAAGGATGATGTATTTTGTAAATATTGATAATCAATTGATTAATATTTGATGATGTAGTTTTGATGTAGTATCTGCTGCTTTTTAGGAGCAAGAGCTGTTTACATTTGCTTTGCACTAAAACTAAATACTTGCATATGAAAAGACTTCGAAAAGGGGTGCTGCTCCCTATGCTTGTTCTGATCTCCTCCATCTCCTGGGCACAGAACAAAACTATTACAGGAAAAATCACAGATGAATTAAGTGAACCCATTGCAGGAGCAACGGTAATTGTTAAGGGTTCAAAAACCGGAACCACTACCAACGAAACAGGAGTATTTACACTTTCTGTACCTGCTTCAGCCAAAATACTTATTGTTAGTTCGGTAGGTTTTGGCTCCAAAGAAGTAACAATTACCGGCGATATTATAAATGTGACGCTTGAAAAGATGGCTAACGCCAATCTTGAAGAAGTGGTAGTAGTTGGATATGGTACGCAAAAGAAAAAGGTAGTTACCGGCTCTATTTCAAGTGTAAAAGCAAAAGATCTTGAAAACGTTCCCAACGGGAGGATTGAACAATCTTTGCAGGGTCGCGTTTCAGGCGTAACTATTTTGCAAAACTCCGGTCAGCCGGGTTCAAATTCAACCATTCGTGTAAGAGGCGTTACTACATTTGGCGATGGTGGAAACAACCCACTCTGGGTAGTTGACGGCGTGGTGGTAGATGCCGGCGGTATCGGGTATCTTAATCAATCGGATATCGAATCAATAGAAGTATTGAAAGATGCGGCTTCCGCAGCCATATATGGTACACGTGCTGCAACGGGAGTTATTCTTGTAACTACAAAAAAAGGTAAGGCAGGCAAGATGACGGTTGCTTATAACGGATTTTACGGTCAGTCAGCACCAGCCAAAGTGCTGAATCTGCTTAATGCCACCCAGTATGCTACATTACTTAATGAAAGATCTGTAGCAGGTGGCGGAGACATAATGTTTACTGATGTGGCGTCTTTAGGTAAAGGGACTGATTGGCAGAAAGCTATATTTAATAACAAAGCGCCACGTTCTTCAAATGAAATAAGTCTGAGCGGCGGTAACGACAGATCAACTTATTTTGTTTCAGCCGGTATTCTTAACCAGGATGGTATTGTTGCAACAGATATTTCTAAATATTCAAGAAAGAATATCCGCCTTAACTCAACGCACAAAATATCTTCTGTTTTCACTTTTGGACAAACATTGGGTTATAGTCACCAAAAGGGTATTGGACTTGGCAATACAAACAGTGAATTTGGAGGGCCCTTAAGTTCTGCAATCAACCTCGATCCCATCACACCCCTGGTTGTTACTGACCCAACAGCAGCAAGTGCACCGCCATATAATTCCAACCCTGTGATCCGCGACGCAAATGGTAATCCTTATGGCATATCTTCCATTGTGGGACAGGAAATGACCAATCCTCTTGCTTATATACAAACAAGAATGGGTAATTATAGCTGGTCTGATGATATTGTGGGCAATGCCTACCTGGAAGCTGCTATCACAAAGGATTTGAAAGTAAGATCAACAATGGGCGCAAAGCTGGCCTATTGGGGCGGCGTTGGGTTTACGCCTTTATTTTATCTCAGCGCTACCAACAGTACCAATCAAAACAGTTATGGCAAAAGTGAGAACAAAGTGTTTAACTGGAATATAGAAAACACCATTACATATACGAAGCATTTAGGCGAACATAACTTTACTGTTTTACTCGGACAGGGATCTTATGTAGAGAGTATTGGTGGCGGTTCATCACTAACGCTTTTTAATTTACCTATAAGCAGCTATAAAGATGCCTCTTTTAGTTTTGATATTCCCCAGGCGAACCGGAATTCAGGTTCTTACGATGCCATACAACATAAACTCACCTCATTATTCGGACGTGTGAACTATGGTTATAAAGACAAATATCTCTTTACCGGTATATTAAGGCGCGATGGTTCATCCCGCTTTGGCTTGAATAATAAGTTCGGAATATTTCCTTCATTCTCTGCCGGCTGGGTAATTGACAAAGAAGATTTCTGGCAGGCAAACGACATTATCAGTTCATTAAAAATAAGAGGGGGCTATGGTGTTGTAGGTAACGATGCCATTGGAGATTTTGGTTATCTCTCTACCGTTGTAGGCGGTTATAATTATTCTGTGGGCAATAGCGGTGCTATTACAACAGGTTATGCACCAAGAACACTGGATAATCCAAATTTAAGATGGGAACAAACCTCACAGGCCAATATTGGTGTTGAAGCGCAATTGTTTAACACATTATCACTTACGGTTGATGTATATAAAAAGAAAACAACCGGTATTCTTCGTCCTATTACCATACCTGGTTATGTGGGGGTATCAAACCTGCCCAGTGGCAACGTAGCGGATATGGAAAATAGCGGTATTGAAGTAGAGTTAGGTTACCGCAAAAAATTCGGTGATTTTAATTTCTCAGCTTTTGGTAACGTAGCTTATCTGAAAAATGAAGTTACCTATGTAGCGGCTGATGCTGACTTTATATCAGGTGAAGCCGGATTTCAGTCGATGGGTAATGTTACAAGAATACAGGTTGGGCAATCCTACAATGCGTTTTATGGTTATAAAACAGCAGGTATATTTCAGAATGATGCACAGATCAATGACTATAAAAACTCATCAGGTATTCCTATTCAACCTGATGCACGCCCCGGAGATTTTCGCTGGGTTGATATGAATAATGACGGGCAGATCAATGAAGATGATAAAACATTTCTCGGATCAAATATTCCGAAGTATACATTCGGCTTAACTGTAAATCTTGATTATAAAGGTTTCGATTTTATGGCCTTTGCACAAGGTGCGGCAGGCAATAAAATTTTCCAGGGTTTGCGACGCCTTGATATAGGCAATGGCAATTATCCTACAATTGCCATGAGCCGCTGGACTGGCGAAGGAACCTCTGACAAATATCCAAGACTCGTAAGCAATGACCCCAATGGCAACTTCGGCAAGATGTCTGATTTCTATCTTGAAAAAGGAGATTACCTGAGACTTAAAATTGTACAGATTGGTTACTCACTGCCAAATAATCCATTCTTCACAAAAATCGGGTTAAGCAGGCTAAGGGTTTATATAACTGCAGAAAACCTGCTTACGCTCACTAACTATACCGGTTATGATCCTGAAGTTGGCGGCGGTGTATTTGGTATAGATAAAGGACAGTACCCACAGGCAAGATCATTTATTGGCGGTATACAGGTACAGTTTTAATCCTTAAAAAAATTAGTATGAAAAAGATTAAAATAAATTATTTAGTTCTTGCTTCAACTGCGCTGCTGCTGGTTACATCCTGTGGCAAAAGCTTTGTAACGGTTGAACCTAAAGGGCAATTTCTTACGGAAAATTATTATTCCAACAGCAACCAGGCTTACAGTGCTTTAATAAGTGTGTACGATGTGTTGCGTAAAAATTCCGGTGGTTTTGAAAACATGATCACTATGATGAATGCCGGGTCAGATGACCAGTATGCCGGTGGCGGTGGCGAAACGGATGGAGCAGGCATCCAGGGTTTTTCAAAATATACCCTCAATTCCAATATCGTTCCGGCAAGCTTCTGGAATGATCATTACCAGGGCATTTTCAGGGCAAATATTTTGCTTTCCAAGCTTCCTGAAACAGAGATGGATGCCGCTTTAAAGGCAAGGTTTGAAGCCGAAACAAAAGCATTACGCGCCATCTATTATTTTAACCTGGTGAGGATGTTTAAAAATATTCCGCTTACTACAGAGCCTTTAACTGCTGCTAATATGTATGAGGTTGAACAGGCTCCCGTAGCAGATGTTTATGCTCAAATTGAAAAGGACTTATCCGAAGCCATCAGCGTATTGCCCGCAACCGTTACTTTGGCAACTGAAACCGGAAGATTAACCAAAGGTGCTGCACAGGCAATGCTTGGCAAGGTATATTTATATGCTAATAAAAACGGAGAAGCGGCGGCTCAATTCCAGGAAGTAAATGGCACGCCCGGTCAAACAAGCCAATATGGGTATCGCTTATTAGATAAATTCAGCGATCTGTGGGTATTCACCAACAAATTCAATTCAGAATCCATTCTTGAATGCGTACATACCAACCAGTCAAACGCAGATTGGGGCTTTTGGGGAAGTGGAGCTGACGAAGGCAACTCTGTAAATATAATGGTGGGGCCAAGAAGTTATTCAAGACCGGCAGGTTCAACGGCACCTGATATACCATCAGGTTGGAGCTTTAATGTATTTACGGACGATTTTTATGAAGTTATTAAAAATGACCCGAGACGCGACGCTACTGTTTTTAATTTGAATGCTTTAAAAACTGCGGGGCAGGCTGATTATATAGCGGGCTACCAGAATACAGGATATTTTCTTAAGAAGTTTTTACCCGGAAGAGCAGATGTAAGAACTGGTGGCGGCGCCGTTGAATTAAACTATCAGCAGGATACTTATATCATCAGGCTTGCAGACACATACCTGATGGAAGCTGAAGCCTTGGGTGGCACCGGCACAAGAGCCCAGGCATTGCTTGATGCAGTACGTGCAAGAGTAGGGCTTGCGTCTGTGCCTGTTTCGCTGGATGCCATTAAAAAAGAACGCAGGTTAGAGTTGGCTGGAGAAGGGCACAGATTTTTTGACCTTGTGCGCTGGGGAGATGCAGCAAACGTATTAGGGAGCAGAGGTTTCCAGGCAGGAAGAAATGAAATATTTCCTATACCATTTATTGAACTGCAGGGCACCAAGCTTGTACAAAACCCTAACTACGAATAACCTTAAACTTTAAGCAATGAAAAAATTTCCAATCATATTCAGTATAAGTACGTTTATGCTTGTTGGTGTAGGGTGCAGTAAAATTGAGGGAATTGACGATGATCTGTCTTTTCTTAATTCTTCAAAAACGGCCAAACCCAACAGTATATTCGACATCAGCAATGATAATTCAGGCAATGTAAAAATTACACCTACTGCCGAAGGCGCTTCTTCCTTTGTAGTGAATTTTGGAGAAGGCACAGGAGCAGGCGCATCAGCGGTAGTATCACCCGGTAATAGTGTTACGCATGCATATCCCGAAGGTTCATACACTGTTACTATTGTAGCAAAAAGCCTCTCAGGAGAAGAAACTACGAATACCTATCCTTTGCAGGTTACATATCGTGCACCTGAAAATATAGAGATCACAACATCTTCAACTGTGCATGTATTAAAAGTAAAAGCTGCTGCACTATATGCAAAATCTTATATGGTATACTTTGGTGATGCAGCCAATGAAACAGGAACACCGCTTGCCGCCGGTGCTGAACTATCACATGAATATGCAAATGCCGGAACGTATACCGTAAAAGTAGTTGCCTTAAGTGGTGGCGCAGCAACTGCCGAAAATACAACCGAGGTAACCATTTACGATGCTTTTGGCTTACCCATAACATTTGAATCATCAGCAATTAATTATTTCTTCGGCACATTTGGCGACGGGCAACAGTTCCAGAAAGTAGCAAACCCGAGTGCCAGCGGTTTAAACACATCTGCAATGGTTGGTAAGTTTACGCGTGGCAACCAGGGCTGGAGCGGAACATACAGCCCGCTTGATAACCCTATTGATATGTCGGCAGGAAAAAAAATAAAAGTGCTCGCATATAATCCAAGCCCATCGCTGGTTGGTAAAAAATTAAATGTTGAGCTGGAAAATGGCAGCAGTATAAGCAATGGTATAGCTGTTCTGAAAACAGCCTTTACCACTTCAGGCGCATGGGAAGAATTAGTTTTTGATTTTGGTGCAATATCAGGCATACCTGCATCAGAAAAGTTCGGGCAATTGGTATTGCGTTTCAATGATGCTACCGATGGGGCCGGCGATGTTATATATGTTGACAATTTCAGATTAACCAATTAAACAATCAAAGTATGATACGCCATATAAAATATTATGCATGGGTAATGGCAACAATGCTGCTCATTGGCAGTTGCCAGAAAAAACAATATGAAATGGGCGAATTAACAGCGCCTGCAGATGTAGTTATCAGTACAGCTATTCTTGGTCAGGATGCCAGTCATCCGGATGGTGATGGTTCAGGTGATGTAACAATCTCGCTTACCGGTAAAAATGTGCTGGCTTATAAAATTGATTATAATGCAACAGATGGCATCAGTTTAACAAGCCTGCCAACCGGGAACATAACATATAAGTATACTTCTGTTGGTACCAATACTTATAGAATAACAGTAGTGGCTTATGGAGCAGGAGCAACGGCAACAACAGTTACCAAGGATATACAGGTAAGAAGTGATTTTACTCCCGATGAAACTATTGTAAACGACCTGGTTGGTACAGGCTCTAAAACCTGGAGAGTAGATAAAAGTATAGCAGGACATTTTGGTGTTGGCCCATGGAGTACTACTTCGGTTACGCCTGAGTGGTGGTCTGCTTCCGTAAATGAAAAAGTAGGATGTTGCAATTGTTTTTATACTGCTTCATTTACTTTTACCAAAGTTGAAGCTAACGGCACTTTTACATTAACGGTAGCAAGCCCTGATGGTGCATTTACAAAAACAGGTACACTTGCCGGAGGATTACCTGGCATTCCTGCTTCAGGCGATGAAGGTTGCTATAATTATTCAGGAGGAACTTCTTCCTTTTCTTTTGTGCCTTCAGGTTCTGGTATAGATGCGGCAACGCCATCAACCAAAACAGCTATTTCATTAGGCGGTAATAATACTTATATAGGATACGGTGCCTTATTAAAAGAATACGAAATACTTACAATATCCGAAACTGCTATGTACCTGCGCGCCCAGGGTACAGAAACAGGGAATGCCTGGTATATAAAATTAAAAGCTGATTAAAATATTCCTGAAAACCTATTTAATTTATCATCTTCATAAACAATAAGCTCAGCACAAACACTCTGTGCTTATTGTTACCCAAATTGTTTTATTTCTGTTATGCTGATGGTAGATAATAACAAACTTTGATAACTATATCCGCATGTTGAAAAAAGAATGCTTCAGCTTTTTATTGGTGGTTTGTTTTGCTATGAATATTTCGTGCAAAAAAGGTGGCAATGAACCGCCCCCGGTAGTTCCTGTTGTTAAGGTTGAAGATGCTTTACAGTTAAGAACAACTTCAGATGCGGTGCTATATTTTGTTATTACGCTTAATAAAACAACAACAGTTCCTGTATCTGTAGATTATACACTTGTTGATGGTTCTGCATCTGCTCCCGGAGACTATATAAAAAAATCAGGCACGATAACCATACCGGCTAATAATGCCCAGGTGCAATTGGATGTTGCAATAAAAGGCGACCCCGAAGATAACAGGGAAAATAATCTTGACTTCACACTTCAATTAAGTAATCCTGAAAATTGTACACTGGGTGTTACCTCTGCAAT
Organism: Terrimonas sp.; assembly: GCF_003075435.1. Lineage (GTDB taxonomy): Bacteria > Bacteroidota > Bacteroidia > Chitinophagales > Chitinophagaceae > Agriterribacter. The sequence continues at coordinate 40,074 of NZ_QCZJ01000028.1, read as the reverse complement.
GGGGACTATTATAACAGAAAATGGAAAAAATCTCACAACAGATAATACAGGGTATACTACTCCATTAACTTACGCTGGTTATACACTCGCCTGGAGCGATGAATTTTCCGGCGAAATGCTTGATGCAGCAGCATGGAATTATGAGGTGGGTAACGGCTCAGGTGGGTGGGGTAATAATGAACTCGAATATTATACCAATAGCAACAAAAATGTTTTTCTATCTAATGGCAACCTGATTATTGAAGCAAGAAAAGAAAGCGTCACCGGCTTTAATTATTCTTCAGCAAGAATTACAACACAAAATAAAAAGACTTTTACACATGGAAGGATAGACATAAGAGCTAAACTGCCTGTAGCTAAAGGCATATGGCCTGCCTTGTGGATGCTGGGAGATAATATTTCCACCGTCGGATGGCCGGCATGTGGTGAAATAGATATCATGGAACTGGTAGGGCAGAATCCGTCTACCACATACGGAACGGCCCACTGGCAAAATGCTTTGGCAGCTCACAACTCTAAAAATGCCGGTTATAATTTAACATCAGGAAATTTTTCACAGCAGTTTCATGTTTTTTCTCTTGTATGGACGGGAAACAGTATGCAGTGGTATGTAGATGATAATCTGTTTTTAACCACAACAAAAGCAGAGGTTGGCGATGCCGTGTACCCGTTTAATAAACCACAATTTTTTATTTTCAATGTGGCTGTAGGCGGTGATTGGCCAGGTGCTCCCGATGGAACAACACAATTTCCACAACGCATGTTTGTAGATTATGTTCGTGTTTTCCAGTAGTACTTCAGCATATCTATTATGTAACACTACAAAATAATTAACTACTATGCACTTCATTTATATACTCTTCATAAGCCTTTGCATCGGATCGTTTTCGCATACGCAAAAGCAACAGCGCATTCCAGAAACAAAATGGAAGCTATCCTGGAGTGATGAGTTTGATTATAATGGTTTGCCTGACAGCACGAAATGGGGTTATGATGTTGGCGGACATGGTTGGGGAAATAATGAATTGCAGTATTATACAAAAGCATCTTCCGAAAATGTTGAAGTAAGTAATGGCACATTAAAGCTTAAAGCGGTCTCTAAAAAAACAGGCAGTAATAAATATACTTCCGCACGGCTGGTTACAAAAGACAAAGCGCATTTTACTTACGGCAAAATTGAAATGCGTGCCAAGCTACCCGCCGGGCGTGGCTTGTGGCCTGCCTTCTGGATGCTTGGTACAAATATTAATAAAGTAGACTGGCCGGAATGCGGAGAGATTGATATTATGGAACATGTTGGTTTTGAAAAAGATTCTGTATTCGGCACAATTCACTCAAAGTCTTACAACCATATTATCAACACGCAAAAAACACGCAAGGCGTTTGTTGCAGATCCTTATAATACGTATCATGTTTATTCAGTGGACTGGACACCAGAGCAAATGGATTTTTATGTTGACGGTATTTTGTTTAATCATGTAGTAAACGAACACAAAACCGTTGCAGAATGGCCTTTTGACCTGCCATTTTATATTATTCTTAATATAGCAGTTGGTGGTAACCTTGGTGGTAAATACGGGCTTGATGAAACCGTTTTTCCCGCGGTAATGGAAGTAGATTATGTACGCGTATATACCCCGGAAAAAATTTAAATATTTTAATTTTATTACACATTATTATGACGAGTATAAAAAAACGTATTACACGATATGCATTGCTGTTGATGACGGTAATCGTGATAATATTATTGAGTTGTAAGCAAAAGGAAACTGAGCATACACCCCCGGTTGTAAACCCTCCCGCAGTAAATGAAGTGGATTTCTGGCTTACCAAATCAGATGAAACAGTGAAGCTGCAAAAACAAACAGGCATTCTTGCTTTTGGCACTCCTGTAAACCAATACCCGGTAATAGAGGTAAATGAAGGCACAACATATCAAACCATTGATGGTTTTGGGTACACCCTTACCGGTGGAAGCGCCGATGTAATCAACTCATTAAATACAGCAAAGAAGCAGGAGCTGCTACAGGAATTATTTGGATCAGGAGAAAACGCCATTGCTGTAAGCTACTTACGGCTAAGTATAGGCGCTTCAGATTTAAATGCTGTCCCTTTCACGTACAATGATATTGCAGAAGGACAAACAGATATCAATCTTGAACATTTCACCCTTGCAAAAGATACGGTTAACCTTCTTCCTTTGCTTAAAGAAATACTCGCCATTAATCCTGCTATTAAAATTATTGCAACCCCCTGGTCGCCGCCGGTATGGATGAAGGATAATAATAGCTTTGTTGGCGGAAGTTTACAGCCCCAATATTATGCAGTATATGCACTGTATTTTGTTAAGTATATACAAGCTATGAAGGCTGAGGGCATTACGATAGATGCTATCACACCACAAAACGAGCCTTTGCATCCGGGTAATAATCCAAGCTTGTTAATGACGGCGGATCAGCAGGCTGATTTTATAAAAAATCACCTAGGCCCTACATTTCAAAAAGCCGGCATCAATACAAAAATTGTTATCTACGATCATAATTGCGACAAACCTGATTACCCGATCTCTATTTTAAATGATGCCGCTACAAAACAATATATCAACGGTTCTGCATTTCATTTATATGCCGGTGATATCAGTGCTTTGTCCACTGTAAGAAACGCGCATCCTGATAAAGCCCTTTATTTCACAGAACAGTATACTGCTTCCGCAGGTGGATTTGGCGGTGATTTGAACTGGCATGTAAAAAATGTAATAATAGGTTCAATGCGTAACTGGAGCCGTAATGCGCTTGAATGGAATCTTGCCAATGATGCCAGCTTCGGTCCGCATACTGATGGCGGATGTACAACTTGCAAAGGAGCAATTACAATAGAAACAGGCAGCACGTATACTAAAAATGTTGCTTTCTATATTATCGCACATGCTTCAAAATTTGTGCCTGCTAATTCAACAAGAATAGAGAGTACAATACCCGGCGGACTAAATAATGTTGCTTTTAAAACACCCGGTGGAAAGAAAGTATTAATTGTCCAAAATGATGGAGCGAATGCCATTGTATTTAATATTAAATACAATGGCAAATGGGTAGTTGCTTCGCTGGATAAAGGCGCCATTGGAACGTTTGTGTGGTAAATGACTTAAACGCTTAATCATCAATCGCAGTCTCTGCCATCAACCTAAGCTTCCAGCTAGTTTCGTCTTTTACACTGCCCTGGGTTTGCTTCATTATAATGCCAATGAGCTTTTCTTTGGGGTCGGCAAAATATTGTGTGTTGAAATAACCGCCCCAATCAAAGGTGCCAATGCTGCCTGAGCCACCTGCATCCTGCCCTTTCTGGGTAACAAGGCCAAATGCCAGACCATAAGTTGAGTTGCCATTCATTATATCTCCGATTTGATTGGCCATAATAACTTCTATGGTTTTACGGCTTAAAATCCTCACGCCATTTAATTCCCCATTGTTAATATACATCTGCAAAAATGTAGCATAATCTTTAGCCGTGCTTGAAAGCCCGCCGCCACCGGAAAAAAATGTTTTTGCGCCTTTAATGGGGTAATCCGCATCATAAAAACTACCGGCATATTTCCTCCATTCTCCATCCACTTTTTCCTCTACGCTTACAAGTCTGCTTTTTTTATTATCAGGGAGATAGAACCGGGTATCATTCATGCCGAGCGGATCAAATAACCTTGTACGAAGGAATTGATCAAAAGGCATTCCGGAAATCACTTCTATAAAATATCCCAGTACATCCAATCCTTCACTATATGTCCATTTCTCTCCGGGCTCATGATGCAATGGTAACTTTGCGAGCTTTTTGATATTTTCAGCAATAGTAACCGGTGCTGTAGTAAATGCATCTGTAATGCCGGCTTTTTGAAATATCTTTTTAAACCTATCATCTCCATCAATCAATCCATAACCAATTCCGGATGTGTGTGTAAGCAGGTGGCGGATAGTAACCTGCTTTTTTGCAGGCTTTGTTGTATAGCTTGAATCTTTGTCGTTAAACGTATCCAGTATCTGTGCTTCCCCAAATTCAGGAATATATTTTGAGATAGGATCATCCAGCTTAAACTTACCTTCTTCCCACAACATCATTACAGCGGTTGATGTAATGGCTTTTGTTTGAGAAGCGATCCTGAAAATGTCATCCCTTTTCATTACTCTCTTCGAGTTGTTATCAGCCATGCCATAAGCTTTGTAAAATACGATCTTTCCTTTCCTTGCAATAAGCGCAACAATACCGGGAAGGTCTTTTTGATCAACAGCGCCTTTCAGCATAGCGTCAATCTTTGCTATGCGTTCTGCAGACATGCCTGCTGTTGCAGGTGCAGCTTCTGCAAGCAGCGGTGAAACAGTAAGGGATTTTGTTTGCGTAAAAGCAGGAGTGGTAAAAACAACAGCGAGTATCAAAGCTGTAAACAGGGTTGCCTTTAAGTATGTCATATTGATGGTTTATTGTAAATATATTAAAATGATGAAAGAATTGAATGCCTGATATCGTTGCATTCCAAATCTTCCTGTATATGGCAATCTTGTGCAGTAGTACCTACATACGAAAATTATATATCCCCATGCAGAAAATGCCGGTTACAAAATAAAAGCACTCCCGTCCTTCTTTTCGATCCAGCCCTCCGATTGCATGATTTAAACGCAATTGCGGCAAATGTAACCGCCAGCAGAAGAATGATCCGTGGGATAAGAATTACGGCAGCAGAGTTTCTTCTCTACCTGCTCTTCCTTACGGAAATAACTGTTTGCAATGCAACCGATGCCATCACAAAAAACAACCCCAGGTAAAAAGAAAAATTCACTTCTTTACTCTCATTAAAAAACAGGAACGCCAGTACAATAGCGTAAATAGGTTCAAGATTGAAGGTTAAATTAACTGTGAACGCAGGTATTTTTTTTAGTACTTCCGCAAATAATATATATAACCCTACCGTGCAGAAAAGTGAAAGCAACAACAGGTAAAATATATCCCTGGCGCCAGGGAAAAATGTCTTAACCGGGAAAAAATAAAGATATACCGGAAGCAAAATGCCCAGCCCGATAGTACCGCTAAGCATTTGGTAAAAGTTGATGACTTTGCTGTCGTACCGCTGCACCAGGCGCTCATTGTAAATAGTGTACAATGCGGCAAAGGCTGAGGAGATAACCCCTAAACCAATACCTAACTGGTAAGATGCGTCAAAATGAAAGATAAGGCTTATGCCGAGCACGGTTAAGGCACTCAGCAACAACTCTGATATTTTAAACCGGGCTTTATCGATCATCGGTTTGAATACCGCGGTAAAAAAGCTGGTTAAGCAATAACAAACAACGCCGATAGAAATATTGGAATATTTAATGCTTGCATAAAAAAATATCCAGTGTATGGTAATGAACATTCCTGCTTTTCCTATACCAAGCTTTTCTTGAAAAGTAATATTGCTGTTGACGCGGAATATCTTTAAAACAAAAAACAGCATAACAGTAGAAAACAATACCCTGTACCAAACCAGCAACCCTTCATTAAGCGTAATAAGTTTTCCAAAAACGCCTGTAAATCCTGCAAGGATTACAGCAATATGTAAGAACAAATATGTTTTTTTCATAAAAGAATTATCTGAATGTCTGCAGAAGGCAAAATCTTTAATATTGATATTTAAACTGGAAGAGAAAGTATAGCACTATACTTCTTGGCTATTAAAAAATACTAAAGTGCAGGAGGAGGAAGACAATTCTTTCTATTCATATAGTTTTGTTATAGCAGCAAAGATAAAAAAAGTGAAAGATTTTTCACCTTTCACTTTTTACTGCCCATTTTATCCGTGTTATTCCCATCCGCCGCCTAAAGAACGGTACAGGTCAAGAAAAGAAAGCAGCAGCGCTTTCCTGGCTTCTGTTCGCTGCAGTTCAGCCTCAAGCACGCCTTTTTGCGCGGTGATCACTTCCAGGTAGCTGGCATAAGCGCTCAAATATAAATCGTTGGATATGCTTACGGCGCTGGTGAGTGTTTCAACTTCCTCATTGTTAAGCTCCAGTATTTTTTTATAGTACTCAATGTTTCTTAAATTGGTTGATACTTCTTTATATGCACTTAAGAAAGAAAGCTTGTATTCGTTATAGGCTATTTCCTGTTGTGCATTGGCAACAGCAAAATCAGTCTTCAACTGGTAGCGGTTAAAAATAGGCTGTGTTAATCCGCCAAGCAAGCCATATGCAATAGAACTTCCATTAAAAAGCAAAGGGAACTTAAACGCATTAAAAGCAAAATAAGGTGTTAGCACAAGTGAAGGATAGAACGATTTTCTTGCTACTTCCACGTCTGCTTTGGTAGCAGCCAGTTGCCATTCAGCCTGTTGTATATCCGGGCGATTGATCAGCAGGTCGGCAGGAATGCCTTCTGTAATTTGTCCTGAAACGGGTTGCTCAAGAATGCTCCATCCGCGGGGTATAGGTGTTTCCGCTAATCTGCCCATTAAAAGATTCATTTCGTTTTCCAGCCGGGTAACCTCTACCAGCGTTTCATACTGCAGACTGCGTGTATGCAGCAACTGGGCGGTAAACTGCTGTACCGCCAGCGCATTGGCACGCCCACCTTCCATCTGCGCCTGCACAATCTCTACTGCTTTTTCCTGTAGATTAACATTGCGGTTAAGTATTTCAAGCCGGTTATCTAAGGCAAGCAATTCATAATAATACGATGCTACCTGCGCCACCAGTTGTGTAATTACCCACTGCCGCCCTTTCTCTGTTGCAAGCAACTGCGCCTGGGCAGATGTCTTGCGTGCCTTTAATTTACCCCAAAGATCAATTTCCCATGAGCTTTTTAAACCAAAATAATAATCCTGCACAGGGTTGGTTACCTTCTGGTCCTTATCAATATTCTGGGAAAGATTTGTATCAAAATTTCCAACACCTGTCATGGTATACTTACCATATTTATCAACCGATGCGGATACAAAACCATCAAGCGACGGCAATCTCAAACCCTTTTGAAAAAGCAGGTTAGCCCTGGCAATCATGATACGCTGCATAGCGTTTTTCAGATCAAGATTATTAACAATAGCGGTATCAATAAGCTTCATCAGCATAGTATCTTTAAAAAAAGACCTGAATGAAATTTTACCGATAGCGGTTGTATCAGCAATGCCCGGGTATTTTTGCGGGATCGCCAGCATCTTCTGTTCAGACTGCTGTTTTTGAACTACACATGAGCTGAAGCCTGCCAGCAGTCCGCTCATTAAAAAACCATATATACTCAATTTTACAATCTTCATTGTTTTTTATCTGTTGTTGTCAATAATAATTTTTAATGCAGAAGGTGAAGGATAGAAAGTATACGGCCTTTCCCACAATGATCACCTTATTTGCCATATCATTTTTTTAAAGAGAAAGGCGAATGAGGCATATGATTTGTTGCAAAAGGTCCGCAACCTATACCTTAAACCTTGCCGCTCACGATTCCTCCGATGCTACCTTCATCTTCATATTCTTTACTTTAATTTTCATTTTCTTTTTGCCTGCTAATTTTTCTTCCAGTGCAGCAAATAGTACATATAAGCCCGGGATAACAATTACGCCGAAGATCGTTCCTATAAGCATGCCGCCCGCCGCCGCTGTGCCGATTGAACGATTGCCTAATGCACCTGCACCAGAGGCGATACATAGCGGTATAAGGCCTGCTATGAATGCGAATGATGTCATAAGAATAGGACGCAACCTGGAGGCGGCTCCCTCAATGGCTGCATTCAATGCAGAAACGCCAAGTTTTTTTCTCTGTATAGCAAACTCAACGATCAGGATGGCATTTTTGCCCAGCAAGCCGATCAGCATGACGAGCGCAACCTGCGCATAAATATTGTTTTCGAGACCTGCCAGTTTTAAAGCCGCAAACGAACCGAATATACCTGCCGGTAATGAAAGTATTACCGCAAGCGGAAGAAAAAAGCTTTCGTATTGTGCACATAATATGAGGTATACAAATACGAGGCAAAGAATAAAAATATATACAGCCTGGTTGCCTGATAATATCTGCTCCCGCGTCATGCCCGACCATTCGTAGCCATATCCTCTCGGTAATACCTCCCTGGCTACTTTCTCCACAGCGGCTATAGCTTCACCACTACTTCTGCCCGGCGCGGCATCTCCGTTGATCAATGCGGATGTATACATATTATACCTGGTCAGTTGCTCCGGGCCATATACTCTTTCCATTTTGATAAAAGTGGAAAAAGCCACCATCTCACCCGAAGCGTTTTTGAGGTACAGGTTCAATATATCCTCAGGACTTTTGCGGTATTGGGGATAAGCCTGCACCATTACTTTATACATTTGCCCGAATCGTATAAAGTTGGTAGCGTAATAACTGCCCAGCAAGGTTTGCAGCGTGTTCATGGCATTATCAATGGTAATGCCTTTTTTAGCTGCTATCTCCTGGTCAACATGAATCATATACTGGGGAAAATTGGGATTAAAGCCCGTAAACGCATTATTAACAACGCCTGTTTTCATTACACCTTCAATTACCCTGTTAGCCACATCCTGTGTTTGTTGCAGATCACCGCTGCCTGTTTTATCAAGCAACCTGAACTCAAATCCGCTGGAATTACCGAAACCAGGCACAGTAGGCGGTGGAAGAAATTCTATGCTGGCATCTGTTATATGTTTTGTTTTTTCTTTTAGCTGACTGATCAGGTCTTCTACAGATTCCTTTCGTTTATCCCAGGGTTTCATATTGATCATTCCCATACCATAAGATGCGCCGGATACTTCTGTTACAAGACTATAGCCGGCAAGCGTTGAGATATTTTCTATCGCGTCAAACTTTGCCGCTACCCGCTCAACTTCATCAAGCACTTCGCCGGTACGTTCCACTGTTGATCCTGCCGGCGTGGTAACATTCACATAAATAACACCCTGGTCTTCGGTGGGTATGAAGCCAGATGGTAATACCGCGCTAATGCCCCATGTAGCCAAAAAGAAAATGATAAGCAGAGACATCGTAACAATCTTTCTGCCCGCAATAGCGCCCACCAATCCTTTATACCTGTTTTGCGTTTTATCGTATACCCTGTTGAAACCTCCGAAGAAACGTTGCAGCAATCCTTTTCGCTTTCCAGGCTCCTGGTGCTTTAACATTAATGCGCACAATGCCGGGGTGAGCGTTAAGGCGTTTATACCCGATATAACAATGGATATAGCAAGCGTAAGCGAAAACTGGCGATAGAATACACCAACAGGCCCGGACAAAAATGCCACCGGAATAAATACCGCCGACATAACCAGCGTGATGGCCATGATAGCGCTGCTGATCTCCTTCATTGCCGCAATTGTAGCATCCATTGGACCCATATGATCTTCCGTCATTTTTACGTGTACCGCTTCTACAACTACTATCGCATTGTCAACCACAATGCCAATGGCGAGCACCAGGGCAAAAAGCGTAAGCAGGTTAATAGAAAAGCCCAGCATCAGCATAAACGCCAATGTACCGATAAGCGCAACAGGCACTGCCAGCGCAGGAATAAGGGTTGACCTGAAATCCTGCAGGAACAGAAACACCACAATGAACACAAGAATGAATGCTTCCACCAGTGTTCTCAGTACCTCCTTTATTGAAGCGTCTAAAAACCGGGATACATCATAAGCAAAGTTGTAATCCATACCGGGCACAAAAGAATCTTCTTTAATTTCGGCCATACGCTTTTTAATATTGCTGATCACCTCTCTCGCGTTTGAACCCGGGCGTTGTTTGATCATAATAGAAGCGGAAGGCTTGCCATCTGTTTTAGATTCCATACTGTAGCTCAATGCGCCAAACTCAACATCCGCTATATCTTTAAGCCTGAGAATAGAACCATCAGAAGCAGCCCGGAGCACAATATTTTTATATTCCAGAGGTTCAGAAAACTTACCGGTATACCGCAGCACATATTCCAGTGTATTATGTTCTTTACCTGAGCTTTCGCCGGTTTTGCCCGGAGCTGCTTCCACGTTTTGATTGCGTAAAGCAGCGATCACTTCGTCGGCAGATACATTATACGCCAGCATTCTGTCGGGCTTAAGCCAAACACGCATAGCGTAATCCTTTGCGCCCATTATTTCCGCGAACCCAACACCATCAATACGTTTTAGTTCTTTTAATACATTAATATCGGTAAAGTTGAAGATGAAGCCTTCATCCATTGTGCTGTCTTCACTCACAATATTCAGGTAAAGCAACATGCTGTTCACTTCTTTTTCCGTTACCACCCCTGCTTTAATTACTTCTTCGGGTAATTCATCCAGTACAGTTGTTACCCTGTTCTGCACGTTAACCGCTGCCTGGTCCGGATCTATACCAACCTTAAATGCAATGGAGATAAGTGTAACACCATTGTTACTTGTTACCGTGTTCATATATGTCATGCCCGGCACGCCGTTGATCGCCCTTTCCAAAGGCGTGGCCACCGCGTCTGTACATACCTGCGCATTGGCGCCGGTATAACGTGCGGTAACGGTTACAGAAGGAGGTACAATATCGGGGAACTGCGTAATGGGTAATGTAAACAATGCCAGCACACCCAGCAGTGTAATTATAAGAGATATTACAAGAGATAATATTGGTCTCCTGATAAAAGTTTCTACCATAAAATATGTAAATAATATTTTTCAGATGCAGGCAAACAACCGGAATAAAACCTGGTTTAATATTTACCTGCGCAATAAATTTTTTATTGATTGACTTTATGCATCACATTTGCCTGCTTACGTTCAGCGGCTCTATGCGCATACCTTCTTTAATGCTTTGTATGCCTTCGTATAATATCCGGTCGCCGCTGTTTAGTCCGTCTTTTATAATATAATATTTTGAAAGGCGGGTTTCCGGAATTACTGTTTTCATTGTAACAACACTGTCTGCGCCTACAACAAAAACATAGTTCTTATCCTGTATTTCAAATACAGATTTCTGGGGAATGATCAGCGCGTCTTTAGCATAAGAAGTGATTCTCACTTTCCCGGTAGCGCCATGCCTCAGTAATTTTGAAGGATTATCAAACCTTGCCCTGAAGGCGATTGAACCAGTCTTTTCATCAAATTCCCCGTCAACGGTTTCAATCTGTCCCTTCTGATTATATACTGAACCATCGGCAAGTATAAGCTGTACAGCATTATCTCTCTGGTTGCCATTTCCTCTCCGGTAGTTTAAATACTCGTTTTCAGAGATATTGAAATAGGCATATACCGCATGATTATCTGAAATAGTTGTGAGTAATGCTCCGGCATCAATCAAACTTCCTGCTTTTAAAGGTATGCGGTCAATAACTCCATCAAAGGGCGAAAGAATATATGTGTAAGACAATTTTGTTTCGGCATTTCTTTGGGCTGATATAGCTTCTTCTATTTTAGCATTAGCAGCTTTTAGTCTTGCCTCCGCCATTTCAAGCTCTGTAGGCGAAACTATTGATTTTGACAAGAGCACTTTTACCCGCTTTAATTCCACTTCCGCGGTTTTAGCTTCAGCCTGCGCATTGCTTACTCCGGCCTTTGCCTTTGCAACTTCATTTAAAAATTCGTGCTGGTCTAACTGAAACAGGGGCGCTCCTTTTTTTACTTCCTGTCCTTCATCCACAAATATTTTGCTCAAAAAGCCCTGTACTCTTGCGCGTATCTCCACATTTTTTACCGCCTGAATGCTTGTCACATAATCATGCTTCAGTACTGTATCTATAGTATTTACCTGCAATACCGGTAATTTGGGTAATGTATTTTCTTCTTCTTTATTTTCCTTGGCAGCACATCCTGCAGCAAATGCAATAACCAGTATGTACAAATAATTTTTCATTACTAATTTGTTTTAAATAAAAAATAAATGATAATGCCATGATGACTTTTCGAGAAAAGCACCGCAAGCAATCCATAATTATTTTGATAGGGTTACTATCCTGTTCAATAGGGGCAAATACAAAAAAGAATGAAAAAAATCAGAAAGGAGTTAACCTGAAAATGAAATGATGATGCTGAAGTAATGGCAATTGCAGGGGACGGTCTATACCAAAAAACTCTTTTGATGCGGTATATTGCTTTATTGCCGTAACTACGGGTGGCAAGCAAAAATTTGATAAAAACCAGCTTATTTCACGGAACTTAATGCTGAAGAGCGTATAGCTGAAATCAGGTTTCTCTGAATCCGGCAGGCAGTCCTCAAGCCCTGCAATATTTTCAAGCACGAGCTCAAGAACAGTTGAGCGGTTTTCTGCATCCTCAACAGTATTAATAGCAGAATACCGCGGGAAAATGGTCTCATTAATATCAAAGCTGCTGCCTGGTAAAAAAGTCAGGACATTAAGGAAGCTTAAAAGTAACAGTCCTGCTACCCAATATTTACACTTTTGAGCTGCTTTAATCATGCATTACACCAGTTAAACGGGGCTGAATTTTTAAGAACACAAATATACGCCGAAATGGCTTAGGAAAAAGGTTGTAATCTGGTAATTTTAATGAAGAATGTTAAAGAAATCGGCTGAATTATAGCGATTTGTTAAAAATTCAGCCTTCTTTTTAAGTATACACTATTGCCTGCCTATATACCTATTAATAATACGGGCTGATCATCAGGTATACCAATACACCGGTTACAGATACATAGAACCAGATAGGCCATGTAATTCTAGCGATTTTTTTATGGCGGGGAAATTCAGCGGTTAATCCGCGGTATGCAGTAAATAATATGAATGGTAAAATAATACCTGCTAATGGAATATGTGTGCCGAGAATGATATAATAAACTGTTCTTAATCCCCCTGCAGCCGATTTTTCTTCATCACTCACTATTCCGTCGTGGTTGGTATCTCCAAACCTTGTTTCGCCGGCAAAAAGATGATGGCATATATATGACAGCAGGAAAAGCGCGGAACAAACCAGCGCGGCAACCATTATGTTGCGGTGAAGCACATATTTTTTTTGCCTGGCCGCTATTAAACCTGCTACCAACAAAACAGATACTATAGAATTAACAACAGCATTGAATAAAGCAAAATTGTGCACATCAAAACCGAGGTCAGCATTAACCTTAACCCTGCTGAGCACTACAACTGCTGCAAAAACCACAAAGGAAACAACCCATATGAACAATGTAGCCGATTTATCATTCTTTTTGATCTGAGCCTGCAGCATATAGTTATTTTATAATTGTAATACTAATCCCCGAACAATTTCCTTTTTTTCTTTTTATCCTTTTCCAGCATCAGCAATACCACATCATCTGCCAGTTTATTCAGGTGAATACTATCCAATCCTTTATACCAGCCTCTTACCACACGTTCTTTATCCAGCATAAAAAAATGTTCGGTATGAATAAAATTCGTATCCACATTGGTATCTGCAATATTGGCTTTGAATTCATTTTTGGCTATACCGTAAATCTCATCCTTGTCGCCTGTAAGCAACCACCACGTATCAGGATTAATACCATATTTATCAGAATATTTTTTTAGCTTTTCAGGTGTATCCCTTACCGGGTCAACGCTGAAGGAAATAAATCTTACAACAGTATCGGTTTTGTTGAAAGCATCCTGCAGCCGCTTCATATTACGCGTAAGCGAAGGGCAAATGCTGGGGCAGGAAGTGAAAAAGAAATCGGCAATGATGATTTTATCTTTCAGGTCATTTAACGAAACCTGTTTGCCAAGCTGGTTAGTGAGGGTAAAGTTTCTTACTTTGTGCCACACTGTATCTTCTGTGGTTTTGCCATATTCGGTAACAGTACGTACACTGTCATAAAAGTACCGTTTAGGCATTATAACTGCTTCTGCGCTGAAATGTTTCAGCAAAAAATAACAGGTTAAAGGAAGAAAAAGTGCCACTAAAATTGCCAGGAACGACTTCTTGCTCATCATAACGGCGCAAAGATAGGGCTTCTACTGTTTCAGTATCCGCTTTGACTCGTTAATGACCGTTCCTCTTATATTTAAAATATATTCTCCTTTGGGAACATTATACATATCTAATATATGCTGGGCATAATATGCTGTTTTCTTAAACTGGTAAGTGCGGATGGTTTTGCCGCTAAGATCATACAGCATACAGTTTATATCGCCTGTTTCCTCGGTTTGTATAATAATAGAAGCATTATTAAATACCGGGTTAGGCATTACGCTTATTTCAATTTTGGGGCGGGAAAAGAAATTTGCCTTCTGTACCGCATAGCTTGATGACAGACCATTGGTGGTGCAACTGATCCGGTAAAAGCTGCTGTCAGACAGTGGCAGGTTATCGGTATAATTGTAGTTGGAATCCATGCCGGCAAAATAAGGAGGCATCATTTCTAATAACTGGAACTTACGCCCGTCAACAGAACGCTCAATGACTACATGAACGCTATCGTTGTTTTTTGCCGCAATAGCCCAGTTGAGATGAATCGCATTTTTGTTGGTTGCTTTTTCAATTTTAAAGAAACGTATCAGTCCTGAAGAGGTATCCTGGGCATTAAGATTTAAACTAAAAAGCAAGCACAGTACCCCCGGTAAAAAGGCAATGCATGTATGCAGACACCGGATAGTCATACTGGTTTTAGATGCGTTTTAGTTGTATTAAACTAGCTGCTGATAAACAAAAAAGGAGTGACTAAAACGCGAAAATAATGCCAGTGGTATATTTTAATTCATAATAATTTATTAAAACGTTTACGGGTAACCGTTATTTAATAACGCCGAGGTATCGCCCCATCCAGTAAGGCAGCAGCCATATGTCGCCGGCGCTGTGTTCATCACGGCCATTGCTTCCGCCATCCAATCCAAACCGGTTGGCGTTATGGCGGCTTATTCTTAACTCATCCGGGGGCAGCACTTCTTTAGTGGTTTGATTTCTGAAATTAGGCGCTATAAGCTCAATATCCTTGCGGTCGCTATTGCGAACCGTCCAGCCTACCATGTCCAAAGGATATTCCTGCAGGTACCATATCGCTTCTTTAAGGTCGAAGTTTTTTACCCCTGTAAGCGCGGTAAAAATATTCCAGGCGCCATCCTTTTCAGGGCGTTCTGCTTCCCAATGGTCAATGATAGACGCTTTGAATTTCGCTTTAAGCGTATCATTAAAGGCATAACGGTAAAGCCCCCAGTAACCCAGAAAATACATTTCATCGTCTGAGTGATTCCAGCCTTCAGAGAGCATTTTGCTCCAATCGCTTGCATTGTCATCTGCACGGCCAATATTTTTCATTGGCTGCATCAGGTTTTTCAGGTAACCGTATTTATTCATCAACTCAAACGCCTTTTGCTTATACACTTCTTTTTTAGTAAAATGATAAGCTGTCTGGAGCATCCCTACAATATTGGATGAATTGATTTTTCTATCCCCGACAGATTCAGGATGGCTGTTTACATAGTCAGGGTGCCATTTGCCCCAAAGGGTAGGCTTACCATCCCAATCTATCAGGTACATATCATTATCAATAACATGCTGCATCAGGGAGTCTATTAACCGTATTGCCTGTTTTTTTACAACGGCATCATCCACCAGCTCAGCTATTACACCAAAAACAAAAATATGCCCTATCGCTTCATCGCTACTCGTGGTAGACTTCCATTCCCATTCCGGGTCATCAGCAGGGCGCCATGCTTTTCTGTCGTGCAGCGCATAGCCGCGTCTTTCAAAAGATCTTGCAGGAAACCCTTTGATTGGATTTATTGAATACAGCCTTTCCATTGCATCAAGCGATTCACGGCAGTTCTGCAAAGCCTCCGGGGATTTTGTTACTGCATAGCGAAAAGCCTCAGCACCAAGATACATGGAAGTCCACAAGCCATCATTATCTGAGTCTTCCATAAAGCCTGTTGAAAGATCGCCGTCTTTCATTCCCTCAACAGTTGCATTAAATCCGTTACGGATATGCCTTAGCCTTACCTGTTTATCATAAAAAGCGGCTTTTTCCGCAAGGGTCATTTGTTTGAAGGATATTTTTCCCAGCCCTGCTTTGGTAAGCACAAGCACACTGCCATCGGCGCCGGCAGCTATTTGTGTAACTTCATCAGAAGGCAACCATCTTTTTGATGCGTAATAATTATACCTGCCATCATCCTTCAGCATAAAGGCTCCGCGTTTTGAGCCAAACCAGAGTTTATCTCCTATAGCGGTTACTGCTGTAATCTCTGTGCAGGGGAGTTTTCTTTTAACATCACCAATTTGCTTTTTTGCAGCAATATCTATAGTTATATATCCATTATTTGTGCCTGCAACAATTTGTTTTGCATTTTTGTACAGGGTGAACGCTGTAAGACTATCTGACGCAAAAACAGTTGATAACAATTTATCCGCGGGTGACCATACACTGATCTTGTTTGAAGTAAGAATATAAAACCTGTCTGAGCTGTTATCGTAAACAATATCCAGCACAGGTGCATCCGCGCTTCCATCCCACAATACCGAATTGTTTTTCAGATACTGCAGCTTTTTTCCGTCTGATATAAGAAAAGAAAAGTCTTTTCCTCCGCTAAAAACATTTACAGTACCAAGCGTGTGTTTCAAAAACAATTCGCCGGCCCATGCATTACTGAAAACGGCTTTATCATCGCCAAATATGAATTGGTTATGATAAAGCGCCAGGGAGGCAATATTTCTTTTATTGAGAGAACGATAGCTGCTGTCTGCCACAATAGTTCCAGGGTATAAAAACTCTCCTCCGCGCAAACGCATAAGCCCTTTTGAAGTGAGCAGTTTAATAAAGCCATTACGATCTTCATATGCTTTATAGAGAACAATATCCGGGTTCTCAGAAAAATACTTAATACTGTAATCCTGTGTAAAGGGTTTGTCAATATGAACGGATTGGGCTGCAGTATACCGGCATAAACACACCGTTAATATCAATAAACAGCCAACAGCATATAGTGATGCTCTTCTCATTTAATTTTTTTTATAAAATACGAAATGGTCTATGTCCATTCACATGCAAGAACCGGGTATAAGAATAAACAGCTATGAGAGACAATGAATGTCGCTTAATACTCAAAACGTAGAAGTAAATGAGCATTTTAAAAGAGATTTTGCATTAACTTTCAATTTTCTTCTCACGTTTAAACAATCTGCTGATGAAAAGGATACTTGCTTTCCTCGCTATTTTATTTATGCTGCACGATCAAATTTGCGCACAGCAAACGTTCCCGGTAAATGGCGTTGCCGATGAACGTAGTGGCTATTACGCTTTTACCAATGCTACCGTTGTAAAAGATGCGCAAACCACATTACAGCAGGCTGTAGTTATTATTAAAAAGGGAAAAATAATTGCTGCAGGAACAAATATAGCTGTGCCTGAAGATGCCGTGGTTATTGATTGCAAAGGCAGATATATTGTTCCTTCCTTTATTGATATATACAGTGATTATGGCATACCCGCGCCTCAACGCTCCGCTGCGCCCTTTAATTACAGTGCGCCTGCACAATTAACCTCAAATACCAAAGGCGCTTATGGCTGGAACCAGGCAATAAAAGCTGATGTAAATGGCGCGGCGGTTTTTGCGGCAGATGCTATAAAGGCGAAGTCTCTGCGTGATATTGGTTTCGGTACTGTACTTACGCATCAAAAAGATGGAATAGCAAGAGGCACCGGCGCTGTTGTATCACTGGCAGATATAAAAGAGAACCTTACCATCATTAAAGAAAAAGCCTCCGCGCATTATTCTTTCAACAAAGGCACATCTACCCAAAGCTACCCCGGCAGTTTAATGGGCGCTATCGCTTTATTGCGGCAAACTTATTTAGACGCGCAATGGTACAAAAGCAACCCTGCAAGTGAAGGTGTAAACCTCAGTTTGAAAGCATGGAATGATCTTCAAAGCCTGCCGCAGATATTTGAAGCCAATGACAAGTGGCAGGATATACGCGCAGACCGGATTGGCGATGAATTTGGTATACAATATATTATCAAAGGCGGTGGAAATGAATACCAGCGCATACAGGAGATTGCAAAAACAAAAGCAGTTTATATACTCCCGGTCAACTATCCCGAAGCGATGGATATAGAAGACCCTGATGATGCCAAAAGAATTTCGCTGAATGATCTAAAACATTGGGAGCTCGCGGTAACCAATCCGGCAGCTTTCGAAAGAGCCGGCATCAGTTTTTGTTTAACCCCTGCTGATTTAAAAGATACCAAATCGTTCCTTACTAATGTAAGGAAAGCGATAGAAGCCGGGCTCAGCGAAACAAAAGCTTTGGAAGCACTCACTAAAACACCCGCAACCTTATTAGGTATTTATGATAAAGTAGGCAGCATTGAGACAGGTAAGATTGCCAGTTTTTTAATTGCTTCCGGCCCTGTGTTTGATGAGAAAACCACCATATATCAAAACTGGGTGCAGGGAGAAAGATATGATGTAAATAATGAAAACTGGAATGATATTAATGCTGTTTATAGTTTGGCCGTACAATCCCAGGATAATACGATAAAAACATTTACACTCGCTGTAAAAAACAGTAAATCAGCCGCTGTAATCGACAGAGACACACTTGCCACAAAATTCAGTTTTAACGGAAAGATGGTAAACATCAGCTTTCCTCCTGAAAAGAAATCAAAATCAACCATTCAGCTGACCGGTACCGTTAGCGGCAATACGTGGATGGGCAATGGCACAAATGCTAACGGGATGCCTTTGCTTTGGAATGCCACATTTGTTAAAGCTGCTGAATCAAAACCTGATACAGCAAAGAAGAATACAACCAGTCTTCTTGCAAAAATCACCTATCCGTTTGGCAGCTATGGTTGGGATGGTTTACCATCAGCACATCATATCCTCATCAAAAATGCTACCGTATGGACTTCAGACGATGCAGGGAAATTAGACAATACGGATGTGTTACTTAAAGACGGCAAGATCGCACAGGTGGGTAAAAATCTTTCTGACGCATCTGCCATAATTATTGATGGTACAGGTAAGCACCTTACCGCAGGCATCATTGATGAACATTCACACATTGCCACCGCTTCCATAAATGAAGGTGCACAGTCTGTAACATCTGAGGTAAGAATAGGTGATAATATAAATCCTGATGATATTAATATCTATCGCCAGTTGAGCGGAGGCGTTACTACTTCGCACATATTGCATGGTTCTGCCAATACCATTGGCGGGCAAACGCAGCTAATAAAACTTCGCTGGGGCGCAGATGATGAGGGCTTGAAATTTAAGGGCGCCGATCCTTTCATCAAATTTGCCTTAGGCGAAAATGTGAAGCGAACGACTTCAGCAGCCAACAATCGTTTTCCGGATACCAGGATGGGTGTTGAGCAGGTATTGACGGATGCTTTTCAAAGAGCAAAGGATTATGAGAACGCTATTGCAAAAGCTTCCGCTGTAAAAAGCCCGGGAAAGAAAGGCGCTGCATCTGTAAGCCCGTGGAATACGGTAAGGCGCGACCTTGAGCTTGATGCGCTGGTAGAGATAATGAATAAAAAAAGATTTATTACCTGCCATTCTTATGTGCAAACAGAAATAACCTATACCATGCGTGTAGCGGAAAAATTCGGATTTCGCGTTAATACCTTCACACACATTCTTGAAGGATATAAAGTGGCGGATAAGCTGAAAGCCCACGGCTCCAATGTATCTACTTTTTCTGACTGGTGGGCATATAAAACGGAAGTGGCTGATGCCATTGCCTACAATGCCGCTATTATGCAGAAAATGGGATTGAATGTCTGCATCAATTCAGACGACGCGGAAATGGCACGCAGGCTGAACCAGGAGGCTGCAAAAACAGTTAAGTATGGCGGTATAAGTGAAGAAGATGCGCTGAAAATGGTTACGATCAACCCGGCTAAAGCACTGCATATTAATGATAAAACCGGCAGCATTAAAGCGGGCAAGGATGCTGATGTAGTATTGTGGAGTGATAACCCTTTGAGCATATACGCGAAAGCTGAAAAAACAATAGTAGATGGTATAATATACTTTGACAGTGAAAAAGACCTGTTGATGCGCAGTAATATAGCTGCCGAACGCAACAGGATCATTCAAAAAATGATTGGCGAAAAAAAGAGCGGCACTCCAACAGCACCATTTAAGCCAAGCCTGCAGATCGTATTAGGCTGTGGAGAGCATCAGCATGATGGCGACAGCAATCATGATGATGAAACAGCCGGGCAGCTTGAAGAAAATGCCACCAATTAATTCACTGACAATTCCTGATTACAGAAGATCAAAAAATGAAGCGATGAAAAAAGTATCACATTCTATATTACTCCTGTTATTTTTTGCCATTACTGCAACTGCCCAGGATGATATATACCCTGCTCCTGCATACAAAGGGCTTTTGTTTATTACTAATGGCACCGTACATACGGGAACAGGACAGGTGTTGGATAATACCACCATTCAGGTGAATAATGGTAAAATTGAAAAGATAGGAACCAATATTCCCCTGCCGGCTGACCATGTAAAGGTATTCGATGCAAAAGGTAAACATGTATACCCTGGTCTGATCCTTTCTGACTGCGACCTTGGGTTAAGGGAAATTGCCAATGGCGTAAGAGGGTCAAATGATTACAGGGAATTAGGAGAGCTCAATCCTAATATCCGATCTATAGTTTCTTATAATACAGATTCAAAAATCATCAATACGCTAAAAGCAAATGGAATATTGCTGGCTAATATAACACCGCAGGGAAGTTTTATCAGCGGCTCATCATCAGTTGTGCAACTGGATGCATGGAACTGGGAAGATGCGGCATATAAAACCGACAACGGTATTCATGTCACATTTCCTTCTTTTCTTCCACAGCGCGGACCACGTTTCTCCACAGGGCAACAGCCACCCGTTGACATAGAAAAGCAGTCCCTGCAAAAAATTGATGCATTAAAAAGTTTTTTTTCAGAAGCAAAATCATACCTGCAGGAAAACGAACATGCACAAACCAATTTAAAATTTGCTGCGGTAAAAGGTTTGTTTGACAAAACCCAGAAACTGTTTATTCATGCAGACCAGGTAAAACAGATGCTGGCAGCAGTTGATTTTGTAAAAGAATTCGGGTTTGCCGTAGTGATAGTTGGTGGCAATGAAAGCTGGCAGATAGCGCCATTGCTTAAACAGCATAATATAGCGGTGATACTCGGTCCCGAACATGCATTGCCTGCCACAGAAGATGATGATGTTGACCAGCCCTATAAAACGCCGGCGGCCTTACAAAAGGCAGGCGTATTGTTTGCATTGAATGATAATACGGCCAACACGCGTTTCCGTAATCTCAGCTTTAATGCAGGTACTGCCGCAGCCTATGGCTTAACCAAAGAAGAAGCATTAAGCGCCATAACATTGAACGCTGCCAGAATTCTGGGTATTGATGACAAAACAGGATCGATTGAAGTTGGTAAAGACGCGAATATCATAGTGAGTGAAGGAGATATCCTGGACATGAAAAGCAGTATTGTTACATATGCTTTTATACAGGGCCGAATGGTGAGTTTGGCAAACAAACAAACGCAATTGTATGAAAGATATATGGGTAAGTATGGGTTGAAGTGAGAGAGCGTTGAGGGTGAGTGTAGGGTGTAAGGTAGAAGATGCAGGATCAGGTAACGGCTTTTTATAAAAATCATTTTTTGCCTTGATATTTAAAACCCAACCTGTCAGGAACAGTTTAAGCATGATTGCAAGTAAACAACCAGGTTATTTCACAGAGGAACACAAAGCGTACACAAAGTTCCACAAAGAATAATATAGTTTATTTTAAAGAGATGCTAAGATTAAGGAATGACAATTACATGTAAGCATTTCCGTCTTAAGCTCTATACCCTACACCTTCTACCCTACACCCTTTGCCTTTCGCCCTATTGCGTCTCATTATTCAACACAAGTAACTGGGGAAATGAAGATATGTTAACAATATTTACCAGGCTGCTCATTTCTTCAATATTGTGAAAATAAGAACCAAGCACAATATCAATATCGCCATCGTGATCAAAATCTGCGGCTTCCATAGTAAGCCACTTCCCTGCAGCAGCATCAGGCAATGAAGCGGGTTTAAAATCAAGATTTCCTTCATTGGAAAAATATACAAACCCGTTTGCAGGATTTTCAAGTGTGTTATAGAACGATATAGCAGCTATATCAATATCGCCGTCATTATCAAAATCCCTTGCTATAGCTTTTGATGCTCCGTATAGCGGGAAAAACCAATGTTCCTTAAAATTGTATTTACCATCGTTCAGATAAATTCTTACGCCATGATAGTTTTTATTGATGCGGGAGTAATCCCAGTTGTCGCCATTCGTAAGTAAAATATCAGGATATCCATCTTTATTAAAATCTGCCAGTTCGAAATACGAAACCCCGAATACAGGCGGAAAGCGCAACAATTTTTTTTCTTTGAATTTGCCTTTTCCCTGGTTATACCAGATCACTACTTCTTCCCGGGCCTGGGCCATTAAAACCATTATATCAGGTTTGCCATCTTTATTAAAATCTCCTATCTCTACCTTTCTTGCACCAGGCATGTTGCTCAATATATTTTCACCATCAATTTTGCAATCACTATACCATGCTAATTTCCCGGTGTTATTTCCAAAGCCACAAACTATAGCATCCTGCTTCCCATCCATATCAAGGTCAGCATGCGCAAATTGCACCGGTCTTGGTAAATGATCAATATTAACCGGCGGGTTTTGTATGGTGAATGTGGTATCAAAAGTTACAAGTCTTCCATTTTTCTGATCAGAGGGGCTGACACTACCTACCATGAGTAATCGCGGTGGTTCGCTGTTCGGAAAATCTATATCAACGGGTGGGCTCTCTACATTCCATGCTGATTTAAATCCGAAGTTGTTATTTAAGATATACAACTTGCTTTCCCCGTCACCGGCATACAATTCATTTGATGCACTATCAAACTTCAACATGGTGGTTCTTGGAAGCTGCTTATCATCGAATACTATTTGTTTTGGAGAAAATAAAGCAAGCATGCCGGAGATGCTATCATGATTTTGTTGAGGCAATGGTTCTTCCGGCGCTTCATGTTCAAAATATGCTATTATCTTCTTCCAGTCTGACTGAGTTATAGTGGCTACATCAGGATATATATTCAGCTTTTGTATTAATGCTCTTTCTTCCGGAACAATATCGGCATAAGGATCGTCTCCCTTTTTCCTTATGCCAAGCCGCCAGCCCATATTGGGTAATACTTTATCTGTCCAGGTTTTCTTATCGAGCAATGAAGGCTCAGGAAAAAAGTGGCAGGAGGTGCAATATTTGAGAGCGAGTTGTTTGCCTTGCGTGAGCGAATCGGGCAAAAGACTTTTTTGAATAGTAACAGGCGACTCCGCATTATTAGATGCAAAAAACATCCAGCCGCGGATAAAAAGAAATATTATAATGCCTGTTCTGACAAACAACATTTGTTTTAATATATATTGATATTGTACAAAAGTTAAGAGGCGGAAATAAATCCGCCTCTTAAAAGACATTCCAAATGTTTTAAAGCATTTTTACTTTGTTTGCCAAAACACCTTTGTTGTAACATTATCCTTAGAGGAAACGACTCCGTAATTTGCAGCATTTAATATCCGTTCTGTAGAAGGATATAAAAACCTGGTTGGAGGATTAGGAGACAATGTTGAGCTGGCATCTGTTGGAAAATTAAGCTCAGGATATTTTGTTCTTCTGTATTCTGCCCAGGCCTGGTTCGATTGCATAATTCCAAAATCTATCCATTTTTGTATTCCTATTTTCTCAAGATTTTCATCTGTATCAGCACCGTAAGCTACAATAGGGTTTAAAAGAAATGCATTTACAGCAGAAGCTGCAGGAGCTGTTTCATGCGTTCCCCAGGATTTGTTCAACTGATTAAGATAATAGTAGAAATCAATAGATTGCCTGATGCCCTGTTCATATGCAGCTTTAGCATCACCTCCACCCCATCTTTCATAAGCTTCAGCTTTAATAAAGCTTACTTCAGCAGCGGTTAAAATAATGCCGGGAAAGCTTCTGTTTTTAATAAACGTTACAGAATCGTACCGGGAATAGTACCCTGCCGTTGTAGAATCTGTTTGCCTTGCGTTTGTCCATGTATTAATAACTCCGTGGTATTCTCCTTTCTTGTTTGTACTAAACATTACAGGCAAACGTGGGTCGTTTGAAGGGTTCATTATGTCTTCTACCATATAACCCGGAGCA
This sequence comes from Terrimonas sp., assembly GCF_003075435.1. Taxonomy (GTDB): domain Bacteria; phylum Bacteroidota; class Bacteroidia; order Chitinophagales; family Chitinophagaceae; genus Agriterribacter. Next base: position 15,937 of record NZ_QCZJ01000028.1, on the reverse strand, counting down.
AGACTATTAACCCCAAAACCGCTCTCCATATCACCTGTTTCCAGGCTACCTTCTGCAAGGATCTGTATTGCTTCGCCGATATTATCTACTACGGGGTACTGTGTTGGATTACCCAGAATTTCCTGTACTGTTGCTTTTGATCCTGCTTCATCAAAAAAGGAGGTACGCATAGCGAGGCGAAGACGAAGGGAATTACAATACTTTCTCCATTTTAAAATACTGCCATCATTAACGTAGTCGCTCTTTGCCAGTTGATTGGTATAAAAAGGATCAACTGATATAGACGACAGGTAGTCGGCTATTCTTTTTAAGTCAGTAGCTATAAAGGAATATATATCCTTGTCAGTATCATAGCTTGCCAATATAATGCTTCCGCCTGTGGCGTTTAATTGGCCTGCAGTACTGAAAGGGATATCGCCCCACATATCTACCAGTTGCGATGTTTGATCGTACACGAATATTCTTGCAATTTCAAGAAACAGCTGGTATCCTTGTTTACTTGTAGATCCATCTTCATAAGTATTATACTTTTTCTCAAGCTCAATCAATCTGGCCAACGATCCTGTATAATAATCATTCCATCTATCCTGTGTATAGTTAATAGCCTGTTCGTAAATTTTACTGCCGTTACTATACCCAATTGTTTGTGAATAGGCACCGAGCATCGGTATCTGAAAAGTATAGAGATTCCAATACCTTGGCATTACCCTGGCGTTATCAAAAATTCCGGCAAACAATCCTTCAACGTTGGAGTTAACCGTTTTCTCAGGATTATTATAATTATCATCAAAGTCCGACTTTTTACATCCGGCAAGTATGGATGCTGATATCGCACCGATCAAAAAACTATTTATAATATACTTTTTCATTTTTCTGTATTTGATGTGAACAAATTAAAATGATATTCTGAGGCTTGCACCTATTGAGCGTGCTGCTGCAGTAGCACCACCTGCAAAAGCCTGTGAATACGCATTTGTACCTATACTTTCTTCAGGATCAAGGTATGGAAGAGATTTATAGAAGTAGAAAAGATTTCTACCATAAATAGATACTGACACGTTCTGCAATTTTATTTTTTCAATAGCTTTTGCAGGAAGAGCATATGTCAAAGAAACTTCACGCAGCTTAATAAAATTGTTATCAAATACAGCACCTTCATATGTACTATAAGAACCGGAGCCTGGCCATGAGCCCCAGCTATATGTATTCAGGTAAAAATTAGGTGCGTCTATAACAATATCATTCGCTTTTCCATCACTTTGCTTTACACCTTTTAAAATCATTCCGTCATTATACAGCTTTTCACCATTTGGACCTGTAGTAGCATTATCCGCAGCTTTTACAAAAGCACCGCTCCCATCTACATAATAAGGTAATCCACCATGTTCCTTATCTCTGCCAAACAATGAATTAGTATACATTCCTGCTCCTGTTCCATACAATAGCGCCTGCGAAATAACCTGTCCGCCCCAACGAAAATCAACCAAAAAGTTAAGTGAGAAATTCTTGTATATGAACGTGTTTGTCAATCCGCCAACCACTTTCGACTGGATATTACCCATTTTAACCTGATCATCGAAATTGATATCATAATAGCCGTCATCATTAATGATATATTCACCACTGGCATTGGTACGGCGCTTATATCCTATAATATCTCCGGCTTGTTTCCCGATTTCCGAAACTATTAACAATGAGCCATTGTCAAGATTTGAGCTGGTAATTCTTTCAAGTCCTTCCATTAATGAAAGCACTTTATTACGGTTAAAGCCAAGGTTCAGTCTGGTGTCCCATTGAAAAAATCTTCCTTTTACAGGTGTTCCGTTAACTCCTACTTCAACGCCGTAGTTTCTAAGAGATCCGACATTCACAAGTATGCCTGTAGAGCCGGTAGTTGCAGGAACAGTGAGGCTCAATATCTGGTCAGATATTTTATTGTTGTAGTATGAGATATCAAATCCAAAACGGTTATTGAATAGTTTGGTCTCCCAGCCAATCTCTACTTCTGTTTTTTCTTCATTCTTCAAATTGTTGTTTCCGTATGGATTTCCGGGATAAAGTGTTGCTACACCATTTACGCTTCCCGCATTATAAATAGTATTGGCCACATAAGCTGGGGCCGGGTTACCCACAATACCCCATGATGCTCTTAACTTGCTGTAAGAAACAAACTGAGGAAGATTAAAAGCATTGCTAAGTTCAAAAGAGCCACTTACTGCAGGATAGTAAAAGGTATTGTTACCAGGGTACAATGTAGAGGTTCTTTCACGTCTTAGGGTTCCTTCAACAAATAAGAAATTATCAAACTCAAATCCAAGTATGCCAAATAAACCATCTTTTACTAAATAGCTCCTGTTTGACGATCCAGATGTAGGAGTAGTTTTGGAAGCATTAAAGCTAAACCAGTTTTCCTGTGTTAAGCCATCCCGGGTTCCCTGGCTGGAATAACGATATTCTTCCTTTCTTGCCTGATAGCCTGCTGATACGTTCAGTTTCAGCTTGCCCGTTAGCTGGTTACTATAAGTAAGCAAAACATCGCCATATGTAAAGTTATACCTGTTGAAATTGGTTCCATAGTATCCGCTTTCTCCAAATGCAAGAGGATAGGTAGACTTATTCTTTGTTTCAGCAAAATACCCGGTATAATCGGTGCCCACCCTGCCCCTGAAATGCAGGTTCTTTACTATATCATAATTAACAGTTGCCGAAGCCAGTAGCCTGTTGGTGGTTTCATCAAAATTATTCTCAAGCTGATTCCATAAAAAATCCAGGAAATCGTAACCGCGAATGTTATATTTAAGCGCTTCTTCAGGATCTTTAGAGGTATCGTTATACGGTACATATTTATATCCCTTGGTTGTTTTGTACTTATCGAAAATAACATCCATACGTTCTGCAGCACTTAAAAACCCGCCATAGTTGTTGGTAAGCCTGTCAATCTGATAAGGACGATTGTGTACTCTTTCATTAATATAGCTTATTACAAGATCGGTGCTAAACTTAGGTGTAATCTTATAGGTACTATTTAAGTTAAATGTATTTTTTTCCTGTTTTCCACCAATCTGAATACCCTTATAGTCATTCCTTGTGTATGAAAGCCTGTAGTTCAACTTATCAGAAGCGTTACTTACAGCAACATTTTGAACGGCGCTCATACCGTCTCTGTAAAAAGATTTCCAGTAGTTCGGTTGTGCAACATAAGGGCGCATCTCTCCGTCCCACCAATACACTTCACGTCCATCGAACTTTGGACCGAATTGTCCATATGATCTGAAAATCGGATACTGAACTTCCTGACCGTTAACTGTTGTTTTAAGCCATCCGTCATCTGATGCACCAAAGCTTCCCATATTCGTTCCCCGATCATATCCAGGACCATATTCGTTTTGCAGTTCCGGAACAACAGCAACTGATTCTTTTATATAAGAAGAGTTTACATCAACGCCTAACCCCTTTCTGCTTTTTCCATTCTTTGTAGTAATTACGATAACGCCATTGGCAGCATCAGACCCGTATAAAGCAGATGCCGCAGCTCCTTTCAGGATTGTTACTGTTTCTATATTTTCCGGGTTAATATCAAGCAACCCATTGCCGTTGATACGGGGAGAACTCCAGAATCCGTCATTGTTTGCCTCTCCGTTACGGGTAACCACACCATCTACTACCATTAAAGGCTGGCGGGCAAAGCTAATTGAATTCATACCCCGTATACCAACACTTACCGCACTGGTTGCACCACCGGGATTGGTATTAATACTTACCCCGGGTGCCCTTCCGTATAAGGCCGAAGCAAAGTTAGTGGGAGCAGTTAATAAGATGTCCTTTGAAGAAACTGTAGAAACTGCATAGCCCAATTTTCTTTGCTCTTTTTTGATTCCCATAGCGGTAACCACTACTTCGTTAAGTTGATTTTCAGCGGCTGCTAAAACAACTTCCAAAACATTTCCGTCACCAACTTTTACTTCTTTTGATGCATAACCTACTGCACTAAAAACCAGGATTGTTGCACTGTTAGCATCAATAGAAAATTTACCCTCTTCGTTAGTGAAGGTACCCCCAGATGTAGCACCTTTTTTGATAACAGAGACACCCGGTACTCCCGCACCATTTGCATCTCTTACGAAACCACTAACTGTTTTTTGATTTTGTGCAAAGCTGAGAATGCTGCTTGAAAGCAACATTACCACAAGCAACAAATGACTTGTAGATCGTTTCATTGTTGTTAGTTTTGATTGATTAGGTTTTAAAATCTCAAAGAATTAATATTACTCTATGCTTAGAGTAATGTTAAAATAAAGAAACTTTTTTAAAAAAAACAAAAAGTTTTAAATTAATTTAAACAAAAATGTAAAGAAGGAGATAGTTTAGCCCAAATAATATCCATCTACCTTAAAAAATAGATGCTCTGCAGTGGTATAATGCTGCTTTGCAGAAAAAAATTTAACCCCGAATTGTCCATACATAAAAATAACACTATGTAAGTATTATATTGTCAGTGTTTTAATTTTTAAAAAGTGTAATTTGCTGACCTAATGGGTAAAAATGTACAAAATCAGGCAAATAGAGTATGCTGCGGGGTCGGAGTCGGTACAGGTGTATAAGATAGAAAACAGGAAGCGGGTAATCGTTCGCCATATCGGAACGGCCCGGACCGAACAAGAGAAGTCAGACCTGCTTACCTTGGCCAAGGAGTTTATTACAAAATATCAAAGCAGCACCAGCATCTTTGATGCGCACCAGACCAATATTATTTTATATCAACCAAACGGAGTTTATAGGTACCTACTATACTTTTCTGTACGATACCTTATCTGGATTGATGCTCACCATCGGGCTGGATAAACTAAACAACAGCCTGCTGTTAGATTTAGTGGTGATGCGGATAGCGGAACCTGCCTCCAAACTACACTCTATTGAATTAATCGAACAATATTTTGGCATTAAGCACCGTCGGCAGAATTTTTATAAATCGGCGCCGCAATGGCTGGCTTTAAAAGGCAAGGCAGAACACATTGCCCTTGCATTTTCCCGCAAACATTACGGGTTTACACTACGAGCTGTTGTTTTATGATCAGTTAGCAGTACTTTTCTCCCTCTTTAATTTTAGTAATCCCAACCCTGATGTGTTTGATAGCTATCACTCGAATTTCAAAAACCTATAGTGAAAAAAAATTATTGTCTAAAAAATGTTATATCTTAATACTCTTTACAGAACCTAAAATAATATTATATGAAAAAGAAATTTTCTCTTATTATGTGTAGAGTTTTAACCTTCTGTTTAATTTCAGCATTTCTGGCATCGTACATTCCTAAACAAAAAAAAGAAATAAAGCTTGAGGGCAATCTTAACGCCCCAGATATTGAAAAACTGGCTAATAATGTTTTTAACGATCCAGTTTATAAATTGATATATAAAAAAGATATACAGAATATCATATATCAGACTAGAAGTAATTCTTTCAGAGATAAAGAAAAATTAGAAAAATTAGAAAAAAAATCTAAACTATCAGAGGATGATATCAACTATGTTATATCTATGGTTATGGGATTTGAAGATCAAAAAGATTTTAAAGACTATATCGATTTATATAGATATTTAATTGAAAAGTATAATATAAAAAGTTCAATAAAAATGACCAAAAATATTTTTTTAATATTTTAAGAAATAAGGAAATTGAATACACAGGTTCATTAGTAGCATTGAGCAAAGACTCCTCCAAACTTGATTCATTAACCAAGCTAGACAATAACCTGTATGGAATAAGGCCTGAATGTTGGAAATGTGTTTACGATTATCAAGCGTGCTTGAACCCAGTCATTGGTACAACGACTATTTCAGGAATTCCACTTACCTATGGTTTTTATCAATTATCTATTAACAATAGTTCTTGGGCGACCTATACAGTTGCTATATTTAATGACGGTAATAGCACTCCTAACACAATAACCTATTCTGTTCCAAATGGATGCCTTACTTATTTCCAATCTTGCGTATCACAATGCAATCAACCCTAAATAACCCAAGTTAGTAGTGTCATGTCAAGTATATTATTTCGGGTAAATAATATACTTGACATGACACTAGAATAAAGAGAGGGGAAGTGAGCATTAATAAAAACTAAATTTGAGTTAAGACACTTAAAATAGTATTATCGAATACTCACAGAGAATAAAATTATAGGGATTTATTATATTGTAGATGACATTTTAAAGGAATAAGTCATAAAGAGCGTATCCGGCGTAGAGTAAGTGATAGTGAAGTAATAACAACAGCCTTGGTATCGGCTCTTTATTTTGGAGATCATTTAGACAATGACCACGGCTTTATGAAGATGACAAAATTGATACTGCAATGTTGGACAAAAGCCGCTTTAACCGGCGCTTACATCAGGTAAGTGAGTTGATGTTTTCGCTTTTTTTCAATTGGGGCATCAATTGAAAAGCATGGCAGGTGCATCTGAATATGTGATAGATTCCTTTCCGGTAGCTGTTTGCGATAATATCCGCATCAGCCGTTGCAAGCTATTAAAGGGTAAACAATGGAGGGGGGAAGCAGAGCAGCATGCGAAGATATTTTTACGGGGTAATAGTTCAGGTATTAGTAAACGATGTGGCATTCCTGTTGAATTCGGTTTTGTACCAGGCTGCGAAAGTGATGTGCAGGCTTTAAAGAAATTGCCGTTTTCGGTAGCAGCGGAAAGTAAGATTTATGGTGATTCCATTTATACAGATTATCAAATGGAAGAGGATATGACAAGAAAGGTTAGTAAATACTTTTAGCAGCAACTACTTTATCTTCCTCACCACTCTTTACAGCAATAGTAAAACCCTTTTGTAAAGCATATGCACCATATTGTCCTTTTTTGTTGATAGCAACAAAACCAACCTGGATATTCTTTGCTTTTTCCGGATTTCGCTTAATAATACGCTGTACTGCCTCTTTACAGGCATTTTCAGGCGAAAGCCCATGACGCATTAATTCTACTACAAGATGAGAGCCAACGACCCGGATTACTTCTTCTCCAACACCTGATGAAGTTGCAGCGCCAACCTCATTATCTACATATAACCCGGCCCCTATAATAGGAGAATCGCCTACCCTGCCGTGCATTTTAAATGCCATGCCACTTGTAGTGCATGCACCTCCAAGGTTACCCTTTGCATCCATTGCGATCATACCTATGGTATCATGATTATCCGGTCCTCCAGGCGTGGGGTCTTTATCTTTGCCATAAAGTTTATTCTCAATATTCATTACAGGCTCGTATTTAGATGTTTTCTGCCATTCCTCCCAGGCTTTCTTGCTTTCCGCCGTAAGCAGGTTTTCTTTTTTAAATCCATTTGCCAGGGCAAACTGTAATGCGCCATCACCTGCCAATACAATATGCGGGGTTTTTTCCATAACCAACCTTGCCACGGAAATAGCATGAGTAACATGCTCTAATGCCATCACTGATCCGCAGTTATAATATTCATCCATAATGCAGGCATCAAGTGTAACGCGTCCATCCCGATCGGGTAAACCGCCATAGCCGATGGTTTGATTGGTAGGGTCCGCTTCCGGTATACGAACACCGGCTTCAACAGCATCAACTGCTCTTCTTTTTTTTATTAAAACATCCCATGCCGCGGCATTGGCTGTTTTGCCAAAATCCCAGGTAGAAACTACCAGGGGTTGATCAGTAACATTTTTATATTGTGATTGAGCCAATACCTTTTTATCTGTAATAACTGCTACAGAACCAAGTACCGAGGATTGCAAAAATTTTCTGCGGGTAGACATGATTGTATGTTTAAACTGTTATTTCTGAAACAACCTTAAAGTTAAGGATTGCGGGATAATATTTCTACTGTCCTGTATTCCTAAACAGGCAAGATGATCGATCACCTTTTTTCATTTAAATAACAAAGCTGTCATTTTTTGACAGCTTTGTTATTTAGGGTTAAGGATCAGGGTTGTATACCAGACTTATTACTAAGCACTGTTATTTTTCCAACCAGATTTTGGTTGAGTATGACTCTGTGCCTCCGGTTGCTGTTCTCCAGTTCTCAATATTATAATCCTGCTCAGAAGTAGGATACATGTAGCGGTGATAAATGCCATATGCATTATCCCAATAAGTTGTATTATCAGAATCTTTAGGCAAATTTCCACCAGTACGTCTGAATAGCGTCCATATATCCCATGGCTGACGGAAACCATCAATCCATAACTGCGCATATATCTGCGATAAAGCAGTAGCCTCATTTGCACTATAGCTAACTTTAGCAGATGCCAGCAATGTATTTATAACGCCGGCTGAAGGCAAGCCAGAGGGTTTGGCTTCAACCCACATTGATGTGTTTATAGCTATGTTAGTCCAAAAATTACAAGAGGCTTTTATTGCATCTTCATAAAATGTTTTAGCCTTAGCCGGATCCTTTGTTACTCCTATACCCCTGTTATATATTTCAGCCTGGTACAATAATACCTGTGCTGCGGTTATAAATAATTCAGGGATATAATTCTGATCCTCAAAATAAAAATTCACATTGGCATATTTGTTATTTGTGCCTTTACCACTCCAATTGGTTTTCCTGCTTGTGTTATACGGATCACCGCCTTCAGAAGGCGTAGAAGATGTGGGGTTTTGCGGATAAGGAACCCATTGCCCGGCATTATTAGGTTCATAAAAAATCTTCGCTCTTGGGTCTACAATACCGCTGCCATCCGTGTTATCATTCACTGACATATAATCCCACATGGTAGTTCCTAATCTCACATACTGGTTAGCAGAAAAAGACCACTCATGCATAGAAAAAACTAATCCCGGAATTTTTGCAGGCCATAAACCAGGCTCTTCACCTGCTTCTATTAATGGTTTGGTTACAGCTTCTGCAATTTGCGCACCTGCAAATGCAGCATCTTTATCATACATGGTAATTGCTGCACGCAATCTTATTGAGTTGGCGAACTTAATCCACAAGCTGATGTCATTCTTAAATAAAGTCTCGCTGGAGCCTATTGATGACTGATCGCTACTGGTTGTAAGGTTATTTACAGCCCATTGTAAATCGCTAATTACGCTTTTATAAATGCTTTCCTGGCTGTCATACTTTGGCTTTACCGCATCGCCCAGGTACTGTCCTTTCCCGGCTTCTGTATAAGGAATGTCGCCAAAATTTTCTGTCATTCTTATTGTACGATATGCCCTTATTACTTTATTCATTGCAGACACGTTTGTCCATTTGCCGGTATTTTCCTCAGCAGATATCACCGTATCAATCAATTTTGAATTAGCTAAAAAGGAATAGTAAGACTGCCACATTTCCGAAGATGCATTCTCCATTCTATAACCGGAGTTTGCATATTGTGCCGCCTGCTGGGTTATTTGATAAACAAAAGAATGATAAGTTGCCTGCTCCTGCCATCCTACCTGCAGCGAAGAAACAGCACTGTTAAACAAATCTCCTATCGATGCAGCAGTAGGTTTGTTATACGGTTTATTCATTTCTTCAAAACCTTTTTTACAGGATGCAGCGCCTGCAAGCAGCACTACACAAAAGGTAATGAGAAACTGATTATTTCTGATTTTCATAATTAAATGTTTTGATGTCTGTTTGGTTTTAGTTAATCCTAGAATTTAGCCCTTACTGTAAAGCCCAAAGATCTTGTGCCAGGGAAAGCTGCCCATTGCAGTCCCTGCACGTTACCTACGCCATTTACAGATTCTGGATTTAAATTGTCAGGCAATGTTCTGTAAAAATAGAACAGGTCTCTTCCTACAAGAGAAAGGTTGAGCCCCTGGAAAATCCTTGTAGCTTTAACTATTCTTGGAGAAAGGTTATACGTAAGTGTAACTTCTCTGCATTTAATCCATGTATTTTCAAAAACAGCATTGCTCCTTGGCATATCAACATTTGTCCATGCAGCGTATTGTCCGGCATATTTATACATGTAATGAACAACATTTGTATTCTTGCTTCCGTCTGCAAACACGCCATCTAATATAACCCCATGATTTGCTGTAGTACCATCAGGATAAGTATATGGCAAACCACCGCCATTTCTTTCCACCAGTGTTTCAGGCGCCTTACCTTCACCCATTGCACTCGCATAGTCAAAAGAATATATATCTCCGCCTAATTTAAAATCTGTTAAAATGTAAAGTGAGAAATCTTTATAGCTGAAAGTATTACCAAAGCCGCCTGTTAATTTTGGTGTGGCATTGCCAATGATCACAGGATCAGCGGTAGTTACATATTGTGTTCCCACCACTTTATTCGGATCACTCTTATCATAGATATTACGTACTACTTTTTGCCCGTTGAGGTAGCTATAGTCAAGACCATAGATTGTACCGTACTGATCGCCTACTTTCAGGAACATAGAAGCTCCTGTACGGTCGCCGAAAACGGTACCCAGGTAAAATTTATCAACTCCCTGATCGAGTGCAATTACTTTATTGCTGTTATGCGCACCATTCAAAGATATATCCCATGAGAAATTAGTATTTCTGACAGGAGTAGCCCTTATTATAAATTCAATACCCTGATTCTGCAATTCGCCGGTATTGAATGTACGGGTAGTAAATCCTGATGAAACTGCTAAAGGTGCATTCAGGATTTGATTGGTAGAATTGATTTTGTAATAAGTGAAGTCAAGTGACAACCTGTTTTGAAAGAAACTTAACTGAGTTCCTATTTCAAAATCCTGTGAACGCTGAGGTCCCAAGTCAGTTGGCCTTAACCTTGAATCAAGATAACGTGTTACTACGCCTCCGAATGAAGAAGAACCGTAAACGTTCGTAGTTTGATAAGGATCTGTTCCGTTAGCACTTCCTGCATACGCAAGACGTAAACGCCCCTGGTCTAACCAGTTGCTCTTCATATTAAACGCATCTGTAAATACAAAGCTTAAACTTGCGGAAGGATAGAAATAAGAGTTAGCATTCGTAGGTAATGTTGAAGACCAGTCGTTTCTACCTGTGGCTTCAAAAAACAAATAGTTTTTATACGCCAGATTCAATATCCCGTAAGCTGAATTGATTTTACTTTCCAGCAGATATGATGTAGGTAACCAACCCCTGTCAACAGTAGCCGTGGTGTTGCTTAAATAATAAAGGAAAGGGTCAGCAAACGGCCCGTTATTGGTTGCTTTTGAGCCTGAAAATTTATTATACCATGTGCTCACACCAAAGCTAACGCTTGCATTAAGGTCGCCCACAATTTTATCTTTGTGCAGAGTTCCTAAAGCTTCTGCAGTCATAGTATAATCCTTATTCAGTTCATAGCTATAGCTTCCCTGGTATCCTGCCGCATCAATAGGCTTATTTTTTGTTTCAAACTCATTGGTAGCATAGTTAACGCCTGTTCTTCCCATGAAATTTAACCATGGTGTAACATCAGCACTGAGCTTAACAGAGCCAATAAGCTGATCTCTTCTTAAAGTAGTATTATTATTATAAATGCTCCACCACAAATTAGTATAACTGCTATAAGGATAGCTATAAGGATATTTATCATTATTGAACAGGTTCTTTGATCCATCTTCATTTTGATAAACATACTTTTCAATTTGCGTAAAGTCTGAGGGGAACCCATAAGTAAGGAATTTACCTATACTGTTATTATCACCCATGCTTGGAGAATTTAAGCGATAATACTTAACGTACCCTGCAGAAACTTCAGCTTTAAGTTTTGAAGATATATTAAGGTTTGAGCCTACATTTATAGAAGTTTGGTCAAATTTGCTGTTGGGAACAATTGCTTTATTATCAGTTTTACCAAGAGAGACGCGAAGCCCGCCAAAATCACCACCTGTTGAAAAGGCAAGATTATGATTGGTGGTTTGACCTGTATTAAAGAAAGATTTATTAGCATCTAAATCCGGAGAATATGGCCTTGTTTTCCCATCCCACCATACAATATTTCTGCCATCCATGCGTGCACCCCATGATAAGCCGGCGCCAGGCCAACTAAACAGGTCCCAATAATTATAACCACCCGGCAATGGGCCAAATTGTGTGAATTTATCTTCTGTGCCGCTACCAGACCAGGGTGCTTCAGCAGGATACCTGTAATTGCCATTTGCATCTTTAGGCAGTTTTAAGTTATCATCAGCCGTCCATAGTCCAATTGAGCCACCGTAACCATACTCGTGCTGATAATCCTGGAAGAGATATGCATTTGTCCATCTCTGGCTTAATGTATAATCAATCCCTAAGCCTGTTTTTTTAGATCCTTTTTTTGTTGTGATCAGAATTACTCCATTTGCACCTCTCGCACCATATAATGCTGCTGCGGCCGGGCCTTTCAACACATTGATTTCTTCAATATCTTCATTATTCAAAAAATTCAGAGGTGTTCCCCAGTCATTCATTGTACCACCTACATCAATCGTTTTATAGGTAGCATCCTGTATACTGTAACCGCTACCGTTACTTTGGGAAATGCCCATTTGCCCGTCAGACATTTGCACGCCATCAATAACGTACAACGGCTGGTTGTTGCCCAACAACACATTGTTACCTCTTATCTGCACTTTTTGCGAACCACCCTCTACTCCATTAGGAACAGAAATGTTTAAGCCTGCTACTTTACCCATTAATCCTTGGGCAATGTTTGGCGGAGCTGCCTTAACAAGGTCTGTTGCACCTACCTTTTGAGTAGCATACCCTACTTTTTTAGCCTGGCGGGAAATTCCCAATGCTGTTACTACCACACCTTCCAGGTCGTTTGCTTTTACCTGAAGCGTAATAGCCAAAGGATCCGAAACACCAGCAACAGCAATCTCATGACTAACATATTCAGTAGCGCTAATCACAATTATACCATTAGCTTTTACATCAATAGCAAAGTACCCTGCATCATTTGCTTTTACAGAGTTTGTTGTTCCTTTCTCGGTAATTGTTGCTCCTGCAACAGGCTCACCTGAATCGTTGGTCACAGTTCCTGTGACACTTTTTTTGTTCTGCGCCTGCATAGTCAACGACAAGAATAGCGTGAACGCTATCAGCAGCAGTTTGATTGATTTTTTTTGCATACACATTTTAGTTTGTTATTAAGAATCGGGACCATTTATGGCAAACTGATTATTATTTCATCAGGCTGCTTCATGAATTTTCTTCTTTACCGGTACTGACTTTTCATATTTCTCCATTACCAGAGCCGAGCTTCCGATCAACTGGGCATTATGACCAATGTTTGAAATAACTATTTCTGTATTTGCAGCAAGGCTGGGAATACAATGTTCATTTAAAGCCTGCTGAATAGGCGCGTGTAATATTTTCCCAACCACAGAACCCCTCCCGCTCAATACCACAAGCCCCGGATTTAAAAGATGAATGAGAATAGCAATACCGCGACCTATATTATAACCGGCCTCGGACAGCAATTCTACCGCGAAACGATCACCACGCGCAGCAGCTTCAAAAATGGCGTTCCCGCTTTTCTCTGGTGTTTCACTATTAAATTGTTCTGCCTTTAATATGGATGTTCTGCCGGCAGACAACCCTGCTATTGCTTTTTCTATTACAGCAGTCAATGATGCTTCCGTTTCCAGGCACCCACTTTTACCACAACTGCATAATTTGCCATTCTGAAAAAGTGGAATATGGCTAAACTCTCCCGCAAAACCATCATCTCCCCTGAACAATACTTTTCCCATTATCAGCCCTAACCCAACACCCCAGCCAATATTTATTACCATAACATTCGCATACTTACGGGCTATACCAAACTTTTGTTCCGCAAGGGCTATAATACTTGAATCATTATCCAGATAAGCCGGCAGACCGGTTTGGGAAGTTATATAGGTAGTAATGCCGCCTTTATATGCCTCCAGGAAAGAATAATTAACCCCGTCATGCGAGTTAATAAAACCAGGCATGCTTATTCCAATGCCAACAATTTTGCTTTTACTCACACCGGATTTTTGAATAACCTGCTCAATCTTTGCCACAAGCTTAGCTAAAGCATCATTTTCCTTTGCAAGATTAAGCTCAAGCGTCTCAACCTCGCCAACATACTCATTATGCATATTAATTACTGCCAGTTTTGTAACAAACTGATCCATGGCAACCGCCACAGTATACATTATGTCTGCCTTAAGTGAGTATGTTTGCGGACGCCTGCCGCCACTTGATGGCGCATACCCCGTTTCCACTACATGTCCTTCAGCAATTAATTCATTCAATATTTTGGTAGTAAGAGAAAGGCTTTTACCAATTCTCTCGCTTATTTCCGCGCAGGAAAGCATCTTTGAGAAGTAAAGATTATTGAGGATCTTTTTTCGGTATACCGAATTCTTGGCAGCCATTTTGATTCAGAAGATTAACTTCTTTTTAATTTTGTGTTAAAATAACAAAACTTAAGTTTAAAAAACAAAAAGTTTTAAATAAAAATTTAAACTTAAGTTTGATTTGCCATTTTTCTATGAAGGCGCATCACCTTAAAATGTTTAAATTCAACACATGAAAAAACTACTATTATTTATTGCCAACCTGGTGTTGCTATATTTATCTGTAAACGCTCAAACCACGGAAAGCAACAAAATGCAGTGGTTTAAAGATGCCAAACTCGGCATTTTTATTCATTGGGGCATTTATGCTGTTGATGGGGTAGATGAAAGCTGGGCATTTTATAACAAAAAAATGCCTTACAATGATTATATGAAGCAACTCAATGGCTTTACTGCTAAAAATTATGACCCTGAAGCATGGGCTCAACTTATAAAAGAAACCGGCGCGAGGTATGCTGTTATTACCACCAAACACCATGATGGTATTGCTTTATGGGATACCAAAGCCAATAATATGAGCACTGCAAAGCTTACACCTGCGAGAAGGGATGTACTTACACCTTTCTTTACAGCCATCCGCAACGCGGGACTTAAAGCCGGCGCTTATTTCTCTATACTGGATTGGAGCCACCAGGATTATACAGGTTTTACAAAAGACAGCAGCAGGTATCAAATAAAGAATGATACCATGCGCTGGAAACGCTACCTGTCTTTCTATCAAAAACAAATAAAAGAGCTGAGTGATAATTATAACCCTGATCTTTTTTGGTTTGATGGTGATTGGGAGCATAGCGCTGAAGAATGGCAGGCAGACAAAGTGCGATCAATGATCCTGCAGCACAATCCCAACGCTATTATTAATGCAAGACTTACCGGCCGCGGTGATTACGATACACCTGAACAAAATTTTCCTGTAACCCGGCCTTCGAGGGTGTGGGAGTTATGCATGACTTCCAATAACAACTGGGGATATCACCCTGACGACAGCGTTTATAAAACACCATACGAACTGATTACCATTTTTACAGATGTAATTGGCAATGGCGGCAATCTCCTGTTCGATATCGGACCCCGCGAAAATGGCTGGATACCTACAGAACAGGTAAACCTTTTAAAAGAGCTGGGCAAGTGGACAAATAAACATTCCACCGCTATTTTCAATACCGTTGCAGGCTTACCTTCCGGTCATTTTTATGGAGCAAGCACTTTATCTAAGGATTCCTCAACACTGTACTTATTTGTGCCTGCTAAAAATGCCGGTAAGCTGGTTATAAAAGGGCTGAATAATAAGATCAACAGCATAAAAATCCTGGGCAGCGATCAGCAACTCAATCATAAAATTGTCGGTAAAATTTCCTGGAGCCCTGTGCCGGGCCTGGTATATATAGATAATATTCCTGAAGCAGCTATGGATGAGTATATGACAGTGCTTGAACTAAAACTCGATGGCCCGTTAAAGTTATACAGGGGAAAAGGAGGGCTGGATTAGCTTTCAGCGATCAGCTGTCAGCTATGAGCTATCAGCTATCTGTCTTGTCCTAGCATAAGTAGACAGATTTAAGAACAAAAAAATCTGTAATACCATGACAAGAGATGTCCAAACGGTGATCCGGTATAGTATTAGCTTTAAGCAAAAAGTAGTCAGAGAGTTAGAAG
>NZ_QCZJ01000027.1 GCF_003075435.1 Terrimonas sp. | reverse complement strand
CCGGAAAGGTTTTGTGGTATCTTTTTCCATAACATGCAATATGCTCATCAACTCTTATACCTTTTCTATTTTTAATTATTAACATATGTGCATATCGTTTAATACAAGAGGCCTAATGTCATACCGCAGAGCGGGCATTTGCCCGGTTCGTCTTTTAGTACCTGCGGATGCATCGGACAAGTGTATTTATTCATAACAAGGGGTTTTAAAATTTATGTGCATTTAATTTTTTTGCCATCTCATGGGTCATCACACCGGCATAAGTACCATAGGCATCAACAAGTACCCCTTTGTTCTTACCGTCATTGGACGATATCGCGTACACGACTGCATTGTTATCAGGACTGCTGTCGAGGCTTTCAAACCTATGTGTTTCCGTTACCGTAAAATCCTTCGGTTTTAGCTTCAGGCTCCTTGATGCACAGTACAGGCAGTCCGGTAACAGACTAAAGTCCATACTGTACCCACGTTGTCTCAGTTCTTTGAGCGCCTGCACCATGTCATCGTACTGTACCATAGCGTTCAGATCTGTTATTTAATGGTTTCTACCGTACTGCCGCAGCTAAGCATTTGTGAGCCATAGAATGGATTTTTAATTACATTCTCCTTACTCAGCCAATTGGCTCCCTTGCCTCCATTATACATAGGGCAATGCTGGTAGTAAACGGGAATGTCCTGCTTGGAGACTTTCGCCAGTTCGTAGATATTACCTGAAAGTGCTGCGAAGCCATTTCTTTGTTTGGCTACATCTTTTGATGTTGAAATACTCGTTGCATTGGCCGCTAAGTCTTTCATTACTTTCATCCAGGCAGTATGTTCCTGTGCCGACAGCTTATTCATATCTACTGCTTTGATGGCTGCTGCCAATTCAGTGGCTTTGGCGGACGCGGTGGCAGCGTCGGTCTTTACCAGGGCATCTTTCACTGAAAAGTAGCTGTCAAATACCGGTTTTAGCGGTGACTGATCCTGGGGGTCCGTCGTTTTAGCTGAGGCATCCATTTTACTGTGATCATGATTGCCGTGCTCTGTTTTCATGCCGGTCATATCCATACCCGCCATATCCTTACCCGCCTCTTTATTTTTGGCAACCGTCTTCAAGGGTCTATCGTACTGGCAGCAGCCAGCCAGTTTTGCATATACGTCATCGGGAGCGCGGAACTTCTCATTGTCATACCCGGCTAAAGCAATACGCTTCAGGATTTCATCCTGGTTTGTTCTGTCGCTGTCGTAAGTGAGTGTAGCCACTTTGGTGTCTTTATTCCAGTCCACGCTGGCTACCTTCTTTACATTACCTGCTTTTTCGATGGTGGTTTTACACATTTCACAATTACCGTAGATCTTCACGGTTTCCGTTTTCGCATTCTTTATCTGTGCAAAACCGTTAATTGATGATAGTAATACAGCGATTACCATCACCATTTTCGATAATGATTTCATAATAATTACTTTTTTAGAAACGGGGTATTAGCAACCCCTTTCCTGGTTAAAGTTTTGAATAAATGATACAAATAGGGGAAGTTCAAAAGCGGAGAGTTGCTTTTGAAAGGGCACACCTATGGCTATCAGGCCATAGGTTTAGCTTATTTTAGGCGGTAGCCAAATGGAGTAATAGCCCGAAGAATAACAGGCTTCTTTGAAACCGAATTTTTGCTTTTTAGCTGCTGCAAAAGGATATTTTGCTTTTAAGTCGATGGGGGTTGGTATGCTTAAAGAAGTTACAGAAGCGCCGCACCTGCAAGAGTTATGTTTACAATTGCCCCCGCAGCCTTTGCCATGCTTGCACTTTTCACAGGATTTATCTTTACAACCTGCCTGGTGTTCTGCTTTGATGGACTTTTTCTTGGAACACGCAGCTTTCTCGGCCGTTGTTGCATTTTTTGGACAGGCATAACTTAGGTTGGGCATCAGAAAGAAACCCAAACACAACAGTGTTAAAATGCCTATATGTATTCTCAAATTTTTCAACGCCACAAAGTTACAAAGAAGATTCGTTTTTTTAATCGTTTTACATCTTTTTGTTATATAAACCAAAAAAAATTACTTACCCTGCTGCCTGTCTTTCTTTAATACGGAAAAAATGCCCTTACCTGAAAACCTAATATATTGAAAGTCATTGGTAAAATGGGCATTTTTCACCTTTTTATGCTTAGGCATTCAACGGCTCTATTGTGAAGCCTGCCTTTTGTACTGTCGATATCACTTCCTGCTCTGTAATGCCCTCTGACTTCACAGTAAGTACTTTGTCCTTATTGGCTGTGTCCACTTCCCAATGGCAAATGCCCTCTGCATTATCCAAATGCGGCTTTACTGATGCGATACAACCGCCACAATTAATGTTTGTCTTGAATTGAAATTCTTTATTTTCCATTGCTTAAAAATTTTTACAGTTATCTGATACTGCAAATTTCCATAAAATGCTGCATGGCTGTATTACGTAATTTCGGGTTTAATTTATAAGATTTACGGATTTCTTTTCCCCTCTCAACCGCAAGCTATAGCGTTCTATTTCCGATCCTGCATTCTTTTGGTTAAGCAGGAGGCTGCTTACGCGGTTAACGGATATATTCCGTTACCGGAAAGCTGATTACATTGTAAAGAAATACCTAAAGCAGGGCTTGCTTTTGTCTGACAACCTTATGGCTTACGGGATCTCGGCAAGGTCAGAAGAAATGAAGGTATCTGCTAACATCCATTGCGATGTTAATGCCTTTGTTTTTTGAAGTACTTACATGCTGTCTAAATTCGGTGTTGTTATTATGCACCTTGATAAAGTTTCCTTTTTAGTGACAGCGCTTTTATCAATAATCAGTAGCCATCAACGTTTGTTTGATTTTATCCAATTGCTTAACTCTTGAATTTCTTTTGTCTGGTCGTCAATCATCATCTGTGCCATCGACTTCAATTGAGCGTTATTGCCAAACATAATGTAGGCTTCTGCGTCTTCAATCGCACTGTTGTGATGTAGAATCAACAGCGTAGCATAGTCATTGTCCAGATCACCGGTTATAAGCTGAACATCTGCCATCTGATCCATTTTCTTCATGTGGGCCATGTGCTCGGCTGAATGGGCCGGTACAGCGTTATTTACTGACTGTGTGGTTAAGAAATCTTTCAATTCCTGTATTTCCAGGGTTTGAGCACTAATTACCTTTTGAGAAAACCGCTTTAAAGAGTCATTCTGTCCTTCCTGGCTTTGAACGGTACTCATGTTTATTGCTCCATCATGGTGCATAATCATCATTTTCGCGAAGTCGATCTCAGGATCGTCGGTCATAGGCATAGCTTCCATTCGGCTCATCATGGCGTGCAAACTATCCATCATGCGGTTTTCGTCATGGCTTTGCAGGCGCAGTTCATCACTATTTTTGTTGCAGGCAGCAAGAATGAATATTATCAATGCGGCAATGGGCATAATTTTTTTCATAACATAGATTTTAGTAAGGAGGGTAAAAACTGTGCCATTAGCCAGCTTGAGGCTCTATTTAGTTTAATTACGTGTCCTGCGTTGATAATGAGCAAACAAGTCCCTGCCTTTTTTAAAAGTTGGACCCAAATATCCCCAATGCCAGTAGATTTATTTGCACATTGTATGTTTTTATGTACGGTTATATTACGCGTTTTATCCTTACCTATTTTTCCATTTCAGTAGCAGGCTATTGCTGACTACACTTACGCTGCTGAGTGCCATTGCCGCCCCTGCAATCATGGGGTTAAGCAGGAAGCCATTCACAGGATAAAGGATACCTGCGGCTATCGGAATGCCAATTACATTGTAAATAAACGCCCAAAACAGGTTTTGTTTGATAGTGGCTACAGTCTGTTTTGACAAGCGTATTGCCTGCGGTATCTTGGTAAGGTCTGAGGAGATGATGGTCATCTTGGCAACATCCATTGCTATATCGCTGCCTTTGCCCATTGCGATACTTACATCGGCTGTTGCCAAAGCGGTGCTGTCATTAATGCCATCGCCTACCATCGCCACTGTTTTACCCTGCTGTTGCAGTTCTTTCACAAAATCGGCTTTGTGCTGTGGCAATACCTCGGCCTTGTAATGCCTGATGCCTGTCTGCTCTGCAATGGATTTTGCGGTAGCGTCATTATCCCCGGTGAGCATATACAGGTCAATGCCCATATCCTGCATTTCTTTGATGGCCTGTACTGATGTGTCTTTAATCTTATCGGCTATGGCAATGACAGCAAGAGCCTGTTTGCTGTTTGCAAACCAGATAACGGTTTTGGACTGTTTGCCCCATTCTTCAGCTTTGTCTTGTAATTCGCCGGCAATGGCAATCTTGTTTTCTGCCAACAGCTTTTTATTTCCTACAAAATAGGTTTCGCCGTTGTGATTGGCTTTTGCCCCTTTACCCGTAATACTGTCGAACAGGGACAAAGAGGTGGTCCCTATCCCTTCATAGTGTTTTGCCACTGCTTCTGCCAATGGATGCTCCGATTGCTTTTCAATGCTCAACAGCACATTTTTGGCAGCGTCGTCATTATTCAGCCATTGGATGCCGGTTACCTGTGGTTTTCCTTCGGTAATGGTTCCCGTTTTATCCAGTACGACGGCATTTATTTTCTTGGCCAGTTCGAGGCTTTCCGCATCTTTAATGAGGATACCCTTTTCTGCTCCTTTGCCTACGCCCACCATGATAGCCGTAGGCGTGGCCAGTCCCAATGCGCATGGACAGGCAATGACGAGTACGGTGACGGCTGCCAGTAATCCCTGTACGATCCCGTCATCGCCACCCAGCACCAGCCACAGCAAAAAGGCCAGGATGGCAATGCCCATGACAACCGGAACAAAAATGCCCGCAATTTTATCTACCAATTTCTGAACAGGCGCTTTGCTTCCCTGTGCATCCTGCACCATTTTGATGATGTGGGCAAGCATGGTCTCTTTACCTACCTTCACTGCTTTAAACTGGAAGCTGCCTTTTTGGTTGATCGTTCCTGCAAACACTTTTTCGTTTTCATTTTTAAGTACCGGGACCGGCTCTCCGCTTAACATGCTTTCATCCACATACGAGCTGCCTGATGTTACCATACCGTCTACAGCAATTTTTTCACCGGGCTTTACCAGTATCACATCACCCGGGTTTACCTCTTCAATGGCGGTCTGCTTTTCTGACCCGTCGGCCTGGATCACCATTACGGTTTTAGGTTGTAAGCCCATCAGTTTTTTAATGGCCGATGATGTATTTCCTTTGGCTTTTTCTTCCAGCAATTTCCCTAACAGGATAAATGCTATGATAACGGCTGCGGCTTCAAAATATACGTGCGCATGCAACCCTCTGTGATGCCAAAAGTCAGCAAACAGCATATTGAATACGCTGAAGACATAGGCAATCCCCGTACTTAACGCCACGAGCGTGTCCATATTGGCGGAACGGTGTCTGGCCTGTTTCCAGGCATTGATAAAGAAATCCCTGCCCAGCCATGCCACAACAGGCGTAGCGAATGCCCACATGATCTGGTTGGCATAAGGTATATCCATGAAGAACATCCCTATCACTACCACAGGTAAAGACAGGATGATTGCCCATACGGTTTTAGTCTTCAGCTTGCTGAAGTTTTGGGCGTGGATGGCTTCCAATGTTTCCTGCTGCCTGGTTTCATCTTCAATCAGTAAATCGTACCCTACGGATTGTACCGCTTTTTGCAACGTTGAAGCGCTGGTCATATTCGGAAGATATTCCACGGTAAGATTCCCGGTAGCAAAGTTGACGGATGCACTGACTACGCCGGGTTGGTATTTTACGATACTTTCAGCACTTCCTGCACAGGATGCGCAGGTCATTCCCAGGACAGGAAAAGCTCCCTTAGTGGTGGTAATGTTATACCCGAGATCCTTTACTGCCTTCACCGCTTCGGGTATTGCCTCATGGTCATTTACCGTTATGGCGGCCCTGCGGTTGTTCAGCTCTACTTTATGGGTGGTGATCCCCTTGACTTGTGCCAGCCCCCTGTCAACGATGGATGCGCAATGGTCACTCTCTACGTTTTCCAAAGGCAGATAGATGATTTCTTTATTATTATCTGTCGTCATATTTTGCTGCTTTATTGAATAATGCAAATTTGACCATAATGCCAGTGGCTACTATTACGAAATTTTGGAATTGATTTATAAAATTTCATGGAACAGGGTTAACCTTGCCAGGGATACTGTTCGCTGCTATTCCGTTTCATGTTGCCAAAGCAAAAACAGGCTGATCCGCACGGGAAACAGCCTGTTTGTTTTAACTTCTTCACTGGTTACCAGTTAAAGTTCAGTGGCACGTTTATTTTGAAACCAAAATTCCTGCCCATAGCAAATACACCCTGCCTGATAATAACCCGCACAGGCGCACCATCGCCATTAATGGTCATGCATCTTGCTTGCTCCCTTTTTGAGGATAAACTCACTGCTCAGCAGGTAGGCACCATCTGTAACCACTACTTCTCCGGGTTGCACTCCTGATGTAATCTCGATCCATAGTGCGTTTTCGGCACCTGTTTCCACCATCCTCGGTTCAAACTTTCCGGCACCTGTTTCTACCCAGATGTGAGCGCCTTTACCGTCATGAATGACCGCATCTACCGGTACGGTGACGGCTCGGGATGTATTGGCCACAGGTAGTTCCACCACGGCCTGCATGCCTGCTCTTAGCTGGTTGTGCAGGTTGGGTATATTGCCCCTGATCGTGAGCAACTGGCTGCCTTCCTGTAAGGCCGGTGCGATAAATTCAACCCGCATTTTTTGCGGTTCGTTCTCAAAGCCGGCTACGGTCACATTTACCAGGTCACCCGTTTTTACCAGGCTTGCTTCGGCAGGATACAGATCTGCTTCTACCCAGATGTTATGGTAGCCTTCCAGGCTCATAATGGGGGAACCTTCTGCTACATATTGCCCTTCGGTAACCAACACTTCAGCAACAATACCATCTACCGGAGCCATATAGGTAATATAAGGGCTGGTTTTTTTGCTGGTTTTTAACTGGTGTACCTGCGCTTCACTTTGATCATAGAGCAACAATTTCTGCCGGGAAGCATCCAGGAGTTGCTGAAATTTTTTGTCTTCCGGAAACTGTGATGCCTGCGCAACGGCAACCAGGTATTCCTGTTGCAATGCTGCGAGTTGTTCTGAATATATTTTATACAAGGGCTGCCCTTTACGCACCGGAACGCCTGTCTCTTTCACATACAGGGCTTCTATTCTGCCCGCTGTCCGGCTGGATATCATATCCGTTTGTGAAGGGTTTACGGCAAGCCTGCCGTTTAGTTGTTTAAAGGAGGAAAAGGAACCCGTTCTCACCGTGTCTGTATTGATGTTTCCCAGCATCTGTTGTGGGACGCTAAGCGTTAAGAAATCACCGGCATTGGTTTTATCAAACGGAACCAGATCCATTCCGCAAATCGGACAGCTACCAGGCTTGTCGCTTACGATCTGCGGGTGCATGGGGCAGGTATAGGTTTGTTTTTGGGTGGTTTCCGTTTGTGTTTTCGTGTCCTTGTTTTTACACGAACCCAAGCCCAACATGGCGATAGCGGCAAGTAGGAAAACGGAGAGGATGTTTATTTTCTGGTTCATTTTGAATAATTTGATGTCAGTCTGATAAAGCTTTCACTGTCCACCAGGAAACTGGCATTTTTTGCTATCTGCCAATAGCCAATGGAATCTTTTATTTCTATCATGTCATTGATTTTGATGCCTGCCTGCACCTGCCTGGGAATAAACACGCCCTTTTCTTTTTTAAATACCACGGCTTTTGTCCCCAGTTGAAGCACGGCATTTTGAGGCAGCCAGTAGGTACCGTCTTTTATTACGTGCATATTGGCAGTGAGTAACTGCCCCGGCTTTAAATCACTACCCGACAGGTACACCCGTGCTACCGTAAAATTTTCGCCATTTTTCTGCGTGGGTTCAATCAGGCCAATGCTGCCGGTTTTTATATCGCCGGGGTTGGCATCGGTATGATACGTCAGTTGTTGACCCCGTTTTAGGGTTGCTGCAATGGAAGGGGCAAACGAAAACGCTGCTATCAGGCTATTGCTTTTGTAAATGGTGAAAACCGTTTCTCCGGCACCAACATACTGCCCTTCCCGGATGAGCACCGGCGTTGGATTAATGGCTTGCTGCGCTGCGGTAGTATTTGACAAAGCGGTACCACCGCCCATTGCGCCCATACCATCTGCAGCGGCGGCGGGTGAGGGTGGCATCGCCGTATTGGCGGGCGATGCGTTGGCAGCTACCTTTTTTTCTACGATGTAACCATCGACACTGCTGTACACGGGCACACGGTACAAAGGCTTTCCGGTTTTAATGACCTGGTTGATCTGTGCCGTTTGCATGCCCAACAAATTAAGCCGTTGCGTTGCCCTTTGCAGCAATAAAGCATTGTCATCGCTGCTGCTGATGTAAATCAATTCTCGTTGTGCGGCGGCCAGGTCAGGTGAATAAATTTCCATAATGAGCTGTCCTTTGCGTACCGGCTGGTAATTGTACCTGATATACATTTTTTCAATTCTTCCGGCAACACGGCTGGAAATGCTTTCCTGGTGCCTGATATCATAGGTAACGATGCCCTGCACCGGGACGGCAAAAGCCTGGCGGCCGCTGTCCGGAGTGATCGTGCTGATACCGGAAACCACCTGTTCGTTCACCGGCTTCAGCAACGGCAAAATGCTGCTATCTACATGAAGCTCATTGGAATGGCTCATGGGTACCAGGTCCATGCCACAGATAGGACATTTACCCGGATGATCCCGCACAATTTCCGGGTGCATGGGGCAGGTATAGGCCGTTGCTTTGTCGTGGGCATGCATTGAATCCGCAGTGGCTGTTCCTGTTTTTTCCTTGCAGGAAAAAAGCAATAGTGAGAACAGCAGCGCGATGAGCAGTTTATCTGAATAATTCCTTTTCATAATCGACGATCATTTGATATAATTTTTGTTTTTCGTCCAGCACATCAAGTCGCATCATGTTCAGGGCGTCCCAGTTATCCAAAACCACTGTGAGGGTGAGCTTATTTTCCTGGTAGGTAATGAAGCTGGCATCAAAGGTTTTTTGCAATGCCGGTATCACTTTTTCTTCTATGGATTGAATGCGCTGCTGCATCGTTTGAATTTCTGCCTGCATGCCGTACAACATGCCCTGTGTCTCCTGGAGCATGGCAGCACGTTCCTGTTCCATCGCCTGGATATTGGACCGCATGGATTTGATTTCCGACTGATACATTTTTTTTGACCACGGCGCAATAGGAATAGAGACCATGCCCATCACACTGAATGCCTGTGGCATCATGGAAGACAACGGCGACATGTGGTCGTATTGAATGCGAAACGAGGGCTTCCGTTCCAGTTTCATGGCTTCGATATTGAGCTGCATGGCGTGGATGCTTTCATTCATCCGCAGCACATCTTTTCGCTGGGTGGCAAGACTGGCCGTGTCATAGAATGTTGCGGCAACAAAGCGTGGTTCATACACCGTATCTATCTGAAGATCTGCATTGCCCGGACGGTTCATTAAAGCATTCAGATAGGCTTTTGCCTTCGCAATTTCGCTCTGTGGCATAAAGAGCATATTGCGGTTCTTTTCGATGGATGCTTCTGCCCGGTAAACTGTGCTTAGCTGCGACTGGTTGTAAGGATAGCGTACCTCTTCAATCTTCTTCATCATCTCCAGCACTTTTTCGTTTTGTTGGATGATCCTGATTTTCTCCAACGCTACCAGCCAGTTAAAATACTGTGATTTTGCCTGTGCTTTCAGCTCATTAAGCGTTACCGCACGATTGGCATTTTCCACATTGCCCTGCGACTGGATGTATCTTTTTTTCGCCTGCAATTTTTTGCCGTTCGGAATTTCCTGTTCCAGCCGCAGCATAAGGGAACCTTTGTCCCTGGCCTCCATTATTTTCTGAAAAGGATAAGGCGTCATAAACGACCCTAAGCCCACCATCGGCGGCATCCAGGCAGTGGCGGCATCGGCGCTGTACTTGTATCCTTCCGCTTTTAATCCGTAGGTTCTGAGCAGGATATTATTGCTGTCTATTTTTTGCAGCACATCGGGCAGGCTCAGCACTTCCTTTTGTTGTGCAAGGGCACTGAAAGGAAGCAGTACGAGCAGCCACAAACATTTTTTAATGGTGAACATCATATACCTCCAGTTTTCCGTATTTTTTTAATTCGTACTCTTTTGCCATTAAGAAGATGAGCGGCGTTACCAGCAGGATGTGAATGGCTGAAGTAAACACACCGCCAATCATTGGCAGCACTACCGGTTTCATCACATCGGTTCCCACGCCGGTGGCCCACAGCACCGGCACCAACCCAAACAGCGAAACACAAACCGTCATGATCTTTGGACGCAGCCTTTTGGCGGCACCCTGAATGACATACTCCCGCAGATCTTCCCTGGTAATGGCTTCACTGGAATTGCCTTTGCGTTTGATCAATTGCTGCATGGCATCGTTGAGGTAGATCACCATGACGATACCGGTTTCCACCGCAATACCAAATAAGGCGATAAAGCCCACGGCAACCGCTACCGAAAGGTTGACGCCCCAGAAATAGATGATATAGGCTCCGCCGATCAACGCAAACGGAACGGTGATCAGGCTTAAAAACGCTTCACGGATGGAGTGAAAGGCGAAGTACAGGGAGAAGAAGATAATCACCAGCACAATAGGCGCGATCCACATCAGCGTTTGCTGCCCCCTGATCAAACTTTCATACTGCCCGCTCCATTCCAGAAAATAGCCTGCCGGTAAAATGCCTTTTTGCTGATTGAGCTTTTCTATTGCTTCTTTTACCGTGCTGCCCAAATCCCTGTCTCTTACATTAAACAATACAGCTCCTCGCAGCAAGGCGTTTTCGGAGTTGATCATGGGTGGGCCGTCTTCAAATTTTACATCGGCTACGGCGCTCAACGGCACTTCGCCGAAACCGGCTGACCGAAGTGGTATGCGTTTAATGTTGTCTACACTGTTGCGGTAATCCTGCGCCAGCCGTACATTAATGCTAAAGCGCTGCCTGCCTTCTACTGTTTGCCCGATGGGCGCACCGCCCAATGCCGTTTCTACGGTTTGGTTGACATCGTCCACGCTCAGACCATAGCGACCTAAATCTGCCCGGCGTGTGTCAATAGCCAGGTATTTGCCGCCTGTGATCGGTTCAACATACAGATCAGCTATACCGGCCGTGCCTTCAAGTGCTGTTTTTACCCGCTCTGATACGACGGCAATCGTATCGAGGTTTTGTCCATAGACCTTTACACCCACATCCGTGCGGATACCAGTAGAAAGCATATTGATACGGTTGATGATTGGCTGCGTCCAGCCGTTTACCACGCCGGGAATTTGCAGTTTGGCGTCCAGTTCGTTAATGATCTTCGCTTTGGTGATGCCTTCCCGCCATTCTTTGTGCGGTTTGAGCATAATGATGGTTTCAATCATGCTGATAGGCGAATTATCGGTGGCGGTACTGGCCCTGCCAGCCTTCCCCAACACCTTGTCCACTTCCGGAACGGATTTGATGATCTTATCCTGCACCTGTAATATCCTTTTCATCTCGGAGTTGGAAACATCCGGTAGCGTAACAGGCATGAACAAAATGCTTTGCTCATCCAGCGGCGGCATAAACTCTGTGCCCAAACTTCTGAGCAGGGGAATGGAAACCAGCAATGCCAGAATATTGATGGCAAGGGTGGTCTTTCTCCACTTCATCACCCATTGGATCACCGGGGTATAGATCCGCTCCAGAAAGCGGTTTACCGGATTAGCACTGTCGGGGCGGAACTTTCCTTTCATGAAGAAGGAAATCAGCACCGGCGCAAGGGTTAATACCAATAGCGCATCCACTATGAGTATAAAGGTTTTGGTGTAGGCCATCGGGTGAAACATTTTCCCTTCCTGCCCGGTGAGTAAAAACACCGGAAGAAAAGAAGTAATGATGATAACCGTGGCAAAGAAGACACCCCTGGATACCTGCTTGCTGGATTTTTCAATAATGGATAACCGCTCTTCCTCGGTGATCCATTTTTCTTTTGCTTTTTTATTTTTTTTGTGCCAGATCATAATTGAGGATTGTCTTTTTGTTCTTGTTGCCAATGTGCGTAGCGGTCTGCCAGGTGCTTGTAAGCATTTTCACTCATCACAATGCCATTATCCACAATTACCCCGATGGCCAATGCGATACCGGTAAGCGACATGATATTAGAGGAAATACCAAAAGCGTTGAGCAGGATGAAGCTGATGGCAATGGTGACGGGAATTTGAATAATAATGCTCAGCGCACTGCGCCAGTGAAACAGGAAGATGATAACGATCAATGAAACCGCTATGATCTCTTCGATAAGTGTGCCTTTGACGGAGGAAATGGATTGCTTTATTAGTTGGCCACGGTCATAAACAATATCAAATTTTACCCCTTCTGGAAAGCCTTTGGCTACTTCCTGCATTTTGGCCTTCACGTTTTCAATTACCTCCGCGGCATTTTCGCCATAGCGCATGACCACAATGCCGCCGACCCGTTCTCCTTCGCCATTCTGGTCAAAAATCCCTAATCTTGTTTCACCGGAAGTTTGCACACTGGCTATGTCCGATACTTTAACGGCAATACCGTTACTGCTTTTTACGGCAATGTTTTGGATTTCCCCGATGGACTGTAAATAGCCGGAGGTCTTGATCACATAGCCGATATCACTTAACTCAAACTTACTGCCGCCCGTTTCGTTGTTATTGGCACGAACGGCGCTGATGACATCACTTACAGCAAGTTTATAGTATAAAAGCTTGTTGGGATCGAGCGTGATCTGATACTGCTTTTGGAACCCGCCAAAGGAAGCGATCTCGCTTACGCCTCGTACATTTTGCAGCGCGAACTTGATATACCAGTCCTGCAAGGCTCTTTGTTCACCGAGATCCATGCCCGGTGCATCGAGGGTGTACCACAGGACATGCCCAACGCCGGTACCATCGGGGCCTAACTGCGGGCTGACGCCTGGCGGCAGGTTGCGGGAAATAGTGCTAAGCCGTTCCAGCACCCGTTCCCTTGCCCAATAAATGTCTACGTTGTCTTCAAAAATGATGTAAATAAAGCTCATGCCGAACATGGACGTGCCCCGCACGTACTTGATCTTAGGAAGGCCCTGTAAATTGGTAACCAGCGGGTAGGTTACCTGGTCTTCGATCAACTGCGGTCCCCGTCCCATCCATTCGCTGAAAACGATGACCTGGTTTTCGGAAAGGTCGGGAATGGCATCTATGGGGTTGTTTTTAACAGCAAAAACGCCCCACGCAAAAAAAGCTGCCGCCAGGACTAACACGATGAAACGGTTGCGCAGCGACCATTCTATAATACGATGTACCATAAATGATAAATAAGGAACGATAAGTAATGCTGATGGTAGATCAGCGGTGGATAGAAATGCCTTTAGCCCAACAGCATACTGTCAGGCTCAAAATGTGGAGCGGAGTCTAAATACGGAAAACGCAATTTCGCTTGTAGATCGGAGTTCCGGTGCTGTAGGGTGGTGCGTTACTGGTGGGATTTTCCTCAGTAATAGAAGAAAAGGTGATAGCTGGAATGTCAATGAAAGAATCAGGCAAGGCTACCGCCATCAAATACAATCCCTGGAAAGCCGTTTCTGTTATGCTGTGATCATTGGTAATTTTGAGCTGCTTGTGTTCATCCTTGCAGCAGCCCTTTTCCACCATTTTGCCCTTGTCGCTGCCGCAAATCGGGCAGTTTTCCTCTTCATTGTCTGATACACTCCATTCTACCATTTTGCCCATACAATAATGCAAATGCAGGGTAGCGCCTGAAGTAGAGGCAAAGTAAGTAAAGGCTAATATGAAAAGGAAAATCTTTTTCATTTTGTCGTTGCAAATATATAAACATTTTTTTTGAGAATGTAGCGTAATAATTTTTTAGCCCGATGATACATGATAAGATAATTGGATTTGGCGTGCTATACGGCTAAGTCTCCGGGCTAATGTATGTCCCAGATTCCGGCCGACCTTTCCAGGTTGATCAGGGCGGAGGCATAGTTCAGCAGCGCCTGGTAATAATCTGTTGTACATCATTATAGGTTCGTTGGGCATTTAATACTTCCAGCAAAGAAGTTTCACCACGCTTGTAACTGTAGATCTTGCCCTCTAAAACTTCTTTTGCATCCGTTAGCATTCCATTGTCGAACTGCTGCACTTGCTTTTGGGCAGCCTGGTAGTTAATGAAGGCTTGCGTAACCTCTACCTGGATTTGCTGTACTACCTGTTGGTACTGCACTTCTGCCTGCTGCATAGAAAATGTTGCTGCTTTGATGTCGCCTTTATAACGATTGGAGAACTTTACAGGAGTGCTTAACCCGGCACTCAGGGAACGGTAAGCCGGTGTGGGCGGCAATATCATTAGTGGACACACCGCTATATAAGTATCTTCATCTGCATGTGTCCAACTGCTTTTAGTTGTATCCAAATCGTTTGACATAATAGCACAACCGGAAGGGCATTATTAGGAACTGATTTATAAGTTTACACCTGATCCAACGATTTGCGTTTATCTTCCCTGATTTGTTTACAATGACTGGGTGTAGAGCAGGCTTACCTGGTTGCCACGTTTCTTGCAATTTTTTCCATGATCAGGTGGCTGTCGCCAAATTTGCAGAGCGCGTCGCAATGTTGGCGCAAATCGGAAAAAAGAATATACTTGATCATTACCTTGTTCTGTTTTATGGCCGGCCGTGACAATTGCCCCACCACATCTTTTTCTCTTTTATCGGGTACGATCAGATAAAATACTTCGTCATCATCGGCGATCGTGTAACTCAAATCTGTAAGCCGTAAGATACCGGAATAGATGCTGGTACTTTTTTCCACCTCAAAGGCAGCAATGACATTATTGGTTGCTTTTTGAAACCATAATACATCAATCAGTTTTACGGTATTCAATGTTTCCCGGTCTAAATCAATCTCCGGAAATGCCTGCAAACAAATAAAAGAAAAATTGTTGCCGCAATGTGATTTGGAGCGGTCATTGGAAGCTGCAATGACATCATACCCCAAAGCGTGACCAATTTTTAGTAAGTGATACTGCATTTCTGTATGCAGATCCTCTTCCTGTTTTTCATGTTCTACTTCTTCTCGTCTTTTTTCAATCAGCTTTTCCAATTTCTTTCTCTCTGGTTCTGACAAATATTCATCTGTACCCAATATGATTTTTTGGGTGCCTATTTCAAAAAGCAATCCTGCAATCGCTCCCAAATCCAGCGAAAGTTCCGAGCGGTATTGCTTATTGGTATCGATCAACACTTCCCGCAGCGCCAGGTACTCGCTCCAACTTCCTAATTTCTTCCTGTCTTTGAACAGATAATTGAATCCATTCAGGATGGCTGTATTAAAGGGTGGTACAATGGTGGGATGCAGGAAATAAAGAATGTTCGATACGGCAGGCCCCAGTCCTTTTATCTTGTAGCTGTCCAGCCGGATAATTTCTTTAATGATTTGCGCCTCTGCTTTTGCATTCAGGCAATTTTCAAGGAACTGGCCAAAGTGCTGCTTATTTGTTTCATTTTCGTAAATGTCGGGGATTCTCAGCTTGGGCTTCCAATAGAAGGGGTGCGCAGCTCCCTCAAACACCTGCTTTTGTTCGGTTATACAGGTGAGCACAAATTCAAGAGAAGATCCTTTAAAATCATTTCCGAATTTCTTGTTTTTAATATCATCCACTATCTGCTGTACGCCTCTGCGGATGGAGCGGAATGCTTTCAAACGTTCTTCGTTATTAGTAAACCAGGTATTATAAACTGATTCCCTGTCAGCTTTATACTGTTGGATGATTGAATGAAGATGGCTATTCATCTTTGATGGCTTTAATGAGTTTTACGGTACCGAACAGGGTATTAAAATAGCGTGTTTCTTCCACATTTTTACATCCAGCTTTTTCGATATAGCCAGGTAACAGATCCTGCAAAACAATCCTTTTATTGGCGGTGGAGATAGGAGAAAAACATGGGAAGAAACACCAGTCCATCTTTTGCTTTTGTCATTTGCGGAAGGCCGCTACTTCGTAACACCAATTTGTTTTACCCTATAAAATTAGACTTTATCCAACGGTTTCCGCTTTTCTTCCCTGATTTGTCTGAAATGGCTTGGCGTAAGACCGGTAACTTTTTTGAATTGGTTGCTCAGATAGGCAACACTGGAGTAATTCATACGCAAAGCAATTTCACTTAATGAAAGCTCGTCGTACACCAGTAATTCTTTAACCTTCTCAATTTTTTGAGCGATAAAGTATTTTTCAATAGTGATACCTTCCACTTCCGAAAACAGATTGGACAGGTAATTGTAATCATGATGCAACGCTTTGCTTAATAAATCGGATAAATTGGTTTTTTCATCATGGTCGCTATGATGTACCATGTTTATGATCACCGTTTTTATTTTTTCAATGATGCGTCCCTTCTTACTGTCTATAGGTTCAAACCCCAGGTCAAGTAAAGCTTGATGAAGCTGCTCCTTTTGATCGGCCGTAAGTTCCTTTTCAAGGGTCACTTCTCCCAACGTGATTTTTTGGGCATTTATGCCAATTTTCTTTAACTCACCGGCTACGACCAGTACACAGCGGTCGCAAACCATGTTCTTGATAAATAAGGTAACCATACTAAAGGGTTCATTTACAGACATTGAATTTGTTACGATTATCCTTGCCAAAGTTACGAAAGGAAAATCTTGTTTAGGGAAGCAGCCATTAGTGCTGTTACATCCAGTGCATTGGAGGCATGCGCAATAGTATTACAGGTAATAATGCTGTCTACTCCGGCATTTTGGAGTTCCTCATAAGCGTTACCGGCAAAAACGGCATGTACACCAATACAGACCGGCGGCTTCATTCCTGCTTTTTTCAGGTGATTCACCGTTTCTATCATGGTACGTGCAGTGGAAATGATATCATCCACCAATACCGGGGTGTGATCCTTGTATTTTTCAACCTGCGGAACGGTTACATTTACTTCCGTATCGCCCTTTCTTACTTTTTCCAGCACTATGTAAGGAGCATTGGCATCTTTAGCTACCTGCGAAACCCATTGCTCGCTTTCACTATCAGGCCCTATCAACAGGGGATTGCCGATATGATCGCGGATATAATCCGAAATAAGAGTTGATGCGTGCAGTACCATGCAGGGAACCGAATAAATTTCGGCCATTGAAGTTCTGCGGTGTAAATGCGGATCAATCGTAAAAAGTCTTTCTGCAAAACCGGAAATCAGTTTGGCAAAATATGCAGAGGTTATTCCCTCCCCTGGATGGAAGACCTTATCCTGCCGCATGTAGGCAAGATACGGGGCTACAATACAGGTGCATTTTGCGCCCAGCGATTTTAGCGTATGAGAAAGAAAATATAATGGCAGCAATTTGCCATCAGGGTGATCAAGCGTACAGACCAAGATCACCTCCCTGCCATTTACATCGGTCAATACGCGGACGTATGTTTCCCCATCAGGGAAATTGCGTATGGTGGTTTCCCCGGTATCAGCTTCTAAAGCTGTAGCAAGTTGCTGTGCAAATGTTTCGTTTCCCGGTAGGGCAAATACAATGGGTTTCATTGACTCAATAGTTTTAAAAAAATAAAGATCATTTTCTATAACAGTATGCTTTGCTGGCAGCAGTTCAGGTTAACCGCTGTGTTACTGAGCGCCCCAACCGCCGTCAACGGTCATAGCGTTGCCGGTCACAAAGGAAGCGGCATCAGCACACAGCCAGATAGCGGCCTCGGCCACTTCTTCCGGCTGTCCCATTCTGCCTATCGGTTCCATGCTCTCAAACTGCTTCACGGTTTCCTGATCCGCTCCGGTAAAACGGTCGATCATCGGGGTTTGAATAACTCCCGGACAAACTGCATTTACCCGGATACCTGATTTGGCATATTCCAGCGCAGCAGTTCTGGTCAGACCGAGTACGCCGTGTTTACTTGCCACGTAAGCGGGAGATCCGGGGAATCCGCCCAGCCCGGCGATGGAAGCATTGTTCACGATAGCGCCTTTTCCCTGCTTCAGCATTTCCTGTATCTCATATTTCATGCAAAGCCAGACACCTTTCAGGTTGATCCCAATGGTTTTTTCCCAGTTCTCTTCCGTGCATTCATGGGTGATGGCAGTAACCCCTTCAATACCGGCATTGTTGAAAGCATAATCCAGGCGGCCAAAGGATTTAATTGTTGTAGCCACCATTTCCCTGACCTCTTCGGTGCTGGATACGTCGCATTTTACAAACAGGGCTTCACCTCCTAAAGCCTGAATAAGATGGAGTGTTTCAGTATCTTCCACCCAGTCGGCAATAACTACTTTGGCTCCCCGTTTGGCAAAACCTATGGCGGCTGACCTGCCAATGCCAAAGCTTCCCCCGGTCACTATGGCTACTTTATCTTTAAATGTTGTTTCCATTGTTTTGATTTTTTTATTCGATAGTAATGATGTTATCTGTTTTTAAATAAGTAAGGGCGTACTCCAGTTCTCCTTTTGTATGGGCGTACAGGGTAAACAGCGTGTCGCCCACGCTCACCTGTTTGCCGAGGGGCGCATTGAACAGGATGCCGGCTGAGGCCGACTGCGGCGCTCCTGCCAGCTTCGCTACCCGCGCCAGTTTACGATTGTCTATTGCGGTAACAACGCCCTCCTTGTCCGAGCAGACTTCAAAATGGTAGGGTGCAAATGCAGGTTCCCTGAAACCGCCCTGACTTTGACAAATGGCCTGGAATTTTGCCCAGGCACTTCCGGTTTCAAGAATGCTTCTGGCCATATTGTTACCGGTTCCAGGTGCATATTCGCCCGATAATTCCAGGAGCGCACCTGCAAGCGTAATAGCCCTTTCCTTCAAATCCGTTGGAGCCGTTTTCTCGTTGCGCAAAACAGCCAGCACATCCATTGCCTCCAATGCAGGACCAATACCTCTTCCTACCGGCTGTTGTCCATCGGTGATAATGACCTGTAATTGCAGGCCAATGGCCTGTGCCACCGATTCAAAATCATGTTGCAGTTGGAGGGCGATTTCATGCGTGCGTACTTTGGCTGTTTTACCGACCGGGAGATCTATGACCACGTGCGTGGCACCGGCTGCCGATTTTTTTGACAGTACGGAGGCAATCATCTGCCCCTGGCTGTCTACGTCCAGCGATTTCTCCACTGAAATCAATATGTCATCTGCGGGGCTTAGTTTTACAGCACCGCCCCACACAATACAGCCATTTTCTTTTTCAACCACTTTTTTGATCTCATCCATATCCAGGTCAACCGGTGCTATCACTTCCATCGTGTCGGCAGTTCCTGCGGGGGAAGTAATGGCCCTTGATGAGGTTTTTGGAATCGTCAGCCCGGCTGCGGCAACAATGCTGACAACAATAGGTGTGGTACGGTTACCGGGCAGTCCGCCCACGCAGTGCTTGTCCAGTACCACGGATTTTTCCCAGGAGATACTTTGTCCTGCATTGATCATCGCCTTTGTAAGCCCGATGATCTCAGGTACTGAAAGGTTATCGTCAGAACAGGCTGAAATAAACGCAGCCAGTTCAATGTTAGAATATTTCCCTGCAACGATATCCTTCATGATCTCGTTGAACTGTTGCTCCGTCAGTTGATCGTGATACATTTTTGCCCGTACATAGCTCAGGGAATTGATGTTCTCCAGGTGGGAGAACGTGAGACAGTCCCCATCAACAACGCCCAGCCTTTTCATAGCTTCCATTGACAATGCCGCTTCATCCACGGCAAGCAGATCTGAGTGAACCACGTTGAGGGTCGCTACAATGGTTTTTTCATGGTGGTGTATCACTATGCGGGTGAGTGCTGTAAAGCCTTCTGACTGGCATATGTGGCAATCAGCACGCATGTAGACAATGTTCTCCCGGTACGTATCAATACCGATAGATTTAACCCTTAACGTGTTGTAGGAATGATGATGTTCCATTTATTCATTGATTGTTATGGTGTCATTTAATGCCGGTATTTCGCATGTCCATCCGTAAACCTCTTTCACTTTATCCCTGAGCGCCTTTGCAGATGGCGGCTCTCCATGTACGATAAATATCTTTTCAGGCTGTTGCTTCAGCTCTTGCAGCCACTCAATGAGTTCCTGCTGATCAGCATGGCCGGATAAGCCTTCGATGTTTTCTATGGCTGCGCGGACCGCGAAATATTTGCCATACAACTTAACTTCCTTTGCGCCCTCCAGTAAAGCGCGGCCCCGTGTTCCCGCTGCCTGGTAGCCCACCAGCAGTACCGTGGCATTCGTATCGCCCAGGTACTTTGCAAAGTAGCTCAATACCCGTCCGCCGGTTGCCATACCACTTCCTGCGATCACAATTTTCGGCTGCTTGCTGTTTATCAGTGCAGTTGTTTCTTCCAGCGTTGTTATACGCCGGATCGTATCGCACATTTGCGAACATTCTTCGACAGACAGCTTATGCCAGGTGCCATTTTTGTGAAATACCTCCAGTACATTTTTCCCCATCGGGCTATCCATGTAAATCGGTATATCGGGCAATCTGCCTTTTTGTTTCAACTGCCAGAACAGGTACATCAGCAACTGTGTGCGCTCAACAGCAAAACTTGGTATGACGATGGTGCCTTTTTTTAATGCAGCCCGAATGATAATGCGTTCTAAAATATCCATTGCCGGTTCCTTCGGGTGGAGCCGGTCACCATAGGTCGATTCGATAAACAGGATATCCGCCTTCTCAGGTTTTTCCGGTGGGAAAAGCAGCGGATCTTGTTTGCGGCCGATATCGCCTGAAAACACAATCGTTTTCTCCCCGATCCGCAGCTCGATAAAGGTTGCTCCCAGGATATGTCCATTATACCTGAACCTGTAACTGATCTGTTCACCAAACGGCACCCACTGGTTCAATGGCGCCGTCTGAAAAAGCGGCAGTGTACGGTCCACATCCTGCAGCCCGTAAAGCGGAACAGCGGGGCTATGCTTAGTGTATTTATGCTTATTAGCCCGCAAGGCATCCTCTTCCTGGATTTTTGCGCTGTCCTTTAAAATAATTTCCGCAATCTGGACTGTAGGGGCCGTAGCGATGATCTTTCCTGAAAAACCTTCCTTTACAAGACGCGGGAGGAAACCGGTATGATCTAAATGCCCATGCGTCAGTAAAACGATATCAATGTCTTTAGCAGGAAAAGAGAGCGGTTGCCAGTTAAGCAGCCGGAGTTCCTTTAGTCCCTGGAACATGCCGCAATCCACCAGTATGTTTTTGCCATAAGCGGAAACAAGGTGCCTGGAGCCGGTTACTGTTTGCGCAGCACCTAAAAATTGTATTTTTAAACCTGATTTTTCCATATCTGTTGTATTAGTATCTATATGATTTTTCAAGCGCTTGACATAGTGCAGCACATTCTTCCAACACCTTTTGCAACTTGGGAGGTCTTACGCCGATGCTTTCCAAAATACCCTCACCATGGTGCAGGGCCTTGCATAAAACAATCTTCCTGTTGAGCAGCGCTTGCTTTTCCTTTCCGGTGAGCGTGGTAAGACTTGTTATGGGATGGAGACCAGACAGGTTGATCCAGTCTTTTATGCCGTTATTTTTAGGATAATCCCAACTGACCAGGTTCATTTTCATACACCTGCCATACTGGGCGGCATCGTCTGAGAAACGCGTGTTGGTAACCACCCAGCCCTGATGGATCTTCTTGTCATGCCCGTCGATCTGTTTCCATTGGCGCTCCACATCCAGGAACCGGGCTTGTATGTACAGGGGAATCTTGACATCGCATATATAACCCTGTTGATTATGAAACTTGCACTCGATCATAAAGTGCTGGTCATCCTTTTCAGCTATAACATCTATTTCGTGCTTCACACAATGCCCCTGTATGGTTACGCCAACTTCAGTTTTATACCCTTTGTATGTCAGTAATTCAGCTACAAACTGCTCAAAGGGGAAACCCGAAGGTCCCAATTCCATCAGCGCACGCTTCAGTTTATACCTTGCAGCCATTGGACGCGACCTGTCTTTCAATAACCGGAAAGCTTTCCTGTAGATTTCCTTAGTAGACATATTATCTACCAGCCTGTTCACAATTTCATTGGCAATACCCTCAGCCTGCTGGCCGCTGGCTCCTGAGCGGAGCAGCGACTGTTTCAATTTGTTCTTATTGAAGGGCACCCTGATACCCGATGCCTTTGTAACATTTATATTTCTGTTGTTATCCCGCATGTGCTATTGAGTTTTTGCTGTTGTCTTTAAGGTTGCTTACAACCTGTTATCCGTTCACAGCTCATATAATCCAGCGGCTTCTTTTTAAAGCCTGGTTGATAATGAGTGAAAGAAAGGAGAACACAATGACGATTGACCAATCCTGCCATCCGTAAATTGAAACTTCAAGGACTTTTCTTAAAGGAACAACGAAGTAAGAGAGCAACGCTATAACTATACATCCCAGCACTGCATACCATACATACCTGTTGCGGAACACTTCTGATTTATAAAATGCAACGCCCTTTTCAAATGACATATTAAAGACGTGGAGTATCTGCGAAAAAATAAGGGTATAGAAAAGCATATTGTTACACAGCTCACCGTTCCAACCTTCCTGCTTGTGCAGCCACTCGTGACTGGTAAGTACCGCACCGATGGTGGTAATGGAGATCACCGTAGAATAGGCAAAAATGGCTGTCCATCTTTTTTTATCAATGATCAGCGTACCGGCCGAATAAGGTTTTCGCTGCATGATATGCGCAGGCGCTTCGGTGACACCCAGGGCAAGCGCCGGCAATACATCTGTTACAAGATTGATGAAAAGTATCTGGAGCGGAAAAAGCTGAAAATGCAAATTCAGAATGGATGCAGTGGCAATGATCAGCAGTTCACTGAGATTGCAGGAAAGCAGGTAGATCACAAATTTCCTGATATTATCGAAAATTACCCGTCCCTGTTTGATGGCCAGGACGATGGATGAGAAGGCATCATCTTTCAGGACCATATCTGCTACTTCCTGCGCTACCTGCGTACCCCTTTGTCCCATTGCAATACCGATATCTGCTTTCTTCAGGGCCGGAGCGTCATTCACGCCGTCGCCGGTCATCCCTACGACCATTTTATTTGCCTGGAACAGGGTCACCAGGTCCAGCTTGTGTTCCGGAGATACACGCGCAAATACGGGGGATTGCAGCCACTTTTGCTTGTCCTCCGGCGTCAGTTGATCGTAGGGCTTCATGCTGTTTCCGTGAACTACCTCATCGCTTTCTTCTGCCAGCCCCAATTGCATGGCAATGTTCTTAGCGGTGGCCGGGTGGTCTCCGGTGATCATCACTACTTTTATGCCTGCTGATCTGCATTCCTGAATGGCTGCACGTACCTCGGGGCGGGGCGGATCTAAAAAGCCGACCACGCCTACCAATGTAAGATGATGCAAGAAATCTTCTTCTTCCGTATCAGCGCTTCTAAAAGCAAAAGCAAGCATTCTTAACCCGGATTGCGCGTGCTTTTCAGCATTGGATAGCCATGTTGTTTTTCTTTCTTCAGTCAGTGCAACAACATCACTTCCTTCCAGTACGGATGAACAGCAGGATAATAGTTCTTCCACTGCTCCTTTTGCGGCTACATAATAGTCACTGTCTTTGTGGTGAAGGGTAGCCATGACCTTCGTATCGGAAGAAAAAGGCACTTCATTTATTTTTGAAAAAGCCCGCTGGTATTCATCCGGTTTAACGGGTGAACAATAGACCATTTTGAGTAGTCCCACTTCCAGCGGGTCACCTGATTCTTTGGCCGAGGTAGCATCATACTGATACGTTGCGGTGTTACACAGGGCAGCAATCCGATGCAAATGCCCATAGGCCGGGTAATGGGGCAACTGATCATTATCCTTAAAGCGTATCACACAGCCTGCAACGTCCACTTCTATGCGGGAGCCGCCCTCCTTAAATTCAATGTAGGCCGCTTCAATTTTGTTCTGTGTAAGTGTCCCGGTTTTATCGGTGCAGATCACGTTGGTACCACCCAGGGTTTCCACCGATGACAGCTTCTTTACGATGACCTGGTGCCTGGCCATCCGTAACATGCCGAATGCCAGCGCTAACGTGGAAACGATGGGCAGCCCTTCAGGAATTGCGGCAACGGCAAGTGCAATGGATGTTTCGAGCATCTGTACAAAATCCTTCCCGTTTAATATCCCGGCAGTAAATATGGCAACCAAAAGCCCCACAGTGATCCATAGCAGGTTCTTACTGAGCTTCTGTATTTTCTTTTCAAGCGGTGTAGCCGATTGCTGCGCCTGTTGCACCATGCGGGCAACGGTTCCCAACTCGGTGGCCATGCCGGTGCGCACCACAACGGCAAAACCATTTCCTTTTGTTACAAAAGTGCCTTTGTACAACATATTGTCCCGTTCGGCCAGGGGAACTGTTTCCAGCAATTGGCCGGTCTGTTTTTCCACCGGCAAGGACTCGCCGGTAAGTGCGGATTCATCCGATTGTAACTGAGCCGAACTGATCAGCCTGGCATCTGCTGTAACCATGTCTCCGCCTTCCACAAATAGAATATCACCCGGTACCAGCTCCTCGGAAGATATTGCACCAAGTGTCCCATCTCGCAGCACGCGGGCCGGTACGGTGGTTAGTTTTTTTAAGGCTTCCATTGAGCGTTCTGCCTGAAACTCCATCAAAAATCCGATGACGGCATTGATCACGATCACGGCGATGATGGCAATCCCATCGAGCCATTCCTGGAAGAAAAACGACAGCCCTGCAGCAATGGCCAACAACAGCACAAACGGGCTGATAAACTGGTTGACCAGGATCATGAGCGGGCTTACTTTTTTCCCCGATTCAATCCTGTTATATCCTGCAATGGAAAGCCTGCGTTCGGCTTCCGCCGCAGTAAGCCCGGCTTCCTGCGTGGTATCCAGTTCATCCAGGATGGTTGAGCGGTCAACTGACCAGGGTTTGCTCACTTTATTAAATTCTTGTAGTAACATATCTTATTTATTAAGTCAAAGCAGTATTACTGACGTGCTCGGTTTTAGTGACTGTTTACAAATTATCCGCACCTGTCTGTCTCAAGTTTTCTTTGGCAATGAAGTCCAGCGCAACATTTTCTTTTTGTTGTTGGCGCTTTGGAGACGCTGTTACATCTTCATTCCCTCCATGCCGGTGCCCTTCTTCAGCACCAATGCGCTGTTTAACAGGTAAGCGCCACTGGTTACCACCAGTTCGCCCTCCTTGAGGCCACCGGTCACCTCCACTTCCTTTTTATTCTGAATGCCTAATTGAATGACCCGGTTTTCATACATGCCATCGCCTTTTTTCACCCATGCCGTTACCATGTTGCCGACCAGGATGGACGACTTGGGAATGACCATCGTATATTTTTGATTCCGTTTAATGTTGACGTATGCCATCATACCCGGCTTTAGCGAAGCGCTTTTGTTACCGATCAGAAATCTTACAAGGCTGATCTTTTGATCTGGTTCCACGGAAGGATTATCGAACACCGGCGTAACGGAAAATACCTGGTTGGGATAAGCATCAAAATCCGCAGTAATGATGGGCTGTTCCGTTAACCACCTGAGTTCACCCGTGTACATCTGGGCTTCGATCCATAATTGTGACAGGTCTGCCAACCGGAAAAGCGGGGTTCCGATCTCTAC
Organism: Terrimonas sp.; assembly: GCF_003075435.1. Classification (GTDB taxonomy): domain Bacteria; phylum Bacteroidota; class Bacteroidia; order Chitinophagales; family Chitinophagaceae; genus Agriterribacter. The sequence continues at coordinate 40,661 of NZ_QCZJ01000027.1, read as the reverse complement.
ATACTGACCCTCGCTTACAGAAAGGTCAACCAGCGTGCCCCCGACAGGGCTATGGATGGTAATCAAAGGGGAGGCTTCGCCGCTTTGTTCGATCTGTGTGATTTGATCCCTCGATAATCCCCACAATAGTAATTTTTTTCTCGCCGCTTCCACCAGTTGCGCCATTACCTGCTTCATATCGGCGAGTTGCACCTCCTGCCGCAGTACATTGAGCAATTCATTTTCATCAGACAATAACTCTTCACTGTAGATGGCATATAAGGGCATGCCCTTGCTGATGTTTTCCTGCGGATTGCGGACAAATAATTTTTCCAGCCTTCCCCTGATGCGTGATGTGACAACACTTACATTACGTTCGTCAATGCTGGTAGCGCCTACCAGGGTGGTATATTCCGAAATAGCCTGCCTCTTCACCGTGTCCACCGCAATGTTGGCATACTGTTCGTCCCGTTTTGAAAGCGTCACCATCTCCATTTGTTCCGGCGCCGGCCCGTCCGCGCCATGTTGGCTATGTTCCGGCTTTTGTGCATCCCCATCCTTTCCGGTGCATGAAGCAATGGAAACAATGAGCGGTAGCGCAGTAATGATCATCCATATTTTCTTGTTCATACCTACAGCATTAATATTTGATAATTGTCTCCCCGTCTGCGAGGTAAGCAGCATCCCTGGCTATCCATTCTCCTTTTTGCAGTCCTTGCAGTATTTCGACCCGTTCGTGGTCCCGGTGACCGATCCGTACCACCCTTGACTGGAAGATGTTGCTTCCGTCCTTTGTGACACCGGCCCGCACCCACACAATGGCTACCTTTCCAAGATAAAAGACACTGCCTGCCGGAACCGTAAGGGAACTGGCCGTTACGGATGCCGTGGCTGTGATCAGGGAATTTTGTTTAAGTATCCCCGAAGTATTGGGTAAATACACCCTTGCCTGGCTGAATTTTTGCCCGCGCTGATACACCAGCTCCAGGAATTGAACAGGGGTTGTAAAGGTCTTTTCCGGCATCAGCTCACTGGTAACGGACAGCGGTTGGCCTTTGCGGATATACTTTTCATTCTCTTTGGTAAATGCCACTATGCCCCAGGCTTCCCTGAAATCATTGATCCAAAAAAGGGTCTGGTCTTTACTCACGTACATCCCTTCGCGAATGCTGTTATCGCTTAACCGCGTAGCCGGACTTACCGCCGATGAACCAGTACTGCCAGCCATTCCACCACCCATTCCTGCGTCATTACCTGCGCCTCCGGCCATAGCTGACGGTGCCGATGGGTCAAAAAGCACAAATCCTTCAAAAGGGCTGTAAATGGCTATGGTATAAGGCGCTTCCCCTGATTTTTCAATCTGTTTTACCTGGCTGGAGGTAAGCCCGAGCAATAAGAGCTTTTGCCTGGCCCTGCCCGCGAGGATACTGTCGCCGGAAGACTTTTGCAGGTAAAGCAATTCTTCGATATAGGTGCTTATGTCGGGGCTGTAGAGTTCCAGTATCTTTTCGCCTTTGCGCACATACTGGTAATTGTATTTTACATACAGCCTTTCAATCCTGCCGCCAACGCGAACGGGTACTTTCCGGTTGCGCCTGTAGTCAAAGTCAATATACCCGTTACCGTGAACCGTAAAATTCGCCGGTTGGTCAAGCGGTTCGATTGCCTGTTGGGTAGAGATCACGGTTCGGTTGGTCGGCAGTGTATTCCAGTACGTTTCATCCGCTATCGTATCAGTGGACGCCTGTTCACCGGGCATATCCATACCGGCCATACTGCCATGCGCAGCATGGGCGTTGCTGCTATCCTTTACCCCGCTCATTTTCATGCCGCTGCTGTCCTTCATGGTGGCATGATCTGCTGTGCCGCCGGAATGGGCACCGTGATCTGCGCTGCGATTGTTGCAGGCAAGCAACACAAAAGCAAACGCGATGCATATAAAATATACCCGGCTTTTGTGCCCGCTGAAGCTGGTATGTTGATTATGATTACACATGCTATTTTATTTCCCGTTGATATTCGTATTCAGATTGTATCGTAAACACCTGTCCCAATTTATCGGTACGTTCAAGTTCCTTCATGAGCAGCATGTTCCATGCATCCAGCAGTACAAAGAAGTTACCTGTGTTCTGGCGATAGGCCAATAGGTTACTTTCCAGGTTCTTTTTGTAGGAAGGCACTACATTTTTATCATAGTTATCCAACTGCCTCGTCTCATAGATCAACATGGTGATCTTTTCCCTTACCATTTGTGTGGCCATGAGCTGCATGGTTGATTTTTCTTGCCGCATGGCATCAATCTCAAACTCCATAGACCGTACATCGGACTTGTACATCTTCGATGACCAGGGCACTATGGGAATGGTCATCATTCCCATGATGGAGAACTGGTTAGGCATGCCGAACATCTGCCCGTGTGATATTTGCACACCGAAGTCGGGCCGGGAACCGGTAGCGGCCCATTTCTGATTGAATTTCATAGAACTGATGCGGCTCTCCATAGAAAGAATGTCGTTTCTCAAAAGTGCTGAGGTATCATTGACCATCAGGTAATCTGCCCGGTAGTCAACAGGCAGCAAGAGCGTGTCAATGGCAAACGGGGCATTCACGTCACGGCTCATCAGGGTATTAAGGCCGATGTTGCTTTCCGCGATCTGTGCCAGGCTCATCGTTTCCATGTTTTCCAGTTCGCTCAGCGCGGCTTCCCCCTTGAATATTGCCGGCAGGTCAGACTGGTTATAGGTGTATTTATCCTTTGCTGTTTGGATCAGTATTTTGAGCAGGTCGCGGTATTGTTGAATGGTCCTTAGTTTGTTTTCGGCAATAAACCGGCGGTAATAATAAAGCCTTGCGGTAAAATGCAGGGTGTTTCGCTGCCACTCAGCGTCATTGCGCTGTACATTTTCCAGGGAACCGAGGTAATCTTTTTTTGCATTTAATTTGGCAGCGTTGGGGATCATCTGTTGCACGGACACCATCATACCCGCCTGGTTATCGGGCATCATTTCCTTTATCAGGGAAAGCCGGTAAGGGAACCGGTCAAAGGCCAGTGACACGGTGGGAGGCATCCATGCTTTTGCACCGTCAACCAGCGAACGAATGGAAGCTATTTTAGCGTCGTAATACTGAAGCTGTGGATAGGATTTGTCTATAGCGGTAAAAACTTCCTGCATGCTCAGCTTCACGCTGTCTTGTGCCGCAACATTTACAGAAGCGATCAGCAGCAGGAAGATTGTATATAGCTTATTACTTTTCATGAATCCGGGTTTTAGTCTTTGATTTCAAGCACCACCAGTTTGCCATGCTTTTTCAGTTCCCATTCTTTTAAAAGATTATAGATTACCGGCAGTACAATCAGGACAAACAGCGTGGAGGTGATCAGGCCGAATACAAAGGGAATCGCAATTGGCTTCATCACATCACTACCGGTTCCTGTAGCGGTCATTACGGGTATCAGGCCAAGTATATTGGCTAATACGGTCATGAGCAGTGGCCGCACACGTTGGGTAGCACCCAGCAGGAAAGTTTCTTTCAGATCATCGTCGCTGATGTTTTCAGGGCCGTTCCCTTTAGCTGCTACAAGCTTTTTGATGGAGTCATTCAGATAGGCGATCATCAGTACGCCGGTTTCCACGGCAACACCGAACAATGCTATAAAACCCACTGCTACAGCCACCGAGAAATTGACATTATAGTAGTACAGGGAATATACACCGCCCATCAGCGCCACCGGCACGCTGATAAACACAATCGCCACTGCCTTGAATGAATTAAAGGTGACGTAGAGAATGAAGGCGATGATCAGCATCACAATCGGTATGATTACCTTTAACCGCTGCTCTGCTCTTACCTGGTTCTCATACTGGCCGCTCCAGTCTATATAGTAACCCTGGGGAAGTTGTTTGAAGGTTTCTTCTATCCTTTTTTTGGCATCGTTTACCACGCTACCCATATCCCTTCCCCGCACATTGAAAAGCACTGTGCCCCTGAGCATGGCATTTTCAGAATTGATCATCGGAGGCCCTTCCGATACTTTTACATCCGCCACGGAAGAAAGTGGCAATACCCCGTACTTCATCGTTTGGATGGGAATGCGTTTGATCTCGTCAATATCATTGCGGTATTCCTGCGCCAGTCTCAGGTTTACACTGAACCTTTCCCGGCCTTCAACGGTGGTGGTGAGGATCATGCCGCCCAACGCACTTTCAATAACCATGTTCACGTCGTCAATATTCAATCCATAACGGGCAGCATCCTTCCTCCTGATCTTAATATCAAGATATTTGCCCCCGGTGAGTTGCTCAACATACAGATCTTCCAAACCCTCAATTCCTTTGAGGGACGCTTCTACCTTGCGGCTGATATTATAAATGCTGTCAAGGTTACTTCCATAGATTTTAACGCCCACATCTGTCCGGATACCGGTGGATAACATATTGATGCGATTGATGATCGGTTGTGTCCAGCCGACAACAACACCTGGTATCTGCACTTTTTCATTCATTTCCTTGATCAGTTTCTCTTTGGTCATCCCACTGCGCCATTGACTTTTTGGCTTCAGCACGATGATCGTTTCGATCATGCTGATGGGCGCATTGTCTGTGGCAGTATAGGCGCGTCCGGCTTTACCAAGTACATTATCCACTTCCGGGAAGTCTTTGATGATCTTGTCCTGTAACTGGGTGATGCGTTTAGCCTCTGAATTGGATACATCCGGTAATGTAACGGGCATTAATAACAAAGAGCCTTCATCCAGCGGTGGCATAAACTCTGTACCGAGGTTTATAACCAGGGGTACGCTTCCTGCAATGAGTACGAAACACATGGCCAGGACTGTTTTGCGCCATTTCAAACACCATCTTGCCAGCGGCTGATAAAGGAGAATAAAGAAATTGGATACGGGATTTCTACTTTCCGGCACTAAGCGGCATTTCATCAAAGTGCGCGTTAACATCGGCGCAACCGTTATGGCAAGAATGGCCGCACCAATCAGGGAAAACGTTTTGGTAAGCACCAGCGGTGCAAACAGTTTCCGTTCCTGGCCGGTCAGGAAAAGAATGGGTGCAAAGGAGATGACCATGATCACCACAGAAAAAAATACCGAGCGGCCCACCGTCCGTGATGATTCTTCTATAATAGCCACTCTTTCCGCTTCAGGGATCTCCCTGGTGTGGCCTATTCGTTCTTTTACTTTCGTTTGTTTTTCGCTTGCCATACCTGGTTACTTGTTTTCTACGTTAAGAACTCTGTTGGTTAACATCCTGTAGGCATTCTCTGCCATGACAATTCCCGGATCTACCACATCACCAATGGCAAGCGCAATACCGCCCAGTGAGAGGATATTGGCCGTAACCCCGAATAATTTCATGAGGATAAATCCGATAAGTACCGACAGGAGAATGGAAACAATCGCGACCAGCCCGCTTTTGCCGCTAAAGAGAAATAAGATGACAACGATACAAACAATCAGTATTTCCTGCCAAAGGGCCTCTTTGAGGGTATCTATTGCAGCCAATATGAGGTCGCTGCGGTCGTAGGCCGTTTTAAATTTGACACCGGCAGGCAATCCTTTTTCAATGTCTTTCATTTTGGCCTTTGCCCTTTCAATCACGTCCTTCGCGTTTTCCCCGAACCTGGCCACAACAATGCCTCCGACCACTTCTCCTTCGCCATTCTCATCAACGATCCCCAGTCTGAGATCGGGACTCATCTGCACTTCCGCAATATCACTCAGTGTAATCGGTATGGATTTATAGGTGCCGATAGGGATTTCCTTGATGTCATCAAGGCTGGTAATATAGCCCTGACCCCGGATCAAATAGCCGGTTGAATTCATCTCATACAAGCTGCCCCCGACATCTTTATTATTGGCGGAGACGGCACGGGTTACATCCATGAGTGAAACCCCATAGTACACCAGCTTATGCGGATCTATTGTAACCTGGTAGCCTTTCTGGAAGCCGCCAAAGGAAGCTACTTCGCTGACACCTTCCACATTCTGAAGCGCGAACTTTACGTACCAGTCTTGCAGTGCCCTGAGTTCCCCAAGATTATAACCCTTTCCATCGAGTGTGTACCAAAAAACATGACCCAGCCCGGTACCGTCCGGCCCCAAAGAAGGCGTAACCCCCTGTGGCAGGAATTTCTGCGCATAATTGAGCCTTTCCAAAACCCTGGTTCTTGCCCAGTAAACATCCACGTCATCCTTGAACACGACAAATATGAAACTCATCCCGAACATGGATGCCGCTCTGATGGACTTGATGCTGGGTATGCCTTGCAGGTTGGAGACTAACGGGTAGGTGATCTGGTCTTCCATGATCTTGGGATTTCGCCCCATGTATTCTGTATAAATGATCACCTGGTTTTCGGAAAGGTCGGGCAATGCATCTACCGGCGTCTCTTTTATGGAGTAGATGCCACCAACTACGATCATGATAATCCCGATCCAGACAAAGAACCGGTTCCGTATAGACCATGAAATTATTTTTTCTATCATGATATCATTGTTTTAGTAGTTGTCTTTTCATAACACTACGATGGTTGTGGTTTTAATCAAAGGGCTGCCGCCCGCAAAGAGGCAGCCCCTGAATAATCAGAGATGGTTTTTCAACACCCAGTTTACTTTATACATTTTGTGGAAACTGTCATATGCGGTAAGTTCACCGTCTTCTTTGAAGGTCTGATCCAAAGCGTCGTGGAAAGGATGGTTTTGCGGAAACGCTTTTTTCAGGTTTGTCTTTGTAAGCGGTTGCAGTACGTCGGAATCTCCCGTTGTAAAGAAATAGGTGATCGGATACTTGTCTGCCTGTTTGGGCGCATGTGCCTTGTGTTCGTATTTATACAGGACGACTTTCTCTCCGGCGTTCAGAACGGTATAGCCGTTCTTTTTAGTAGCGGTTGCAGCCGTTACTGAATTTTTCTGTGCTACCGAATTTTGTGAGAATGCCAGCAGGCTTCCTGCCAGCATAAAAAAGAAAAGGAACCTTTTCATTGTTTTTGATTTTAATTGTGAAATATTGATTAATGAACGAATTGAAATAACAAACGGCTGAGCTGCCTGCGGAAGCTTTGACAACATTTACCACATCAAACAGGACTGGAAAATCATTCATGCCAACTGAAGAATAGACATAAGTATATCTTCCGTCTGAATGTAACAGACCGGCAGCGCCGCACACAAGGGGGATCTCATCAACCTGCCTGAGCCGGGCGTGTTGGTTAATGATTTTGGAACATCAAATCCGGAAAACCCGGTTTAAAACATACAGCCGGGGATGTAGCTGGTCGGGGGGATGATAGAAGGATGGTTTGGGACTGGCTGACCAGGAGAATAGTTGAAAATCGGAATGAGAGGCTGGTACCAATGCGATATCAACGTCAAATGTTTTGGACAGGTCGAAGGATACCTGCGTTGATTTTTGATGACCATCATCCAGATGCAGGTAAAAATCTTTGTCATGGCAGCAGTCCTTCATATCCTCGCTGCCACAGGCACATTTATTGGTATGGTTGTGCCCAAAAGAAACAGAGGCAACGGTATCGCCGCAATAGTGTATGGAGCCGCTGATACCTGATGATGCGATCAGGTAAACGAACATTAACGCTATGACGGCTATTGGTTTCATTGTTTATTTTACAACTATTTCAATTTTAGCAAAGTTAGTTTTAGGCGTTTTGAACTTTGTACGCATTATTTTGGATTTTGTATAAAATTTTGCACCTCTATTTTATCCAGATGAACACGCGCCGGAACCGGACTGAGCCGGTATTGTCCAGGTGTTTTTCCGGTAACCTTTTTAAACTGGGAGGACATGCTTTGTGACGAACTGTAACCCAAATCGTATGCGATATTGCTGATTGTTGTTTCGTCCTGTAAAAGCAGTTCCTTCACCCGTTCCACTTTTAACAGGATCAGGAACTTTTCCATTGTTATTTTTTCTGCCTCTGAAAAAATGCGGCTGATGTAGTAGTAACTCATGCCGACTTTTTTTGCTACATAATCTGATAATCGCAATTTTGAGCTTTTGCCGATCATTTCATTCATATACTCAAAAATGGCTGTCTTTGCTTTGGCAACTACCTGCTCTGTATGTGAGTTCACCACGGTAAAGCCCCAGGTTGCCAGCTTTCGGTTTAATGCCGCTAAATCTTTTTCTGTTAGTTTATTTTCAAGCGTTACTTCGCCGAGGGTTGTTTTCAGGGCCTTGTAATTTCCTTCACCAAGCAGTTGTTTCACCTTGTCAATACAACGTTCACAGCACATGCCTTTGATATATAATTGATTTTGTTTCATTCTTTATTACGCTTGCAATAGACTTCGCATTTTGAACGTCCTGTATCAAAAACCAGGTTGTATAAAATCTTGCATAAAGGTAAACCGTGAACAGTCGTTTAAAGAATGACCGTTATCAATGAAAAAACTGATTTCCGTCATGCGCGAAACCCTGCCTTTATTTCACTGTGCTAAACCATGATGTTATGCTAACATTCAAAGAAATCCGCTTAAAATTATATCTTTGCACAAAATATTCTTGAAGCGTTTTAGCTTTAAGTCCCGCACTGAAACTTAGGAACTTTCAAAAAGGCAATGGGACAATAAGTGAGAACGCTCATGCTACGGCGTGGGCGCACTTATCGTTGCCGGGTTTCCTAAGACCTCAGTGCGGTGAGTTGTTGCCTGCGCTCTTTTTTGTGCAGGCGGCAAGTCAAAAGGGAACCTACTAAAAGCAACATAGTATGACTTCAGCCAACCGCTACCCGGATTTTAAGTACACTGCCGGACAATTAGCAAAGTTTCTTGCTGCAAGTGACTTCTTCACCATTATGCTCAAAGATGGTGACATCATTCATTTTACCCCTAAAGACGTAGCTGCTTTCCAGAAGTGGTTAGAGCAAAATAACATACCGAGCATCCGAACGCAGGAAGGATGGGTGATCACGAAGAAGACTTGACAACGTAGTTTCCCTGTTGCGCTGTTACCTCTCTTCTTTTTTGAAATTCGCCCCAAATTGTTAATCCGAAACTTCCTTGTTTATGAAATTCAAGATTGTTCCCATTACAGATAACCGCATGATATTGCTTATCCTGATTGCAAGTGCAGTGATCTTTGGCGGTGTCATTTTATTGACAGGGTATTGGGAGAAAAGAGCCGATATGTACCTGATACCTGATGGCTTTAAGGGAACCGCTACCGTATTCTTTAATGACCCTGATGGTATGCCCGAAAAAAGGGACGCAAAGAGAAGGGTTTTTGAAATTCCCGCTTCAGGTACTTTATATACGCAAAGCACCTATAAGAAGAAATGGAATAACTATTACTATGTGCAGCCAGAAGGCAGGTTGCGTCAATTGATGTGTGGCGATGCACGCGCCGGGGGAGTGCCTATTTCTTACAGTGGTATTGATAGTATATGGATAGACGAAATAGACGTTATTCAACGTGATACTAATAATAAAAAATTAATGGTTGCCACTTTCACCGTAAAGGAAATTCCATGATAATCCAGGGTAGTTGAATAATAAAAAAACCATTTGAAGGAATTGCTTATGGTTATGCTGTAAACATCCGTTTCCCTCCAAATGGCTTTGCTGCATTCCTGGCTACTTTGTACTTAGCGCCTTCAGCTTCTCGCTAAGTTCAGTCAATCCTGCTTTGGTTAGGTATTCATCGGCAATTACGTGTAATTCGTCCAATGCTTCCTTTGGAATACTTTCCAGCAAGGCAGATGATTTATCATCGTCTTTCGCCATCAACCCACGCTTGAGGACACTATGCAACAACAATACGTTCTTGCGGGAAATCCTCATGTCAATCTTCACTGTTTCACTCATGCCAGGGATACTGAGAATAGTATCATACACTTTGGCTACATCACTCGTTGTTAGCATAATCACACGGTTTTAATTTAAACAATACTCACTGCACAAAAGTAAATGACAAAGGTTTTTGCATCCTCATCAAAATATGATGAGGATAGGTTAATGCAATATCGCCTGTTTAACTTCGCATAGAAGAACTGAATGTGTGTTTGAAAATGTGTGGTTATGAATTTCAGGAATAAAAGGCTTTCCGTTAGTGAAGCCAAAGAAATAGACATAGTTCATTTCCTTGCTGACTTAGGGTATGAACCATCAAAAATCAGGAACAACGATCATTGGTATTTTTCACCACTTCGGGATGAAAAAACGCCTTCCTTCAAAGTTAATCGCAAGCTGAACCGCTGGTATGATCACGGCCTCGGCAAAGGCGGTAACCTGGTTGATTTTGCTATCCTTTATCACGGCTGCACCGTTTCCGAATTGCTACAGAATTTAAGCGGTAATCTTTCCCTTCAAAAGCCCTCAATTCAGCAGTCTATCACCAGACCTGAACCTGAGAACCAAATAAAGATTTTGGGAGACTTCATACTTTCCTCTACCGCCCTTCTACGCTACTTGCAGCAACGCCGCATACCCATTGATATAGCTGACCGCTACTGCCGTGAGGTTCGGTACGAACTTAACGGAAAAGTGTATTATGGTATCGGCTTCAAAAATGACCTGGGAGGCTTTGAAATACGCAATCCTTACTTCAAAGCCAGTAGCTCGCCAAAAGGCATCACCACCATTGATAACAGTGCCGGTGAGGTCATCGTTTTTGAAGGCTTTACCGACTTCCTTTCCTTCAAGGCTACCCACCAACAAGACCCCGAAGACCGCTTTGATTTTGTAGTGCTGAACTCTGTATCCTTCTTTGAAACTGCACGCCCTTTTCTGGAAAAACATAATACCATCAGGCTTTATCTGGACAGAGATGCTACCGGACAAAATTGCAGTCGGTATGCACTTTCCCTGAGCAGTAACTACAAGGACGAAAGCAGTCTGTATCAAAACCACAAAGACTTCAACGACTGGATAGTGAATTTCGGTAAGCCGCAAAGGAAACATCAAAAACAGAAGTTGAAATAAGTGATAACAGAACTATAAGAGCCGCTTTAGCTTCTTAAAGTGCTTTAGCCTCTTACATGCTTTAGAGCCTTATCAATGTCTGAAGAGGTTCTAAAAGCTGAAAGATTGCAACTTTCCCGCAATCGGCCAGATGAACGGTTGTTAAACAACCGGATCTGGCTGCCCATCACTCGGAACTCGTGGGCAGGGCGTCTGAAAGGTGAAAATGAGTTTGAAAACGTGAAAATGATCAGTGATGAAAGAACAAAATTCAAACAGGACACGCATTATCGGGCTGCGTCTGACACCCGATGAGTATGCTAAAATTGAAAAGAAGTGGAAGGCTTCTACCTGTCGAAAGCTAAGCGATTATGTACGTCGAAGCCTGTTCGATAAACCCGTTGTAACAACCTACCGTAACAGCTCACAGGATGACTTAATGGCAGAGCTTACCCGGCTTCGCAGCGAGCTAAATGCAGTAGGAAACAACTTCAATCAAGCTGTTAAAAAGCTCCATACACTCAGCCAGATCGCTGAATTTAAAAGCTGGTTGATAGCGTATGAAGTGGAGAAAAATATCCTTAGCAGTAAGGTAGATGAGGTCAGGATAAACGTAAAAAAAATACTGGAAATATGGTTGCAGTGATAAAGCCTGGCCACTCTATGCACCGTATTTTCAACTACAATGAGAACAAAGTTAAAGAAGGTGTAGCAGAGTGCATCGGAGCAGAAAATTTTCCGCTGAATGCTGATGAAATGAGCCTGAAGATTAAGTTAGGCTATCTGCTGAAAAGGACAGAACTGAGAGGGAATGTTAAACGAAACAGCGTACATATTTCCCTCAATTTTGACCCTTCGGAAACACATTTGAGCAAGGAAAAGTTGATGGGAATTGCCAACGTTTATATGCAGAAATTAGGCTTTGGTGAGCAGCCCTATCTTGTTTATCAGCACCATGACGCAGGTCACCCGCATATTCATATAGTTACTACTAATATCCAGTCTAACGGCAATCGCATTGACCTGCATCACCTCGGCATTCGCAAGTCAGAGCCTGCAAGAAAAGAGATTGAAAAAATGTTTGGTCTTGTAGTCGCCGATGCCCATGCAAGAAGGCAGGCATTCAGGTTAAAACCTATTGATGCAAAGAAGGTACAATACGGGCGTACAGAAACAAAAAGAGCCATCACCAATGTACTCGATTCGGTACTGTTTAAATATCACTACACCAGTCTGCCGGAGCTGAATGCAGTATTGAAACAGTACAATGTACTGGCGGATCGAGGCAGTGAACATTCAAGAATTTTTCAGGGTGGCGGATTGGTTTACCGCATACTGGATGAGGATGGAAAGCCTGTAGGCGTACCCATTAAGGCCAGCGACTTTTATAATAAGCCTACTCTGAAATTTCTGGAAGAAAAATTTAACCCGAATGATGCCAAACGACAACCATTTAAAAGCCGCGTAAAAAATGAAATAGACAGGTTGTTTATTGGTAAAACGCCAACATTGGACGAACTGGTAAATCAACTCGAAAGAAAGGGCATACACGTTGCCTTGCGTCAAAATGATGCCGGGTTGATATATGGCATAACCTACGTGGATCATCAGACCAAAAGTATCTTCAACGGAAGTGCATTGGGTAAGCAATACAGTGCCAAAGCCATACAGGAACGATGCGGCTTGAAAGAAGTGATGAAGTCAGAGTTATTACCACAGACAGCTCAAAAAGCAGGCAAAGCTACACAGCCTGCGCAAGTGACCGACCGCGACGTTAAAACGCTTCCCCAGGATCATACGCCAGATCCAATTAGCATCCCTGTTGGCAATGCACTGGATGCCTTGATACAACCCGACCAAGTAGCTGATTATATACCCGGTCAGCTAAAGAAAAAAGGCAAGAAAAGAAAAAGAAACAAGAACGTTTCCAATAACCAATAAAACATAAAACAATGGCTGTACAGACAGGTGAGAACGAACAGGCGCTGAGGAAAATTCTGGACATGACCAGGTTGATCAGTATCGTTATTTTAGTGATACACTTCTATTATTATTGCTATGCTGCCTTTCAGGAATGGGAGTTGAGCAGCACTTTCAGCGACCGCATTTTAGGTAATATTTACCGAACAGGTATCTTCAGCAACTTTGTTAAAAGCAAGCTGATTGCTTTAGGCTTTCTGGCGATTTCGTTGCTCGGAGCCAAAGGCCGAAAGGATGAGAAACTGAATTATAAAACAGCTTTCGCCTACCTCATAACGGGGCTGTTGCTCTATTTTGCCAGCTACCTTTCCTTGATGCTTCAGTTGCCTGCACAGGAGAAGACAATTGTTTATATAAGCATTACCGCAATAGGTTTTTTACTGATACTTTCTGGAGGCACATTGCTTTCCCGGATCATTAAAAGCAAGTTCAATAACAAGGATATTTTTAACAAGGAAAACGAGACGTTCCCGCAGGAAGAACGCTTACTGGAAAATGAATTTTCCATCAACCTGCCGGCACGCTACCGCCTTAAAAACAAGGTTCGCAATAGCTGGATAAATATCATTAATCCTTTCAGGGCGATAATGGTATTAGGTACTCCCGGAGCAGGTAAATCCTATTTCGTAATCAGGCACGTCATTACCCAACATATCCGTAAGGGGTTTACCATGTTTGTGTACGACTTTAAGTTCGACGATCTTTCAAGGATTGCCTACAATTCCTGGTTGAAAAACAAGCATAGGTACGCCAAGCCTCCGCGATTTTTTGTGATCAATTTTGACGACTTAACAAGAAGCCATCGGTGCAATCCTTTGGAGCCATCAGCCATGACCGATATTACTGATGCTGCGGAATCAGCCCGCACCATTTTAATGGGACTAAATAGAGAGTGGATAAAGCGTCAGGGCGATTTTTTCGTGGAATCGCCAATTAACTTCCTAACGGCTGTGATATGGTATCTGAAGAAATATAAGGACGGAGAATTTTGCACGTTGCCACACGTCATAGAACTGATGCAGGCAGATTATGACAGCCTTTTTACGCTGTTCAGGACAGAAGCGGCTAAAGAATGCGAGGTATTGATCAATCCGTTTTTAAATGCCTACTTAAATGATGTGATGGAACAACTGGAAGGCCAGATAGCATCTGCTAAAGTGGCTATGGCAAGGCTTTCATCACCACAGTTGTATTATGTTTTATCCGGCAATGACTTCAATCTCGATGTAAATAATCCTGACGACCCAAAAGTCGTTTGCATGGGCAATAATCCGCAAAAGATACAGATCTATGGAGCGGTGCTTTCTCTTTATGTAACCCGTCTTGTAAAACAGGTAAACAAAAAAGGAAAATTGAAAAGCAGTTTGGTTTTTGACGAGTTTCCAACGATTTATTTGAACAACATGGACAGCCTTATAGCCACTGCAAGGAGCAATAAGGTTTCTACCTGCTTAGGCATCCAGGATTTCAGCCAGCTTCGCAAGGATTATGGCCGGGAGCAGGCAGATGTAATTATGAATATTACCGGCAATATCGTAGCGGGGCAGGTTACAGGCGATACCGCAAAACAGCTCTCCGAACGCTTCGGGAAAATCATGCAGGACAGGGAAAGTTATTCCATCAACAGCGGGGATACTTCTATCAGTCGCTCAAAGCAACTGGAGGCCGCTATACCTCCATCAAAAATATCGGCGTTAAGTTCTGGCGAGTTCGTGGGCATGGTAGCTGACGACCCTGATAATAAAATAGACCTGAAAGCCTTCCATTGTGAAATTATCAATGACCACGATGCACTAAAAAGAGAGGAGGAAAGCTATAAGGAGATAGAGATGATCCGCAAGCTGGATAATGGCATGGTACAGCGCAATTATTTACAGATAAAGCAGGATATAAAAGATATTATTCAATCGGAAATGGAACGATTATTAAATAACCCAAGCCTGAGTCATTTGGTGGTCAATAAAGAATAAAAAGGTTGAAACACAATTTCCGTCTGTACCAATTTTGCATTCAATTCAATGTTATAGGCTATCAGCAGCAGGAAGTCCCCAATTGTTTAGGAGGGCATTTAATGGTTCCATAACTGCAATAAACGCAACAGTCACCTTGTTTGGGTTTTAGTCTTGTTTTGCAGTTTTCACATTCATAAAAAAACTGGCAAGCATCAGTTGGCATTGTTTCTTCTTTTTGGTGCCCGCAGTTGGGGCAGGTGATTACTGATTGAAGTATTATTGTTGTGCCCATTTTATTTGTTGTCAATGATGGTTGATGAAGTTACTTTATAGCCGATGCTGTTTATACTGTTTGCAATAGTGTCAGCAGATGTTTTACTATTGTCAAACTTTACGATTGCATTTCCATTTTTGTAAGATGTATTAGCTTCAATAACTCCGTTTACTTTGGAAAGTTCTCCGTTTATGTGAGCTGTACAACCTTCACAGTCCATTCCGCTAATGTTGAGTTGAACCGTTGCAATATTGGCTTTATCAACTATGATTACTTTTGTTTCTTGTGGCTTGGAATAAAATATTTTAGCATAGTAAGGAAACGCAATTAGAAGTCCCGCTATAATTGTGACGATGGCTAAAAATGATTTTGATTGCCAAAATGATTTTTTGTTATCTGCTTCGCAATCGCAATCAACCTGTTTTTGTGGTTTCAATTTTTTATACCAGGCAAATGCGAAAATTGCAATTGTTAAACAAATTAAGTAAGGTCTGTATGGATCCATCCACGAAAAAGATGAGGCAAGTCCGCTTGCACCACCCAAGAAAGCCAAAACAGGAGTAATGCAGCAAAGCGAAGCTGCAACTGCCGTCAACAGTCCTGCAATCCAGCTTTTATTTTTTTTTGTTGTCATTGTCATACTGTCGCCAAATTTTGGTGATTGATAATTTTAAAAAACGGTCTTAAAATTTTCAAATGTTCACTGCGTAATGAATAGAAAATAGTTTGTCCTTCCTTTCTGGCTTCAATAATATTCCTATCTTTTAGTTTGCGTAAGTGTTGAGAAACAGCCGGGATGCTCATTCCTAAAATATCGCTAAGGTCGCAGGGGCAGAGTTCATTTTCTTCTTCAAGCAAAAATAGGATTTTCAATCGTGCTTCGTTGCCTGCCAAAGCAAGAACCTGTCCCAACTGTAAAAAGGCTTTTGAATTAGCCTTTAATTTTTCACGGCAACTTTTAATTTGTCCGATGTCTGCTTGCAACCTGATGCAGGTATCACCCATTGTCAAACTTTTTGTTTTAGCAAATGTAAGAATTATTTACTTATTTAAGCAAATACTTAAATATAATATAGATACTCCATAAGACATACTCACAAAACACCCATTAAAATTCATTTTTCTTTAAAAGTGCATGTCCCTTTGGGTCGGGTCATTCCAGGGTACGCTTCGCTTCCGTCCCTCTTTCATCGGGACCGGCTCGTACCTCACCGCCTTACATCCCCCTCATGCTTTATTATACAAGTGAATAACAAGTCCTGATTGGTTGAGATAGCAACCAACCTGCTTTGGCATTTTCCAACGAAACGGGTAAAAAGGCAGCTAAGATAGTTACGCCTTCGTTGCTACGAGCGCATAATGCTGCGCTGCGCTTGCACCCTTCGGGACTTATAGCTCTCCGCGCCTCCGTCTCCACTCTGTCGCTGCTTTCTTTTTTCCCGTTTTTTCTTTTGGAAAAATGCTTTTAGGGCAGGCGGGTGAAAAAAAAGTAAACAAAATGGTTTCACAATTAAAATTAAAAATCATGAACATCATTGGCAGATTAACGAGGGACGCACAAATCAGCACCTTGCTGAGCGACAAACAGGTAGTGAATTTTTCCGTAGCAGTGAATGACAGCTACCGTAACAAACAGGGCGAACGAGTGGAACACACCGAGTATTTCAACTGCGCCTACTGGATTTCAACAAATGTAGCAAAGGTACTCACCAAAGGAACATTGGTAGAACTCAATGGCAGGGTGAGTGCAAGAGCATGGATTGGTGGAGATGGTGAGGCACACGCAGCACTCAATTTCCATACATCAAAAATCAAATTGTATGGAGGCGGTAAACGGTCCGTAGCAGGTGGTAACAGAAACGACTCCGCAGTACCTGCTAACAATGGCACAGACGATTTGCCTTTCTAATCACTCATTTTCATTTATCAACTTTTAAAAATTACAATCATGGCACATAATCTTAATTATAACGAACGTACAGGCAAATACAGCTTCTTTAGCGTACAGCAGAAAGCATGGCACAATTTGGGACAGATAGTAGAGCAATATCCCACCAGTGCAGAAGCTATCAAATACGCAGGGCTTGATTTCGAGGTTATCAAATCTCCTTTATATACTCGTGGCACAGGCATAAGCATAAGCAATGACGGTGAAATAAAAGAAGGTGGCAACATCTTACTGCCCGACAATTTCGCAACTATGCGTACCGATACCAATACGGTTTTTGGCGTAGTAGGAAAAGATTACCAAATAGTACAGAATGCAGATGCCTTTGCCTTTTTCGATGCTATCGTAGGTGGTGGTGATGGTATCCTGTATGAAACAGCAGGTGCATTAGGAAACGGAGAACGCATATTTATTACGGCTAAACTCCCTGACTATATCCGAGTAGGTAACGGTGATGATGTTACCGAAAAATACATCTTCCTGACCACCTCACACGATGGTACAGGAAGTATTACCGCAGCATTTACGCCTGTACGTATCGTTTGCCAAAACACTCTCAATGCAGCATTGGGGAATATGTCCAACGTGGTACGCATTCGCCACACATCAGGTGCAAAACAACGTTTGGAAAATGCTCATAAAGTAATGGGACTGGCTAATCAGCTAAGTGTACAACTGGAGGGCATATTCAATCAATGGACAAAGGTGCGTATCTGTGATGAAGAGGTAAAGAAACTTATCCAACTGGCACTTTGCCCCAACAAGGAAACATTGGACGCACTCAAAAAAGGTGCAGAGGATGAACTGTCAACCGTTTTTAAAAATACGGTGGAAGATGCCTTTGCTTACGCAATGATGGCAGATACACAACAGTTGAATACTACCAAAGGAACAGTGTTCGGGGCATACAATGCGGTAACAGGTTACTATCAGAATGTACGCAATTACAAGGATGATGAAAGCAAACTCCAATCTATTGTAATGGGAGGCACAGCACAGGCTAAAGCACAACGAGCATTTGAGTTGTGCAGCCAGTTTGCAAAGGATGGTGCAGATGTGCTTGCATTGAACTGAAGTAACAGGACAGGCAGCAATGCCTGTCCTTATTATCCACTTACAAATCAAGTATATGAAACCGTTAGATAATTTGATAAACGTAGAGAAAGCAAAGTTGTTGCACGAATTATTCCCGCAGGAAATTCCTGCCTTATTGGAGTACACTAACAATATGTGTCTTACCATACAGGAGGACGAACAATTAATACGCAACCAGTGGGAAAACGGCTTGCTGACCATTGAAGCATGGTTATCCTTTGTTGAGGAAGTGAGGAATAAGATAAGCAGGTATGGAAAACGACTGCATACGCAAAGCCGCTTATTTGCCGACCAACTTTTTGATGGTTATGTCGCATTGTACATGGTGCATTGTATGACCTTATACACCACTATCAGGAAGCACAATAATCCTAAGTTCACATTAGCCATTGATCTATTATTTAACCCGTAAAATACAAGGTTATGGAAGCATTGATAAAACTATTAGAAGCTATGCCATATCCGACTATGTTTTTTGTCGGTTTAGCAATCAGGTTGTTTGTTGGTATGCGACAATTCAACCGCAGGGGCTTAGGTGGGTTACAGCATTTCAATAACTATTTCTTGGGATTAATCACACTTGCAATAGAATGGATGTTGAAATGGGCAGCATTAGCCCTAATGCTGTGTGGGCTGTGGGGATGGCTGTTTCGATAAAACAATATTGAGGCAAAACTATACAGGGCTGTATAGAAATTCTAATAACAAAAAAAATTGAACAATGGAAACAACAAATTTTTTCAGCAGCGTAGCTGCATTGAATATAACAGGCGACCTGCAAGTAACTATACGGAAGGGAGCAGAAAGTAACTGGATAGTATCGGTTATGCTCAACAATGAGCAATGCGGGGACGAAGCAAGGAAACTGATACCGCCTCTTAATCTTAGAGGAAGTGCCGAAGAACTGGATAACGGTTTCTTTGAACGAATAACTGCACCAATACAGACCGTTTCAGGTTTAATGGTGGACATGGAAGGCTTTATGAAACAGTTGGAAGAAGTGAAAAAGCAGTCTGCTATGGAAAAAGAAAAGGCAGACAGGGAGCGAAAGGAAAAAGAAGCCAGAGAGAAGAAATACAAAGAAGCGATGCAAAAAGTAGATGAACTGGAGAAGGAAGGGAAATACAGGGACGCATGGATGAAAGTGCCTGACCCATCAGAATATCCCGAACAGGCAGAAACTATCCGCAAACGAAAATCATCCTTATCCTCAAAGTTTGCACCTGACTTGTTTGGTAGCAGTGCAACGCCAGTAGCTGACGAGCAGCCACAAAGGGATGAAGTGAATGCCGAAGAAGAAGGCAACGAAGAAAATGCCGAAACAACCGACGAAGATTGGGAAGAAGATGAAGAAACAAATCAATAACCTGTAAAACGAAAAGTCATGTTAATAGCAAAGCAATTAGACAGGGTTTTCCTACTCAAAGAAAACGGAACGGATATAAGGCTTACAGACCCTGAACCTTCATGGAGTGTGGAAGCCGTAATGAACTTTTACACCAATACTTATCCCATACTCACCACCGCCAAAATATCCGCACCACGAATTGAAGATGATACCGTACAGTATCGTTTTGAAAGTGTGATGGGAACAAAAGGTTAATCTTAAAATTTAAAGCAATGGAATATGCAGCACAATATTATATCGGGCATTATCCAAATGCCCCAAAAGCAAAGGCAAAGAAAGCTCTACAAACAGTTGGGCGAGTTCACAGCATGGGTACAAAGGACAAAAGACGCACACGAAATAAGCAAGGACAAACGCAGGTCAGTACCGCAACAGATGTTGCCAATGGTTTTTTAAGAACCACTTTTCTGCCTAAACTGGAGGCGATGAAAACGGTACAACCTCCTACAAAAGTGGAAAAAATAGAAACTGATTTTTATTGCTCCCTTTGTGCAGTTGCCAGGCATTACAACGGCTTCGAGCCTACGGATACAAGGATGTTCGGCTATCCTTATAATATCGCCCTTTCTGTATGGGAAGTGGAGAATCATTTAAAACGGAACATTAGAAACTGGAACAGTTTGCAGTTGGTACAGGATGATAAGGGAAAGACCTTTTTCATAAGCGAGGAACAATACAATACAGGAACAACCTTGTTTTACATCCCTGTGATACCGTTATATAAAATGCTCAAAGAACCGAAGACAAAAAGAGCAGCCCGACTATTATTATCAGTATTTGCTTACCTGTATCATGTAGCTGATATACCTTATTACAGGCAGGAGGATGCTTACATCTATTGGCAATACGAAATGATTGCTGATTGGATTGAACAGGACGATGAAGCAGAATTGGACAGCCGTAAAGAAGAATTGAAGGTTGCTCAATGGTGCGGTGAAAAGATGGAGCAGAAAATATTCAACCGTAAAAATCTGGATGTGTTTGCAGAACGGATAAAGGCATTCATACCTGCAAACGATTTTGAACAGGAGTGCCTGAATGTAGCGAAGGGAATGTTTTCACTTTATACTGATTATCCTGCAACAACGGTTTTCCAAAACGCAAAATATGTACAGGATGATGAAGAACAGGAGGACGAAGTAATTGCAATGAGAAAGTATATCTCCTTTATAGCAGATACAAAGGGATGGCTTTATGAAACGGTTGCTGAAAGTGTAAACAATGAGTTCAATGAATGTGGTACAACAGAAGAACCTACCGTATTAAAAAAGTTTAACGGTACAGCAATTACCGATTGCAGCCTCGAATTTGAAAACAGGTTATTCCCATTGATAGGCGATTTATGTTACCTGCTGAATAACGATTAAAGTAATTACCATGAAAGATGTAATGGAAAATATCGGCACACTTTACCATCCTAAAACGGCTTTGGTATTTTATGAAGCAAAAGGAATGAACGCAGAAGTCTATGTAGAATATTTTGATATGGATAAGAATGGCAATCCTATTAATGCCCATCCCTTAACCATTAAGGAAGCACAGCGTTTGTCAAAGGCTTTGGACACAGCAAGAGAAGGCTGTAAGGCTTTTCTGAAGCCTAAAGGCATCATTGCTTCAAATATCCTTTACACAGACCCTTCAGAAAACGGCTTTGTGATGTGGTTTACAAAGGCGACCTGTAAAAATCTCTTTTTCGTTGAAGGTTTAGGCATTTCAAACGGTATGGCAGGTGTACCCGCTTTACTTTGGATAGCCAACAAAGAAAAGCTGCATGTTTATGCCTTAAAAAGCGACAGGAAACCCACCGAAAACACGCCACTTTATCATGCTCCATTTTTCAATGTATATGCGGAGGGAAGCGTATGTATGGGTACGGTGGATGTCAATATTAGAAGGTCAGCATCATTGGAGGAATTTACAGCCGCATGGGAAGCCTATTTCTTTAACAGCTATTTCAGCCACCTGATGCAAAACCATGACCCAATACAAGGCAACTGTGTTAGTTTATGGAAGAAGCTGCGAAAAACAGGTGAGCCATTTCCAAAAGACGTATTGAAAAAAACAGGCAGAACAATAAAAAATATACTAAGATGAAAACGGATAAAATAAAGGTACACTTTACAGACAATGACCTAATCGCTCCCACCAACCCCATTGAGGTAAACCTTATAGGAGCTGGAGGCACAGGTTCAAAGGTGCTGACCGCATTGGTAGAAATGAATTATAGCCTGAATGAATTAGGACATGCAGGGATAGCGGTCAGGCTTTGGGATGATGATATAGTAACAGATGCCAATTTAGGCAGACAACGGTTTGCCGAATGTGAAGTAGGGCTGTATAAGTCCGTTGCCCTGATAAACCGTTCCAACAGATGGGCTGGCACGAACTGGAAAGCTGAAACCGCAAAGTTTGAGAGGGATAGTTTAGACAGGCTGCCCGAACACGCACAGGCAGGTATTTACATCTCATGCGTTGACAGCGTGAAAGCACGGTTTGAAATAGCTGAAATACTTAAAGGGCTAAATAATAACAGGGCATACCGCAACCAAGCCAAATACTGGATGGATTTCGGCAATAGCCAATCCACAGGGCAGGTACTGCTATCCACTATCGGCAGTATCAAGCAACCAAAGTCTGAAAAATATCAGGCGGTGGCAAGCCTCCCATTTATTACAGATGAATATGGCGAACTGCTGAAACGGTCTGAAGAAACAGATAATACGCCAAGCTGTTCACTGGCTGAAGCATTGGAAAAGCAAGACTTGTACATTAATTCCTCCCTTGCCCAAATGGGTTGTTCCCTGCTATGGAACCTTTTCCGTCACGGAATGACCGAAAATAAAGGCTTCTTTCATAACCTTGACAACTTCACTACCCAACCGATAAAGGTCGCCTAAAGCCCTCCCAGGCGGCACATCGGCATACCTTTCCCCCGTAGGCGGAACGCCGCTGTGCGGGAAGCGGTACAGCCACTTGTCCGTAATCGGATTTCCACCGATCACATATCCCGGCATCCGTTTCCGTACAACAGACTGTGGCATTTATTGATTGATATTTTGCAGGCTTCTGCACTACATATTGATTTTAAAAAATTACGTACATCAGTAAGGCGATGCGTCTGCCAAATCACAATGCCATACTGAAAGCCAGTTTATTATGTTGCTGAAATATCGGTCAACAGCTTTAAATCCGCTAAAAAATGGTTCGAGTTTTGTACCACAGGGTTCACGAAAAGGGACAAAATGAAATTTTTCATCTTGTCCCTTTTGTTTTTCAGTAAGTATCTAATTGCCAGGTATTTTCATATTTTCCATTTTTCTTTATCCTGAAAAGTTTTCAAAGGCACTCATTTTATACATCGAACCAAAATCTGTAATTACTTGATAATTTAACTGACTTAAAATAAGTTGATTACAAAGACTTTCCGAGATAAAATAACACATTTATGTCCTAGTCCCATAGGGATGACCTCTTGGGACTCGAACCACTTAAATCATTAATAGACAATAAGTTTTAACGGAAGTTCAGAGCGGCTTGAATATACATCGAACCGCTTAATCATAATTATAGGTGGGTAAATTCGTATTCTTAAGGATGAATTGACTGTTGTAAAACTCAACTGTAAAGTTCGCTAGATCATATAAAAATGACAGGGTATGCTGAATCTGGGAAGCTGAATGATGCACTCCTCTTCGTTGCTCTATTTCGATAATCAGTTTATAGTCTGCTGACAGTGCATCCAGTTCTATTAAATTGGGTTCATTAGTAATTGGTGTTTTTATGAGATGATTATAAATGGTCTTCACACTATCTTCAAGTAAATTTCTAAAGCAGTTCTCATTCCATAATATCGGATTTCTAAACAGTAAGGTGATCAACCGTCTTTTTTGATCAATGCTTGCGCTTTCGTATATGTAATCAAGCGAAGACAGTGTTCCTGACATGGCGTCGAGTCTTCCTTCCCAAAGTTTAAGGGAAATAGATGAATTGTCGATTTTACGTTTCAACATTTCCCTTTTTGTCTGGCACTCCTTTTTTAGTTTATAATATTCCGGCGCATCAATATCTTTTGAAAGAAGTAACGAACGTGCTGTTATCATATGATCCTCTAACTCTTCAATCTTTTTGACAGTGCGATGCTGATTGATCATGGTTAAAAAAGAAAAGGCCTTGTAATTTTTTCTAAGAATTGAATGGAATAATATGTTGTATTCTACATTTGGCTTTAATGATTTTATCATGCTGATAAAGGAGTTATGCACTTTTTCTGTTCTTATTCTGAAGCCACAATTACAGTGATAATAAAAATACCAATTCGTTCTCCCTTTTGATCTACTGCCTGTTAGCTTTTGAAAACAGAGAGGGCAATAAAGAAATCCCCTGAAGGGTAACATTTCATTGGCGATTTTCTTGCTTGCATTCGTTATCATCCTGCTTTTGTTTTTAAGGACATTTTGTACTTTGTCGAAAAGCAGTTGCGAAATGATTTTTGCATGTTTGCCACTTGCCATCTGTGGTATAACCTGTTTTCTATCTATGATGATTTTTCCGCAGTAAACCGGATTTCGTAGTGCCTGACAGAAGTTATTTAACGAGCAAACCAGACCCTTTTTTACAGACATTCTGTGGATTTCACGGATACTAAATAATCCCAGGCTAACCTGTTCAAATGCTTCTCGCATCAATGTCGCTTCAGGTTCTTGTATCGTTATATATTTTTCTCCAGTCGCCGATTGCGTGTTTCGATACCCAATAGGAGCACTTCCCATCCATCTACCCATCGCACGTGCTTTTTGCATCTTTTCCTTTACATTCAAGGAACGTATATCATTTTCTACTTCAGGCGTTACCAGGTAAATTGCCAGGACCATCTTGTTTTCAGGAATACTTATATCCAATGGCTGTTCTATGGCTTGCGGAATGATATTTATATCCTGAAGCTTTTTAATCATCAGGTAGGCTTCGGCTATATTTCTGCTAAACCTGTCCCATTTAGTAAAAAGAACATAATCCGGTCTATGGGCTTTGTGGGTTTTGTAACCCACCAATAAAGAGGACCATGTTGGACGTTTGAAATTCCTTGCGGGAAAATCCTCAAAGTAGACATTTTGAACTTGGATACTATTTATCAGGCAATGTCGACGCAACATGTCTTCCTGATATTTTACCGAAAATCCTTTTTCAGCTTGCTCATCTGTGCTGACGCGAATGTATAAATCTGCTTTTTTCATTTTGAATTTTATCGAAAATGGCTCTGCCTTCATTTTTTTAATAAAAAAACCTGAAATATGTATTCTTTTGATATTATATTATTATTTTATAAGCAAATTGCTTGCAATTTCATCGAGCAATTTTAGATACAACCTTAGTCCATTATGAAAATTCTACATACCGCCGATTGGCACATTGGTCAACTTTTCCATGAGTACGACCGCACTTACGAACATCAGCAATTCTTGAATTGGCTGTTGGAAACTCTTATCAATGAGCATATAGATATTCTGCTAATCAGCGGCGACGTATTCGATCTATCTAATCCGTCTGCGGCGTCCATCAAAATGTTTTATTCCTTCTTAAATCAGGCCGTAAAGGCAAATGCTGATCTACAAATAATTATTACAGCAGGGAACCATGATTCTCCGGCAAGGTTGGAGTCTCCCAAACCACTATTGGAATCTTCCAATATTCATATTATAGGCTTGATAGAAAAAGACGAAAATGGGACGATTGATTACAGTAAAATCATGATACCGTTAAAGGGTAACGATGGTAATATAAAAGCATGGTGCATCGCTGCCCCTTTTCTAAGAATGGGGGATTATCCCTTAATCGCCAATTGTGATAATCCATATTCCGAAGGTGTAGCAGCGTTTTATAAAGAAGCTTTTGAATATGTAGATTCAAAAAGGCAAGCTGGCCAGGCCATAATCGTAATGGGACATTTACATACCCAACAGGCTGAAATAAGTGATATAGACAAAATGGAGCGATTGATCATGGGTGGTGTAGAGTGCATTTCGGCATCAGCATTTCACGAAAGCATTTCTTACGTCGCGTTGGGACATATCCATAAAGCACAAAGAATTGGCGGCAAGGAACACATCCGTTATTGCGGAAGCCCATTACCTATGTCTTTTTCAGAAACCAATTACAAGCATCAGGTGATTGTATTTGATTTAATAGATGAGAAAATAGAAAGCTTTAAATCAATTGAGATTCCTGTTACGGTCCCTCTAATACAGGTGCCAACGGTTCATAGCTCACTGGTAGACGTTCTTGCTTCACTGCAACAATTGCCACCATTGGAAGGAAGCTACAATATAGCTCCGTACCTAGAGGTACGGGTGCTATTAGATGGCCCCGAACCTGGTCTTCGGCATAAGGTGGAAACAGCACTTGCCGGTAAAAATATACGATTGGCGAAAATTGATGTACGCTATAATATTGTGTTAACAGATTCGGAAAAAAATACAGCGGCAGATCGAACGCAGCTCAATGAGCTAAAACCACTAGATGTATTACATAAAGTGTATCAAAATAAATATAACACCCCAATTCCCGAGGATCTGGTAAAACTGTTTCAGCAGGTGGCTCAGGAAGTAAGTGAAATGGAAGCATAACGATGAAAATACTGGCCATTCGAATCAAAAATCTTGCTTCTCTCGAAGGAAATACAGAAATAAATTTCTGTAGTGAACCTCTTTGTTCCGCAGGGATATTTGCCATTACTGGCCCTACTGGTGCAGGCAAATCTACTATCCTGGACGCACTTTGTCTGGCATTATATAGCAAAACGCCGAGGTACTTGCAGGCTAGGGAATCCGGCATCGAAATAACCGATGTGCAGGGAAGCGCCATCAGCCAGGGAGATGTGCGGGGTATATTAAGAGACGGCACCGGCGAAGGGTTTGCAGAAGTGGATTTTGCAGGTGTTGATGGGCAACGCTACAGGGCTACTTGGCGGGTGCGAAGAGCAAGGGATAAGGCTGATGGAAGCCTGCAACAATATTCCATTACTTTAAAAAACATTGACACCAACACAGATATCCCTGGCAGAAAGAATGAAATACTGGAACAAATAGAACGGTTGGTGGGATTGAATTTTGAACAGTTTACCCGATCCGTATTACTTGCCCAGGGGGATTTTACAGCTTTTCTCAAAGCAGCCAAAGACGAAAAATCTGCTCTTTTGGAAAAGCTTACGGGAACCCGTATCTATTCTGAAATATCTAAGCAGATATTTGTCAATTACAGTAAAGAAAAAAGAGAGTTGGAAGATCTAAACCTGCAACGGGAAGGCATTCTCACACTGACATCAGAAGAAGTAGAAGATCTAAAGCAGCAAAAAGCAACACTTGAACAAAACATAATCATACAGGAAAAAGAAGCGGAGGCGTTAATCAATGAAATTGCATGGTATACCCAGCTTGCGGTGTTACAAACCAGCGTCAGTGCCGCATATACAACACAGGCACAGGCCATTGAAGCCAAACAAAATGCAGCAGGTCGTGAGCAACAACTAAAGCAGGTGGAACAAGTGCAGCCTACCCGGACTTGGGTGGATGGACAACAGGCGGCCGAAAAGCAACTGGCCGAAAAAACAGCATCGCTGCAAGATTTACAGACAACGCTTGATAGCCTGCAACAGCAGCAGGAAGAATTGGATAAGCAATTGCAAACCGCAAATGAAACAGTGGCCGCCGCTATACAGAAGCAGGAAGCAGCGCTACCGCACCTGGAAGAAGCAAGGGCGTTGGATGTACAGATCAAAGAAAAAGCAGAACAGGTAAATCAGGCGGCAACAGAAGTAAAGACCGCAGAAGTTAATCATGAGCAACTGCAGCAACAGCTACAGGCACAGCAGCAGCAATCCGAAGAATTACTTGCGTATATTTCGCAATTACAGCAATGGAAACAAGACAATAGCGCACGACAGCCCATTGCTGAAAATCACAACCTCATCAGTGCAAAGCTTGGGGATGCAGGGACACTGCGGGATGCTGCACAAGTATTGTTACCTCATCTGGAACATACACAAACCTCAATAGCCGAAGCGAAACAGGTAAAAACCGGGTTGAAAACAATATCGGCAGCTATTGTCCAACAATTGCAGGTAGAAAAGAAAAAGCATATCGAAGCTTCGGAGGCTTTAGTGGCTATACCCATTGCATCTTTAGAAAAAGAAAAGGTGTCTACTGACTCACGCATAGAAGATATGATTGCAGCGGAAGCGCACTGGAAAATATTATCCCACGGCGAGGCAGACCTAGATACCCTAAAGCAAAAACTCACCGACAATAAAAGCGAACTAAACGATAAATCGCAGGCACTCGCACGGGCAGCAGCGCAGTTAGTAATTGCCACCGCTGAGCGGGATGCATCGCTCCGTATGCTGGATAAAGCACGTCTTGCGGCCGCTGAAAACGTGGAATCCCTTCGATTACAATTAGTCCCTGAAGAGCCCTGCCCCGTTTGTGGCAGCCTGGAGCATCCCTACGTTGCAGAACAGCCCCAATTGAATCATGTGTTAGCAGAACTGGAAGCGGCACACCAGCAAAATGATAAAGCTTATACAAGCTGCCTGCAAACAGAAAGCAGTCTGCAAGAAACGGTTAACTATTTAAAAGAAACAATCGCCTTGCAGGAACAGGAAACAAGCACTAAAACAACAGCATTTGCTGCCCATCAAAAAACATGGGAAGGCTTTGCCATATACACTCATGCTGCTGAAATACCCAACCAACAAAAAGCAACGTGGCTGGTACAGCAATTACAGGATGCACGGGCGCAACAAAAACACCTGCAACAACAGATACTGTTGTATGCCACAAAAAAGCAGGAACTGGATGCTTTGCAAAACACTATAAACGAGCTGGAACGCCAGCAGAACGAAAACAGCAATTCCGTAAAAGATACAGACCGGCACCTGCAGTCCTTACAGGAACAAGAGGCGCAATACCATAAAGAGCAGCAAAACAACAACCAGGCGCTTGCCACAATAGAACAAAACTTATCTGTTTACTTTACTGCACCGGGTTGGTTTACCAATTGGAAAGCTGATCCTGCGGCATTTCTGCAACGCATCGGCGACTTTGCTGAACAATGGAAAACCGCTACCCAAAAGCTGGAAGGAGATTTCCGGCAGCATGGCATATTGACGGCAACCCTCGAAGCAACAGAAGGACAACTACACCATGCTTCAGTGGATGTACAAAAAAAACAAGACACACTTAGCACTGTAAAGAAACAACAGGATATCCTTAACCAAAAGCGTCAAGCCATCTTTAATGGTGAGGCTGCCGCAACCGTAGAGCAAGGTTTAAAGCAGGCTGTAACAGCAGCACAGCAGGCACTGGAAAAAATTAAGACGGTACGTGACCTGTTACAAACAAGTCTTACCCGTACCCTCACACAAAGTGAACAGACCGAAAAAGATATAGCGTCTTTACGGCAACATGCTATAACCTTTGCTCAAAAGATACACGAATGGCTTGCCGCATTTAATAGCCGCAATACGTTGGCATTGGATGAAGAGCGATTATCGCAATTGTTGACGTATGATGCCGCCTGGATAGAAACAGAACGCACCGCATTGAGGGCGATAGATGATGCCATTACACAAGCACAATCCATATTACAGGAACGCACGGCACAGCTGCAGCAACATGAACAGCAACGGCTTTCAGAACGAAGTGCAGAAGCGCTGACCGAATTACTGAATATAGTGAGAACAGACCTGCAACAGCAGGTACAGCGAAAGAATGAGATCGGTTTCCAGCTACAACAGGATATTGCCAATAAGCAAAAAATAGGCGACCTGCTGGGCATCATTAACGCTAAAGAGCTTATTGCCGAAAACTGGGCTAAGCTTAACGACATCATTGGCTCCGCAGATGGCAAAAAGTTCCGGCTCATAGCACAAGAATATACCCTGGACGTATTGATCAGTTTCGCCAATGTACACCTGGGCATGCTTAGCAATCGCTACCTGCTACAACGTATACCAAACACGTTGGGCCTGCAGGTGATAGACCAGGATATGGGCGATGAAGTACGTACCGTGTATTCCCTTTCGGGTGGAGAATCCTTCCTCGTATCACTGGCACTGGCATTGGGACTGGCCTCACTTTCGTCCAGCCGCATGAAGGTGGAATCCCTATTCATCGACGAAGGCTTCGGTTCGCTCGATCCCGCCACGCTCAATATCGCCATGGATGCGCTCGAACGCCTGCACAACCAGGGGCGCAAGGTAGGCGTCATCTCACACGTGCAGGAAATGACGGAGCGGATACCTGTACAGATCAAGGTGAGTAAACAGCAGAGTGGGAGGAGTAAGGTGGAGGTGATGGGAATCTGATTAAAACAATAAAAGTAAAGAAACAATTTGACCATTATGGCGAAACAAATACTACCACATACAGCAGCAGCAACTTGGAGTGGGTTTATATATCAGGGAAGAGTGGCACTTTATCATGCTTTAAAGCTTATAGCTGAAAAAAGTCCAGATGAGATAAATGCATTACACTTACAACTTGATTCTTTGGAGGATTTTGCAATTGTTAAATATAATCAACAAGGGAATATTATACCTATAACATTGCACCAAGTCAAAGCAGTCAAAAGCAATCATTATTCAACTTATGAGGCTGACTTTAATCAACTTGAACAAAAGAAAGTAGCTACCGGCATAGCAGATGTAGAGGCCTATTTTCATTTATCAACCCAAAATACATCTACAAATGATGAAATAGAAAATCAACATCCAAGATTAAAAATATATTGCTATGATAATAACGATGGCTTTTGTCCATTACCAGAAATTGACAATAAGGTAAAGGCAATTATAGTTATTGCACTTCAGAAATATAATATTCCAGGGCATCAAAACAACAATAACATACAAATATTATATGATATATTGGAGAAGAAAATAGCTGATAAGGTAACATACATTCATGCTAAGAACCATGGAGGAGAGGCTATCGCTGTCGCAGCTTACGAAAATCCAATTTGTTTGTCAGATTTCCTCGATGCAATACGCCAAGATATCACAGCTATCATTCAAGATGAGGAATATTTTGAGGGCAAAATCAAATCTAATCTAAACCGCTATTACCAAGAATTCTGTTTGGATTGTGAAGAAAAGCAGTTGACGGATGATATCAGGACAAAAATGGACAATTATCTATATCTGTTCAACGCTCTCCATTCCACCGATTTTAAGGCTTTTTTACAGAGTATTAGACCACACAAAGAAATATCGTATCGTGATTTACAGGAATATGGGGATTGTTTGAGTGACGACGAAATGAAAGACGCCTTTTTCCAAATACTGCTGACAATTAAAGAATCAAATAATGGAAATGGAATTGGTTGGACGTGTTCCGAAAAAAAGCAATATTACCCGACTTCGATAACCTATTCTAATTCAGATGCTAACAAAAAAAATGCGAGTGAACGCATATTAAAAACAGCATTTAATACGATGGTAGATGTTCCTTTTAACTCGGATTATCTTATCACGAGCGAATGCAATGTCGATGATATAGAAGCTTGTGCAAATAATGTAAGTCACTTAAATACCGGCGACCTAGGGATAGATGACGATGAAAAACGAAATAGAATAACCCAATGGAAAAAGGTTAGCTTAATTGATCTCGAAACAGCAAAAAATAAATTAAATGATTAATCTAATTAGTAGAATATTCGAAGAGGCTGGGCTTGAAGAAAAAGCAAATACAGACTTTAAAATCTATGCACTGAAAGAGCAGCAAAATTACTGGGTGATTGTTCAGTATGATGATCTTGACAAGATTATAAGTGAACAAATTGAGCTTTTTGTAAAAGCAAAAGAAATTATCCAAGAGCCAACATTTGATAAGAACGCTAATCTGCTTGTTTTAAACAAGGTTGACGCAATTTCCAATATTAAACCAGAAAGCTTGTTACAAATTGAGGAAAATCCGTACCACTTTAAAAAGAGTATTCTTTATTACACAGAAGTGGAACTGAAAAATTTAAGTGACACAATTGGAGATTCAATAGCACTCCCCACCATTGAATCATTGATTTTGACAGATACAATATTTGAAAAACATAAAATGTATTTCGATGCTAATGATTTCGAATCATTAGTATACCGAATGGCCATCAAAATACCATTCATTAAAATAAAGATCACGCAGACCAATAACCTCAAATCATTAGAGGAAATCAATAAAAAGTCAGTCGAGAATAATCAGCTTAATGATTTGTTAGAGCAAAATTTTTTTTCGCTGAGTGATGAAGACTTTAGTGCTATGACAGATGAAGCCATTCTTGAAAAATTAAAATCAGTATTGCCGGATGAAAATCAACAAAATCAGAATCCAGAACTTTAAAGTATTTAAAGATATTACTTTAGACTTCAACTCTTCAGACATCATTGTATTTGACGGTCCAAACGGATTTGGCAAAACAACCATTTATGATGCCATTGAATTAGTTTTTACCGGCAAAATAAGACGGTATAATGATTTAAAGTTAAAATTGATTGATGGAAGACAAAGCTTTTCAGAGAACCCCTTCCAGCATGCAAATGCACAGGACGGAGATATCGTAATTACGATCGAGTTTGCTAAAAATGAGCAAATTTATGTATTGGAGCGCCTTGCACAAGTTGACACCATAAGTCCTTATATAGACTTTTCAATATACAAACTGTTCACAAAAGATGATTTTTCTTCAGTAGAAAAAAGCCCTGTTGACAACGAGGAACTATTCTTGGCAGGGATACTGGGCAAGAACTATAACTCAAATTTCCAGTTTCTCAATTATGTAGAACAGGAAGAATGTCTTTTTCTACTGAAACATAAGGATAGTACCAGAAAGAGCCATATTGGTCATTTATTTGACCTTAAAGAATTTGAAGAAAAAATTAAAAGAATTGAAAATTTAAAAAAGAGAATCGACACTATTTTTAATAATAACTTCAGCGAAGCAGAAAGTCTAGCTGAAGAGATAGATAGGTTGAAAGAAAGTCTAACTGAAGAGCAAGAACCGTCCACTTACATTAGACTTTTTGAAAAAAAAGAGTTGAGTTGGGATAAAGAAGACGTAGACACAAATTCGTTTAACTATTTAGATGTAGTGGGTAATGATGGTGTTCTGGAACGTTTAAAAATATTTATTGAGCGAAAAAACTTATTTAATCAATATAGAATAAACAGGGCGGTAGATTATCTACTGGAAAATGAAGATTTGACCCAGGATTTCTTCAAATTTTACAATTTTTTGCCAAAAAAGGACGAATTACGTGATTTACGCACAAGGGTATCCCAACTACAAAACTTGATTAACCAACTAGAATCTCTAAATAATAATACGCTTGATCAGACAATAGATTTAGAAACTTATGAATTTATCCCGGCTGAGCTTAAAGTTGATTTTGCTGCAACAAAAAAAGAACTTTTGTCTGGCTTCCAGGAACTTTCGGGACTGGATAGAATATACTCAGATATTTCCAGATCGAGAAATGAATTAATAGGTGAAATCACAATTTTAAGAGAAGCAGGAACTTCGATTAGTGAATGTATCTTATGTGGTTACGATTGGGGTAACATAGAGGAACTTTTTCTTCAAATCGAAAATAAATCAGAGCAAATCAAAGTAATTAATTCTGATAAAAGTAACAGGCTTCAAGAATCTTTTGTAGCGTTTAAATCAGGAACCGTTAAACACTTAATTGACATTATAAAGGAAGACTTATCTAAGGTTAATTACAATGAAGAATTTGTAACGAGGTTACTCGAAACAGAAATTAACCGCTTTAATGATGTAATAAAATCTTTTGAGTTCCTTAAAGTGGACTATTCACAATATCTAGGTAACGAACAACTACTTGATGTTTCAGCACTCTTCGATAGATTTAAAAATGCAATCACTCCTTTAAAAGATGACTCCGAGATGGAGCTGATCGAGACTTATTTTTTGGCCTATTTCCGCGAGTATTTTGACAATGAATTCAATCAAATTGATGCTGTCCCCGTTGAAAATATAGAAGCAAAGAAAAGGTACCTATCTCACAAATGGTCTTTAAACCAAAACCAACTTTTGCAAGACAAATCAACAAAACTACTTGAGGTGACTAAAAGCAGAGATGAAGCCAGAGAAACTTCTCAAAAATTAAATGGGTTAAAAAACATCTATAATGCTTCATTAAAATCTTACCAGAAAAAGATTATTAAGGATATAGAAATAGTTTTTCATGTATACTCTGGAAGGATTATGCAATCCTTTCAAGGAGGAATTGGGCTATTTATTTTTTCGGAAAAAGATGGCATAAGATTTCAGACAGACTCAAATAAAACATACGATGCTGTCTTTACCATGAGTTCTGGTCAGCTATCTGCCCTCATTATTGCCTTCACATTGGCGCTTCACAAAAAGTATTCGCAGAATAAAATAGTGTTGATTGACGATCCGGTTCAAACGATGGATGAGTTAAATATGTATGGATTTATTGACCTTCTTAGAAACGAATTTAGTGATAATCAGATTGTCATGTCCACTCACGAAGATATGATGTCTGCCTTCATGAGGTATAAATTCAAAAACTATAATCTCAATGAAAAACGGTTAAATCTCAAAGAGATATCATAAAGTTATCGACTGTTACAGAACTAAAATTGGATATGTTTGAAAATGATTAAATACGATTTACATCTTTTAGGTTGGTATGAATTTCAAAAATTATGCTTGACAATTACACAAGAGATTCTGGGCCAAACTGTTATGACTTTCCTAGACAGCAATGATGCTGGTAAAGACGGTGCTTTTTCAGGTATTTGGAAGCAAAAGGACGGCGAAGATTTGACAGGAAATTTTGTTATACAATGTAAGTTCACAAATAAATCAGATAAAAACTTAAGATTAAGTGATCTTGATGATGAGTTTTCTAAAATTGAAAGACTAGTCTTAGAAAAACGGTGTGACTGTTATGTCTTGATGACAAACGCAGGTATTTCTGGACGATTCGAAACAACGTTCAGCAGACAACTCTCCGCTCTTGGTGTTAAAACGTGGAGAGTGTTTGGAAGCAATTGGATATATTCCCAGATTCATGAAAGTACACGGTTGAGGACGCTAGTTCCTCGTATATACGGGCTTGGAGACCTCAGTCAAATCTTGGACGAGCGTGCCTATTCACAAGCAAGACAGTTGTTGCTTTCTATGAGAGATGACCTTTCCAAAATTGTTATAACTACGGCCTATTATAAAGCTGCAAAAGCGTTGAGTGACCATGGTTTTGTCCTTATTATCGGAGAGCCTGCTGCAGGAAAAACGACGATTGCATCGCTTTTAGCTATGGCGGCTGTTGACCAATGGAAATTGTTTACGCTTAAACTGGATACTCCAGAACTGGTGATTAAACATTGGAATTCTGATGCTCCTACTCAGTTATTCTGGATTGATGACGCGTTTGGGGTTACACAATATGAATCAAATTTGGTCAATAATTGGAATCATATATTGCCCCAGGTTAAGGCCATGATCAAACAAGGAATTAAAATAGTAATGACTTCTCGTGACTATATCTACAGGAGGGCGAGGAATGATTTGAAAGAAGGTGCATTCCCACTATTTAACGAAAGCCAGGTGGTAATTGACCTTCATAAACTAACAATGCCTGAAAAGGAGCAGATCCTTTATAATCATTTAAAGCTTGGACGCCACCCCAAACAATTTCTTACCAAGATGAAGCCATTTTTAAATGACATAGCCAATAATAGTCGATTTATACCGGAAACCGCCAGGCGTCTGGCGGATCCTGCTTTTACAAAACAAATGTACATCTCTAAATACTCACTTATGCAATTTGTTGAAAAACAAGAGAGCTTTTTAGAGGATGTTATTCGTGGACTTGATAATGATTGCAAAGCAGCACTTGCTCTTATATATATGAACAATGGTCAAGTAGTAAGCCCGTTAGAATTGGAGCAAAATGAATACGACGCTATCAATAAACTAGGGAGCGACATAGGAAGCTGTATACAAGCCCTTGAGGCTATGAAGGATAGCTTGGTACAATATACTTTCATTGAAGATAACTCTGTTTGGCGCTTTAAGCATCCGACTATCGGCGACGCTTACGCACGAATCGTTTCAAAGAGTCCTGAACAATTAGAAATATACCTATACGGCACAGATATTGAAAAAGTGATGGAACAGGTAACGTGCGGCAATGTCGGACTTGAAAAGACCATCATAGTCCCCAAAGCCATGTACAATATTATTTTAGAACGGATACTGTTATTCAACGAATCCGAGGCATATAAAACAGATTACCTATCAAGATGGGGGGCCAAAAGGAAAATCTACACCTTTCTATCGCGCCGCTCTTCAAAAGATTTCATAAATCTCTACATTTCAAAAAATCCTAAAATATTCGAGCAGATAGTAAAACCTTCTATGTCTTTTCATTATTCCGAAGACATTGATCTAGTCATCAAGCTGAATGAACTACAGCTCCTGCCGGAAAATTACAGGAAGGAATTTGTGAACTATATAGCTCATTTTACAATTTCGGGAGATGATCTTTACGTACTGCGCAATGAAGATTTACAAAAAGTCTTTACTACAATGGAATTAGAAGAGCTGAAACAAAAGATAAAAACACAGCTATTACCGAAGCTTGAAGGAGTAAGGAGAAAAAGAGAGGACGAATTCAAAACATATAATGATGATACGTCAGAAGAGCATATGGAGGATTTTTTCGACAAAATGAATATTCTTCAAGAAGAATTTCGGGAAGAAGAAAATGTTATTGAGGTAATTGAGAACGAAGTATCAAAAGCTAAAAACTGGGTAGATGAACATCTTTTTCAAAAAGATGAAAGGCCCGATAGAGTATTAGATATAACAGAAGAAAAAACAATTATCACAACATCAAGAAGCATCTTCGATGATGTCGATATATAATCAGTGATATGAGCTTGTAACTCCAAATTTTAAGTATATTTCTTAAAGTAAAAGACAGTGAAAGCCCCTAACCTCTTCGACTTCAACTATCATCTTAACCTGCCTGGTCAGGAGGATTTTCCATTGAATCTAAAAGAGCAGGCAAGAGCAGTACGTGATATGCTGCTGAAGGACATAAAGAATTCGGATAACTATTTAATTCTTACGGGATTTACATCGCTATCCAATCTGATTGATGTTTTTGGCGCGACAGATTATCCAAAATTACAGGAACTTCGTATCGTTATCGGTTTTGACCCGGATGAGCGGGTTAGTAGGCGATTACCTCATTATTCACTTCCCACGGAGATCAAAAATTATTGGGTAAGGCAGAACGTAAGCATTCGATTATGTGGGCCCATCTTAAATATTATAGAAAAGATCAACAACGGCATTTATTATTTCAAAGCAAAGGATCGGTTACATGCAAAGATCTATGTAGGCGATGAGGCCGCAATTCTCGGATCATCCAATTTCAGTAAATCCGGCACTGTGTACCAAACGGAGGCGAATATCCGGGTTGAATTGCAATCGTCACCAGTAGAGAAAAATCAGTATAATGACATCAAACGCATTGCAGAATATTACTATGGCATTGCACAGGATTATAATAAAGACCTGATTGAACTATTTAGCAAGCTTTTAAAAGACGCTACCTGGGAGGAGGCTTTGGCAAGAGCCATAGCGGAAATATTAGAAAGCAAATGGATGCAGGACTATCCTGTTTTGTATCAGGCACTGATCACGCACAACCTTTGGCCTTCACAAAAGATAGGCATTGCCCGGGCGATGAAAATAATACAGGATCAGGGAAGGGTTCTGGTCGCGGATCCTACGGGAAGCGGAAAGACAAAATTTGCTACTGCCCTTGCCTATACATTGTTCCATTGGCTATGGGAAAACGGAAGGAAAGATCGTTCTAATGCCTTAATTATCTGTCCAAAGCAGGTAATGGATAACTGGGAAAGAGAACAGGAGCATTTTGCTCTTTATAATAAAATTGAGTCCATGGGCAGGTTAAGTCTTGGCTCCGACAAAAGTCAACGTGTACTGCAGAAAGCAATTCAAAATTCCGATATACTGGTAATAGACGAAGCGCACAATTATTTACATCCTCTGTCGAAGCGAAGCAAGGCCATTATTCCAAAGGGCTCCAGCCATGTAATTCTTTCTACCGCTACGCCTATCAATAAAAAGGTAGATGACTTGCTGAGGTTAATTGAGCTGTTGGATATTGACAATTTAAGCGATGATGATCTAAATACTTATCTCGAATTGAGGAAAAACAGGAAGAAAGGCATAGACAAAAATCATCTCGAGAAATTAAAGCGGTACGTGAACCAGTTTATTGTTCGGCGTACGAAAAAAGAGTTGAACCGAATGATTGATCGGGAGCCTGAGCATTATAAGAACAGATTAGGGCATACTTGCAAGTACCCGAAAACAAATTCCATCGTATATAGTACTGGAGAAACGGAGGGAGATAAAACTATAGCCCAACAGATTTTGTCTCTAACTTTAGAGTTAAAGGGTATCCATTATTTACAGGTTCTGAAAGTACCAGATTATCTGCATACAGAAGAAGATCAGAACATGTACATTAAACAAAGGTTTACATCAGCTACTGCATTAGCGGCCTACATGGTCAGAGTCAAATTACGATCCTCTCATTGTGCACTCTTTGAATATCTCCACGGCACAGATGCTGCTAATCAGAAATTTAGTCTTCATTCAACTAAAAATCCATCAGGAGACATTTTAGGTAAAATAAAGAAATGTAGCTCAAGCCTTCCTAAAAAGCATGTTGACGATTCACTATTGAGTCAGGAACAGCAATGGTT
Source organism: Terrimonas sp. (assembly GCF_003075435.1). Classification (GTDB taxonomy): domain Bacteria; phylum Bacteroidota; class Bacteroidia; order Chitinophagales; family Chitinophagaceae; genus Agriterribacter. The sequence goes on along the minus strand of NZ_QCZJ01000027.1, from coordinate 2,256 downwards.
ATATGACGAACGCTTATATAAATCCGCTTGTGATCATGAGATACACCTTTATCAAAAAATAGGAGCATTAGCCGAGCAATTAAGTGGAAAACGTGAGCAAAGCAAGGCCGATACGCTCATTGATAATACTAAAGCTCATAGAAAAATACTCGCGTTTGATGCTACTGTTATAACCTTGGACTATTTGTATAAACTCATTCGCGAGAAACATCCTGATATAAAAACAATTGTAGCAGCAGGACATAATACCCGAGATAGAAATGAGGTTATGCAGCTTTTTGCCTTGGGTAATCAGACAGAGGAAAAACTTATTGCCCTGTGTTCTGATGCCATGTCTGAAGGAATTAATCTCCAAGACGCTAGTTGCCTTTTACTGTTAGATATGCCCAGCGTTTTACGAATAGTCGAACAAAGGATTGGCCGTTTGGAACGAATGGATTGCGAGCACAAGGAAATCACGGTTTTGTGGCCCGATGACTCAGATGCTTTTTCTTTAAACGGAGATAAGCGCATGGTAGATACATTACTGTTAACTGAAGATTTAATTGGGAATAATGTAGCTATCCCTCAATCTATTTATGAAAAGTATTTAAAAGCTAACCTTAACACGCACAATGTCATTCGTGCTTATAATGAATATACGGAAGAAGAACATGAATGGGAAGGTGTACGTGATAGCACTCAAGATCTGTATAGTTTGATTGAAGGAGAAAATTCATTAATTGATCACAAAATTTATGACTTATATAAGGATGTTGATGCTACCGTTAAAACAGCTGTTAGTTTTGTCGAAACTGATAATAATTGGTGCTTTTTTGCCTTTAGAGGTAGCACGAGTAAGAGCCCTAAATGGCTATTTATTGATGAAAACAATAAGGGATATACAGACTTCTCAGAGATAACAGAGAAATTGAAACATTATTTAACTAAAAAAGACATTATCCAACGTAGGTGGAAAGAGGTTGATGCATCCCTTACTATAAAACAGATTATTTATAAACTCCGGAGGCAGGAAAAGGCTTTATTACCCTGGAAAAAAAGAAGGGCCTTGGAGCAAGGAGAAAAAATATTAAAGCATTTTACACCAACATTCAAATCAGAGAAGGATAAGCTAAATGCTGAAAGGTTGCTTATGTTATTTAATCCAGAATCCGATGGTGACAATTATGTGGACTTGGATCAATTTGCTGACCTTTGGTTAGATATTCTTATACCCGAACTGGATAAACTCAAAGCTCCCAAAACAAAGCGACGGAAAATATACACTTTAAAAGACCTAACCCATAAAAATGTGAAACTTAATAGTGAGCATCTGGTATGGTTGCTTGAAAATTGCCAGTATTCAAATACGCTGGATGAGATGGTTTCTGCCTGTATTATTGGATTAACTAGAAAGAGTGAAAAACAAGAGCATGGCTAAGTACATCATTTAATAGAATTAGCACGACAGTATTTAATAAAATCAACACAAATCTTTGAAAGTGTTATTAAAATCTATAATTCACTTAGCAGCTTTAAATCCGCTAAAAAGTGGTTCGAGTTTTGTACCACAGGGATCACGAAAAGGATTACTTTAACCGGTAATCCTTTTTTCTTTTCATTTAACAAACGTTGGTTGATTTTCAGATTAATGCAACGAACTCCTTCAATTCTTAAAAATAGCTTTACACCAGTAGACATTCCCTAAATCGACAAAAATGTCTGCATTCGTTTGAGTAAGAACTTGTCAGGCTGGAACAAGCAGCTTTGAACTGGTATGTGTCACCACCATAGTCGTTAAGCTAAGAAGAAAAGTGGAGCTAACTAATTGATAATGAATAACTCCTCGTGGGGAGTTGTTTTTTTATTTTCTCCTCATTGTAGTATTATTTAAGGGCATGAAGTAAGGGGAATTTGTATAATACATGCCCGTTGCAAAAGTAAGCATTTACTACCTAAGAGGAGAAACCAATTAACCATTCGCAGAGAAATTTTATTAGAAGAACATGCTGCAGATATTTTTGCCAACATCAAGGGCTTCCTTTGCTCTGCACAGGCAGAGAAAATAGGCAGGCAAACAGGATTTATTAAAAGAAGCAGTGGCAAAATAACAGCACAGGGTTTTTTAACTACACTAATGGTAGCCGATAGCCCTCAAGGTCAAATAAGCTTGCCGGATCTGACGGCAGAGCTCAGGCAGGCTCATGGTATAGAAATAAGTAAGGAAGCCCTGCACCAGCGCTTCAGTGTTCAGGCGGTTAATTTTCTTGAAAAAGT
>NZ_QCZJ01000026.1 GCF_003075435.1 Terrimonas sp. | reverse complement strand
TTCATAATGACCAATCCCTTTTAAAATATCATCTACAATACAATAAATACCTATAATTTTATCAGCTGTGAGCATTGATAATTGAGTTTTGTGTGTGGTAACTCAAAATTATCTTTTATTGATGCTCCTTTTCTCCTCATTTAACTAGCAACTTGGGTTAATTAATTATTGGAGAAGTCAACAACTTCCTCCACCTGATGTGTATGATTATTATGATGCTTTAACGGGGCATAAGTTGCCTGCATTTCTTTTGCATAATCTACTTTTTTCTTTTTGCCGAATTTTCTCTGAAATCCATCGAAAATGGAATACACTACAGGCACTACTACCAGCGTAAGGAAGAGGGAAGATAACAAACCGCCTATGATAACGATAGCCAAACCTCTGTTCATATCTGCACCATCGCCTGTAGCCACTGCAATAGGAACCATACCAATTACCATCGCAATGGTAGTCATCAGAATCGGGCGTAAACGGGCATGGTTAGCCGAAATCAACGCGTCAAAAGTACTATCACCCTCGGCTTTCCTGTGGTTAGCAAAATCAACCAGCAGGATAGCGTTTTTGGTTACCAGACCGATCAACATAATAATACCCAGTATGGTAAAGATGTTTAAAGACTGATTGGTTAAGGCAAGTAATAACAATGCTCCTATAAATGATAATGGCACGGAAAATATTACAATAAACGGCGTAGAGAAGCTATCGTACAAAGCTACCATCACCAGGTATACCAAAAGAACAGATGCGATCAAAGCAACACCCAGTGTACCAAAACCTTCTTTCTGATTTTCCATATTACCACCCCATATATAAGAAACACCAGGCTTTTTTTGCAATTTGGAAAATTCATTTTCCCACTCCTGTGCTACAGAGCCAAGAGGTCTGCCGATTACCTGTCCCTGTATAGATACCGCAGGAGATTTATCTCTGCGTTCTAATAAAGTAGGTCCTGAACTATATTCAACATCTGCAAACTGGCTTAATAAAATGGGGGTGCCATTATTACTGATGAACTTCAGATTTTTAACATCGTCAATTCCGGCGCGGCCTGTTTCATTGAACTTGATATTTATATCATACTCATTTTCACCAGCACGATATTTATTATCGGTATTACCTGAAAACGAAGTTTGCATTAAAGCGCCTACAGATGCAATATTTAATCCGAGAGATGTCATCTTTTCCCTGTCCACTTTCACACTGATTTCAGGATTACCTGCTTCAGAAGTTAATTTGACACCGGTTGCTCCGGGTATTTTTCTTAACTCCGCAGCTGCTTCTTCAGCAAATGCCTGGGCATCTGCCACGTTAGAGCCAATTACCGTTAAATGCAAGGGCGATTGTTCTGCACCCATAATACCCACGTTCACTGTTTTAATTTTTGCATCTACCAATACATTTTCTAATTCTCTTTTCAAAACAGCTGAGTACACTTTGGAGCTCTCTTTGTAATCTTTTTTCAGTTTTACAAGAATCTCAGCTTTATATCGTGAGCCACCTACAGATATAAGTCCGTCTGATGCCTGCCCAACGGTAGTGATCATATCTTTTACTTCGGGCTTGGCAGCAATGTATGCTTCCGCTCTTTGTGTTACTTCATTGGTTCTTTCCAAAGAAGCATCTTTGGGTAATTCAAACTGTACATAAAATTCTCCCCTGTCTACACCCGGAAAGAAATCCGATCCTATATACCCTTTGCCAACCAGGGAAAATGACGTGAACAGTAATACTATTGCCACTGCCAACGTCAATATTTTATTGAGCTTTGAACGTAGTGACCAGCTTAAAATACCTGATATCCAGTTAGTGAATTTTGTCAGCCCTTTTTCAAACCCGTGAATCAATTTACCCAGAATTGATTTTGAACTGATCAATTCCAGCTTACCAAAGCGGGAATACAACCAGGGCACGACAGTGAAGGATACTAATAAGGATAACAATGTAGAAATAATTACAGTTACGCAAAACTGCGCCAGGATATTCGCCACCAATCCTGTTGACATAGCGATGGGTAAAAACACTACCACAATTACAAGGGTAATAGCAGAAACCGTAAAACCGATTTCTTTTGCGCCATCAAAAGCAGCACGTACCTTATTTTTACCCATCTCCATGTGCCGGTGAATATTTTCAATTACCACAATGGCATCATCTACTAATATACCAACCACCAGCGATAAACCTAGCAGTGACATAAGGTTAAGGGTATATCCCATCAGCAACAAACCAATGAAGGTAGCAATCAAAGAAAGTGGAATAGCGACCATTGTAATAGCCGCATTACGCAAACTATGCAGGAAAAATAACATGATCAAACCCACCAACACAATCGCAATCACCAAATCATGCATCACATTATTGGCTGCATTAAGTGTAAATGAGGATGAGTCATTTGCAACATCCAGCTGAATATTGTTGCCGGCATAGTCTTTTTGAACCTGATCAATAGTAGCTCTTACCTGTTTGGATACTTCAACTGCATTTGCATCAGATTGTTTAAAGACCTGTAACAAAATAGTATTCTGCTGGTCAACACGGGCTATCTTCTCAATATCCTTAATGCCATCCTGCACATCGGCTACATCTTTCAAAAACACAATAGCACCGGAAGGTGTAGTGATAGGCAGGTTTCTGAGCTGATCAATAGAATTTACTTTACCCGCCAAACGGATAGTAGTACGGTTATTTCTTGTACTTACATTACCGGTAGGAAAATCGAGGTTAGACGTTGCCACTACCTGCTGTACCTGTGTAATAGACAAGCCGTATCCCTGCAATTTTACAGGATCTACGCTGATCTGAATTTCTCTCTCCTCTCCGCCAATCATATCTACCTTTGCTACTCCGTTAATACGGGCAAATACAGGTTGTATTTTTTTATCTAACAGATCATACAATTCCTTTTCAGTAAGGTCAGATGTAACCGCCAAACTCATAATCGCAACATCATCGAGCGAAAACTTAGACAGGCTGGGTGTTTCCACATCATCCGGCAAATCATTCAGCACCGCGTTTATTTTACGTTGGGCATCTGTTAAAAGAAAGTTCACATCCGCTCCGGTATTCAACGTGATCATGATCAATGACACATTTTCCATTGATTTTGATTCCATTTTCTTAATACTCTCCAGCGATGATACCGCGTCTTCTAACTTTTTTGTAACGGAGTTTTCTACTTCTGATGGCGATGCTCCGGGATAAATGGTTTGTATGGTAAGTACGTTTACCTCAAACTTTGGTACCAGCTCATAACCCAGGCGGGTGTAAGAAAAGATACCACCCAGGGTGAGTATAATAAACAATACGATTATTATACTTGGGCGTTTAATAGATATTTCAGTTATTTTCATTATTACTTTATTTATTTAATTATCTGCACCGGTGTTTGATCAAATAAGTTTATCTGTCCTGAAGTGATCACCTTATCACCTGCATTCAAACCAGATAATACTTCAATGTTGTCTCCAAAACTTCTGCCGCTCTGCACTTTCGTTTCAACTGCTTTGTCATCCTTTACCACAAATATTTTGTTATCGCTTACACTACCCACAAATGCGGTGCGCGGTACTACCAGTGCATCAGCAGATATACCTTCTCCAAATTTTGCCGTGCCATACATGCCTGCACGCAACTCATTTTTCGGATTGGAAATTTCTATCTCTACAGGAAAGTTCAGGTTCGCGTCTGCTTTAGGAGCTATGAATGTAATCTTACCTGAAAATTTTTTGCCGGGTATAACGCTTACCAGCAAATCCACTGTTTGCCCAACTTTAAGCCCGCCTATATTCTTCTCATCCACATTTACTTTTAATTTTAAGGTACTGATATTTACTACTTCAAATGCAGCTGTGCCCGTATTTACATAACTTCCTGGTTCTATCTTTCTTGAATTCACAATACCGGCAACGGAAGTTTTAATTGAAACATCGCCCGCTGCTATCTGTGCTGTTTTTAAATTGTTTTTTGCAGTTTCATATTGCAGGCGTGCTCCATCTAATTGCTGTTTGGTAACACCACCTGTTGTGAAAGCATTTTCAAATCTGTCAAGGTCTGCTTTAGCGTTATTAAGATTAGCAGTAGCATTAGCAACGGAAACATTTTGCTTATCGCCTACTACAACAGCTAAGGTTTGTCCCGGACGTACATAGTCGCCTTCTTTTACTAATACGGAGGCCACCCTTCCGGCAACTTCAGCACCCACAGTAACTTCCTGTTTAGGAATAAATGTTCCGTTGGCTAAATAGCTCAGGTCAATACTTTTTAATTTGGCAGAATCTGTACGAACAGATACGGCTGTATTTTTTTTCGCCACCTCATCAGTAGCCGCTTTATTAGCAGCCTGGTTTTTACCTAACTGAAACTGGATACTTGCTAACACGGCTACGATTACCACCACCGTAACAATGATCCGCACAACAGAAGTTTTTTTATTTTTCATTTTTATATGTTTTGTTGTTGTTTTGATATATAAGATGGTTTGCAAATAATTGCTGCTGTAAGCTTTGCAATTGCCATCGGTTATTTATTAATTGAGTAATGATTTTAAATTTCCGTTTGCTTTTATCAATTGTATTTCGGCTACTTTATAACTGAGCAATGAAATGGTTAGATTGTTTTGCGCATCTGCGTAAGCTTTCTCTGCATCCAGTAAATCGGTTAATGTAGCCAACCCGTTTTTATAATTGTTCTGTGTATTATCCAGCACATCTTTTGCAAGAGAGATATTGCGTTTGTTGGTGTTTACGGTAAGCAGGCTGTTGTTTATCTGCGATCTTGCATTTTCGCTTGCTAATGCTAAAGCCAGTTTTGTATCATTGATTTCCACGTCCAGTTTCTTAATATCAATATTGGCCTGGTTGATTTTTGCTTTAGTGGTACCCCCATTAAATATGGGTATTGAGAGATTGAGCCCTAACCCGGAAAAGCCTGACCAGTTTACCTTTGAGCTGTTATTGAATACCGGGAAATATGGACCCATACCCAGGTAACCGAGGTTTCCTGTAAATGATAAGCTTGGATAGTATTCGGCTGCTTTTGCTTTCTTATTTAACTGTAGTAAATCCGACTGTACAGAAAGGAGTTTTATTTCTGTTCTGTTTAATACGTCCGGTTGATCAGCAAGTATAGCTGCATTTACTTCAAATGTTTCTGCGGGTAAGATAATATCCTTGTCCATTTCCATGCCAATAGCAAATTTTAAGGCATTTTCTGAAAGTTGCAGAGAGTTTACCATTTGCTGTTTAGCTGCTTCAAGGTTGTTTACAGCAACAACAATACGATCCAGGTCAATTTTTTTAGATAGCCCTGCATCAACTAAACCACTGATAATTTTTTGTGTTTTTGTTGTATTATCAAGGTTGGTTTGCACGGTTTGTAACTGCTGCTGCAGCTGGAAAACCTGGTAGTACGCGTCAGCTACTTTTTCTATCAACTGCTCGTCTGTAAGCGTTTTATTAATTTGATAAAACTCTTTGGTTGTTCTGGCAGCCTTTAACCCCGTAAAAATAGACTGGTTAAAAAGTTGCTGATTAACACTTAATACTGCGTTAGATTGCCATTTTTGCCCAAAAGCCACCATTACGGTTTCACCAGGCTTACCAATAATTTCGCCCGGTAATGCACTTTTCTGTAACATCGGGTTATAAGTTAAAGTACCGGAGCCGTTCACCTGTGGTAGGGCGCTTCCCTTAACTTCATCAATTAAATACTGTGCGTTTTCTACTTCCAGTCTTGCTTTCTGCGCTTCGGCTTTATGCTCAATAGCAAATTTAAGCGCCTGTTGAAGTGTTAATGTTTCCTGTGCTGTAACTATATTGCCCGTTAATATCCCGGCACAAACAGCAACCAGCAGTTTTACTTTTTTCATTTGTGAATACTTAAATTTTTCATTCAATAACTGATATATGTTTTTCAGAGCTTTCACTGTATTTACATTATTATTTAAAATAATAGTTTAACAAAATTGTCAAATAGCAAGCAAAAAAAATGTTATTTCAACAGCAAATTTAAAATGATCTCTTTGCGATCTTTCAGCATTTGCTGATACTGCCTGTCGCTGAAATGCAATACTTTTTTAAACAAGGGCTGTATTATAACCGGGTAAGTAAGCAATGATAAAAGATTGATCAGGAACTGCACCGGGGGCATTTTTTCAATAGTTCCTTTACCCATCTCATCCTCAATCAATTTTAAAAAATGCTTCAATTCCTCATTCTTCTTTATGTCTGCCAATACATCATTCTGGTGATTTACATCATCATTCATGCGAGAGACGAGGTATACATCTATATAGGGATAAGCAAAAGAATTTTCAATCATAACATCAACAAATCTTTCAATCCTCACCCGGAAAGGAATATTTTCTTCTCCTACAGAACTTTTCAGGCGATTGGTCATGGCTGCTTTCGCATCTTTGAGCACTTCATCAAACAACACATCTCTTGAGCGGAAATAATAATTCACCAATGTTCTGTTTACACCGGCGGCATCCGCAATCTCCTGCGTGGTGGCTTTAAACCTGCCTTCCTTAAAGAAGAGCTTTTTCGCTGCTTCTTTTATCTGCTGTTCCGTAACGCTGTCTTTAATTGCCATTTTACTTTATTGTTTGACAAAATTGTTAAACAAAATTAATCACCAATTTTTATTCTGCAAATATTTTTTTGACAAAATTGTTAAAAATCACCCTTTTTCTTTGGTAAGAATAGTATCAGATTGGTTTTCAATACCATTTTACAATAACAGGTGCAGAAAAATTCCGGGTTTGTTCAGCTATATAAGATGTAAATCCTTTTTTTGAGGAGAACTGTTTATCGGACTTCTCCCAACCGGTATAAAACCGGTAAGTAGCAGGGCTATCATCTGAAATAGCCTGGCCGATAATATAACTATCATAAATTTTGTGTACATATTCAAGTTTGACATTCACTATTTCCCTTGGTAATGAATCAATAGATGTAAAGGATCTGGCCGGAACAATAATAGCCATTCCAAGGTTATCCTGATTTTCAGATTGCTTACCATAACTGTACAAAACCGATGCTTTGTTTATAGTGAAATGACCGGAAGTGTTATCGTAAAAATCAGCCATACCAATCTGTAGCTCAGTTCCCTCGGGCAGGCCGGATGCTGATACTTTTGATTCATAAAAATACTGACCACCCCATATACTTATTTCATCAATTATAGTTGCTTTTCTTTCTTTTATTTCAAACAGGTAGGTGATCCTGAAAACGGCCCTCAAAGGACCATCAGCTGATTTTTCATATACTTCGGATAATACTTTCCCTCCGCCAAGCCTGATAACAGAATCAATGCCTTTTACCTTAAATGCCAGGGAACCTGCGCCCAGGGAATTACCTGCATGTAAAACATCCATTCCCCAATGGGAAAGTTTATGATAGCTGTTGTTAGTGTTTGTACCAATGGTATCCATTACAAGTGCTGGTTCGGTTTTCCCGAAAATATCTTTGTCATTCCTGGTGTCAAAATATAAACGGAATGCTACCTTGTCATTTTCCCAGGCCGGACCTTCAGTTAAATACAAAGGCAAAGGCTGTTTTGAAAAATCGGTAGGGGGATTATGTAAAGGCATTGTATCTCTTACAAGATCATCGCCGAAGGCGGTATCGCTTATTTTTTTTCTCAGCCGTACATGTGCTAATGATGCGGCATCATCAATACTTTTATTGCTTATTGTAAATTTTACAGTTTGATTTGCCTGGAATGAATATAAAAAACAGGCTTCATCCCATTTGCCGTTTTTGTCCAAGTCATCAAGTTGTGTAACAATAGCGTTATTATTTTCATCAACAAATGAAAAACTTTCACCAGCTATCATATGCTTATCAATCTCGGCTCTTGAAATAACGACCAATTCATTTGTTCTTTTATAGGCAGAAGGGTTGGTAACCGTAAATTTGAAAGGTTGACCGTAACAACCCATTGATACCAGGAGCAGGTATACCAATATCGTTCTGTTCATAATAAAAATTATAGAAGCTCATTAATAGATACAGCGTCCATATCTGTATATGTATAATTTTCTCCGGCCATTCCCCATATAAAACCGTAGTTTGATGTTCCGCACCCGCTGTGTATTGACCATGGCGGAGATACCACCGCTTCATGATTTTGCACAATAATATGCCTTGTTTGCTGTGGTTCGCCCATTAAATGAAATACCACCTGGTTTTCCGGCACATCAAAGTAAAAATATGCTTCCATTCTGCGGGTATGTGTATGGGCAGGCATAGTGTTCCATACACTTCCCTTTTCAAGAATGGTTAAGCCCATTACCAGTTGTGCGCTTTGTATACCTTCTGCATGAATATATTTATAAATGGTTCTGTGGTTAGATGTTTCCAGCGAGCCTACTGTATTGGAGATAGCATTTTCTTTTTTTAATAATGTTGTTGGGTATGCCTGGTGTGCCGGCGCGGAAAGTATATAAAAACAGGCTGCTTTATTTTGGTCAGCACTCTTAAAGCTTACCGATTTTGTGCCTTTTCCGAGATAAAGGCAGTCCAGTTTGTTTACACTAAATGTTTGCCCGTCAGCAATAACCTGCCCATCACCACCAACATTTATAATTCCCATCTCACGTCTTTGTAAAAAATATTCCGCACGTAATTCATTTTCGTTAGCTAAGGAAACTGTTTTTGAAACCGGTTTCACTCCACCGATAATAACCCTGTCGTAATGGGAATACATTAACGTAATAACATCATCTGTCATCAGTTTTTGTATTAGAAAATTATTACGGAGCAATTGGGTGTCCATATTTTTTACTTCCGCAGGACTGTTTTGAAATCGTATTTCCATTATATATTTTTTTAGCGTGCCATCCAGCCGCCGTCAACATTTAAAATAGTTCCGTGTATATAAGTGGCAAATGCTGAGCATAAAAAAGCAACCGCACCGCTTATGTCTTCTGGACTGCCCCAGCGCCCCGCGGGTATCCGTTCCAGTATTGATTTATTTCTTACAGCATCATCACGCAGCGCCTGCGTATTATCGGTGCCAATATAACCCGGTGCAATGCCATTTACATTAACATTATGTATAGCCCACTCATTTGCCAGTGCTTTAACCAGTCCTGCAACAGCAGATTTGCTGGCGGTATAACCAGGTACATTTATACCGCCCTGGTAGGATAACATTGAGCAGATAAAAATAATTTTACCGTCTTTTCTGTCAATCATTTCCTTACCAAATTCGCGTGCCAGTATAAATTGTGCATCAAGGTTTACTGATAATACTTTATCCCAATATTCATCAGAATGTTCTGCCGCAGGCTTTCGTAAAATAATGCCTGCATTATTTATAAGTATGTCAACAGTATAACCGGATTTTACTGTATGGATAAACGTATACAGGTCATCACGCTTACTCAAATCAACGGTAAATTGCTTGAAGTTTCTCCCTGCAGCATTTACTTGTTTTTCGAGATCATCATTTTGATGCGTTTGAGAAGATACACCCAGTATGTCTGCCCCGCAATTGGCTAACATTACAGCTATTGCTTTTCCAATGCCTTTGCTTGATCCTGTTACCAATGCTGCTTTACCCCTGAGATCAAATAAGGAAGATCCTGTACTCATACTCAATCTTTGATTAAGAAGGCAATGTACTACGAGTTGCTTTTAAAGTGAAGAGAAAATTTGATTTTATTAATAATATGGCAATACTTTTTACGAAAACGTTTTAGTAAATTTTTTCCTGCATTTCTGAAAACGATTCCATATTTTTTTGCATCTTGTTAACAATTGAGTAACAAATGACGATTGCCTGTGTATATGATTAATCCTGGAAGTTAAGCTTGTTTGTATTATGTTAGTTGATCTCGTCATTGTTTCTTTTTGTTCATTCTTTCGTATTTCTGAAAACGATTTCAGGCATTGATGAAATAGTTTTTTATAGTCATTTCGTTCTTCTAACATAAAAATTGCCATTATGATCAAACCAACGCTGCTCAATAATCAGCTATTGAAACGGCCGATTATTTTACTGCTTTATTCAATCATGTTTCTTTTATTTCCATTCTTTTCTTTTGCCCAAAAGCAAATATCGGGTACAGTAAAAGACAATACAGGCGCCCCGCTTGCAAATGTGTCTGTTGTTGTGAAAAATTCTACAAAGGGCACTACTACCAATACCTCGGGGCAGTTTACCATAGCTGCTTCTTCAAAGGATGTGCTTGTATTTTCATTTACAGGCTATGAAACCCAGGAAGTACAGGTAAATAATCTCACTTCTTTGGATATATCCCTTGCCACAGCTGCCAATGCGCTTAATGAAGTAGTTGTAGTGGGATATGGTTCACAAAAGAAAGTAAACCTGACAGGTGCGGTAGGAGTGGTTACAAGTGAAAGGCTGGAAAACCGCCCTATTGTTGATGCCGGGCAGGGATTGCAGGGTGTTGTTCCAGGATTGAATGTGAGCATTCGCAATGGCGATCCCACCACGGCGCCGGAATTTAATATCAGGGGTTTTACTTCAATTAACGGTGGTAGCCCGTTGATACTGGTTGACAATGTACCTATGCCTTTGCAGATGATCAACCCGGACGATATCGCCAGCGTAACGGTTTTAAAAGATGCGGCGGCTTCGGCAATTTATGGAGCAAGAGCTGCATTTGGCGTTATTCTGGTTGAAACAAAACAGGGAAAAAAGGGAGGCAAGATAAACGTGATGCTAAGTACTGAGCAATCGCGGGCCAAGCCGATCTTCCTGATGGATGTAGTGACCAATCCTTATGACTATGTAACCGCGTATAATGTGGCTTCTATTCGTGCAACCGGTCAGCCTGCCTATGATGACGCTTATGTAGCAAAGACCAAAGCGTGGGTAGAAAATCCAACCACCGAAAATGCATGGGAAGTATATAACGGTAGCTTTCGTTTTTACGGGAACAACAACTACCAGCATGATCTGATCACCAACTACGCGCCGCAGCAGCAACATGACCTCTCGATTTCGGGCTCTTCGGAAAGAGTGAATTATTATGCTTCTTTTGGTTTTCTGAACAAAGACGGTTACCTGAGAAATAAAGAAAAAAATGAAAATTTCAAACGGTATAATATTTTGATGAAGGCAGATATTAAGGCAACCAACTGGATGACATTCCATGAAAAAATTGCCTTTAATTCCCAGGTAAGCGATAAGCCTTATTTTTATAACTGGGATGTAAATATCAATTCAAGCGCAAGGAACAGCCCGCTTGCGATGATTAGCTTTCCCGATCTTCCTTATTATATTACACCTGGCGACCACGACCAGTATGCGCAATATATCGGAATGGGCTTTGGCGGTACTAACTTCTTTCCTTACCTGGAGAATGGCGGCCGCGATGGCTTCGTCAACAACGACACATGGCTCACCCAGGGGATAACACTAACGCCGTTTAAAGGACTAAAGATCAAGAGCGATTTCTCCTATGATCAGTTTTACCGTACACGCCAGGAAGTGGCCAGCAAGGTAGATATCGTATCCTCTGACCTGCTGGCAACACCCATGATCACTTACGGCTTTAGCGGCGACGATTTTATCAGGAACCGGAGCGATTACAATCAATACTATGTCTGGAATACTTATGCTGAATATACGCTCGACCATTTCAAAGACCACTTCATAAAAGTCATGGCAGGCTTTAACGAAGAGTGGGGCAGAAAATCCTGGATACAGGCAACTGCCCGGAGCCTGATCACACCTACTATTCCCGACCTCAATGCCACTTCGGGCAATCAGCAAACTGCAGGCGGCAAATCACATGTTGCTTTACAGGGATATTTTTATCGGCTGAACTATATCTACAAGGATAAATACCTGCTGGAAACTAATGGCAGGTATGATGGCACATTCCGTTTTCCGAAGGACAGCCGTTTTGGATTCTTCCCTTCCATATCTGCAGGGTGGAGGATCTCGGAGGAAGGTTTTATGAGCAACACCCGCAGTTGGCTGGACAACCTGAAATTACGCGCATCTTACGGAACCCTGGGTAACCAGACATTGACGGACGCCAACGGCAACGATATCTATTATCCCTATATCCCTACCATGGGCACAGGATCAGCTCCTTACATTATGTCAAGCGGTTTCATTCCTTATGTTTCTCCGGCCGGACTGGTAAGCCCTACACTAACCTGGGAAAAGGTAATTGCAAAAAACCTGGGCATTGATTTTACCACGCTTAACCAGCGCCTCGACATAACATTTGATATCTATACAAGAGATACAAAAGATATGCTGATGAATGTAAGCTACCCGGATATCCTGGGAACCTCGGCTCCAAAGTCAAATGCTGCAGATCTGAGAACAAAAGGATGGGAACTGTCTGCTTCATGGCGTGATAAAGTGGGTAACGACTGGGGCTATGGTTTAACGTTAGCCTTAGCTGATAATACATCCAAAATCACCAAATACAATAATCCGACCGGCGCCATTGACAATTACTATGTGGGTAAGGATATTGGCGAGATATGGGGCTATGAGACCGTAGGGATATTTCAAACCGATGATGAGGTTGCTGCTGCTGCGAACCAGGACCAACTGGGCGCCGCCTGGAAAGCCGGTGATATTCAATATGCTGATCTGGATCACAGCAGCAGAATTGATCCGGGAGTAAGAACGCTGGATAATCATGGCGATTTGAGAATTATTGGAAATACTACCCCGCGGTACAGCTTTGGATTGAATGGGGATGTGAGCTTTAAGGGGATAGCGCTGAATGTTTTTTTCCAGGGCATTTTAAAAAGGGATTACCTCCCCGACAATGGAAACTGGAATGCCTTCTATCCATATAATGACGGGCATCTTGAAAAATATGCGATCACGGAATCATGGAGCGAAACCAACCGGGATGCTTACTTTGCAGCCCCCACGTTTGGATACAATACCAAAAAGAATATTCAGCCACAATCGCGCTACGTGCAAAACGCAAGTTATATCCGGTTAAAGAATATCAGTGTAAGCTATAACTTTCCCGAGAAGCTGATCTCTAAAATAAAATTGACCCGTGCGCAGATCTATTTTGCCGGCATGAATTTATGGGAGTATACCAAAATGCATAAGCCGCTTGACCCTGAAAGCGTGTTTACGGTAACACAGGAATATTATTTGCAACGAATATTCACCCTGGGAGCGAAAGTAAGTTTCTAAGAGAAGCTAAAACAAAAAATTAAAGACATGAAAAAAGCAATAATAAAGGTTGGGGTATTTCTTTTTGCAGCGTTGCTTCTGAACAGTTGTAAAAGAGATTTCCTGGAAAGATATCCTCTTGATCAAATTAGTAATGTCACCTTCTGGCATACAGAAAACGACCTGATGATCTACAACAATGGCTTGTATAATATGGCAAGGAACAGTCAGAATGTTCCCATACTGCTGGGCTGTGATGATGGTTTCGAGAGCAATTGGTGCGGTTCATGGTATCTTGATCAATATTCAGACAATATTGCTCCAACCCACTCGCGGGAAGCATTTTATGCACGGACCCGCTCCGGCAAACATGCTGTTCCTTCGAGCCCGCAAGAGTATGGCTGGATCGGATGGGATTTCGTCCGCTCCATTAATGTCGGACTTGATCATTATTTTACTGCAGATATTCCCGTGGAAACTATTAATAAATATGCAGCAGAAGCCAGGCTTTTCCGTGGCTGGTTTTATGGTGACAAGGTGTCTAAGTTTGGGGATGTGCCCTGGGTAGGGCATGAGCTCAATGTAGATTCGGATGAATTGTTTGCTGCCCGCACGTCACGTGAGCAGGCAATGGATAGCGTTTTGGCTGATCTTACCTTTGCCTGCGAAAATCTTCCTGCAGACTGGGGCGACGGGAATGCTCCGGGCAGGCTCAACAGGTGGGTGGCTTTGCTGGTCAAATCAAGAATATGCCTGTTCGAAGGTACATGGCGTAAATATCACGGTGGTTCCGATGTCGAAAAATGGCTGCAGGAAGCTGCTGACGCTGCAGAGGATTTAATAGATAACGGACCATACCGGGTATTCAGCACAGGCGACCCGATGCATGATTATAATTCATATCAACGCCCTGCCTACGGAACGGACTTTACCGGGAATTCGGAGATAATCTATTGGAGAAAATTCCAGACAGGCGTTCTCACTAACCACCTGATCAATTACTGGAAAGGATATAATGGCGGCGCTACCAAGAGTATGGTGGAAGATTACCTGTGTACAGATGGTAAGCCTATTTCAATTTCACCCTTGTATAAGGGTGATGCGAAATATGAAGATGTATTTGAAAACAGGGATCCCCGTTTACGCCAGACCATTCTCTATCCCGACGATCAGGCGTATTACAATTATGAAAGAAGTCTTGCTTACAGTTATCCGCGCGTAACCGGTATGGCGGGTGGCAATGTCAGCACAACGGGCTACAGCATAATTAAAACTTATGAGTCAGTAGCCGCTGGCAATGCTTACAATATCTCCACTACCCCGGTCATTGTATTACGCTTAGGTGAAGGCCTGTTGAACTTTGCAGAGGCTAAAGCAGAACTGGGAACAATTACCCAGGCTGACCTGGATAAGTCGATCAATAAGCTGCGCGACAGGGTCGCTATGCCACATATGGAACTGGGCGATATCCCGGTTGACCCGAGATATACGAATGACGGGGTTTCTCCATTAATTGTGGAGATCAGGAGAGAGCGCAGGGTTGAGCTGTTTATGGAAGGATTCCGCTATGATGACCTGAGACGCTGGAAACAAGGCAAAAGACTCGAGATCAAATCTATGGGAATACTTTGGGATGCGGCAGCTATTGCCCGTTATCCCGGTGCAACACCAAAATCTTCAGTTGATCCGGTTTCGGGCAAGACCTATATTGATGTGTATAAAGATTCAGATTGGGACAATCCGGTGTTTGATGAGGGTAAGCACTATTTGTGGCCATTGCCTTTAAGCGCATTATCTCAAAATCCTGAATTAGGGCAAAACCCTGGTTGGGAATAAGTTTTATTATTCCGCGCAGTATTAGTTACTGTGCGGAATTTTCTGTGTTTAGAAGTAAGAGTAATTAAGTTCCCTCTTAATTTTCTTATTGCTTAATGATTAATTATACGCTGGTTATTAAATAAAAAGCATGAAAATAACGATTAAAGTGCCGCTGTTATCCGTAAGTGTATTGCTGTTTTTTTTACAGATCAATGCACAACAGGCAACAGATAATGAAATTATCAAATTGAATAATCCGATATCGGTTCCGTATATTAAAAGCCATCTTAAAAAAGCATCTCCGCGATTGGTATTGACGCCTGTGAATGAAAAAAATCTCCTGAAAAAAATCAAGAACGATCCTGTTGTTAAAAATTATTATGAAGCTGTTAAGCTGAATGCTGAGCAAATACTTAAACAACCTTTTCTTGAAAGAAAACTGGAAGGGAGAAGATTACTGGGGGTTTCAAGGGAAATGCTATACAGGATGAATATTCTCTCGATGGTATACCATATAGAAAAAGACCCTGTTATACTTAAAAGGATCAATGATGAACTGGCAGCTGTTTGCCGGTTTACTGACTGGAACCCATCTCATTTTCTTGACGTAGCAGAAATGTCGCTTGCGGTGGCTATAGGCATTGACTGGGCAGGGAACAAACTTCCGAAGGCTACTGTAGTATCAGCAAAAAGCGCACTTATTGAAAAAGGCATCAATGCAAGTTTTGCAGGAAATGAACCCTGGTGGGTTAATGGAACCAATAACTGGAACCAGGTGTGCAATGGTGGTATGATTGCGGCTGCTATTACAATCGCTGATATCAATCCTGAGCTTGCCGCTAAAACAATTAAACGGTCTTTAGATGGAATGCCAAATGCATTGAAGCAATATGCACCCGAAGGTGTGTATCCCGAAGGGGCCACATACTGGGGATATGGCACCAGTTTTTCCGTAGTTACCTCATCCTTTCTCCGTAGTGCCTTTGGTACTGATTTTGGTATAGCGGCTTACCCTGCCTTTATACCAAGCGCTGATTTCAGGATGCAATGTGTTGCACCTTCAGGCATGTATTTCAACTTTGCTGATTGCGGTGATAGTGCAGGAACAAACGGCGACATTACACTTGCCTGGTTTGCTAAAGAAACAGGTAACGGCGCTTATTTTGAAAAGGAAAAATTTATGCAGCCTCCTGCATCAATGGGAAAACTGCCAAGGCTTGCAGGCGCAGGATTAGTGTGGTTGTCTGAATTTGAAGGAGGAACCAGCAGCAAGCTTTCTGCAGTTTATAAAGGAGACGGGCTTAACCCGGTAGTGATATTCAGGGGAGAAGGAAACGATCCTCATTCTTATTATTTTGGAGGAAAGGGCGGACGAGCTTCGCTTAGTCACGGTAATATGGATGCCGGCAGTTTTGTTTTTGAGCTTGATGGTGTACGTTGGGTATTAGACCCTGGGGTGCAGGATTACAATACCCTTGAGCAGACAGGATTTAACTTGTGGGGAATGTGCCAGGATTGTGAGAGATGGGCATTGCTGACCAAAGGAAATTTTGGACACAGCACTATCTCTATAAATAATGCAAGGTTTAATGTAGCGGGACAGGCAACACTTGCTGATTTTAAAAGCAGCGGTAAACCCGAAGCCACATTTAATATGACCGAAATTTTTCCGGGGCTTGTTGAAAAAGCAGAAAGGAAATTCGTGAAAGATTCAGATCATTCTATAACTATAGTGGATGAACTTGTAATGACTGATTCAGCAAAAACAATAAATTGGGCAATAATGACTACTGCTGAAGTAATACCAACAAAAAATGGGGCTATACTTAAACAGGATGGAAGATCGCTCAATTTGTCTGTTGCTTCGCCGGCAGGCATACAGGTTTCCACGATTATGATGGATCCTCCGCCGATGGCACTCGACAGGAAGATAACGCATTTGAAAAAAGTAGTATTGAATATTCCGGCTTATATTTTTAATAATAAAAAAGCAACCATAACAGTACGCTTGTTTTCACCGGAATAAATGTTTGGAAAAACAGATTAAGATGAATGTTGCAGAGATTAAACTATGAAACAGGATCAGGCTTTCAATATATATAACTATTGCCTAAAAATAATAATTCAATGTTACTGTTTGCTTGTATTGAATAATGCCGTTGCGCAAAATGCAAAAGCTGATGGTTATCGCGGTATCTGGTTTACATTAGGACAGGTTTCAGCATACGGTGATAAATATTCAGGTGGGCTCGGTACTTATACTTCCAGCCATGTGCCGGTAGGGGTATATGCCAAACAAGTGCACAAAACTTTTTTTGTATATGGCGGAACTACACAGCAGGATGAGAAACACCTGCTCATTATGATCGGTTATTTTGATCATAAAAAGAAATCAGTGCCTAAACCTGTTATTGTTTACGATAAAAAAAACGTAGATGATCCGCATGATAATGCTTCACTTTCGATAGATGAGGATGGTTTTATCTGGGTGTTTGTAAGTGGGAGAGGTACCAGTCGCCCGGGACTGATTTTTAAAAGTAATGAACCTTACAGCATTGACGCGTTTGAAGAAATACTGCAAGGCGAGATGACATATCCTCAACCCTGGTCAGTAAAAGGAAAAGGATTTTTATATCTCTTTACAAAATATACAAAAGGAAGAGAATTGTATTGGAAAACAAGTGAAGATGGAAGGAACTGGACAGAAGACAAAAAGCTGGCCGGCATGGGTGGTCATTACCAGGTAACCAACCTGTATAATAAAAAACTGGCTTCTGTTTTTAATTATCATCCTGGTGGAAATGTAGATAAAAGAACCAATATTTATCTCGTTCAGTCTGTTGATATGGGAAAAACCTGGGCAACAGTAAACGGGAAAACCATACAAACGCCGTTAACTGATCCTGTGAACGATGCGCTTATAAAAAATTATGAAGCGGAAGGGAAGCTTGTATACATCAATGATCTGAATTTCGATAAAAACGGCAACCCGGTAATTCTTGCAGTGATCAGTAAAGGTTTTCAACCCGGCCCTGCCGGCGATCCACGTGTGTGGACCATTATGCATTGGATGGGGAATAACTGGCGGTTTGATTCAGTATGTACTTCTACGCATAACTATGATATGGGCTCATTATATATTGAACAGGATAAGTGGCAGATCATAGGTCCTACAGAAACCGGGCCACAGCAGTATGGCACAGGCGGGGAGATGGCATTGTGGGAAAGTACAAACGAAGGAAAGACCTGGAAGAAGCAGGTTGCTCTCACGGCAAACAGTACCCGAAATCATTCCTATGCAAGAAGGCCGCTGAATGCACATCCTGGTTTCTATTCATTCTGGGCTGATGGCAATGCAGATACTTTATCAGTATCGAACTTATATTTCTGCAATAAAAAAGGGAAAGTTTGGAAACTGCCCTATAACATGCAAAATGATGTAGAAAAACCTGAACTTTTATTAAGCACCGGTAAACCATGATCAATATATTCAAAATACAATATTGCTTATGCTAAAACCACAAAAGATTCTAAAAACTATAATTGAATATATTGTTGTACAGCGCTGTCAAAATTGATTACCAAATATGAATAAAGGATGCTGCATCTATTCTCTGCTATCACAAATAAAACAGGCATATATGAAAATATTGGTTTTTAGTTTTTTGTTGATGTTTGCTGTGCAGGTCAGTGCACAGCAAAATGTGTTAAGCGGCAAATATTCAGCGCAGGAGCTTCGGCAACTACTTATCCCGCAAAAGGAGTGGATGCCTTTTCCCCATTTGTCCGACCGGGAAGCCTGGTATAAAGCTGATGAAACGATAATGAAAGCTTACCTGGCAAAAGCTGAATCGTACATTAATTATGAATGGCCTGCCATACCTGCCACTACTTCATTATTGATTGAGCGAACCGGCGAAAGGGCGGGTTATGAAAAAATAAGCTTTGAAAAGAGAAGTGTACTCGGAACATTGGTTTTAGGTGAAGTGTATGAAAATAAAGGACGCTTTATTGATGCTATCATCAATGGCGTATGGTCTGTTTGTGAAGAATCTTTCTGGGGCGTTTCAGCGCATTTACCCCGAACAAAAGAATATGCCGGGCTGATGGATGTGTCAAAACCATTTGTTGATTTATTCAGCGCGGAAACCGCAACATTTTTATCATGGGTAGATTATTTTGTAGGTGATAAGCTTGACCAGGTTTCACCACAAATACGCAGGAGAATATACTTTGAAGTTAACAACAGGATCTTTGAGCCGTTAATGACAAAGCCGCATGGCTGGATGAAGGCTAACGCCAACGGCAGACCACCAAATAACTGGAACCCCTGGATATGCTCCAACTGGCTGAATACTGCACTGTTGCTGGAAAAAGATGATATAAAAAGGACGGAGATGGTAAATAAAATACTGCATGTGCTTGATGAGTTTTTAAATCCTTATCCTGAAGATGGCGGTTGCGATGAAGGACCGGGATATTGGGGAGCAGCGGCGGCTTCACTATACGATAATCTCGCCATGCTCAACCTTGCTACCCGCCAGGCGTTTAAATATGTATACGATAATGAGAAGATAAAAAATATGGCACGCTTTATTTACCGTGCACAGATTGGAAAGGAATATTTTATTGACTTTGCCGATGCTGATCCTAAACCGACAATGGCGGCAAGTATGATATATCGTTTTGGCAAAGATATCCGCGATACTGCCATGATGCAGTTTGGCGCGTTTTACAGGAAATCCGAAGACGGTACGATCGGGAGGTTTCAGTACTTCAGAAATCTTTTTGAATTATTTATGCAGGAGGAATACAGGAGCGTGCCCCAGGCTTTGCCATTGCCTGCTGATGTATGGTTGCCCGGCATTCAGGTAATGGTTGCCAGGGATAGGGAAGGCAGTACGAAGGGTTTTTTCGTGGCTGCAAAGGGAGGGCACAATGATGAAAGCCATAATCATAATGATGTTGGAAATTATATTGTATACTATGATGGACTGCCGGTATTGATTGATATAGGCCGGGGAACATATACCAGGAAAACTTTCAGCGATCAGCGGTATGAGATATGGAATAATTGCTCAGACTACCATAATCTCCCAACCATCAATGGGCACACACAGTCTACAGGCGCTGCTTTTAAAGCCAGGGATGTTTCTTATACAAAAAATAAAAAATTTTCTGAACTGGAACTGGATATCGTGAATGCCTATCCTGAAAATACAGGGATTGATCAATGGCAACGTACGATAAGGCTGAACAGATCAAAAAATGTAGAAATAATTGATAATGCTTCTTTAAAACAGCCGGGAGATTTTACACAGCATTTGATGACCTGTTACCCTGCTGAACTGAAAAAGAACGGGGAAGTTGTCATTCATTATAGAAATGAAAATGGAGAAACGAAAAATTTTATAGTACAATACAATCCTTCACAAATGAAAGCAGTGATTGAAAAAATACCACTTGTTACCATGGAAGATAAAGGTGTAAAAGATAAATGGGGAGATAATATTTACCGTATAAATCTTTCAGGGAATATTCATGAAAAAAATATAATGAAGTTTATAATTAAACCTGAATAAAAAAACTCAGGTCAATCTTTTTATTGGACCAGGATCATGGAAACACGGAAGAACAAAAAAAACGGTAAAAACTCGATACATGATATAGCAAAAGCGTTGCATTTATCACCGGCAACTATTTCAAGGGTACTTAATAATCATCCTCATGTTCATGAAGCAACGAGAAACAAGGTGATGATGATGATAAAGGAAAAAGGATATAAGCGTAATGTAATGGCATCAAGCCTTCGAACCAATAAAACGCATACTATAGGCTTGATCGTTCCCCGCATCTCTATGTTTTTTCATACAGAAGTCATTACCACCATACAAAACCAATTGCATGCCCAGGGGTATAATCTTATCATTTGCCAGTCGAATGATCAGCTTGAAATGGAAAAAGATCTTACACGAACACTATATGCTTCCAGGGTAGACGCAGTAATAGCTTCCTGCACTTTATTTACAACCAACTTTGATCATTTTGATATACTGACTCAAAACAATATCCCGGTAATTTTTTATGATCGTGTTCCAATGCAACCTTATCCTGCCTGTATTGTAAAAGGCGATGACTTCAGGGGAGCCTACCTTGCTGTTTCGCATTTGCTTGAGCTGGGTGCAAAAAGAATAGCCTTTATTAATGGACCGCTGGATTGTAATATTTATGAAGACAGGTATGCAGGTTTTGAAAAAGCAATGCAGCAGTATAATATTCCTGTGATAAATAAATATATTTTTTATCATGAACTTAATGAAGAAAATGCACGCAAGTCACTTCATGCCTTATTTAATAAATCACCTTATCCTGATGCCATTTTCGCAGCTAATGATCTTACTGCGCTAACGGCTTTGCAGTTTGCAAAGGAAGTAGGCATTGCTGTGCCTTCAGCGTTTCGTATCGTAGGATATTCCAATGATCCACGTACATCCATAACTTCACCCTCTATCACCACAATTGATCAGTTTCCGGCATATACCGGAAAAGTTATTGTAAGAGAATTATTGAAGCTATTAAAAAACAATCAACCAATAATGACAGATCAGGCGCCGATTATTACCCCGGTAGAACTAATACGGCGTATGTCAACATAAAAATTACATTTCAAACTTTTAAAGTGATTAATAATGATCAGATTCAAATTTAACCTTGCTGCTATTTGCATAATATTAGTATTATCTGCCGGGGCTCAAAAGAGCAGGCAATCTATGGGGCAATTGGTAGATGAAAATTTGCATTTTGCAGCGGAACAGTATAAGATGCTTATGAAAGATCTGGCGGCAGATGTTATGCCGCGATCTTATGATGATGATGCCAAAAAACTGGTTACCAGCAATACCAAATGGTGGTGCAGCGGTTTCTACCCGGGAACATTGTGGTTATTATACAAAGAAACCAAAGATAAAGCCTTGAAAACTGAAGCTGAAAAACGATTGCAGATACTTGAGGTGGAAAAGTTGAATACCGGAACGCATGATCTTGGTTTTATGATGTTCTGCAGTTTTGGAAATGCCTATGACGTCACGCATAACGAACATTATAAGGATGTAATATTCACTTCAGCCGGTTCCCTGTCGACACGTTTCCGTCCTTCTATTTCCTCTATACAATCGTGGAACAAAAGCGATAAATTTAATTGCCCGGTAATAATAGATAATATGATGAACCTTGAGTTGCTGGAATGGGTGGCAACAAATGGAGGTGATCAGAAATATGCACATATTGCCGCCGACCATGCCAATACCACTATAAAAAATCATTATCGCGCTGATCATAGCTCCTATCATGTTGTGGATTATAATACAGAAACAGGACAGATAATTAAGAAAGTGACGCACCAGGGTTATGCAGATGAGTCAGCGTGGGCAAGAGGGCAGGCATGGGGTTTATATGGATTTACAGTAATGTACAACGCCCGAAGAACCCGGGTCTCCGGCTGACAGCACCAATACCGTAAATGCCGATACCATTTCAAACCATCTTAGGTTTAAGAATGCCAGAAAAATAAACGGGATCATCCCCCAGGGTCCTACAGGCAGTTCTTTAAAAATATCATTTAAAGACACACTCTATCTTGTTGATAAATGGAAACTTCCAATAGAATTTCTGCATGAAGACACAACAAAAGACGTTGCAGGAGTATATATACAGGTACATGTTGGTTCGACCGGCGGAACTTTTTATTATGACGTGCCTGAAGTTCCTGATATTGCTGCCAACGATACCGTATCTATGATACTCGTGGGAATTGATCCGAAAGGATTGGAAGATGCTTCCGGTATACCTCCTGCAGGCGGTCTGCCTTCTTTTGAAATGACTTTTGTGCCTCATGATTCAACCGGTGAGGCGTTGGGCAAAATTACCGTACCTGTTGAAATAGCTGAACCAACAGCAGATATTACAGGTGAATGTGGCCTTATTACAAAAGAAGGGGAGGCCTGGTTTTGGAGTATGTCCTTTATACCTAATACCAGCGAACCCTTCGGGGAAGACCTGTTTTTTAATGCGCCTCATAAAGTGTGGGGTTCCGAAGGTCAGCGTATCTTTGGTTGTTGTCATGGTGGCGCTATCTCCGAATACACAGCGAATTGTGCAGATAAGGATAAAACGTCCTTAATGTTCAGGACTTTTTTTAACTGGACAAATGAATTGTATAAATTTTTTGAAGGTGGCACCTATGCAGGGCTTACAGAGTTTATTTCCGCTGATCCTTATCCTAAAGAAAGTAATTTTTGTGGTGTAGCTCCGGGCGTGGTAAAGGAAGATTTTGATCGCAACTTTTTGGAAGGAAACTGGACGCTCGGATCCAATGCAGTTCTTTCCACACTGGGAACTTCAACACCACAGGCTGGTAGTCTTGCTGCAAGACCGGATGGTATAATAGATATGGTGTCCTGCCGGTTGCTTATTATAGTCCAACCTGACCGCGAAGGGGGTAGCGGCGACCTGGTGAAATTTTATACCCGCGTTACACCGGGTTCATGGTATACATTAAATTAAACTATTGTTTAAGTCGTGTCAGATTCTCTGCAGTGCCTACCCACCATCACACTGCGCATTCCTTAACCCGGAGATTGCTTCAGACCAGCTTATATAGGTTGGCGATGCGCCGGAGAACCCGGCAGCCAGGCTGATGGAGAAAATATTTTCATTGCATTGAAAGGATATTATCGTAGTACAGGCAGAGTAGGAAACCTGGGGATAAAAACGCTCGCCTGTATACATTCTATATGAGAAACTACCCGGGCCAGCCGCGCTGGTATAACATAGACTGATGAAAAACCAGTAGCCTTCGCAAAAAAATGTTAGTGATCTGCGAATGTAATTCCCTGTGTTGTGCATCTTGCGTAGCACAGGGATTGCTATATTATATGATTGCTTGTGTGATGTTAGGCGTTTCGCCTAAAACAGTTTTCCTGTTGACGGTCGCAGTTAGAAAAATGTTCAGTTATAACGTTGATTAACATATATATTTAAAAGAATCCTTTTAATTTTAGCTATACTCACTACATTTAGTATATCTCTGTAAGCACAAACTATATAAACATGAAGAAAATATTTTTGATTACAGTACTTCTTTGTATTGTGGTTTTTACATACGCGCAGGATTTAAAGCCTGTTGTATATAGTGATGGTTCGCAAAAGTTCAATGGACTGGTAACAAAAAATTCAGGAAAAAAATTGCCGGGAGTACTGATATTACCGGCATGGAAAGGTATTGACCAGGAAGCAAAAGACGCGGCTATTGCGCTGGAAAAGCAGGGTTATATAGCTTTTATAGCAGATATATATGGAGAAGGAAATATCCCGGTTGATAACGCTTCTGCTGCAAAAGCAGCAGGTTCTTATCGGCAGAATTATGCTGCATATCAAAAGAGAATTGAGGAAGCATTGGAGCAATTGAAGAAAGCAGGCGCGGACGCTGATAAACTTGCTGTAATTGGTTATTGCTTTGGCGGCACCGGTGCATTGGAAACAGCAAGAGCTAATTTTCCTGTGAAGGGAGTAGTATCTATTCATGGCGGACTGGGTAAAGATAGTGCGAGAGCCAATGGCCTGTTACCGGTAAAAATATTAATTGAAAACCCTGCTGAAGACCGGAGTGTAACACCGGAGATAATGAACAATCTGATAAAAGAAATGAATGAAGGCAAAGCGGATTGGCAGGTGATTACTTATGCTTATTCAAAACATACCTTTACTGATCCTAAATCTCCTGACTATAACGAAGTAATGGCAAAGCGTGCATGGACACATACGCTGATGTTTTTAAAAGAAATATTACAATAACCGTTGAAATTTTTTACTATGCTTACCAGCATTAACCCAAAATTGCCTATGCGCAATAAGAATGTTACAAAGGATTATTATGTAAATCAGTTGGGGTTTACTGAATTTGGAAGTGCGGATTACGATGGATATCTTATGCTGCAAAAAGATAATATTCAAATCCATTTTTTTGAATTTGCAGCGCTTGATCCCAAAGAAAATTACGGGCAGGTATACATTCGCGTTGATAATATTGATTCATTTTATCAATTACTTCTTGATAAAAAAGTAGGCATACACCCTAACGGATATTTACAAATTAAACCCTGGGGACAAAAAGAGTTTTCTCTGCTCGATCCGGATAATAATTTATTAACCTTTGGACAGGGCATTGTGTAAATCATTTGCTTAATAATGAAGAAAATCAATATGTGCATTTTATTGATGGCAGGCTTAGTATTTTTACCCGATAAAATGTATTAACTGCATGAAAAGAATAATTTGTGTTCTCGCCTGCACTTTTATTGTAATGTCATTAATGGGACAGTCACCCAAAAAAGTATTAAAGAAATTAGGCAATAACCCGGTTTTCTTTATTGATAGTATAAATGTTGACAATACTGATTTACAGAAATATGATCCCAGGGAAATTGCCCAGGTTACAGTTTATAAAGGAAAAGAAGCCGAAGCCTTACTCGGAGAAGATGGTAAGGATGGAGTAGTGTATATTTTCACTGTAAAGTACTGCAGAAATAAGTATTGGAATTTTTTCAAATCAAAATCTGAAGAATATAGCAGGATAGTCAAAACCCCGGAAAGTGATAGCATTGTTCAATATATTCTCAATAAAAGAGTTCTTACCGATGATTTTGAAGGGGATCTCTTTTTAATTGATGATACAATCTTTAAAGGAATAAAATTCCTTGATGGCGAAACGCTTGAAAAAGAATTTAAAATAACCGGGAAAAAGTATGGATTTCATATTACTTCTGACGTTCCTGCAAACCTGTATAAGGGTAAAAAAAAGTTTTAGCAGTTGTTTGATAATGTAAGAAGTTGTGCTTCAGGAAGATTAAAATACTTAGCTTTAAAATAAAATTTTCATTTATGTTTCCAAGAGTAATGATATTGACCGTATCATTTTGCTTAACGATCAGCATGCTTAATGCACAACAAAAGCAGGAATTTTACGAAATAAAAGTGTATCACTTCAATACCACAGAACAGGAAAATATACTAGATACCTATTATGAAAAAGCATTCATACCTGCAGCCCATAAAGCAGGCCTTAAATATATAGGTGTGTTTAAACCGCTGAGTAATGATACTGCAGCGGATAAACGTTTATATGTAATCCTTCCATTTGCATCAACAGACCAGATGATCAACCTTACACCGCAAATG
The DNA here is from genome assembly GCF_003075435.1 of Terrimonas sp. Taxonomy (GTDB): domain Bacteria; phylum Bacteroidota; class Bacteroidia; order Chitinophagales; family Chitinophagaceae; genus Agriterribacter. Next base: position 43,226 of record NZ_QCZJ01000026.1, on the reverse strand, counting down.
GAAAAAAGCCGGGAATATATTAGAGCCGGCAATGATTATATTAATGCTCCATACACAGCGCCGCCATATATAAGGTATGAATCAATTTTACTCAAAGCGTTTACTGCTGCACCGGTAATGCAGTTGCCTAAGCTTGGTTCTCCCAAAGCTGAACATGTATATGAGTTGAGGAGCTACGAAGGACATACTGAAAAAATATACCAAAATAAAGTACACATGTTTAACGAGGGTGGAGAAGTGCCACTGTTTAAACGACTGAACTTTAATGCTGTGTTTTATGGGGGCGTAATTGCAGGAAGCCGTATGCCAAACCTGATGTATATGACAAGCTTTGAAAACATGAAAGACAGGGACACGCATTGGGATACATTCAGAAATGATCCCGAATGGAAAGCGCTATCTGCAAGACCGGAATACCAGAAAAATGTTTCCAAATCAGATATCATATTGATGACAGCAACACCGTATTCGGATTATTAGTTTGTGCTATTTAATTATTGCAGATAAAAATAATTTCATTGTGAATATTAGCAGGTCGCGGGTTATTAATTTTCTTAAATATTTTCCATATTATATCATACTCATTTTATTTTACTTCATCCTGGACGGACTTACTTTTTTCGAACATCTAATCAATTATTCTGCTGCCTTTTACTTATTAGTACTGATTATTGTCATTTTTGGATTATTATTCGTGCTTATTTGGAAAAGAACAAAAAATATAAGAAAAGCTGCTATAATAACTTTTGTGTTAGAGATTGCATATCTTTTCTTCGCTCCAATTTATGACAATGTAAAAGCACTTTCTTTCAATTATATTTCTTATGTTTTTTTTCTTCCACTATATGTACTCGCCATCTTTTATCTCTGTCATAAATTGTATATAAAAAGAGTTTTCTATAGTCGTATCACAGCCTATTTAAACCTTACCATTCTATTAATCGTTATTTATCAATTGTGGCTTTTATGTCAAATTAGGCCGTTGCAAAATTTCGTTAATCCTCGCTATGCAGAAAAATTTGATACAACAAAAATTGCAATTAATAGCAAGCAAAAACCGGATATTTATTTAGTCGTTTTTGATGCTTATCTGAATTCTAAAGGTTTAAAAGAAGAATTCAAATATAATAGTGACCTGGATGATTTTTTAACAGCAAATGATTTTTTCGTATTCAGCAATACAAAGTCGGATTATGTTTTTACTCAATACTCCATGTCCTCAGTATTAAATATGAATTTAATTGATGTTGACAGGATCGAAGATAAAAAAAACTGGAACCAGGCTTATACCACATATCTCCGGATGATAAATAAAAACCCGGTAACAGAAGTACTTAAAAAAGAAAACTATTCATTCGTTAATCTTTCCCCGTTTGTACTTAATGATATTGCGCCTGCATATTATCAGCCTCTGCAGCCTTCAAATAAGAATTTGCTGCTTGAAAAAACGCTTTATAATAAATTAAAACAAGATCTGACAATAGAAGGATTTATTGAAAAATATAAATTGTATTTTCTGTATAATTTTTTTGAACATCCTTTAAAAACATACAATAATTCTACCTTAAAAAAATGTAAAGAAATAATAGAGCAAGTCCCCGGAGCTTCACCACAATTTGTTTATACACATTTTATAATGCCGCATATTCCATATTTTTATGACAGTACAGGCAGAGATGTAAGCCCACAAAATTTTCTTGATAATGATAAGTATTTAAGCTATTCTGTTTATTGTAAAAACAAAATAAAGGAAATAGTTACAATGCTGCGAGCAAAACCCAACACTATCATTATACTAATAAGTGATCATGGACCACATCTGCAACATAGTGGTTACAGAAGCATTAGGCGAAACCTTTTTTCAATATATCTCCCTAATAAACAATATTCCGGGCTAAATGATTCTTTATCAATCAGTAATTGCTTCAGAATTGTTTTTAATAAGTATTTTGGTCAAAATTTTACATTAATTCAATAAAGTTAGGATCAAACAAGTATCATTTTATGAGCCAGGCATTTGTAAAAGAAGGAGAAGAAGAATGGCTGCACGATATCCAGCCTACATTAACCGCTCTTATAAGTTATTTAACAAGAGAGAATAATGGTATTCGCGTGTATGAAAAAAGCAGTTATTTCAGCAGTAAGTATAACCGTGAGTTGCATGTAATGAGCAATGGCTTCAGCTATGCTAAAGACGATAACGGTAAATGGTATATTGCGGAGTAATACAGCCTCAGTGCTTCACTTCCTCACCGTTTTTCCATACCACTTCAATATTCCGCGTATTAAGAATGTTTTTTTCCGGATTGCCGGATAATACAATAAAGTCAGCTTTCCTGCCGGTTTCAATGGTGCCATAGTCTTTGTTACAACTCAAAAACTTAGCGGCATTTTTTGTTGAAATAGTGATGGCCTGCAATGGCGTAAGCCCGGCACTTACCATAAGTTCCAGTTCAAGATGTTCTGCAAAGCCCTCAGCTCTGGCAGGAGTTGCCCCGGAGTCTGTACCCATTACCACCATTATACCGGCTTCATATATTTTTTTAAGATTTTTAATAGCAATCTCAAGTCCTTTTTTATTTCTCACATATCCTGGTGAGTTCTTTATGTTGTTGATATATTCTGGCGAAGTAAGCATTTCATATACACCCGGCTCAAGCGCGGCTTTAAAAAAATCATCATTTATCCATGCAGGATTTTCCGCGTATATAAATTCAAATATCTCTCTTGTAAGTGTTGGGATATAAACAATATTTTTTTCTTTCATTTTTTTCAGCAAAGCATCATCCACCTCTTTATCTCTTACACTATGCGCTAAAACATCCACGCCTGCATCAATCAGCTTATGCGCATCTTCAAGATAATACACATGCGAAGCCACACGCAGCCCATGTTTGTGTGCTTCCTTTATAATTATCCTGTATATATCTTCCGGCATTTTTTTGTTTGATCCGCCAAAATCATCTACCCAGATTTTTACAAACGAAGGCTTAAGTTTAGCGAGTACAGCAACTTGTTTTTCAATTTCAGGATCGGTACCGGAAGTAAATGTGTGATTTATGCCAAATGCTGCGGCAGGCGGGTTGCCGGGCATACCAAATCCAAAACCTGCTGAATACATTCTTGCACCTGGTAATAAGCCTGCAACAGAGGAATCCCTGAACCCATTAAAAATAAGCGGACGGTCGGTGCCCATACATAATAAAGCACCAACACCATATTGCTCATAACGTTTTAAATGATGCAATAAATTATCTCTTGTATAATTAGCAGCATTGCTTTGTGTGCCGGTAATATTACCCGTATGACTATGTCCGCTGATTAAAGCCGGCATAATTGTTTTGCTGGTCATATCTTTTATAACAGCATTATCAGCTTCAAGATTTTTTCCTATTCCGGCAAAGCTGTCTCCTTTTATCAATACATCTGCATCAGCAAGCGGTTTGCCGCCATTGCCATCTATAATAGTTACATGCTTAAGTAAAATGGGTTTTTGTTGTGCATAATTAACAAAAAAGAAAAAACAAAACACAGTGGTTGCAAAAAGAACTTTCATTTTCATTGATTTTTCTTAAATAAAAAGTTTCAAACAGCAACAGGAGAAAACACTTTATCTACCTTAAAATTAAGCACATTCATCGAAAAAAATTGTCAACCTATGGGTATGTATATATTTTCGATATAAGTTTTTATGTACGGTAACCTATGAGCTATATTTTATACAGGAATAATATCGACCCGGCAGGACACTCTTTTCAATACGTAAAAAAGATAAGGAATGGAAAGATTTATTTTACCTCTCATGCGCCGGATGCCAAAAACTTTGTATTTGTGAAAGCTGTTTTTCTTTCACTCAAATTTAACCTGTTGTGGATTTCGCGCAGGTATATACGGTGATTATTTCACCTTATCTCTTCTTTCTTTTAATTCCCTCCATGTAGCTAATACAATGCCTTCTTTTTGCAGGGCTTTTTTAAACTCGGGATCCATCATTGCAAGTAAATCTCCTTTACGTGTGGGGCCTGAGTCGGATATGTGAGGAAAAACTTCAGTAATATGTGTGCAATGCATGATGATCATTGTTACACCAGGCTTAAGAGACTTTATAATATCAATGTATTTCTTTGTTTTCATTTTCCGGAGATTGTCATCAGTAGCGTCAACTCCTTCAGGCAATTTCCAGCTATAACTATCAGCATATAGATCATCAAGTACAGGTAAGCCTGCATTCCATAATACTGTACCGGCTTCCCGCGCTTTAGCCAACAGTTGTGGTGTGCTTTTCATTTCTTCAGTAATAAGCGTGTTATGTCCGCAGGGAAACATCACCGGTATTTTATAATCTATCCCCACTTTAATATACCGTTCTGCAAATGCAGGTGTTGCAAACAAAGTACCCATGTGAGAATCAAGGTGCGTAGGTTCAAAACCCATTGTCTTTGCACGTTCTACCTGCGCTCTTATTTCAGCCTCAACTTCATCCGGTGTTGCATGTTGCACTACATCACCTACACTGCGCCACATAGCGCCTTCAGTATCAACCAGCCCGGGAGAAGCGGGTTTGCCTGTAAGTGGTCCCCAGCGATAATCTTTCCACTCAGAAGTAAGCGTAAGGTGTAGCCCTGCATCTATGGCGGGATGTTCTTTCAGGTAATGCACAAAACCCGGAACCCAGGGGCATGGCATCATTACACTGCATGAATTAGCGACGCCTTTTGTCATAGCTTCTATGCCGCCTGTATTTGATTCGTAAGACATGCCCATATCATCTACATGCAGGATAACCACCTTAGCACCTTTCGGATAACCTAACTTTTCTGCATAGGTTGTTTGGGCATTAAGCTGCTGAAAGCAAAGCGTTAAGAATAGTAAGAAAGATATATTGTATTTCATTGTATGTAGGTATAAGGTGCCAGTACCAGGTATCAGCTATAAAACTGCATAATCATCAACAGCCGATAGCTGATAGCTGACTGCTGATAGCCAATAGCTAATATTTAAACGCTTTTCCTCCTGCCATAACTTCCTGCGTTTTTTCATCAAACGTAACTTTTTGCCCGGTTCTGAATGCCGCGTTCGACATAATTACCGCTTTGGCATGATTGTATCCTGCTTCTATCGGTGCATTGGGCTTCTTACGGTTGCGCACACATTCCATCCAGTTGCGTACATGCGATACTGTTAGGTCATCGCCCCCGGTATTGGCATCTGTGGTTACTTTGGTTGCCATTTCATTCAGCGACATTTCAGGCAGCAGGTTTGCCTGCATGTTCATTGCCTTCGCATACTTTTCTGTTAATCCGCCGTCCGGGGTTATTTTATTCGTATCGAGATTTAGTGTACCACCATTTGAATAATATATTTCTTTTACATCACCTGCGGCATTGTTCATGCGGGAACTGAATATAACCTGGAAACCGGATGAATGATCATTCAGAGGACCATAGTCAAAAACAGCAGTAAGTGTATCGGCATTTTTTCTGCCGTCATTCCAGGAGTATATGCCGCCATTTACTGCAACGCTTCTTGGGTGGGGCAGATTAGCAAACCAGTGTACGGTATCAATCTGGTGGCACATCCATTGCCCGGGTATGCCTGATGAATATGGCCAGAACAAACGGAATTCAAGATATTTTCTCGGGTCAAATTTTTCTACTGGCCTGTTCAGCAAAAATCTTTTCCAGTCAGTATCGCTTTCTTTCAATAAAGGCACCACATCTGGCCTACGCCAGCGGCCGGGCTGGTTTACATTCCATATCAGTTCAACCATTGTTATCGGGCCGAATTTTCCCTGGTTTATAAAATCATATGCCGCTTTATATGTAGCGCCGCTTCTTCTCTGCGAGCCTATCTGCACTATTTTACCACTTTCATTTACGGCTTTTAATACAGCACGCGCATCTTCCATTGTTTCTGCCAATGGTTTTTCTGTGTAGGCATCTTTGCCGGCTTTAACAGCGGCAACCGTATGCAGGGCATGCTGAAAATCAGCGGTGCTGATAAAAACTGCGTCAACATCTTTTGAGGCAAGCAATGCTTCATCGTTGGGATAAACTGCAATATCATGGTTAAGCTTTCCTTTTAAAAAAGCCTGCCCGTCTGCCCTTCTTTTGTTCCACAAATCAGCAAGGGCTATCATATCAAAATTCAATTCTTTCTGTAACTGTAAAAATGATGGCAGTAATGCTCCTCTGAAGCGGTCGGAATATCCTATAACACCAACGTTCACACGATCATTGGCGCCTATTATTCTGCGGTAACTCCGGGCGCTCAGTCCCAATGCTCCCATATAGGTAGCCACACCGGTCATGGCGCTTTTTTTAATAAATGCTCTTCTTGAATTTTTCATGACAAACTTCTTTTATTGAGTATTAATGAAAGAATAGTAGCTTTATCTATCCCGTTACTTTAAAGATATTTAATTAAGAGCGAAACTGAATAAAAGGATACTAATTTTATAAATGTTTAATTATGAGAAGAAACCATTTCTTTTTTAGCTTGTCTTTTCTTATGGCATTAATGTTTGCATCACATGAATTGTATGCCCAGTCAAAAAAAACGCTCCTAAATATTGAAATAACTCCTGTAGAGGCTGATAAAAGAATTACGGTTACTGTTAATGGTAAGCCGTTTACCGAATTAATATATACTGATACACTGGAAAAACATTTTTTATATCCCATATATGCGCCTGATGGCCAATTGGTAACCCGTGGCTTTCCTTTTAAACCACGCCCCAATGAACCTACAGATCATCCGCATCATATTGGCTTATGGCTGAATTATGAAAGCGTGAACGGGCTTGATTTCTGGAATAACTCCTATGCTATTCCTGCAGATAAAAAAGATAAATACGGCTGGATAAGAACCCAGAAAATACTGAAAGCTAAAGGTGGCAAGGAAGGGCAAATTAAAGTAGCTGCTACATGGGAGAATCAAAAAAAGCAGGTGTTGCTTGATGAAACTACCACTTATTTATTTAAAGCAGATGACAACAAAAGGATCATTGACAGAATTACTACACTTACCGCAAAAACCGCTGTAGCTATGCCGGATATTAAAGACGGCATGCTTGGTTTGCGTGTAGCACATGAACTGGAACTTCCTTCAAAAGAGAAGAAAACATTTAAAGATGATAAAGGCAATGTAACAGTTGTGGATGCCAGCGCGGATACAGCGCCTTCCGGCAATTATATAACCAGCGAAGGCATTACAGGCGATGATGTGTGGGCTACCCGTGCACAATGGTGTATGTTATATGGAAAGATTGGAGAAGATACTGCAAGTATTGTGATTATAGATCATCCCCGTAACCCTGGCTATCCTACTTACTGGCATGCCAGGGGTTATGGACTTTTTGCCGCTAACCCGCTTGGTCAAAAGGTGTTCAGTAAAGGAAAAGAAACACTTAACCTTTCTTTGAAACAAGGTCAGTCTGTTACATTCCGCTACAGGATAGTAATAGCATCAGGCAAAGAAAAATTATCAAAAGAAGAAATAGGGTTACTGGCAGGCGACTTCTTTCAGAATACAAAATAAGTTTTGCTAATGTGTGAGGTTATGTATTTTTACTAAAATTTAAAAGCTATACGTATGAAATCAAAAAGTATTGTTTTGATTGTAATTATTGGTGCAATATTATTACTGGGTGGTTGCGGCTGCTCGGGCTATAATAAAATGGTTGGCCTCGACCAGGATGTAAAAGGCAAATGGGGTAATGTGCAGAGTGAATACCAGCGCCGTGCAGACCTGATACCTAACCTGGTAAATACTGTAAAAGGTGCTGCTGATTTTGAGCAGGAAACGCTTACAAAAGTAATAGAAGCAAGGGCAAAAGCTACCTCAGTAAATATTGATGCCGGTGATCTTACTCCGGAAAAGCTGGCGCAGTTTCAGCAGGCACAGGGAGAACTAAGCGGTGCATTGAGCCGTTTGCTTGTTAGCGTGGAAAGATATCCTGAGCTAAAAGCCAATCAGAACTTCCTCAGCCTTCAGGCACAGCTGGAAGGAACAGAGAACAGGATTAAAGTATCCCGCAATGATTTTAACACGTCAGTGCAACAATACAATACTGTAGTTAAATCGTTCCCAAATGCGCTTTTTGCAGGCATGTTTGGCTTTAAAGAAAAAGGATACTTCGCTGCAGAACCAGGTTCAGATAAAGCTCCTGAAGTAAAATTTTAAATTGATCATCTACACCAGATGGGATTATTTTCTTCAAGAATAAAGCATTTTTTTTCTCCGGAAGAAAACCAGCGCATTGTTGCCGCAATACGGGAAGCTGAGCGGCTTACCAGCGGTGAAATACGTATTTACGTAGAAAGCCATTGCCGTTTTGTTAACCCGGTTGACCGCGCCGTAGAATTGTTTTATGGGCTTAAGATGGAAAAAACAGAGCTGCGCAATGGCGTGCTTTTATATGTAGCGATCAGGGATCATCAGCTGGCTATTTTCGGAGATGAAGGCATTCATAAAAAAGTGGGAGATAGGTTTTGGCGTGAAGAAGTGAATCATATATTGAGCGAATTTAACGCGGCACATTTTTGCGAAGGCATTATACAGATCGTTACTGAAGTAGGGGCAGCCCTCCGAGAACATTTCCCTTTTGACGCGCATACCGACAAAAATGAGCTGCCTGATGAAATAGTATTTGGAAAATAACAGGATGGGCATTATAAGATTGTAATGAAGAAATTTTTACTGGTCATATTAGTTTTTATTTCCCTTGGCAGCTATGCCCAGGTAGATAAAATTATTCCCGCCGTGCCCAATCCTCCCAAACTGGTAAATGATTTTACCGGCACGCTTACACAGTTGCAGCAGGAAATGCTGGAACATAAGCTTAAGGATTATGATGATACTACCTCTAACCAGATCGCTGTTGTTATTGTAAAAACGCTGAAAGATTATGATCCTTACGAATTCGCAACAGCATTAGGACGTAAATGGGGTGTTGGAAACAAGGAATTCAACAATGGTGTTGTTTTCCTGATTGCAAAAGACGACAGGAAAGTTTTTATTGCGCCTGGCTACGGGCTGGAAGGTGTGCTGCCTGATATCACCTGCAAACAGATTGTTGATAATGATATTCTCCCCAATTTCAGGGGTAATGATTTTTACCGGGGCATAGATGAAGGCACTACTTCAATAATGAAAGCTGCCGCAGGTGAATATACGCCTCCAGAAGGTTATGCAGACCGTGGAAACTCCGCCAAAGGCGTACCTGTATTTGTAGTACTTATTATCATCTTTATTATTGTAATGATCATTTCGCGAAGCGGTGGTGGAGGCGGTGGTTCTTTCATGAGCCGCCGTGGTTACAGGGATTCTGGTGTTCCGCCAATATGGTGGTTCCCTTCAGGAGGTGGCGGCTCCCGTGGTGGCGGTGGATGGAGCGGTGGCGGAAGCTCAGGTGGCGGCGGCTTTGGTGGTTTTGGCGGTGGTAGCTTTGGTGGCGGTGGCGCCGGAGGAAGCTGGTAAACCAATTTGCCTCTTTACATAAAGCCCTGTAAGGGCGGAGTTTTGGTAGAACCGTTATCTTTTTTACCAAAGCCTCATAGAGGCGGTATTATCTTTCATGTTCCGCAGCAAGGTTTCTATCAGCTCTAAAAATTCTTTGCACATTTAATTTATGACATTGCGGTAAAGAAATTACTTCAACGGCTCTCTTCCCTTTAATCATTTCTCTTTTATTACCCAGATATAAACAAGCGGTAACAATTTATCCGGGCGCATGATTATAGTACAGAGAGATGGTTCCTGGAATGCAGGAACCATATTCGACACTCTTAGAAGGAATAAAATTTCTGATACTAAACTTTAAAGCTATGTTATACCTGGATAAAAAGATCTTACTGCAGTTGTGCGCAGTAATGGCAATGCTTTCTTTATTTTCCTGTAAGCCTGACCCTGAAACGTTCGCTATACACACACCCATCTATCCTGGTTCAGGGGAAAATGTAACATTTTCATTAAAGAAAATAGATGGTAATGTTGAAAATGTAAAGCTGTATGAAACCGTGCAAGCCATTAATGCTTCGGGTGCTGTAACCGGCACATCTGCTACGGTATTACTGCAGGAATGGAATAATCCCGGCTTCCCTATACAGTTTGTGAAAAGCGGAGGATACGCGTCTAACAGGATCGTTAACTATCGCTTTGAAGTATATGGTAACGATAAGCATTATACGCATGATATTAAGTTTGCAACGCGTCCATACCCTGTAAGCAACCAGCCGGCACCCGTTTATATAGTGGGCGATATCAATAATGTTTTGAACCTGGTTTTTATACCAGACACAGATATGAATATCAATACCTTTTACAATGCCGTAAAAGTGGATATTGACGAAGTGTTTCACGGCGAGGATTATATCCGGAGGTTCAGGAACAGCTATAATTTCTTTATTAATCCTTTTACCGGTCATGCGCACGATTATGATACCGAAACAAGGGATCATGAAATACCATCAAACTGGGATCAGTTGAGTTTTGCCCAGGGTAAGGTTATTCTGCACAACAGAGATATCAGGGATTTTGCTGAGCCGGATAAATTGTTGTTTTCTGCCGAGCATTATGTAAAAGGTACTTTACTGCACGAAAGCGGCCATAATTTTTACAGGCTTGCTGATGAATATGGAGGCGGCGTACACTGGCAGGAAAGCGAATTGCCTAATAACTGGAGTAGCTTATCGGCTTGTCAAAGCGCGGCAGCCGGTCGTGGCATGAGTTCGGCAGATGCACACCAGATGGGCACGAGCGGGTGGTATAAACTTTGCCCTGCATCTTGTGTTATGGAGTCTTCAGGAACAGCTATGCACCCTTATGAAAGGCCTTGCCGCGACAGGATATTGTATTCTATTCTTCACAGGGCCGGTGGCGAATAATTGCAAACAAACTTAAATTTATTGTTATGAAATATATTTTCATTCTTCTGATGGTTTCCTGCTTTATTTTTTCATGCACAGGAAATAAGCAGTCTAAAACAAAAAATATTGATAAGGAACTGGCAAAGCTTGATAGTTTGAAGGGCAGTTTTAAACCCGATTATTTTAATGATTCAAATAATGCTCATGAATCAGTAACGATATCTTACAAAGATGGAGCGTTTAGTATAGTACCTGGCAGCCGCGCTATACGGCCTGGAAGAGTTCCTTTTGAGAACGGAGATAAAAGCAAGCCTTTTATTATCCAGTTTAAAGATGTAAATGGAAAAAATTTATTTGAGTACAGCTTTATTCACCCGGGCGTTTTAAGAGTATGTGAAGGTGAAAAACCTGAATACAGCATAAGAGATTCATTTACTTTCGAGATATTGTCGCCGGCAAAAATAAACGCAGCATCTGTGTCGCTGGTAAATAAAGAAAAGAATGTATTTGATTTCAGGTTGCCTCCTTACAGGGATAACCAGGATTCGGTAATAGTTAAATAAAAATTCCCCCGGAAAATAGCTGTACCAGTGATCGGTCAATTAATTGATGCCTGTATACTTTCGTGAGACGTGAGATGTGAAACGAACTTTCATATCTCACGTCTCATATAGTATTATTTAGCCGTATGGTAAACCACCTTGTTCGTCAGCGTTCCAATTTCATCTATTGAAATGCTTACACTGTCGCCGGGTTGCAAAGTAAAATCATTGTCGGGTACAAGGCAGGTGCCTGTCATCAGGAAACATCCAGTGGGAAAATCCATTTCCCTGAAAAGAAATCCTGCCAGCTCAGGCAATGTCCTTTTCATCTGGCTGATTTTAATAGTGCCTTCAAAAATTGGTTTGCCATTCCTGTTGATCACCATGTGAATATTAGTATCAGGATTAATGGGCTGTTCAGGAATATACAAGCATGGACCAAGGGCCGCGCTTCTTTCGTATGTTTTAGCCTGAGGAAGATAGAGTGGGTTTTCTCCTTCAATGCTTCTTGAGCTCATGTCATTGCCAACAGTATAAGCCTGTATACTTCCTTTTGAGTTGATGTATAAAGTAAGTTCCGGTTCCGGCACATCCCATTTGGAATCTTTTCTTATATATACTTCCTGTTCGTGGCCTGCTACGCGATGTGGAAGTGATTTAAAAAATAACTCAGGTCTTTCCGCAACATATACCTTATCATAAAATGTAGCGCCGCCGGATTCTTTGGATTCTTCCATACGTGCATCGCGGCTGCGTAAATAAGTTACGCCTGCTGCCCAAACTTCCTGTGTGCCGATAGGTGGCAGTAACGAGGATTGTATCAATTGCTTTGCATCTTCAGCGGCAATTGTTGCTGGCTTTCCGGGGGATGATAAGTAACCATACAAATTATCCCTGTTTACCAGGGTGTCAAAGTCTTCGTTTGTTGTATAGAATGTATTATTCATTTCTACAATAATTCCACCGGAAGTCTTATATAATCTCATTGGTATTTTATTTTCAGTAATGTATGTATGAGTGTTATTTCAAAGAGAGCGTTATTTCATTTTAATACTATCGAGCTTTACGCCCAGCAGTTGCTGTGCCAGTTGTTCCAATCCTTTATAGTCGCCCTCAAAATGGCAGGTTACCTGTTTGTATTGCTGTGTTTCACCTGGCTTTAAAGGTAAAGCTGAAGATGAAGACTCCAATTCATAGAAAGGTCCTAATTGTGATCCATCTTCCAATGGTCCGTCATTATAAGCATTGACCACATCTCCTTTATATGGTTCTTTTTGCTGCTCCCATTTGGAGTTTACATATGCGCCTTCAGTATTTACAGAAAAGAAAATAATGGTAAGGATATTCCTTTTGAAATCAAAGCTGCCCGCAACAGGCCTGGCAATTACAGGAGAGAGCCCGAGTTTGCTGCGGTGTCTGCCATCACAGCGCAATAGCAAGGCGCTATCACTAACAACTAAACGATCTTCCGGTATTTTACCGAAATAATTATCTGTAATATATTTTTTTGCATCAGGAATATTTTTGAAAGGCACAATGGTTATTGTTTCCTCAGAAGGGGTGAACATGCCGAGCAGCCAGATAGAGAGTAGCCCTGTTTCTTTTTTCCATTCACTGTCACCTGCATTTTTTACATTATTATTTGTTTCATAGGCTACCCATTTTACACCCGCGGGTACATCTGTTTTTAAATGTTCCAGCAATAAAGACTGGTCAAGCAATTGTATAGATCTTGTAATTTCAATGTTGAATGGAGTACCGCTAAAGTTATTTACCATAGCCTGCTGCGAAAATGTTATGCTGCTGCTGTCTTCAGTTACTACATTATAGGCAACAGTATCAATAACAGGCGGTACCTGCCATTGTTTAATAGTAAAGGCATCTCCATTTTTAAAGTAAAAGGAATATTGTCCGCCTTCAGGACCTATCCAAAAGCGTTCTTCACCGCCAACCGCGTGAAACTGCGGTTTAAATTTTTGCGAAGCAATAAGATCATAATTTAACCAGCCAAAACTATTGCCGGTATCATTATTTGCAGAACTGGTCATTACACGTGCCTGGTAATCTCCTGTTACTAAAACACGTGCGCCATCATTGTTTTTAAGCTCAACTATATGTTTCAGGTATTTTTTCAGGAATGCGGCATCGTAAGCGTAACTGCCTTTTTGCGGCACAGTGGTATCATCAGCTTTTTTTTGTTCGGGTTGGTTACATGACATAGACATAATTATTAGGAGAGACAAATAAAATGAAGATTCAGAGAATCGTTTCATACAGCAATAAATTCTATTTGGGGCGGTAAGATAATAACTTTATCAGGATGTTCAATTGAAGTGGAATAACATTTTGAATTAGTATGAAGCGATAATAATCTGCTCTATAGCTAATAAACAAGTATGACGAGACTGCACCGTTTTTTTTTATTGGCATTACTGGTATTGCTGACCTCAGTCGTAACAGCACAGCCTCAATTAGATAGTATTCTGAGTGATTTTCATAATCGTCCTGATAGAATACTGGTAGCCTCACACAGGGCACAGAGTGAAAACAATCCGGAAAATTCTGTGGCTGCAGTAAAAGAAATGATAGCAATGGGAGTAGATATTGTTGAACTGGATGTGCGGGAAACAAAAGATGGTGTGCTGATCATCATGCACGACAAAACAGTTGATCGCACCACTACCGGCAAAGGGCTTGTTGAAGCAATGACATGGAAGCAGCTTAAAAAACTTCACCTGTTGCATAATGGCAAACCTACGGAAGAAAAAATTCCCACATTTAAAGAGATGGTGAAACTGGTGAAAGGAAATGCTATGCTTGATATAGATTATAAAGCAGAAGGGGAGAGAGCGGCAAAATCAACATTAAAGATTATGAGAAAGAAAAAGATAGAACACCAGTGCCTTTTTTTCCTGTATGATTATAAAGACGCGGATCCACTGTTTAAAATGAACCCTCATCTGCAATTTATGACACGTGCATACAACAAAGCTGATGTGGATAGTATTTTTAAATTAACGATGTCCGTACCTGTTGTCCATGCAGATGATAAATTTTATTCAGATTCACTCATGAGTATTATCCGGGCTAAAGGAAAACGGCTTTGGATGAACGCGCTTAATAAATATGATAAAAAGGAATTGGAAAAAAGAGATACAGGTTTTGATGCGTTACTGCATTTAAGATATACCAATATCATTCAAACAGATTTGCCCTGGGCGTTGCTGGAGTACCTGAAGCGGAGAGGACTGCACAGGTAGAGAAATTGCTACGAACTTCATCATGGTTTCTCGCAATGGAGCAGCGCGGTAAATTAACTTTAACATTAAGCAATTAAGGATACCAATTAATTGGTCTTAATGTTTCTTAATTCCTTAATGGTTATACACCTAAATCATCCCACAGACTTGGAACGCAAAATCGGTGACTATCTTTTTCGCGGCATCCCAAACAAAAAGTCCCGGCAACAGCCAGGACCTTTTCTGATTTACTAACCGCAATTATTTTGAAAATTGTTTTCTTATCAGGTTTAATGCACCGCCTTCTTTAAACCATTGTATCTGCTGCTCATTATAGGTATGATTTACAGTAATGGTATCTGAAGTGCCATCTTTGTGATGAAGTACAACGGTTAATGGTTTACCGGGTGCGAAAGTTGTCAGTCCCAGTATATCAATGCTGTCGTCTTCCTGTACTTTTTCATAATCTTCCTTGTTGGCAAAAGTAAGCGCAAGCATACCCTGCTTTTTCAGGTTGGTTTCATGTATACGTGCAAAGCTTCTTACCAATATTGCTCTTACGCCCAGGTGGCGGGGTTCCATAGCCGCATGCTCACGACTTGAACCTTCACCATAGTTTTCATCACCCACCACTATACTGCCTACACTTGCTGCTTTATATGCTCTTGCAGTAGCGGGCACAGCTCCGTATTCTCCGGTCAACTGGTTCTTTACCGTATCGGTTTTATCATTGTAAAAATTGATAGCGCCAATCAGCATATTATTACTGATGTTGTCTAAGTGACCACGGAATTTTAACCAGGGACCTGCCATAGAAATATGGTCGGTAGTACATTTTCCTTTTGCTTTTATCAATAGTTTCAATCCTTTCAGATCTGTGCCTTCCCATGGGGTAAAGGGAGATAATAATTGCAAACGTTGTGAATCAGGATTAACAATTACCTGTACCTTGCTGCCATCTTTTGCAGGCGCCTGGTAACCCGGATCATCAACAGAAAATCCTTTGGGCGGTAATTCAACGCCGGTAGGTTCATCAAGCATTACTTCTTCGCCATTCTCGTTTTTCAGCTTGTCCTTTAAAGGATTGAAAGTAAGATCACCTGCTATGGCAAATGCGGTTACTATTTCAGGAGAAGCAACAAACGCGTGTGTGCTTGCCAAACCATCATTACGTTTTGCAAAGTTCCTGTTGAAAGAAGTGATGATAGAGTTTTTGCGGTTGGGGTCGTCTATATGTCTTGCCCATTGACCAATGCAAGGTCCGCAGGCATTTGCCAGTACAACACCACCTATTTTGTCGAAGGTTTTAAGGAAACCATCTTTTTCAATCGTATATCTTACCAGTTCACTTCCGGGAGTGATAGTGAATTCGGCTCTTGTTTTAAGATTTTTATCAACTGCCTGTTTGGCAAGAGAAGCTGAACGGCTGATGTCTTCATAAGAAGAGTTGGTACATGAACCTATCAATGCCACTTCCAGTCTTTCCGGCCATTGATTAGCTTTTACCGCTTCAGCAAATTTGCTGATGGGCCATGCCAGATCCGGTGTGAACGGACCATTTATATAAGGTTCCAGTTCATCCAGGTTTATTTCAATTAACTGATCGTAGTATTTTGCGGGGTTGGCATATACTTCAGCATCCGGACGAAGGTGTTCTTTAATACCATCAGCAAGTGCTGCCACTTCTGCTCTTTCTGTTGCCTTAAGATAAGCCGCCATCTTTTCATCGTATGCAAAAACAGAGCAGGTAGCACCTATTTCTGCACCCATATTACAAATGGTAGCCTTACCGGTAGCGCTTAAGCTATCCGCGCCTTCACCAAAATATTCAACAATAGCGCCGGTACCGCCTTTTACTGTAAGTATACCTGCCACTTTAAGAATTACATCTTTAGCAGACGCCCAGCCGCTAAGTTTACCTGTAAGTTTTACACCAATAAGTTTAGGCATTTTAAGTTCCCACGCAAGACCTGCCATTACATCCACAGCGTCGGCGCCACCAACACCAATGGCAACCATACCCAATCCGCCGGCATTGGGCGTATGTGAGTCAGTACCAATCATCATACCACCGGGAAAAGCATAGTTTTCCAAAACCACCTGGTGAATAATGCCGGCGCCGGCTTTCCAGAAACCGATGCCATATTTATTAGAGATAGAGGCGAGAAAGTCGTATACTTCTTTATTTACATCAACGGCAGTTGCCAGATCCTGCACAGCACCAACTTTTGCCTGTATAAGGTGATCACAATGTACTGTAGAAGGAACAGCCACTTTATCTCTGCCGGCTGTCATAAACTGTAAAAGTGCCATTTGCGCGGTAGCATCCTGCATGGCTACGCGGTCTGGCGCAAAATCAACATAATCTTTACCTCTTTCGTATGGTCTTGTAGCAGGTTCAAACAGGTGAGTATATAAAATTTTTTCTGCAAGCGTAAGGGGAGTACCGGTTAGTTTACGTGCAGCCTCAACTTTCGCAGGCATTGCTTCGTAGGTTTTTTTAATGAGATCAAGATCGAAAACCATAGATTATATTATTTAAGATTTATTGATTTAGTTGGACCTATCAATCGCCGTGTAGTGGGCAGGAATTGCATCCTGACGTGAAAATCCGTGCGAATTTATCGAAAAATAACGGCTTTAATAACATGCAGGTAATAAACCCGTTATTTATTTTTTATAATTTTG
Source organism: Terrimonas sp. (assembly GCF_003075435.1). Taxonomy (GTDB): domain Bacteria; phylum Bacteroidota; class Bacteroidia; order Chitinophagales; family Chitinophagaceae; genus Agriterribacter. Next base: position 25,889 of record NZ_QCZJ01000026.1, on the reverse strand, counting down.
TGTTATGAACAGATTTAAGCAGTTTATCGAATGGCAGGTGTTTGGAGTATGCTCCTACATTGGTGAAAAGATAGGCATCGCCAATACTGTTATCCGCAAGCACTTTATCTATATTTCCCTGCTCACAATGGGCTCGCCTATTATTATATATATGTTTATTGCTTTTTGGATGAATGTGCGCAATTATATCTGGAAGCGAAGAAGAAACCCACTTCGATATTAATTATAATTACAGCCTGCTGATTATTGATTTTTTAAAGTGTAGAAGGATTTTTGACTTCTACAGATTTCAACCTGCGTTTTTAGGGGTATAACTCACCTTGCATATACGGTAACCATTACCTGAAAATTTGAAATATTATAATAAAACTCATTGTAAATCAAACTTTTTACAAAAAAAGATAAAGGCTTATGCAATTTATCGTAAGATATGCGTTATATATCTGCAATTAATATTGAGCAAATTTCAGATAGCTTATTGCTTTTAAACCTTATCTGATTGAAATATTTGAGCTATTTATTCTGTGGAAAACCTGAAAATCCAATCATCCTGTTGAAGAGCACGTTTTATCCAATTTCTATTGACTAACCATCCTATGAAAGCTCCTGATCCTCTATCCTAATGTACGAGCCGGGAGCTTTTCTTTTTTTTGCTATCAGCGGTCAGGTATCAGCTATCAGTCTTCAGCAAGCGTAAGGAGGAAGGTGTAGGATAGAAGGTGTAGGATAGAAGGTGTAAGGAAAATCCGAAACCACAAACTATAAACTTCCAACCTGCAATCTCAAATTTCAAATTTCCAATCTCACCACCCCAGCAAATCCAATTTTTCTTTCTGCTCATATTTTACCGGGCGGGTAATAAAAACGCCGGATCTACCCACTTTTACGTTCCCATCTAACCGTATCAAAACTGAATCTTTGAGCCCCAGGGCAAGGGCATTTCCCAAAACATTTCCCATGTTAAGGTTTACCGCAATAGGCACGGTAAATGTGTCTGATTTGGCTATATGAATGGTTGAGTCTAATTCCGTATGACCCAGTAAACGGTTGTCAACATAAATGTCGAGACTGCCCGATTTGAATGTGAGATTTGATTTATTGGGATTGTACAATTTCACATCTGCCGATAAAACCGTTTTCGAAAAACTTTCTCCGCCAAATTGAATATTATCTATGGCAACATACTCCGGTGCGACAATTTGTCTGCAAGAATAAAAGCTCATAACAAGCGAAAAGAGTAGGAGAGAAGATATTGTTTTTTTATTCATATAAATATTTAGAACTGCAATTTATAGCATCTGTTTAAAAGATGTAGAAAAGAGGAGGGTTAAATCTTCGCCAATTTGCCGCTAAAAATATTAGCTTTAGAGGAGTAAAAGTTACAAAATTTTAGAAAATTTGTTTACTCAAAAATTTAGTTCAATTATATATTTTAATATTTTGTAAACCAGTTTTTTAAAATAATTATTTATTATTTAATTATCAATTTTACAGCGTCTGTTTATATATAAATTGAACTTTTTGAAGCGATTTAGAAAATATTCTATTTAATTTAAAATAAAATAATGTTAATTATTGATTTACAATATTTTGGAAATGTTATTTACTATAAAAATTTAATAAATTCAAAGTATATAATAATAGAGCAATGTGAACGCTGGCAAAAAATGAGTTTCAGGAACCGTTGTTCTATTGCCGGGGGTAATGGGAGGATTGATTTGAGTATTCCCATAATTGGTGGGCGTAATTCAGACGAAATGATACGCCAGGTGAAAATTGACAATCTGCAAAAATGGCAGAAGGTCCACTGGCGTAGTATTACCTCTGCTTATAACCATTCTCCGTGGTTTGAATTTTATAAAGATGGCCTTGAAATTTTTTATAACAAGCATTATACTTTTTTGTGGGACTTTAATTTTGACCTGATGCAATGGGTGCTGAAACAATTAAAAGCACAGGTTGAAATTGCTTTCACAAATGAGTATAAAAAAATATATGATGAGCCGGGAATGATAGATATGCGGAACAAAATATTACCCGGAACCCTGGATAGTTTTGCGGGAGAATCTCCTGTTTACCGGCAGGTGTTTGAGGAAAAGCTGGGCTTTATACCCTGCCTCAGTATTTTGGATCTGCTGTTTTGCGAAGGCAATAATGCCCTACATTTACTTACCTGAAAAAACGCATATGGAATTTATCCAAAACGAAAATCTCAAAATAGCTGTTAATCCCCGGGGTGCAGAACTTACCAGTTTGTACGATAAAATTACAAATACCGAATATATGTGGGGCGGCGATCCGGCTTTTTGGGGCAAACATTCGCCGGTGCTTTTTCCTGTTGTAGGTACACTAAAAAATGACACTTATTATTATGAAGGGCAAGCATACCACCTCAGCAGGCATGGTTTTGCAAGAGAAATGCAGTTTACTGTTGCGGATAAAACGGGGAGCAGTATAACTTTTTCACTTGTCTCAGGTACCGAAACATTACAAAAATTTCCATTTTCTTTCAGGTTTTATATTACCTATGCGCTTCAAAGCAAAAGCCTGTCGGTTACTTATTATGTAATAAATGGAGGCCCCACTCCAATGTATTTTTCAGTTGGGGCCCACCCTGCGTTTAAAGTGCCTATTGCAGAAGGTACAAGATATGATGATTATTACCTTGAATTTGGCAAAGAAGAAGATGCCGGGCGCTGGCCAATCTCAAAAGACGGGTTGATTGAAGAACAACCGGCTCCGCTTTTATCCGGCAAAAAGCTGCCACTCACCAAATCATTATTTTATAAAGATGCGCTTGTGTTCAAACATTTAAGATCAGGTTCGGTTAGCCTGAAGTCTGATACAACAGATCGGGGCTTTAATTTTCAGTTTCCTGGTTTTCCTTTTATGGGTATTTGGGCGGCTAAAGATGCCGATTTTGTTTGTATAGAGCCCTGGTGCGGTATTGCCGACAGTGTGAATACCAGCCAGGATCTCACACAAAAAGAAGGTATTAACCGGCTGGAAGCAGGTGGCGTTTTTGAGCAGGGGTGGAAAGTAGAGGTGTTTTAGAATAAATCATTTAACAAAATATACCAGCGATATAAAATTTCAGGAATTATGTAGATTTGCTGTATGCCTAAGAAAAATATTATATTAAAATCTGCAAAAAAAAGTAAGGATGCTGTTACAAGGGCAAAGGCTAAGGAGGCTATTGCTTTTGTGAAAAAACAAGGAGCAACAAAATACAAAGCTTCTTCACAGGTTATCATTAGCCCAACAAAAGCTGCATAACGCTTATTCCAAATATAGCTTCTAACCTTATGCAATCACCAAAATATGAAGATTCGGTTTTTATCAATTGCCCATTTGATAAAAAATATCAGCCCATCCTTCATGCAATAATTTATTCCGTTTATCGCTGCGGATTTTACCCTCGCACAGCAACGGAGGAAGATGATGGCACAGATAGCCGCTTGCATAAAATAATGCGCATTATACGTTTTTGCAAATATGGTATTCATGATATCTCACGCATTCAGCTTACTGCTAATAAATTTCCCAGGTTTAATATGCCCTATGAATTAGGACTTTTCTTTGGGGCTAAATATTACGGAGTTGGCGAACAGAGAAAAAAACAAACGCTGGTATTTGAAAAAGATAAGTTTTCTTACCAAAAATTTATTTCTGATCTGAATGGAATTGATACCAAAGCGCACGAAGATAATCCGCATGAAGTTATTCTAAAAGTAAGAGATTGGCTTAAAACAAACTCCAGAAGGCCTTCTATTCCCGGCTCCGCCCTTATAAGCAAAGAATACAAAGAATTTTTAAAAGAACTACCCGTCATTGTCAAAAGAATGAATTTAAATCCCCGAAGCCTTTTAATGACAGACTATACCATCATTGTGGAAGAATTTATTGCGGATAAATTGAGGTGACCTTTTTCCCGGAAATTTCTGGATATCTGCCGGTAATTAGCATTATTATTAATAGGCAGGCTTAGGATATACTACCGAAGTTCTTTCATTGTTTCCAAAATTTTTCGGGTGTGAACTGTATTGCTGCCTACGGTGACAGCTTTGCGTTTGGCAGGGTGAAGGCGTGCTATTGGCTTGCAATAATTTGGTGTCAAATACTTTCATAATCGTTATTTTATTACATTCAAAAGCATTGCCCGGTTTGCCAATATGCTTTTTTAGCTTTTTAAGTTCATTTTCAAGTTTCATCATTTTTCTATATTTCCACCACTCTCCCTATAAAATTTTACATTCGCACGTATTAAACCAACCGACCGGCATGATATATTCACCCCAATCAGCTTTTCAGGATAAAATTACCATCAGCGCAATGCAGAATAAAAAGCTGGGTGAAATGCTGCGATACATCAATACGCATTCTCCCCATTATAAAAGATTGTTTCAAAACAATAATATTGATATCTCCGCAATACAATCCGTAAAAGACCTTGTATTGTTGCCGGTTACCAATAAGGAAGACCTGCAGCAGAATAATGATGATTTTTTATGTGTAGGTAAGAACAGGATCATTGAATATACATCAACCTCGGGCACATTGGGCAGCCCGGTAACGATTGCCTTAACCGAAAATGATTTGCAACGGCTGGCTTATAATGAGTATAGCTCTTTTGTTTGTGCCGACAGTAAACCGGATGATATTTTTCAACTCATGCTTACGCTCGACCGTCAGTTTATGGCAGGCATGGCTTACTATTCCGGAATAAGGAAACTTGGGGCGGGTGTGGTAAGGGTTGGCCCGGGTGTACCTTCTTTACAATGGGAAACCATTGCCCGGCTGAAACCAACAACTATTGTAGCGGTACCTTCATTTATTGTAAAGCTTATCCAGTTCGCGGCAGAACATAATATAGCCATCAATAAAACTTCCGTACAAAAAGCCATTTGTATTGGTGAAAATATCCGTAATACAGACTTTTCTTTAAATGTGTTGGGCAAAAAGATTACAGGGCACTGGAATATAAAGCTTTATTCAACCTATGCTTCTACAGAAATGCAAACCGCTTTTACGGAGTGTGGAGAAGGCAAAGGTGGGCATCATCAACCTGAGCTTATTATTATAGAGCTGCTGGACGAAAATAATCAGCCTGTTCCTGCGGGTGTGCCCGGTGAAGTTGTAATAACCAGTTTAGGAGTGGAAGCTATGCCTTTGCTTCGCTATAAAACCGGCGATATATGCATGGCTTTTGATGAGCCATGCAAATGCGGGCGCAGTACTTTACGGCTTTCCCCGGTGATTGGTCGTAAAAAGCAAATGATCAAGTTTAAAGGAACCACCCTTTTTGCCCCTGCACTTTTTGAATTGCTGAATGGTATGGCAGAAGTAAGAGAGTATGTGGCTGAAGTATACTCTAATGAAATAGGTACTGATGAAGTACTTTTATACCTCGTTCCTGTAAGAAATACGGAAGAGTGCGATCACCAGATCAGGGCATACCTGCAGGCGAAACTTCGTGTATCGCCACATATTAAATATATGCTGCCCGAGGAAATGCAAAAGCTGCAGTTTCCTGAAACAAGCCGTAAACCTGTGAAATTTATTGATAAGCGAACAGGGGGGTAACCTGTCACATCGGTGTACTATTCATGCGGAGAATGGCACACGGACGAAACGGATGATACTGATGAACACGGAAATAAAATCCGTCAGCTTCCGTAACATCCGCGTATTCCATGTGCTATTTCCCGGTATGTATAGAAATATTTGATACATTTAGCTTTATTTATTTTTTTTGCGGTCGCTTGTAAGTTAACAGATTATAATTTCTTTCAATGACAAATGTTGGAGCCAGTACGCTTTCCTTAGATGATTTTTCAGAGATTGTTATTAAAAACGGAAAGGTAGGAGTAGATAAAAAAGCCCTTGAGAAAATGGAAGCCAACTTCCGTTTCCTGGAACATTTTTCTGACCAGAAACTGATATATGGTATCAATACCGGTTTTGGCCCGATGGCTCAATACAAGGTCAGCGCGGAAAATGTGCTGCAACTGCAATACAATCTTATCCGCAGTCATAGTTCCGGCAGCGGCAAATACCTGGACCCTGCACTGGTAAGGGCATTAATGGTAGCGAGGCTTAATAGTCTTTCGCAGGCATACTCCGGCGTACATCCCGAAACAGTAGAAGTGCTTACGGCGCTCATTAATAATAATATTACACCCTGTATATTTGAGCATGGCGGCGTAGGTGCCAGCGGTGACCTGGTACAACTGGCCCACCTGGCATTGGTATTGATCGGAGAGGGTGAAGTAATAGTTGATGGTAAACCCCAGCCTACTGCAGAAGTTTTCAAACAGTATAATATTAAACCCCTTTCCATTCATATACGCGAAGGACTGGCAATACTGAACGGTACATCTGCTATGACGGGGATCGGCTTACTTAATATTATATATGCCAAAAAGCTGTTGCAATTTTCAGTATTGCTTTCTGCAATGACCAACGAAGTGGTAGAAGCGTATGATGATCATTTCTCACACGAATTAAATGTTGTGAAAAAGCATAAGGGGCAAAATCATATTGCCGCCATGCTACGCAGTTTGCTGAAAGACAGCAAACTCATCCGCAGCAGATCGGAGCATTTATATAATCCTGAAAATATAAAACACGATGTGTTTGAAGATAAAGTGCAGGAGTATTATTCTCTCCGCTGCGTAACGCAGGTATTAGGCCCGATATATGATACAATAATGAATGCCGAAAAAGTAGTGGTGGATGAATTGAATTCTGTGAATGATAACCCGGTGGTTGATCACCAGAATCATAATATATTTCACGGTGGTAATTTTCATGGCGATTATGTATCGCTTGAAATGGATAAATTAAAAACAGCCATCACCAAACTTTCCATGTTGTCTGAGCGGCAGTTGAATTATTTGCTGAATACAAAACTGAATGAGAAGTTCCCGCCGTTTGTAAACCTTGGTGTACTTGGTTTTAATTTTGGTATGCAGGGTATGCAGTTTACGGCTACATCAACCGTGGCGGAAAATCAAACACTTTCTTTCCCGATGTATGTGCACAGCATTCCTAACAATAACGATAACCAGGATATTGTGAGTATGGGGTGCAACGCGGCATTGATCTCCAAAAAAGTAATTGACAATGCTTTTGAAGTGTTATCTATCCAGATGGTAACCATTTTGCAGGCAATAGATTTTCTGGATTGCGCTTCAAAGCTTTCGCCTGCTACAAAAACAGTGTACAATACCGTCAGAAGTATATTCCCGAAGTTTGTTGAAGATAAACCGCGTTACCGCGAGATGGAAAAAGTGAAAAACTATTTTGTTGAAAACGATATTGCCGCTTTTGCATAATTACCGGCACAAAAATTTTATTTAAAAACATTATTTTACAACAAATTTTATCTTATAAATGAAATGCGCATTAGTTACGGGAGGTTCAAGGGGCATTGGCAGGACTGTGTGTGTAAAGCTTGCCGGTATGGGTTACTATGTGCTGGTAAATTATAAGGGCAACCAGGCAGAAGCGGAAAAAACTTTGGAGCTGATAAAAGAAAAAGGTGGCGATGGGATGCTGATGAAATTTGATGTATCAGACCGCGTGCAGGTAAGTGAAATATTGGGTAAATGGATCGAAGAAAATAAGGATAATACGATTGAAGTATTGGTAAATAATGCCGGTATTAAGGATGATGTATTATTAATGTGGATGAAAGATGAGCAATGGGATAATGTATTGAATACAAGTTTGGGCGGATTTTTTAATGTTACCAGGCTTATTGTGCAAAATATGCTGATGAAACGTTATGGCAGGATCATCAACATCGTTTCATTATCCGGTTTAAAAGGCTTGCCGGGACAAACCAATTATTCTGCCGCAAAAGGTGGTGTAATTGCAGCAACCAAAGCATTGGCACAGGAAGTAGGAAAAAGAAATATTACGGTTAATGCCATAGCCCCGGGCTTTATTAAAACCGATATGACGGAAGGTTTGGATGAAAAGCAATTGAAAATGCTGATTCCTGTAAACCGCTTTGGCGAACCCGAAGAAGTAGCACATGCGGTCGCGTTTTTCGCATCGCCTGAATCAGGTTATATTACAGGAGAGGTTTTATCAATAAATGGGGGGATGTATAGTTAATTTGAAAATGGGTTAATTTGAAAATTTGAAAATGAGGGAGAGATAATGTGGAAATGTGAGAATGTGGAAATGTGAGAATGTGGAGGTGTGGAAATGAATTTGAAAATGAGGAAGGATGATGAAACGCAAAGCCCGGATTTATTCAATAGAAGATGTGGAAGATATTAAGTTTGGATATATGCAGTAGTACCGTTCCTCCCTGCAGGAGAGTGGTAAGATGATGAAGCTTTCTTTTTTTAATTTATATGTACAGACGAGTAGTCATAACAGGAATTGGTATTTACTCCTGCATCGGGAAAAATCCTGATGAGGTAAAAGCCGCTTTATACGCTGGTAAGTCAGGCATTATACTCGATCCTGTACGTAAAGAAATGGGCTACCGTTCCGGGCTTACAGGCTATGTAGACAGGCCTGCATTAAAAGGTTTATTAGACAGGCGTGCAAGGATAATGCTCCCTGAGCAGGGTGAGTATGCATATGTAGCTACGCTTGAGGCCTTGAATCGGGCAGGTATTGACCAGGATTATATTGACCGGCATGAAATGGGTATACTCTATGGCAACGACAGTTCTGCCAAACCTGTTATTGATGCTATAGATGTTTTAAGGGAGAAAAAGGATACGATGCTTTTAGGGTCGGCTTCTGTTTTTCAAACGCTCAATTCAACCATCACCATGAACCTTTCAACCATTTTCAGGTTAAAAGGAGTGAATTTTACCATCAGTGCCGCCTGTGCCAGTGGCTCTCATGCTATAGGTTTAGGCTATCATTTTATAAAAACAGGCTTGCAGGACAGGATCGTTGCCGGTGGGGCGCAGGAAATAAATGCTTATTCCATGGGTAATTTTGATGCGTTATCTGCGTTTTCTGTTCACGAGTCAGCGCCGGAAAAAGCTTCCCGTCCGTTTGATCGCAACAGGGATGGATTAATACCGAGCGGGGGAGGAGCAACAGTTATTTTGGAATCACTGGATTCGGCACTGGCAAGAGGAGCGAATATATTGGGTGAAGTGATAGGATATGGGTTTTCTTCAAACGGAGAGCATATATCTAACCCCACTGTGAGTGGCCCGGTAAGATCTTTGGAAATGGCACTCAGAGATGCAGGGTTACAGGCAAACGAAATTGATTACATCAATGCGCATGCTACCTCAACCCCGGCAGGCGATGCGAGCGAGGCAAGAGCAATAGCAGAGGTTTTTGGTGCAGCTAAAACGCCCGTAAGCTCAACCAAATCAATGACAGGCCATGAGTGCTGGATGGCAGGTGCAAGCGAAATTGTGTATTCTTTGTTGATGATGCACAACGATTTTATGGCGCCAAATATTAATTTTGAAAACCCAGACGAAGACTCCGTCAAATTGAATATTGTAAAAACAACTACGGAAAAAGATATAAACGTATTTTTGTCGAACTCTTTTGGCTTTGGAGGAACCAATTCAACGCTGATCGTTAAAAAGTGGAGTAAATAGAGATGCTTATGAAACAGAATGAACAAATCATTGAGAAGATAAATTATTTCCTTGCTGAAGAATTTGAGGTAGATGAATCCGACATTACCCCTGAAGGTAATCTTAAAGAAGTGCTTGAATTAGATAGTCTTGACTATATTGACCTCGTTGTAGTTATAGAGAATAATTTTTCTTTTAAAGTAAAACCTGAAGATTTTAACGGCATCGTTACATTCAATGATTTTTATAACTACGTTATCTCCCGTGTAAATTCTAAAGAAACTGCCTGATGCCTTCCTGGCATGGAAAATCTACCGGCAATAAACTAGGTTACAGCATTTTCATTACTGTACTGCAAAAGTTAGGTGTGCGCTCTGCGTATATACTGCTTCGTTTTGTATCCTGCTATTATTTTCTGTTCGCGTGGAAATCATCCAGGCATATTTTAAACTATTTCAGGCAGAGGCTGGGGTATAGTTATCTTAAATCTTTGGGAGCATTATACAGGAATTATTATGCTTTTGGTCAAAGCCTTATTGATAAAATAGCCATTATGACCGGGGGTGCAAAGCAATTTACTTTTGATTTTGACGGTGAAGAACACCTGCATAAAATGGTTAGTCTGCAAAAGGGCGGCTTATTGTTAAGCTCACATGTTGGCAACTGGGAGGCTGCCGGGCATTTGCTGGAAAGGCTGAATACAAAAATCAATATAGTGATGTTTGATGGAGAACATCAAAAGATAAAAGATTATCTCACTTCAGTAACCGGTGGCAGAAATGCCAATATCATTGTAATTAAAAACGATCTTTCACATATTTACGAAATAGACCAGGCATTTAAAAATAACGAATTGGTTTGTATGCATGCGGATCGTTTTGTGGATGGAAGCCGTACAATGGAAATCAATTTTCTTGGTGCCCCTGCAAAATTTCCCGCAGGACCTTTTATAATAGCCGCACAGTTTAAAGTGCCGGTATGTTATGTTTTTGCCATGAAGGAGAAAACAACGCATTATCATTTTTATTCCACAGATATAAGAACATACGATTACAGCAATAAGCAAACTGCCATGCGCAAAATGCTGGAAGAACTTACACATGAAATGGAAGAAAAACTAAAGTTATACCCTGTGCAGTGGTATAATTATTATGATTTCTGGAGAAAAGGATAAGCTTTATTTTTTATTATAATCAAAACAGTGATAAACCTTTTCTTTATTCCTTCCCTGCCAATAAACGGATTGTTATTTATGCTGTCGAAGTGTTTTGACATGAAAAACGTAATGTTCGTATTGGGTTATCTATTGATAAGGAGTAAAAACTATTAATCAAATAAAATTATTTATCGCTTGCTTCTTGCGGTAAAAATATTTTTATAGCGTAAAAAAAGAAATAAGTTTTCCACTTTTAGCAGCTTAATTAGCTTTTGGTATAATCCTTGTCAGAATTTTGCAGAATTTTTTACATATCTAAATCCTAATAACTATGTGCAAAAATCTACTCTGTATTTGCTCCTGGAAAAAGTCTGCCATTGCTTCGGCAGTCTTTAAAATCTGATGACTTTTTTGTTTTACTTCTTCATCACGTATGCTTATTGTGACCAAAATAATTGGGCCGGATAAGTATTATCTATTAAATATTTCTAAATCTGAAATCATGAACCAAAACAATTCGAATCCTTATGCACATGTATTTTACACGTTGCTTCTTTTTTTATTTTCTTTTTGCCTGAGTTCCCGGCAAACTTATGCGCAAACAATGCAAACTACGCAGCGTGCAGTATATTCAAGTATATACACAAACGTTGGTGGTTTTTTTGAATCATTACCTAATGATTACAGTAGCAATCCTTCCAAAAAATATCCTTTGATAGTGGCACTTCATGGTGTAGGAGAATTGGGGAATGGGTCTCAGGGGGTTCTGGAACTGGTTGCCAAAAACGGTATTACAAAGTTACTGAATGATAAAAAATTCCCCGCTACATTTTCATATGGAGGGCAAAGTTTTTCATTTATAGTGTTATCGCCGCAAATGAAGGTTGACAATGATTGGCAAAACTCAATACAGGCAACAATAGATTATGCAAAGAAAACATATCGGGTAGATGAACAAAGAATTTACCTCACAGGTTTAAGTATGGGCGGAGTTGCTGCTTTTTCATATGCTGCCAGCACTGTAGAGAGGGGGAAAGGTTTAGCTGCAGCAGTATTAGTTACCCCGGGCTGGGCAGGAAATTCTTTTCAATTAAACAATATCAGTGCTTCACAATTACCAATCTGGGTTACAAATAACTCTGGCGATCCATATAACTCTCCGAGTACTGCACAGGAGTTGGTAAATAATTTAAACAGTCTGGTGCCCCCACCTCCCAAAGCTATTCTTACCATTTTTGATAAATCTGGACATGATGCCTGGACAGCTACTTATGACCCGGGTTTCAGACAGGGCGGGCTAAGTGTTTATGAATGGATGTTATCATATAAGAGGGGAACTACAACACCGGTGCTTACTGCAAATGCCGGATCCGACAAAGTAATTACACTGCCTACAAACACTGTTACATTGGATGCCGGCGCTTCCAGTGTTAGTTCGGGGTCAATTACATCATATAGTTGGGCAAAAGTGTCGGGGCCTTCAGGAGAAACAGTTACACTGCTGTCAAATGGATTGCAGGCTAAACTTACCGGGCTTGTAGCTGGCGTATACGAGTATAAACTGACAATCAAAGATAGTAATGGCAGCACAGCAACGGACAATGTAATTGTTACTGTAAATTCCTCCGGAACATCTACTGATCCGCCCGTTGCAAATGCGGGAAAAGAACAAACAATTACATTGCCTGTGAGTTCCTGCACTTTGGATGGTTCCTATTCAAAAGCGTCAACAGGTAATACCATTGTTTCTTATAAATGGACAAAATATTCGGGTCCGTCAGGAGGCGATATCACCAGTCCTTCGAGCGTAAAAACTACTATAACCGGGCTTATTGCCGGAACATATATTTATAGCCTTACGGTAACGGATAGCCGCGGTCAATCGAAAACCGGAGGAACTGTGGTTACAGTAAATGGTACACAATCTACTGACCCGCCCGTTGCAAATGCGGGAAAAGAACAAACAATTATATTACCTGTGAGTTCCTGCACTTTGGATGGTTCCTATTCAAAAGCGTCAACAGGTAATACCATTGTTTCTTATAAATGGACAAAATATTCGGGTCCGTCAGGAGGCAATATCACGAGCCCTTCGAGCGTAAAAACTACTATAACCGGGCTTATTGCCGGAACATATATTTATAGCCTTACAGTAACGGATAGCCGCGGTCAATCGAAAACCGGAGGAACTGTGGTTACAGTAAATGGTACACAATCTACTGACCCGCCCGTTGCAAATGCGGGAAAAGAGCAAACAATTACATTGCCTGTGAGTTCCTGCACTTTGGATGGTTCCTATTCAAAAGCGTCAACAGGTAATACTATTGTTTCTTATAAATGGACAAAATATTCGGGTCCATCAGGAGGCAATATCACGAGCCCTTCGAGCGTAAAAACTACTATAACCGGGCTTATTGCCGGAACATATATTTATAGCCTTACAGTAACGGATAGCCGCGGTCAATCGAAAACCGGAGGAACAATAGTGTATGTAAATGCTTCCGGATCTGCCCGTGTTGTTTCCGGAATAGCAGGCAATACTGATTCTTTAAGCGCATCGCTCAATAAGTTTGAAGGTATTAAAGAAACAGCCGATAAAAATTTTGATGTAATTATTGCGCCGAATCCGGTAACAACTAATATGAATCTACAGATAAAAGGGAATGTGAAAGGCAAAACCAATATTCTTATTTATAATCTTGGTGGTGCACTTCATAAGCAACAGGAATTTACCAAAGACAATGGAGTAATAACCAAGCAAATTGACATGTCAGGGTTGCCATCCGGTATTTACCTGGTTAAGGTTATGGTTGATGGCAGGTATAAGAAGATCGTGAGAATAGTGAAACGCTAAAACGCTTATATTATATGTATAAAAATAAAGGCTGTCTTATGGCAGCCTTTATTTTTGGACGTACGGCACTATGTGCTTTGCGTTGCAGTAAGGTTGTCTTCTTTAACTAATCATAACCTTTCATATAGTTATTTGCCCGGATAACAACAATGCTGTTTATATATCTTCATCTATAAATTAATTTGAGTGTTATTTATGATTATTTATTGTATACTATGACCCATATAAAATATTCTTTTTTTTCAATCATAATGCTTGTTGTATTGCTGGTCTCCTGCAAATCCGGCAATACTATTATTGTTGATGATGGTTTTAACAGAAAAGAGATAAAATATTATGGTGATATTTCATTCAACGATGACGAAACTGCCGTTGAAAATATTACCCCCGGCGGATACCTGGAATTTCGCAGCAATGGAAGAAAATTAATTGCAGAGAATAATTATCATGGTGGCGTTCATTACAAAATGTACAGAAATGGCAAGAGGCTTTATGAGGATGAAACAGAAGGGCAAAAATTCTTGGCAGAAGCAATAGATCAAATGCTCTCTATGGGATTTAATACCCAAAAAAGATTAGAAAAATTATACCGGAAAGGTGGAAATCCGGCTTTGTTAAGAGCAGCCGTTAACGCAAATGGTAATTACCTTAAGCAATCATATATAGATTATATACTTACACACGGCGATCCTGATGATGATGACCTGGTTGATATTGCAAAAATTGTAACTTTTAAAATGGATGGTACATTCGAAAAAGTGCAGGTATTAAAGCAATATACATCCAATGCTTTTAGTAATCCTGAAGTATCTGCTGCATGGTTTGAAGCAATAGAAACTATAGATGCTGATTTTGAAAAAGCTAATCTGCTCAAAGCAGTTCCTGCAGAACAATTTAAATATCCGGCTGTAGCAACAGCATGGATGGATGCTGTAAAAGCTATACACGCTGATTTTGAAAAAGCTAATACTTTGAAAACAATATTGAAGCAGCCGTTGACTGAAGATCAATACAGGCAATCAATTGTTGTTTCAAATACTATAACAAGTGATTTTGAACAATGTAATTTTCTTAAAGAAATAATAGAGAAGGAAAATATTCCCCGGGACAAGGAGAGCTTTGCGGTATTAATGCAATCTCTTCATAATGTGGAATCAGGGTTTGAAAGATCGGGTATACTGAAAAAGGTTTTAGAAAAAGGGTTGTATACGGAAGAACAGTGGCTTTTGTTTTTAAAAGAAGTTGCTTTAATAAAAGAAGATTTTGAAAAAGCAAGCATACTTACTGCTGCAGCGCAAAAAATGCCAAGAACAACTGACTTAACAGCGGTTTATGCCGAAAGTGCTAAAACTATTTCATCTGAATTTGAATATGAGAGCGTATTGAAAGCAATACAGTAGGGAAAAAGAAAGCAACAGAAAATGAAAAATAAAATGGATAGTTTTTAGGATCGGTTACATGTGGTAAGCACATGTCTCATTTTCTGTTGCTGTGCAATGTTTTACCTGGACGGGGAATACATGCAGTCTTCTTTAAGATATAGGATTTGTCTGGTCGTTTCACAGGATATAAGTCGTTCACAGGATAGGTCTTTAGGAATTGGACTAAAACGGTTAATCAAAGGATGTTTTTCGGATAATGGATCTAAGTTTTTCAGGATTCAGGATTTAGTTTTTCTGGATCTGGATTTTTTTGGATCTGGATTTAATTATTGGATTTGTTACACAAAGAAAGCTCACAACTTCATAATTACAAATAGGTAAAGGTTTGATTAAACTGTAGCCTCTGCACTACACATTCGGAAATCTACGTTATCATATATCTACACTACTAAAGCAGCTAACATATTAATAGAACTATCGCCTATAAATCATAAGTGTAAACAAATAGCTGTAGATATTTTGTTTAATATGCTGATCGTAGATTAACGATACCACAATTGCTCAGAAATTTTCCAAAATTTTCTTTTTGCTCATTAAGTTGCGCTAAATCAACAAGATTTTCATTAAAACAGCACCGTATTTTTACTGAATTAGGCTGATTTTACTGTTTTTGCACTTTCCGGTAGTATAAAAATCAGCTAAGAAGAATGCCCATTTTAATAAATCCGGGTTAGATTATTTCATTTAAAGGCCTGTATCTCGAGCTTTTGATGTTTCTTGTAAATGTTTCTATTAAATATCTGTTCCTGCATCTATTGAAATTTGCTATAGCTTAGCGGGAAACAATTTCCATTTATGCGCGGACTTATTTTTTTATTGTTGATAGCAAGTCCCCCTTTATCTATTGCACAAAAAGACCTTGAATTATGGTATACTGCACCGGCACAAAAATGGACTGACGCTATGCCTGTAGGCAATGGGCGTATGGGGGGAATGGTTTTTGGAAGATGGAACCACGAAAGAATACAATTGAATGAGGAGAGTATATGGGCGGGATCGAAGATCAACAATAATAATAAGCAGTCTGCAACGCACCTGCCCGAAATACAAAAAGCATTATTTGAAGGGGATTATAAAAAAGCGTTTGAATTAAGCAGCGCATACATGGTTGGTACCCCTCCGCGGGTGCGTTCTTATGAGCCACTCGGAAACCTGTTTATTGATTATGCCTGGAAATCAGAGCCGGAACAATACAAGCGATCACTGACACTTAATACCGGCATTGTAAACACAACATATAGTATAGGAGGAAAGAAAGTTAAGCAGGAGGTATTTGTTTCTGCTCCGCAGGATATTATGGTAGTTAAAATTTCATCTGAAGCTCCTGCTGATGTGAACATAGCTATTTCGAGGGAACAGGACATTGATGTATATAAAAGTGAAAGAGACATTGCTTATTATAGCGGTCAGATCAATGATACCTACGATTCTCTTTTAGGCCCCGGGGGCAAACACATGCGTTTTGCTGCTGCAATGAAAATAGTTGCAACAGATGGTAAAGTAGTACCCGTACAAACAGATTCTTCAGCGGGCTACCATATTAAGCATGCAAAAAAAATAGTATTGATTATAACCGGTGCAAGTAATTACAATATTAAAGGGCTGGATACAGATAATGCTATTAATCCTCTTGTGGTATGTAAAGAAAAACTAAGCAGGGCCGCAGCATTTAAACCTGATGTTTTACAACAGTTGCACGAAAAAAACCATCGTTCCCTGTTTGACAGAGTAGCTTTTAACCTGGGGGAAGATACAAACAAGAACATACCAACCAATGAACGGCTTGAAAAAGTAAAAGCCGGAGCGCAGGATAATGGTTTGATCGCATTGTATTACCAGTTTGGCCGCTATCTGTTAATGGGCTCTTCGCGCAGCCCGGGCGTATTACCTGCTAATTTGCAGGGTATATGGAATGATATGTATAAAGCGCCGTGGAATGCGGATTTTCATACCAATATAAACCTGCAGATGAATTATTGGCCCGCCGAATCGGGTAACCTGCCGGAAACAGTGTTGCCGCTGGCAAATTTTATGCAGCAGCTTATTGTACCCGGGGGGCTTACCGCAAAAGAAATGTATAATGCGCATGGGTGGACTTTACACCATCTTACCGATGTATATGGCAGAACCGCCGTTGCAGATGGCGTATGGGGCGTTTCACCAATGGCTGGTCCGTGGATGACATTCCCACTTTACCGGCACTATGAATTTACAGGAGATAGCGCCTATCTGCGTAGTGTAGCCTATCCCGTTATTAAAGGGTCGGTTGAATTTGTACTTGACTTCCTGGTGAAATCCCCTGGAGGATATTTGGTTACCAATCCTTCACATTCGCCGGAAAATGCATTTTTTGTACCGGGTACTGACAGGAAAGAACAATCGCAGCTGTCTTATGCAGCAACCATAGACATTGAGATCATCAACGGGCTGTTTAATAATTTTATTAATGCAGCAAACATCCTGAAAACAGATACAGATCTGGTAAATAAAGTGCAGGCAGCTCAAAAAATGCTTCCACCATTACAGGTTGCTGCCAATGGTACTTTGCAGGAATGGATAAAAGATTGTGAAGAAGTTGAGCCCGGGCACAGGCATATATCCCACTTGTTGGGGTTATATCCGCTGGATCTCATCTCACCAAATACACCTGCGCTTTTTACCGCAGCACAAAAAACCATTGAAAGAAGGCTGGCTAACGGTGGCGGTCATACGGGATGGAGCAAGGCATGGATCATCAATTTTTATGCAAGGTTGTTAAATGGTGATGAAGCGGGCAGGCAGGTGCAATCTTTATTACAAAAAAGTACTTTACCCGGTTTATTAAGTACACATCCGCCATTTCAGATTGATGGAAATTTCGGGGGCGCAGCTGGCATCGCGGAAATGTTGCTGCAATCGCAGCATAATGAAATACATGTTTTGCCGGCCTTACCATCCAATTGGTCTTCGGGAAGTGTTAAAGGTCTTAGAGCGAGAGATGGGTATACAGTAGATATAGATTGGAAAAACGGGACATTGATAAGGTTGGTCATTCAATCAGACAGGGATGCTGTTTGTAAAGTGCGATACAAAGAAAAGCTGAAAGCAATAAACCTCAAAAAAGGGAATAATAATATCATTTTCTGATCATCTCCGTAGAAGAATTTTCGCATAGCCATATTAATGGCTATTGATACTTACATGGCATGATTTGTGAAAACATTGTATAAAGGGTAGAATATAAAATTTCTATACCCGGTATAATATGAAAAATAAGAACTCAGGATTTTCGCCGGTATTTACCCGTATTTCAGGATGGATTACCCGAAAAGCAGGTAGCCCTGCGGCATTTATAATTGCTTTTGCGCTGATAATATTATGGGCTGTATCAGGGCCTGTGTTTGATTATTCAGATACCTGGCAACTGGTGATAAATACGAGTACAACCATCATTACTTTTTTAATGGTTTTTATTATTCAGCAATCGCAAAACAGGGATACCGCGGCAATTCATTTAAAATTGAATGAACTCATCGCAAGCGAAGCAAAAGCAAGCAACCGGTTAATAGATGTCGAAGATTTGTCGGAAGAAGAATTAATGGTGCTGAAGAAATTTTATATCAGGCTTTCTGAAAAAGCAGCAAAGGAAAATGATCTTCATTCTTCTCACTCTCTTGATGAGGCAGATGTGAATCATACGGAGAAAAGGATTAGAAGGTTGAAGACGTAGGGGGCTAGTAGCTTTTAGCGGTCAGGTGTCAGGTGTCAGCTTTCAGCAATCAGTTGCGACTCTCTTGCGCTAATGGCTGATTGCTGAAAGCTGACAGCTTTCTCACATCCTGTTTGTTTTAACCCACTCAACCGTTAAACGGATACCTTCATCCAAAGAGCGGATTTTATAACCTAATTCATTTATCGCTTTGGAGCTGTCGAGTGCCCAGTCGTATTTGTATTTGGCAACCCAGTCGGGAGTAATTAATGGCGGCTTGCCGGTGATGTTTGCATTGAGCAGCATCATGCGGCTTACAATATTCAGTGCAAAGAAAGGAACATGTTTAAGCTTTTTTTCAATACCGCTATGTTTTTGTATCAACGCCATCAGCTCGTTAAATGTAGCATTCACTCCTCCAAATATATATCGTTCACCATTTCTTCCTTTTTCCATTGCGGCAATATGTCCATCTACCACATCATCAATATAGGGGTAAGAACCGGTATCGTTCCCGCTGCCAGGTATGATTTTCCAGTTTCCCTTCATATACATTTCTACAATCTTTGTAACCGGGTTGCTGCCGGTATCAAAGCCTGGCCCATATATTCTTGAAGGATTTAAAATAGATATATCCAATCCGTTTCTGCTATAGTCCAAAGCCAGTTTTTCTGATTCGCTTTTTGTTGATTCATACAGGTTGAAAAAGCCGGTAATACGCGGATCCTTTTCCGTCATCGGTTTATCTTTTGACGGACCAATAACACCGGCGGTTGAAGTATAAACTATTTTAGAAACGCCGGACGTTTTCGCAGCCTTCAATACATTTTCCAATCCTTTTACATTGAGTTTATAAAAAGTAGATGGATCTTTTGCCCACAGTCTTGCATAGGCGGCAAGATGATATACTTTATCAACATTTTCAAGCGCTGGTTGTAAAGAGTCAATATCGGTAATATCGCCAATAAAAATTTTGATATTGGGACTATTGAACTCCGGCAGGGTGGGAGCAGTTCTGCATAAAAGATGAATGATCTCTCCTTTTTCCGCCAGCGTTGCGGTGAGCTTTGAGCCTATATAGCCCGTAGAGCCTGTTATCAGTATTGCCATTGATTGATAGTTGAATGGCCTCAAAGGTAAAGGAGCTGTGAAAAACCTTTATAAATATCTGTTATAACAGCATGGCCGGCATCGCCGGCAGGTAAAAATAAGCAGGCTGCTATTTTTAGCCCGGTGCCGGCGACAGGGCATTAGAAAGCGTATAAACAGTAATAGTTTTCACTATTGTGTATAAGTGTTTGCAATTATAACGTGTATCTATTGTAAACAACTTATCCATATACATAATAATTCTCTTAAATTATTTTGATCGTATTTCTTTTTTTCCAAATTTCGCGCAGCGATTTGGAAAATACCTGTCGTTCAACCCCCTGCATGAGATCCCTTTTAACTGCTGTATTCAGCCTGTATTTACTGATATCACACGCACAGGAGCGTAATGCAGACTCCGTTATAAATATCCCTGGTAAATACATCGGCAGCGTTGATGATAAAGTACAATTCCTCGATAAACAGCTCACCCGTCAGACTGAAAAATATTTAAACAGTCTTTCAAAACAGGAGATGCAGCTCAAAAAACATTTGAGTAAAATTGATTCCTCTAAAGCCGCAGAAATATTCGGGGATGTAAAAAAGAATTACGAGAACCTCTCTGACAAATTAAACAATGCCACCGGTAAATTTGATAAGCTCACTTCCGGGGAATTTATGGCAGGTCTTGATTCGGTGCAGGGCTCATTAGCCTTCTTAAAAGATGCCGCAAATATTGTTTCCAAAACCAAAGATATCCGGCAAAAGCTTGGGAACTCGCTTAACCAGGCAAACCAGCTGCAACACAAGCTGAAAGAAGCAGGTGATATACAAAGCTACCTGCAAAGCAGGCAGCAGCAGATCAGAGAGCTCCTGTCTCAATATACTGATCTGCCCAAAAGTGTAAGCAAATGCTTTGGTAAGTACCAGCAACAGGCCTATTATTATTCGCAAACCCTTCGGGAATATAAACAACTGCTCAATGACCCGGATAAGCTGGTACGGAAAACGCTTGAAGCGCTACAGCATATACCGGCTTTTTCAAAATTTTTCAGCCGCTACAGTATGCTGGCTTCATTATTTCCTGCACCCGATAATTATGGCACGCCTCAGGCTCTGGTTGGATTACAAACAAGATCAGGCGTGCAACAGTTAATGCAGCAGCAGTTAGCCCTGCCTGCAACAGGCGGCGCCAATGCCAGTCCCGCCGGGTACCTGCAGCAGCAGATGCAGCAGGCGCAGGGAGAGCTAAGCAAGCTGAAAGACAAGTTGAACCAATTGGGCATTAATGGAGGGGGTAGCAGTGATATGGCAATGCCGGAGTCGAAAATAAACCCTGAAAAAACGAAAAGCGTATGGAAAAGGATCCGGCTGGGAACCAATATCAGCACACAGCGCTCCAACCAATATTACCCTAACCGTATGGCTATAGCTGTTACGGCAGCTTATAAGCTGTCTGCTAAAACACAGGCAGGTGTTGGGCTTTCTGCAGCGATAGGCCTGGGGCAGAGCTGGAAACATATCAGGCTTACAGGAGAATCAATAGGAACACGTGCCTTTATAGATTGGAAAGCGCCTGACCTGTTCAGGACCAACAGCCGTTTTATGGCAAGCCTGTGGTTTACCGCCGGAGCGGAGCTGAACTATAACCGGACGATTGAAAGCCTCGCCGTATTTAAGAACTACAGCAACTGGACAAAAAGCGCTCTTGCAGGGTTGACGAAAAAATACAGCATGAACTCACCCTTGAAGAAGGGAAAGAAGGTGGAGGGGGCGATGAGTCTATCGTATGATTTTTTATATAGCAGACATGTACCGCCTACTCCTGCGGTGGTGTGGAGAGTGGGGTGGGGGTTGTAAAAAAATGGTATAACTAAAATGAAACAGATTCCACAAATAGTGCAGAGCATACAAAGGCAAATAATCAGTGAAATATTAAAATCCGGAAAACTCTTAATTCAGAATGAAAATAAATATGTAACCCATACTTCTTTGCGTTGAAGTAGGATATAGATTTAAACTATTCAATAATATTAACTATTTATGATTCTTATTAGACGATTATTACTTATATCCCTAAGCCTTTTTTTAATTAAAGTGAGCTATTGTCAACAAAATATCATTTCTGCAACACCAGAAGCAGCAGGCTTTAATCAGTTTATTAACTATCCTGTCAGTTTAAATACAGGTATTCCTTCTATTTCAATCCCTCTATATACTATAAATGTGAATGGGATTTCATTACCAATTGAACTTCGCTATCACGCATCAGGAATTAAAGTTAATCAACAATCATCCTGGGTTGGACTGGGTTGGGATTTAAGTATAGAACCGCAAATTACACGCAGTATTAATGGTAAACCAGATGAGGAATCTTATCTCACTAATTCCCATGTAGGTGCATGGGGTTCTTATTATCCACGAGATGCTTATTATCTTAATTTATTAGCTGATGGTGTCGTGGATGAGCAACCGGACGAATACAGCTTTAACCTTTTAACTGGGAGTGGGGGGTTTATGTATCGAAAAACATCCACAAATACATCGGAGATATCGACCATTCCCTTTAAACCCATTAAGATTACATCTTCGGGCAGCTTTACTATCATTGATGAACTTGGGAGAGAATATACTTTTAATAAAGTAGAGCAAACAAATCCAAACATATACAATGGTAGTAATTCATGGGCCACTTGTTGGAAATGCAGTAAAATAATATCTGCATCAAAGAAAGACACCATTTTCTTTGCCTATAATGATACCCGTGGAATTTCGAAATACTTTGCGAATGAACGAACAGAAATTATTGATATGGTTTCAGACCCGACCATAACTGCACATAGGGCAACTATTAATAATTATAGTTATTCTAGTGGTTACGGAGGAACTCTTGCTGGATCTAATCCGGGATATCCTTATTCAATTGGTGAAACAAATTGGGGAGGTCCCGGTACCTACATATTGGATGTAATAGAACCAACTGGAATTGGGTTTCATTATGGCTACACTTTTCAGGGAAATAATCTTGCCAACACTCATCATGATGTAATGGGAATAAGTAACACAACCAGTTTAACTCTTAATGAAGTTATATTCAGGGGGGGAAAGATATCCATATATTCCAGAACCAATAATGGAGTTGGTAGCAGAATTGATTCGATAAAAGTGTTTAACGATAAAGGGGATATAATAAAAAAAATTCAATTCGCAATGCGATATATACATCCAGATGCTGTAAATCAAACTTATCCAACTCAAAGTGACTTTCGCATGTTATTGGATTCAGTAATTATTTATGGAGCCAAATCTGAAAGAGAAAAGTATGCTTTTGAGTATATTTCCAATGGACCTAATGATAACTGGGGCCATAGTTTTGGGAAAATCTCAGACTTTTGGGGATATTACCAGGGAGGGTTGTCTTCAGATATTTACTATGGAACTTCGGTTCCGGCTTTTAAGGATGTTAACATTATTGATCCCAATGCTCCTGAAGTTTTTTTATCCAACTATACTGCGAGCTTCGGGGGGGCACCAGCTACACCATATGAGCCAAGCATGCAAATTTACACATTAAAAAAAATGATCTTTCCCACCGGAGGTAAGACTGAATTTGAATATGCCTCAAACAGGTATATTGATAATGGAGAGATAAAGATTGCTGGAGGATTAAGGATTGAGAAAATAAAAATGTACACTGATACAAATGCTGTTAATACGGCTTTGGAGAAAATATACAAATATGGAGAAGATGAAAGTGGTGCAGGAGACATTAAATTAAACCCTGATTATGCAGTCTATTCCTACAGTCAATCTACCCACGACGCTGTTGGGTCATCAAATATCACAGCCCGAAAAAGAACCTATCTAAGTAACGCTGTTGGGGATGTTTTTTATCAGAATGGATCAGCCGTTAATTACAGAATGGTCACTGAATATCAAAAAGATAATGGTATATTCTCCGGAAAAACGGTTTATAGATATGCTCCTTATGATGCGAGTAGTGGAGTAGCCTCATATTATAACGGAAGCAGGATTGAAAACACAGACATAACTACACATCGTATTGAAATCAACGGAGGGGAATTATTATCTACAACAAAATATGTGTTTAAAAATAATCAGTATATATGGATTGAAAAAGATTCTAATACTTATATTAAATACGTAGATACAGCAAAAATTTATATTGGGAAAGTATTTAGAACAAAAGTGTATGGATCTCCATCCCTTTTTAGTACTTATGGAACAATAGCAGATTTTAATTATGTTTCTTATGCTCAGGAAGTGGGGACCATGCTATTAGCCAAGAATATACTTCAAAGCAGATCTACAGATTACCTTAATAATATAATCAGCAAAACAACCAATTTCTATTATGATAATGCAGCTCATTTTCAGAAAACCAGGATAGAAACAGAGAATACCGACGGAAGCATGGAGACGGTTTTGAATACTTATCCACCAGACTATTCTTCGGGTAACTCTGCTATAGATAATATGAAAACCAATAATCTGGTCTTATATCCTGTTGAACGAGTAAGGTATCTCAAACGTGGCGACAATACTACTATTTTGTCAGGAATGCTTAACTGGTACAATAGTGCTGGTAACGGATTAATAGATACAATATATACTATAGAAACAACTGGTCCTGTGAGTTTGGCATCATTTAAATTTTCTAGTAGAACGATAGGGGTGGTGCCTCCTTCGGGTACAGCTACCAGTCTTTTAAAAGATGAGAGCTATAAACTAAAAGTAATAAATAATAATTATGATAGCCGCTCTAATTTATTAAGCATTACACCGCAAAACAATATTTCAACAAGTTATTTATGGGATTATGATCAAAAATATCCAATTGCTAATGTAACCAATGCTGTACAATCTGATATTGCATATACTTCTTTCGAGGCAGATGGGAAAGGGAATTGGATGTATACATATCCGGACGAGCCTCAAGTTGTTGGAGCTGTTACCGGAATTAGATATTTAAATGTTAATTCAAGGGATGGGAATGCAACAATTTCAAAAGATAATCTGCAGTCCGGTAAGAAATATATTGTCTCTTATTGGTCCAAAGTAAATACTCCTTTTTCAATAATTGGTGGAACTGGATCTCATATATTAGGACGCAATGTATCGGGTTGGCATTTTCATAAACATATTGTTAATGCTACAGCTTCTACCATTTCAGTTATTGCAAATGATGATATAGACGAACTCCGTCTTTATCCCCTCACCGCCCAGATGACCACCTACACCTACGAGCCTTTAATCGGCATGACCAGCCAGTGCGATGCTAATAATAAAATTACTTATTACGAATACGACAGTTTCGGCAGGTTAAAAACGGTAAGAGACCAGGACAAAAACGTGATCAAGACCATGGACTATCAATACCAACAACCCAACAATCAATAAACCCTCAATAACTGCTATATGCCACGCACCATACATACACCGGTAAAACTATTGAGCTGTTTATTGATCTGTGTTCTATACATTACTGTTCAGGCACAGCATTCGCTTCCTCCTGCATATCCCGGTTCCACAACGGTCAACTATATCCGCGTATGGGATGCTAAAGCCCCTGAGCAGAATGACATTAC
This sequence comes from Terrimonas sp., assembly GCF_003075435.1. Lineage (GTDB taxonomy): Bacteria > Bacteroidota > Bacteroidia > Chitinophagales > Chitinophagaceae > Agriterribacter. The sequence goes on along the minus strand of NZ_QCZJ01000026.1, from coordinate 476 downwards.
ATTAACGACAAGAGGACTTCGCGATGTACAGCAAACCACCCAATACTTCGACGGGCTGGGCAGACCCCTGCAAACCGTAGTAAAGCAGGGATCGCTGGTAACCAACCCTGCGGACCTGTTGTCTTCAAGCAATGCGGCAGACCTCATAAGCCCTGTGATATACGATGAGTTCGGCAGGGAACAGTATAAATACCTACCCTTTGCATCAACAGCAACCGATGCCACAAAGAGCGACGGGTTGTTCAAGCTCAACCCATTTGAGCAGCAGGTAGCGTTTTATAATACAGAGCTATCGGGTCAGGCAGGCGAGACCAATGTAGGAACCAACGGAGAGAACTGGGCCTACAGCAAAACCAACTACGAGCCATCGCCGCTGAACCGTGTAGACAATACTTATGCTCCGGGTGCAGGCTGGGTAGGCAGTGAAGGCGGCAGCACAGAGGCGTTGAAGAAAAACCTGCGCATAAAGTATTATG
>NZ_QCZJ01000025.1 GCF_003075435.1 Terrimonas sp. | reverse complement strand
CTTCTAACTCTCTGACTACTTTTTGCTTAAAGCTAATACTATACCGGATCACCGTTTGGACATCTCTTGTCATGGTATTACAGATTTTTTTGTTCTTAAATCTGTCTACTTATGCTAGGACAAGACAAGTGGTCAGCAATTAATTGCTCCGCCCTTTAGGGCCGGGAAATCAAAAAGCCGGCAGTAGCCGGCTTTTTAAAAATCAAAACCATAACCAACTCAAAAAATCAACACTTAATTATTTTGTAGCGACTGTCTGTGCGTTTTTAATATCAACCTGGTAGTGATGAATTACTTCCAGGTCGGCATTATTAGCTGCGATCTGAGAAGGTACGCTGATGAAAGGCAGGTTAGCTTTTTCAAAAGCGTTTACCATTTCCGCATCTGCTTTAGCGATAAGTAATGCAGAAGGTTTAACATGCTTTATTGAAAAGTGCTCAGCAATAAAGTTGTCAATCATCTCATTGTCGGCAGATTGTGCGCTTGCAGTAATTGTTAATGATTTCAACACAACATCTTCAGTAAAACTATTAACCATTTCTGCATCTGCATTAAACCCTGCAACCGGTGCAAGATTCATGCTGCTTACCTTGAAATTGAAGTTCATTTCAGCATCAGCTTTTTTAGTAGCGTCAGTCATATCCATACTCCAGGATCTTCTTGCATTTACTTCAGAATAAAACCTGTTTGCCGCTTCCCTGTCGGCCTTTACAAAAGCTTTTGCATTTGGTAAACTGATATAAAAAGCACTTTTAATCTCATCACCTGGTTTGGCAACTGCTACTCCGCAGCATGCATCGCCTGCTGCAATAGCTGTTGTTGCTACAACTGTTTCGTTGTTTATGTTTAGGTTAGTATCAACGCTGTTTACTGAGGTATCATCCTGTGTAAAAGACATCATACCGAATCCTGTTACCGCAATCAGCAACATAGAGGCAGCTTTGCTGATTTTACCATACAAATTGATCATGCTGGTTTTCCTTTTAAGTGTTCCTGCCTTAGAATTCACTTCGTTCTGTTGTTTCATATTCCTATTGTTAAATATTTGATTTAAACTGTTTGACCATACAAAGATATATCTTTTAACAACTACTATGCAATGCATAATACTATGTTTGGTTATATAAACTGATGAATGGTTTATTTTATTTTTCACTAAATAAATTTTCCTTTAAAATGTAGCAATCGTGGGATTGACCTGACGAGAAGTTTTAAATTATACGCCCGAAGAAAACTCCATAAAGACGGTGAGACCTGGTTTAGTCGCGGACAAGCAAGGATTTAATCAGGGTTACCAAATTTCGCCGCAAAAGTACGGAATTTGGCGGAATCAACAAAGGCTTTTGAAACAATATTTTAGAAAAATTCTAAAAATTAGCCTATATCATCCAAATTTTTGATTCTCTTTAACTTTTATCAATCGTTTTTTAAAATTTTGTTCAAAGATCTCGATTCTATATGATCGCTGCCTTATAACGGCATACTTGCTGTTTTGTTACCTGCACCTGTGAGTTTTTATGTTAAGAAATTATGAAGAAGTGCTATTTAAAGCCGGGATGAAACCGTTGAAGTGTGTCACGGAGATATTCCCGGTTAAGGTGCGTATAAATTTCGGTAGTGGTAATGCTTTCATGACCAAGCATTTCCTGCACCGCCCTGAGGTCTGCCCCGCCTTCTACCAGGTGGGTGGCAAAAGAATGACGGAAAGTATGGGGAGAGATATTCTTCTTAATGCGGGCTTTATTAACCAAATCTTTGATAATCAGGAATATCATTACCCGTGTCATACGGCTGCCCCGCCGGTTTAAAAACAGGATATCTTCTTCTCCCTTTTTGATTACCATATGGCTTCGCACTGTTTCCCTGTATATATTAATATGCTTAATGGCATCCCGCCCTATGGGTATTAACCGCTCCTTATCGCCCTTACCTACCACCCTCACAAAGCCAACATCCAGGTATAATTGCGATATTTTCAGCTCTACTGCTTCACTAACCCTTAAGCCACAACTGTACATGGTTTCCAGCAAAGCCTTGTTTCTTACACCTTCCGGTTTGCTTTGATCAACCTGGGCTATGATCAGTTCTATTTCCTCAAAGCTCAACGTATCCGGCAAAGCCCTTTTCAATTTTGGCGCTTCCAGTAAAAGGGTTGGATCTTTTACAGTTATCTGTTCTGTTTGGCAATATTTGTAAAAAGCTTTTAGCCCTGATATGACACGTGCCTGCGATGAAGCTGTCATATTCAATTCAGCAATCCATTTTATAAACTGCTGCAGATCCTGCAAGGTTATTTCTGCAGGACTTTTTTGAATACTTTTTAATTGCATAAAACCAGTTAGCTTTTCTATATCGCGTATATAGGCTTCAATGGAATTATTGCTGAGCGATTTTTCCAGTTGCAGGTAGGCACTAAAACCATTTTTGTAAGACTCCCACATTTTTCGAGAATAAAATTCCTGGTATAAGCTTAAGCTTTTTTTATTCAACAAGCTGTAAGCTAAAGTATTTATTCTTTATTTTGGGCGATCAAAATACAATTATGCAGCAATTGACCTTGCGCACATTTAAAACAGCGGTAAATAAAAACAAAAAAGGATTCAGGGCATTTCTTACCAGGCTTGAAAATAAGCCGCCTAAAAACCTTGACGCGCTTGCCATGATAGCTGATAAGCAGGTTTGGCCGGAAGTGGATTGCCTAAGTTGCGCCAACTGTTGCAAAACCATGAGCCCTACTTTTAATACAAAAGACCTGCAACGCATATCAGCACATTTCAATATGACAGTGCAGCAGTTTAAAGATAAGTGGCTTTATTATGATAAAAAGGATAATGACTGGATGAATAAAAAGCAGCCCTGCCAGTTTCTGAATTTAGAAGATAATAAATGCAGCATATACCCCATAAGACCTGATGACTGCGCAGGTTTTCCCCATCTTACCAAAAAGAAAATGACAGATTATATGCATGTGCATAAACAAAATATTGCCTATTGCCCGGCTACCTATAAAATGGTGGAAAAAATGAAAGATCTTGTACTTATAAATAAACGTCCTCAATAAAAAAATATTCAGCCTCCTGCCTGCTGAGCGTGATAGCCAATACATCAAACTGCACTCTTTTCCATTCTGGATATTGGTAAAGAAATTCCTCCGCGGCATTAACCAGGTTTTGCAATTTCTTATTGCTCACGCTTTCTTCCGGTAATCCAAATTTTATTGAACGCCTGGCTTTTACTTCTACAAAATGAAGGGTCTTATCCCGTGAAGCAATAATGTCAATTTCGTAATGAGAATAACGCCAGTTGGTATGAAGAATAATAAATCCGTTATCTTTTAAATAATCCGCAGCTAATAATTCTCCTTTTTTTCCGGTGTTGTTGTGGTTAGCCAAAATATAAATAAATATTCTTTATGAAGGGTGAAACGACAGATGAAAAACGTGAACACTACCTACCCTGCTCTCTTCTTACTAGTAATAATCTGACAAACCCGGCTATGCTTCTTCAGCTTTAGGCGAACGGGAGAAAAAGAAATAGTAACCGCCGAAAAGAACAACAGAAAAAAACAATGTTCCCCAGATAGAGTTCTTATAGAAAGGCACGCCGTCTGCAATAGTCATCATCAATCCGTTAAATGTTTGAGGATGCTGATAACCGCCGGTACCGCTTAACCAAACCATGAAATTTGATGTTAAAAAATATATGGTTGACGCAGCTATAGATGCAATAGCTACATTAACTATATTGATCTTCTTTATAAGAAAGCCAACAACAGTAAGCAGCGTGAATAAAATATAATTGGTGGCTTGTCCTTCATAAAACCCGGGTATAATGGATAAGCCGGATACATATAGTATTTGATAAAAAGCATCTGATATGAACATGGATATCAGTGGTAAGGCAAAAGCAGTCTTCCTGTCTTTTATTACAGCGCCGGCAAAAATTGCCATAGCTATCTGCGGGGCAAATCCAAAAGGTCTGCCAGGAACTACGCGGTATAAAGCTGCAACAACAACAAGAGCGATAAGAGTGAATACAAAGTTTTTGCTGAGTTTCATATTAGTGCTTTTAGACCGAACAAAAGTAATTAATAAATATTATTCGCTGATTTGAGATTTAATTAAACCTTAAACCACAAACCCCTAACCCGAAACCTGAAACTTGCAACTTGAAACCTTCTTACCTTTACCATTAAATGAGTACCACAAATAAAAAAACATTGATACTTGGGGCATCATCAAACCCATCCCGGTATAGCTACCTTGCACTGAACCGCCTGCGCAATGCCGGGCATGAAGTGGAGGCTATCGGCAAAAAAGAAGAAAACGCAGGCGATGTACAGATACATAAAGCACCCTTGCCTCTTACTGATATTGATACGGTAACCCTGTATCTCAATCCGCAAAACCAAAAACAGTATTACGATTATATTGTTTCGCTGCACCCGAAACGGATCATTTTTAATCCTGGCGCAGAAAATGAAGAGCTGGAAAAAATTGCGGAACAAAATAATATACCTACCATGCAGGCATGTACGCTTGTGCTGTTAGCAACAGGACAGTATTGATTTAACATGAAGCACTCCTTCATGCCTTCACAAATTCACAATTGAAATTGCCTTTGCTGAATTAAAATATGACGAACAGACAGACTTGACGGACTAAGTTCAATAGTAAGCTAACAAAAAAAGTATAACCACATAATTGTATTGCAGGTTCTATTTTCCATACACCCTTCTCCTTCCGCATTCTTCATAATAACAAAACAATAATATTCAAACATTAACGGGGGAATAAAAAAAATATGTAAATTACACAAACCCCCTCTTATATGTTATGGAGAAAATTTAATGGAGAACGATTCCAGCTCCCTATCAAAGAAGAAGTAAAACGCGCTATCATCCGCGAAAAACAAAACGGCTACCGCCTTAAAGTTTGCATCGGTACAGATTCGCAGGTTAAAGGAGCAGAAACAGAATTTGCTACTGTAATTGTATTTCTTCGTGAAGGTCATGGTGGATTTATGTTCATCCATAATGAAAAAACAAAAAAGCAATATTCTATTAAAGAAAGAATGCTGGTAGAAGTTGCTAAAAGTATTGAGATCGCTTACGAATTGTGCGACCTGTTTACGCAGTATGATGTTGATATGGAAGTGCATGCCGACATCAACACTAATCCTCACTTCAAAAGCAATGAAGCATTACGCGAAGCGATGGGTTATATACTCGGAATGGGATTTGCATTTAAAGCAAAACCAGAGGCTTTTGCCAGCAGCAGCTGCGCCAATAAAGTAGTAAACTGACAGCTGCCATCCTGCTTCTTAAAAGCGGTATCGGCATACCGCTAAAGGGTTTGTCTCCCCTATTCTTCTGAAATTTCTCCCTGGTTTTTGAAAATTTCATTCCAGTTATCTATAGCATCTAAAATTTTATCGCGGCCGGTTTGCTTTATACTGCTTGTAGTAAAATGTTGTGGCAGAAACTGCCATGTTTTTTTCATTGCATTTAAAAAGGCTTTGATATTGTGGCTTACATCCTGCTGGGTTGATTTATCTGTTTTTGTAAAAACAATAGCAAAGGGAATGCCCCACTCACCCAACTGGTTAAGAAAATCGAGATCTGATTTTTGGGGTGAATGCCGGCTGTCAATCAGCGCGAAAACGTTTATAATATTAGGTCGTTTGGTCAGATAATCTTTTGTCATTTTCTCCCAGTGCTTTCTTTGCTGCTGCGAAACTTTAGCAAAGCCATACCCCGGCAGATCAACAATATACCACTGCGTTTTTTCTTTGCCGGAAACACTTTCTATAGTAAAATGATTAATCATCTGGGTTTTGCCCGGTGATGCAGAAGTTTTTGCAAGCTTTTGTTTATTGCAGAGCATATTTATGAGGGAAGACTTTCCTACATTGCTCCGCCCGGTAAATACATATTCCGGTCTGTCTGGCGGAGGACATTTTGTATAATCAGGGCTGCTGATTAAATATGCTGCGTTTGTAATAACCATGCCGCAAGATAGTGGAGAAAGGTGAGAAAGTTTTGGCTATCGGCTTTCAGCAGTCAGCCTGGTAGTGGTAAGGGGTAAGTGGTAAGCGATAAGTTTAAAAGCTGGTTGGTGACAGCAACCCCCTTATTGCCTGCTGGCTTTCTTTGTCATTTTTAGATAGGTATAAAAAACACTTTCAATTCCTGTCTTAAATGAAAAATCATTTTCATTTACGCTATAGAATGTCGAGTTTTCTCTATCAAGATAACCACCACCTTTTTGTTTTAATAAGTTCCTAAATGGAATTTCCGATTTTGTAGGATTTACTGAGTTTGGGTTTTCAGTAATTTTTATTGTCGTGTCTGTATAAGAAAGCTCAATTTTATTTTTGTCGTAACTAATACTGTCATTGTCAAAATTTGATATATCATAAACATTCGTCACATTGTTTCTGTCTATATAGAGTGTCGAAATACTTTTTGGCAACTTGTCCATCCTTGTATTTAAAATTATAAATGACCTTTTCGGCTTTTGTCAAATTACCAAAGTCTTCAAACTTTATCTTATCATAGTTTGCTAATGCTTTCTTGAAATTGCCAATCTGTGAAATTGGTGAGCCGCCAAAATCTTGAGGGTGAATTTTTAATTCAAGATATGATTGTACTGTCAAGAAGCATAAAAATGAAAGGAAAATATAACCCTTTGCAACCTCTTTTTTTGTCATTTTGAAAAGTGTCCAACCAAAAGCAATTGATAGAGCAATGCATAAAGGGTAACAAATAATTCCACCTAAACCAGTAAAAGGAAAAAGGAAGAATATTATACTCTCTGAAATAAGTCCAAGTATAATGTAGATAATAAAAGTAAGTATAGGTTTACGCTTCGTCATAAGTTTGCAGGCAACAATTATAATATATGCTACAAAATTACGCAAACATCTCAAGCATAAATTGCATTAACGCAATTATTTACCATTCTACTGTTTTGTGTTTTAAAGGCAAATGGAGGGGGCACATTACGATGGATAATGGTTCTTATTTTTTTCGTTTGCTAATCAGGTCAAATATCAGGTCTGTGAGCATTTTTACATCGCTGTTTATTGTTCCCTGCATATAACGTTCGTAAACATCTGCGTTATCAGGCGGGTTCAGGTTAAGTTTCAATCCTTTCTCCAACGCAAGCAAACGTATAAATTCCCGTTGTGTTCGTCCGTTACCTTCTCTGAACGGGTGCAAATAATTTACATTGTCCAAAATTTCAGCCAGCTTTTGCGCCAATTCCTGTTGATTGGTTTTGCGAATGGCTCTATATTCTTCAACAAGATTGTCTATATACTGAAAAGCGATATTAAAACGTTCTCCGTTAAAAAATGGCTTTCCGTTTTTGCTGATATTTACTGTTCTTACTTTTCCTGCCCAGGCGTAAATATCCTGAAACAAATGGTAATGAATAGTAAGCAATGAATCAGGGCCTTTGATTTTAATGGGGTTTCCGTAAAGTTCTTGTACTCTTTTTGCAACCGCTCCACTTTCTGCAAAAAGCAAAATATCTTCATCTGTAATGCCTGCTAAATTGCGAAGTACGCCTGTTTTGGGGTCGGTATAGATATAGTCGGGGTCAATGTATTTGTAAGAATCAGACATAGGCTTTTTCCTTCGCAAACTTAATGAACTCTGCAAAAGTGATTTTTTCAAGTACATAATCCCGAATAAGCTCAATACTTTTGAATGTCGGCTCAAAACCTTCAAACATATTTGTCCCAATAGCATTTGCAGTACTTTCCAATGTTTTAAGGTCGGGAAACTGTACGCCCATAAGAGTGAGATTTTTGCGGTCTATGGCTATTGCTCTATACATTTCTTTAAGAGAAGAATATACTATAAAGATACAATGTTTTTCAATTTTACTTTACCCGGAATTGGTTTGTTACGATTATGATCTTCATACCAATGAAGTGATAAGACATAAATGGTAAGTGATAAGTAGTATGGTATAAATTTAAAAGCTGTACCTTATAGCTGAAAGCTGATTGCTGACAGCCAAACAGCTACCTCCTTCTTCGTATCCTTACCGTAGAGTTTTGCGATAAACTGCTCGACAGAAACACCTCGTACCTGTTAATACCATCGGTAATAACCATAAGCGCGGTATTGGGCGCTATAGTACCCAGGTTTTCCGCAAACATGCTTATTTCGTTATAAGGTTTGGAAGGATCCAAAACCACATAGTATATAATACCACGTTCGGTTAAGGACTGATGTGTAGATATCGGTTCTTTATTGTAAAATACAGAAATGCTATCGCCATCTACTATACCATTGTCGTAAAAGGTAAGCCGGAGTGAATCTGAATCTACCAGCAATTCTTTCGTTACAACTTCAGCACGCTTATTAAACTCTACCTGAATTTTTTTTGCCTCAAGCTGTTCAAAAGTAGGCTCTTTCACTTTCAGGTCTACGGAGTCAGGCGTTCTGTCTTCCTGGGGATTTACTACAACATCTTCTTCTGTAGGTTTCCACATTTTGGTTATGGGTGAAAACTTATCAATAAGGCTGTCTGTATTTAATTGTTCGCCATATACAAAATCGAAAGCAATATCAGGGCAGGTATATTTGTATTTGCCCTGCGTGGTAAAAACACCTTTAATATTGGTGCTCACCCTTGAGGCAGTAACGATCGCTTTTAAATCCATAATACATTCAACACCGTTACTGGCAGAGGCGCGGAAATAAGTAATAGGAATATTTTTAATGGTTATCTCTCTTTTGCCGGCGTTATAAGTGCCTTTTACGTAAAAGCTCTGAAAGCTTTGTTTAAAGTAATAGCTTATTACGCCTTTTACATCATTGCCTTCCTGCTTAAGATCTAATTCAACAAGATAGTTATTGTGAGAGCCGCCAAGCAAAATATCAGCACTTCCATACCAACTACCTTTTATACCCTGGCTAAAGCCATTTAAAAAGGATGCTAAAAAAATCAAGATGATTATTACCCTCATGCGTCTTAATTGGGAATAATGATTAATATTGGATACAATCTAACGAAGGATTTCTAAAACTATTGTAAATAAATTGTTTACGACGTTTAAATAACTCTATACGCCATATTTCCGCTTTATTTCCCGTTCCGAGTCCCTCGCTTTTATGGTTTCTCTTTTGTCATGTGTTTTCTTTCCCTTCCCTAATCCTATCTCCAGTTTTACCAAACCTTTTTCTGTAAAAAAAAGTGCTAAAGGCACAATCGTAAATCCTTTCTCCTTTATTTTTCCTTCCAGCTTATTCAGCTCTTTTCTGCTCAGCAACAGCTTTCTTTCACGTAAAGGGTCGTGGTTATTATATGTACCATGACTATATTCTGAAATATGCAGGCTTTTTATCCAAAGCTCCCCTTTATGAAAATAGCAATAGCTGTCGTTAAAACTTGCTTTACCTTCCCGTATGGATTTAACCTCTGTGCCGGTTAATACAAGCCCGGCGACATATTTGTCTTCAATATAATACTCAAAAAATGCAGAACGATTTTTGATAGACATACATTAATACGGAAAGCAGGCTATGATTTAAAAAGCGTAAGCAATGCAGCCAGCTTATCTTTAAGTTCTTTGCGGTCCACTATACAATCGAGGAACCCATGATCCATTAAGAATTCAGAGCTTTGAAAACCGGCAGGAAGATCTTTTTTAATGGTTTCTTTAATTACTCTCGGTCCGGCAAATCCTATCATTGCCCCGGGCTCTGCAATATTAACATCACCCAGCATAGCAAAAGAAGCGGTTGTTCCACCATAAGTTGGATCTGTACAGAGGGATATATAGGGAAGTTTGGCATCCGAAAGCTGAGACAGCTTACCGGATGTTTTAGCTAACTGCATAAGAGAAAAAGCACTTTCCATCATTCTTGCTCCACCACTTTTACTTATGATCATCAAAGGAGATTGATGCTCAATCGCATAGTCGACCGCCTTAGCAATTTTTTCTCCCATCACACTGCCTAATGAGCCGCCGATAAAATTAAAGTCGGAACAGCATATAACCAGGTCGTGACCATGTAATTTACCTGCTCCAACAGAAAGGGAGTCATTGAGCCCTGTTTTTGAATAGGCCTCTTCAAGCCTTTTATTATAAGGCTTAAGATCTTTAAATTGCAGGAAATCTACTGACCGTACATTATCAAACAATTCTTCGTACTCCTGGTTGTCAAAAAGAATATTAAAATATTCATGGCTGCCGATACGGTGATGATAATTACACTTTGGACAAACAAAAAGATTCTCCTTTAATTCGAGTACAGTGCAGGTATATTTACAGTTAGGACATTTCATCCACAAGCCGTCCGGAGCTTCCTTTTTTTCTGCTGTGGAAGTAGTTATACCTTTTTTTATCCGTTTAAACCATCTGCTTTTGGCTTCCTCACTACTTTTATCTTCACCAGCTAAATTTGCGTCAAAATCTTCTTCGTGTTGCATTGTAGCGCTTAAGTTGGAATTCAAGATTAATGAATTTACTTTATACTAACAAAAATAGGCCCGTCATTTTCAATAATTTATATGAGCCTGTTACAATTGGGCAACAAATATAGGCAGAAATTAAACGGCAATAAATATTATAAAAACAGGCTGCCCCGGGTGAGACAGCCTTCATTTCTTTTTGTTAGAGCCTCTAAGAATAGATGTTCTAAGGATTGGACTTTAGGGACCTCATACAAAACTCGTTGTCCAAGGTTGATCAGTTCCTCATTCAGGTTAATTGGATTTTTTCACGGGGGCTGATTTTTCAGAAAGATTATTGGATGCTGTATGTTTTTCAGGATATGGAAATTACCGGATATATGGCTTAATGGCTAAATACGCTTAAGAGAAAGTTGATTGATATTGGATTTTATCTACCCTTTTCAAAGGATTTGGACTCAATTATTTTAGGACGGTTTTTGGATCTTGGATGGTTGAGGTGTAGTTTTCCTCATCAATCAACTTCTATCCAAAGATACTCACCAGTTATCCACCATCCAATAGAGGTTTCCCCCATTTTTGCAACTTTTTTTTCTATAATTTGCTTCGTATTAAGACTTTATTAACACTCGTAATATTACTTGTGAACATAATAGAAAATTTACTGTTTAAATGCCGGTATAGATATTATAAAATTTATGTTATCATATATTAATCAAACTGTTAACCTAAAAATAGTTGTAGAACTAAAAACCACAAGAAAGGAGCTCTCTTTAAAGTTTAGCCATCGATTCAATAATATCGTACTTGGTGATAATGTGCATTTTACCACTTTCATCTTTACCCAGTATGGCACCATTCTCTTTGTTAATAAGTTTAACCAATCGTTCTACCGGCGTATCAAAAGCAACAACAGGATATGGAGCACCCATAATGGTACTTACAGCTTCGCCTTTTATAGCCGGACTATCAAATATATTGTTATATAACCCAATTTGCGAGATGGAGCCCACCTGGTTTTCATTATCCATTACAGGTATGTTCTCTATATCATATTTTTTCATTAACTCAAAAGCCTTAGCAACCGTTTCTCGTGGCTGCACCGTTACCAATGGCTTTTCTCCCCTTGTTGAAATAACATCTTTAAATGTTTTCACATCCATAAATCCACGTTCCATCATCCATTGGTCATTATATATTTTGCCCACATACCTGCTTCCATGATCATGGAAAATGCATACTACCAGGTCACCCTTTTTTAACTTGCTCCTCAGCTGCATTAATCCCTGCAAACAACTGCCCGCACTGTACCCGCAAAAAATCCCCTCTTCTTTGGCTAACCTTCTGGCCATAATTGCACCATCCTTATCTGTTACCTGCTCAAAATGATCTATCACGCTCATATCATAATTCTGAGGCACAAAATCTTCTCCAAACCCTTCAGATATATAAGGGTGTACCTCATTCATATCCAGTTCTCCTGTTCTGAAAAACTTTGTGAGCAGGGAACCATACACATCTATCGCCCAAACCTGGATATCCGGATTTTTCTCTTTAAGGAACATTGCCGTACCAGTAACTGTGCCGCCTGTTCCCGCTGTTGAAACAAGATGGGTGATTTTTCCATCAGTCTGCTCCCAGATTTCAGGACCGGTAGTTTCATAGTGCGCTAACCGGTTAGCAAGATTATCATATTGATTACAAAGGAACGCATCAGGTATTTCTTTTGCCAGTCTTTTAGCAACAGAATAATAACTTTTAGGATCATCAGGTTCAACATTTGTAGGGCATACAATTACTTCCGCACCTAAAGCTTTAAGGATATCAAATTTTTCTTTCGACTGTTTATCTGTTGAAGTAAATATACATTTATAGCCCTTAACCGACGCCGCAAGCGCAAGTCCCATACCTGTATTTCCCGAAGTGCATTCAATAATTGTTCCGCCCGGTTTTAATTTACCCTCCTGCTCGGCAACTTCAACCATTTTAATTGCCATCCTGTCTTTAATAGAATTACCCGGGTTAAAATAGTCAACCTTTGCAGCAACAGTGCATGGCAGCTCTTTGGTGATTTTATTCAACTTTATTAACGGGGTGTTGCCTATTGTTTCGAGTATATTGTTTTTTATATCCATGCCTGTAAACTTTGTGTATCTAAAGATACGATTTAAGAGGTAGAAGGTACAAGGTGGAGGGTATAAGCGGTCCACCTTCCGCCTTCTCCCCTTCAAGGCATGATTATTGCTAAATAACTAATCAGCTGTTTAACTTGTCTATTATATCCTGCAGATAACAGGTTTTATTTTGCCTTCTTCTTAACTCCCCCGGAAAAAGATGTATCACAACTGACTATCATATTGATATAGTCTTATTATTTTTTAACCACAAATAAAATCTTATATGATTTTTGCATCTTCTACTTCCCGTGCATTAAGTGCAGCATTTGCATTATTAGTATTAATTGCATCCTGTAAAAAAGAAGCTAAAAAAACAGCATCTTCAGATGCACAAAACAAAGAAACTGTTGCGGCTGCTTCAGCATCCGTTACTGCATATGCTGTATTAAATACTGCCCTGGATATTATGTTTGTAACCGGCGCACCGGAGTCTGAAAGCGAAAAAGCAACTGCTGACAGAAAATATGGTTGCGCTACAGTAACCGCTACACCCGGTGGCTTTGTGGATTTTCCAAAAGAAGTAGTAGTTGATTTCGGAACCGGTTGCACTTTAAGGGGGTATACCGGTAAAGGATCAGTGAGCTTTACATTAAATCAATGGATAGCTATACCCGGTACCGAAATAGTTCCTGTATTCAACGGTTTTTATGTAAACGGCTATAAGATAGAGGGAGATTATAAAATCACTACAGTATCTGCTACAGAGTTTAAGATTGATATTATTGACGGCATAGTTACTTTCCCTAACGGCACCGTATTTCATTTAAAAGGGACACAGAACTATACACAAACTGCCGGGTCTTCCACACCTTTGGTATTTGGTGATGATGTTTATTCTATAACAGGATATATTGCAAGCACTTCATCTTTAGGAGATATTGAGGGTACAATTACATCTCCTCTTATAAAGGAAATTGCCTGCAATAACATTACTTCAGGAAAAATTGATTTAAAAACAAATAATGCTACTGCTACACTTGATTATGGAGACGGCACTTGCGATAATATAGGAACATTAATTATTGGTCCCCTTTCCTTCCCGGTTACTTTACCATTCTGATACAACATCGAAAGAATATACCTGAGCCGGGCAAAATATTGCCCGGCTCTATTGTATCACTCCATCATTACTATATCAAAAAAGCAGCTGGTTTTTGTTACCTCAAACATTCTCAACTATCTTGCGCCATGATTATAATCTAAAAATTCATGGACAACAATTCGTTCGATATTATTGTGATTGGTGGTGGTTGTGTAGGATTGGCTACTGCATATAAATTAAACAGCAGGTATCCCTCATTAAAAATAGCGGTACTTGAAAAAGAAAGTCGTGTTTCCGCTCACCAAACCGGCCATAATTCAGGTGTAATCCACTCTGGCATCTATTATAAACCCGGATCGTATAAGGCTAAAAATTGCGTGGAAGGAAGAAGAGAAATTGTGGCGTTTGCAAAAGAGCATGGCATTGCGCATGATATCTGCGGAAAAGTAATTGTAGCCACAGAAGAAAGTGAGCTGGCGCACATGAATAAGGTATACAACAATGGTATCGCCAATGGTGTGGAAGATATAAGAATGATCACTGCTGAAGAGATTAAAGAAATAGAACCTTATTGTGAAGGTATCAGCGGTATTTGGGTGGGATGTACAGGCATCATAGATTTTGTTGGATTTACGGAAAAATTGACTGAACTACTTGAACAAAAATTTGAGGGAAGCAAAGTATTTCTGAATACAGAAGCGAGAGATTTTGTAAAGGATGGAGAAAAAACCATCATCAAAACCAATCAACAAAACTTTGAAGCAAAATATATTATTGCCTGTGCAGGTTTACAAAGTGATCGCATAGCAAAAAAAGAAGGTACGGGAACAGACAGCGCTATTGTGGGTTTTCGTGGTGATTATTATGACCTGAGTGAAAAAGGAAGAACCAAAGTCCGCAACCTTATATATCCTGTACCTAATCCGCAATTTCCTTTTCTTGGCGTTCACTTTACCAGGATGATAAAAGGTGGCGTTGAGTGCGGACCAAATGCCGTATTTGTTTTTAAGAGAGAAGGATATAACAAAACTGCTTTTAGCTTAAAAGATACTGCCGAGGCTTTTTCTTATGGCGGCACCTGGAAGTTTTTTGGCAAACACTGGCGCTTTGGCCTGGATGAATACCGCGGCGCTTTTTCAAAATCTTATTTTCTTAAAAGATTACAGAAATTAATTCCTTCACTTGAATCTGATGATATTGTACCAGCCCGTGCCGGCGTGCGTGCCATGGCACTTTCAAAGGAGGGAAGTATGATTGATGATTTTAAAATAGAAGCTAAAGACAACGCTATTCATGTATTGAATGCCCCCTCCCCTGCCGCTACCGCAGCGTTGGCTATTGGAAAAGCAGTAGAAGAAATGGCAACCAAACAGTTTAACCTGGGGTAATGAGTTAAGATAGATTACAGGTTTCAGATTCACAACCCCGCATCGTTTCACATCTTACATTGCACGCTGTTTTTCCACTATTCAATGCTGGAATGCAAGGCATGGCAGCGGTATGTTTTTTTAGATACATCGAGTCTAGCCCATCAACAAATTTCATCTCTTTCTCATTAAGGAAATGACACTGAATGAGCAATCACAACCCTTAACCACCAGCTTCTCCCATCATCTAATCCAATACACGCAAACTCTTTTCAATTATACCAGCACATTCCAGCACCTGCTCTTCAGTAATAATTAAAGGGGGGGCAAATCTTATTTTATCACCGTGGGTTGGTTTTGCCAGCAAGCCATTTTTCATCAGCTCCAGACATAGTTTCCATGCGGCGTTTTCATCATTATGTTTTATAACAATCGCATTTAATAACCCCTTACCACGGATAATGCTGATATATGGAGAATCAATTTTTTGTAATTCTTTTCTTAACAATGCCCCCATACGCTCCGCATTCTCCGCCATGCCTTCATCTTTAAGTACTTTCAACGACTCTATCGCCACAGCACTGGCAAGCGGATTACCTCCGTATGTTGAACCATGTTCCCCGGGTCTTATCGTTAACATAATTTCATCATCTGCCAGTACAGCGCTTACTGGTAATGTGCCCCCGCTCAATGCCTTGCCCAGGATCAATATATCTGGTCTTACATTTTCATGATCACAACATAATATTTTACCGGTACGGCATAAGCCGGTTTGTATTTCATCTGCTATAAACAACACATCGTTTTTTTTGCATAACGCTTTTGCTTTTGCCAGGTATGCTTCCTGCGGCACTTCAACTCCTGCCTCGCCCTGTATAGGTTCTACCAGAAAGCCTGCAATATTTTTATCGCTTAAAGCCTCTTCCAACGCGGCAATATCATTGTAAGGAATAACCGAAAAACCTGGTGTAAACGGACCGAATTGTTTGGTTGATGAAGGATCGGTACTGAAAGATATTACCGACGTAGTTCTGCCATGAAAATTACCTGCACAAACAATGACCTTTGCCTTATTCTCCTGGATGCCTTTTACTGCGTACCCCCATCGCCTGCAAAGTTTTAACGCTGTTTCAACCGCCTCTACACCTGTATTCATGGGCAATACTTTGTTATAACCAAAGTATGCTGTTATGTATGCTTCATATTCGCCCAACAGATTATTATAAAAAGCTCTTGATGTAAGTGTTAGTTTCTGTGCCTGGTTTACCAAAGCATCAATTATACGCGGATGACAATGCCCCTGGTTAACAGCAGAATAACCGCTCAGGAAATCATAATATTTTTTTTCATTGATATCCCAGACATATACGCCTTTGCCTTTTTGCAATACTACAGGCAACGGATGATAATTATGTGCACCATATTTTTCTTCAAGCGCTAAATAATAATTGGTTTTATCAGAAATAATATCTGTTAAATGCATAGCAGGTTAATTACAGAAATGAAATAATAATCAATAAAAATAACCGGAAACGTATCGCGAAAAGATACCTGTATATAATGATCAGACCAGATATTAATGATTGAGGAAATCAAGATTCTGATCGAGAAAAGATAGTATATAACCAGCGTGTATTATAAAAATAAATTTGGTGCAAGATAAGTTTTATCTGGTTAACTGCTGCATATAGTGTTTTGGCCATTCTATTGGCGCAACAGCATCTGAAGCAAATATGCCATACACGGTTGAACCACTGCCAGACATAGATGCATATACCGCACCCTGCTCATACATTTTTTGCTTTATTCCGGCTATCTCAGGATATTTTGCAAGCACAGGAGCTTCAAAATCATTGATCATTTCATGTTTCCACGTAGCCGGAGACTGCTCAATAATATACCTTACTGACTTAACCGGTTGCAAAGGACGTATATTTGAAAAAGCCCAACCTGTATTCACATGAATGCCCGGGTTAACAAGCATAATAGTATAAGCTGATAAATCCAGTGATACCGGCTGCATTTCCTCTCCTCTGCCGCCTGCAAAGCAAGGCTTATTATAAATAAAAAAAGGGCAGTCGCTGCCGAGGTGCAGGCTGTATTCTATCAATTGCTTTTCTGTGAGCCCCAGGTTAAATTTTACATTCAGCAACTTTAAGGTAAAAGCGCCGTCAGCAGAGCCGCCTCCAAGCCCTGCGCCGGAAGGAATGGTTTTGTGCAGGTAAATATCTACCGAAGGTAATTGCGGAAAATCCTTTTTAAGTAAATCATATGCCTTTAAGCAAATATTTTCTGCAGGATTTCCCTGTATATCCAGCCCGGATAAATGTATTGCCGGTGAGACAGCAGGCTGGTTGCTGGTTATTTCCAGCACATCAGTCCATTGTACAGGATAAAAAATGGTTTCAAGATTATGAAAACCATCGCTGCGTTTTGACGTGATGTTAAGCCCAATATTAATCTTACAATTAGGAAAGAGCACCACAGCAATTATAATTAAGTAAAGGAGATTTATTTTTTCTTACGGTGATTGATCTCGTCGCGTATGGCTATTGCGCGGAGATAGTCTTCCTGCTCAAGCACTTCTGAAAGTAATTGATTAAGGTCTTCCAGCGACATGCCTCTAAGATCATCTTTACTGCCTCCTGTTTCTTTTACTACCGGTTGCTCTTCATCAGATTTTTTCTTTTTGCCGGAATCTTCCATCAATATACCTGCGCTTTCAAGTATATGTTCATATGTATATATCGGGCACCCAAAGCGCACAGCAAGCGCAAGGGCATCAGATGTACGCGAATCTATCTCTACCGTATCGTGCTCATTGCTGCAAAGGAGTTTTGAATAAAATATCCCTTCCTGTAAATCGCTGATTATTATTTCATGAAGTTCTACATTAAAGGCCATCATGAAATTCTTCATAAGATCATGCGTAAGCGGCCTGCTGGGTTGCATACGTTCAAGCGCAACAGCAATAGCCTGCGCTTCAAAGCCTCCGATCACAATCGGCAAACGTCTTAACCCATTGGTTTCTCCCAGCACTACCGCGTAAGAATGAGTTTGCGTAATACTATGCGACAGCGCTACTATTTCCAGTTCTATTTTCTTCATAATCTGCTGCGAATGTACAAGAAATTTGCAAAAAGGATAATCTGAAAAACTTAAAATAAAAAAAACCGCACCTGTTTAAAACAGTGCGGTTTTAGTTGAAGGACAGTGTGTTTTCTCATGCTACGCCTTTCACTTTTTTTATCTCTTCTATCAGCCTGGGAACCACTTCAAAAGCATCGCCAACTATACCATAATCAGCAGCCTTGAAAAATGGCGCTTCCGGGTCTTTATTAATTACTACTATTATTTTACTCCTGTTCACCCCGGCAAGGTGTTGTATTGCCCCGGAGATACCGATAGCTATATATAAATTAGGTGCAATTGCCAGCCCGGTTTGACCAACATGCTCATGATGTGGTCTCCAATGTGTGTCAGCAACAGGGCGGCTGCAGGCAGTGGCTGCGCCAAGCAATTTGGCCAGCTCTTCAATCATGCCCCAGTTTTCGGGACCTTTTAGCCCACGCCCCCCACTCACCACAATATCAGCTTCACTCAACGGTACTTCACCTTTTACTTTATTTACACTGGTAACTTTTACTTTAGCCTCCTCCACTTTTACATCAGTTTTTACTACTTCAGCACTCCCCTCCCCTCCGGTATTTACTGAAAATGAGTTTGGATTAAGCGCAATAATTTTTATATCCGCATTCAGGGCAATATTGGCAAAAGCTTTTCCTGAAAACACGGTTTTCTTCACTATGAAGCCATTGCTTGTATCTGGCAATGCAACCGCACCAGATACCAATCCTGCTTTAAGCTTAACAGAAAGACGCGGTGCTACAGATTTGCCATCTACATTGTTTGAAAATACAATCACTTTTGCGCCGCTGCGCTGTACCACCTCTGCAATAGCATTGGTAAACACCTGCGCATCAAAATGGTTAAGCGCGGCATTATCTACATGATAAATTTTCTTTACGCCATACTTACCCAAAGCAGCAATATCTTCACTCACATTCCCTAGTATAATACCTTCTGCAGCAATCCCGGATTTTCCAGCAATCTCAGTGCCGTAACTCAATGCTTCAAGAGAAGCTTTTTTTATATGCCCTTCTGATTGATCTATGAATATTAAAACAGACATAAAATTTGAAATTTGAAATTTGAAATCTGCCTGCCGGCAGGTTTTAGGTTATTTAGAATGCCTTAGCTTCTTCGTGAAGCAATCTGACCAATTCAGCAGGATTATCTGCCGGAACAAGTTTTACACCAGCTTTTGCAGGCGGTAACTCAAAACTGACAATGCTTGTAAGGCTGTCAACCGCTGCAGGTTCAACTACTTTAAGCGGCTTTGTTCTTGCAGCCATAATGCCGCGCATATTAGGTATACGGGCTTCTGCCATTCCTTTTTGACAACTTACTACAACAGGCAATCCAACTTCACATACTTCTTCCCCACCTTCTATTTCTCTTGTAATAACAGCACTGGCTCCGTTAAGCTCAAATTTTATAGCCAGCGAAACATAAGGAAGATTTAATAACTCCGATACCATCCCACCTATAGAGGAGCCGTTATAATCTATCGTTTCCTTTCCGGTAAAAATAAGATCGTATGCGCCCTGCCCTGCAATTGCTGCAATTTGAGACGCAATATAATAACTATCCCCGCTGCCTGCATTTACTCTTATGGCTTCATCGCCACCCAGGGCAAGCGCTTTACGTATTACAGGTTCCGCATCCGCTTCACCAACTGTTACCAGGTGAATAATGGTTGAGGGGTCCTTTTCTTTCAATTCAATAGCACGTACCAGGGCATACCACTCATCGTAGGGGTTGATGATCCATTGAACACCATCAGCGGCAAATTTCGTATTGTTATCAGTGAAGGCTATTTTTGTTGTGGTGTCAGGCGCTTTACTGATGCAGACTAAAATTTTCATTAGAAGATATTTTATGATATAGTTAGTCAGGGAAAAAGTTGTTTATGCAACTAATTTGCATACAAATATAGCAACCCTTTCAGAATATAATGATGTATTTTATTAAAATATTGTTCAAGGATGGAAAGAAAAGAAAAATTACAGCAACTTTTAAAAGATGATCCCACGGACAATTTTTTACAGCATGCACTTGCCCTGGAATATGTAAAGGAGGGAAATGATGCCGAAGCGAAGATATTGTTTGAAGCTATTTTAGAAAGAGATCCTGATTATACCGGTTCTTATTATCATTTGGCAAAACTGCTGGAAAGGGCAAATGATTATCCAACTGCTATAGCATGGTATGAAAAAGGTATGCAGAGAGCCAGGACTTTAAAAGATATGAAAACTTATAATGAATTACAGGCAGCACATGAAGATATTGCCGACCTGTAATTCATACTTTAACAAATGACAAATGAATGAAACCCTGATCGATAGCTTCAGGCATTTTGTAACCAGCGAGCAACTGTTTACTCCTGATGATATGCTGTTGCTTACCGTGAGCGGAGGTATTGATTCTGTTGTTTTGTGCGAGCTATGTTACTCGGCTGGTTATAAATTTATAATAGCGCATTGTAATTTTCAGTTGCGGGGAGATGAAAGTGATAAAGATGAGCAGTTTGTACAAGCGCTTGCTAAAAAATATGCTGTCAGGTTTTTGGTTAAAAAATTTGATACCAACGCATATGCTCAGGCACAAAAATGTTCCATCCAGGTTGCGGCAAGGGAGTTACGATATCAATGGTTTAATGAAATTGTATCCTCTTCCAGAATTTACGAAGCAGCTAATCCTCAATATATCGTTACGGCACATCATGCAGATGATAATGCGGAAACGGTATTGATGAATTTATTTAAAGGAACGGGCATTTCCGGCATGAGAGGAATTTTGCCTAAGACAGGCAGGCTTGTGCGGCCACTTTTATTTGCACAAAAAAAAGAGCTGTTATCCTTTGCTACTAAAAATGGGTTAGTATACAGGGAAGATTCCAGTAATGCATCTGATAAATATTCCCGGAATTACATCCGGCATAATATTGTACCTGCTGTTGAGGCTATTTACCCGCAGGCATCAGTAAATATCAATAAAACAATTACTCATTTCAGAGATGCAGACGTTTTATACAACCAGGCAATTGAACATCACAAGAAGAAATTGCTTGAATTTCGTAATGGCGAAGTGTATATCCCGGTATTGAAATTGCTGCAGGCATCTCCCCTGCATACCATCATATTTGAGATTATAAAAGCATATGGCTTCAGTTCTGCTCAAACAGATGAAGTACTGAAATTGCTGAACAGCGAAACAGGGAGATTTATTGTATCGCCAACACACAGAGTACTTAAAAATCGTAACTGGATTATTATTTCTCCTTTGCAGGCGAAAAGTGATGCCATTATTGTGGTTGATAAAGAAAGCGAAGTGATTTTTTTTGAGAATGGCAGGTTGAGTTTTTCACATAAAAAATACCAGGAAAACAAATCTGCACTCCCCTCTGCTCAGAATATAGCCCTCCTTGACGTAAAAGACATCCGCTTTCCTTTATTATTGCGCCGCTGGAAACAGGGAGATTATTTTTACCCGTTGGGCATGACCAAAAAGAAGAAGATAGCGCGATTCCTGATTGACAGGAAAATGTCATTAGTAGAAAAAGAAAAAGTGTGGGTACTGGAAATGAATAAAAAGATTATTTGGGTTGTGAACCAAAGAACTGATAACAGGTTTAAAGTGAACGATAAAACAACTGATATATTACAAATTAAATTTCAGCCGGCCTGATTAACGGCTTAAAATAGCCTTCATAAAATCACTTAGCACATCAACATGATTCGTTGAAAATGCTTTTACCATAATTACAGTAAATGCAATACCAAATAATGCACCAAAAAAATGTGCGACATGCCCGATATTGCCGGTACCTTTTTTAGCTAAATACGCTGAAAGTGCGAGGAATAAAA
Source organism: Terrimonas sp. (assembly GCF_003075435.1). GTDB lineage: Bacteria > Bacteroidota > Bacteroidia > Chitinophagales > Chitinophagaceae > Agriterribacter. The sequence continues at coordinate 51,341 of NZ_QCZJ01000025.1, read as the reverse complement.
TACCGAATATATACCCGGGTATATCAAATGGAATGAACATAAAGCGGATGGGTAGATTGGGCTGTAAAATTATTCCGGCAAAGATAACAGCCGATACCGCGCCGGATGCCCCTAACGCAGTATATCCGTATATGTCTTTATATTTTATATAATCGGGAATGGTAGATACAATCAGCGCTCCAACATACATAACAAGGAAAAATATCTTCCCTCTTGCGCCAAAAAAATAAGGTGCTGAAAACAAATGATCTTCCACAAATACACCAAAGGAATACAGGGCAAGCATGTTGAAAGAAAGATGTATATAATCTGCATGAATTAACCCATAAGAAAGAAACCTGTAGTATTGGTTGTTGTTTTTAATAACTGCCGGCCAAAAAATAAGTTCGCCTTTCATCTTGGCATTGCTCATCGCTACAATAGAAATAATACTGGTAAGTATAATAATGGTAAGTGTAATGGACATCCCTTGTTTTTTGCCGAAGATAATTGAAAGCCCTGTAACAAGGGATTATCTTCCGTTAAATTATGCATGATGATATTTTTCACCTTTGATGATAGTACAGGCTCTGTATACCTGCTCTGCAAGAATGAGCCGTACAAGCTGGTGAGGAAAAGTAAGCGAGGATAATGACCATATGAAATTGGCCCTTTTTAAAATACTTTCATCAATACCATAAGCACCCCCAATAAGAAATACCAATTGTTTTACGCTTTCATTGGCCCGGGCTTGTATAGTTGCTGCCAGTTGAACTGATGTAAGCATCCTGCCTCTTTCATCAAGGGCTACCAGGTAATCCTCTTTTTTCAGGTTCCCCAATATCAATTCGGCTTCTTTGGTTTTCAATTCATTTTCTGTAATGGAACCAGCGTTTTTGGGAGGTGCTATAATTTTCCATTCCAGAGGATAATATCTTGCAATACGTTTTGTAAACTCATCAATACCTTGTTTTATATTCACATCATCAGGCTTTCCTATAGTATAAAACAGCACTTTCATAACTAACCGTTTTTATGCTCTGTTAAAATACTGTTTGCAAGATTGGTCATTGTGATAGATTGAAAATTATATGTTTTATTCAGGTATTGATAATGCTTCAGGATCTTCTCAAGAAAAGCAAAATTCTTATCCTGGTGTATACCAAAATTATGAGGATGCCACCACAGATGAAAGGTAAGGTTGTTTTTTGCAGCATATGTCATACCGTTTATAATTCTTCTCAGCCTTAATGGTTCAAACAAAGCCAATGCAGGAGAATAAGGACGAAGTAAACGGCTTGAAGGAATATCTACAGGAAAAGAATTTTTAAGATCGCTAAGGCTATAACAATTGTTTCCGGATATATTAATGTATGCATCCATCTTCCTGAAGAGCCTGCGGAGCATTAATTTTAATTTTGCTTTTTTACTTCCTCCAAGTGAAATCAGGAATTTCAAAAAAACATTACTGATTTCTTTTGTTGAATCATAAACCCAATGCCTTTCATTACCCCTGTATGAAGTAATACCAAGGCTGGTACACACATCGGTATACTCAACATTATATTGATTTCTTGGAAAAATAATAGAAGTAATCGGAATGTTAAATGCAGCAGCAATTTTTTTTGCTGCAATCAAATCTTCTCTGAATTGTTCCTTTGTTTGACCGGGCTCTAAACAATAATAATGAGAAAACGTATGTGTACTTATCTCATGCCGGGGATGCTTTTGAATAGCCCTGATCAATAATGGCGCATAATGGTATGGATCATCGGTATGATTATCTTTTATTTCGTTAAAGTGACCATTATACGGCGATAAATTAGTATCGGAATATGTAGGCAATAAAGCAGGAACCTCCGGCAACAACCCGGCTTTGGTTTCAAAAAAAAGGAACCCGACAGTTGCAAAAGTTGCTTCTACATTGTATGTGCCAAACGCATCAAGTAATTTTGGAATAACAGAATGAACCCCGGCAATATTTTTTCCATATTGCTCAATAGTAACAAGGTCACGGACCCCCCACATTAACTCAAAGTCTAACGATATAACAAAGTTTCCATGATTCATTTTGAATGTATTGTACCTGCTGATTGATATTAGTATTACTTCAGCAATCGTGTATATATATCCAGATACTGATCAGTCATCAAATCAATATCAAATTTTTTAACTGTTTCAAAGTTCGTTTCACTCTGCAACAAAGCAAACGCTTTATCCTCTGCTACTTTTCTTATTTTTTGTGATAAAGCGTCAACATCTCCGGTTTGGAATAGGGCAAAGGGATTATCCATAAACATTTCTTTAATTCCATAGATATCTGTTCCAATAAATGGCTTTCCTGAAGCCATTGCTTCCAGTACCACACAGGATAATCCCTCCCAATGGCTCGAGAGGATATTAATATCCGCAGCTTTCATTAATCCTGGTACATCTTTTCTTACGCCCATAAAATGTACCCGTTGCTCAACATTTAAGTCTGTAGCCAACTGCCTGCATTCTTCAAGTGTTGCACCTTCTCCGGCAAGGTATAGATGATACCTGTCGTCTAATTGTTGCATAGCCTTAATTAAGGTATGCTGATCTTTCTGATCACGGAATGCTGCCACCATTAATAGATTTATTTGATTTTCAGGCAACGATACGGGAACGGCGGCAGACAGATCGTTAACATTTACCGCATTATAAACAATTGGTATATTAGGATGTGCCACACGTTTCCACAATACATCTTTTACACTTTCACTAATAGCTATAAGTGCATCAAACCTGTCATAAATAAACTTATCTACGGGTTGCAGGTAAGATTTTGTAAACCGGCGGTTAGAATTATTGTGTTCGGTTAAAAGATACTTTGCTTTTTTGTTAGCAGGTCTAACGATTTTAGCTAATGACGTCCAATATATAGCGGGAAACAAATGCGCATGTATGATATCATACTTATCAAAATATTTTGCCGCCATCAGCGCATTATAGGGCGAGTATAAATGTTTTGATTTTATATTTAAAACCTTCACGTTTTTCTCCAGTAGAATATGAAGAAACGGGCCTTTATCTTCAGTAAACAACAAAACATCCGTCGGCACATTCTTTTTGTTCATTATAGGTACAAAATCAGCAATAAGCTTTTGAGCTCCTCCGGCTGTTAGGGCATTAATAACCTGTAAAACTTTCATTGATAACTAGGGTGATTTTAAAAAATATCCAATCGATTGATATATAATATAGAACGAACAATAAAATACATTTATTATAGAAAAGATTCTCAATCAGGCTGTATTCAGCATAAGCATAAATTCTTCTTCTTTTGTTACCATTTTTGCCTCGTAATGAAAAAGAATGAAGAAAATAAACAAATATTCATTTGAGAACAGGTCTCCTGAAAATAAAGCGTTTAAAAAAAAGAATATAAAAAGAGCACATAAGAGTTTAAGTGTACGGTTTTTAAAAATCAAAGTGTATTTTCTAACTACACTATAAAGCATAACCAGGATAAAAGATGCCCCGATTATTCCATTTTCACAATATAGTTCAGCAAAAATATTATGGGGATATGCTCTTGTATCCCTTTGCGACATGATATAGCCAAAATTTCCGGTGCCTGTACCCCAAAAAAAACTACCTAACCCTCTATACTCTAAAGCAACACCAATAAGATCTTCTCTTTCGGCTCCCGAAGAACTTTCTCCGGAAAAACGTGAAATGAAAAAGGAGGATGAAAAAAAGTCAATAAAATTCAATAATGCCAGAACCCCAAGGCATATAAAAATAAATATGATAATATTCCGCATATTTTTAGCAAGCCTGCTGTCAGCAAAAAAAATCAATGAGGCTACTATCAAGGCAAAAATCGGCCCTTTTGAGCCGGAAGTAATCATGTAAAGAAAGATACACAGCAGGTATGCATATGTCAGGTAATTGATCTTACCCTTTTTAAGGGAATACAATGCTATCAGAAACAAAAAACCAAGATACCGGGCAACCCATATGGGATTTAGTAAATAATCTTCATTATCGTCTGATTTAGTAACGCCAAGCCTTACTATCTCGCCCTGCATAGATTTAAAAAAAGTTATAGGATCGCCAAACTTACTAAACAGTAAGAAAAGAAATACTGCGCCGCTAAAAAAAGTTGCCTTTACAAAAAGATCAAAATTGTTTATGATAATAAACCCATACAGGTAAAATAAAAAAACCCAGGCAAATAAGATATTGAGTTTATCACTGCCATACTTAAGCGCGTTTGTATAAAGCAGCCCTATAAAAAGAACAAGAAAAAACAAAATCAGTATTCGCAGCTCTGGCACGAAATTAAAGCGGGGTTTTGTCAGGAAGGAAAAAAGTATATAAAAAAAAACGCTTACAGCAATCATCGTAATCGGCGAAAAAAAAGACTTCAAACTATATGGAAAGAAGTATGTAGAATAACCCAAAAAAATAGGCACAGTAATCCATACTGCTAAAAATCTATCTACCTTACCAGTTCCTGCCATATAATAATTTATAGAAGTCAGTTGAAATAACCAATGACACCTTGATTTCCGAAATACTATTATATATCAAAATTAACTCTCCGCTCTTCTTCTGAAAAGCCTGCGCCATCCATTTACAGCCTTATCGGGAGCGTCAAAATATTCAGTGTAGCCATAGTTTTTAAACTTTGTATAGTTCCTTCTTTCTCCTACCCTGTTAATAACGGTATATAAATGCTGACCCGGATTCTCTGCTATTTTTTTATTCAATTCCTGCAATACAAACTTAAACGTATATTCATGACGCAATACAACCAGGTTAATATCGGCATATTCAGCCAATAATGAAGAATCTGTTACGAGGCTATATGGAGGAGTATCAAGAATAATATAATCAAAATCATTCTTTAAAGCCTCCATCATAACATTCATGTTTTTTCCAAGAATAAGTTCAGCAGGGTTGGGGGGAATAGGACCTGCAGGTAACAAAAACAAATTGTCATTAAATCCAGGCACTTCATGTAGCAATGATTTGAGATTAACGGAATCACTGCTGAGATAGTTGCTGATCCCCTGCCCTGCCTGAATTTTTAGTGATTGGGATAATCTTGGCTTGCGCAAATCAAATTCCAATACAACAACTTTCTTATCTAATAAGGCAAAGCTTGCCGCAAGATTTAAGCTAACAAATGATTTACCTTCTGCAGGACGATGTGACGTTACCAATATTATCTTCGAGTTTTTCCCTCCATTTCTTACAAACCCGATATTTGTCCTGATTACCCTGAACTGTTCAGCAACAATTGAACGGCTTCCTTTTTCAATAACAATAGGAGATTTCTCTTTTCTTGCATACGAGATCTCTCCTAATACAGGAGCTTTACATTTATGCTCGACTTCGGTTTTATCACCAACTTTGTTATCAAAAAGACTGGCGAAATAAATAACACCTGCGGGTAATAATAAACCCAGTAATACAGCTATAGCAAGTACAAGCTGTTTATTAGGTTTTACTTTACCTGCATTCCTTGGCTTTTCTATGCTACGGGAATCCAGGGTAGTAGAAGCGAGTGTTATGGCTGATTCTTCCTTTTTCTGAAGCAAAAAGAAATATAACTGCTCTTTTACAGACTGATCTCTTTTTATCTGTACAAGATTCTTCTCCATTTGAGGTATATTCCTGATCCGTAATGACAATTCAGCATCCTTGTTATTTATATTATTCAGTGTAATTTTATATCCTTGCTTTAGAATTGAAATATTACTTAGCAGGCTTGATTTTGCATTCACAACCTGATTCCCCAGATCAACTGTAATGGGATTTTTGGGGCCCAGCCGTTCCGTTTGACGCTCCCTTTCTAATACAAGCTTATTATAATCCTGTATTAAACCGGCTAAGGATGGTTCAACGATTCCCGAAGCAGATGTTACCATCCTGCTGTCATCCTGGTTATTCTTTATACTTTCTTCTAAAGATTCCAGGATGTTCAAATTGGTTTGTTGTTGTGCCTTTTGCAGGTCAACTTCCTTGGCCTGGTCAAGATATTGCTGAGCTTCCGCTGATACGTCGGTAATTTTATTGGTACTTTTAAACTTTTCAACCTGTCCTTCCACCAGTCTCAATTCTTTTTCTATTATTGCAAGCCTGCTATTAAGAAACTCGAGCGTATTTGTACTCACTTGCTTTTTATCTTCCAGCCCTTGTTCGTTATAGGTATCTATAAGGGCTTTTAAAGTAGCCCTGGCTTTTCGCTGATTATGATCAAGTATTTCAAGTCCGATGATACTACTTGTTTTACTGAGTGGCTGCACCGATAACGCCTTAAGATAGCCACTAACACTTGCTCCTACCGGATAAAAACCAAATGTGTATTTTGAATCAACATTAACAGTATCCGGAATTTTATGGGACTGAACATTATAGGAAGGGTTATTTAAAAATTGAATAATAATCCCATTAATATTAAACCACTTTTCCAAAACAACATCCAAAGAAGGATGAGTCTTGCTATAATTTACCTCCCATTTATCTTCTTTAAGATTATGATTAACCAACCAGCTGAATGGCTCTGAAATGGTATCAGGATTAGCTACTCTTACAATTAAAGGAAATTCTTCACCGAACACTGAGCGGCTTGTCAGTGTTCCCTTGCTCTTAATATGCAAAAACAACTGCTCTTTCCTTACCGCAGACTCCATTAAATCATAACTCTTTAGAACTTCTACTTCATTATCAACCAGCTTGCCGCCGCCACTCAGATTAAGTTCTTTTAACAAGGGGTTTTCTAATAACCCTGCTCCACCTTTCTTTTCATCTTTTATAAGAACAGCGGCCTCTGCCTTATACACCGGCTCAGCATATCTATTATACAATATTCCCAATGCAAGCGTTGAAATCAATGACAAAACAAGCCAGGGCCAATTATTAAGTATTTTTAGAAATATCTGTTTAGGATCAATTCCTGAATCGTCCTGTCCGCTATTAATAATTTGGGACCTTATATTTTGTGTATGCGATTGCACGGCTATGGTATTTAAATTTAAAAATTACTTACTTTATCCTCGTTAAAGCAACTATACCCAGCGAAATGAAACTGGTTATAATTGGTATTAAAACATTTAACCCTTCAGTTTGCAATCCTTTTCGCTTGATTGGCTCAACATATACTACATCATTTTGACGAAGATTATAATAAGGAGACCTCATTACCTCGCTATTATTTAAGTCTAAATGAGCAACCTCAACCTTATCACCTGCCTTTCTGATTACTTTTATATTATTGCGTTTTGCAAAAACCGTTAAATCCCCGGCCATACCTAATGCCTCAAGTACATTAATTTTTTCACCCACTATCTGCAATGTGCTCGGTCTATTAACTTCTCCCATTATTGTTACCCGAAAATTAACCAATGTTGTGCTCACTACGGCGTCTTTCAGGTATGGAACCACAGCTTCTCTTATAGTAGCTTTTGCCTGATCGGTAGTGAGCCCTGCAACTTTAATATCGCCAATGCCAGGTATTGTAATGCTGCCTGAAGGCGATACGATGTATAAGCTTTGCATCATCGGCGAATTCTGCCCAGATACTACCGCTGTTCCCATCAGGTTAAATAATTGAGCTGCCTCAGGGCTTACACTGCTTATTACTACCTGAACCTGGTCATCAGCCTGAAGCTTTAATGGATTTTCTGCAGCAACTCTTACCTCCTGCACTCTTGCCGCATCAACATTCAGGTCCTGAAAATACGGCAGTTGTTTGCCAACCCTGCACGAAGAGAAAACAAAAACAGCAAGCAATAAAATAAGACTTTCTTTTTTCATATTTAAATATTATAATGTTAGCAGCTTTAATCAATATATCCAACAGTTATATGGTTTAAGTAATAAAATTATCTTAAAAACACTCACCAAAATAAATATTCACGCATTATTACTCAGATATCCATTCTTTTTTTATGAACTGCGCCAATGTATTCATTTTTACATCCCATGATAAAACATCTGTTGCATATGTCCTCATATTTTGTTTATAGCCTGGTATTTCTACAACCCGCTTCACAAATTCCACCAAAGGAGCAATTTCAACAGGAGTTTCTGCTGATTCAATAGCATGCACATATGGAAAGCTCTCTGGAAATTCCTCGTCTTTGCCACTATTAACAAATGGAATTCCTCTTGCACAATATTCACGCGCCTTAAGAATCGAGGAATATATTATATTACTTCTATGAATTGCCAAAGCACCAATAGCCAAATCAGTTTGTTCCAATATATCATCTAATTTTTCACCGGAAAGAAATCCATGGAAAACCACATTTGAAAGTGCAAGCTCTTCTGCAAGGTTTTTAAGATTCTGGAACTCACTTCCCCTGCCTACTATATGCAATATAACATTGTCTCTACCTGTATAATTTTGCAAGCCCCGCAAAAGCCGGTCAACACCATGCGGAGGGCTCAGTTCGGCAACACATGTAAAATTAAATACAGCATTGTCAGTATCTGTAGTTTTTTTTCGTAAAGGAACAGCTTCTACCTTAATTCCATTTCCAATTACCATTTTGGAAACCCCGTATTTTTCGGGATTAAAATGTTTGTATATAACCTCGCTGGTAACTCCAATAATAAGATTAACATTTTTCAGGATAGCCCTGTGATATAAACAAAGACTCAAATAATAGAAGTAGCTTTTACGCCAAAGTGCTTCCTGGAAATTATTAGACAGGATTTCAAGTATTACTTTCTTTTTAGTTTTCTGCAAAGCCTTATAAAACCAGCGCGCAGGAACATAATTTCGAAGATAAATTATCTCATTATCATCTCCTTCAAGCAGCACTTTCTGATAACTCTGCTTTAAAGACCTGATTGCATTTAATTTATCGATAAATGATTTATATGGTGGTGACTGGGTTGGCAGGAATTTAATAAACTCATGTTCAAACACATCCTTTTCTCCCTGGTTTCCAAGGAACAATACTTCCGCATTAATGCCATTTTTAGCAAGTCCCTGCACCTGGTAAATAACCTTTTTATTCACTCCGCTCTGAGGTGTTCCATAGTAAATAGCTACAAGCTTTAGTTTATACTCTGCCATTGGGTATCCTTTTTATTTTAGAAACATACATTTTGAACAAAGCCTTATCCTCATTTGTAAATGATAAAATAGTTTTAATACTTATGCCGGTATCTTTTGAATATATCCATAAGAAAAGGAAAGCGGCGAAAATATAGCTCACGGTTGAAGCAAAAGCAGAACCATTCGCGCCGTAAGAGGGTACCCATAAAATATTCAATATAATATTTAGGATGGCAGACGGTATCATTGCTTTCATTGACAACCAGGGTTTACCTCTGCCTGCCATGTCCATGTATAATACTTTAAATATCGTTAGTACAAACACTCCCGGCAACAGCAACCTTAATACCATTATGCTTCCCTCAAATTCTTTTCCATATAAAAAATAAATAACCAAGGATGCCATAAGGTACAGCGCTGCACAGGCAATCAGCATAACAACGCCGGCAAACCTGAGTAACCTGCAGGTCTTAAGGGAAAAATCCATACGGTCAGTTGCAGCAGCACTACGTGAAAATATCAGTGAGCCCATCAGCATAGGAATTTCCCATAAAAACTGTGCAATGAACACACCTTTACTATATAACCCTATTTCGGTAGCAGAAGACAATCTTTCCAACACCACAACATCTCCGTAATAGTTAATGTTAGCTACCATTAAAGCAATTGCATAGGTAATACCAAGACTGAGCATCTTTTTTATGATGCCGCGGTTGAAGATCGGTTTAAAAGCAACAAATTTCGACATCTGTGTGAAAACAACAACGGACATAATCAACGCACCTGAAAAGGTTCCTATCATTGACCCCGTAACCCCAAGTTTTAGCATAACAACCAGTACCAGGGTTGCCAAAAAATTAATAGCAACAGGTATCCAGTTGATCCTGTTAAACTCTTTTATCCTTTGCTGTCCAAGAAATATGCCTGAGCTGTAGTTGGTATATAATGTGAAAGGAATTCCGATAATGGCAAGCAATACATAAATCAGCGGGTAACTCTGGTGAGTAAAAAAGTAAATTAACAGGAAGCAAATAAGCATACTGAACAAATTGGTAAACATCCATATAGCCAGTACAGACCCGTAAATCTCATTAGTGCTGTATTTATTTTGTCCGACAAAATAGGTAGTAGACTGCTGTATTCCTAAGGATCCGATAGACATAAACAGGCTAGGATATACCATCAAAGCCGCAATTATTCCGTTGCCCTCAGGACCAAGAAACCTTGCCGTTAGCATAGCAGTGCCAAATCCTAAGATTATAACGATGCCTTTGCTTGTTAAAACAGAAATCAGATCCTTTGCAAATGAACGTGCCAATGTTTTATTTCAATTTTATACTTAGTATTACAACAAACCAATTTGCATTTTATTATTTAATATACAGATTATCCTATAATTAAAATAATTATACAGCTTTGCCTTACCGGATACCAGCAGTGCAGCAATTGATCTGCATCGTTTTATACCGTTGCAAAATGTTAAATAATTGATATTAGGATTTGGAAGGAAAACGCTTGATTTGTACTTTTTTCTTAAAGTATTTTCTTATCATAAACAAGAAAACTGCTTTTTTTACATGTGCCCGTTAGGTTTGCAAAGATAAAATTATCTTTTTGATAATGAAGTATATCAACAAGAAATTGTTGTACGTTAATAAGTTAACCAATTATCTGATATAATATTATAACAATTTTCATATCAGTTTTTAGAAGATATATTTGCAACCTTGAAACCGGAAAAATTATAAATGCATGTGTGGTATAAACGGCATAGTTAAAAAAGTTGAAGCACTTGAGAAAGTGAAGACAGAGATTTCACACATGAACAACTGTATTATTCACCGTGGTCCGGATGATGATGGAAGTTTTTCTGATATTGCCGGGGGGAAGACTATTGGAATGGGAATGCGCAGGCTGTCTATCATTGATCTTTCAACAGGGAAACAACCTATATTTTCCCGGGATCGTAAAAAAGTAATTGTTTTTAATGGGGAAATATACAATTACCAAACGCTGAAAAAAGAGCTGATCAAAAATTTCAATCCCCATTTTTCTACAACCTCTGATACAGAAGTAGTACTTCACCTGTATGATCAGTACGGCATTGAAGCTTTTAATAAGCTTGATGGTATGTTTGCTTTCAGCATTTACGATATGTTGAAGCAGAAGATATATATTGTAAGAGATAAATTTGGAGAAAAGCCCCTGTATTATTCAAATAATACTGAACAGTTAATTTGGTCATCTGAGCTAAAAGCTATTCAACACATAAGTGGTTATAAACATCCCATATCAATAACAGGTCTGAATTTATTTTTCAGGCTTACCTACATACCTGCGCCATATACTATTTACGATGATATTTATAAACTGGAACCGGGTAACTACCTGGAATATGATTTAAAAGCCAATGAACTGCTTATGGCAAGATACGACCTCTGTGAACATTACCCACCTGGCGTAAATGTAACTTATGGTGATGCTGTTAAGCAAATTGAAGCTATGGTGTTTGAAAGTGTAAGGTCAAGATCAGTTTCCGATGTTCCTGTCGGAACTTTTTTATCAGGAGGAGTTGATTCCTCCATTGTGTCTTTATGTCTTTCAAAATCTTCATCAAAGCCTATTGATACATTTTCTATCGGATTTAAAGAAAAAGCTTTTGATGAATCCCCCAAAGCAAGAACTGTGGCTAAACTTATTAACAGTAACCATCATGAGTTTATCATTGACCAGGATGATTTATTTGACCAGGTAAACAATGTGGTACTTAATTTTGATGAGCCTTTTGCAGATTCATCAGCTCTGCCTTCATATCTTGTTGCCAGCAAGGCTAAAAGCACCGTTAAGGTAGTATTAACGGGCGATGGCGGAGATGAGGTTTTTGCCGGGTATAATAAATACTATATGGCGGAGTTTAACCGGAAATACACCTCTGTTGTTCCTGAATTTGTAAACAAAGGCCTGCTTAAAATAGCCGATGGCTTATTTGCTACCAGGAACGATAACCGGGGACTAAAATTTAAGATCAGGAAATTCATAAATGCTGTTGAATACGACAAAACATATTACTGGAATATTATTTCAATGGGATTTCCGGGAAAAACCATTGAGCCATTATTATTAAACGGATGGTTGTGCAGCGATGTATTTTCTTATTATAAAGAAAAAAGCGGTTTTGATGGGCCTGATAATATTACCGAGATGAGGAATATAGACAGGATGGTAAGCCTGGAGGGAGATATGCTTACAAAAGTAGACAGGGCCAGCATGCTCGCCTCGCTGGAATGCAGAGCGCCTTTTTTAAATCCTGTTATCTGGAATTATGCCAGCAGTCTTCCGGAAAAATTTCTTTTGAACAAAAGAAACAAGAAAAAAATTCTTAAAGACGCGTTTAGCAAATATTTTCCGGATGAATTTCTTAATTTAAAGAAACATGGCTTTGGAGTGCCTGTTGGCAACTGGCTTAGAGATTCTTTGAGAAGTGAGCTGCTTAAGTATACTGACCGGGATTTTGTGCAGGCGCAGGGTATTTTTAATCATGATTACATAAAGAAACTCGTAGATGGTCATATTTCACAAAAGGTAGACAACACTTTTAAAGTATGGTCATACTTTTGTTTCCAGATGTGGTATTCTCATAAATACAATATCGAATGACGAATCATAAACCTTTAAATTAATTTTCAAGACTTATAGATACAGACTTTAATACGTGTATGTTGAGACCCAAGTTAGTCAGAATAACAACAATTCCAGCTTCATTAAATTCATTACTGAAGAACCAGCTTAAGTATATGAATCAATACTATGAAGTTCATGCTGTTTCTAGCCCGGGAGAACGGCTGGAAGAAGTGAAGAAGAGAGAAGGTGTTTTTACACATGCCATATATATGACACGCACTTTATCTCCATTCCAGGACTTAAAATCATTATTTCAATTAATAAAATTAATAAGGAAAGAACGTCCATTGATAGTACATACCCATACTCCTAAAGCAGGAACATTGGGAATGCTTGCTGCAAAAATTTGCGGTATACCAGTTCGAATGCATACAGTAGCAGGGCTACCACTACTCGAAACTAAGGGGTTTAAGAGAACGCTTCTTAATACTGTTGAAAAAATAACCTATAGATGTGCTACGGGAATTTATCCTAATTCTTTTAAGCTAAAAGAAATAATTGTTCAGAACGGGTTATGCAAAGAGAGTAAACTGAAAGTAATAGGCAATGGCAGTTCTAATGGAATTGACAGTAACTATTTTGATCCGGCTAATATCAGCGAAACAACAAAACAGGAGTTAAAAGAAAAAATAGGACTAAAGGATGCAGATATTACATTCTGTTTTATAGGTCGTATTGTAAAAGATAAGGGAATAAAAGAGTTAATTAAATCGTTCGCCATAAATGCGGAAAAATACAGGAATATTAAGCTGGTACTGGTAGGTAGCGCGGAAAGAGCAATCGATCCTTTGGATAAAGAGACGGAACAGATTATAACATCGCACCCTCAAATTTATGCTGCAGGAGTCCAGGCAGACGTAAGACCCTTCCTGGCAGTTTCGGATATTTTTGTTTTTCCCAGTTACAGGGAAGGCTTTCCTAACGTAGTGCTGCAGGCAGGAGCAATGGGCATTCCAAGTATTGTTAGTAATATTAATGGCTGTAATGAAATTATTGAAAATAACGTTAATGGTATTATAGTTCCTGTAAAAGATGTACATGCTCTTACTGATGCCATGCGGTATTTAATAGATAATAAGGATGCGCGTCACAGGATAGCCTCTGCTTGCAGAAATATTATTGTTTCCCATTATAGCCAGGCATATATATGGGAACAAATTTTAGAAGAATATAAAAATCAATCAGCATAAGTATAATAACTTTAGGCTGCTATTTTAATAGCAATGATATAAAATATGTACAGGCATTTTTTCAAACCCCTTTTAGATTTTTTAATTGCATTGACAATTTTTTTAATTGTTTTTCCTATCTTTCTGCTAATTACAATACTCTTATCTTTCGCTAATCACGGAAAACCATTCTTTTTTCAGCAAAGACCTGGTAAAAATGAACGAATCTTTCGTGTAATCAAGTTCAAAACAATGAATGACAAGAAAGATAGTGCAGGAAAATTACTTCCGAATAATTTGCGTATTACCAAGATAGGTGGTTTTATCAGGAACACCTCTCTTGATGAAATACCACAACTTTTAAACGTGATAAAAGGAGATATGAGCCTGGTGGGGCCAAGGCCCCTGCTTGTTGAATATCTTCCATTATACAGCCCTACTCAAAAAAGGAGGCATGAGGTAAAACCCGGTATTACAGGTTGGGCACAGGTAAATGGCAGAAATGCCATTTCATGGGAACAAAAATTCGAGTATGATATTTGGTATGTTAACAATTGCTCATTTATGCTGGATATAAAAATCTTATGGCTGACCTTTATCAAGGTTTTCAAAAAGGAAGGGATAAATGCTGATGAAAACGTAACTATGCATCCTTTTACAGGCACCGTATGAAATTAATTCTATTGAATATTAAATTCTTAAATTGCCTCAAATGAAACTTTTTATAATTGGCTGTGGCAATGTAGGCAAATTTATAGCATACAACTTTAACTGTTTTGAAGTTAAAGGATTTGAAATAACAGGGTTTTTGGATGACGACGAAAAAAAATGGGGCACAATTGTAGCGGGATACCCCGTAATAGGGGGCATTCATCTCATTAATAACGAAACTGAAACTATTGGCTGCGTGGTAAGCATTGCAAATCCCATTACCAAAAAAGAAATTATCCAAAAAATAAGAATCAACAATATTGAGTACCCATCTTTAATTGCACCAAACAACTGGATATCAAATAACGTAACTATAGGTAAAGGAGTAATTATTTATCCTGGCGTATCGGTTAATTACAATGCTGTTTTAGAAGATTTTACAACCATAAACATGAATTGTGCTATAGGGCATGATTGCACGATAGCACAATATTCAACACTTGCCCCCGGCGTATCATTAGGCGGCTTCACATATATTGAAGAATGTGTGTCAATGGGTATAAATGCTGCTACTAAACAATCCATACGTATTGGAAAAAATACTGTAGTGGGTGGAATGTCTATGGTTATAAGAAATCTACCCGCCAGTATTACAGCAGTTGGTATTCCGTCCAGAATTATCAAATATCACTCTTAGGCATTTGCAATGGCTGCTATTAGTATGTAAATTTGCGGCACTATGCTCCAAAAAATATGGCTCTCTTCACCCCATATGGGTGGCTCTGAAAGAAAATTTGTTACACAGGCATTTGACGAGAATTGGGTAGCGCCACTCGGACCAAATGTAAATGGATTAGAAAAGGACATTGCGTCATTTCTCCATCCCGGAAATGAAAACAGCATTCACGTTGCCGCTTTAAGTTCCGGTACGGCAGCGCTTCATCTTGCTTTAATATTACTGGATGTAAAAGCAGGCGATGAAGTGATTTGCCAGAGCATGACCTTCTCGGCATCTGCTAACCCAATCGCCTACCAGGGTGCTACACCCGTTTTTGTAGATAGTGAAAAAGAGACCTGGAATATGTCACCCGAATTGTTGGAAATAGCAATTAAAGACAGAATCTCCAAAGGCAAAAAACCAAAGGCTATTATTCCTGTACATTTATATGGCATGCCGGCAAAAATGACCGAGATCAGCAACATAGCCGGCAAATATGAAATACCGGTTATTGAAGATGCGGCGGAAGCCCTGGGAAGTCATTTGAACGGGCAAAACTGCGGCACATTCGGTATTATAGCTGCATTATCATTTAACGGAAATAAAATCATTACCACTTCCGGCGGTGGCGCATTGGTTGCACATGATGCAAAGCTTGCAGAAAAAGCCAGATTCCTTTCAACACAGGCGCGTGATGCGGCTCCGCATTACCAGCATTCTCATATTGGCTATAACTACAGAATGAGCAATATATGTGCTGGTATAGGAAGAGGCCAGATGGAAGTATTAAATGACCGCGTGCTGCAGCGCAGAGCGAATTTTGACTGGTATAAAAAAGCACTCGCCAATATTGAAGGCATCAGCTTTTGTGAAGAGCCTCAAGGCTGCTATTCCAACAGGTGGTTAACCACAGTATTGATTAATCATCCTGCTAAAACCCGTGAAGATCTGCGCCTGGCTTTAGATGCTGTGAATATAGAAAGCAGACCTTTATGGAAACCCATGCACTGTCAACCCATTTTTAAAGATGCTCCTTTTTATGGAGATGGCACTTCTGAGGCTTTATTTAAAGATGGGCTCTGTCTTCCTTCAGGCTCAAATTTAAAGGATGAGGAAAGAGAAAGGATATTGCGGGAAATTAAGAAGGTGTTTGCTTAGAGTGTTTGTAGTTTGTGGTTTAGGGTTACGGGTTAATCAACTACAAACTATAAACAACAAACTTTTTTGTCCATTCACCTTAAGGCAGTTCTTTTATTTTAATATTTCGCCAGGCAACTTTAATACCGCCACCATCATGGATCTGCAAAGCAATAAAACCTTCGCCTTTACCAACTTTTTCATCTTTTAATGTGATCATTTCATGCCCATTGAGCCAGGTAGTAACTTCATCACCTACAACTCTTATGCGATAAGTATTCCATTCACCAAACTTCAGGTATTTGTCTTTTTCCGCTTCCGGTTTAATTAACCAGCCACGGCCGTAGGATTCATAAATGCCACCGGTATTGCTGCCCGGAGGCGCCACTTCAGCCTGCCAGCCACTGATCTTTACACCATCAATAGATGAACGGAAAAATACGCCGCTGTTGCCATTTGCACTTTGCTTAAACTCCAGCGTCAAATCAAAATTTTTATATCTTTTATCGGTAGAAAGATAACCATATGCTTTATCCGGGCCACTTTCGCAAATCAATAATCCTTTCTCTACATACCATTTTTCAGTACCATGAGCAGTCCATCCGGTTAAATCTTTACCATTAAAAATGGAAACCGATTTTTGTGCAGAAACACTGGTATTTACCATGAATGCAATCAATAAGAACAGAACTATTTTTTTCATCATCATTATTTTAATTACTAGCCTTTAAAACTTTTCCATCAAAATTTTCACATTTCCACATTTTCAAATTCCTTAATTACACCAGCATTGTCACCGGGTTCTCCAGGTATTTTTTAAATGTTTGAAGGAACGCAGAGCCAACAGCGCCGTCTACACTCCTGTGATCGCAGCTCAATGTTACTTTCATAAAATTAGATACGCCAAAGCCATCTCCTTTCCTCACTACAACTTCCTTAATTCTGCCCACAGCCATAATTGCGCTGTCCGGCGGGTTTATAATTGCGGTAAATTCATCAATATCCATCATACCAAGGTTCGATACCGTAAATGTATTTCCGCTGAATTCATTTGGCTGCAGTTTTTTGTTGCGGGCTTTGCCACTCAAATCCTTACTTTCAGCAGCAATCTGGCTCAATGATTTTTGATCTGCAAAACGTATAACCGGCACGATCAAACCATCTTCAATAGCTACAGCTACGCCAATATGCACATGATGCCATTGGCGGATAGATTCATTCATCCAGCTGCTGTTTACCGCAGGATGCTTTTTAAGCGCCATAGCCGCAGCTTTCACTACCATGTCATTAAAGCTGATCTTTACGGGACTTACTTCATTCATCTGCGCACGGGCAGCCATTGCATTATCCATATTTATCTCCATGGTGAGATAGAAATGCGGGGCGCTGAATTTGCTTTCGCTCAGGCGGCGGGCAATAACCTTACGCATCTGGCTAAGGCTGATATCCGTGTATCCTTCTGTTCCTGGTGCTGCGTTAAACTGAGCAACAGAAGCGGCCGCGGCAGGTGTAGCTTTGGTTGATGCGGCGGCAGGTGTAAAGTTGTCAATATCTTTTTTAATAATCCTTCCCCCATCCCCGGAGCCCTGAACCAGCTTAAGATCAACGCCTTTTTCCTGTGCTATTTTTTTAGCAAGTGGCGAGGCTTTCACCCTGCCATTATCCGAAGCCGCGCCTGTTGCCTCTTGTTCAGCAGGAGCTGGTGTTGAACCTGAAGCAGATGGTGTTTGCGTAGCGGCAGATGCCGTTTTATCACCAGCCTGCGGGCTTTTTAAAGAAGCCAGCAATCCATTAATATCTGTTCCCTCCTTTCCAACTATAGCAATAACATCATTCACTTTAGCAGCTTCACCTTCCGGAACGCCGGTATATAATAATGTACCGTCAGCATAGCCAACCACTTCCATGGTAGCTTTGTCGGTTTCTACATCTGCAAGGTTATCGTCGCTTTTTACTTTATCTCCTACCTTTTTATGCCACTGCACTATTTTTCCTTCTGTCATCGTATCACTCAACAGGGGCATCCTGATAACAGTAACGCCTAACTGCTCAGGAGTGACCGTTGCAGCAGGAGCAGCTTTGGGCTCCTCTTTTTTTGCTTCCTCCTGCTTAGGTGCAGCTTCAGCTTTAGAGGCTTCTGGTTTGGCAGCAGCACCTCCACCCAATACTGATTTGTAATCTTCTCCTTCTTTTCCAACAACGGCTATTACATCATCAACCTTTGCACTTTTGCCCTTTTCAACCCCTATATACAAAAGGGTTCCGTCGTTGTAGCTATCCAGCTCCATTGTTGCTTTGTCGGTTTCCACTTCAGCCAGCAAATCACCAGATTTTACTTTATCGCCTACTTTTTTATGCCATTCAACAATCACTCCCTCCGTCATTGTGTCACTCATTCTCGGCATTTTGATTACTTCAGCCATGGTATATAAGAAATTTTAGTTTTAAGATATCTTTTTGGAAGGTCGAAATTAAGGCAAAAACAGCAAAAGCCATGAAGCATATAATCTTTTCTGTATCCGGCATTGCATGCCCTGAACCGGCAGGATATTCTTTAATAATCCAGATCCATCTTAAGACGTTCTTTTAACTCCTTTATTAATGGATATTCTTCTGCCATTTTCATAAACTGCTCTTTGCTGCTCATGGGACGCTCTACCGGCACATTGGCTTCCGGATTTTCCCTAACCTGTATATTATAGGTGAGTGTGCGGTTATTGAAAAATAATTGCAGGTGCTCTATCAACATACCCCTCTCCTGCTCAATAAATTTTTGCTGGATATTGCTCTCAACTGTAATTTCAAAACTATTGCTTTCTATCACCCGTAGTTTAGCCAATCTGAAATTCGTAACAGCCGAATGATTCTTCTGCTCAGTAAGCTTTTCAATATATAAACCCCAGGCTTGTTCAAGGCTTTCTTCTGTTAAATCCTTAACCACGGCTGCCTGGGGCTGTCGCTGTGCTATCTGTTCCCTTATTTTAGACAAAGCGCCAAGCGTAGGTTTGGCTTTCTTTTCCTCAACAGCCCCGGTAATTGTTGCTGTTGTATTTGCTGCCTGCATTCTTTCTGCAGGTGCTGCAGCCTGGGTGCCGGATTGTGCGTTCTGCACTTCCTTAGCAATGGTAAGCCTGGCTTCGGGTGTATCAACTGCAGGAGCAGATTTTTCAATGGAAGATGCTTTTACGGGTAATGGTTTAATCTTCCTGAATGCAACAGGTTTTGTTGCATCAATCAGTTTTTTTTTAGCAGTACCGCCGCTTTCATTTACCAGTTGAACCGCCTGGGCCAAATAGGTAAGTTTGATGAGCGCTAATTCTGTATGCAATTTCTTATTTCTTGCGCCCCGATAATTTATTTCAGCCTCGTTCAGTACATTTAAAGCACTTATCAGCCATGAAACTGACAACTTTTTTGCTGCTTCTTTATACTTATCCTTAAAACTTTCCACTACTTCAAGCAATTCCGTTACGCGATCATCTTTACAAACCAGCACATTCCTGATGAATTCAGCAAAGCCATTCAAAACAATATCACCTTCAAATCCTTTCCGGTTAATATTATCATACAAAAGCAGGGCGGCCGCGGCATCCTGCTCCATCATCGCATCAACCAGTTTAAAATAATAATCAGCGTCTAATATATTCAGGTGTTCCAGTGTATTCTGGTAACTTAACTTTCCATTGGTAAAACTCACTATTTTATCAAGAATGCTGAGGGCATCACGCATACAGCCTTCGCTTTTTTGCGCTATAACCTGCAGTGCAGCTTTATCTGCGTTTATTCCTTCTTTACCGCATATTTCTTCAAGATGCTCAACTGTATCATTCGGGGTAATGCGCTTAAAGTCAAATATCTGGCAGCGCGATAATATAGTCGGTAGTATTTTGTGCTTCTCCGTAGTTGCCAGTATAAAAATGGCATATGGCGGTGGCTCTTCCAGTGTTTTCAGAAACGCGTTGAAGGCTGAAGAGCTGAGCATGTGCACCTCATCTATAATATATACTTTATACTTACCTGCCTGTGGAGCAAACCTCACCTGTTCTGTTAAAGTTCGTATATCATCAACGGAGTTGTTACTCGCCGCATCAAGCTCATGTATATTAAGTGAAGTACCTTCATTAAATGACACACAGGATGTACATTTGTTACAAGCTTCTCCATCTTTTTGAACATTCTCGCAATTGATGGTTTTAGCCAGGATTCTTGCACAGGTTGTTTTGCCCACTCCCCTGGGACCACAGAATAAAAACGCGTGCGCCAACTGGTTATTTTTGATCGCATTTTTAAGGGTGGTAGTAATATGCGCCTGCCCAACAACCGTATTAAAGGTTTGAGGACGATACTTACGCGCCGATACAATGAAATTATCCATATATGCAAATGTAAGGGAACTAACTAATGTGGAAATAAGGGAATATGGGAGTGTGGAAAGGTGGGGGAATTAATTTGAAAATAAGGTAAAAGGTGGAAATGCGGGGGAAATTAATTGAAACTGAAATACCGGCTCACCTTTATAAAAGAGTATATCCCATCAATTAAGTTCTCCTACTGAAAACCTATCTGCAATCAATACATTTCTACTTGTAAATTTCCCTTAAATGCGGCTACGAACAATATATTTCTTTTGCTTCATATGCATAATTGTTACCGGCAGTAAAGCACAATTAGTATTATCACCAACAAATACTGCAGATATCCCTTTTGTACAAGAATATCATATACCTCATTTTCCTAAAGGACTTAAAGATGCAAATATCAGGAGCATAGCTACCGATGATCAATCAAATATCTGGATGGCAACATCAGAAGGTATTTTTAAAAAGCATATTAATGGTACAGGCTGGGAAAAAGTAATAAGCGGTCTGGAAGACGGGCCTGCCTATACTGTACTATACGACCCTGCATCCGGTATTTGGGCCGGAACATGGAAGGGAGTTTTTCACTACAGGTATAATGCTTTCAAAAAAATGGCAGATACAAATGGGCCAGTCTCTGTGCTGTGTGTCGCAAAAGATGGTGTATATGCTTTCGGACCCAGGGATATATGGTTATGTACACCGGCGGCATCAACCAGGAAAGATATCCGCATTGCTAAATCGGTGCGCTCAGCAATTTCAGATGGGAATACAGGCGTATGGATTGGAACGGATGTAGGTCTATACCATTATACTCCTGGTTCTCTGAAATATTTTTTTGATACCACATACCTGATCAGCGCTTATATAAAAGGAGTGGCAATAAAAGGTAATGATGTGTGGGCAGGCGGTTTGGGAGGTGTAACCATTTTAAACGGCTACAATAAAAAGAAAACATTAAGGACTGCCGATGGATTATCTTCTCAATATGTGAACTGTGTTGCTGTTGCACCGGATAGCTCAGTATGGGTTGGTACAGATGTGGGCATTGTTCGTTTTCATAATAACGGAAGTAAATCTCTTCGCTTCAGCCGTAGATGGCTGCTTAACGACAAGGTGAATCAAATAACATTTGATAAGGAAGGAACAGCATGGATTGCTACACAGGAAGGTGTAAGCGCCATTCACAGCAAGCTGATGACACTCGCCGAAAAAGAAAAATATTTTTATGATGTTACCATGCAGCGTCATGTTCGTGAGCCGTGGATCGTTGGGCAATGCCGTTTGCCCGATCCCAATGATGTAACAAGATGGGAGCCGGAGGATGATGATAATGACGGTGAATATGGCGGTAACTATCTTGCTATGGAATCTTTTCGCTATGCAGTAACAAAAAATACTGATGCAAAGGAAAAGGCAAAGAAGATGTTTGATTTTTTAAAACTGCTGGAGGAAATAACAGAGACGGATGGTTTTTTTGCAAGAACGATTGTGCCTGCATCGTGGGGAGATAATGTACACGATAAGAATTTAAAATATACTGATAAAGCATTAGCTGAGGAACTGGTGAAAGAGCCGAGATTTAAGCCTGTGGAAATGCGCTGGCGTAAATCGAAAGACGGTAAATGGTTATGGAAAGGTGATACCAGCAGTGATGAATGGTGCGGTCATATGATGGGTTACTTTTTTTATTATGAACTGGTGGCAGACAAAAAGGAAAAACAAGTGGTAGCAAAGCATGTAGCAAAACTTGTTGATCATCTGATCAGGAACAATTTCAACATGATTGATATTGACGGACAGCACACCCGTTGGAGTGTGTGGAGCCCGGATAACCTTAACCGTGATCCTGAATGGATGCCTGACAGAAATCAGAACGCTATGGAGATGCTTAGCTTTTTAAAGCTGGCGCATTACATGACAGGCAATAATAAATACCAGCAACATTACCTGCGGCTGATTAAGGATGAGCATTACCTGGAGAATATGAAAAAAATACAGCAGCAAAATCCCGCATGGTTTATTTATTTTGATGTTGTGTTACAAATGTACTTATATCCCATCCTGCTGCATTGTGAAAAAGATCCGGAATTATTGCAGTTTTATCAATCGCATTTTGCCACCTGGATGGTGGCAAGAAAGGATGATAAAAATCCATTGATCAATTTCTTTTACAGTTACGCTACCCATAAAAAAACTGAATTGCCTGCATCCATTGAATTTTTAAAAGATACGCCGCTCGATTTGGTTAACTGGGGGATTGATCACAGCAAAAGAGAAGATGTGCAAATGGTTCGCGTGCCGGTGCTGGATGACTTACAGGTTAGCGAATTACCGCCTGCAAGCATACGCGCTACGGTACGTTGGGATAAAAATCCCTGGACTGCTGTTAATGGTCAAACCAATACGGAAAGGGAACCGGTATTCTGGTTGCTGCCTTACTGGATGGGAAGATATTTGAATATGATTGAATAAATAATACCTCCCGTCTTTCCTGAAGAAGGAGAGGCTGTGTTAGAGCAGTATCTGATATATTATCGCCGCCAACACTCCTGCGAAAAGCGTATTGAGAAAATTCACGGTATTATTGTTTATCTGATGTTTTCTTTCTAATGTAGCGCCTAATACAGAATCAAGGATATTGCCTGCTGTGCCGCAAATAATAATGATCAGCACATACATATTCCATCCATAATTAAAGCCATATATGGCGGCAATTAGTATGCTGCCTCCCAGTCCAAATAAAAAGCCTTCAATACTCACTACCCCATTTAATCCACGTTCATCTTTTTTGAGGGTAAGTATATTGTAACACTTTCTTCCATAAACATTTCCCATCTCGGATGATACTGTATCAGCAATGGCTGAAGAAAAGCACGCCGCAATAATTAATACAGATAATGGATATGAAATAATATCCAGCAAAAACAAAACTCCTGTTAACGCCGGTACGCCTGCGTTGGCTAAAACCTGGTTTGCTGTGCGTGTGCCACGCTTGTTTTCTGCCAACCCGTTTTTAAATTTTTGAGAAGACTTCCAACCTGTAGCAATAACGCCGCTAATAAAAAATGTTGTCATCATAGCAATGCCTGTATAGCCTGCTCCTGCAAATATTAATAGTGCGAGTATACAACCTGTAAATGCTGCAGCCCAGGTAAGTTTTTTTAATACTGCTGATAATAAGCCACCGGAAAGAATTAGTGTAATCAATACCGGGTGTTCACATACTAACCTCCACATTATTTTATGAATAAGTTATTGTGTCACTTCAAAACTGAATGTATTTCTTCCGGCTTTTCCATCCGTAGTAATACCTTCAATCACTCCTATGTATTTCCCTTTCATATCGCTGGTGTAAAACTGTAGTTGTGTTTCCCCGTTTTTGTTGGTAGTTACATCAGGGTTCCAGTATAAAAGATTCCTGAAATCAGCAAGCCGGCTTTTTCTTTGTTCTTCAGTATCATAAGCAGGCATATAAAATTCTCTCTGCAATTGAATACCGTCAAAATCTACAATCACCGACCGCGGATCCATTTCAAATTCTTCCAGGTTTCCCTTGTAAGTAATAAAATTAACAATGCCGTCTAATACTAATGGACCATAATAATACCGCCGTGTAACAACCTCGATCTTTCTTACTTTCAAAGGATCGTAGCTCATTATTCTGTCCGCATCCTGCACAGGCACTCCATCTAACAACAGGAGCGGGCTATCTTTGAATAGCCTTTTATTTTGAATATCAAAAGCGGCAAGCTTGAATTTACGATTAGCCCTGCTCACAATAACACCGGGAATATATTCACGCAATACCTCTTCCATGGTTGTAAACCGGGTATAATCATCAAGCATATAACGCTCGTCTGGCTTTCCATAAAATGTTGAGGTATCAATATCCGGTAAATTATATTTCCGCAACATGTCGGCAGCGTATTTTCTCTGCAGTTGTGCATTGATACTGCTTGTTTCCAAAGCACTTTTTAAACCCGGGGATATATTCAAATCCGCCAGTGTGTTTGTTGTGAATTTTCCTGAAAAAGGAGTGTTGACTTCAATATTATAAAAATGCTTATCAGTTTCCTGGGCTTGTAATACCAGTTCACCTGGGCCTACAACATTCTTTGTGTAGAATTGTATATTACCATTCTTGTCTGACTGGGAAGCATAAAATTGTGTGTATAAACCAGGTACTGAACCAAATACTATTGCGTCCCGGAAAGGTCTTTTTGTAGCGCTGTCTATGATTTTTCCGGTTATTATCTGTCCTTCAAATTCCGGCAAAAATTCAAACAGGGGCTTTTTGTTTTGCTGAATATTATCCCATTTAAATCTTCTCCATCCATGCGTGAGCATGAGGTTATCTAATTGCCTGGTGGTTACATCATTGATATTATTGAAGTAGTATAATGGATTTTCAATATTCCCTGTAAGATCAGCATTTAACCATAAGTAGCTGTATATATCTGTTGTTTTTTCCTTCTGTAAATCATCTGCCCTGTAAACAGACAGAGACATATTTGCAGGCACGGATTTATTATCAGCATCAGCTGAAATGATTGTTAAAGCTGCTTTTCTCCTCGCAGAATACTGCTTTGCATCTAATGATAGCCCGATATTAAGTTTTTGAGCAGGGCGTTTAAAATATAGTCTTTCACAAACAGGTCTGCGTTCGTTATTGAATATGGTAAAATGTGTTATGCCATCATTCAATTGGCTTTCATCTACGATAAACTGCGCTACTCCTGAACGCATCAAAGCTTTTTGTACAGACTTAATAACACCTCTGGTATGGGCAAATAAATACAACGCTTTACCATTTTCAGGATCCCCGGGCATACATTTTACAGCGATTGCTATCTGACCTGAAGATGTTTTGGTCAGCCGCAAGGCTAATCCTTCGGCTGCAGGTGGTATAGCTTTCCTTGCAATTTCTTTTCCCAATGTATCAATAATATGCGCTACATATGAATGCCCTTTTAAAGGTGTAAACAAAAATGTACCTATTCCTGCATGTTGCGGGGAAAAAAGAACAATGCTATCATTTCCATCCGTTACAATGCCTGTGCATTTGTTTAGTCCTGCGCCGTTCTTATCTGTTATTGTAAACCCTATATTATTTTCTGTTTCCTGCACAAGATTTCCACCTTCAGGAAAAAAGGTTATATCATAAAAAGGTATTGTGTCAATTACAGGCAGCATGGCCGAAGAAGCAGTATTTACAATTGTAACCGTACTTTCAAAAAAGAAAGCCGGGTCAAAATTTTTCATCCAGTTGGTATAGCACCGTATTTTATAATTGCCTGAGGGAATATTTGCAGGCAGGTAAAATGAGCCGTTGCCGGTTCCTTCTGTTATACCTGTTTTAGCCTGCAGCAATACATTGTTGTTTTTATCGATAAGCTCAGTATAAGCAATCTTACTCAGGTTGCTCAGGTGATGTTTTACGGCATCAGTAATATATGTTTTAAACCAGATTATTTCACCTGATAAATAAAAATTTCTATCTGTATGCAGATAGATTTTTTCAGTAAATGCCTGTTGGCTATACTGGTTGAATTGCTGGCTGATCACCCCGGTAAAATCTCCCTGTGCTAAAGCTCTTTGGAAGAAAAAACAAAAGCAAAACAGGAGATACCTAAAATTTCTTTTTCCCTGCATTAGTATAATTGTTCTGTCGTAATATTTTTTTACCAAAAATCAGGTTTTTCATGTACGCCCCTCAACCTGCAATCTACACAGTATACCGCAGCGCCCTTATACCTGGCGATCACAGGCCCCGAACCTTCTTCTGTTGTAGGTATGTACGCGTTTCCTGCGAAGGCATCAGCCAAACTGTCAAGATCGTTCTTTATGGAAACCTCTTCGCAACTAAACCGGTATTTCCAGTCTTGCACCTGGGAGCGTTCTATAAATATTCTTTTTTGTACAGAAGTGCTGCTGTATACATATCCTAATACAATTTCCTTTGCGTCATCCACGCAGTGAACATTGCCATTGCTTGTGGAAGGCTGGGGATCAAATATGGAACCCAGTTGTTCTGAATTCTTTTTCATGTTTTCAAGATACTCGTATGCGCCTTTACTCAAAGCACGTTGCTTTACCAGCACACTATATCTTTTTTGAAGCTTCCACGAAGCTTCAGGAATAAGTATCAGCGGGTAGAGGTAAATAATATCTTCACTGAGCTTTGCAGAAGAACCTACAATAATTTCAGTGGAAATATTCGATTGCCAGCAACGGTATAATGAATCTCCATTGGTTCTTCTTACCATTACACTATCCGGGTCCGGACTGCCGGTATATTCCCAGTTGGAATAAAAAGCTGAATAGAATTCCCAGGTTTCATGATAGTTCCATGCATAGTACGTTGTACTGTTTTGCGGATCATGCGTGTTGGCATATATCTGAACGCCATCAGCTGTTCTTGCCCAGCTTATGCTATCAATGGCAGGTGTTTGTTTAATGTCTACATAGTCTGACAAATATGATTTGCCATTGCCGGTTGATATATTAAGCCTGTATTGCTGCGTTTGGTTGAGTGAGAAAGGTCCGCCTGCATATGTGCCGGGATTGATCTCATTCAGATAAAAAGATTGACCGTCTTCTCCTTCAATATATACTGTCGCATTGCTTTCGTTCTTAATGCTTGTTGTATCTGCCGAACTAACTGTTCTGGTAAGCCGTATAAAGGTAGAGTCGTTTCCTCCGTCAATATATCCTTCTACAACAAGATAGCTTTTGTCAATCAGCGTTTTGGGTAATGCATATTTTTCTTTGCAGGTAACTGAAAAGAAAAATAAAATAATAATCATAAAATATTGCGGTCGCGATATGTAATATTTTCTCTTCATCAAAATCTGATATTAAAATTGGCATATAATATAGCTGCACCAAAAACAGATAGCTTATATCCGTTGATGATGCCATCCTCCGAAACAAAGTATACAGAGTAAGGATTTTTCCTGCCAAGAAGGTTATATACTCCGAATGTCCAGGAATTATGTGTTTTCTGTTTTACTTTATGATTACCTTCTAAATTCATCGAAAAATCCATGCGGAAATAATCGGGTATGCGATAGGCGTTCCTGTCGGAATATAAAGCCCTGTAGCTTCCTTCATAATAATATCTGCCAATGGGAATTGTAATGGGACGGCCTGTACTATAGGTAACATTCATTGAAAGGCTGAACCGGTGCGAAAACCTGTAATTTCCAATAGCGGTTACCTCATGTGGCTTATCATAGTTGGCAGGATAATAATCACCATTGTTAATAACCTGTCCTTTGGTAGAATCGTTCATCCTGAGAAAAGTGCGTGACCATGTATAACTTACCCAGCCATTAAGCTTACCGGTTAATTTCTTAATCATTAACTCAACACCATATGCTTTACCTACCGTATTAAATACATCTGTTTCAATATGATCGTTTAATACAAGCCTGGCGCCGCTTTTAAAATCCAGGAAATCCTTTAATCTTTTATAATAAGTTTCTACAGAAGTTTCAATGGTGTTTGATTTAAAATTCTTATAAAAACCAATGGAGAACTGATCTCCGTATTGTGGTTTAATGTTAGGGTCACTTAGCTTCCATATATCGGTTGGTGCAATAGCTGTTGTGTTAGAAAGCATATGTATATACTGCCTTAATGAATTATACCCGGCTTTCACAGAGAAATTATCGGTTATGGCATACCGTAATGAAAGGCGGTATTCAGGTCCGAAATATTTATTGATGAATTTTCCCTTATTGTATTGAAGGGTATCAGTGATATTACCGGTTTCTTTAGGCAATCCATCAGCGTATTGATATATGGTTTTTGGCCCCATATAATTATATAATGAAAAACGAATACCCGCCTGAACAGATAATGAAGAGGTGATATTATACTTTTCAGTGAGATACGCAGCACTTTCCAATGCCTGTTCTTTTGTCACAACATCAGGTACTACAAGTGATTTATCTCCCCTCGGTTGAAATGAGCCGGGGTGCAGGGTATAATATATTGAGCTTAAACCAAAGTCAAGTGTATGCTTTGAATTTACAAAATAGTTGAAGTGGATTTTTGCATTACTCTGGTTGATATCAAACTTCATATCGTAAGCATTAACAGGGTTTTTTTCGCTGTAAATGGTATAACCATAAGAATCATATCCTGTGCTAACTATACTTTGAAGCTTATTGTTGAAAACATGCTTCCATTTAAGAACGATATTTTTATTGCCATAACCATATACCGTATCGCTGTTAAGATTAAAGCGATCATTGCTCATATAGGCAGTTAAATACAAGTCGTTTTTATCGTTGATTTTATGACTGAGCAAGACGTTTATATCATAAAAAGACGCCTTACTTTTTTTGTATTCAGCGGGAAGAAATTGCATTAACCAGTTGGCATAAGTAATACGGCCGCCAACAATAAATGAGGTTTTATCTTTAATTAACGGACCTTCTATATTAAGCCTGCTGGTTAATAAACCAATTCCTGCTGAGCCTGTGATTTTTTTCTTGTTCCCCTCACGGCTTACTACATCCAGCACAGAAGATAATCTTCCTCCATATTTTGCAGGAATACTGCTTTTATATAATTCAACACTGCTGACTACATCAGGATTGAATGCCGAAAAGAAGCCAAAAAAGTGGGAAGGATTATATACGGTTGCATCATTAAACAAAATAAGATTTTGATCTGCAGAACCTCCGCGTACATTAAAGCCTGTACTGGCTTCACCAACTGTTTTAACGCCTGGCAGGGTTTGTATTACACGTAATATGTCCGCTTCTCCAAAAACAACCGGGATCTGTTTGATCGTTTTTATATCTACCTTTTCCACCCCCATCTGAAGGCTGTTAATATTCGCTGCTTTTTTTGCTGATATTATTACTGCTTTTAATGATAAGACATGATCTTTCATATCTACATTCAAAGTGCCATCGCCATATAGCATTACCTGTCTCCAGGTATCTTTTTTACCCAGGCTTTGAATATTGATTAAGTGCCTGCCTTTGGGGAGTGTAATAGAATAATACCCGAATTGATCGGCATTAACGGAGATCTTCAGCTTTTCAACAAATACTGCGGCGCCGGGTATGGGTTCGCCAGTACTGATGTCTTTAACATATCCAGCCAGCTTTGCTGTGCCGCTTAATGGCGCCGATGTTTTTATGCCTACCTCAAATAATTTATTTTCAGGGGTTGTGGTCTGCGGTTTTGAATCTTCTTCAATAGAAGTTATTATATATTTCACTTTGCTTCCTGTATCAGTGCTGACTGCTTTTGCTACAAAAAAGGCTTCCGGCAATTCGGTTTCAACCGGCGAACCTTTGGTAATAAATAAAAGATTATTATACAGGGTATATTTATATATTGAATCGCCTATGGCTGATGCAAGCACTTTTGTAACAGGTTGTTCTTTTACACTAATGTCAATTTTAAGTGTATCAAAGCCGGTAGTGTCGTAATAAAAAGTCAAACCTGTTTTCTTTTCTAGCTCAGCAACAAATTCCTTTGCCCGCATATTATAGAAGTCGCCGCTTACAAGCACTTCTTTTTGTTGTGCCGAAGCAGCAGTACCCGCTAGCAACAAAAAAAGTGTTAGGATAGATAGTAAAGATGACTTCATGTTAATGATTTGCATTTTCATACTGTTGCAGCATCAGCTTCATTGCTGTTTCTCTTTGTTTGCGGAATTTAATACGCTGTTTTCTCAATGCCTGTTTGTAATCGAATTTTTTATCTTTCAAAACTTTTAGTACAGACGACTGGTTATATACTTCATGAAATGTGTTATCCTTATAAATAAAATAGCGGTTATTTGAAAAAACCCTTCGCTCAACCTGCATATCCGGTATAAATTCCTGTATTGTTTTTATGCGTTTGGCATAAAGCTTAATCTGCCCGTTATACAATACTTCATAATAGCCATTCTTTACATTACCCTGTATTGTACTGTCTTTTCCCAGGTGAAGAAATGGTCTGCCGAGAATATTGAATTCATCAACCTTACTTTTTATAAGTTGTATATGAAAAACTTTATTATAGTGCTGTATAACAAGCTCATCCTTTACAATATCATATAGCATAGGCACATTCCTGTATAGCATGCCATCATAAAAAACAGCGCCATCCATCAATTTAGTAGTATCAAGGTAGGGATGCCCATCCTTAAGAAGGTGTACATATACTGTATATTCACTGCCATTATACAATCCGGATTGTATACCAAGCGAATTGTAGTATAGCTGAACTGGATTTTTTCGTTGCTGCGCTACTAACGCGCTGTCCGGATTTTGTCCTTGTGAAATAGCCGGAATGGCAGTATAAAAGAAAAAAATTATAAGTATTGTTTGCAATATTCTCATGCAGGACGGTCTGAATTTATCATGAAAAATAAACCTAATTTCTGTTATAGCCAACAGATATATACAAATGGTTTATTTTACTATATACAGACAACCCAATAGCACAATACGTTGCGCTTATTGCATAGCTTTTTTAAAATGGCTGATTTTTTTACAACGAAACCGCCATATGCACCATTATCCTGTTACCTGCTTTTGCAAATCCGTTGGCCAGATTTTGTGACAACGGAGTTTGCCAGTTAGCACCAATGCTTATTTTAGAAAATGCTGTTTCAATACCTGCTGTGCCCATTAAAATATTTCCACCTGAAACATCTACCCGGTATTTCCCATCTAAATCTTTCTGAGCCGTTTCATACTGGATTCCTGCATTTGGGGCCAGCATTAATTTATTCAGAATTCTGAACTTATAATATACCTGAGTACTGAGGTTAAGTTTATTGCCATAGGTATAATCATATTTATTGGTTGTATTGATTTTATAACTCGCAGTAGCGTTTATACCAGCATCCTGCAGGCGAAGATCATACATGGCATGTGCGTTAAAATCTGTGCTGCCGGTACCAAGTTGAAAAAGATTTGTATTATTATTACTGCTTTCCTTATCAGAAGGATTGTATTTACCTGCTGGCAATTTTACGCCTGCACCCAGCCATAAACTTTGTATCAGCAATTTATTATTGTTCAGTGTTTTTCTTTTATTAAGTAATTGATAATATCCGGAAAGCGTTATATCGCCAATGCCATTTTTTGTATGCGTTATTCCCTGGTTAATGCGTTCATTAAAATTATAGGGAACGGTTACCATTACACGCAGATTTTTGGTAATATTCCAGCCTCCCCATAATTCAGCTGTGCGGTAATGCTCCCGGCTGGTTAAATAAGTATTTACACCATCAGAGCCAATATGTGTAAGTAAGGAGCTGTACCTGTACCGTACACCAAAAATCTTGGTATTGAATTCTGGTAATATGCCAATATATGAACTGCCTACTCCGCAACCACATATATCGCATGCCAAAACCTGCAATGACACGGAGAGCAGCAATAATATGCTGATCATTATTTTTTTCATTGTTCTGAGAGTTTTTTGTCTTTTAAAAATGATGGATCGTCAAGTGTTTTTAAGAACACAAGGAGATATTTCTTTTCCTCATCGGTTAACCGTATGCCCGGAATAGTTTCTTTTTTAAGCAGGGGATCAAGGGTTGCTGACTGCTGAACTTTGCTGTTATAATGCTCCAGGGCAGCATCAAGCGTATAAAATCTTCCGTCGTGCATATAAGGTGCTGTATATCCCAGGTTTCTGAGGCTGGGCACTTTAAAGGTGTATGCATCCTGGTCGTTTAGCGTAACCAGTTGGCGCCCTTTATCATCAAGAGCAGTAGGCGTCAGTCCGTTATTTCTGAAGCTATTATCGGTAAACAAAGGCTCTGTATGACAGCTATTACATTTCTGCTGAAAAATTTTGTACCCGTTTTGCTCTTCCTCAGTAAAAGCTTTTCCTTCACCGCGCTTCACACTATCATATTTTGCATTGCTGCTTACACACATCAGCATAAACTGTGAAAGTGCTTTAAGCACAGCAGCCGTGGTTATTTCCTGCTCACCAAAAGCTTTATTAAATAATGATGGATAGTCAGCACTCGCTTTAAGTTTCTTCAGCACGTTTTCCATTGTTTCATCCATCTCCACATGGTTGGTAAGTGGCGCTACGGGTTGCAGATCAAGATCAAATACACCGCCATCCCACATAAAAGAATTATACCACGCAAGATTCATAATAGCAGGCGCATTTCTTGTTCCCAGTTTATCATCAATGCCATGACTCACATTATGACCATGATGTGAAAATGCGGATGTTTGTATATGACAGCTTCCGCAACTGATGGTACTGTTCCTCGACAGTAAAGGGTCGTAAAATAATTTGCGTCCTAATTCAAACTTATTTTGCGTGATTTCATTGGTGGAGAAATGATATGCCGGTTCAGGAAAGTTTGCAGGAGTTTGAAAACCTGCAAACCGTTCTGTTATTGCATCTTTATTACAGGCATATATAACCGAAATAAGTATAATTATGCTCAGCCAATATTTCCTGGTCATGACATTAGTTTTCTGTATGATCATGGCGAAACATAGTAGCGTAGTTATCTGCAATAGTTGTGCTGTATGCATCAAACATAACTGCAGCATGCTCCTTTATACTAATGTGTGATTTATTATCAAAAAGTTTGGCAATATCAACCATCAAATGAATATTGGTTTCCTTAGCCTGGTGTACTTTCGGAGTACCGCCCGGCTCTAAATTGAGCGTAACGGTTTTTATATTATTGATGGTAGAAGAAGAGTATCCGCCAAAACCACCTATATGATACATAAACATATTCCCGTCTGCGGTTGATGCAGTTGAAGTGCCTTCAATTTTAAAGAAAATATAGCCGCTGTTCCAGCCCCAATACATGCCGTTAGCAGTACCTGCCGGGTCAAGCGCCCCTGTTCTTTCACTTACATCTTTGGTATTGCGCAGGCTATCTATACCCACCATAAACGTAAGGGTTTTATATTCTCCTTCCGGAACTTCTATGGAAGCATGATCCGCATCTTCATTACCTTCTTCAATTAAAAAGTAACTGTCATTCTGCGGAACAGTATACGTTGTGCCGTCAGCTTTTCCTAATGAAATATTACTGATAAAGTATTTAAGTGTTGTGATCTTGTAGGTTTCACCGCTGGAATTGGTATACGATCCTGTGTTTAACGCGAGATTTTCACCACCTACTATATTGTCAAATTCTATGGAAAGCTCTCCCTTATTATTACTGTTATATTCGTTGGTATTGTCTTTTTTGCAGGAAGAAAAAATCAGCAACGAGATTATCGCTGTATATAAAATATGTTTCATGGAATGTTTTGTTATGAATGTTTGATAAAAGCATTAGCCTGTATGCAGGCACACTAATACATGCACCAGCATATCAATAAACTTATCAAGCTAAAATGATGATATTTATGCTTTCGCATCCGGCGGATGGAAAAGAATGCGGGAGAATTTTATAGTTTTTCCTTCAGCGTAAACAGGGAATCGTATTTTACCTGCATCTCCGCAAAGCGTAAATAATGTAGCGAAAAAAGATTTTGATGAGAGCGGAATTTCATTCTTATGCTCCAGCTTTCTTTCAGGATTCTGCTGTTCTTTCTTTTCTTCTTTTTTCAACTTCTGCATCAATTGGCATTTACCGTTACAATGCATTTGCGGAACATATTTATTCTCGCAATTTTTAGCATAGTTACCGGTATTGGCATAATAATCAACCACAATAATAGCGCTGCTGAAAGTTTGCAGCATCATACAGGCTAATAAAATTACAGTTATAAAATATTTTACCATTACAGAAATAAGAATGTGCAAATGTATATACTAAACTGCAGATAAAATGTGACCAGAGTCATAATAATATTTAAGTGTTATCAGTTGCGTTTTTCGTGAGAAGGTGGATGATCAACGTGCGATATTTACATTTTCCTGCGGCCTTTCGTTTTCCGGTTAAGATACTCAGCTATCTCTGCAATATGATCAGTGTTTATATAATCAACACCTGCATTCATAAAAAAGTTCCAGGCTTCGGGTGTATCAGGTGCATTCCAGAAACGAACTGTTTTATGAAAAGCATGTGCTTTGGCAATAGCGGCAGCAATAGCTGTACTATCTTTCTCCGGTATATTTCCCTGCCCGTTCCATGCAGAATAATTTTTAAAATTATCACTGTACATTTCTACTTTTTTTAAAGCAGCTTCAGGGTAATCAACAGTAAACTGCGCGTCAAAATGAATAAAGTCCGGTAAATCGGCAAAAGCAAAAGGCGCCGGCCGGTTACCGGAAATAACAATTTTTAAAGTAGGGCAGGTAATAAGCGAAGGATATTTTTTGATTTGTTCTATCAGTTTGTTCAACGTGCTTACCGCTTCTGTTTTAATATCTATCATTAGCTGTAACTGCCTTTTTTTATCAGCGTAAGCAAGTCCTTTATTTTCTTTTATAAGCGCGGCTAATGGTTTCAGGTAAAAAGCCTCCAGCGTTCGTTTCTGCGCCAGCTGGTCATCAGTGTGAGCAACATACAGCTCATCATCTTTCAAAAAAATATCCGCCTCTATTGAGCCAAATTGCTGATTGTATGCGGCAGTAAAAGGTTGCGGCTTTTCATAATCATTATGCGAATGTGCATTGGCAGTAGTATATACCGTAGGTTGTGAAAAAGCAATGCTCTGAAAAAATATTAACAGGCAAACAATACTTAATTTGTACATAGTGATGAATTGATACGATAAAGCTAAGGGATAGGAAGTATAAGGACAAAAACTTTGGAACCCGCCGCCGATAAAAATGATACACTAGGAAAAAACTTATGCTGAAGGGTAAAGGCAAATTATGATAACAATTACCCGCAGCACGCACCGATCAGCGCGGCTTTTTCGCCCAGCATAGCTTTTGTAAGCCTGATGGTACTATCCCGCTCTTCCAGGTATCTGATCGCCGAAGGAATAAAACAATCCCAGGCATGTGCGATATTGCCGCCGATAAAAATGATCTCCGGATTTTGATCCTTATAGCGAAGGAGCAATACTTCCGCCAGCGTGGCGCCAAAGGTTTCGAATAAACGGGCGGCATGCGGGTCGGTATGCATCCTGTCTGCAAGTTCTTTTACACCTTTTACTGTATTGCCTGTGAGCTTTTCATATTCAAAAACAAACCAGCGTGAGGAGATATAATCTTCCGCCATACCTTCCCTGAAGGGCATACAATACAGGTCGCCTTCCCGTTGTTCATTATTATAATAAACGGCAGAACCAAGACCTGTGCCCAGCGTAATGCCGACTACATTACTATATCCTGCCGCACAGCCGCAGAATAATTCTCCCGCCATAAAAGCCTGCGCGTCATTCTTAAAACTGATCTGCGCCGGTTCAACCTGCAACTGTTTTGCCATCATGCTTTTTACATTCAATCCATACAGGTTTTCATATTTGTGCAGCCCTTTAATATAACTGATGCCGTTTACATAATCAAAAGGCCCGGGCATGGCAATACCTGTTTGCTGAATAGTAATGCCGACAGTTTTATGGCAATCAAGTATGGCATCACACCATTGCCCGATAATAATATCACTATCCGCTGCCGGGTCAATATGTTTTCTTACCACAGACGAATCAATCAGTTTCCTGTTGTCTATATCAACCAGTCCTGCGGTAATATGTGATCCTCCGATATCTGCTCCGGCAACTAAATTCATAACTGG
This sequence comes from Terrimonas sp., assembly GCF_003075435.1. Taxonomy (GTDB): domain Bacteria; phylum Bacteroidota; class Bacteroidia; order Chitinophagales; family Chitinophagaceae; genus Agriterribacter. The sequence continues at coordinate 14,950 of NZ_QCZJ01000025.1, read as the reverse complement.
ATTATTTTGCATTAGGTTGCAGCGAAGGTAATTGGTTTACGCCCCATTTTTCATTGGGCTTGTCTCCCAGCCAAAGCTCCAGCCTGCCGCCTTTTGAAAAGAGATCATGGGAAAACCAGAAATTATCATAGCGTTGCCCGTTCAGGCTTGCCTTTTGTATATAATCATTGCTGCTGCTGTTGTTGTAAGTGGTGATGGTAAATGTATCCCCGCTGTAGTAGCGCCTGTTTAACCGGATGACTACTTCATCAAATACAGGAGAGGTAATTTCATATACAGGGTTAACAGACTCATTGCCGGTGATACTGAAAAGCCCGATAGACATCAGGGCGCTCACTGCTCCCATTTGCCCCTGGTCTTCATCATGCCCTCCATATCCCATATCGGGCGTGGTATCGCCATAAGCCTGTTCTCTTACCCTGCGTACCCAGTATTGTGTGAGCCAGGGTTTGCCGGCATAGCTGAACACATGCGCATTGGAGCAGCCCGGCTGGTTGGCATAGCTGACATATCCTTCGGTATAGCCGAATACAAAATTGCTGGCTCTTGATTGCTCAAATGCGTAATTGAGCCGTTGGCAAAAAGTATCCGCCCCGCCCATTTTAGTGATAAGCTCCGGTAATGCGTGCGATAAGCCCCAGGTAGCCTGCCATGCATTGGCTTCAATCCAGCCATTGCCGCTCAACGGGTCTTTATGCATAAACTCACCCTTTTTATTCTTCGGAAGCAACCACTTTGTCTGATCGTCAAAACAATTTGTCCATCCTTTGGAGCGGTTATTGAAAAAGCTATAGTCTTTTTTCTTTCCTAATGTATATGCCATCTGTGCGATGCCCCAATCCTGGAAGGCAGCTTCTATGGTAATGCCCGCGTTATCCGGCCACCATCCTTTTTGGGTATAAAAACTGATGTCTTCTTTTGAGCCAAGCATACCGCCCGGTAAATGATTCCGCTTCACCACGTCATAGGCATGACGGGAATCCACTTTCGTCAACAGGCCTTTCATATAAGTGCTGACAATAAGATTGGATGCAGGGCAACTCGTCATAATATAAGAATAGCCGCCGCCGCAGGGGCCCCGCGGCAATAAATAACCGTTATTGGCATACTCGATCATGGATGCGGAAAATTCGTCCATCATTTCCGGCCAGGCCAATCCCCAGAGAATATTCAGGTTCCATTGTGTGAGCCACCATGCATCGGAATTATACATCTGGAATACAGGTTTGCCTTCCGCATCTTTGGGAACTGTTTTGATCCTGAAAACAGCATCAGTGAAATTGCCTTCTCTTTTGCCGGTGGTCCTGTCAGGATAGTCACCGGAAACATCCGTGATCTTTTGCCTGCCCAGCAGCACATGCCAGAGATCGGTATAGAACTTTATTTTATTTTTTTCAGATCCTCCTTTTACCGCGATCTTTCCTAACCACTCATTCCATACCTGCTGTGTATTATTTTTCACCGCTTCAAAATCCCAGGTAGTGCATTCTGTGTTGAGGTTATTCCTTGCATTGGCAACGGTGGTATAAGAAAGCCCTATTTTCATTTGCAGCATATCTCCTTTTTTAAGCGTATAGGCGGCGCCCAGCGCAAGGCTGTCGCCTGAAGCAGTGGCTATGTTTTGTTGCCGGTTCGTTCCCTGCCAGGCATCTAAGTGATCAAAGGATTTATCAAACTGAATGACGAAAAATATCTTCACCTCTTTGGGACCGCCCCAATATCTTTTCACCGAGCTGAACCAGCCTTCTATTTCGGTATTGCTTACTTTGGTGATATGCGCATTCTCCATTGTGCTGTTAGCCACATAGCCGCCCAGGTTAATGATGATACGGGCATCTGTATCTTTTGTATAAGTGAACCTGTAAAAATTTACACGCTCCGTTGCGGTTTGCTCCACCCATATTTTATTATCCTGCAGCATCACACGGTGATAGCCCGGCTGTACAATTTCATCATCATGATTAAAAGCGGATTTCCATCCCTGCTGACCGGCAGCAGGATTTTCTTTTACGGTCGCCGGCATTATTTCAATGCCCGATATCATCCAGGTATGAATCTGTTCAAACCCCAGTATTTCCGTTTCATTATAGTTGTATCCTCCGCCGTTCTGATTTTTATTCCTGGTAAGCGGGGCGCTGGTAGCCATACCAAACGGAACACCCCCGGTTATAAAGAAAAAATATCTTCCTCTATTGGTCTCTATATACGGATCTACCCACGATACATAATCATTCATTTGCACGGGAGAAGGAAATACTTCTATTTCAGAAAAACCGAGATCAGCGCCGCTGCCATCGGTGACCACAAATTTTACCCAGTCAACTTTCTTCGCCGGAAATTGTATTGCCTTACCTGTTCCGTCTGCGGGGATCTGGTTGACCCATAATTCAGAGCCATCGCTGAAAATAAGCTTTCCGCCGGCAATATTATCCACAGGAGAAGGGCGATCGTACAGCACGATTTTGTTGATCAGTTGAGGCTCATTCCAGGTAAGCTGTATCCAGGGAAAACGGATATAGCCCCAATCAGTGGTTTTGCCTTCACAGGCCCATTCTCCTTTACCGTCAATCCCGATTATCCCGTCAACAGCATTGTTGCCGGAATAAGCATCACTTAATTGGGTAGATACGGTTATGGTTGCTTTACCTGCAATATTCCGTGTTCCGGCCTGCATGGTATGGCAGCCGGCCAGCAGTATAATAACAAAGAAAGAAGAACGTATTTTCATGCATGAACTTTGAAGGATGAGGGAAGTTACAGGTTGCAGGTTACAGGTTGTTAGCCGCAGGCTTACTATTTAGCTACAGGTTTTTAGTTTGAGTACCTGTAACCTGCAACCTGCAACCAGGCTTACTCTTTACCCAACCGGTACTTCAGGCGTATAAACCTCGGCCGGTAGAGATTGGGAAATAATTTTATGTCTTTGTCAAAATCGAATGAATTGATATTATAGCTGATTAATAACTCACCCGGCGCAGAGATTACCGGATGGGCCTTGGCGTTATAGGGAAAAAGATTTTTACTCTCTTTCAGGTCTTCACTTACATCATATACATCTATTATAGGCCCGAACGGGCCTGCGGGCGAAGCGCCCAACCGCATACCTACAAATTTTCCCAACCCGTCTTTTTGAAAAACCATCAGGTACCTGCCATCAGCCAGTGGTGTAACACTCAGCTCGTTGGATGCCCTGTCGGCTATGGGTTTAATGTCGTTCACATCAGCGGCCCAGTCTGTACCATTCCAGAATCTCCATTCGCTGAAGGTTTCAATACCGGCAGGCTTCACACGTGCCACCATCACTTCTTTTGCTTTACCTCTCACGCCATAGATATATACATAACCATCTGGCTTTGCCGCTCCGGCTTTGGCAGTATTTACGAGTATACCTGCTCCAAACGATCCTACAGCATCCACCGGCTGGTTCTGAAAGAAAGGAATATCCAACTGGCGCATGTTTTTGTATGGCGGCTTTTCGTTGGCCGGGATAGTGATGAGTGTATTACCCTCTTCTTTGAATCCGAAAACAGCTACCCCCGGAATATTGCTGATACGGTACCCGAAAATATAGATATCATTATTTTTTTCCTGGTTGGTAAAGCCATCTCCCAGCCAGTAATACTCTTTTTCTTTAGCAGCAGGTGTTTGAGGAATAAAAACAGATGTAGGCTTTCCTTCCGGAGTTTGATCCCAGTAAAAACGGATAGAAGCCGTATCAGGCTTTCCTCCCTGCAGACAGGCAACGGAATTGTTGATCATTCCATAGCCGGTCTGCAAAGAATCATTGATGATATCGCCAAACATGGTATCGCTGAACCAGATCATTGTTTCGCTTTCTTTTGCCGACCCTTCTTTTTCAACGCCGTTTGCCGTTGTTGCAAATATACCGTCTCCTCCAAACCATCCGTGCTTGCGCAGGAACATGCCCGACCAGTCTTCTGCCCGTTCCACGCTGAACTGCAGGTGTGTTAAGGACAGGCTGTCTTCTTCAGCTTTATTGTTTATATCATTATTGTTGCAGGACATGATGGCAAATGCCGCCGCGATAAATGCTGTCTTCTTAAAATCTTTCATGCTTGTTTATTTTATGGCGCCGGTTCAAAAGTGGATTCAAATTCTTCATGATCTGTTAAACCGAATACTGTGAGGTCAATCAACTGCGACATGACGATCTTTGTGCTTGTCAACGTTTTGACAGTATAGGTTTCGGTAGTGATGGCAGCAGGATCAAACAGGGAATGATATACCTGTGTCAGTGTTTTTTCATCTTCGCTCAGCTCCCAGCGGTCAAACACATTAAAACCGTCGAAGGTACAGGCATTGCTTCCGAAATTAATGTTATAGGTGCTGTCTTCGTTCCAGGAATAAACATCATCTTTCTCACATTCTTTCATATCCTCCGCAGGAGGAGTTACAGAGATCCACATTCTTGAGATCAGCTTCCATTTCCGGCTGTACATGATCTGCTGCCCGGAAGTGGTGGTATTGACAGTGAGGTCTTTTTCTGCCGCCGAACCATTATTATTTTCTACGTGAAAGTTAAATCCAACCAGCTTGTCTACTTCCTCTCCCAGGAGCTGGTAAGTGAATTTATATTCATAGGTGTCGGTTCCTGTGCTTACCGGGCTGACTGTTTCAGTACCACTGCCGCCGAAGGTATTATCGCGTTTAAGATTGATGGTTTTATAGATCACAATGCTTTTAACAGGCGTTGCGGATGTAATGGATAAAGTAGCTTCAACAATACGGCCCGATTTACCAGTTACGTTATCAGGCGTAAGCTTTAACAAAAGACCATTTTCATTGTTGGAATCCTTTTTACAACCGGCTGCAGTCAGCAGCAGCAAAAGGGTTATACATGCAAAAGGCTTACAGCGTAGCATAATCGTTATAGTTTAAATTTTTAAAATCATTTTAATGCAGACCACATTTGTTCAATTTCTTCAAGCGTCTTTTCCCTGGTTTCAGGCACCTGCTTCCACACAAACAGGAAAGCAAGCACCGACATGATCATATATATCCAGAATGTATAAGCGCTTCCGATAGCGTTCAGCAGCATGGGAAAAGTTTGCGAAACAATATATACTGATAACCAAAGAAAAAATATAGCGACAGACATTGCCCTTCCCCGCACATGGGTAGGAAATATCTCTGATACCACCACAAACGTGAGCGGCCCGAGCGACATGGCAAAGAAGCAGATATACAGGAGTATACCTGCAAGCACCCAGTAGCCGGTGGTCATCTGGTTGTAAAACGCCCAGCCTATTACGGCAAGACATACTGCCATTCCTGCCGCACCTGTTAACAGCAGTTTTTTACGCCCGAGCCTGTCTACATATTTTATAGCAACGAGCGTCATCACAGCATTAATGCCACCTACCAGCACTGTTTGTACCAGGGCGGATGAAGTGCCCTCACCGGTAGCTTTGAATATCTCCGGCGCATAATACATGATCACATTAATACCAGTGACCTGCGAAAAAACAGAAAGGATAATACCTATTGCCAAAGCCTTGCGCAGGCCGGGCTTAAACAATTCTTTAAAACCGCCTTCTCTTGTATGCAATGCAATGCGGATATTATTTAATTCCTCCGCTACATTTGCTTCACTCACTTTGTTCAGTACAGCTTCTGCTTTCTGCCACAGGTTTTGCCGGGCCAGCCAGCGCGGGCTTTCCGGCACCGTAAATAACAATAACACAAAAGCCAGGGAGGGAATAAGCCCTGACCCAAACATATACCGCCACCCCGTTGTGATATTCCAGCTTTCATCATACATTCCGGCAATAACGGCGTTGACAAAATAAATGAGGAGAATACCCAGCACAATGCCAAGCTGGTAAATGGAAATAAGCCGGCCACGTATATGCGCAGGCGCTATTTCCGAAATATACATGGGAGAAACAATGGAGGCGATGCCAATGCCGATACCACCGATCATCCTGAAAAAAACAAACCAGGAAAGGCCTGATGCCGGCAGGATGCCCAGGGAAGAAACCGCAAATGCCAGTGCCGACAGGAGCAATACTTTTTTCCTGCCGAAGCTGTCGCTCAGCCATCCTGCCATCATAGCACCCAGCATACAGCCTATAAGCGCGCAGGAAGCAGCCCAGCCGGTCATGGCAGCGGAGAGCCCGTATTGCTTTTGTATAAAACCAATAGCGCCTGAGATCACGGCAGTGTCATACCCGAATAATAAACCTCCCACTGCGGCAACAACGGTATATTGATAAACGTATTTTAAGTTGTTTCGCATCAGCGTTCATTAATTTTATAATCAATCAGGTTTTCCTTTCTTACATAAGCCTTTAGTGTAACACAAGGTTTTCCTTCGCTCTCTCCGTAAGGGCGAATGGTATATGCTCCCACGCCGGCGGGAACAATGAATGTTTCAACATAATGAATTACCATCGGGGCAAAAGCGCCGGCAGGGCTTTCAATGATAACTTCGCGTCCCTCTACCAGGTTGATAACATTTACAACGCCGCCGGTATGATGGGCTACTTTTTTAGTAAACCGGTGACGCCTTGTTTCGATAAATGAATCGGGGTGCAGTCCGGTAGATTCTTCTGTCCATCCGTCTCCTTCGGCAACTTTTTGTATATGATTAATGATATTATCTTTTACCCAGGAGGCAGTCCTGTTCCACTGGATAGCATTTTTTCCATGTTCCAGGGAAATAGGGCGTGGCTTGCCATCCAGGCCGGGCCTGTCCCAGTCCCATAGCTTAAAGGTGAAGATATACGGCGTAGCGCTGATCTCCAGTACCACACTGTTAGCGCCGGAACAATGCACGGTGCCGGCAGGTATCAGGAGGTGATCGTGTTTTTTAATGGGCCATTTCTGCACATATGCTTCCGCTGGAAAGCTTACGCCATTTTGCTGCGCCTCTTCCAAAGCTGCCAGCATTTTTGCAGGTTCAATATTTTCGTTCAGCCCTAAAAAGGCGATCGCATCATCCGCTGCTTCCAGCATATAGTAGCTCTCATCCTGAGTATATGCCATTCCGAATTTTTCCCTGATATAGGATTTTAAGGGATGTACCTGCAGGCTGAGATTGCCACCCTGCATAGTATCCAGGAAATCGAATCGTATGGGAAATTCCGCTCCGAAAGCTTCATATACTTTTTCGCCAAGCAGTTGCTTTGGCTGACAGAACACCAGGTTGATGGCAGGCGTTTCAAAAACCACGCCTTCAAAATTCAGCAGCAGGCTGTTTTCTTCAGGCACACAATCAAAGCCCCATGCATAATTGGTTGCCGAACGATCCAGGTCACATACTTCTTTCAGCCATTGCCCTCCCCAGGGGCCGGGATCAAAAAACGGCACTACCCTGAAAGGCTGACCGGCTGTTAATTCGAGGGCCTTAAAATAAGCTTCGCCGCTTACCATCTTCGGTTGTGCGGCACCGGTAGTATCCAGCACATAGTCCCATTTGCCGAACAGTTCTTGTTTAAAACGATCCAGTACACGCCAGTCTACAAAGAAGGCGCGCCTGTACTGGTAAGAAAATTCCGCTTTCTTGTTATCCGCGCCCAGGTTGGAAACTTCATTTCTGCGAAAGCGCAACTGTATTTCCCAGCGGGGCATATCGGCATAAATGAAAATATCCGGATCAGGTGCGATCAGGGAAGCTCCTGTGCCATATATACACCGTATTCCCGGAGTATCTGAGAGCTCCCGTTGCAGGTGCTGTATTTTCCCAGGATCAAAAAAATGCTGTATAGTAAGAGAAGTGATATAACCGAATACCGGGTCGTCGGTAACAAAGGGGTAGACCATCTCTGCTATTTCTTCACTGCTGCGCAATGCTGTTTCCGCGTTAATACATTTTAAACCGGGTATACTTTCTTCCAGTTGCGTTATAAGAGGTTGTATGACCACTCCCTGGTAACATTCAATTACAATTGTTTTATGCCGGGAAGAGCCGGCTTCACTAAGTTTAGTATTAATCGCATCCAGGATATCTGCCCAACCTTCAATAGCTGTAAGCCCGTTGACGGCTACAGAGGGAAATTTGTTAAAGTTCGATTTCTTCAATGCCAATGTTTTAAATGTTGTTATACTTTATGTCAATTATATTATGTTATTGCTCATCGTGAGAAGTGAAATGAGAAAAGTGAAATTATGCCGTCTCACATTTATCATCTCACATTTCACATCTCGCTTCCCACGTCTGCCATCTCTCAATACCCGGTATTTTGTTCCAGGGAATTGTTCAGGTCTATTTCTCTCTGCGGGATAGGGAACAGGTAATTTTTAGTTTGTGGTGTAACGCCGGGTTTGGCCAAAGGCACTTTCTCTGTCAGCGTATTGGTACGGGCAAGATCAAACCACCTTTGTCCTTCTGCCACAAACTCAAGCAGCCGTTCCTTAATGATGGCGTCGCGCACCTGGTCTTTACTCAACCCTGAATAATCCGGCACCGTTGGCAGATAGTTCGTACCATTAAACCGCGCTCTCTTTCTTATTTTATTAATATACTCTTCAGCTACAACTGTTTGCCCCAATTCGTTACTGGCTTCTGCATACATGAGCAATACATCCGCATAGCGCAATACAGGAAAATCATTTGAAGATTCATTGCCGGTAGGCTCTGCAGCACGATCCCAGTATTTTTGTATATAGGGCCTGATCGTTTTTGGGCCTGTGGCCGGATCATTGATCTCAGTAATAAAAGTTACGGCTCTTCTCCTGTCGTCTGCATCGTACCGGTTATATAAGTACTCTGTAGGGATCTGCCAGCCCTGCGCATTTTTTACGCCTTCCACACTTAAGTCGGGAGGCAAAAGCCTTACCTGGAACTGGCCTGCTTCCCAGAATATGATGGCGCCACCTGCATCCCCGAACCCTACGGAAAATATCGCTTCTTTCCCATTGCGGCTGGAGAGCTTAAATACATCTGCAAAATCTTCCCACAGTGCATACCGGTTGGAATCAATCACTTTTTTTGCAGTAGTGGCAGCTTTGTCCCATTGCTTTTGTGTAAGGTAAACTTTTGCCAGCAGTGCATTGGCAGCACCATTCGTGGCGCGCCCCCTGCCGTTACCCGGATCATAGCTGTCGGGAAGATTATCCGCAGCAAAATCAAGATCACTGGTGATCTGTGCATATATGGTTTCAGCCGAAGCAGGAGGAGGCGTCAGCGGATTATTTTCTTCTACCAGCAGGGGAATGCTGCCAAACATGCGCACCATATTAAAATACATCAGCGCTCTTAAAAATTTCGCTTCTCCCACCAGCCTGTTTTTCAGCGATTCATTCATGGCTATGCCCGGTATGCGTGCTATGGCTATATTGGCAATGGTAATGGTTTTATAATGCATTGCCCATATTTCTTCAAGCGCGCTATTTTGCGAAGTATAGGTAAAGGTTGCCAGTTGATCGAATTGCGGAGCGGCTACCTGGTTATTCAGCAGTTCATCGGAGGCTAATCCCATCGTTACCCAGAATGTGCTGTGGTATACGCCTGCCGTAGTACCGGTGCTGATGGAGTTGAGATATGCATAAATGGAGTTGACGGCAGATATGGCATCCGCTTCTGTTTTATAGTAGTTGGTGATCGTTACCTGGCTTTTGGGATCTTCTTCCAGGAATTTTTTGCAGGAAGAAAATATAACGGTGCCAAGCGTTGCGGCTATGATCAGGTATATGTTATTGTATTTCATAATTAAAAGCTTGGAGTGTTTAGAAAGATGCGCTTAATCCCAGTTGAAGAATACGTGTTTGCGGGTATCCTCCCAGGTCTATGCCTACCAGTGTGGTGCTTTGCCCGTAGGTATTGGCTTCAGGATCATAGCCGGAATATTTGGTAAATGTCCAAAGGTTACTACCGCTTACGTATATCCGAAGATTTGACATTCCCAGCCTTGATGCTGCTGACGATGAAAGCCGGTAGCTGAGCGTAATATTTTTAATACGCAGGTAGGATGCATCTTCCAGTATAGCTGTTGAAAAGATTCCCTGGTCGAGGCTGCCTGCTGCCAGAGCGCGGGGATATTTGTTGCCGGGATTTTCGGGCGTCCACCTGTTTACGCCCGCTTCAGCCAATACATTATTCTGACCTGTGAAATTCAGCAGGTCATAGCTATTGAAGTTGGCCATCTTATTGCCGTAAGATCCCTGCAGGAATACAGACAGGTCAATATTCCTGAATGAAAAAGTATTGGTGAACCCGTAAGTGAATTTGGGCATGGCGCTGCCGAGTATGGTGCGGTCATTAACATCAATCTTTCCATCCTTGCTCACATCCCTGTACTTTCTGTCTCCTGCCTTCGCAACAGAGGCGGGGTTAGAGCTGGAAGCCTCCTGCCCGACGAGCACAGGACTGCCGGCAGCTTCAGCGTCTGTCTGAAAAATACCATCAAAAATATAACCGTAGAACGTGCCGATGGATACGCCGTTGCGCAGCAGCAGCGCATTCTCAAGAATGATATCTGTTTCGCTGTTGATCTGTGTGATCTTATTCCTGTTCAGTGAAAAGTTTAAAGCGGATGTCCATTCAAATTTGCCTACGGTATTTAAAGTGCGCAGATCCAGGTCAACACCATGGTTTTCTATATTCCCGATGTTTAAAAGGGTGGTATAAAAACCTGTAGTTAACGGAATAGGGCTTGATAATAACAGATCGAATGTTTTCTTTTGATAATAATCTCCCGTAAAGCTGACCCGGTTATTAAATAAAGAAAGATCAATACCCAGATCAAGCTGGCGGGTGGTTTCCCATTTCAGTTTTGTATTCACATACGACAACGGTTCCTGTCCGGTATATACTTCTGTTTGCGATCCTGCATGAAAAGTACCTTCGCCATACGGCCCTACCAGCGCCAGGGACTGGTAAGGAGGTATTGCCTGGTTGCCTAATACGCCGTAGCTGGCTCTCAATTTCAGATCAGAAACGGCATGCACCTGCTGCATGAAATTTTCTTTAGATACCCGCCACGCAAAAGCTCCCGAAGGAAAGAAGCCGTATTTATTGCCTTCCGCAAATTTTGAAGAGCCGTCCACACGGCCTGTGAGCGTGAGCAGGTATTTATCGTTTAGGGTATAATTCACCCTTGCCAGGTAAGATACCATGCTCCATGCAGATTCCGAATTGGAAGGTTTTTGCGGTTTCAGCGCAGCGCCGATGTTATGGTATCCCGTCCGGTTATCCGGGAAATCAAATGCATATACAAAGAGCTTGTCGTTAGCAAACTGCTGAAGGGTATATCCCGCAACAGCATCAATAGTATGTCTTGTATTAAAAGTGTTGTTGTAAGCGAGCGTATTTTCATTCAGCCAGGTGTAGCCGGTTGTTTTGCCTATGGATGCTTCCCCAAGACTTGCCTGTGTGCGCTTTAAGAAATTGGGACCGAAGCTTCCCTCTTCATTCGTAAATGCGTCTAATCCAAAGCTTGTTTTAAAGCTAAGCCGGGGAGTAAAATTGTATCTTAAAAACACATTGCCCAATATCCGCGACAATATGGTAGTAGAAGTATATTCCTTTGCTTCGGCTATAGGGTTGCCCAGCACTTTTCCCCTGTCATTCTCAAAAGTGTATCCCCCGTCTGCTGTGGAATCATATACCGGCAGTACGGGATTGAACAGCAAGGCTGATGTTACCACTCCCGGCACTATTTGCCCGGCATTGGTCAATACGCCTGTACTATTGATCCTCGAATAAGCCACTGTGGCGCCTGCGGTCAGGTTATCAAATACCTTTCTTTCAAGATTGGTACGGAAAGCATATCTTTTAAAATCAGAATTAAGTATGATCCCTTTTTGATCGAAATAAGAGCCGGAGATAGCATATTTCGTTTTATCGTCGCCGCCGGAAAAAGACAACTGGTAATTGGCCATAGGCGCTTTTCTGAACAGCTCCCCCTGCCAGTCTGTGCCTTTACCGAGGTTAGGAGGATTTACATAGATGGGCGTTTGATTCGCATTCAGCTTAGCGTCATTCACCAGGTCGGCAAATTCGGCGGCATTCATCAGTTGCAGCTTGTTGGCTACCGACTGCACCCCATAATAGGTCTCGAAAGAAAGGGTGCCTTTCCCGGATCTTCCTTTTTTAGTGGTGATCAACACTACACCATTAGCGCCGCGGCTGCCATAGATCGCCGTAGCGGAAGCATCTTTTAATATTTCAACAGATTCTATATCGCCGGGATTAATGGAAGATAAAGGGCTGAGCCGCGGACCGCGGGTGCCGCCGGCGCTCAGGTCTCCGCCATCGCTGCTCACCAGCATACCATCAATTACATACAGCGGTTCATTGCCGGCATTGATAGAGCTGGTGCCACGTATACGTATAGACGTTTCCGCGCCGGGCTTGCCGGAGTTTTGGGTAACCTGCACGCCGGCAGCTCTTCCCTGAAGCGCCTGGTCGAGCGAAGTGACAGGTACTGCTTTCAGCTCATCAGCTTTTACAGATGCAACCGAGCCTGTAAGATCACTTTTCCTGGCGGTGCCGTATCCGATCACTACAACGGTTGACAGCTCCGCAGGATTTTCAGTGAGGCGGATATCAAATACGCTTACTCTGTTGTCAGTAATTTCCCGTGTAACATATCCCGAGTAGGAGATGACCAGTACATATTTACCACCGGGCACTGTAAGGGAAAAAGATCCATCCTGTGCGGCTTTGGTGATGACGGAGGCATTGCCTTTTACAGCAATGCTGGCTCCGGGCAAAGGTTCGCCGGAGATGGAAGTAACAACGCCGCTGATGGTTTTTGTATTATGCTGAGCAGATAGCCCATTGCAAAAGAGCAGGCAGAAAAAGGCTGATAATAATGCGGCAGGCATTTTGATCGTTGCAGGCTTCATCGTTAATATTTAAAATTATAAAATGGCAACAGCTCCTATTGTTGTGTCAAACGTGAAATGTGAGGCGTGAAACATGCTTTCACCTTTATCTTCTCACTTTTCACGATAACACACAGACAAAATTTGCTTGACTTAACACTACATAATATTACTATGTATGCATTATGTATAAATGTTCGTACATATTACTGAACAAAAATAATTTCCTCCTTTCCTATATCTAATGCCAGCCTGTTATGCTCTTTCTATATCTATGGTATAGGTAAACCTATCGGCACGGTAGTAGCCCAGGTTATATTCAAAAGGCCGGTCCCCCGGATCGCAAACCACTCTTTTCCTGAAAAGAATAGGATCTCCGGCTTTAACGTTCAGTACCTTGCTCAGTTGCGCGTCGGCAAGTATAGCGCTGATCCCTTCCTTTGAAACCGATGCCACAATATGATGATCCCTTTCAAGCGTTTCGTACAATGGTTTCGAAAAATCATCTTCCATGGATAAGCCGGTACGCGGATGAAAATAAGATACGAAATATACCACCGGTCCCGATTCCGGGCCCCGCAGCCTTTCCATTTTTAATATCTTTTCACCCTTGCTGATACCGAAGAGCTGCTGGATCTCCTTATCGGGCACTACCATATGCACTTTTATGCTATAATTTTTAAAAGGCAACCCTTTTTCATCCATTTCATGCGTAAAGCTGGTCCATTTGTTGAGCCGGGTGGAAATATTATTTTTGGCAACCCTTGTGCCCACGCCTTTTTTACGGATCAGCAGGCTTTCATAAACCAGCTTATTGGTTGCCTGCCTTACCGTGCTCCTCGAAACCCCCAGCCGCTTTGCCATATTTATTTCATTGGGCAACAGCTTTCCTCCATCCTTGTATTCCGGTTTTTCTATCAGCTTCCTCAACATATCCTCTACCTGCAGATGCAGCGGCACCGCGCTGCTGTGATCTATAATAAAATCGGTCATCGTATCTATTACTTTGTCTGTATGTTCGTACATACCAAATGTAAAACCTTTTTTATTACAAACAAATATTTCATGATATATTTTAAATTCTCGCTGATTAGATCAGAGATCACGAGATTGATTTATTGGCTGCATGACCTGCGCCGCTGCAGAAAGCACGTCACCCTGGTATCGAACTGCACGTTCCTTTCTATGTTAAGCGTCTTCGCTTGGCACTCCTATCTTATCGCCTCTATCAATTGTAAATAACTGCAGCTTTACATTCTATTATAAAACTTCAACAAAAAATCTTTCGCATTCAATACATCAATTTTAGCGAAATAGAAATCTCTTACATTTTCCGTTACAATGCAACTACAACCGGTATTCAATGCTGCAAAATATTGCAGCCCGTCTTCAAAATCTTTTACCTTTTTTTCAGTGGCAGCCTGCAATACTTCTGTTTTGCCACAATCAGCAATGATTAAATGTTCTGCCATCAAAGCGATGCGTTCTTTAGCAGATGATGTACCATGTTTTTTTTCTGCAAAATAAAAAGTGATTGCAAGGCTTACAGAGGTAGTAACAGGCTGATGTTTATTAGTGGTTATCCAGCTCAATACGCGGGATGCATAAGTATATAAGGGATACTCTTTATTTATAACAGCCACCAGGATATTAGCGTCAATAAATACTTTCACAACAAGGCTATTTACGGCTTTCGTAAAATTCTTTCTTTTTCTTTTTGGAAAGCGCTTTGGTTTTATATTCAGCCGGACCTTCAGCCACCATGCTTACCCAATCTTCTATGGGTATATGCTCGATGTTATTATGCTGGCCGGTGCTGATCACTTTTTGTAAAAGCAACTCAATAAGGCGGGATAAACTCAAACCCTGCGATTCGGCATATGCTTTTGCCTGCTTAATTACTTCGGCATTAAAGCTTAAAGTTACTTTGGCATCCATTGGTAGCATGTTTATACTACAAATGTAAAAAAGTTATACGTATAAATGAAATTTTCTTAGCTATCGGTTGTCAGGTATCAGCTATCAGGGGTTTATGTCTTGTCCTAGCATAAGTAGACAGATTTAAGAACAAAAAAATCTGTAATACCATGACAAGAGATGTCCAAACGGTGATCCGGTATAGTATTAGCTTTAAGCAAAAAGTAGTCAGAGAGTTAGA